>NZ_JAVFVU010000005.1 GCF_030929615.1 Dyadobacter sp. LHD-138 | reverse complement strand
TCTTCAAGGTAGATGTTCAAGCCAGGAATAGACTCCACAATTTTGGTAAGCTCGAAATATTCAAGGATGCCTTCTGGCAAAAGGATACGGACTAAGGCTTGATAAGATTCGTTCAACACGCAAACGGGATTGGTTCGGGCTACAAAGCAAATAATTTATTTCATTCCCCCCAACTTTTCAGCTTGATCCAAAAACACCTTCGAGAAATTCAATCATCGGTACGCTTGCACCATGGTTGATATCCGCTGAGTAAGGAGCGTGGTGCAGGGCAAGTATCAAAGCCTTTTCAGGGCGTTCTGAGGCCGCTGTTTTTAACTCTTCCTTAAACCAGTTTCTTTGGTTTGGTGTAATGACGCCGAACTTGGGAACATTGCTGTGTAACCCGATGATATTCGCCAGAGGTGCTTTGAGCGTCCAGTAAATATTGGGCTGGATCATACTGGTTCGCTCCGCTTCGCCGCCAAAACTGACCGCTCTGCGTTCGGTGTCGCAGAAAACCGCCTTGAAAGCATCAAGGCTTTTGTAAGGAATTGCATTTGGATTTACATCGCTGTCATGATTTCCGGCAATGGCGAATATCGGGCCGGGATATTTTTGATAAGGTTCAAAAAACTGCGTGTAATAACGATTGGCTTCACCAAAAGTATAAACTACATCGCCGAGGTGAAATAGGAACTGAGGCTGGTCTTTTTCTCCAACTTCATATTGTTTTGCCATTTCCCTGGCTACCAGATGCTGAAAAGCAGGATTTCCTATACTGCCGGTATCGCCCAGCATGTGGAAAACGGTCCTTTCTGTGCCGACTTCCGGGATGATTTTCTGTAATGCAAGATGATAAGGATATTCACCCGTTGGTGCGGGCAGCGGCTGGAATTTATAAGTATCGTCGGGCTGGTCTTTTTTTAAAACCGGTACTGTGTATTTTGATAAAGTCGTAGGAGTCATGTTTAAAAGTTAAAACCAAAGGTACTAATGGGATATTAAGGCATGATGAAGTGCAATGCTGCTAGCGCATCTATTTTTCAAAATGCCGAAATATGACCCAAAGATAACCTTTTGTAAAACTGTAAACGGTTTATAAACCAGGACTCCCTCAATTTCTTATCTTGCATGAACAATTACACACACTTTTATGAAGAAAATTATTAAAAATCATTGGACAGCGCTGTCCGATGCCGTTCAGTTTGCCTGGAACATGGGGCTGCGCTACACGAGCTTTCGTCTTTGGTATGCGTTTCAAAGAAGAACAGGGATCTTGAAGTATCGTTTTCCTGTTTCATCCGATCATGGCACGTTAATTACTTTGACAGACTGGCGAAATCTGCCTGTGCATTTTTTCTTCGGGGACGGGCCTGCAATTT
Source organism: Dyadobacter sp. LHD-138 (assembly GCF_030929615.1). Lineage (GTDB taxonomy): Bacteria > Bacteroidota > Bacteroidia > Cytophagales > Spirosomataceae > Dyadobacter. The sequence continues at coordinate 292,391 of NZ_JAVFVU010000005.1, read as the reverse complement.
CTTCTCAGCCTTTAAATCAATTGGATTACCGGTCGCTGGCGAAGCGTGTTAAGGCATTTCAAAATAATCAGATACTGTTTTTTTGCTCAATCTGGTACAAAGTAGATCGTTGGGTGACAAATCCGGAAACTGGTTTTCAGTACGACAAGTCAAAACACTGGACGGAGATTGCTGATTTTTCGGCTGAGGCTGGTGATATCAAATTTGTCTGGGAGAAATCCCGGTTTACATTTCTTTACGATCTGATCCGGTATGATTACCACTTTGGCAAAGACCAATCTGAGGCCGTTTTTGCGGCAATAAAAAGCTGGATTCAGGATAATCCTGTGAATTGCGGACCCAACTGGCGATGCAGCCAGGAAATTACGCTCCGGGTTTTGAACTGGACTTTCGCGTTACAGTATTACAAAAAATCACCTGCCTTAACGCAACCATTATTTGATCACATTACTGGTAGTATTTACGACCAGATGCGTCATGTTGCCGGTAATATTCATTTTTCCCGGATAGCCGTACGGAATAATCATGCTTTAACGGAAACGCTGGGCTTATACCTGGTAGGGTTGTTATATCCTTTTTTCGAAGAAAGTGCGGACTGGAAGCGAAGCGGGAAAAAATGGTTTGAAGAGGAAATTACCTATCAAGTTTATGAAGACGGCACGTTTTTACAGTTTTCGATGAATTATCACCGGGTTGTGATTCAGCTGCTGAGCTGGGCGATTCAGCTGGCGCATCTGAATAATGAATCCTGGGATGCGGTTGTCTATGACAAAGCCAAAAAATCATTGTGGTTTTTACATGCTTGTCAGGATCACAGATCCGGGAAGCTGCCAAATTATGGGAACAATGATGGCGCCTTATTTTTCCCGTTATCCGACTGCCATTTCAGAGATTACAGACCGCAGTTATCGGCCCTGGCCAATGTTTTGGGCGAAGCGCTCAATTATGGTGCGGGCCCATGGGAAGAAGAAAGCTGGTGGCTCGGGATACCAGGGCAAAAGGAAAGTAGGCAATTACGACATGGAAATGAGGTGAAAACCTATATTTTTCCTCATGGAGGTTATTATGTTTTACAGGACAAAAGCAGCAGGGCATTTCTTCGCTGCGGCAGTTACCAAAACCGTCCTTTTCAGTCTGATAACTTACACCTTGATATCTGGATAAATGGTGAAAACATTTTGAGGGATGCGGGATCTTTCAAATACAATACCGAAAAAAAATGGACAGATTATTTCTCAGGAACCGCCTCCCATAACACCATTATGCTTGACGGCTATGATCAAATGAGGAGAGGACTGTGGTTCATTTGGCATGACTGGATCACAAAAAGCTATGGATATTGGAAAACAGGCGATGATAAATCGGTTTTCGAAGGCTGGTTTGAAGGATTCAAACAACTTGGTGGAAATATTATTCATCGGCGCCGGGTGACGAAAACAGAGAACGTGTTTCACTGGATTATTGAAGACTGGATTGAAAACGCCCCCGCCAATATTGCAATGCAACAGCTCTGGCACCCGACAGGGAATTTTTTTGAAAAATTCTATATCAGGGCTTTTCTGAAATCAGGCAAAGAGATTCCATCGGTCAAAACGGAGGGTTGGTATGCGCCTTCTTATGGTTGTAAAAAACAGACGCATCGTATCGTTTTTAGTACAGGCGAAAGATACATCAGGACTGAAATCGGTTTTGAACCTCAAAGAAAAATGAAGGATGCGCATATTGTTGATACATCAGTTTTTTCTTGAAGATGGCGAAGGTGGTGGCACCCGCTGGAATGAAATGAGCCGGATCTGGTCGGAAAGCGGGCATGAGATTACGGTTATTGCCGGCATGCGACATTACATGGGAAACAGATCTCCGGATTATGAGGATAAGTTCTTTCACAGGTACACAAACCGGGACCGGGTGAAAGTGATCCGTTGTTATGCCGGGAAACCAGGAAAAGGATTTTTTAGCCGTTTGTCTGGTTTTTTTGCCTTTACTTTTTCTGGTATCTGGGCGGGCATTTTTTATGCAAAGGACGAGTATGACATCATGATCGTGACCTCGCCGCCCTTATTCGTAGGATTCATCGCTGTTTTCCTGAACTGGTGGAAGGGGATTTCTTTTTTGTTTGAGATCCGCGACTTATGGCCGGAATCTGCCATGGATATGGGTGTGCTGAAAAACAAATTGCTGATCCGTTTTGCTTTTTGGCTGGAATCCCTGGTTTATCGCAGAGCGAAGGCAATTGTAGTTTTGACACCGGCATTTCGTGAAATTTTAATAGCTAAGAAGAATATCCCGGCTGATAAGATCATTTTAATTCCAAATGCCGCAGATTTTGCCCTTTCCGATAAGCTGCTTGGCGAATTTGATCCCGTCATTTTCAGGAAAGCTAAAAAATTGGAGGGCAGGGTCGTAATCACTTATGCAGGTGCCCATGGTGTGGCAAATCATCTGGCTCAGGTTTTGGAAGCTGCGGAATTGTTGCGCGATACCCATGTGCTTTTCCTGCTTATTGGCGATGGAGAACAGAAGGAATGTTTGATAGCTCAAACTGCAAACCGAAAAATTGAAAATGTACATTTTATAGACGCATTGCCCAAAAAGGAAGTCTTGAAATATATAATCGCGTCCGATATGGGCGCTTCCGTTTTGAAGAAAACAGATGTCTTCAAGACCATTTATTCAAATAAAACCTTCGATTACTTTTCCTGTAAAAAGCCTGTTTTGATGGTGATTGACGGGGTTTCCAGGCAGCTTGTAGAAGAGGCTGCTGCCGGTATTTTTGTGGAACCGGAGGATCCGGTTGATTTTGCGGAAAAGATCAGGGTTTATTTAAAAAATCCTGAGTTGGTGAAAGCGCAGGGAGAGAATGGTTATCGTTTTGCCAAAAAACATTTTGACAGGCAGGTACTGGCAAAAGAGTATTTGAATTATATTGAGCATCTTTGAACCGCATTGGTTTTGGACTGATGTTTGCTCTCAAGTCCGGATTGTAATGACAAATTTTAGAAAAATCGCTGCCCGCAAACGTATCGCCATGGTGGCACACGACAACCGTAAAACGGAATTGATGGACTGGGCGCGTGCCAATCGTGCGCAATTGGCAAAAAATGAACTATATGGCACGGGCACAACGGGGAGGTTACTGGAAGAATTATTGGAGCAGCCTGTGATCCGTCTTTTGAGCGGCCCGCTGGGTGGTGACCAGCAGGTAGGATCCATGATTGCCGAGGAAAAGATTGATTTGCTGATTTTCTTCTGGGATCCGATGTCGGCGCAGCCGCATGATCCGGATGTAAAAGCCTTGCTGCGTTTATGCGTGGTGTGGAATATACCCGTGGCATCAAACCGCGCTACTGCCGATTATTTATTCACCTCCCCGTTGATGAATGAAGATTATATAGCAGAACAAATCGATTATAGTAAATATTTGAACCGGATTGTCTGAACTGAAATGATCATGTACGGGTTTTTTCTTTGTACCAATGTATTTTCATGAAGAACGTAGCGGATTTATTTCAGAATGGGACGGAGCGGAATATTTATTCTTATCCCGATTATATGTTATTGATGGAATTGGTTGTCATGGAACAAAGGACAACCGGCCCAAAACAGTCAGAAGAGCTCAATGACTATACAAAGCTGAACCTGCACCGGATGCAGCGGCTTAACAAGACGACGGTTTTGAGCGAAAGTTTGAAAATGACAGTGAAGCAGATTCAAATACCGCAGACCTGGTATGTACTTACGGAAGCCTGGTGTGGCGATGCCGCACAATGTATTCCCGTACTGGCAGCAGTGGCTAAATTAAATCCACTGATTAGCTTTCAATTATTGCTGCGGGACGAAAATCTGGATCTTATGGATCGGTATCTGACCAACGGAGGACGTTCTATCCCTAAACTTATTGCCGTGGATGAGGAGTTTGACGAGATTTTTACCTGGGGACCACGTCCGGAAGGTGCTCAGCATAAACTGGAAGAATATATAGCCAATCCGGAGAAAACCCCATTCAAAGCGTTTGCCGAAGACATTCAGCGTTGGTATACGGCGGATAAAACGCAGTCAATCCAGAAAGAATTATGGGTGTTATTGGAAGGTGTTTTTGTGGAAAAGTAAGTTTTTTCAGAGTTTACTCTATCTTTGCAATAGGCTTATTTTCGGAACGCTCCGGATTAGTTATGAATTGAAAATCGAGACCTGCTAACGTTGTCGACTTACTTTAAAAATATATCAGAGGGTATCAATACCACGTTGACGGGTATGAAGCTGACCTTGCGCCATTTATTTGATGCAAGAAAACGGCGTATGGCAACGGATATCCGAAAAGGTGATTTTTTTGATTTACAGAATGGTATTGTTACCATTCAATATCCTCAGGAAACCATTCCGATTCCGGATAATGGCCGCTATCGTTTGCATAACGAGATGGACGACTGCATTGTCTGTGATAAATGCGTAAAAGTTTGTCCCGTTGATTGTATAGAAATTGAGCCCATCCGGGCGATTGAAGAGGTGGGCAGAGCATCGGACGGTTCGCCAATCCGCTTGTACGCCGCCAAATTTGATATTGACATGGCAAAGTGCTGCTATTGCGGCCTTTGTACCACCGTATGCCCGACAGAATGCCTCACAATGACGAAGACTTTCGATTACAGTGAGGTCGATATACGGGATATGGTTTATAATTTCGGAAATCTCACGGCGGAGGAGGCACAGGAAAAAAGAGATTTACTGGAACAATTCCAAAAAGAAAAAGAAGCCCTTAAGGCGGCGCAAAAACCGGCTGCTGCGCCTGAAGTGACGGCGAAAGCACCTGTGGCACGTCCGACTTTCAAGCCGACAATTAAACCGAAACAGGAAGCGGTTTCAGCGGAGGAAGAACCAACGGAAGTTGTCAAACCAAAACCGGTTTTTCAGCCTCGTAAACCGGCTCCGACTGAGGTCAAGTCTATTGCGGCTGATGAAGTGCCTGAGGAACCGGCAGAGAAAACGGTGGCTCCGCGTTTGCCTTTCAAACCTTCAATGAAACCAAAGGCAGTACCGCCAGAGGCAAAGGAAGGTAACGAAGTCCAGCCGGATGAAGTACCGAAAGCCAAGCCAGCGTTCCGTCCTACGATGAAACCGAAAGTTGAAGCGGCTCCTCAGAATGAAGATATTTCTGCAACTCCGGCAGAGCCCGTTGTTGCCAAACCTGCATTCCGCCCAACGATGAAGCCCAAAACCCCGGTCTCAGATACGCCGGAAACCTCGGTTGACAAAGTTGAAAATGAGGAAGTAAAGGCCAAACCCGTGTTTCGTCCCACGATGAAACCGAAAGTTGAAGCGGCTCCTCAGCGTGAAAATGCGTCTGAAATTCCGGCAGAGCCCGTTGTTGCCAAACCAGCATTCCGCCCAACGATGAAGCCTAAAACCCCGGTTTCAGATAGGCCTGAAGCCTCGGTTGACAAAGTTGAAAATGAGGAGGTAAAGGCAAAACCCGTGTTTCGTCCCACGATGAAACCGAAAGTTGAAGCGGCTCCTCAGAATGAAGATATTTCTGCAACTCCGGCAGAGCCCGTTGTTGCCAAACCTGCATTCCGCCCCACGATGAAGCCTAAAACTCCGGTTTCAGATACACCGGAAGCCTCGGTTGACAAAGTTGAAAATGAGGAGGTAAAAGCGAAACCAGCATTTCGTCCGACGATGAAACCAAAACCTAAGACACCCGATCAGGAATAAATAATTAGTAAGATCAATATGGAAATAGCTGCATTTTATGGTTTTTCAGGACTGGCGATTATTGCTGCGCTTTTTATACTGTTTTCCAGAAATCTTATTTACGCCGCATTTGCTTTATTCCTGGCATTTCTTGGCGTTGCAGCGTTGTATGTTTTAGCCGGAGCAGATTTTCTTGCTGTTACGCAGATTATGGTTTACGTTGGAGGGATCCTCGTGTTACTGATATTTGGTATCATGCTGACCCAAAAAGCAGATAAAGAAGCAATTTCTACAACGCCCAACCGTGTAGTCGTATCCATGGCCCGTCAGTTCTGGGGCTTTCTGATTGGTGCCAGTTTGTTTGGTTTTTTGTCTTATGTGATCGTCACTTCAAATTTCAAGATGACGGGCGAAAGCAATGTTTCTCGCTCGACGCTTAAAACAATCGGCGTTGAATTGATGACCAGCCATCTTTTACCTTTTGAAATTGCCGCTATACTTTTACTGGTTGCGTTAGTTGGAGCCGCCTATCTTGCCTTAAACCGAAATCCTGCCTCATGACAACCATTCCGGTAGAACATTATTTAATTGTTGCGGCGGCTTTGTTCTGCATAGGGCTAGCCATTGCCATTACGAAAAAACACCTGATTGGTATTTTACTTGGGATTGAGCTGATGCTGAATGCCGTTAATATTAACCTGGTTGCTTTTAGCCGTCATGATCCGGAACGGATAGGAGGGCAGCTTTTTGCACTTTTTGTTATTGTGGTGGCCGCTGCGGAAGTGACTGTTGCGCTGGCTATTATTCTCAGAGTTTACGGACATTTCCGTACTGTGGATCCTGATAAAGTGAATGAATTGAAAAAATAATCCGACTGCGAATCTGATTCAAAATCTACTATTTCTAACAATATGAATTGGTTATTCCTGCTCCTGGCTTTTATGATCGGGATGGCTAATACGATCCAGTCGGGTGTAAACGCACAGCTTCGTGTTGCGCTGGGAAATCCACTTATGGCGGCGATCACCTCGTTCAGCTTTGGACTTATGGTATTGTTGATTGCTTTCCCGTTTTTTAACCAGAATCCGTTGCCCTCGCTTGAAACTTTCCGTGAAGTGAGTTTGTGGAAATATGCGGGAGGATTTTTAGGTGCTTTTTACGTGGTCACGGTAATTTTTATTGTGAGGGACATCGGACCGGCCAACTTGATTTGTTTGGTTATAGCCGGACAAATGTTAGCCGCAATGGTCATAGACCACTACGGCTTTCAGGGTTTTGCAGTACATCCGATCAGTTTTCCCAGGATATGCGGCGCATTGCTGTTGATCGCAGGTGTTTACCTGATCCTTAAAAATTAAGGAATACGGTTGAAAACGAATAAGTCGATGAATTCCCACTTATTGTTTTCCATTTTTCCTCTTCTGATCACGAGCTGATTCTGGCTACGTCTTTCATAAATAATACGTACCGAAACATCATCTTTTTCGAATAAAGCTTCGTTTTTCTTAGCCTCAATAAAATTGTAAGTGTCAGACACATCCTTCTCTTCAAGCGAAATCATACCCGGCTTGAAATGTTTTACATGGGCAACAGGTCCTTTTTCGGTTTGTTCAAAAGCAAAAAGTTCATAAAGCGTTGCTTTGCCATCTTTAACCATACGGATAAATCCAACAATATTGTCGCCTTCGGGGGCAGTCCATGAAGCTTCAATGGTTCCTCCGTTATAATTACCTTTCCAGCGTCCGTCCAGGAAATTTATATCTTTCAGACTTCCTTTTGATGTGGTTTGCGCATGTGCGGAAGCGCCCAGGATAGCAGAAAGCAATAATACGAAGGAGAGGATTTTACCAAAATTGAATTTGTGAGATGAGATCATATGGATTTAGATTTTTAATAAAATGCCAAATTAGAGGTTATTTTTAATTTTATCGCAATTTCGAATTACATAAAAAAACAGCCGTCCGAAAAACAGACGACTGTAAGATATATAAGAAAGTCTTTATTAATAAGCTCTTTCCAGCTTGCCTTCATGCGAATTGGCAAAGGCTTTGTTCACTACTTTATTTCCGCCCGGAGTTGGATAATTTCCTGTAAAGTACCAGTCTCCGATATGGTTTGGACAAGCTTTGTGAAGATTGTCAACGGTTTGGAAAATCACGGAAAGCTCAGCATTCAAATCCTTGGGACGGATAATTTCAGCGACTGCATTTGAAATTTCTTCGTCTGTAAAAGGATCATAAAGGGCTTTCACATAATTGGTATGGAAGGAATTTTTTGTCGCGATGGATGCCACAGCCTGTGTGTAGACGTCCTCACGTAAATAATCCATGCCTCTGTCTTCAAGCAACTTCAACACAGCCCTGAAAGCCACGAAATCCTTCATTTTAGACATGTCGATACCATAACAGTCCGGGAAGCGGATCTGCGGTGCCGACGATACAACCACGATTTTCTTCGGATTTAGTCTGTCAAGCATGGTCAGAATGCTCTTTTCCAGGGTCGTGCCGCGTACGATCGAATCATCAATAATGACGACAGTATCCACATTTTTACGAACAACTTCAAAGGTGGTATCGTACACACTCGACACCATGTCGTCGCGCAATTCATCGGCTGTAATAAAGGTTCTTGATTTAACATCCTTTGTTACGAGCTTCTCGATACGGGGACGGAAAGAAAGGACTTTTTCAAGATCGGCCTCAAAAAGGATTCCATCCATAATGGCCTGCTTTCTTTTCTTCGCCAGATATTCTTCCAGACCCTCGATCATTCCGAGGAAGGATGTTTCAGCCGTATTTGGAATATAAGAGAAGATCGTATTTTCAAGATCGTAATTGATCTCTTTAAGTATCTGCGGGATCAATAATTTACCAAGTTGCTTGCGCTCGTAGTAAATATCCGGATCGGTACCTCTTGAGAAATAAATACGCTCAAAGCTGCACGAACGTTTTTCAAGACGTGGAAGAATAGGAAACTCGTTATACTCTCCGTTTTTATCAACAATAAGCGCCGAACCAGGCGTGATTTCCTGAATCTGAGAATATTCGACATTAAATGCAGCCTTGATCGCCTGTTTTTCAGAGGCAACAACGACTACTTCGTCATCAGCATAATAAAAAGCAGGTCGAATTCCAGCCGGATCACGAATGACAAAAGAAGCTCCGTAACCAGTCAGACCGCACATCGCATATCCGCCATCAAAATCGCGGCATGATCGGTACAGAAGACGCTGTAAGTCAATATTTTCTTCAATAACATCCGATAAAGTCGGATTTTCATATATTCCTTTGAAACGATCGAAGACACGCTGGTTTTCTTCATCAAGAAAATGTCCAATTTTCTCCATAACCGTAACGGTGTCTACTTTCTCTTTTGGGTGCTGACCAAGAGAGACCAGTTTCCCAAAAAGCTCGTCAACATTGGTCATGTTAAAGTTTCCCGCCATGACCAGATTCCGGCTTCTCCAGTTGCTCTGGCGTAACATCGGGTGACAGTTTTCGACCTCATTGGTACCATGTGTTCCGTAGCGCAAATGTCCCAACCAGACTTCACCCGTGAATGCAAGATTTTCCTGTAACCATTTTGCATCCGAGATTCGCTCCTTATTATTCTTAAGCCCTTTGCGGAATTTCTTATGAATTTTGGAAAAAATGTCGGTAAGTGGCTGTGGTTCTACGGATCTGTAACGGCTGATATAACGTTTTCCAGGCGGAACATCAATTTTGATGTTGGCAACTCCGGCTCCATCTTGCCCTCTGTTGACCTGTTTTTCCATCATTACAGAAAGCTTGTGCACGGCATATAGCGGCGTGTCGTATTTGTCAATGTAGTATTGAAATGGCTTTCGAAGACGGATGAGTGCAATCCCGCACTCATGCTTTATGGCGTCGCTCATGAGAAGAATAATGAGTTAGAAATATGTTCGTTTGCTGGCTGCAAATCTTATTCCTTTTTTAATGATTTGTTAACGAACGAAAAACGTTCTTAGTTCGTAAACACGGAATAAAGGTACAAATCCTTTCTCTTAAAAAACTTCAAATCTCACTGTTTTTTTGCAGTCGTGTTTTTATAAACAGTAAGAAGTAAACTTCTTTCAGGTAGGCAGATACATTTAACTTGGTTTATGAAAATATTAACTACTTTTTTTTATATTAATTTACGAAAAAAGAACGGGAGAAAGTCGAAAATGTTTTTAATTTTTTTTAATTATTTTCTGGATGAAACGCCGAATTTTTATTCATGAAAAAGTAAACTGTTTTTTTTAGGCATCTGTTTGAACAAATTAAAACTGGAATCGAAGTATAGCGCCTTTAATCCTTATTTTTGCGAAATAGCTCTTTTTCTATGCTGCACAAAACCAGGGGAATCGCATTCAATTATATCCGGTATCGTGAATCCTCGATCATCGCGAAGGTATATACCGAATCCTTTGGGATACAGAGTTATATCGTAAATGGAGTTCGGAGCAGTAAATCGAAAACGAATAAGATCGCTCTTTTTCAGCCGCTTACGTTGCTGGATATGGTGGTTTATCATAAGCGCAAGGAGGATACGATCCACCGGATCTCGGAAATGAAATGTTATGCGCCGTTCCGGAGTTTGCCTTATGATATGTACAAGTCGAGCCTGGCGATGTTTATTACGGAGATTTTGGGAAAAACTTTAAAGGAAGAAGAGACGAACGAGCCGCTTTTTCAATTTATCGAAAATTCCGTTTTGTATCTGGACGAAGCAGATGGTGGTTTTGAAAATTTTCATATCCAGTTTTTGTTACAGCTGGCTTCTTATCTCGGTTTTGGTATCGAGACGATCGATGATCTGGAAGGGGAATTGCGGGAAAACCATTATCCCCACATGGCCGATACCCGGGAATTGCATGTTACGCACCAGCTGTTAATGGAGCCTTACGGCACAGTCGTGGCACTGGACCGGTCGCGGCGGGTTGATATTTTGGAAAAGCTTCTTTTCTTTTACAAAATACACATGGACACGCTGGGAGAAATCCGGTCCCTGGATGTATTGAAAGAAGTGCTCCGATAGCGGGCTTTTGAACAGAGTAATCTAAAAATCACGCCTGGCTGGCATAATTTTGATAAGGTAATCACACAAACGTAAACTATACAGCGCATGAAACAACTTGTTTTGATAGCACTATTTTTCTGCGGTTCTCTGGCGATGGCCCAGGTGCCTAAAGGGGCTTGGAAGTCGCAGGAGCCAACAGGCAGCACTTCCACGTTAATTGTTGCGGATAATTATCTGACAATCGCTTCTTACAGTGTCCTGAATAAATATTATGAGCGGACTGAGGGCGGGCCATTCACCATGCAGGGTGATCAAATGACCTATACCCCCGAGTTTAATCCTTCGGATACGGCCAAAGTAGGCATCCCCATTGTATTTACCGTGAGCAAAAAAGATGGGGTTCTGACCTTGAAATACGAGGAATCGATGGTTTGGATGAAAATTGACGAAAGTGAAAACGCTCCATTGGCTGGCGCGTGGAGAATTACAGAACGAGCCAATGACGGACAAAGTGACCTGGTTAAGATTCACCAGCAGGGAACACGCAAAACATTGAAAATTTTATCAGGAACGCGTTTCCAGTGGATTGCTTTTGATACGGCTGAAAAGACATTTTACAATACAGGTGGCGGGACTTACACCCTTAAAAACGGTAAATACTCGGAAAGAATTGAGTTTTTTTCCAAGGATAATAACCGGGTGGGGAATACCGTGACATTCGATTATAAATTGGATAATGGTCGTTGGGACCATAAAGGGATGAGTACAGCAGGTAAACCGGTTCACGAAATCTGGGAGAAAATTAAGTAGATAGATTTTGTTCAACGGTAAATTATTTCGGGTTTGGTGCTGAGGTTATTGGTCAGCGCCAAACCCGATTTTATTCCACAACCTCAGCGTTTTTTAAAATGTAGTTGAGATGCTCGATATCCGTTGGATTCAGTTGTAAAACACCTTTTACGGTTCTGACCTCATCCGTTTTGAACCGCTGTTTTTTGTTCTTGAATTGCAGTTCCATGATGGATTCCGGTCCTGAACCTCCGCAGAAAAAACACATGGCCATCGGTTGCGCCGAAACAACATAGATGTTTTCAGTTTCGTCGACAGGAATAATGTATCCTTTGATCTGAATTTCTTTTCCCTGCAGCGCCTTCACCGTAGGCCCGAACGTTGGATATAAAAAGTACATATTCACTTCCTTACTAAGCTTTCTGGTAAACTCCACATCGGCCAGTTTCTTCCAGTTTATTATCAACGGTCTGGTTGCTGTGTAAGTCAGCATAAAAATCATCAGCAGTGTTTTCATCGGACAATCTTGTTATTGAGCGTTAAATATTTTTTAAATCCTTTTGTAAAGCTTCAATGGCCGCTTTGGCATTAAGCTGATATTCCAGCATCGACGCATCCGTCATTTGCGGAGTTGGCTTGTGTTCGTGATGTTCTCCTTTTTTATGATGGTGTTCGTGCTCAAAACCGGGAACTTCGATCATGCCTTCTTCCCACAATTCCATAAGATCCTGCAAGCTGTCCAGTTTTTGCAAACGGGCAGAATCCTGTTTGGTTTCTGCCCGTTTGCTCATGGCATGAAGCTCCCTTTCAACAGTTTCGAGTATAGCAACGGATTCAAGATGTACTTTATTGGCCTCAACCAGCACGTCAGATTTAGCCTTGTCTTTTGCACAGGCGGTTAAAACGAATATTAAAACCAGACCCGGAAGGAAATGTGTTTTTTTCATATCGAACTGAACTCTATTATTTGCAACTATGTTGCAAAAATGATTAAAAAGATTGAATCAAACAATCGGATCATTTAATAATATGCGTTTCAGATTAATTTTTACATTGCCGCTGACCATCCTGGCCACGTTTCTCCACCTGGGCTGCTGCCTGCTTCCGTTACTGTCAATCGCCGGGACGTCGCTTTCTCATTTTGATTTTTTTACGCGATACAAGGCAATGTTAATGGTATTTCAGCTCGGTGTAGCGGGTTATTTAGTCGGTAAAATTGTTCTTGATCAAGCCGGGGTAAAACCGTTTTGTGGTTTGAAAGAGCGGGTTATTCACTTTGTCAGTATGATCATTGCCATGGGCGGTTTGACAATCAGTTATTATGAGCCTTTCAAAAGTGAAAACCAGCAATTGGCTGAGCAACAGTTTCTGCTTTTTAAAACGCACAGACAGATGGATATTAATATTTCCGGCGATTACGACCGCGCAAGGCTGCTAAACGATCTGGTTGAGATAAAGGGCGTCAAGTCAAACCGGATTCAAATTGCGGATGGGATGGTGGCGCTCACTTTCCAAAGTAACAGGACATCCCGGGAGGAAATTCTCGAAAACCTGAGGTCGAAAGGATATACTGTGTCGGAGTAATAATATGAATGGTGAAAATATGACGGACAAAAAACTTCCGGTAACGGTATTAAGTGGTTTCCTGGGTGCAGGCAAGACAACCTTGCTGAATCATATCCTTCACAATAAAGAAGGGTTGAAAGTAGCGGTGATTGTCAATGACATGAGTGAGGTAAATATTGATGCACAGCTTGTCAGGAATGAGCATACATTAAGCCGGACAGAGGAAAGGCTCGTGGAAATGTCAAACGGTTGTATTTGCTGTACACTGCGTGAAGATTTGATGATAGAAGTTGAAAAACTGGCGAAAGAAAAGCATTTTGATTATCTGCTCATCGAAAGTACGGGAATTTCGGAACCCGTACCCATTGCGCAGACTTTCAGTTTTGTGGACGATGAAAACGGAATCGATCTCTCAAAATGGGCGATGATCGATTGCATGGTCACGGTGGTAGACGCTTTCAATTTTTCAAAAGATTTCGGTTCGTTGGATACCCTTGTCAGTCGTGCCCTGAACGATGATGCATCGGATACGAGGACAATTGTAAACTTATTAACAGACCAGATCGAATTTGCGGATGTCATTATCCTGAATAAAACGGATCTGGTTTTGCCCGGTCACCTGGCCGAATTGAAAGCAGTTTTAATGGCTTTGAATCCTACTGCCCGTGTTATTGAAAGCTCCTTTTCGAAAGTTGAGGCAAAACATATTCTAAACACCGGTTTGTTTGACTACGATCAGGCAACGCAATCTGCCGGCTGGATTCAGGAACTTAAAAAATTGGAAAATGGATCGCATACGCCTGAAACCGAAGCGTATGGAATTACCTCTTTTGTTTTTCGGGATAAACGGCCTTTCCATCCGGAGCGGTTTTGGAAATATCTTTCACAGCACTGGCCAGCCGGTATCATCCGGAGTAAGGGACTTTTCTGGATCGCTTCGCGGCCGGGTGATGCCCTGAACTGGAGCCAGGCTGGCGGGTCGCTGCGTGCAGAAGGCGCGGGTGTGTGGTGGGCAAGCATGCCGCTAAGTCAGCGGATCCGCTATCAGGCTTACATCGATAACCGGGAGTCTATCGAGTCGGGATGGGGGCGTTTTGGAGACCGGACTAATGAATTGGTACTGATCGGGCAGGATCTGGATCAGGAATTAATCGTTTCAGAATTGACGCAATGTTTATGCACCACAGCCGAAATTATTCAGATGGAGGGAAAAGGGAAATTCAAAGACCCGTTTCCGGTATTTTAAGCAGCTTTTTTTTGTAACCTATTTAGATTTATTCAAAATAATTTGTCAAAAATTTTGAATGATTCTAAATAGACCCTACATTTGTCTCACTTATAACGGAGAAGAAATGAACGGGATGATTTTTAGTGAACCAACAATACTTGATGAACCAAATAATTTTTGGTCAAAATCGCTGAACCAAAGTGATGCGTGCGTTTTTAAAGATTGTTGCAAGGCCTATAAAAAGAAAGGGAAGCGCTGCAAAAAGTGCCCTAAAAAATAAGTTTTAGTAAATACAGTTCATGGTGAATAATTGTAAGAGAGGGAGTGCCCAGAGCGTTCCCTTTTCTATGCTGAAGGCTTATTGATTAAACTTTGCGTTTCAGCTCAAAGTTTTGGCCCAGATATACCCTTCTCACCTGTTCGTCTTCGGCCAGTTCTTCGGCGCTGCCCTGTTTCAAAATTTTTCCTTCAAACAAAAGATAAGCACGGTCTGTGATCGAAAGTGTTTCGTTTACATTGTGGTCCGTGATCAGGATACCGATGTTTTTGGTTTTTAGCTTGGCCACAATGCTTTGAATATCTTCTACGGCAATGGGGTCAACACCTGCGAAAGGTTCATCCAGCAAAATAAATTTTGGATCAACGGCCAGGGAACGGGCAATTTCCGTACGGCGCCTTTCGCCTCCCGACAATACCATCCCCTTGCTTTTCCGAACGTGCTGCAGGTGAAATTCTTCAAGCAGCTCTTCCACTTTTTGTTTCTGTGCACTTTTGGGCATATCGGTCATTTCCAATACCGCTCTGATATTTTCTTCCACCGTCAATGTCCTGAAAACGGAAGCCTCCTGAGCCAGGTAACCAAGTCCAAGCCTTGCACGTTTGTACATGGGAAGGTCGGTGATATCCTTGTCGTCAAGATACACTTTCCCGCTGTTTGGTTTAACCAAACCCACAGCCATATAAAAGGATGTTGTTTTGCCTGCGCCATTCGGGCCCAGCAATCCAACAATTTCTCCTTGTTCAACCTGGTAACTTACGTTGTTGTTGACAAGCCGTGCACCGTATTTTTTAACCAGATTTTCGGTTCTTAATATCATTGTTCAATTAGGGTAATTCAATAACCGTCAACCGGTTTAGTGAAATTTTACATCTTTCAGAAATAACTGTAACGTTTTTTTATCCCGAAAGTTATTCTCTTCAAGATTATAGCAAATGGAAAACGGGCGCCCTTTGATAAGGTCCCCATAAAACTGGGACATGCCAAAACCGATGGCCGTAAAAATGGGGGATCCGTTTTGTTTCACGTCAAATTTAATATGCTTTTCTTTCAGGATTATCGGCTGACCTGCCAGGGACACCTGCTTGCTTTCAAAAACCGGCGTCATATTCCCAGGTCCGAATGGCCCCATTTGTTTCAACACATTATAAAATTTGGCCGTAACTGCACTCAGATCAAGGTCCAAATCAATATTGATCATAGGAATCAGCTGATCCGGCTGAATTCTGCTGCTGACGATCTGATCAAATTTAAGCCGGAATGCTTCAATGTTTTCCAGGGGTAAGGTCAGGCCCGCTGCAAACGTGTGCCCGCCAAACTGTTCCAGAAGCTCTGCACATTCCTCGATCGCTTCGTACACATCAAATCCTGGTACGGATCGGGCAGATCCTGCCGCCTTTCCGTGGGATTGTGTCAATATAATGGTAGGCCGGTGGTATTTTTCAATACAGCGGCTGGCCACAATCCCGATCACACCCTTATGCCAGTCTTCCTTATATAATACAGTACTCGTTGCATCGGTAAACCAGCTGTCGTTTTCGATCATCAGCAACGCTTCTTCGGTGATGCTGCTATCGAAAGTCCGGCGTTCGCTGTTGTGTTTGTTTATTTCAAAAGCAAAATCCGTCGCTTCCTGTTCTTCTTCCGAAAGAAGCAATCTTACAGCCTCTTTGGCATGTTTGATCCGACCTGCCGCATTGATCCTCGGCCCTAAACCGAATACAACGTTGGTAATGTCCAGGGCTCCGGTGATCCCGGCAATCTGGATCAGCGCTTTCATTCCGACACGGGGCGCCGCATTCAGTTGCTTAAGTCCGTAATACGAAAGAATCCGGTTTTCACCTGTAATGGGTACAATATCGGCGGCGATGCTGACCACAAGCAGATCAAGATATTCAAACAGAGAATCCTGCGGCATATCATGATGCAGACAGAAAGCCTGCAACAATTTAAACCCAACCCCACAGCCGGTCAGTTCTTTATAAGGGTAGGGGCAATCTTCTCTTTTCGGATCTAAAACGGCAACTGCAGGCGGAAGTTCATCACCAGGACGGTGGTGATCGCAGATCACAAAGTCAATGCCTCTTTTATTTGCCTCCGTAACTTTATCCACGGATTTGATACCGCAGTCCAGTGTTACAATTAAGGTAAAACCATTTTCCTGGGCGAAATCTATACTCTGCCAGGACACGCCGTAACCTTCATTGTAGCGGTCGGGAATATAGTAGTCGAGATTGTCGTAAATTTTTCTTAAAAAACCGTAAAACAGCGTAACGGATGTCGTTCCGTCCACATCATAATCTCCGTAAACCAGAATTTTTTCACCATTGGTAATCGCGCGGGATAAGCGTTCGACGGCCAGATCCATATCTTTCATCAGATAGGGATCATGTAAATGCGAAAGATCAGGACGGAAAAAATTGCGCGACTGCTCAAAATCGGTAATGCCACGCTGCACCAGAAGTGTAGCCAAAAATGGGTTCACATGTAACGCCTCAGCCAGTTCACGGGCAACTTCAAGTTGATCAGAGGGTAATTCGGGGTTTTGTATCCAGCGCTTTTCAATCATATTGACAAAGATAATGGGATTCTGTGATGCATGTATCAAAATCTATTATCGGGTATCGGAATCAGGGAAAGCTAAGTGAAAGGTCTTATCTTTGCAAGATAATTTTTAGTCGTTTATCGACTATTCACTTATTGACTGGAAAAATGCCTCGTCTATTGGCTATTGATTATGGTGCAAAACGCACCGGGATTGCTGTAACGGATCCTTTGCAGATTATCGCAACGGCTCTGGATACGGTGAGAACGCACGACTTGCTGGAATTTTTAAAAAAATATTCTGAAAGTGAGCCACTTGAAGCATTTATAATCGGTATGCCCCGTCGGCTCGACAATACGGAAAGTGACAATGCACCCCGGGTTCATGCGTTCATAAAATTGTTGAAAAAAAGTTTTCCTGACACCCCGGTCCATACCCATGATGAAAGATTTACTTCGTCGATGGCCTTGCAGTCGATGATTGCGGGAGGTTCAAAAAAAAGTGACCGGCGGGAAAAAGGAAATATTGACAAGATCAGTGCGACGATCATTTTACAGTCTTTCATGGAGAGCAGGCGATAAATGCCGGATGCTTTTTTAAATTTAATTATCCAGAAATCTCATATACTTAATTAAGATGATTTACCCAATCGTAGCCTTCGGCGACCCCATACTAAGAAAGGCAACCCGCTTTATAGAAAAAGATGAAATGGACCTGAAAAAGCTTTCGGCAGATATGTTCGAAACGATGTATTCTGCGAATGGTGTAGGCCTTGCAGCGCCGCAGGTTGGACTAAATATTCGCGTTTTTGTGGCTGATGGAACGCCTTTCAGTGAAAAAGACGAAGATGACGACGATGATGATGAAGTGGATTTGAGCCTGGTTGGTTTCAAAAAAACATTCATCAATCCTGAAATTCTGGAAGAAAGTGGCGAGGAATGGGCTTTTGAAGAAGGATGTCTGAGTATTCCGGGTATCCGCGGGGATGTGTACAGGCCGGAAAGGCTGGTAATCCGCTACCGTGATACCGACTGGAACGAGTTCACAGAAGAATATACAGGCATGGCCGCACGGATTATTCAGCATGAATATGACCATTTGCTGGGTAAATTGTTTGTGGATTATCTGCCGACGCTGAAAAAACAATTGATTAAAAAGAAACTGACCGATATTTCTAAAGGTAAAACTGACGCGGACTACCGGATGCGTTTTCCAGGACGCAGATAATAAGTTAAAGGCTTTTTTTGATTGATAATGATCCATCCGGTTGATAAACTCGCGGTTTGTTTGATACAAACCGAATTGTATTGGGAAGATGCTACTGCCAATCTTTCTTCACTGGAAGAAAAAATTGCAGGAATCGACCAGCCGGTTGATGTTGTTGTTTTACCTGAAATGTTCAATACAGGTTTTACAATGGACACCCGTTTGGCAGAACCGATGAACCTGACGACAACGAAGTGGATGAAGCATATTGCTTTGCAGACCAATGCGTTGATCATCGGAAGTTTTGCCGTGAAGGAAAACGGTCTTTTTTTTAACCGGCTTATGTGTGTGCAGCCGGATGGATCTTTCTTGTACAGCGACAAGCGGCATTTATTCAGAATGGGGGAGGAGCACCAGAATTATACCTCCGGGAATACCCGGTTGCTGGTGAAATGGAAAGGATGGAATATTTTTCCACTGGTGTGTTACGATCTGAGATTTCCGGTGTGGAGCAGAAATCTGGCATCTGATCCTTACGATCTGCTGATTTATGTTGCAAACTGGCCCGCCCGCCGTGCGCATGCCTGGCGAACGCTCCTGAAAGCCCGGGCAATCGAGAACCTGGCTTATGTGGTGGGCGTGAACAGGATAGGCGCGGATGCAAATGGCGTCGGCCATCAGGGCGACTCGGCCGCGCTGGACTTTTTAGGGGAACCTCTTTTTGATCTGGGGAATAAAGAGACGGAAAAGATCGTTTATCTCTCAAAGCCGGAACTTCAGAAATACCGGCAATCCTTTCCGGCCTATCTCGACGCTGACGAATTTAACCTTATACTATAGTAACCTATTCGATTACCTTGGGTACCTTTATATAGGTGCCATCCTGACTTGGCGCATTGGCCAGTGCTTCTTCCCTGGACAACATGTTGTTTCCCGAGTCTTCGCGCCAACTGTTGACTTCATCCATAATGTGTGTCAAAGGCTCCACACCTTCCGTATCGATTTCGTTTAACTGCTCCATCCATGTCAAAACACTATCCATGCTGGTGAGTAGAGCGGCTTCTTCTTCGGGTTTTACATGGAGTTTGGCCAGATGCGCTATTTTTTTCAGAGAGTCGTGGTCTATTTTCATTGTATTAAGAATTTGTTATGTTAGCATCCGGCTGTTAAATAGAATTCAAAATTACCACATTTTTGCGAACTCAAACAGATATTGGACTTTTGAAAAGAATATGGTGGTATGAATTCGGATTTTTGTAGTTGGAAATAATCCGAATTTGAAAGCGTGAGATTTTTCGGGCAGGAGAATCTTTAAATTATCCCAAAACAAATCAGTAGTTGGCGAATAAAATTTGCTTTTGAAGACAAATGATAAAATTTTTTCAAATGGAATAGCCCATTTGAAAAAATATGTTCTCAGGCTTTGTAGCGTATAGTGCAATTTTATATAACTCATTAAAATGCCTATATATCGTTCTTTATCAATGAAAAATAGATGAAAAGAACAAAACCCGATTGAGTAGGCATTCTTTAAAATGTACAATTGACAAATATTTCATGAATAAATGGAATAAAAAAACCCGACAAAAGCTTGCTTTTTTTTAAAAGGAAAACTCATACTTTTGTAGAATTCAAAATAGTAACACCACAATCAAAATTTTATTTTACGAAAACCTAGTTTAACCAAAACTTTTATTTAATTCACAACCAAAATCTCAATTTAACCTTTAAAAGTAAGTCTGATGGAAAAGAAAGCAACGACTCCGGCACCAGCACCAAAGCCTGCAATAGCAGCATCAAAAGGCTCAGGTGGTTTGAACCCGGCATTGGTGATCCCCCTACTATTCGTTATTGCCCTTTGTGTTTACATTTTTGTTTTAGGAGCTCCTGAGCACTTTATTGACGGAGATCATGAAAAAGGGCCAAAGCAAGGTGATTATTTTGGTATCGTCCATGAAGGAGGACCTATCGTACCTTTGTTAATGACTTGTTTTCTTATTGTACTTGTGTTTACAATCGAGCGTATCATTACAATTGGTAAAGCTAACGGTACTGGAAGCATCGATTCTTTCGTACGTAAAATCAAAGCGCTTCTTGACAAAAACCAAGTTGACGAAGCGATCAAAGAATGCGATAAGCAAAAAGGTTCAGTGGGTAATGTAATCAAAGCAGGTTTGGTGAAATACAAACAACTTGCTACGGATGGCGCACTTGACAAAGAACAAAAACTTGCAGCTTTGCAGAAAGAAGTTGATGAAGCAACTACTTTGGAATTGCCTATGCTACAAAAGAACCTTACGATCATTGCAACATTGGCTGGAGCATCTACACTTATCGCTCTTCTTGGAACGGTACTTGGTATGATCCGTGCGTTCGCGGCTCTTGGTGCATCAGGATCTTCTGATTCAGGCGCTCTTGCAGCGGGTATCTCTGAGGCCCTTATCAACACTGCGATTGGTATCGGTACTTCTGCGATTGCAACAATCTCATACGCATACCTTAACAGCCGTGTGGATGACCTGACTTACAGTATTGACGAAATTGGTTTGAGCCTTCAGCAGAATTTTGCTGCTCATTATTAATAGTTTAATACTATTGATATATAATTTTCGTTAATATCAAAAAAACTTATATATTTGTAAAGTTATGGCAATAGTTAAGCCTAAGAAACATCCGCCTCATACCGATATGACGGCGATGACGGATGTGGCGTTCTTACTACTGACATTCTTTATTATGACGGCTACTTTTAAGACCAACGACGCGGAGGTTACAACGCCAAGTTCTGTGTCTACGATCAAAGTACCGGATGATAAAATTATGATCATTAGTATTGACAAAGCGGGTAAAGTTTACTTTGGTGTGGATGCTCCGCCGACTAGAATGGCTATGTTGGATAACATCGCCCAGGCAAAAGGGATTTCTTTTACTGAGCTGGAAAAACAGAAGTTTGCACTTCAGTCAAGTTTTGGATTTCCGCTGAACCAGTTGAAAGCATTCCTTGCTACACCTGATGCTCAGAAAGCGCAGATCAAGCAGCCGGGTATTCCTGTTGATTCGACAGGAACAAGTGAACTGGCTGACTGGGTTTATGCTGCAAGGAAAGCAGATCCTGGATTGAGAATCGCTCTGAAAGGAGATAACCTGGCAAAGTTCCCTGTTTTCAAGGATGTGTTAGGAAACCTTCAGTCACAGAATATTAACAAATTCAACCTGATTACCGCAAGTGAAGACGCGCCTGCCGGTTTCAAGATGGATTAAGTATTTCACCAGAAATAAAAGAACAACATGGCAGCAATAGAAGAAAGCGGTGGTGGTGGTGGTAAAGACGGCGGTAAGGTTCGGGGCAAGAAAATGTCCACCCGCGTCGATATGACACCCATGGTGGATTTAGGTTTCTTGCTTATCACATTTTTTATGCTTGCAACAACAATGTCGAAACCTACGTCGATGACATTGAATGTTCCGGATAAGACAGAAGAAACTGTGAAAACTGAACCATTGAAGGCATCGAAAGTTTTAACTCTGTTTATGGGTAAGAACGATGATGTGTATTACCTTGATGGTATTGCAGCAGATGATCCCAAAGCAGAAGAGTCTTTGAAGACTACTCGTTTTGGATCAGATTTGAGAAGCGTGATTTTCGAATCATCAAAGCGTATCAATGCAGCATATCCGAAAGATGAAAAAGGATACGGTGCTTTCGTCGTAGTAATTAAGCCGACGGTTGTGTCTACTTATAAAAACATGGTTGATGTGTTGGATGAAATGGCCATCACCAAGTCTAAAAAGTACGCGCTTGTTGACGAGCTTACTGACTCGGAGAAAAAGTTACTTGGAGACAAAGTAAAGCCTTAATCATTGTTGATGAGGTTTGGAAATAATGATTTTTAACTTTTTAATTTAAACGCCATGGCAGAAGTTAGCCCGAATGCGACACTGGATGATATAGTGTTTGCCAATCGTAATAAGGCGTATGGTGCATTTTCACTGAGAAGGGGATATCGTGCAGATATTACCAAATCAACTTTGATCGGCGCTGCTCTTTTTGTTTTTGCAATGTTCTCACCTGCACTTATTGATGCATTTAAGGGCGACGAAGAAAAAGAGGAAGTAATGGTTAACGTGGATTTAATGAACTTGCCGCCACCGCCAATCGACCCTACGGAGCCACCACCGCCACCACCGCCGCCAATTGAGCAGCCTAAGGTAGCCACGGTGAAGTTTTTACCTCCTGAGGTAAAAATGGATGAGAAAGTTCCTGAGGAAACGCCTCCGCCAACGGTTGAGGACCTTAAGGAAGCTGTAATTGCTGAAAAAACGGTAGAAGGTGATCCAAATGCTAACGAGGTAATCGTGGCTCCGGAACAAGTAGCTGCGCCAAGTAAAGGTGTTGTTGTGGAAGCCGCTCCTGCTGAAGAAAAAGTATTTACAGTGGTTGAACAACAGCCTGAGTTCCCGGGGGGAACGAGTGAAATGTACAAGTTCTTAAGTAAGAACATGAAATATCCGAGTGCAGCTTCCCGTGCGAACGTTTCAGGAAGAGTATTTATGTCATTCGTTGTAAATACGGATGGAAGTATTCAGGATGTTTCAGTACTTAAAGGCTTGGGTTTTGGTTGTGATGAGGAAGCTATGCGTGTTGTGAAAGCAATGCCGAAGTGGAAACCAGGTAAACAATCAGGACGTGCAGTGCGGGTGAAGTATAACTTGCCTATTAATTTCCAACTTGAGTAATTCATGAAGGAAAAACCATTGCATGAGAAGATCATTGATCTTGCTTCTTTGTTAATGGCTCTTACATATATAGGAGGAGGGATCTACTTGATCGCCTCCTCCTTATCTTTTAATTTGCTCCCTGTTGGTAGTATGCAGCGATATGCATTTGCTGGCATACTTATTTTATACGGGTTTTACCGTGGTTACAGGGTTTGGAAGAAATGAGTTATCGTAAAAGAAGCATGAGATATTTGTTCAGCGCGGGGATAGGCATTGTATGTACGGTTTTCTTTCTTTCGGGATGTACTCAGTCCTCCAAAAAGGAAAGGGATAATCCCGTTCAGGGAACGATCACGATAGCATCGGATGAATCGTTCAAGCCATTGGTAGAGGCATTGACGAAAGCATATCAGGGAATTTATCCCAGAGCCCATTTTAATGTGGTATACAAACCGGAACAGGAGGCTATTCTTGCACTTTTGAAGGATAGCGTCAGGATGGCGTTTACGACCAGACAATTGAGCGAAAAGGAAGTGGTGATGGTAAAACAGCAGGAGGGGATTCAAAAAGCCCATCACATTGCACTGGATGGCATTGCCCTTGTTGTGAATCCG
The DNA here is from genome assembly GCF_030929615.1 of Dyadobacter sp. LHD-138. GTDB lineage: Bacteria > Bacteroidota > Bacteroidia > Cytophagales > Spirosomataceae > Dyadobacter. Next base: position 268,734 of record NZ_JAVFVU010000005.1, on the reverse strand, counting down.
AGTAATATCGACAGTTTAATTACAATGGATGAGCTTAAGCTTGTCTTTGAGGGGAAAATAACAGATTGGTCGCAACTGAAAGGAAGTAGCCAGAAAGGTGCAATTACACTTGTTTTTGACAATGCGAATTCAAGTAATCTTAATTTTGTAATGACCAAGTTCAACTTGAAGACCATTCAAAATCTTAGAATTACATCGGCGGGATCGAACAAAAATGTCGTTGACGATATTAAAAAGAACCCTCTAAGCCTTGGTATTATCGGGGTAAACTGGATCAGCAACGGGCACGAGAAGCTGGCAAGGGAGCTTTCGCAGGGTATAAGGGTCCTGGGTGTTTCTCAACGGTCAAATCCTGCTTCGGTTGCAGAGTATTATCAGCCGTTCCAAAATGGACTGGAATTAAAAAACTATCCGCTTACCCGAGATGTGTATATTATCATCCGGGAAGGGTATGCCGGGCTTGGCGGTGGCATGTTAAATTATATTGCCAGGGATGTTGGCGGATTGATCATTCAAAAGATGGGATTGATTCCAACCGTGGTGTATCCAAGGGAACTGGAAATAAGGACCGGACAAAATTTTTAGTGTTCTTATACAATTTATTACATTTGGAACTTGTTTATTGAAAGGCCAAATTTTTTGTCATTATATTAACCGGGTAAAAATGAACAGAAACATGAGAATGAAGTTAGTAGCGCTGGTATTATGCGTATTTTCTTTGGTAAAGGTACACGCACAAACAGTACAGGACGGTTTGGCTTTGTTACACGCTGAGCGTAATAAGGATGCAGGTGAATTGTTTACAAAACTGGCAGCGGGAACTCCTTCGGCCGATAACCAATATTACCTGGGTTATTATTATGTAATTACCAAACAGTTGGATGAGGCGCAAAAGGCTTTTGAAAAAGGTATTCAGACTGATGAGAAATCTTATTTGAATCAGGTGGGTCTTGGAACAGTAGCCTTGGGAAAAGGAGATCGTGCAAAAGCAAAGGAATTGTTCACACTTGCTGAAAAGAAAAAAGGAAAAGATGCGGAAGTGCTTTTCCGTATCGGTGAAGCTTATACTTTGTTCGAAAAATCGAATGATCCTGCGGAAGCGATCAGACTTTTGGACGAAGCTGTGAAGAGAGATAAAAATCTTGCGGATGCATACATCGCAAAAGGTGATGCTTTGATGTTGCGTAACGAAGGCGGAGCTGCGGTAACTGCTTACGAATATGCACTGACTGCAAAACCTAACTATGCCGTTGCGCATAACCGTATCGGTTCTGTGTATTTGAGAGGAAAGAACTATAACCTTGCCCTTGAAAACTACAAAAAGGCAATTGAAGCAGATCCTAATTTTGGTCCTGCTTATAAAGACCTGGCTGAGCTTTATTTCTTCGCTCAGAAATTCAAACAGGCTGCTGACAACTACGATCTTTATATGCAGAAAAGTGGAAATCTTGATCCTGAAACAAAACTTCGTGCCGCTCAGTTTGCATTTACAGCTGATGACTACGCGAAGTCTTTGCAGATTCTTGAAGAAATGAAAGGAAAGATCAACAATCCGATCACGCTTCGTATGTATGGATGGTCTTATGCCAAAACCAACGAACCGGATAAGGCAATTCAAAATTTGACCGAGTTTATCAAAGTAGCGCCTGAAAAGGTGATCGGAGAAGACTACAAATATCTTGGCCGTGCTTACAACGCAAAAGTTACGGATGGCAAAGGATATGACTCAACGGGTGTGAAGTATATTTTGAAAGGTGCTGATTTGGATACCAACAAAACAGAAGCTGCTAATACTTACAAAGAAATTGGCGCATTGTACTACGCTGCAAAAGATTTCCCTAACTCGTCGAAAGCCTATGCCAAAGGCATTGCGTTAGATACGGCTAAGGCATCTGCAAATGATTACTACTACCTGGGACTTTCTAAATTTCAGTCGGCCGGTGTTATGGGTGCTAGCAGCAACGCTGCTGGTGACAGTGCTCAGATCGCTGCTGCAAAACGCAATCTTTATTTGTCGGCCGATTCAACTTTTGCAACGGTTACGCAAAAACTTCCTGATTGGCCATATGGCTATTACTGGAGAGCAAGTACGCTTTACAACGCATACGACAAACAGGAAAATATTGATAAAGGAATTTCAGCTCCGCATTATTTGAAGCTTACTGAATTGGTAGAAAAGGATCCTGATCCTTCTAAATACAAGTCATACCTGAAATTGGCTTATAACTATTTGGCCTTCCATGCTCAGACTACGCTGAAAGACGAAGCAAAATCTAAGGAATACTGGACAAAGCTATTGGCAATTGATCCTAACAATGCTGCCGCGAAAGAGGCACTTGGCATGGCTCCTTCGCCAGCGGCTGATTCAACTGGAACGGCTGCTACTACACCAGCTAAAAAACCAGCTCCGAAGAAGAAATAATCGTTACCCAAATAAAACGAAAAAGACCCGTCGAAATATTCGACGGGTCTTTTTCGTTTTATTTGGAAAAATAAATTTTTACGTTGTATACAAATGATCAGCCAAGTGTAGATGGCAGCGGAAAGCAGTTGTTAAGTACGGCAAGATGCATAGCTCCGTAATTTTCGTAGCACCAGTTCCTTAAACGTTTAACTTCAGCGGGCATTAACATGCGGATTGCTTTTCTTAATTCTTTTTCAAACAATCTGCGGTCGAAACTAACCTTTTGCAGAATAATTTTAATGTATTCAAGCATAGAGGCCATAGTATTATGTAGTTTTGCGGTTTAGGTAAGACACACGGTTAGAAAAAGCTTGGGGGAAATATTGTCCCGCGGCAATCACCAATTAGTGTAACGAATATTTTCCATGAAATTATATGTAATTTTAAGCATAATTTTATGTTTTTCTTGTACTATTCATGCGCAAATTATAAATAATGATCCAATTATTGAATTTGGTCCCCAAAATCTTAAAATGGACGAGCCATTTACGATTTCAGTAGTGGTGCCAGATGTGGAAAACCGTCCTTCAGTAACTTTTCCGGAAATCGCGGGATTAGAAAAACGCAGTAAATCGGCCACAAGTACCATGAATACGGTTGGAGGCAAGCAGATAGTTGTACAGACCATTAGTCAGCAATATTTCGCATTAAAGCAGGGAACATATATCATTGAGCCGTTTTTTATTACGGTAAACGGTGTGAAAATTAAGTCGGAGGAATTAACTGTCGTGTATTCACCCGGTACGGTGAGCAACGCGGAGGGTGATGGGCAGGAAGATGCGGTTGTTCCGGAATCTGTTAACAACGGCGAGGATATTTTCCTGTCTGTGGGTACCAATAAAAAAGCTGTTTTCATCCGTGAGGGATTTGCCCTGGGCATGTCGTTGTATGTGGCCGAGAATGCACCGGTCCAGATGGATTTTTATCAGGTTAATACGCAGCTGCAGGCGATGTTAAAGAAACTGCGTCCGGTGGGATGTTGGGAGGAAAATGTGGGTATTGAAGAAATTATCAAGCACCGTGTTACGATTGGTGGTAGAAAATATACGGCGTATAATTTATATCAGGCACAGTTTTTCCCGATGACTTTGCAGGATATTGTATTTCCGTCGGTAACTTTGGACATGCTGGTGGGAGCAGTTGGTAAAACCGGAGAGGGAAAGGTGATAAAATCTTTCCGTTCCAGAGCGATTAAGATCGCCGTAAAGCCATTACCTCCCCACCCATTGAAAGATCAGATTGCAGTGGGGGAATATAGCCTTGTAGAGCGGTTATCGAGCAAAATGGTTTATCCCGGAGAAAGTATCCGCTATCTGTTCAGGATTGAGGGGAGAGGCAATATTGCGGCAATACCCATGCCGGAAATTTCGACCAATTCTGCATTTGATTTTTATCCGCCGGATGTTAGCAGGATTATTAAGCGAAGCAGTCAGTATGTAACGGGGGAAAAGAGTTTTGATTATTTTGTTGTGCCCCGGCAGGACGGGACTTTTCCTTTGGGAAGATACTTTCAGTGGGTCTTTTTCAATCCGAAGACGGCAAAATATGATACCTTAATTTCTCAGAAAACCTTACAAGTAAGGGGCGACGATTATAAGTTAGGAAACTTATCCTTACACGGTTCTGCCGGATTGTATGACAACTTGGAAAGGCTGGATAGCAGCCAGGAATATTTTGATTTTAAACAAATATTAAAAGATGTGACCAATGCTGTTGTAATTTTACTGTTAATTACGATGGTTTGGATATTTAGAAAATAAACTTTCATGGGTAGTACATACGGAAAAATATTTAAGATTTCCACATTCGGGGAATCACACGGAGTAGGAATCGGTGTTGTAGTGGAAGGATGCCCGGCGGGTGTGGATTTTGACACTGATTTTATTCAAAGCGAATTGACACGCCGTAAACCAGGGCAATCGCGTATTACGACGCAGCGTAAGGAAGCGGATGAGTTCGAAGTATTGTCGGGTGTTTTTGAAGGGAAAACGACCGGAACACCCATAGCCCTGATCATTCGTAATGAAGATCAGCGGAGTAAAGACTATTCGCACATTGCGGCTCAGTTCCGTCCTTCCCATGCGGATTATACCTACCAGGCAAAATACGGCGTGCGCGATTACCGTGGCGGTGGAAGAAGCTCGGCAAGGGAAACAGCGGCGCGGGTTGCGGCAGGTGCGCTGGCGAAGTTGCTGCTGGCTAACTTTGGCGTCAATATTCAGGCTTATGTGTCGCAGGTAGGCGGAATGAAACTGGATAAACCTTATACGGAACTTGATCTTACAGAAACGGAAAATAATGCCGTCCGTTGTCCTGATCCCGAAATGGCAGCCAGGATGTTTACTTACATTGACGATGTCCGTAAAAAAGGAGATTCCGTTGGTGGCGTCGTGAACTGTGTCGTGAAAGGAACCCCGGCAGGGTGGGGTGAGCCTGTTTTCGATAAGCTGCATGCAGAACTTGGCAAGGCGATGTTAAGTATCAACGCCGTAAAAGGTTTTGAATACGGAAGCGGTTTCGACGGTGTTGCGATGCTGGGTTCGGAACACAATGACGCTTTCTATATCGATGAAAAAGGGGATGTGCATACCCGTACTAATCATTCTGGTGGTATACAGGGTGGTATTTCCAATGGCGAAGATATTTATTTCAGAGTAGCCTTCAAGCCGGTAGCGACCATTATGCAGGACCAGGAAAGCGTCGATGCAAAAGGTGATATTGCGATTGTACAAGGGAAAGGGCGCCACGATCCTTGCGTTGTTCCACGTGCCGTACCGATTGTCGAAGCGATGGCCGCATTGGTGCTGGCAGATTTTTACCTGAGAAATAAAGCGAGCAAGCTCTAACTTTTTTTGCGCCTGCGATTCAGGCTTAAAACGAGCCAGATGGTTCCTAAAAATTCAACGGTAAGACCGCTCAGAATGGCGGGATTACTAAATTGGACATGTGTCGACTTGATAAAAGCACCTGTAGCAATTAATAGCAGACCTGCTGATAAGATGATAATAGCGTTTAGTAGATTCAGTTTCACCCGATTATATCGTTCGTTCCACTTTATTGAAAATTTTGATTTAAAGGATTACTCTATACCGAATATAGTAATTCTATTTCTTCTTTGCTATTTTCCCAATCAATTATTTGCACAGGAAAAAAGATATTCGTTTGAAAAAGGGCTTATGGGGTCACCGTTTAAGTTGATCATCTATGCCGCTGACGACTCCCTGGCGAATAAGGCTGCGCATAGTGCATTCAAACGCATTGAAGATCTTAACCTGACTTTAAGCGACTATCGGGACGATAGCGAGATCAATGCCGTCTCCGCGCAATCGGGCTCCACGCAATGGATTCCGGTCAGTAAGGACCTGTTTGCTATTTTGTTTGTTTCGGATGATATCAGCAAAAAAACCAACGGTGCTTTTGACGCCACACTTGGGCCGATTGTTCAGGAATGGAGACGGGCTACACGCAAGGGATATTTTCCTGATAAAGAATTGATCGCTAACGCGCTCAGTAGAACGGGTTATAATAAAGTTAAATTCAATGCGTCAACCCATAGTATTCAGTTGAAAGACAAGGGTATGCGGCTGGATATTGGCGGCTTGGGGAAAGGTTATGCAGCAGACGAGGCCGTGAAGGTTTTGAAAAGCTATGGCATAAAATCGGCTATGATCGATGCCGGTGGAAAACTGGCTCTGATGGATCCGCCGCCGGGAGAAAGGGGCTGGAAAATTGTTATTTCTTCGGGTAGAGATTCGATCAAAACGATAGAATATGCCAATGTGGGTATTGCAACCTCAGGTCCGACCTACAGGTATCTCGAATACAATGGAAAACGGTATTCCCATATCGTTGACCCAAAAACGGGGATTGGGCTGGAACATCACGTCAGAACGACGGTTATTTCCCCTAATGCAACGGAGGCTGACGCACTCGCAACGGCTTTTAGTGTTTCCGGAATAAAAGAAGGAAAGAAATATTTGAAACGTTTTCCGAACAACAAAGTCTGGCTCGTTGAAACAAAAAACGACCAGGTGAAAAGCTGGAATACGATTTTGAAAGATAGATAAAACAACAAAGGCTGCGATTTAACACCGCAGCCTTTGTTGTTTTATCGGAAAAATGTTAGATCACGATTGTTTTTCCTGGTACTGCAACAGGATATAACCCGTCTGGTCCCGGAAGGATTTTTGGATTGGCATCCCATGCAAGCTTGTCAGGGAACAGGTTGATATCTGAATTCAACGCCTCATCCCACTTAATCATTTTACCTGAATAGGTAGCCATACGGCCCATGATGGCTGTCATCGTACTTTTTGCTCCGTTTTCTGCGTCAGCAAATTTATATTCGCCTTTCGCTACGGCAGCAAATAAGTCGTCATGTTCAACCTGATACGGATTAATGTCGCCTTTATCATCATGTTGGTAAATAACGCCTCCTTTGTAATCTTTCAGGATCGTTTTTTTGCCGTCAAAGCTGTCGATACGCCCTTTTGTTCCTACAAAAGCTTCGTCCACTTTATTCCATGTACCTTCAAACTGACGGCACTGGCTTGAAATGGTTGTTCCGTCTGCGTAAACAAGATCAAGGGTATGGTGGTCAAAAATTTCACCATATTGTTTTCCTGTACGTACTTCGCGTCCGCCCGTTCCCTGAATCTGAACCGGATAGCCACGTTTTACCCAGTTGGCCACGTCGATATTGTGCACGTGTTGTTCCGAAATATGGTCACCGCATAACCAGTTGAAGTAATACCAGTTTCTCATTTGGTATTCCATTTCAGTCTGGTTTGGCTGACGTTCTTTCATCCACGGGCTGCTGCCGACCCAGTAAACCTGTCCGCCAACGATATCACCCAAAGCACCATCATGAATTCTTTTGATCGCTTCAAGATAATTGCGCTGGTAGTGGCGCTGAAGACCCACAACTACGTTCAGTTTCTTTTTCTTGGCTTCTTCTGCCAAAGCCAAAACTTTACGGATACCCGGCGCATCGGTTGCTACCGGTTTTTCCATGAAGATATGTTTGTTATTATTGACAGCTTCTTCAAAATGTGAAGGACGGAATCCCGGAGGTGTTGCCAAAATCACAACATCCACATCTTTCAGAGCGATTGCCTTTTTAAAAGCGTCAAAACCCACGAATTTGCGATCGTCAGGTACATTTACTTTTGTTTTGGTATCTACAATAACACCCGCTGCATTTTTGTATTTTTTTGCTGTGAGGTTTCTGTAAGATTCATCCAGTCTGTCTTTGAAAGCATCAGCCATCGCCACAATCTGAACATTCTGGCTTGTGCTCAATGCCTGCGCAGCTGCACCTGTTCCGCGTCCACCACAGCCGATCAATGCTACCTTGATGGTATCACCCACGGCACTGTTATATCCATAACCCGCAAGTGGGCTAAGGATAACACCACCGGCAACCAGGCCGGAAGCTTTAAGGAATTCGCGTCTGTTTTTTTCCATTTCTAATGTTTAGTTAAGAGTGTTATATCAATAATCTTCTATCAATGCGGGGCTGTAATATTTTGCGATTTCTTCTGCCGATGGCGTTTTAAGTGGCCTTACCAACCTGAATCCTACAAAAGAAGCACTTGTCATCCACCATTCGCTTTTTGGAAGTTGCGGATCCAATACTTTCCATTCCGGTTTTGAAGCCGTGCGGGCTGCACTTCTCAAATCCGATGGTTCGTCATCCCATGATCCTCCACGAACGGCTGTCGGGTAAAGTTCTTTAACCGGAGCAAAAGTTTCTCCCGCTGGTTGTTTTGCGTAATAATCAGGAATATATTGGTCAAGCGTCCATTCCATGACATTGCCGTGCATATCGTGTAAACCCCATGCGTTTGGCTTTTTCGTGCCGATTTTTTTGTAGGCAGCGTTACTGTTTTTACGGTACCAGGCATACTCATCAATTTTGGAAGCATCAGCTCCAAAAGAATAAGCAGTTTTTGAACCGGCACGGCATGCATATTCCCACTCTGCTTCTGTTGGCAGACGGTAGAAAACACCCGTTTTTTCATAAAGCCATTTGCAGAAAAGAATGGCAGCATATTGTGTCATGTTAATGGCCGGGTAACCTGCACGGCCCATACCGAAAGACATATCCACATAGGGAGGACTTGGACGGGTACTTGCATCCGTTTTTGCCACGCTTTTTTCTGGATCAGGATGACGCAAAGCCATTTCTTTCTCCATATTTTTGAAGGCATACAGGTCATAAATGTCCCATGCTACTTCAACTTTTCCCATCCAGAAAGGATCGATTTTTACCTTGTGTTGAGGACCTTCGTCGGCTCTTCTGCCTTTTTCGGCAGCTGGACTTCCCATTTGGTATTCGCCGCCCGGGATGGCAACCATGTCATAAACTTGTGAACTTCCGCCGATTTTTTGCGTGTAATTTTTAAAATTACTGTCTTGTGCAGAAGCATTTAAGCAAAGAAAAATTACAGGGATTAGGTTAAAGATTTTTTTGTACATAAGTTTTAAAAATGTGTTCGCATTGAACCATATAACAAAGAATAAGTAGCAATATTATGCTATTTACCCTATGAAAACGAATTTTTTCTTTCTTCTTTAATATCTATCCTACCTTTGTATATATAGAATCCAAATTTTACCTATGAATTACCTTTCAGCAGAAAATATTGCGAAGTCATTTGGAGACCGGTGGCTTTTTAAAAATATCAATTTTGGGATCAGCCGCGGTGATAAAGTGGCGCTTATCGGAACCAACGGAACAGGAAAAACGACTTTCTTAAATATTCTGACTGGCAAGATGCCGCCACAGGAAGGATCGGTGAGTATTCGAAAAGATATCCGGGTGGGTTATCTGGATCAAAGTCCTTCGTTTGATCCGACTTTACCGGTTTTGGAGGTGATTTTTTCTTCCAATAATCCCGTTGCCATTGCCGTTAAAAAGTATGAACATGCCATCGAAACAGATGATCATGACGCTTTGGCTGTGGCAATGGAAGATATGGATACTTTCAAAGCATGGGATTTTGAATACAAAGTGAAAGAAGTATTGGGCCGGTTAGGTATCCATAACACCGAGAATCTGTACGGAACACTTTCCGGTGGACAGAAAAAACGGGTAGCACTGGCTAAAATATTATTGGAGGATCCTGAGTTATTGATTCTGGATGAGCCCACCAACCATTTGGACCTGGACACGGTGGAATGGCTGGAAAAATATCTGAACACGCAAAATACGACGCTGTTGGTTGTAACCCACGACAGGTATTTCCTTGACACGGTTTGTAATCAGGTGCTGGAACTGGATCATGGCTCTGCTTATACTTACAAAGGAAATTATTCCTATTTCCTTGAGAAAAAAGCAGAACGCGAAGAGTCGGAAGCTGCCGGTATTGATAAGGCACGGAATTTGATGCGCAAAGAACTGGACTGGATCAGACGCCAGCCGAAAGCACGTGGTACGAAAGCGAAATACCGTGTGGATGCTTTTGAAGAATTAAAAGAAAAAGCGAGCCAGAAAAAGTTTGATACGCAGATGGAGCTTAACGTGCGTACAGCGCGTTTGGGAAGCAAGATCATTGAAATGGAAAATGTCAGCAAGGGTTTTGGTGAGCGCGAGCTGATCAAAAACTTTGAATATACTTTCCGGAAAGGCGACCGTATCGGGATTGTGGGTCAAAATGGTATGGGTAAATCCACCTTGCTGAACATGATCACAGGAGAACTGGAACCGGATAGTGGAAAAATTGTCAAGGGTGAAACCGTTCAGTTTGGTTATTACAAACAAACGGATCTCGTTTTTGATGAAACCCAACGGGTGATTGATATTGTTAAAGATGTGGCGGAGGTTGTGCAGCTGGGAACGGGTGAAACCGTTACCGTTGGTCATTTATTACAGGCGTTTTTATTCTCACCATCCAAACAGTATGATTTCATCTCTAAACTGAGTGGTGGGGAAAAAAGAAGATTACAGCTGCTTCTGATCCTGATCAAACAGCCTAACTTCCTGATTCTGGATGAACCTACGAACGATCTGGATATTGCGAGCCTGAACGTGCTGGAGGAATTTTTAATGAATTTCCCTGGTTGTATTATGATCGTATCCCACGACAGGTACTTCCTGGACCGTTTGGTGGAACATATTTTTGTTTTTGAGGGAGAAGGCAGGATCAGTGATTTTCCGGGCAATTATACGGAGCTAAGGGATTACCAGGACGAAATGGAGGCAGAGAAAAAAAGCCTGGCTTCCGGAAAAGGTAATGCACAAGTAGCAGCGCCCGCGCCCGTTAAAGAAGTTGCAGTTGTGCCATCTGCGCCGAAAAAGAAGTTAAGTTTCAAGGAACAGCGCGAATTCGAGCAGCTTGAAGTTGAAATGGCGGCACTGGAAAAGAAGAAAAACCAGCTGCTGGAAAAACTAAATCATGGAGGCTCGCACGTGGAAGTGACTTCCTGGGCGCTGGAAATAGAGGAAATAACAAAGACACAATCTGATAAAGAAATGCGCTGGCTGGAACTGTCGGAAAATGCTTAATTTTGAATAAGATTGAAGTTGGGCTCCAATGAATATCTTGTAGCCCAACTCACTAAGATTACCCTATGAATTCAATCGTCGATTTTTTTCAGTACCTGCTGAATTCGGAAGAATTAATCCGTACCGGCGGACTGCTCGTAATAACATTTATAATTTTTGCTGAAAACGGACTCTTTTTCGCTTTTTTTCTACCAGGCGATTATCTCGTATTTCTGGCGGGTGTTTTTTGTGGTACAGGCATTCTGAATGTCCCGATTCTTGTTTTGATCCTCTGCATGTTTGCTGCGGCGGTACTGGGCTCCCTGGTGGGTTATATTTTCGGGAAATACTTTGGTGATATCTTCGCAAATAAGCCGGATTCCCTGTTTTTCAAGAAAAAACATTTGCAGACTACCCGTAAATATTTTGATAAATACGGAAGCAGAACGCTGATCGTCAGCCGTTTTTTACCCATTGTCAGAACTTTTGCTCCGATATTGGCTGGTTTGGTGAAAATGCCTTTCCCTTCTTTTTTGTTGAACAACGTCGTAGGCGGAGCAATCTGGATTGGCCTTTTAACAGGCGGAGGATATCTTTTCGGTGAAAAATTCCCATGGATCGTTGATTACGTGCACTACATCATCTTATTCTTCCTCGCTGTGACCACTTTTACCGTGATTAAAGGTTATTTTAATGCGAGAAAGGGGATGGTTGAGGACTGAGGCTGGATTTGAGAAATGGATGCGGGTTATTCCTCGTCCTTAAACCAACCCGAATAAGTTATATAATTATTGGCTGTCCGGTCAATAGCAGCATTTAATTCCGGTGAAACGTCTTTCAGATATTTTGCCGGATTTCCTGTATAAATGGTGCCTGGCGGTACTATAGTATTTTGCGTCACGATGGCCCCTGCCCCAACAATCGACCCCTCACCAATCACAGCCCCATCCATGACAATGGCTCCCATGCCAATCAGCACATGGTCTTCGATCACGCAGCCATGCACGATCGCGTTGTGGGCGATGGAAACGTAATTGCCAATATATGTTCCGTTTTTCTGATAGGTGCAGTGAATGACCGCGCCATCCTGAACATTGGAATAGTCGCCGATACGGATCACATTAACGTCTCCGCGAATTACGGCATTGAACCAGACGGTGCAATGCTCGCCCATAATGACATCCCCGACCACCGTTGCATTATCTGCTAACCAGCAATTTTCTCCGAATTGAGGGTGGTTTCCGCGAACCGATCTGACAAGTGCCATATTTAAATGAGTATATGTTGGTTTTTTAAATTAAAATTTGCTTTTTTCGTTAATCAACGAGGAATATAAATATTGGGTAATGTTACTTAAAAATAAATATATTTCGTTTTTTAATTAATTAAATCTGCCTCGTTATGTCCTCTTCTGAAAATCCTTCAAAAGGATCTTTGCTGATCGCTAAACCATTTTTGGGAGATCCAAATTTTGAGCGGGGCGTCATTCTGCTTTGTGAATACAACACCCAGGGATGTTTCGGATTTGTACTTAATCAGGTGACAGACTTGTTTTTAGGAGATGTGCTGGAAGATACTATTTATCAGGATATTCCGCTGCATTTAGGCGGGCCAGTTGAAAAAAACACCTTGCATTTTATTCACCGACGACCGGATCTGATCCAGGGCGGAGCCAAAATAATGCCGGATGTATTTTGGGGCGGAGATTTCGAGCAGGTCCGGACATTATTAAATGTCAATAAACTGACAGCGGATGATGTCAGATTTTTCATTGGTTATTCCGGGTGGAGTGGTGGTCAGCTGGAAAATGAAATCACGCAGGATTCCTGGATTGTTACCCAAACCTCTTCTGATTTTTTGTTCACGACGCCGCCTGCGGATTTCTGGCGGGAAATTCTGAAAAATATGGGCGGTGAATACCGGTCTATTGCCCACTATCCAACCGATCCCAGATTAAACTAGCGGTTTTATATGCCTGAAATTGGATTTTGGGCTTAGTTCGGGTTGTTGAATCCGTTAATGGATTCATAATCTGATTTTACCCGCGCCATTTCAGTGACCAGAAATTTTTGGAGCTGTTCGTTAAAAACAGTCTTTTCTTCTTCCGGCAATGAGGCATATAAATCTTTCAATTCCTGGTTAATGGCGGCACGTTCTTCATCGGAACCTGCGTTCATTGAGCGGATGTGAAATCTTTTAAAATCGAAATCTGGCATGTTTGTTTTCTTTGTTGTTAGTACAAAATTATAAATTTTAACCTTTTACATCAGCAAGCTTGCCGTTTAAGGTCAGAATTTTCCTTTGAAACTTATTTTTCTGTTTAAAATCGCACGTGACGAACGAGAAAAATAATCGGGTTGTTAACTCATGATATAGATATTTTCTGATCCGAATGAACCGCACTCTTTTTTTTATATTACTTACCGCCATACTTTTTGGTATCGACTGGTATGTCTGGCAGGCTTTAAAATTTGTAATTAGAAATTTTTCGCAGCCAACACAAAAATGGATTTCCTGGACCTATTGGGGCTTCACTTCGCTCACATTGTTGACCTACGTGGTCATGCAGTTGCTGCCGGCGGATTTCTTTAACCGGATGACAAGGACCTTTATCATCGCCGGCATAGCGATTCCTTATCTGTCCAAACTGCTGGTGGTTTTCTTTTTATTGATTGACGACGCCCGTCGCTTGCTTCAATGGATTGTCAGTTACTTTGTTCCATCCGTCGCACCGGCGCCTGTTGGCCCTGTTGATCCCGCCGCACCGAAAATTCCCAGATCTGAGTTTCTGGAAACAACCGCCTTGGTCGCAGGTTCTGCTTTGATGGGAACCTTTGCTTTTGGCATTTTGTCAGGTGCGCACGATTACCGGATCAGAAGGGTGAAAGTGCCACTGAAAAATCTGCCGAAGGCATTCCACGGCATAAAAATTGCGCAGCTTTCCGATATCCACTCGGGCAGTTTTTTCAATAAAACGGCTGTCAAAGGCGGTGTGGAAATGCTGATGAAAGAAAAACCGGATATTGCTTTTTTTACGGGTGATCTGGTCAACGATCGTGCATTGGAAGTAAAGGAGTACATCAATATTTTTGATAAAGTAAAGGCGCCGTTGGGTGTCCACTCGACTCTGGGAAATCATGACTATGGAGATTATTACCAGTGGAGTTCACAGCAGGACAAAAATCAGAATCTCGAAAATCTGAAAAAGGCCCATCAATTGATGGGGTGGAATCTGATGCTGGACGAAAACCGGGCGATACGTGTCGATGGTGAAGAAATCGGGTTGATTGGTATCCAAAACTGGGGAGCCGGTAATTTTGCCAAGTATGGTAATCTTGAAAAGGCTTATCAGGGGACGGATGAATATCCGGTAAAAATCCTGTTGTCACACGATCCGAGTCATTGGCGGGCGCAGGTGCTTCCCAAATATGGTGATATCGATCTGGCTTTCGCCGGTCATACCCATGGCATGCAGTTTGGCGTTGAACTGGCCGGAATCAAGTGGAGTCCGGTACAATACCGTTATAAGGAATGGGGGGGATTATACAAGGAGGATGATCAGTACCTCTATGTGAACCGGGGATTTGGCTATCTGGGTTATCCGGGGCGTGTAGGTATTTTGCCCGAAATCACGATCGTGGAGTTGGTTAAAGCCTGAGGAAATAGGATCTTTGCAAAAAGAACGTATTAACTGGTTTACAACATACTGATATCGTGTGTCGTGACGTTGAATAGGTAATCTTCCGCAGGTTTTTAAAAATAACAGTTATGAGAAAATTTGTTGCATTGTTTCTGCTTTCCGGGTTGATGTTGAGTTTTTCCGGATTTGAGCCGGTGCTTGCAAGTCCAAAGCACGCAGAGTCGGAGACGTTTTTGAACAAAAGAAAGAAAAATCGCGGGTATCAAAAACCGAGATCCAAAAAGTTCTTAGGAATATTCAAGCGTAAAACCGATTGTGGTTGCCCTAAGCACTAAAAATAGAAATTTATTGATTTTGAACATATCCAAGAGTAAGCAATCCCGATATTCTCTCTGAGATTTCATCGGTTTTGCTTACTTTTGTATTTTATAACCAACTATTAACGGTCACGTTAGCCCAAATAATGAAAATCAATCTTCGAAGCCAGGATAAATTCGAGAACCGACACCACGGTAAGAATGAGCAGGAATTACAGGAAATGTTGCGCACGGTTGGGGCATCTTCCCTGGATGAATTGATAGAACAAACGCTTCCGGCGGCGATTCGCCTGCCTAAGCCTTTGCATTTACCACGCCCGAAATCCGAACAGGAATTTTTGGACGGAATCAAGAAACTGGCACGTAAGAATGCGATCCTGAAAACCTATATCGGAACAGGATATTACGATACCGTTACACCAAATGTTATTTTAAGAAATATTCTTGAAAACCCGGCCTGGTATACGGCTTACACACCTTATCAGGCTGAGATTGCACAGGGAAGATTGGAAATGCTGCTGAACTTCCAGACGGTGATTACGGATCTGACTGGCATGGAGATCGCGAATGCGTCTTTGCTTGATGAAGCAACTGCTGCGGCAGAAGCAATGACGATGCTGCACAGCCTTCGTCCATCGGCTAAGAAGAAGGCGGATAAATTTTTTGTTTCTGAACTTTGTCATCCGCAAACCATCGACCTGATTTACACAAGAGCTAAACCGATTGGAATAGAAGTTGTTGTTGGAAATCATGAAACGGTTGACCTTACGGATGAAAATCTGTACGGCGTATTGGTGCAATACCCTGCAACAAATGGTGAGGTAATTGATTATACCGATTTTATTGCTGCGGCGCATGATGTTAACATCACAGTGGCGGTTGCGGCCGATTTATTGGCGCTTACACTTTTGAAAGCACCGGGCGAAATGGGTGCCGACGTTGTCGTGGGTTCATCGCAGCGTTTCGGGGTTCCGATGGGTTATGGTGGTCCTCATGCGGCTTACTTTGCTACGAAGGATGCCTACAAGCGTCAGATTCCAGGACGTATTATTGGTGTGTCGGTGGATGCAGAAGGTAATCGTGCGCTGCGAATGGCACTTCAGACACGTGAGCAGCATATCCGTCGTGAAAAAGCGACTTCCAATATTTGTACTGCACAGGTTTTGCTGGCGGTCATCGCAGGAGCGTACAGCGTTTATCACGGTCCTGAGGGTATCAAAAATATCGCGACACGTGTGCATGGCCTGACCCGCTTATTTGTTGACACCGTTAGGAAATTCAATTTCGAAGTGGTGAATACAAATTATTTTGATACGGTTACGATCAAAACAACATTGACCAGTAAAATCAGGGAAAATGCACTGAAATGGGGTATTAACCTTCGTTACAATAAAGACGGAAGCATCGGGGTATCGTTTGATGAAGCCAAAACCTTTGATGATGTGATCGCACTGCTAAACCTTTTTGCAGAGGTTTCAGGATTTCAGGGTGAAATGGTGATCGATGAAGAAATGGATTTCACATTGGCTGAAAACCTTGTTCGTACCTCTTCTTACCTGACACATCCGGTATTCAGTGCTTACCACACGGAACACGAAATGCTCCGTTACCTGAAATCACTTGAAAACAAAGACCTTTCTTTGGTACATTCGATGATTTCTTTGGGTAGCTGTACGATGAAACTGAACGCTACGGCGGAAATGATTCCGTTGACCTGGCCTGAATTCGGAGCAATACATCCGTTTGTTCCTGCAAATCAGGCTTTGGGCTATGGACAGCTGGTCGCTGAACTGAGCGCCTGGTTATGCGAGATTACGGGATTTGCGGCGATGTCGATGCAGCCAAATTCCGGTGCTCAGGGAGAATATGCCGGTTTGATGGCCATCCGTGGTTACCATGAAAGCAGAGGCGATCACCACCGTAATGTGGCGCTGATCCCGTCGTCCGCGCACGGAACCAACCCGGCTTCGGCTGTAATGGCTGGTATGAAAGTGGTTGTTACCAAATGTGATGAGCGCGGAAATATCGACGTTGAAGATTTAAGGGCGAGAGCAGAACAATATAAGGATGAACTTTCATGTTTGCTGGTAACGTATCCTTCGACACATGGTGTTTACGAAGAAAGTATCATTGAAATCTGTTCGATGATCCATTCATTCGGCGGACAGGTTTATATGGACGGTGCCAACATGAACGCACAGGTTGGTTTGACCAGCCCAGCTTCTATCGGCGCGGACGTTTGTCACCTTAACCTGCATAAAACGTTCTGTATTCCTCACGGTGGCGGCGGACCTGGCGTTGGCCCGATCGGTGTAGGGGAGCATCTTATTCCATTCCTTCCGGGACACGTTAATCTTGGAAAACAATCTGAACATCTGGAAGAGGGACAGGCAGGCGCGGTTTCTGCTGCACCTTATGGCAGCGCGAGTATTTTGACGATCTCTTACGCATACATCGCGATGATGGGCGGAGAAGGTCTTACGAATGCAACGAAGTATGCGATTCTGAATGCCAATTATATCAAGGAACGTTTGAATGGTCATTACGAAGTACTTTACACCGGTACAAACGGAAGATGTGCCCATGAGATGATCCTGGATTGTCGTCCGTTTAAAGCGGCTGGCATTGAGGCTGAGGATTTGGCAAAACGTTTGATGGACTACGGTTTCCACGCTCCGACTTTATCTTTCCCGGTGGCTGGTACCTTGATGATCGAACCAACGGAATCAGAATCGAAAGCTGAACTGGACCGTTTCTGTGATACCATGATCGCGATCAGAAATGAGGTTCGTGAAGTGGAAGAAGGCACTGCGGATCGTACAGATAACGTATTGAAAAATGCGCCTCACACGTCCCGTGTCGTATTGGCAGACGTTTGGGAGCACGCGTATGGTCGTGAAAAAGCGGCATTCCCATTGCCACATTTACGTTTCAATAAATTCTGGCCAAGTGTTAGCCGTGTAGACAGCGCCTTTGGTGATAGAAATCTGATCTGCTCTTGTATTCCTGTTGAGGCTTATGCCGAAGAGGTAGAATAGAATTCGTTGGATTAATAAATAATAAAGGAGCCATTTCGAAAGAGGTGGCTCCTTTATTGCTTATTAAAAAACACACAGATCTGCTTTTCCTATTTTGTCTAACCTCAGGCCAGGACATTTAAAAAAGGCAAAAACACACATACCACGTTGTATCCGATGTGTAATAGCAAAGAGTACCTGACACCGTATTTTAACCGGGTATAGCCAAAAATTAAACCTGATAATACGGGTGGCAGCAGAAGTATAGGAATAAGCCGGAGATCAAGCAGATTTTTATCCAAACTGGCGACATGGAACAAGGCGAAGCAAAGTATCGAAATAAGGAAGACCGGTTTTGAATAGGTCATCCAAAGCGTTTCCAGCTTATTGTTGATCTCTTTATTTTGAAGTAAACAGCTATAAACAGAAGCCATGGCGATTAAACTCAATCCGAGATTTAGAGAAGTAGGGTTTTGTTCTCCGAATAGGCCTTTGCCTTCATTAAGTTTATTCAGTAAGAAAAAACACCAGATACCCAGAAAACCGGCAATATTTATTTTGGAGTAAATCAGACAAAGACGAAACTTGATTTCTTGTTGGATTGGTGCCAGAAGACAAAAAACAACAATCTGATAGGCCAGCGAATGCTGTTTTAAAGACTCTTGAAATGTGTTAAAGGGAACATCGACATTACCTAAACGCAGTGGAACGAAAGCGATAAAAACGGCGATGCTGCTTGCGAGAATTGTCAGCAGATAAATGCGCAGAAGCTTTTCGGGGAGATAATGATCGGTGCTAATTCTGGCTACTCTGCCGCTGGTCAGCAGTATGCCGAGTTCGGTAATGATAATCTTCATTTTAACGGGTGTACGATCATCAATACCTCGTCCGGAAAACTTCCGTGGCCTGAATGGGCATGCAGAAGCCTGGCTTACAAAGCAGGAACAAACGTATCTTTTAGAGGAGGTATAAAACTAATTTGTAATCGGGAAGGGTTAATTCCCGGTTACAAAAATAATTATTTGCTGGTAAAATACTAATTTTCTTACGAGAAAGTAAACGAAAAAAGCGGATCAGTAACGACCCGCTTTTCATTTATAAATATATCTTGTAATGGATCAGAAATGTCTTTCCCCAATTTCTCTTTTTCCTATCATCACGGCCCCGACCATCGCCACAAGAAGCAGAATAGAAGCCAGCTCAAATGGCAGCAGATATTCACGGAAAAGGAGTTTTCCCAGGCTTTCGATCATGCCAACCTGTGAGTCAAAAGTAGCAGGATCAACCGGCATCAGGATTGTTTTACGATAAGCTCCGAAAAGAATCACGAACACGGTACCGCCCACGATCGCCGCAGCGATTTTGGTCAGATTGGTTTTGGCTTCTTCATGATTGTCTTTAATGTTAAGGAACATAATCACAAACAGGAAAAGAACCATGATCGCGCCGGCATAGACGATGATATTTACCGCGGCCAGGAATTGTGCGTTCAATAAAATATAATGGCCTGAAAGTGTAAAAAATGTCAGGATAAGATAAAGTACGCTGTGGATCGGGTTCTTGGAAACAATCACCATTAACGCGCTAAGCACGGTTAAGAATGATAGGAAGTAAAAAAAAGATAATGTCGGATTCATATGCTTGTGAATTGCTGATTCAAGAATAAAGGGTAAAATCAGGGAATTGCTCTTGGAACTACATTGGTTGCCTCACCATTGGCTCTTTTCTGATCCAGTAAATGCGCTTCCTCTTTTGTCCAGGCTTCCCGGGTATAACGGTTGTTCATGTCTTCAACCAATAAGTCCTTGCCCCATATCACCTGATTGCGATCATTGAAAACAGGTATAAATTCATCGTGGCGCAAATACACGGCCTGTTTAGGGCAGGCTTCTTCACATAGTCCGCAGAAAATACAGCGCAGCATATTTACTTCGTAAACCGCAGCATATTTTTCTTCTCTGTACAATGATTCTTCTCCTTTTTGGCGTTCCGCAGCTACCATGGAAATCGCTTCCGCGGGACAGGCCACGGCGCAAAGTCCGCAGGCTGTACAACGTTCACGTCCCTCGGCATCTCTTTTCAGGATGTGGCGGCCACGAAATACAGGGCCAAGGTATCTTTTTACCTCAGGATATTCTATTGTTACTTTTTTCTTGAAAAAGTGTTTGAGGGTAATCGCCATACCGGTCGCAATAGCGGGTAGGTAGGCGCGTTCCATCAGCGTCATTTCTTTATTGCTTACTTGCTTCGAGCGATTGGTCAGTTGCATGGCAATACTTGTTTTTGTTACTTAGTTCAACAGAGAAGTAATAAATGGCTTTAAGAAAAGCACGCTTGCTCCGGTGATAATGATATTAATAATAGCCAAAGGAATCAGTTTTTTCCAGCCAAGATTCATCAGCTGATCATAACGGAAACGTGGAAGTGTCCATCTGACCCACATGTAGAAAAATATAAAGAATAGAGCCTTTCCAAAAAATACGCCGGTACCGATTAAAGTAGCGATATTATGGCCTGTGGTGGTTCCCAGGGAAGCCGTCAGCTGGTTGTAAACCCAGTCCATGCCCGGATAGTTATAAC
This sequence comes from Dyadobacter sp. LHD-138, assembly GCF_030929615.1. GTDB lineage: Bacteria > Bacteroidota > Bacteroidia > Cytophagales > Spirosomataceae > Dyadobacter. Next base: position 248,228 of record NZ_JAVFVU010000005.1, on the reverse strand, counting down.
CTCCAAAATAAAGTGTCGAGATAATAGCCGAGGAAACGAACATGTTGATGTATTCTGCAAAAAGGTAGAAACCAAGTTTCATACTTCCGTATTCCGTATGGTATCCGCCTACAAGTTCCGTTTCACACTCAGGAAGGTCGAAAGGTACACGGTTACATTCTGCGAAAGAACAGGTCAGGAAAATGATGAAACCCAGTGGCTGGTAAAAAATATTCCAGTTGCCGCCGTGCTGCTGCGCTACAATATCGCCAAGAGACAAAGAGCTGCTCATCATCAGAATAGCGATCAGGGAAAGTCCCATGGCTACCTCATAACTAATATTTTGTGATGCTGCACGGATGGCTCCAAGTAACGAAAACTTGTTGTTGGAAGCCCATCCACCGATCATGATCCCGTAAACACCGAGTGCCACGACGCCAAAAACGTAAAGAATACCAATATTGGATTCAACACCCTGAAGAACCACTTCCACACCGTCGTAGCGGAAAGTGCTTCCAAACGGAATTACAGCACTTGCTAAAAGCGCAGTAAGCATCGCCAAACTCGGTCCAGCAATAAAAAGCCATTTGTTTGCAAGGGCAGGAATAAAATCTTCCTTGAAAAACATTTTACCTGCATCGGCCAGCGGTTGTAATAATCCACCCGGTCCCGCTCTGTTAGGCCCCATCCGGTCCTGGATAAAACCCGCCACTTTGCGCTCTCCCCAGGTCGAGTACATGGCGATGACCAGTGTTAAAACAAAAACAACCAGGATTGTTAAGGTCTTGATTACAAACTCCGTTAATTCCATTTTTTACTTCACAGTTAAATATTGATGGCAGAAATTTAATTCCTGTTATCTGTTAATAGCGAACGATGATTTGCCTTATCGTTATTTTCGATGCTTTGATGGCGCACGGTTTCGATATCTGTTGTATACGCACGTTCATCGTCGATTGGCTTAAACTGCGTAGCGGCAAGTTTAAGTGCGAACTCAGGTTTTGCGATAAGATCTTTACGATATTTGTTGGCAGAAATAACCGAACTGCGTTTCACCTTCGTTGGTCCTTCGATAACCCAGTCGCTGGTTTTTTTACGTTCGAAACGGCATTTGTTACAAATGAACTCGTTCACTTCGCCCCACATATTTTTGCGGGCTGTAACGCGGATCACTTCGTCACCACGGTACCAAAGTGTCACTTTACCACTGCATTTGTCGCAATCACAATGAGCGTCTTCCGGTTTGGAAAACCACACACGGCTTTTGAAACGATAGGTTTTGTCAGTCAAAGCGCCAACCGGACAAACATCAATCACGTTTCCGGAGAAGTCGTTATCGATTGCTTTTTCGATGTAAGTACTGATCTCTGAAGCATCCCCGCGGTTCATTACACCGTGCACACGATTATTGGTGATCTGGTCGGCGGTGTAAACACAACGGTAGCAAAGGATGCAGCGCGTCATGTGCAACTGAACAAATGGACCGATATCTATTTTTTCGAACGTTCTGCGCTCTTCTTCGTAACGTGTTTTGGCTGAACCGTGCTCAAAAGAGAAATCCTGAAGATGACATTCGCCAGCCTGGTCACAAACCGGGCAGTCAAGCGGGTGATTGATCAACAGGAATTCAACGATGCTTTTACGGGTATCCAGTACAGCCGGATTGGTTGTATTTTCAACGACCATACCTTCCTGAACCTGCGTAATGCATGAAGGAACCAGTTTCGGCATAGGACGCGGATCTTTTGCAGATCCCTGCGCTACCCTTACCAAACAGGCACGGCACTTTCCGCCAGATGTCGGAAGCGGTTTGTAATAACACATGGCCGGTGGCACCAGGTGACCCTGGCTTTCATCGGCTTCTGCGATTTTACGCGCCGCCTGCATGATCGTAGTTCCCGGTTCCACTTCGACCTCAATGCCGTCGAAGGTTATTTTGATTAACTGTGGTTTTATTTCTTCCATATCAAGACATCTCTAAATCGTCTTATTTATTTTAATCTATATACCTTATATCCGTGAATGTCTTTTTCCAGCAAATAATCTTTCAGATCAAATGTGTAGTCAAAAGCATACAGATAAGGAGGACTATTCTTATCCAGAATCAGGTAACGTATTTTTTTCTCTTTTACTAAATCATAAAAGCCACTAAAATTAAACCTTTTGGCTTCAAATAAAAAGCGTACTTCGGTATCCTGGTAGGCCAGAAGATGTTTGAAAAGCATATGCTGTAAAAGCCATCCGCGGAAATCTTCACCTCCTGAGATCACAACCTTTTCATCCGCAGCAATATGCGTTTCGACATATTTTTTTACCTCGTTTTGCTGGCTGTAATCGGCTTCATATTTGGCCAGGTTCGTTGTGTAATATTTTTCCATCTGCTGACTGGTAAAATACAACATCGTCAGGCCCACCAGCGCAGGGAACAGGTAATAGGTCAGCGAGGCATTGGTTACGGTCAGGTTTTCATTATAAAAGTAATAAAATATCCCAAGTAACCCTACGTACGCAAACTCATGATAATAACCCACCGCGGCGCCATGTTTGAAGGCTGTTGCCGTAGCAAAACCAAAGAACAAAATTGTCGATAACGACAGGAAAATGGTCTTGGGATTTGTTGAATTCACCAGCCATTTCAAACTGATGATAAAACTTACTGCTACCAAAATACTCAGCGCCGGAACCAGATGGCGGAAAGTGTATGCATAAAACCAGCCCGGAACAATCGGTAGCTGAAGGCTCCCGAACAAGTTATCGTAAAACACTTTGAATTGCAGCTGGCTGAAAATCAAGGTAAATACGAGAAAAAGAGCCGCCAGTAACCCCGCCATTTTAAAAAACGATGACCATTGGAATCTATAAAAGAAATAACCCAGTAAAACGATGCTGTGGATTAAAGCGCTTTGTTTCGTGAAAAATGCAACGACTGCAAGAAAACCTGCGAGGACGAAATATTTGTTCCATTCATCTTTCTGTTCAAGTGCTTTTAATATCACATGGATGTAAAGCACGGTGAACAGGAAAAGCAGGCTGTCAATTCTGGAATTGGTTAAATGCCACTGTTGCAGCTGGCCAAATATCAGACAGCAGAAAACGATACTCAACAGTTTGGAAACCTGAATGAATCTTCTGACCGTGATATAGGCAACCACCATGGAAATGGAAACCAGAATGAAAGAAATCAGCCGGCTTAAAAATTGTATCCTGTAAATATTGGTAGGATCCCAATCCAATAGCTGATACGTCTTTCCAACCAGGTAATAATATAAAGGTGCGTACTGCACAATCCAAAATGGCGGAATTTCCGGGTTTCGGTAAAGCGGTTGATTATCAGCAACAATTTGTATTCCGAAAGTTGTGCCACGCTCACTTCCGGAAATGTCCGGATGATAACTCAGTATAAAAACTCCTTTGATATAGAGCATTATAACTGTACAAACAATACAGAAGGCAAAGGTTAATGGGTACGCGTTATGCTTTATAAAATTGTAAACTGGTCTAATCAATAATTGCATACTTGGCTATTTTAATTCATCCGGATACCTTTCCGGGCTAATTCGCAAATGTATTAAGGAATTAGTATCTGGTGTATTAAAGATTTAGTATCTGGTTGTCACAATTTTCCAACTATGCCAAAACTGCACCCATAAACACGGCTCCTGGCTGAGAAGCTTCGTGCGGGTTGGTGATATGCCATTCAAATTCTTCACGGAAATGGCGAACTGCACTCGCAATAGGCCATGCCGATGCGTCTCCAAGCGGGCAAATCGTATTCCCTTCAATTTTTTTGGCTATATCTACCAGCAGATCGATGTCATGCATGCTTCCGTGACCGTGTTCGATACGGTGCAAAACTTTCTCCATCCAGCCTGTACCTTCACGGCAAGGGCTGCATTGTCCGCAGGATTCATGGTGATAAAAGCGGGAGAAATTCCAGGTATTCCGAACGATACAGGCCGTTTCATCAAACACGATAAAACCACCTGAACCTAACATCGTTCCTGTGGCAAAACCGCCATCCGATAAAGATTCATAACTCATCAGACGATCTTCGCCGGCCGCCGTTTTGGTAATCAAATGTGCCGGTAAAATAGGTACGGACGAACCTCCCGCAACCAGCGCTTTCAAATGATGTCCCTTACGGATTCCACCGCAGTATTCATCCGAATAAAGGAACTCGTCAACGCTAACGCCCAGTTCGATTTCATAAACGCCTGGTTTTTGAATATGTCCTGAGGCAGAAATAAGTTTTGTTCCTGTACTGCGTCCAATCCCGATGGCTGCGTAAGCGTCACCACCATGGTTGATCACCCATGGCATATTGGCAATGGATTCCACATTATTTACCACAGTAGGGCTTTGATAAAGTCCTTTTACCGCAGGGAATGGAGGTTTGTTACGAGGGTTTCCTCTTTTACCTTCCAAAGATTCCAGCAAAGCCGTTTCTTCTCCGCAAATGTATGCACCGCCGCCTGGCTGTACGACAAGTTCCAGATCATAACCACTGCCTAATATATTTTTTCCGAGAAAACCATTTGCTTTCGCTTCTTCAATGGCTTTTTCAAGGATACGGATCACATACATCAGCTCGCCACGTACGTATATGAAAGACTTGTTCGCGCCCAAAGCAAAGCTGGAAACGATCATGCCTTCAATCAGTAAGTGGGGGAGGCACTTCATCAGGTGGTGGTCTTTGAAAGTACCAGGCTCCGATTCATCTGCATTACAAACCAGGTAACGGGGAACACCTTCCGGTTTTGCCAAAAAGCCCCATTTCATTCCCATAGGAAACCCTGCACCACCACGTCCCCGTATTCCGGATTTCTTGGCTTCTTCCACAACCTCCTCGGGAGTCATGGTTTTTATTGCTTTTTCAACAGCAGTATAACCTCCTTGTTTGCGGTAAACCTCGAAGGTTTCAATACCTGGGACGTTAATGTGTTCCGTTAATATTTTTTTAGCCATTTTTCAGGATACTATTTTCAGCTTATAAAAGGCTTATTTGCTTAACTCTTCAATGATTTCGTCAACACGCTCGCGGGTCAGGTTCATGTAAAACTTCTCACGAATCTGGAAAACCGGGCCCCAGCCACAAGCTGCAAGACATTCCACTTCCTTGATCGTAAACAGACCATCAGACGTCGTTTGTCCAGCCTGAATGCCAAGCTTTTGTTTCAGGTAATCATATATTTCTTCACCACCCATCAGGCAGCAAGGGCCAGTACGGCAGTATTCAATGACGTGTTTTCCGACAGCGTCAAGGTGGTACATGGTATAAAATGAAGCAACCTCATAAACCTCTACCGGTTTGATGCTCAATATGTCTGCGACATAATCCATCACCTCGCTGCTCACCCATCCCCATTGTTCCTGGGCAACGTGCAAAACAGGAAGTAAAGCCGATTTTTGGCGGCCTTCCGGATAACGTGCAATGATTTCTTTTACTTTCGCCAGTCGTTCCGGGGTAAACGCAACGGGATTTGGTGTTTCAGTCATTTCTTTAATACGATCTTTTGAAAATCAAATAATCAATCTGATTTTATGCGTCCAATTCTCCTGCGATAACATTCAGGCTACTCATGGTGAGAATAGCATCTGAAAGCGTGCTTCCTTTGCACATTTCAGGAAAGGCCTGATAATATATAAAACTCGGGCGACGGAAATGCAGACGGTATGGAGCTCTTCCTCCATCGCTGATCAGGTAAAAACCCAACTCTCCGTTACCACCTTCAACAGCATGGTAAACTTCGCCGATCGGAGCATCTATTTCCCCCATTACAATTTTGAAATGGTAAATAAGTGCTTCCATATTACTATAAACCTCTTTTTTGGGAGGTAAATAATATTCCGGAGTGTCAGCGTAATAAGGTCCTTCGGGAAGATTTTCCAAAGCCTGCTCCACAATTTTCAGACTCTGCCACATTTCTTCCATACGTACATTGTAGCGGTCAAAAGTATCACCGCTTTGTCCGACCGGAATACTGAAATCAAAATCTTCGTACGAGGAATAAGGTTCCATCACACGAACGTCGTAATCCAGCCCGGCAGCACGTAAATTGGGTCCTGTAAAACCGTATGAAAGCGCACGTTCAAGGGAGATTGGTCCAACATTGATCACCCGGTCCATAAAAATACGGTTACGGCTCATCAGTTTTTCAAACTCACGCAGAACAGGTGGGAATGTCTTGATAAATTCACGGATCTTGCGAAGGGCTGTACTCGACAAATCACGTTCCATACCACCGATACGGCCCATGTTTGTAGTCAAACGCGCACCGCAGACTTCTTCGTAGATTTCGTAGATATCCTCACGTTTTTGCATCACGTAAAGGAAACCTGAAAACGCACCTGAATCCACACCCAGGATACTGTTACAAATCAGGTGATCGGAAATCCTGGCAAGCTCCATCATGATGACGCGGATATACTGCGCACGTTTTGGAACCTCAATTTGCAAAAACTTCTCCATCGTCATATGCCAGCCGAAGTTATTGATCGGTGAAGAACAATAATTCATGCGGTCGGTAAGCGTGGTGATCTGGTAGAACGGGCGTCTTTCTGCAATTTTTTCGAAAGCCCTGTGTATATAACCTATGGTCTGCTCACCTGAAACGATTTTTTCACCATCCATCTGAAGGATATTCTGAAAAATACCGTGTGTAGCCGGGTGGGTAGGGCCGAGGTTTAGGGTTGTAAGCTCCTCGATCAATTCAGGCAATTCTGATTGAACGGGAACATTATGAGGTAATAATTCGATATCTGCCATAACTTACTCTTTTCCTTAAAGGATCAACGACCAAAAAGCGCATCAATTTTATCTTCCCGCGTAGCATCTTCCAGTGCATATTCTTTACGCATCGGGAAATAATCCATTTCTTCAATATTGAGGATACGCACAAGATTAGGATGGCCATCAAAAAGAATTCCGTAGAAGTCATACGTTTCACGTTCCATCCAGTTAGCGCTTGCATAAAGCCCTGTCATGGTTGGAATGTGGATATCAGCTTCCGCAATGAACACTTTGATCCGGATCCTGAAGTTCTGTATAAAGCTATGCAGGTGATAAACCACAGCAAATTCCTTACCGGTATTGTCAGGATAATGAACACCTGTGATATCCGTAAGGAAATTGATCTGATACGTTTTATGCTGTTTTAAAAATTCAAGGACCGGAATAATTTCCTCACGGGTTGTTGAGAGTGTCAGTAATCCGTAAGGCTCTTCAAAGTCATATACCTGATCACCAAATTTCCCCAATAGCTCTTCGGCTACTTCCTGATTGCTTAGCATAGGGTAATTATTGAATATTATAGGATGCTAAAAGTTCCTGGTATTCGTCGGTGTTTCTGCGACGAAGTTTTTCGTTTTGCGCCAGTTTCTGAATACCCATAAGTCCGTCGATGATCTGTTCGGGACGTGGAGGGCATCCTGGTACGTAAATGTCAACAGGGATAATGCGGTCAATACCCTGCAAAACACTATAAGTATCAAAAATACCGCCGCTTGATGCACAAGCTCCTACGGCCAAAACCCAGCGCGGCTCTGCCATCTGAAGGTAAACCTGCTTAACAACCGGGGCCATTTTTTTGGCAATCGTACCCATCACCATCAGCAAATCAGCCTGGCGGGGTGAGAAACTTGGGCGTTCCGATCCGAAACGTGATATATCGTAATGAGCCCCCATGGTGGCCATAAACTCGATACCACAGCAAGAGGTCGCAAATGGTAAAGGCCAAAGTGAGTAACTTCTGGCAAGACCGATTGCTTCATCAAATGAAGTGGCAAAAAATCCTGATCCGCTATGTCCCTGAGGTGCTTCCGCTATCGTTACTTCTTTCATAATCTGCTGTATTGCAATGTTTTATATGCTAGTCTTCCCAGTTTAATACGCCTTTACGGATAATGTAGTAAAATCCGGAAAGAAGTAATGCCATAAACAATAACATTTCCACAAACCCAAACATTCCCAATTCTTTAAAATTGACTGCCCAGGGATACATAAATATTACTTCGACATCGAAAAGAACGAAGAGAATAGCGACTAAAAAATACTTAACTGAAATGGGTGTTCTTGCATCACCCACGGATTCGATCCCGCATTCAAAAGGATCATCCTTAAGCTTGCTTTTACGACTTGGGCCAATTAAGTGGGTCACAATCATGGTCCCGCCAATAAATCCGGCAGCCAGAATGAACTGAACAATAATTGGTAAATAGTCGGAAGGAAGATAGTTATTATTCATTGATTGTTAATTTCAATTGATATGCTGCTATCAGAGATCCGTTGGATAAACACCAGGGAAAACTTTATTACTGTCAAAATTAGCCTTTGCAAATTTATCAATCAAATTCTTTACTTTATCTTTTACCTAATTAGTATCATACTAAATAAGCCACAGGTGACCGTGGCTTATTTAGTATTTTTTAAAGATAAAATATTTACCTTATCATGATTTGTTTGCTGAGATCTACCTCTGCGGATTTAACCCGGATGATATATTTACCCGTGGTAAGATTCTGAACGTGTATTTTTACGCGGCTGGTTAAATCCTCCGTTTGTGTAACTACAACCCTGCCGTAGATGTCATACACTGTAATTTCGGCGTTTTTCATATTGTCTCTCGACTCGATGTAAATGCCGTCAGCAAGTCCCGGGTTTGGAAAAACAACCACGTCATTTTTGTCATTGGTGATCACTTCCTGTGCGGGAGAAAACGGAGAGTAACAGGTAAGCGAATTGCTGCCCAGTGTGTAAGTCACTTTTGTACGGGCTGCGTAGCTCCCGGAGGTATCGGTTTTGACAATACTGGTATGATTCAGCAGAATTTTTTCATCTCTTTTCCAGTCATATTGCGCATTCAAATTCGTTTCGGCAATCGTAGCCATGATGGTAAAAGGGCCAGACTTGGCGATCGTTGGCTGAGGGATCTGCGGACGGATGATCAATGACGCGGCGGCCGAGGTTTCGGACGTACAGCCAAATACATTTTTACTTTTCACCTGATAAGTTCCTGCTTCTTTAACGGCAAACGTTGGGCCGGTGGCGAGAATATTGGTTGTGTTTTGTTTGAACCAGCTGTAATCGTCATTGCTGGAAGTCAGCGAGAAAACGAAGGCTGAGTCAGCACATGCCTGCTGTGAACCCGATTGAACGATCGTTGGCGTAACAGGTTTGATGGATGAGGTCACGATCAGTTTCTGACTGTTGACCGTATTGCCATAAGCATCTTTTAATTGCGCATAATACTCGCCGGGGCCGGTAACGGTTAAGGTTCTTCCGGTTGCATAGCTTGGCAGCCATTTATAGGAAACATAACCTTCCGGTAAAGTGAGTGTCAAAGAGGTATTGTTAGCCGCACAGACGCTGGTGATGACTGGCATCGCTGCGGGTACTAAAGGGCTTACTTTATTAAAAAAGTTGATGTCAAGGGTATTGTTCCAGGCATTGGCCAGAACCGTAAGCCCTGCTGTACCGGTGCTGCCGGCAAAGTGTGTACCATCAGCCCGTTGAGGAAAGAGTCCATCCGTTTCCGGACCAGGATATGCCGTGCTAAAAAGACCTTCTATCACCGCATTTTGCGCACCGATCACGGCAGGACTGGTGATGGATGTCCCGTCATCATTCCGAATTCTGGACGTTCTTGCTATTACCCAGGTTACACGCCCGTTAATATCGGCCCCAAGTTTATCCATTACAAATTGTAAGCTGTTTCTATATTCTTCGTAGCCGGTAGCTTCCGGGAATGTATCGGTTTCTCCCTGCATCCACAATATCGCACGCACACCAAATTGCTTTGCTGTGTTTTGCATGAAAATACGAAGGTTGGCGTAGGGCATTTGGTCGGGGTACGTGAATCCGTACATGTTTTTAGCGACTTTCCCCTCCGCACTTGCGCGCCAATATTTGATCGATGTACCTTCCCATGCGGAATTGATAAACAAGATGGGCACATTAAGTTTCTGGGCCAATAAGTCGCCCAGGATACCCCAGCACCAGGGGCTTTTACCTCTCGGGCCAATGTCGTCTTTTGCCTCATTAAGCCGGTCAAAAACCGGATACAAAGGATCGGCGAGTGAATTTACTACATTACTTTGGTTGAGATAATTTACCCGGTCATCCACAGCAGCAGGTTTGGTAACGGCCGTGTAATCTACACCCTGGGCATTGGATTGTCCGGATATCATGAACACTTCGCCAACACCCATACGGGAAACAACAGCGGTTTGCCCGACAATTTCTCCCGCCAATGAAGCTCTGGCTTCCAGGGTATACCAGCCACCCAGAAGTGTGATGGAGCCACTGAAAACACCACCAGACGGATTGGTTTGTAAAACGGCCCAGGCTGTTGGAGTACCCTGTCCGGCAATGACGGGCAAGGCACGCAGTTCAATTTTGTCAATCGGTACGGTGTAATTTCCGGAAACAGAAACAGTTGCCTGACCGCTGGCACTGCGCTGATAAACAGCCCGCTCTACCGGTGAAGTAATTTTTATTTGGGCGCTTAGTCCAAAAGGAATTAAAATAAGAAGTAGCCAGATCCGAAGACAAGAAAAGGTAAAAATTTTATCAAGCATTATATTAGAATTAAAAAGTATTCAGGTTATGACAATTTTGCAAATAGTACCGGCCTGGAAAATGTCTGAAAATTCTGGCGAATTTAAAGATTTGTTCTGGTTTTGAGATACTTCTTTTTAATTGTAACTTCTTTTAATTAAAATACGTAGGTCGTGGCAGGTAAATTCAGCTATTTCTTAACGGAAAAAACAGTATTTATTTTATAGCCCATCGGGGCAATATTGTAAATTTCTTTGTCCAGGCTGTCTGTGATATCAATATGTTTTCCGGTGAGGATATCATGATCGCCAAATTTATAATTGGTGATATAATAATCACTTTCTCTCAGCGATGAAGTAAAAACAATCCTGTTGCGGTCCTTGGGGGCCAATAACCTTTTATTCATCGTCATTGGCTGATTTCCTATCCTGATGTAAGCAATTTTAATGGTATCCTTACTGGAATTTTTACAAAGCCATTCCAGGGATTCTTTATAGGAATGGCCCCAGTAATCAAGTTCATAGGCTGTCTGCGGATGCTTATTGAACATGGTAAAATAAACCTGCTGCTGCGGGTGCATTTTGATGATGATACCGGCATAGAATAAAAGACCGGCTACCCACGCCAGTTTTGCATACAGCGCATATTTTTCTGAAACTGCCCTGACGATAAAATATCCCCCTAGTGTGGCGAGATAGGAAATAAAGGCATGCAGGTAAAAGAGATGCCGCCATCCGTCATAAATGATTGAATTAAGGAAGATGATGGATGCTATCGGAAGAATCAGCGATGCAATGACGTACAAATCGATGAGAGGAATGGCAGGAAAGTTTCGCCGGATAAATTCTTTTCCGAAGGCGTACAGCGTCACAACACCTGCCACAAAACCGAGAAACAGATAAAAAGGCGGAATGGTAATGAGCAGCCAAACCGGTACATAATGCCAGGGAATCTGATCCCTGTTGATAAACTCGCCCCGGTAAAGCATAGGACTATCCTGACGGACGAAGTGAGCCATCAGCCGTAGGGCTTCAAAAAATCTTGAAAAAGGGCTTTCCCATAAAAAAGGCCACAGCAGATAAATAAAAACCGATGCAGACAAAAGGTATGTCCCAACAACCAGCAGGCTATTTTTGATAGCCGGTTTTTTTACGTTAAACAGGATATAGGCCGCAATAAAAGCCAGAGAAAGTGCAACCGAAATAATGCCCATCAATCGTATGGAAATCAAAAATCCCGTAGACATGCCATGAAAAAATGCATGTTTAAAAGTAAATTTTGAAAACAGGAGCGAAAGGGTGTAGGTATTGATCACAAAAAACGCCAGAAAAATGATATCTTTTGAGTTGTAAAAAGAATCTGCAAATATTCTTGGTGAGAGCAGGTAAACAGAAGTGCCAAGTAACGCAATAAAAGTATTGCTGACGCGGAGTCTGACGAGTTTGTAAAAGAAAATACTGGATAACCAAAAGACAAGCCAGGTGATGATATGACGAAGAAAATAAGCGGAACCATCCATCTGAAGATAGTCATACACCATAGGTTTGATGAAAGCTAATTCAGCACCGGCGAGAATTATTTCAAACAAACTTCCGTATTCGTGGTTGATGAACGTGCTGAAGTCTTCAATCTGATTGCTGATGGGGATGGTGAAAGGATGCCCCAATACATTATTAAGATACTTTAAGCCAACCAGCCCGAGCTGTCGCATGATGGGCTCATCCCACGTTACGCCGTAATCCTTGACTATAAAAATTCCGATAAAAAACCATACAATAAAGTAGCCAATTGGGGCTAACCAGTTTACGCGTAAACGACTTTCCATAAAAGAGGATACAATTTTTGTAAAAAAAGAACTCTGAATTGGCAAAGGACAATCGCACTTGGTCCTAAAATATTATTGGATTATACTAATTTTTTTCGTCTTCTTGAAATCTCCTGACTGAATGGACAAGATATACATTCCATTTGAAAGTAAAGACAAATCGATAAATCTTCTTTCGTTAAAATTTACTGATTCGTAAGTCCTTATCAGCTTGCCGGTCAGGTCGAAAACCTGTATCGTGGCGTCTTTAAGATCATCCATTGTCTCAATCGTGAATGATCCGGTAGAACTAGGATTCGGATACACACTGACTGTTCCGCCTTGTGTATTCAGCGTGAAAATAAAGGGTTCTGAAAAATCAGAAAAACAGGTAAGTGTCGGGCTGTATATCACCGTGTTGTTGGCAACGTAAGACCCGGATTTTATAGCTTTCAGGGTGGTTCCATTTTCCGTAAGATTGGTACCGTTGAGTTGCCATACATGATCGCCGTCGTTGATATTGTTTTCGGCCATTAATGTAAAAGTACCCACTTGTCTGATTGTAGGTTTGGATGGCAAAGGTTTTACCTCCACGACTATTTCCCTTGAAAAAGGCGAGAAGCAGCCTTGGTTATCCTGAACACGTGCCTTATAGCTTCCCGAATTGCTTACTTCCAGGAGGTTGTTTTGTTCCCCGGTATTCCAGAAGAATGAGGTACCGTTTGAAGCGCTAAGTGTCACAGCATCGCCATCACAGAATGAAACAGGACCGAGTGCCTGAACGAGTGGGGCAGGTGGCAATGCGAGTACGTTAATTCTTATGGCGTCCGATGGATCCGAATAACAAGTGAATTCATTGATGGTTTTTACCGAATAATCTCCGGAAACGTTGGTGTTAATGGTCTTGGTTTCTGCTCCGGTGTTCCAGACATATTTTGCAGCATCGTTCGACTGCAGGTTAACACTGGCATCAGCGCAGAAAGTTGTCGGGCCGCTTGCCGTAATTACAGGCTTTGGCGGAAGCGGATTGACAACCACTTTGATACCGCTGGAAGGTATTGACAAACATCCGTTGGCATCTTTTGCCGAAAGGGTATAATTACCGGAAGTCCGTATTTCCACTTCGCGGTTTGTGCCTCCGTTGCTCCATTGGTAGGCATAAGTCTCACTGCCCTGCAAAGTCGTATAATCACGGTCGCAGAAGGTCGTGGGGCGCAAGGAGCTGATGGTTGGTGTCGCAGGTAAAGGATTAACCTTTGTCGTGATCGGATCAGATGTGGATTCACAGCCATTCCCGTCACGCTGCATCAGGCTGAATGTACCTGCCGTTGTAATGGTAATCGCTTTTGAAGTTACGTTCGTATTCCAGATGTTGCCGCTGTCGTAATTGGATGTCATTACCACGTTCTCTCCTTCGCAAAAGATAGGAGACCGGCTCAGACCAATGGTTGGTTTGGCAGGCAAAGGATTCACTTTAACCGTAACGGGATCAGAATCCGGCGAAAAACATCCAAAGTTATCTACTGCCCTTACGGTATACTGACCGGATGTCCTGATGGAAACGCTCGCGTCGGTTGCACCATTTGACCAAATACTTTTAACTATTGAACTTGATTTCAAGGCAACAACGCCGCCATCGCAAAATGTCAGTGCTCCTGTAACCGCAATGGCAGGTTTGTCCGGCAGAGGTGAAGTAAGTACTTCGATTGCAATCCTGAAGGAACTCGTTTCACATCCATAAGCATTTTTAGTCGTGACAAAATATTCTCCGCCGGTACTGATGGTGATTCGGTCAGCCGTTTGGCCGGTATTCCATTTAAGGTTTTCTGTTGTATTCGAGATTAATGTAGCCGTATTTCCCTTACAAACGGGGTTACTTCCCTGAAGTGTAAGGACGGGCTGGGCCGGTTGTATACTTTCATTAATTTTCACTTCCGGAGAGAAGATAATATTGTTATGACTGTCTCTTGCCCGGGCACGGTAGGTTCCGTTTCCTACCTGGATGCTGCTTTCGTTTTGGCCATTATTCCAGTTAAAGGCGGAATAACCATCGGTATTGACTGATAATCTCAGGTTATTGTTGCCCGCACAGGAAGCCGAAAGTTTCAAAGGACTTACGGCCTTAAAAGGCTCGGACCTTGCCATGAAATCATCATTAATCTGAGCACTCCAGGCTTCTGCCAGTTGTACCAAACCATCCCCCTGGAAGTGTACGCCATCAATGCGGGGCACTTGTACGGCATCGGTATTGGGGCCTGCAAATACATTGGGCACGGATGAAATCACTTGTTGCTGTCCAGCTGTCGCCTTGGTATTTACACCGGTATCGTTGCTATAAGAAGTGAGACTAACCATCCAGGATAGATTTTTTCCGGATTCATTCCGGGAACTCTGGATCACCGTGGAAAGATCATTGAAGTAAGAACTTGTCGTGCTGTTCTGATCTGTTATTTCTGCTTCCCCCTGAAACCATAACACCGCGCGGATGCCGGTGGCAGGCACGTAATACTGAAGGACAGACCGAAGATTTCCATAAGGCGCGCCGCTTGGGTAAAAAGCCTCTCCATTGTATACTGAGTAGGCGGTACCATTGATACTTTCCCGCCAGTTTTTCACGGCGGAACCGTACCATCCGATGTTGTAAAATAAAATCGGAACCCCGAACCGGTTTGCCAGCAAATCACCCAGTTTTCCCCACGACCAGGCTGAATTTCCGCGTGGTGCGATGTAGGAATCTGAGTCCAGATGAGAAAAAGTGGGTGCGGATAAATCGCTGTTAGGCTGCCCCTCATTGTAATAATTGACACAGTTTACACGGTCGTCGCCTGCGCCGGGACCACCGTAATTTTTATAACCCTGTGCGTTGGATTGCCCGCTGATTAAGAAAACTTCTCCAATACCGACCCTTGAAATCTGTGTGGAACCTACCAGCTGATCGCCATTCCATCCACGAACCTGAAGCTCATACCAGCCGCCGGTTGCATCAATGCTTCCCGAATAAACACCGCCCTGCACGTTTGACTGGATGGTCGCCCAGTTTGTGGAGGAGCCTCCGTTGATCGCATTGAGCCTGGCTTCTACACGGTCGATAATTTTGGTATAACTGCCCGCAACATAAATGGTGGCGTTATTACCTTTATCACGTTGAAAAACAGCCCTGTTGGCCGGATAGTCAATATTTATTTGTCCAAATACGGGAAGTAAACCCAGACATAATAATAGTGTAGAGCAAAAAAACGAGGATAAATTAGGCTTCATGAAAATCAGGACAACACATGGCTACGGCTTCTTGAACGCAAAGAAGGCTCTAAATGGTCGGTTTTAAAAATATGTATCTCTTAATTTATTTAACGGAAGCTGTTACACAACGGGGTTGGCCTCGTGGAGCAATTCCCAGATTTTATCTTTCAGCTGATCGATCCCTTCCTCGGTCAATGAAGAAATAAACGTACAGGAAATACCCTTTGGCAGTTTCTTAGCAATTTCTTCACGCTCTTCATCAAACAACATATCCATTTTGGAAATAGCCAGAAGCCGGTGTTTGTCCAAAAGCGACGGGTTATAAAGCTGAAGCTCATTCACAAGCGTATTGTATTCGGCTTCAATGTCTTCACTGTCGGCCGGAACCATGAACAGCAGAATCGAATTTCTTTCGATGTGGCGCAGGAAACGCAGTCCAAGGCCTTTTCCCTGTGAAGCGCCTTCAATAATGCCTGGAATATCTGCCATGACGAATGACTTGTAATTACGGTAAGCCACCACACCCAGGTTGGGCACAAGCGTCGTAAACGGATAATCCGCAATTTCAGGACGTGCAGCCGAAACCACAGAAAGTAATGTTGATTTTCCGGCATTCGGGAAACCAACCAGACCAACATCGGCCAATACTTTCAATTCGAGGATAATCCAGGATTCCACCGAAGGATCACCGGTTTGTGCATGCTGAGGCGTCTGGTTTGTTGATGATTTGAAATGATCATTTCCCATTCCGCCTCTGCCGCCTTTCATCAAAATCACTTCCTGACCATCTTCTGTTATTTCAAGAAGCTGTTCTCCGGTTTCCACATCACGGGCAATGGTTCCCAACGGAACTTCCAGGATAATGTCCTTTCCGTCAGCGCCTTTCCTTCTTCCTCCTTCACCTCCTTTGCCATCGAATGCACGGATGTGTTTTGTATATTTTAAATGTAAAAGTGTCCAGACCTGCGTAGTGCCTTTCAGGATCACGTGACCGCCACGGCCTCCGTCTCCACCATCCGGGCCACCTTTTTCAACGTGTTTTTCACGGCGAAAGTGTAATGCGCCCGCGCCACCTGCACCGGAACGAACATTTATTTTTACGTAATCTATAAAGTTGGAAGATGCCATACCCTGCTGCCGTTGTTAAGATAAAATGAGAAGTGTAATTTACAGTATTGTTTTTACAGCAAAAAGGTGCAGAAATCAGGCCCCAAAAACCTCGTTCTCCGCACCTCTTTGAAATTGATGTTATGCTTGCTCAATAGCCCCGGCTATGCCTTCGAAAATCGTTTCGATCTCCCCTATACCATTAATCGCTATATATTTTCCTTGTGCCTGATAATAGTCAGCCACAGGTTTTGTCTTGCTGTTGTATTCCTGAATGCGTTTGCTGATCAGCTCTTCATTCTGGTCGTCCGGTCTGCCGGAAGTTTTTCCTCTGTTTAACAAACGGGCAAGCAGTTCGTTGTCGTCAACAACCAATGCTACCATCACAGAAATACTTTCGTCATAAGTTGCCAAAAGGGCATCCAATGCTTCCGACTGTGCTACCGTTCTCGGAAAACCATCGAAAATAAATCCTGGTCCGTCTTTGTGTTCCTTAAGTTTGTTGTCGATCATCCCGATAACAACTTCGTCAGGAACCAGCAAACCCTGGTCCATTAAGGTTTTTGCTTTAAGTCCTAATTCGGTACCTCCCTGAATTTCAGAACGAAGCAAGTCGCCCGTAGAAAGGTGAATGAGTTTGTATTCTGCTATAATTTTCTCACTTTGGGTGCCTTTTCCGGCGCCCGGAGGACCAAATAGTATAAGATTCAGCATGGTTGCTTAATGAAACAAATTTAGGACAAAATGATGATTTGGCTACAAATTTACAATTACTTAATACATGTAGGCGCTATTGTCCCGTTTTTTTCCAATAAAAAATCCTCTTAACTGTTACTAATCAAGAGGAATAACCCGAAAAAGGTCAAAAAATCAAGGTAGGATAATCCGCTTCACGGCACCGTCTTCATTTTGCGTAACTGTCACAAACAGAGTGCCTTTTGTGTTTTTCCTGATGTCAATTTGCCCGACAAAATCTCCGCTGAAATCCTTGATTTCTTTGCGTCCAACTTCTTTCCCTTTTGTATCTGAAATAATAATATTCACATCGCCTTTTTGCGGAACGAAGAAACGCAGATTCAATACGCCGTTGTCAGGATTATTCGGATAGGCCGATAATTCACGGACCGTGGAAGCCTTGACCGATTCACTATTCCAGAAATCGCCCATGCGCTCACCCATGCGGTTTCCGAAATCTTCCATATCCCGCATCATGATCTTGGCTTTTGGCCTGAACTCTCTTTCAAAGTCCCGCGTCTTGCTTCTTAATTCATCGAAATTAAAATCCTTGTTAAAGTTGTAGGCAAAAACATCGTCGTCATCCGATTTTTTATGGATTTTCATGCGGCGTTTTTGTTCATTTTTATTGCCTTTTCCGTCGTCAACGGTTATTGTTACCTGGCTTTTCCCGTTGGAATCTATTTTTAGAGAATCCAGTGCCTTGTCAACAAAATCTTCACGGTCGCTGCCGGACATATCCGGAAGTTCATACTTCTTTTCGATCGTTTTGGCTTTGCCATCCTTATCTTCGGTAACTTTAATACGGATGGTCGTTTTTTTCTGTGGCTCCTTGTCGGACTGCGCCAGGGCTTTTTCAGTAAAGGAAAGTCCGCTGATGACCAGTGCAGACAAGGCTATGCGGGATAGGATGTTGGGCGTCATGGTGTTCTATTGTTTTGTTTGTGAGATGATTACAAATTTAATTCCTGTCTGAATTGAAACGCTGTTAAATTTTGTTAAAAATCGAAACGGGTATCCGGGATACACTAAATTTGTTGAACAGAATAAAGTCGCAGGAAAAATAAAAGTGTTGCACGAACAGTGTTGCACGAACAGTTTTGCAAGGAAGATCTAAATAGAAATGACGAAGCGGAAGATTCAGATAATTATTGGTTTAATGTGCCTGGCGTTAATCGGCCTTATTGGTTTTCAGTGGTACTGGATCCGTGAAGCGATTGCGGTCCGGAAC
Organism: Dyadobacter sp. LHD-138; assembly: GCF_030929615.1. Classification (GTDB taxonomy): domain Bacteria; phylum Bacteroidota; class Bacteroidia; order Cytophagales; family Spirosomataceae; genus Dyadobacter. Next base: position 229,577 of record NZ_JAVFVU010000005.1, on the reverse strand, counting down.
GAACAGTTTAACAATAAGGTGGCTGAGTCAGTACAGGAAGTGGTGCACCGGCTCGAAAAGCAGGAAATGATGTACCTGCTGCAACAACGCATTGAAACCGAGCAGCAAAAGGACAAGCTTAACCGGATCACGCAGTTAAGAGAAATGCCGGTGAAAAGAACAGCTGCACAGCATAAGGATAAAAAACAGGTTTCGGCAGCTTCTCCGCCATCCAATATCCAGGTTTTCATCGGCCCGAACGGCGAGGAAATACATTACCAGGTTTTGGCCGAAGCAGCGCCCTCGGATGTTCTGAGCCCCAATTTCAGGGTAATGGTCGATCATCAGCAGCAAATTATTGAGGAGTTTTTTCAGGCGCAGCGTTTTGGTGCAGAAGGTATGGATGAGTTTATGCGCAGACGCATGGATGACGAGAGAAAACTGGGCAATGCTTTCCAGGAAGTTTTTCCAAACCAAAAAAACGGTGTCAGGAACCAGGGTAGGGGGGATTCTCTTCATCGTTCCGTAGAATATCGGAAAGCCTATCCGGGGCTGGACAAGGGGAAATTAGCGGGAACCAAACCGCTTATCAACGGAAAAGCAAAGGATCTTGACCGCGCAGACCTTTTGCGGGAGGTTATGAAGGACCTGATGTATACCAAAAGGCCGATTCAGGAGCGTGTGAACAGATTTTTGCTGGATACTTTACTGAGAAAGGAACTGACGGAAAACGGCATCACATTGCCTTATGAATTTGCCGTGCAGGGTAATGTCAATAACGGGATGATTTTTTCAACCGCCAGCCTGAAATCAAACGAATGGCAGCAGCGATCCTACAAAGCGTCGCTTTTTCCGAACGAGACGTTACAGGGGAATAACCTGCTTTACGTCTTCTTCCCGGATCAGCAGAAATACATTTTAAGCAACATGGGTGTCATGTTTGGCGGCTCAGGTATCCTGATCGTCGTGATCATGGCTTGTTTTTATATGGCGGTTTCTACCATCCTGCACCAGAAAAAACTTTCTGATATTAAAAACGACTTTATCAACAACATGACCCACGAGTTTAAAACACCGATTTCCACCATTGCGCTGGCGACGGAAATGGCACAGGAAAATTCAGGGTCATCCGGCGTGGAGGTTTCACCAAGAATGACGCGTTACCTTGGCATTATCAGGGAAGAAAATAAACGGCTCGGAACCCATGTGGAGAAGGTTTTACAAATGGCGCTTTTGGACAAAGGTCACGTAAAACTGAAACGCAGTGAAGCCAATATTCATGATCTGATTGAAAAAGTACTGAATAGTCAGAGTGTGCAGATGGAGCAGAAGGAGGGTGAGCTGGACCTGGAATTTGAGGCCGTTCATGAGATGATTTCCTGCGATGAGGTGCATATTGCCAATGTGCTCAATAACCTCGTTGATAATGCGATTAAGTACTCTCCGGATAAACTTCATTTGACGGTCAGAACGGCAAATGAAAATAATGGTGTTTCCATTTCAATTAGTGATCATGGCCTGGGAATGAGCAAGGAGCAATTACTCCGCATTTTTGACACATTTTACCGGGTACCAACGGGTAATGTTCATGATGTAAAAGGTTTTGGTCTTGGCCTGAGTTATGTGAAGAAAATGGTGGAAGCGCATGAAGGAACGGTTCAGGTGCAGAGCCGGCCCGGGCATGGAAGTACATTTATGATCTGGCTGCCCATTGCCCCCTCAGAAGCGTAAAAATTGCCCCGACAATCATTAATCTCCTAAGATTCACGTGAAAATATCGGTTTCAAGTGATAACTTGCCGTCTTTTTAAGACTGCAATTGTTATCAACGCCCATATTTTACAAAAAGAATGATCTCCAAAACCTACGCGCCGCAAGAGATAGAAGATAAATGGTATAGCTACTGGATCGAAAACAAATATTTTAATTCCAAGCCAAATCCTGATAAGGAACCTTATACCATCGTGATACCGCCACCGAACGTGACAGGCGTGTTGCACATGGGACATATGCTGAACAATACCATCCAGGATATCCTGATCCGTAAAGCGCGGATGGAAGGCAAGGAAGCCTGCTGGGTTCCCGGAACGGATCACGCTTCCATTGCGACCGAAGCCAAGGTGGTTGCGATGTTAAAAGAGCGTGGTATCAGCAAACGTGATCTTTCCCGTGAAGAATTTCTGGAATATTGCTGGGAATGGACGCACAAGTATGGTGGTATAATTTTGCAGCAGTTGCGTAAACTGGGTGCTTCCTGCGATTGGGACCGTACCAGCTTTACGATGGATCCGGATCTATACGATTCTGTAATCGATGTATTTATTGACCTGTACAAAAAAGGGGATATCTACCGCGGTCACCGCATGGTGAACTGGGATCCACAGGCACGTACGACGGTTTCTGATGAAGAGGTAATGACGAAGGAAGTTAACCAGAAACTGGTTTATATCCGTTACGACCTGGTTGGCGGTGCAGCAGGAGAAGGTGTTGTTATCGCTACGACGCGTCCGGAAACCATTATGGCCGACGCGGCGATCTGTGTTAATCCAAATGACGAACGTTACCAGAACCTGATCGGAAAACAGGTAAATATCCCGTTGATCAATCGCGCCATTACTGTCATTGCAGACGAATATGTAGAAATGGAATTTGGTACAGGCGCTCTGAAAGTGACTCCGGCGCATGACACCAATGATTATGAACTGGGTAAAAAACACAATCTGGCGATCATCGATCTTTTGAACGAAGACGGAACGCTGAGTGAAAAAGCACAGATTCTGGTAGGAGAGGACCGTTTCGTTGCCCGTAAGAAGATCATCAAGTTGCTTGAAGAATCAGGAAATCTGGTAAAAAGCGAAGAATATAAATCGAATGTAGGTCATTCGGAGCGTACAAACGCGGTGATTGAGCCGAGGATTTCGGAACAATGGTTTTTGAAAATGAGCCGGTTAAGTGAGCCGGCTTTGGAAAATGTGATGAATGATACGATTCAGCTTATTCCGCCAAAATTCAAAAATACGTACCGTCACTGGATGGAAAACGTGCGCGACTGGAATATCAGCCGCCAGCTTTGGTGGGGACATCGGATTCCGGCCTATTATTTACAGGATGGGACGGTGATTGTAGCCAAAAGTAAAAATGAGGCTTTGCACATTGCACAGCACGAATATCAGCTTTTTGCTTTAACCGAAGAAGATCTCACCCAGGATGCGGACGTACTGGATACCTGGTTTTCGTCATGGTTATGGCCGATTTCGGTTTTCAACGGGATTAAAAAACCTGACAATGAAGAGATAAATTATTATTATCCAACCAATGATCTGGTGACGGCCCCTGAAATCCTGTTTTTCTGGGTTGCCCGTATGATCATTGCCGGATACGAATACAAAGGCACTTATCCGTTCAAAAATGTATACCTGACGGGTATCGTTCGTGATAAACAGGGACGGAAAATGTCGAAATCGCTGGGGAATTCTCCTGATCCGATTGATCTGATCGAGCAATATGGTGCGGATGGAATTCGTACCGGTATGCTTTTCAGCTCTCCGGCAGGTAACGATTTGCCTTATGATGAAAAACTGGTTGAGCAGGGACGGAATTTCTGTAATAAAATCTGGAATGCATTCCGTCTGGTAAAAGGATGGAGCGTGGATGCCTCGCTTACAACGCCGAAAGGTTCAGCGCTGGCGGTTAACTGGTTTGAAAGTAAACTAAACCAGACCCTGGCGGAAGTCCAGGACCATTTCACGAAATTCCGTATTTCAGATGCGTTGAATTCGGTTTATAAACTGATCTGGGATGATTTCTGCGCACAATATCTGGAAATGATCAAGCCTGGCTTTGAGCACCCGATCGATGCAAAAACGTTTGAAGCAACGCTTGAATTTTTTGACAGACTGATGCGTCTGGCGCATCCTTTCATGCCGTTTATCACGGAAGAAATCTGGCAGAATATTCGTGAGCGTCAGGAAAAGGAAAGTATTTGTGTGGCCGAATTCCCGACGGTAGGAGCCGTGGACACGAACTTACTGGCAAATTTGGAAATTCTGTTTGAGTTGATATCAGCCGTTCGGAATTTGAGAAATACCAAAAACATCAGCCCGAAAGTAGAATTGCCTTTGGCGGTGAAGAGTGATCAGCCAGAGCTTTACAAAGGATTGGAAGCATTGGTGCGGAAACTTGCCAACGTTGCTGAAATTAATTTCGTAGCCGAGCAAGCACCAGGGATGTCATTCCTGATCCGCTCTGACGAATTCTTTATCAACCTCGAAGGAGAAATTGACGTAGAGGCTGAGCGTGAAAACCTGCAAAAGGAGCTGGAATACACGCAGGGCTTCCTGAATTCGGTCGCTAAAAAACTGTCGAACGAGCGTTTTGTGCAAAATGCGAATGCCGATGTCGTTGAAAAAGAAAGACAAAAACTGGCAGACGCAGAAGCGAAGATTGTTACTTTGAAAGAAGCTTTGGTTCGGTTGGGATAGTTATATCCATTACCAAAAAAGCGCTGGCGATCTTTAAGATTCCAGCGCTTTTTTGGTAAAATGCAAGATTTAATCCTGCATTCGGCATCGATCCAAATTTGATCCCTTGCCTTCATATAATACTCGAAAGGGCTAGAAAAAATCCATCAGTCCGCAAAAATCCCGGAGGGATGGTATTATTGTAGCAAGTAAATGTGAGGCCGTCCTATCAAACCCCGTCGGGTGGCCGATTCGTTGTGATTAGCTGTGGAATAAGAATTTTTGGCGGCGTTATAAATTCGATTTCTGAAACGGTTATATCACCCTTTCAGGGTTATGACCTGAATGTTTGCCCGCATTTTCTACAATAATATCATCCCTTCGGGATTATCTATAAGTTTAAACAACTTCAGTACTTTAATTTTAAAACTTCACATGGACTCCCGTATTTATTATGCCTTTGTAACCGTAACCAAGCTCGGTAAATACCCCCATCTTTTTTCCAAATCGAATACCGATGGGTGTTATCTGCATGGTAGCGCCATTGGTGGTGGTCGCTGTATGATAATTATCAACTGAAGCGCGCATGGTGTAAAATCCAAGTCCTGCCATTGCGTAAAGCTTAATTGCCGGTTTTTTAAAAAAGATCCAGGTTACTTCTCCGGCCGTTGTCACAGTCTGCGCATCAAGCCCGGTGAAATCCGTATACCGGAAGTTGCTTTCATTAGCATAGCGGTTAAAACCCGTGGCCGCTCCGACTGCAATTCGATCCGTGATAAAATATTTATAGGTAGCAAAAAAAGCACCCCGACGGACGGTCAGGTTCCGGTTTCCATGAGGACCTTTGTTTGAAAATCCGAGCCAGATATTTCCGAGCGTGTTTTCTGACGGGAGAATGGAATAGCTGGCTGAAATTTCACTCCTGCCTTGATCCTGAGCCAGGCATGGCCATGCTATGGTAGCCATTAGTATCATTTTGGATATAAGTCTGTTCATTCCTTTGGAATTTGACGGCCCGTGTTATTTTTATTCAATACAAAGTAAGTTCTATCATATAAATCTATATCTTGTTCTATGACAAGGATTCACGTTGTCCTACGACAAGATTTTGACTTGTCGCAGCACAACAATTGGTAAACTCACCCCTGATTGATGAAATAATGGAAAGCTTCAAACCCCTGCAAAACATGCTGGAAGCGTCAAATTTTAGTTTGACACCTTCGGTTATGAAGCGGATTCAGGAAAATTTCAGGTCTTTTATGATTCCCAAAGGCAGGGTTTTGGTCGATCTAGGACAGGTAAGTCCTTCCCTTTACTTTATCCAAAAAGGCGTGATGCGGACCTATTACCTCAGGGGGGCCGAGGATATCACTTCGCTGCTCGTTTCAGATGGCGACGTTGTTTGCATTGCAGAAAGTTTCTTTTTGCAGAAGTTATCCAGGGAAGTTCTGGAAACGCTGGAAGACACCACGGTTTATTCGATTTCTTACGACGTTTACCGCAGGCTGATTGAAGAGGATGTACAAATGGCGGGACTGGCGGTAAAACTGCTCGAACAGCATCTGGTCAACTTCACAGACAAGGTGAAAGTTTTCAAATACCTGTCGGTGGAGCAGCGGATTGAATATTATATCAATCATCCGTCGTCGGTTTTCCGAAGGGTCCCCGATCATTATATTGCCACCTATCTGGGCACCACGGGCGCGACTTTCAGCCGCTGTCTGAAAGCCATTGGCCCGGAGCGCTACAAACAGGTGCATTGATTAAGGCAAAAGATTAAAGTCGATTTTGGGGGTTTGACCGGTTAATTCCCGTGTGAAAATTTCGTTGATTGTCGTTAGCTCGTTAAAAAAGCCACAGTTTTTCAAGAAGAAATAATTTTTCTCTTTCCCTCCGGCGTAGTCAAGTCTATAGCCCTTTCTGGCGGTGGCGTCTGCAGTGAATTTTGCCTGGTTCAATTCCGTCCATTTTCCGGCGGTATTCCTGACCCATTGATTTCCGAAATAAACCTGTCGGCCCTTGTCACCCGTGTCGGGAATGAAGTTTTCCAAAAAGGAATGAAATTTTTTGAGATAGGTCTGGGTTTTCGGACGCTTGAAACTGGCTATGAGTTTCCATTGGGCTATTTCCGGTGCGAAAAAATAGGCCGTGTAAGTGGTCGTGCTATCGCCGGATGGTTTTCCCTGTAACAGAAATTTGTAGGTATTGCCCGCCTTCCAGTTGTATTTTAAATAACTTTGCCCGCCTGAGCCTTCGTTGCCAAATTCACCGGTATGGACGTCAGTACCTTTTTTTAGCATAATAATCTGTTTGTCTTTGGGGATCGATTTGGGATCATCCGTGTGAAAAGGGCTCCATACCGAAAAGAGAATCCTGCGTTCCGTGGCCGAATTGACCTGCATACCAAAATATCCTTCACCGAAGCCGTTTGCCATAAAATAGGAACCTGTCACGTCCTCTTTCTCCGGGACGGTTACTTCGTTATAAAACCATTCGATATTTTCATCAGCAGGAAGTGGATAATTGAGGTGAACCGATGGACCACGCCTTCCCCAATAGAAAAAATTATCCTGATTGTTTTTAACAAATGCGGTTCCATTGGCGGCGTCGCCGGATAAAATCCATTCATTCAGCTGTCCAAATTCCGCGCCCGATTTTGAAATACCCTGTACAGTAAATTGCAGATAACCGGTTCTGGTAACGTCCCATACCCCTAAATTGTACTCTTTTTCGGGGCCTGTTATTTCGATTTCTTTTGATTTACCCAAAAAAGAGACCCGTATTTTACTTTTTCCTGTTGAGGAAGAAGCTTTTAGTGAAATATTGATTTTACCGGTTTTCGCAAATTTGATATAAGACCGTAAAACCGGTTCCGGACTTGTCCACCGCGTCAATCCGGCTTCAGTGATTTTCTCTGTTTTCCCATTTTCTATCCAGGAATTGCCGCCAATCGGGACATGAATCTGGCTGGAATCTTTCGCTGTCGCAAATTTATTTTTAACCGCTGCGCTTTCTGAAAGCGGAAATCGGAATAATGATAAAACGATAAAAAGTAATGGATACATGGGTTCAGGTAAGAAAGGATATTTTTTAAGGGCGTAAACTAAGCATTTTTAATGTTACTAAACCGGTTTAACCTGTCGAAATAGCACAAGTTTGGGATAAAAATATTCGTAAAATTTATTTATGAATTGTACACGACGATCTATTAATTTATTCACCCTGAATGACGTATATAGGTAATTTTATACTTAAAAAATATATTGATGAACGCGCTGATTTCTCCGAAAAGTATTTGAAATTTGATACGTCAGATGGTGCATCGATATATTGATAACTTGTTCATATTTTAGAAAAAATGGGTGTTATGGAGTCAAAAACTGCTCAGGAACTGGCTTTGCCGGTGGGTGTTACGCTGGACCGGTTTATTATGCACAGTCAGAGTGCCTTTCCTTATGCCACGGGAGAGTTGTCGCAGTTGCTTAGAGATATTGCGCTGGCCGGTAAAATCATCAACCGCGAAGTAAATAAGGCAGGCCTTATTGATGTGACGGGAGCGAACGGGACAGAAAATGTGCAGGGCGAAAATCAACAGAAGCTTGATATCATAGCCAATATCCGATTTATCCGTGCATTAAAAAATGGGGGAGAAGTATGTGCGATTCTTTCGGAGGAAAATGAAGACATTATTTACACCGGCAACCATCATGGAAAATATGTGGTGGCGATGGATCCGCTGGACGGCTCTTCCAACATTGACGTGAATGTTTCGATCGGGACTATTTTTTCTATTTACAGACGTATCACACCCATTAATTCACCCGCGACCATCGACGATTTTTTACAGGGCGGACGCAAGCAGGTCGCCGCCGGATATATTCTTTACGGCTCGTCGACGATGCTGGTTTATTCGACTGGCGATGGGGTTAACGGGTTCACCTATGACCATTCGTTAGGCGAATTTATCCTATCGCATAAAAATATTATTTCGCCTGCTAACGGCGTGATGTATTCCGTTAATGAAGGCAATTATAACAGCTATCCCAAGTCGACACAAAATTATATAACCGATTGCAAAAGAAAATCTTACAGCGCCAGATACATCGGTTCACTGGTAGGAGATTTTCACCGCAATCTGCTCAAAGGAGGGATTTACCTGTATCCGGCCACGGCAAAAGACCCGAAGGGAAAGCTGCGTTTGCTTTATGAATGTTATCCGCTGGCATTTATAGCAGAGAAATCCGGCGGCAGGGCGAGTGATGGTTTTCAGGATATTCTGGATATTGTCCCTTCCAATTTTCACCAGCGGTCCCCCATTTACGTAGGTTCTGTTGCGATGGTTGATGAAGCTATAAAGGCTTAAATTATGGAAGCTCATTTTTGTTTTCGTACCTTTGCGCGATGCAAACTACGCAAAATAAATTTGAGCTATTCAAGCTTAACCGTCAATTACTCAATGCCATTGAAGAAGCAGGCTACACGGAGCCTACACCCATACAGGAACAGGCAATACCTTTGGCGCTTGCCGGACAGGATATTTTAGGGATCGCGCAGACTGGAACCGGTAAAACTGCTGCTTATACATTGCCTTTGCTCATGCGTATCAAGTATGCGCAGGGAGAGCATCCGCGTGCCTTAATTCTGGCCCCGACGCGGGAGCTGGCGATGCAGATCGCCGAAGCGGTTATTCAGCTTAGCAAATATACTGACATACGTACCGTTGTGCTTTTTGGAGGCATTGGCCCGAAAGCACAGATTGATGCAATCCGGAAAGGGGTAGACATCATTGTCGCTACGCCGGGCCGGTTTATGGATCTTTATCTGAAAGAAGAAATCGTTGTAAAGCATATCAACGTCATGATTCTGGATGAAGCCGATAAAATGATGGACATGGGTTTTATGCCTCAGATCCGCAAGTTTTTGGAAATCCTTCCGCGAAAACGCCAGAATATGCTTTTCTCGGCGACTTTCTCAGATAAGGTAGAACGGCTTTCTTTTGAATTTCTTGAATATCCTACGAGAATTGAAGTGACACCGCAGGCTACGACGGCCGAAAGGGTTACACAGGTATTGTATGAACTGCCGAATTTTCGTACGAAAATCAATCTGCTTACCTACTTATTGAAAGATGCGGAAACGTTTAACCGCGTTCTTATTTTTACAAGGAGCCGCGAGGTGGCTGGGCAGGTGCATGGTTATCTGCTGAATACCGTCGTGAAGGAGAATGAGCTTCGCGTGATCCATGCCAACAAAGGACAGAATACCCGGACCAACGCCATGGATGCCTTTAAGGAAGGTTCTGTGCGGGTGATGGTGGCGACAGACGTGGTGGCAAGGGGTATTGACATCACCGAAGTGAGCCATGTGATCAACTTTGATGTACCGCTGATCTATGAAGATTACGTGCATAGAATCGGGAGGACCGGACGTGCCAACACAGTAGGCCAGGCGATAACCTTTATGACCATCGCCGATGAATACCATATCGTGAAAATTGAGAAGATGATCCGCATGGAAATTCCACGCGAGGAGCTTCCTCAGGAACTGGAAATTGCCAAAACACCAGTAGATGAAAGGCAGATGATGCTTCGTGAAATTGATAACCAGAAAAGGAAGGAAGATCCGACTTTTTTGGGGGCATTTCATGAAAAAAAGAATGCACATCTGTTCAAAGCCAAAACTATGTCGAAGACCAAAGATACGGGTCGTCGAAGAACTGCTACAAAGCGAACTAAACGCAAATAATACAATACGATATCCAATATTTCCGTTTAACTTGGACAATAGAAAAACCTGTTTCTCTATTTTTTAATTTATGAAAGAATCCGTTGTTATTTGGTTTGCTCTTTTAATCCCTGCTCTTGGGCTAGCTCAGGAGAAACATTTGGCAAGCGCGGCACCGATGTCTGATACCAATATCTCGCAGAAAAGACCGCTTGAATTAAAAGAAAAACGTGTGTTACCCCTGTTTGGAGAAGGAAGTAAAAACTCCGAACAGATTGACGAAGAGATACGCTTTCTGAGTGATTGCGATAAATCTTTTGGCAGCAGAATAGAAGCGAGCAGTTTTTTTTCGGCGCGTGCCTGGGAATATCTGCAGGAAGGATCCCTGGACACGGCATGCTACCGTTTTAATCTGGCCAATTTATTAAATGATAAAAATGTAGAGGCTTACTGGGGGCTTGGCGTTGTTTGTTACCAAAAAGAAAATTGGGTCGATGCCAAACGCATGCTAAGCCGGGGCGTGAGTATTCAGTCGAATAATGTGCCTTTGCTTGTGGATCTTTCCACGGTGGACCTGAAACTCTACGCGATCAATAAGCGGCAGGAGGAATTGGACGAGGCATTTAAATTACTTGAAGATGCAGTGGCGTTGGATTCCACATATGCTTTGGGACAATACAATCTGGCTTTGGTGCACTATAACCGAAATGAGCCGGAGAAATCCTGGGAGCACCTGCATAAGGGGCGTATGCTGGATTTTAACCAGATTAACTTTGAATTTGTAGAATTACTTAAAGCTAAACTTCCTGATCCACAGGGGTTCTTTAAGTGATAGCATAAATAATCAAGCTTAGCGAAGTAATTCAGAGAAGTCAACTTTTTGAAAGTTGACTTCTCTTTTTTTGCCTGAATTATCTGAAAAAGAAACCGATCGGAGATATTCCGACTTTGACCGAATCAACTAATGTTCCGTCCGTACGATAACGGATCGCATACCCAGACTGAAGTGGTGAAGGTGTAACGGCTCCGTAAACCAGACCTTGCAAAGGATCAACAGCCAGCCCGGTAAATGGTCTTTTTACGAAAGGGTTTGTAAGGCTTACCTGGGTATCAGTAATTGTGAACTTGTAGGTATTTCCATGACTTCCATAATCCGGAGAAAGTACAAAATAGATTGTCTTCATGTCTGAGCCCATAGCGAAGTTATATGCTGATTGTGAGGCGTCAGAAGTGATTTTTAATGTGCTTTCAATGTCATAGGATTCTGGATTGATACGGATTAATTCAAGACCAGCCTGTACCCATAACTTATTGTTTACATCAATCCCGATTGGATTCGGAACAGCTTTAAAAGATATGGTTTTCGTTACCGCATCACTTGCAGTGCTGATAACAGTAAGATTTTTTCCATTACTTTCTGAGTAATTTCCAACGAAAACTTTGTCCTTATACAAAACCAAATTTTCAGGGCCTCTGTCTGTGCTGATTTTTTTTGTTACCTTTTTTGTTGCCAAATCTACTACGGCAACATATCCTGTTGGAAATGAATAATCAGAATTCAGTGTATTCCAATTGGTAACATAGGCTTTTCCGTTGCCAACGGCCAGCGCCTTACGCGGATTTTCAATGTCAGGGGCACCAATAGATCCTTCTGTTTTCAGCGTGTTGGCACTAACAATCTCAATTTTATCAGCACCAGGGCTGGAATTGTCAATTAAAATAAGTCCCTGATCACCGACCGTTTTGTAATCCTGTACTCCACCGCTAATTTTAGAAGTATTCACCAAAGAGAAGATATCTGCATCAGCGACGTTTTTTTCTCTCGAAAAAAAGGAGATGCTGCCATTATTTTGTGAAAAGTTTCCAATGTTCATCACAAATACACCCTGTACATAAGTACCCTTTGGGGTTGGATCACTTTGATTACATGACCATGCGATCGCAGATATAAGTGTGACGGTTAAAATTCTGGTTAGTGGTTTTCTCATTGTCATTGTATTAAAATAATCGATTGAATATGATTTTGTTAGCGTTATTGGTCTTAATTGGTTGATCGTGTGTCCGTATTTTGATTGCGAAATCATGTCCTACTTTTCAGACGTTTTCGCAGAGAGCACCAAACTGATGGCAAAACTACGCCCGGGCATGGAATTTCCGTTAATGGTTAGGTAAAAAGTGTTATAAATATTGTTGATTCTTCCCTGTAACGAGGCGTTGGCAAAAGACCAGCTAAAATTTGATTCCAGAATCAAATTGTCCAATACATATCCGACAGCCGATTGACTGTGGTCAGCCGTTGTAAACCGTTTTGAAACAACCTGAAATTGGTTGGTCAGGTGAAACCATTTGTACGCAGCAAACATATTGACATTGCCAGCCTGAACGGGAATGTGCGGCAGCTGTTTTCCAACAACGTCCACAGCGTAAGCATCGTATACTTTTTCCTGTGATGTTCTGGTAAGTGCATAGTTGATCGAACTTCCCAACTTTAGGTATTCCCAGTTTCCTTTCCAACCCATTTGCAGCTCGACGCCCCGCGCAATAACCAACTGGAGATTTTCAACATGGAAATTATTGGCTGGATTCCAGTAAGTCCAGTTATCAATTTTGTTATGATAAACGCTGAGATTACTGGTGAAAGAATGGATTTTATTTAAAACATAAACAGCTTCCGCCCCGATTTCTTTATTAAACCCGCTTTCCGGTTTGATACCGGGATTTCCCAAATTTTTCCAGTACCGCTCATTCAGTGTCGGCACGCGGTAGCTTCTGCCAATCGAGCCTCTTAATTTAATTGTATAAGGTTTATCCTGAACCAGACGGTACTCGGCGCCAACTGAAGGTGTAAATGGCGGGTTATAACCCGTTACAAATGCCTGTCGTAAATTTAGGGAGGCTAATAACCTGGGTGAAACCTGAAAGCGGGTTAATACGAATAAATCTCCCCGGTCTTCGGTAATAACCGGGCGCTCGTAGTTTTCTACCTGTGTTTTATAATGGGTGAATTCCCCGCCCGTTTGCACTTGCATGGTACTGCCGGAGGAGCCAATTTTCCACGTAAATGTACGTTCTCCGCGTATCCCCAAACGGTCTGTAACGGCGTGATCGAGCTTGGAGTAATCGCCAACGGCATAATCAATTACATCCCGGACCCATGAAGTCCGTAGGGTCCAATCCTCAAACTGGTAACGGAGCATCGTTCTGTATGACTTAATTCGGGTCAGCTCCCGTCCGGCCAGGTTTTGAGGATTGGTCGTTAAAGCATTATCCGTTAGCCAGACGTGCGCCGACAATTCATGTTTTTTATTTGTGAAAAAAAGATCCTGGACCAGGCCCTTTTGAAAGGTTTTCGAGCGAATCATGTCAACGCCGTTGCGTATGGTTTCACGATACTGATTCTTCATGCTACCGTCATACAGCGCAGTTTTTCCTGAAAAATTCCATTGTTTGTTGAGGCTGGTGCTATACTTTAGGGTCGCCTGCGTCTGGCTGTTCCGGAAACTGTCCTGTTGCCTGCCGATCATGACCTGTAACCCGGCTTGCGGTTTTGCGCTTCCCAATAAAATACTTCCGCCAACAGCATCCGTTCCGACAACGCTCGCCGAGGAGCCGTATTGGACAGATAATTGATCAAAACCGGCGACCGGGATCGCTGAGAAATCCGTTTGCCCAAGCGTGGGCAGGTTAATGTTTAAACCATTCCAGAGTACGGCCGTATGATTGGGCGAAGTTCCGCGAAAGGCTACGGTTGCCAGCTGTCCCGGACCGTAATTTTTAAAAAGTATGGGTGTATTTAATGAAAGTAAATCGGTAATGTTTCGAAAGCGGAATTGCTCCATCGTGACCGAATCTATTTTTTGAACTTTTAACCCGCTCATGAATCTTTCCGGCGCAAAACCATATACGGTGACCGGGGTCAGATGGACAGAATCTTTCTGAGCAACGGCTCTCTGAGCAGTGGAGAGCAATACGAAAAGTCCGGCGATCAGACAAAAATACAGTTGTCTGTTACGCACCTTGAAAGAATAAATTAACCATAGTCGAAACGATTAGATGACTTTTCCGCCGAAAATCAAAACGTTGAACTATTTCTGGCAGGTCTCCTGGCTTGTCTTTTTGATCCTGTGCCTTCCCGTTTTGAACAGTGGCATTGCAGATTGAGATCAATGTTGAAATAAGACTTACAGTTGCGGGGACAGCTCCCGTTTTGCGCGGGATTCCCTTTTAAGCCATAAGGTTGATTCGAAGCAACTTCTGGCACCAAAAACGTCATAAAGGTACAGAATTATTATGGTCCGACCACGGGACAAGCGCAAAGTAAAAGACTTTCCTTAAAACCGGATACGTTATCTTTGCGTAAAATTTCAATCATTTGTTAAGTCGAACAATCAACCGTTTATCACTTTCAGCTCCGCAAAGAGGCGTTCTTCTCATGTTGGGAGCTTCTTTTTTCTTTGCACTGATGTCGGCTATTTCCAAATGGCTGGGCCGTGATTTTCATATGGTGCAGCTCGTTTTTTTTTAGGAATATTGTCGGCGTGGTTTTTATCGGGACGAGCATTTTACAAAGGCCGATGAAGCAAAAAGGAGGAAAACTGGGACTTCTTGTTTTCAGGGGCGTTGTAGGAACGCTCTCGCTTTACCTGCTTTTTTACGCAATCCGGACACTTGGATTGGGTCGGGCTTCTACCTACCAATATACTTATCCGATTTTTCTGGCCTTTCTTTCCTGGTTATTGTTAGGGGAAAAATTGAGTTTCCGGGAGTGGATCGCTATCCTGCTGGGTTTTGTGGGAATATTGTTTGTGTTTCGCCCGGATCTTTCGATGTCATTGAAAAATCATGCTTTGGGACTCGGCAATGCACTGTTAACGGCCATCGCATATCTGGCGATACGGCAGCTTGGCCAGGTTTATGATACGAGAGCTATCGTTTTGTCCTTTATGTTAAGCGGAATCATTTTGCCGGTATTTTCGATGGTGATCGGGACTTACTTTCCACATGAAGGGCTGGATTTTTTAATCGGGACTTTCAAATGGCCGGTGACGCTGGCACATTGGGTCGGATTTTTGGCATTGGGTGTCACAGCGATGATTGGCCAGATTATGATGACCCAGTCTTTCACGTTTGATAAAGCTGGTCGTGTCGCAGCGGTTGGTTATTCCAACATCCTTTTTGCCGTGTTACTGGGGTTATGGATGGGGGAAGCTGTTCCTGCCATGCCTATCATGATGGGTATGGTGCTGATAATCAGTGGTGGATTGCTTGTTTCCTTGTCCAAACAAAAATAGAATACAGATCATTGAAAAATTATTTATTCGCCTCACTAAAAAGTAATTTATTCCCAAACGGATCGGTAACTTCCATTGTTTTGGCGTTCCAGGGCGCGTCTTCAAGCCCCGGGCGGTTGAACCGGTAATTCATTTCGAGCAGCTTCTCGTGATATTTGGTCAGACCGGTGCATTCGATAAAGACCTTGCTTCCGGGCGTACAGTCACCGTGGTGTTCAGTTAAATGAAGCACGATATTGCCTTTTGATATTTGCAGGTAAATCGGGGAATTATCACTGAACCGATGTGTCCAGTCAATATTGAAACCAAGCCAGTCTACGTAAAACTCCATGGCTTTTGCTTCGTCGAAAATTCGGATAAGCGGTATTACTTTGCTGGCTTCCATCGGGATAAATTTATGCAGTCAGCAGTTTGGTTGTAACCCGACTGATACATTATTGAATCATTTCTTTGAATATAAATTTGCCGTAATATTTTGTCATTAAAAATTATTTAGCAGAAATATTCGTTCCTTAGCGGTATGCACAAACTCACTATGAAACGACTTACTTACACAATTATTTTTTCCTGTATTCTGTTTACGGGTTTAACCGGTTTTCGCACAGATTCTACGCCTGCGAAGGGGGAGGAGATCCAATGGCTGACCATTGAGCAGGCTTATGCGAAAATCCAGCAGGAGCCGAGAAAAGTACTTATTGATATTTATACGGACTGGTGCGGCTGGTGTAAAGTAATGGATCGCGAAACGTATAAAAATCCGGAAGTGATTAGTTATATCAACAAAAAATTTTATGCCGTAAAACTGAATGCCGAGCAAACCGAAGCGATAACGATAGGAAACCAGAAATTTGAATTTTTGAAACAGGGTCAAAAAGGTGTGCATCAGATAGCGCTGGCACTGACAAATAATCAGCCGAGTTATCCGACGACGGTTTTTTTAGATGATAAATTTCAAATGATCCAGCCTTTACCGGGTTATATGAAGTCAAAAGAATTTCATGAAGTGATTACGTATTTCGGTGAAAACTATAACAAAAAAGAATCGTTCGAAGATTATAAAGCAAAGACTTATAAGACGATTTATACAGGCAAGTAACCAGGATAATAAGAGAAAATGGGGTAATTGATGAATTTTGTCATCAATTACCCCATTTTCAAATGATCAGGAATCCACCTCATTCGTAGGGATATCCTGTTTATAGCAAGCAAGATGTAGATAGCGATGAAGCTGACTCTTTCGGAGTCTCCTGTGATTTACTATCTATTTGTTTTAAGTCGGCTGTGGCCGGGAGGCTCCGAAGGAGCCGTGGCCTGTTACCAAATTTCCAGTGCTATAAACAGGGAGCTCCTAAAGGAGCTAAAATAATTTCAACAATGATTACATCATTTCACCTTCCTGCATTCTTTCCGCATTTTCCGCAATACGCAGACGCTCGATAAATTCAGCGATATCGCCTTCCATGACAGCCTGTAAATTGTAAACCGTATAACCGATGCGGTGATCCGTAATACGGCTTTGCGGATAGTTGTAGGTACGGATCTTGTCAGATCTGTCACCACTTCCTACCATCGATTTACGCTGAGAACTTACCGCGTCGTTATGCTCTTTCAATTTGATTTCATAAAGACGTGAGCGCAAAACGCCTAATGCCTTGTCCTTGTTTTTCAACTGAGAACGTTCATCCTGGCAGCTCACCACGAGCCCGGAAGGAATGTGGGTAAGGCGCACCGCAGAATAAGTCGTGTTAACCGACTGTCCACCCGCACCTGATGACATAAAGGTATCAATACGCACATCATTCATATTGATCTGAACATCAACCTCTTCCGCTTCCGGTAAAACTGCTACCGAGGCGGCCGACGTGTGGATACGTCCCTGAGATTCTGTTTGCGGAACACGCTGAACACGGTGGACACCGGATTCAAATTTCATCTTTCCGTAAACGTCTTCTCCTTCAACTTTACAAATAATTTCTTTGTATCCGCCATTGGTTCCTTCGGTGAAATCCATGATAGAAGACCTCCATCCCATCTTTTCGAAGAAACGTTGGTACATACGGAACAAATCGCCGGCAAAAATCGCCGCTTCATCGCCACCGGTACCACCTCTTATTTCGAGAATGATGTTACGGCTGTCGTTCGGATCTTTCGGAATGAGCAATTCTTTGATAATCAGCTCCATTTCTTCCATTTGGGGAAGAAGATCGTCCAGTTCCTCTTTTGCCATCTGACGCAGCTCCTCGTCCTTTTCTGTGACAATCATTTCCTTCGTTCCGGCAATATCTTTCTGAAGCTTTTGGTAAATTGCATATTGTTCTACAATCTTGCCCAAATCCTTGTATTCCTTGCTTAGCTTGGAATATTTAGCAGAATTGGAAACGATCTCAGGTTGTATAATTTGTTGCGAAACTTCTTCGAAACGTTCTTTTATGGCCTCTAATTTATCTTGCATATCGCTTTAATGTCTTTTGGCATTGCATATTCGGGCGACAAAGATACGCATTTTAGGTTGAAGAATGTTTTTCGTAGGTTCGTTGTCGGTTTTGAATTAGAAAGTTGTAAATAATGTTGAAAGAAAGAGTGACACTAATTGACCCTATTTCAACATAAAGCACCTTTCAGCGTACCCATTGACTATAACTTACTATTAATAAAAATGAACAGAATTGTTTTTTGCCTGATTCTTTGCCTGTTTTTAGCGGGGTGTAATAATAAGCGTTTGGAAAACACCAAAGAGTTATCCAGTGAGATCAAAGCTTCTAAAATAGTCCGTGTAACCAATACACAGTTGATTTATACCGTAGATGAATGGGGGAAGAAAATCTCAAAACTGGCACAAAAATCTCTGGATGAGGCATTGACCAAAAATCCGGAAAAGGCGGGTGAATTATGTGAAAATCCGTCTCAAATTGCGATAATTGGTGCTTTGGAAAAAGAGTACGGCGTTAAAATTTCCTTATTAGGTGCAGGGGATACAAAGAATCCAATGCTGGATAAAAAGGAGCAGGAGTTGCTGGAAGCATATCTGTACAGTGCTAAAAACAATACGCCGCTAAGCGATAATGTCCAGCCGCTGAATGATACGCTGGTGGTATATAATGTGCCGGCCGATCCAAAAATTTGTAAGGCCTGTCTGGGTGCTCAAACTCCTTCTTTTGCATTGTGGCGGCTATTATTTGATAAAAAGGAGATTTTGAGAAAAGTGGATGTGAAGAAATTAAAAGATTGATCGGATCAATTTTTGTTGGCGTAATGACTGAATCTAAACTGTTTTCGTTATGACTGCCCCGAGTTCACCAGCAACAGAAAATTTCGATCATTTTCGGGAGAACAAGACAATTCCGAAAGTGATTGAGAAGGAAATTTTAAAAGCGCTTTCTTTTTATCCTGAGCTGCAAAAGGTACCGATTGATTTTGTGTTTAAACAAAACATTAAAAAATCGGTTATGCAGGCGCAGCCACAGATCCGGACCATGTTTTATCGGAAGGAAAAGTGGGCTTATCAGATTAATATCAGCGCTTTATTCAAATTGACGCATACCGCGATCCCCATCCATCAGATCCCGGCCGATATCATGATCGGATGGATTGGACATGAATTGGGACATATTATGGATTACCATAGCCGTAATATTTTCGGGATGATCCGGTTCGGGTATGGTTATCTTCTTTCAACAAAATATATCCGTCAAGCCGAAAAAGTGGCTGATACTTTCGCAGTCATGCATGGACTGGGTTATTATATCATCGAAACCAAAAACTTTATCCTGAACCACGCCGAATTGCCTGAACGTTACAAGCAAAAAATCGCCCGTTTATATCTTTCACCTGATGATATTGTTGAACAGGTAAAATTGCTCGAAACGCAGGGGCCGGTTGTATAATTTTAGCCATGGCAACAAGTTTCTATTCATCTTCTTTTAAAAGGATTAAAGTATCCGGCGGAGTTGTCTTCCTGTCGCTACTGACCTTTTTCAATACGTTTGCACAAAATAATATCCTCGTTTTTCAGTCGGATTTTGGATTGAAAGATGGGGCTGTTTCAGCAATGAAGGGCGTTGCTATGGGGGTTTCTCCCGATCTTAAATTGTTTGACATCACCCATGAGATTCCTGCTTATAATATCTGGGAGGCTGCTTATCGTCTGGTCCAAACGGCACCCTATTGGCCGACAGGCACCGTTTTCGTTTCAGTTTGTGATCCTGGCGTGGGCACAGAGCGGAAATCGGTTGTGCTGTTAACGAAGTCGGGGCACTATTTTGTAACGCCGGATAACGGAACACTTACCCTGATTGCGGAGCAATTGGGTATTCGGGAAGTACGGGAGATTGATGAAGTGAGAAACCGCAGGAGAAATTCCAACGAATCCTACACCTTTCATGGGCGCGATGTCTATGCTTTTACCGGCGCGAGACTGGCTTCGAAAACGATAACTTATGAACAGATCGGGCAGAAACTGCCAAATCAGGTTGTTTCGATACCTTATCAGAAACCTTCTTTTGCACAGGGAAGGGTGCAGGGAACGATTCCGATTTTAGACATTCAGTACGGTAATGTCTGGACGGATATTGATAAAAAACTTTTTAATCAGCTGGAAATAAAAATGGGCGACGCTATTCAAGTCCAGGTGTTTAACGGAAATGATAAAATTTATGAGGGTACCGTCAAATACGTCAATACCTTCGGAGAAGTGAAGGAAGGCGTTGATGTGGGGTATTTTAACAGCCTGCTTAATTTCTCCCTGGGTGTAAACATGAACAGCTTTTCAGCAAAATACAAAGTATTCAGTGGGAGTACCTGGCATATTATTTTAAGTAAATAACGGGAAGGGGATGGTTTGACATCAAAAAAACCTGCTCGCTGGAACAGGTTTTTTTTTGAAATATTTTATGAAGCGGATTATAGCTTTTTAGCTTCTGCTTTTACTTCGGCGCCTACTTTATTCGCTACTTTTTTAGTGCCGTCGTAAGCCTTTTCAGCTCCTTCACCCACTTTTTCTGCCCCTTTTTTTATGCCCTTACCTACTATTTTTGCATCTTTTTTTATTTCGGCTCCTACTTTTTTAGCGGTGGCCTTTGTAGCTGCAACTGCTTTTTGCGTTTTGGTAGAGTCTGAACTTTGTGCAAAAGAAACAGTGCTTACCGCTAATCCCAAAGCAGCGAAAACAAATAATTTTTTCATGTTGTTTTGTGTGTTTTTAGATGGTTAGATACTGGGATCAGAACGAGAAACTTTCAGGATAAGTTTATCAAACGGGTTAATAATTATTCCGATTTCGATTAAATGAACGATTTTACTTTTCCCGTTACCTGATATATTTCGTACCAATCCTGATGCGTCAATTTGATATCCGACGCGCTGGCTGCATTTCTGATCCTTGTTTCGGATAATGAACCGATAATTGGCAAAGTCCCCAGCTTCATTAACCAGGCAACCGCGGTTTGCTCGATATTGGCATCGTATTTTTTTCCGATTTCTTCAAGTTTAGCGCGCAAAGCAACTGCCTTTTCGTCTGTTCCATCCAAAATCCGCCCGCCAGCCAATGGCGCCCAGGCCAATGGTTTGCTGAAACATTGTTTGATAAAATCGATACGACCATCTTCAATTGCCGTGGTGTTCATCAAGTTGAGCTCAATGTGGTTGGTAACGATGGGAATACGCAGGAATGAAGCAAGCAGCTGGTGCTGAAACACAGAGAAATTGGCTACACCGATATGTTTCACCTTCCCTGATTTCACTACTTCTGCCAAAGCCCCGGCCGTTTCCTCGGGATCAGCCAGAAAGTCGGCATGCTGTAAAAGGAAAATATCCAGATAATCCGTATTTAATCTTTTTAACGAACCATTCACACTGCTCAGGATGTGCTCTTTGGACGTGTCGTAATACTTGAAACTGCCATCATCCGATTTACGGATCCCGCATTTGCTGAAAAGAACAATCTCTTCTCTTTTGAAAGATTTGTTTTTGATGACCTTCCCGAAATACTCTTCCACGGTAAAATCTCCATATATGTCGGCGTGATCGAAGGTGTTGATGCCAAGCTCCAAACACAGATTAACCGTTTTTTCAATGGATGGAGTGGTTGCCACACCTTCGTCTTTCCATCGCCAGAAACCGTAAATCGCTTCAGATACTTTTGGGCCAGAATCACTTAAACTAACTTTTTTCATTCGGTGGTATTGGTTGAATCAAGGTGCAAAAATACCCTAATTTTAAAAATAGCAATCCAATTTTTGAGATACTCGCTGTTTTGAGTGAAGTGATGACCGATCTTACTGCGTATAACGGCAACTCCCGAGACTGTTTCAAAGACCTTGGCGTTCCTGATGAAGGGTTGGATTTTGAAGGAACAGCGCTTATTCGATAAGAATCTTGAAGCGTTTTGCCGCGGACGGATTAATCGTCGGGATTACTTTCAAAAGGTATATTCCCGGTGGGATTATACCTTTGGGGCTAATGACAAAGGAATCGGGCATTTTATCGGCAAGATGTGTGTCAATGGGAATTTCAGTGCCGAAGGCGTTATAGAGCTTAAAATTATTTGTATGATTGCTTTTCATCGTTACCCTAAAACTTCCTTTGCTCGGATTGGGAAAGACAAAAGAGCCCTCACCGTGATCTGGATTCACAGAAATGATTCTGGAAAATTCAAAGCTCCCGTCAGAATCAAGTTGTTTGAGCCGGAAATAATAAGTTTGTTCCGAATGAATGTCGTTGTCTTTAAACATATAGTCAGATCTGGTTTTTACTGTGGAGTTGCCATCTACATAACCTACTGTCTCAAAATTCAGCGCGTTGATACTTCTTTGGATTTCAAAACCCTGATTCTGTTCTTCCCAGGCCGTTGACCATGTAAGGACGATTGCATTTTTCTCAGTATATCCTGCAAAGGAAATGAGGCGGACCGGCAAAGCGCTGGTTACGGTTCCGTTTATAATGATGTTATCCATTCTTATGGTGCCGGTTGCTGAGGCGTTGGCGGCTCCTCCATCGGAACGTTGTGTCCCATAAGGATAAATTCTGAAGGTTAAGGTAGTGCCTGTTGCCGTGGAGAAATCGGTAAAATCCCAGACGGTTGTTGCACCCGGAGTTGTCGTGGTATTGGGTGCTGCGCCCCAGTTCGTAAAAGTGGCGAAACCATCGGTACTGTAACGGATTTCCAGCTGATTCGGCGCGGAGGCACTGCCCTGTCGGAAGAAACTTAATGAGGTAAGGTTTAGCTGATAACCGGGTGTCGCCGTTACGGAAAATTCAATATAGGAATTATCGTTAACCGCAGCAGTATTGTTCAGCGTCGTGGAGTTGAAGGCATTGGCGAACATGGTGCAGGTCATCGTGCTCCGGATTACGGCTGTACCGGTGGCATTCGGATCCATAACGGGCATGTTCCCTTCCGTCGGACAGGCGGAGGCACCGGGAAATGAATTTTGATAGATCTGGGCGAAGGACAGGACAGGCAGCAATGCGGTGATCGTAAACAGTGTAAACTGTTTAAAGTAGATTTTTTTCATGATAGTGTGTATAAAGTTAATGGTTAACGGAATGAAATTAACCAAAAGAAAATGCTGAAAATAGTAATATTGAATAATAGATCGGGTTTATTCAATATTTGATTATGGTATTCTTAATGCGCATATTTTATTCGTTTTCAGCGCTTTTTGTAGGTTATTTTTACGCCTGGACGAGAGAGAATTGGTTGGAAATGAAAGAAGTCAAGTTTTGGAAACGGGGACGCCCAGTCTTGACTTCTTTAGTGCAATCGATAAACTTCGGATAAAATATTTTACTTACCCGTTCAGTAAAGCTTCCTTCCACTTGCCGTAAGCATCTTTAGTTGCTTCTGTCAGGGAAGAATCGGGCTCAATGGTACGCAAGGCAGACAAGCCCACAAACGCCTCGTCGCGGCTTTTGTAATATCCCAACCCTAAACCAGCCGCACGTGCAGCTCCCTGAGCGCCATCTGTATTGAAAAGCTCAACCGTAGCGCCCGAAACATTGGCAAAAGTTTCCCGGAAAACAGGGCTCAGGAACATGTTGGCCTCACCGGCTCTGATGTTTTTCAGCGATACCCCCAACGTTTCCATTACTTCCATACCGTAGTAAAGTGCAAAAACAATCCCTTCCTGTGCGGCGCGCGTCCAGTGATTAATGCCATGGCGGCTAAACTGAAGTCCCTGGAAATGAGCGCCTGGATCCTGATTTTCAAGCATACGCTCTGCACCATTTCCAAATGGCAGACAAAGTAAACCATCCGAACCAACCGGTGCTTTGGCGGCCAGTTCATTGATCGCAGGATACGATATATTTCCCTGCAACAACGTATTTCGCAGCCAGCTGTTCAGACTGCCCGTTCCGTTTACGCATAAAAGTACACCATAACGCGGCGCTTCCACGGTGTGATTTACATGCAGAAATGTATTGACTCTTGATTTTTCGTCAAATTTTATTTGCTCACTTACACCATAAACAACCCCGGAAGTACCTGCCGTTGCAGCCACTTCGCCCGGTTCGAGCACATTCAGAGAGAAAGCATTATTGGGTTGATCTCCTGCACGATACGTAATAGGAGTTCCGGTTTTTAGCCCTAACGCAGCAGCTGCCTCGGAAGTTAATTTTCCCTGTTCGGAGAAAGTAGGTAAAACCTTTGCGATCAGATTTTTATCGAAACCGAAATAATCCAATAGGAAATCAGCTGGTTTTTCGTCTAAAAAATCCCAGAAAATCCCTTCGGACAAACCCGATGGGGTGGTCACAATTTCATTGGTCATTTTCGCTGCCAGGTAATCACCAGGCAGCATGAATTGATGCACCTGAGCAAAAACGTCCGGCTCGTTTTGCTTTACCCAGCCTAATTTGGATGCGGTAAAGTTTCCGGGAGAATTCAACAGGTGAGGAAGCACTTTTTTCTCTCCAATCGCTTCCATCGCCTTGTTCCCGATTTCAACCGCACGGCTGTCGCACCAGATAATCGATGGACGAAGCACATTCAGATTTTTGTCAACCACCACCAGGCCGTGCATCTGATAAGATATGCCAATGGCACCTACTTCGTCAGATGAAATCCCAGATTGTTTCATCACTGCCTGGGAGGCCAGACAAGCATTCTCCCACCATTGTTCAGGTTGTTGCTCTGCGAACCCAGGTTTGGGCGCGGCAATAGCCATTTCTTTTTCCGGATAAAAAGCCGAAGCAACTACTTGTCCGGTGTCTGCATGCAAAAGACACGCTTTGATGGATGAACTGCCTAAATCGAATCCCAGGAAATACATATTTTTTGTTTTGAGGTTAGTCGCTTTGATGGAAAAATTATAATTATTAACAGATGAAATTTGTAAATACAAAAATGTTGAATTTACATCAGATTACCGCAAACAATAAGTGTATATATTACACTTTATATTGTTTTCATGCGATAACCGTTCGATAATTTTTTGAAATATTTTATGCATTTTTAAATGATTTGGAAAAGTATGTTGTTTGCATTGAGAGCCTAAGTTAAGTTTAAGTTATGCCTCTTGGTTAATAAAAATGAAATTCTTTGCTAACTTAGTTTTCGTAAATCTACATCGTCCTTTTGAAGGAAATTATGAAAAAAATAATATTGGTTGCGGTAGCTGGCGGATTATTCCTTTTAGCCGCGGGGTTTAATTCAGATGATAAGAAATGGGAAAAAACTTTTACACGTCTTGATACAGAAGTAAGAAAGAATAGCAAAGCATACGAAACGCTGGGCAATGCAACCGAAACGATCGGGCACCGGCTGACCGGAAGTGCCAACGGTGAAAAGGCCGAAGCCTATGCTTTTAATTTGCTGAAAAGTTATGGTTTTACGGATGTCGTTTACCAGCCTTTTGAAGTGGAGGCCTGGATGCGCGACACGGTGACGTTAAGTATTGTGCCATCCAGCAGCGATAATTTTCGTGATGTTCCCGTAGTTTCCCTGGCACATTCGCCTGTGGAATCGAATCTGAAAGGGGAGATTGTAGACGTTGGAAATGGCCTTGAAGAGGATTTTGAAGCACTGAAAGATAAGGTAAAGGGTAAGGTTGTATTGGCCAACATCGGTCTGGTGGATGCGAAGGATAAAAAAAATCTGCACCGTTCGGAGAAAACCGCACTGGCTATTAAGTATGGTGCCAGCGGCATTGTAATGGTCAACCAGGCCCCGGGTAAAATTTTACTGACGGGAACTGCTTCCGTTACAGGTGTGATTATTTCTATTCCTGCGGTTTGTGTTTCCAATGACAGCGGGAAGGAAATTCGCAGCTGGTTAAAGGATGAAGGACCGTTACAGGCGCATATTGACATGCATAATATCTCGAAACCGATTAAGGCGAGAAATGTAATCGCAACCTTGAAAGGTAAATCGGATGAAAAAGTGATCATCGGCGGGCACCTGGATTCCTGGGATCTGTCGACCGGAGCGATAGACAACGGGATTGGATCCTTTGCCGTGATGGACATAGCCCGGGCATTTAAGGCTTTAAAAATCAAACCTGAGCGCACCATCCAATTTGTATTATTCATGGGTGAGGAGCAGGGATTATTGGGCTCTAAACATTTCGTGAGTGAATTGAAACGCACCGGTACGATCGATAAGGTTGGTTATATGATGAATCTGGATATGACCAACGACCCGAAAGGTATCAATGCATTTGGGAAAACTGAAATGACAGATTTTTTTAAGGGCGTAGGGGAAGCAATCCGCAACATTGATGCTAACTATAAAAATGAACAGACCAACAGGGCCGGGTTACACAGTGATCATCAGCCATTTATGCTGGAAGGAATTCCGGTTGCGGGCTTATCTGGAACGTTGGCTCCTGATGTAATTCAGTGCTACCATGCGGATTGTGATGATTTCCAGTTGGTAAACAAGCAACAATTAGAAAATACGGTGAGAATTGCCTCTATGTGTTTGTATGCGCTTGCCGATGCGAAAAAACTGGAAGGACGTAAACTTTCTGATACCAAAACCCGGGATTACCTGATTTCTCAGGGCCTGAAACAAGAGCTTTTGATCGGGCAGGAGTGGAGATGGGGTGAGTGATAACACCAATAAAACTGAATTTTAAAAATGGTCTCGAAATGTTATTTCGAGACCATTTTTAGTCCTATGATAGAGCCGATCAATAAAAAGACAAAGAACAGACGCCAGAAATCTGCTGGTTCTTTGTAAAAGAAAATGCCCATAAGTACGGTTCCTACGGCACCAATACCTGTCCAGACCGCATAAGCGGTTCCCAGTGGAATGGTCTGGATGGCTTTGTTCAGTAATAGAAAACTGAAGATGATACAAATAAAAAAGGCAGCGCTCCACTTGAAGTTTGAGAAGTTGTCGGAGAGTTTCAAACTGGTTGTAAATCCTATTTCAAACACACCAGCGATAAAAAGAATAAGCCAGGCTATCATGTTAACTTTTATTAAAAGGTACAAATTACGGTCGGTTTCGATGAATTACTGACCGTTAACCTGACAAAGGTCGTGCTGTTTATTGAAAGAAAATTTTACAAATGTTAAAAAATGAAGTTATCTGATTTCGGCTCTGATGCGGCTCAACGTCACCTGGCTTATCCCCAAATAGGAAGCAATATGCCCCAGCTGCACCCTTTGTAATATATCAGGACTGGTTTTGATAAAGTCTTCGTAACATTCCTTGGCGGTCTTAAATTGCCGGGCTATGAAACATTCCTCAACTTTGATCAGCTCGGATTCTGCCAGTCTTCTTCCCCAGTTAGCCAGTTCCAGATCGGTTGAATAAAGGTTTTGAAGTGCCGTGTGCGGTATTTTGTACAAAACCGAATCCTCCAGCAGCTCGATATTTTCGTAGCCAGGTGTATTGAGAAAGAAGCTGTTGTAGGAAAGCAAAATATTTGATTCGGCACCCAGCCAGAAATTGATTTCCTTATCGTCTTTATGACAAAAAGCACGTGCAACACCTTTTTCCAGCAGGTAAACTGAGCGTTCGGTCCTGCCTGCTTTGATCAGCATGTGGCCTTTTGAAAATTCAGCTTTTTCAAGTAGTGGAAGCAGTTTTGGCAACGATTCCTCTGGTAGTCCTAGGGACAGGATTTTCTTAATTACGTTTTCCAACGGGATAATTTTGTTCAGAATTCCGGATAAGTTACACTAAATAAATTTCAATACTTATTTGTGACAGGGTATTTTAACTTTGGGGGATTACTGCGGATATTTGTACGTAAATTTTCCATTTCCATGCTTGTATTTCCAAACGCAAAAATTAATATCGGACTCAATATAGTAGAAAAGAGGCCTGACGGATTTCATAATATAGAATCGTGTTTTTATCCGGTCGGCTGGTCTGATGCATTGGAAATAACTGTGGCGGAAAATTTTGAATTTCATACGGACGGAATAGCGATTCCGGGCAGTTCATCTGACAATTTATGCACGAAGGCTTACCAGATGCTTGCCGCGGATTATATCCTGCCCAACGTGAACATTCATTTGTTAAAAGCTGTTCCTATTGGAGCGGGCCTTGGTGGAGGTTCTGCTGATGCTGCTTTCACCATTACGGCATTGAATAAGCTGTTTTCGCTTGGTATTTCTTTGGAAAAACAGCAGGATTATGCACGTAGATTGGGCAGTGACTGTGCTTTTTTTATAGATAATAAACCGGTTTATTGTTTTGACAAAGGTGACCGGTTCGAAAAAATGGATCTGACATTGGCCGGCAAATGGGTTGTGTTGGTAAATCCCGGATTACACATTTCGACAGTGGAAGCATATGCCGGTATTAAGCCTGAAAAATCGACGACCGACCTGAGGGAGACATTAAAACAACCGATTGAAAACTGGAAGGCGTTCGTGAAAAATGATTTTGAAAATTCGCTTTTTCCGAAATTTCCTGTGCTGGCCGGGATCAAGGAAATATTATACAAACAGGGCGCTGCTTATGCGGCCATGAGCGGTTCTGGATCAACCTTATTTGGCATTTTTGAAGCAGAAACAGATTTATCGACTATTTTTAAGAACTATAAAATATGGCAGGGAACCTTAAAATAATTTTTGTTCTTCCTGTTGTATCTGAAATGGAAAAATTGTCGTTATAGAAACTTATAGTCTCGTGTAATCTCCCTACTTTGATATAAAGAAAACAGAAATAATGAGTCCCAAACACTCTACCAAGTATAAAGAAAACCCTTTTACGAAGCGAAGAGAGCCTTTCGGGTTCATGCTTTGGCTGGGGGTTATTGGTAGCTCGTTGTTGTTTGTCGTTATTTTTATCGAGTATCTTCTTCGGATGGACGGGGGAAACTGGCGTTTCGTAGCACTCCCGGATATGTTCTGGCTGAGCACGCTGGTTATTCTGTTCAGTAGTATTACGCTGCATGAGGCGAATCTTGCTTTTATTCAGGAACGCTTTTTACATTATCGCATTTTTCTCGCCGCAACACTGACGCTCGGTATCACCTTTATGTTGCTGCAGGGCGGTGGTTGGATTGAAATGATCGAAGACGGAAGCTTCAATAATATTAATTCTTCCTCAGGTTTTATCTACCTGCTTACGGGGTTGCACCTGTTACATATCCTGGTCGGCGTGATATACATGGGCATTGTTTTTCGTAAAGCTTTAAAAAACAGGACTTATGTTGACGCTTTTGTTTACAGTGTCAATCCTCCGAACCGGCTGCAATTAAAGCTTATTACCCGTTACTGGCATTTTGTGGACGTACTTTGGGTAGTCGTTTTTCTGCTTTTGCTTTCGCTGAGTTTTTTCAATACCTATTAAAAACCTTTTTTCAGACTTCTTCGGGCCAGGTACGCACTCAGTAACGTAAGTACCGCGGCAGTGAGCATAGGCGCGCCCGGAAAATAAACCGGTGTACTGGATTTTGTGAAAAAATAGAAAAGATTGCTCATCAGTGGCGGGCCAATGATGGAAGTCAGACTCATCAAACTGGTAAGCGCTCCCTGCAATTGTCCCTGCTCATTGGCAGGCACCTGGGTGGAAATGATCCCCTGAAGTGATGGCCCGGCAATACCACCCAGGATGTAAGGGACCATAAAGGCAAACATCATCCAGGTTTCCCTTGCAAATGAAAACAGTACGAAGCCAAGGGAATAAAGAAACAAACCGACGTAAACGCCTCGTTTCTGGCCTAGTTTAGGGATAATAAGCCGGATAAGCCCCCCCTGAACAATAGCCCCCAGTAAACCCATAGCACCCAGCGAATAGCCTATTGTTTTTTCATTCCAATGGAATTTCTCCATGGTATAATACGACCAGTTACTTTGTACGGCGTGCATGGCAATATACAGCAGTGCAAGAGAAATAATTAATCCGGAAATAACAGGATATTTCTGTAAATGTTTTAAGGCGCCAATAGGATTGGCCTGGTTCCAGCTGAATTTACGACGGTTTTCAACTTTTAACGATTCCGGTAAAATGATCAGGCCATAAATGAAATTAAGCATGGATAACCCTGCGGCCGCCAGGAAAGGTACACGTGAGCCATACTGGCCTAAAAGACCACCCAAAACCGGCCCGATGATGAATCCGAGCCCAAAAGCTGCGCCAATCAAACCGAAGTTCTGAGCACGTTTTTCGGGTGTGCTGACATCGGCAATGTAGGCGGCGCCGGTTGTAAAACTTGCCCCCATGACCCCGGCAATCATACGTCCGACAAACAACCAGATGATACTTGGTGCATACGCCAGGAACATATAATCGAGCGTGAAACCGAGTAAAGATGCCAGTAAAACGGGTCTGCGGCCAAATTGGTCACTCAGGCCGCCCACAATGGGTGCGCAGATAAATTGTACGAATGAATAGGAAAAAAGGATCCAGCCGCCATAACGGGCCGCGTCACTCAAACTGCCGCCAACAAGTTCACTGATTAGTTTTGGCATGACCGGAATAATAATTCCAAGGCCCATCACATCAATTAGCAGCGTAATAAATATAAATCCGATCGCCGGAGATTTCTTAGAAGTCATAAGGAGTAATTATTCTCCAAATGTACAGCTAAAATCATGTCGGAGAGATTAAAAAATGGTTAGTTAATTGGTTTTTGTTGGGTGGAAGGTATTTGATCGCCCACAGACGTTCTTACTTTTTCAGAATCTTAAATTCAACCCTTCTGTTTGTTTGTTGCCCTTCCGGCGTATCGTTTTTGGCTACCGGTTTGGTTTCTCCGTAGCCTTTACTTGTCACGCGGTCTGGCTCTATTCCTTTGCCGATAAGGTATTCGCTCACGGCGTCGGCCCGATCCTGGGAGAGTTTAAGGTTGGTTTCGTTGCCACCAATGTTGTCGGTATGTCCCCCGATTTCAATGAATAATTTTTTGTTATCATTCATCGTAATGGCGATTCTGTCCAGCTCAGGAAATGACTCCTTGTTAAGCGTGGCTTTTCCGAAAGCAAAGAAAATATTATTCAGGCGAACAATTTGCCCTTCTTCAATTGGAATAAGTTTGAGCGACTTGTTGGTTATTTCCTTGTAGTTTTTACCTATGCCTACCGTGGTGGAATCCGTCAGGTCGATATTTTCTCCTTCGGCTATAAAGTCGGGAGCAACGGCACGCATGCTGTATTTTTGTCCGTAAGGAAGGACAATTTTATATTCGCCCGTTGTTGGATTTGTCGTAGCGGTACCTGCTTCTTCACCATCCGGCAAAGTTTGATAAATGATGGTCGCTTCGATGGGTTTCCCCGTTTTGGAATCAATAACCTTACCACTGATCATCACAACCGGATCGGAGGTCGGTACATTAGGCTGGGTTTTTGTTGTGTCACCCGGCGCCGGTTTTGGCTGCAAATTATAGCGTACCACATCACCTTTGCCTTCGGTGTCCTTAAATGAAACCATATAAGCATAGTCGCCGACTGCCGAAATGGTATAATATGCGTCATAGCCATCGGTATTGATGGCCGAACCCAGGTTAACGGGACGGCTCCATCTTTTCCACGATTTGTCGATACGCTTGCTGTAATAAATGTCGTTGCTTCCCTGTCCACCTTTTCTGTCCGTTGAAAAATAAAGTGTGACGCCATCTGGTGCCAAAAACGGTGTTGTCTCCGTAAATTCCTCAGTATTGATCTCCTTCCCAAGATTCATCGGTTTAGTCCAGGAGCCGTCTTTTTGTTTGAAACTAACATAAAGATCATCGACCTTACTGTTCTTTTTTTCACTGAAAGACATGACGAGTACTTTTCCGTCCGTGGACAAATAACCGCAGTCAAATTGTCCTTTGCTGGTTTTGGCATAACCGGGGATCTCAATTTTGTTGGGAGCCGACCATCCGCGGGCTGTTTTTTTACTCAAAGAAAATCCGCGGGTTTCGTAGGTTCCGCTTTTGTAGGCACCTTTTAGCAAAAGCGTATTTCCATCCGGTGTAATACTGTACAAGCTGTTATATTCTTCCTTATTTAAAGGAGAGGGCAGCCTGCGCGCAGCCGACCATTTATCATTTTTTAGTTCGGAAAACCAGATATCCTGGCTCCCCTTCGTACCATTTGTGTTTTGTGGATGGCTGATTCTGGAAAAATAAATTGTTTTCCCATCGGGAGAAATAATCGGTGCAATTTCGTTAAATTCGGTATTGACCGTTTTTCCAAGATTTTCCAGCTGTGCCCAAACGGATGAGCAGCTCAGCGTACAAAAAACAAATAACAGAGGGAGGCGCATTTTGTCAGAGGATATGGTGCATGATGAACGAATAGAAAACGAAATTTATTTTTCTATATTTTTCACAAACAACGATGTATCAAGCGGCTTATTTTCTTTCTCGCTTTCGTGGTAGGCCTGCATCTTCTCAAGGAGGTCGGTCGCACGATCCGAAACAATTAAAAGATCAAGTTGTGCCTGGTGTAAAAAACCTTCTTCCACCATTTTGTTTAGGTGCGCAAGCAGGTGATCATAAAATCCATTGATATTCAGGACGCCGATCGGGCCGTGGAAAATTTTCAGTTGGGACCAGGTCAGGATTTCAAATAATTCATCCAGTGTTCCGAAGCCGCCAGGCAAAGCGATAACGCCGTCAGAAAGTGAAACCATTTTGGCTTTACGTTCGTGCATGGTATCCACAAAATGCAGCTCGGTCAGTGTTTTCTGGGCAACTTCCAGTTTTGCCAAAAAATTGGGGATAATGCCCGTGGCAAGACCATTGTTTTCCAAGGCGCCATCGGCCACACGGCCCATCAGACCCATGTTGCCGCCGCCGTAGATTAACCTGATATTTTTCTTTGCCAGTTCTGCTCCCAATTCATAAGCCGATTCACGATAAATCTGCTTGTGGCCAAAATTTGCTCCGCAATAAACTACGATGGATTGCATTGAATTTCTATTTTAATGGTTTTGCTTTGGTAAGCAAATAACTACTTAACAAGGCTGTCTGCAAGATTTTTCAAATCCAGATCACCAAATGTGCCGGAGCTCATCAGCAACAGATTTGCCTGATGCCAGTTTTGTGTTTTAAGGAAATTAAGCAACGCCTTATTGTCCGTGAAAACATTCAGATCTTCGCGTTTAAAAGCTTCTCTGATGTCATTTTCAGTAATCGGTTCCAGCTTTTTATGTTCAACAGTAAGCGGATTGTAATAAACCACGGCAACATCCGCCGCATTCATTTTTCTGCGATACTGTTTCAGAAAAGTCTTATTGAGGCTACTGAAAGTATGCAGCTCTGCCACAGCAACCAGTGTCCTGTCAGGAAATTGTGCTTTAACGGCGGATGTGGTGGCCTCAACTTTTGACGGTGCGTGAGCAAAATCACGATAAATGTTGATTTCATTATTACTTCCCAACAATTCCATTCGCTTCGAGGCGCCTTTGAAAGATTGGATAGCCGCGTAAAAATTTTCATCCGTAATGCCCAGTCTTTCGCAGACTGCTTTTGCACCACTGATATTTTTCATATTATGTTCTCCAAAAACAAGAACGGGGATATCGCCATTTTCTGCCGTAGTCAGGAAGGTGTTTCCGTTTTCTATTTTATACGGATGGGCTTTGTAAGATGTACTGACCACATCAGCGCGTTCTTTTTGCCCGATTACGTCCAGCATATCATCCGTTTCGTCAAAAACAATAACGCCGGCTTTGGGGATAGCATCGGCAAGCAGTTCAAACTGTTTTACATAGGATTCCCAGGTAGGGAACACATTAAAATGATCCCAGGCAATTCCGCTGATCAGGGCAATGTGCGGCTGGTAATGCATGAACTTAGGCGTGCGGTCCAGGGGAGAAGTGAAATATTCATCGCCTTCGATCACGATCAATGGAGCTTCATCCGAAAGTTTTACCATGTTCTCGAAACCTTCGATCTGCGCGCCTACCAGATAATTGAAGACCCGCTTGTTGAAATTCAGAACATGCAGGATCATGGAGGTGATCGTCGTTTTACCATGGCTGCCCGCAACGACAACCCGTTGTTTATCCACGCTGTGTTCAAAAATATACTCAGGATAGGAATAAACCTTTATGCCCAGTTCCTGTGCTTTTTTCAGTTCAGGATTGTCCTCCCTTGCGTGCATACCCAAAATAACTGCTTCCAGTTCAGGTGTAACCTTTTCAGGAAACCATCCCATTTCGGCAGGGAGTAAGTTATGTTTTTTTAAACGGCTTACCGACGGCTCGTAAATTTCGTCGTCGGATCCGGTTATTGTAAAACCTTTTTGTTGTAATGCTATGGCAAGATTGTGCATAACACTCCCGCCTATGGAGATAAAATGTATTTTTCGCAAAGAAGAATTTTGACTCATTATTATAATCGGAATGACTGATTCGAAGCGAAGTTAGCAAGAATTGCCCTTTAGGCAAATGACTGCTAAATCGCTTTCGACAAAAATACTTAATCCTTTAAGATAAAGACAAGTATTTACAGTTGCTATCAGTTATCCTTTTTTGACAAATTTCAACGTTTCAAACGAGCCATTTGTGGTAATGAGGCGTACTAAATAGGCACCAGGGGCCAGTTCGCTAACATTTATTTCAGGCCCCGACTTATTGTCGGATTCGTAAACAATGGTACCGGCAAGGTTGATCACCTGCACTTTATTTATATTATCCCAGTTGTCAGTTTTGATCAGTAATTTATTTGTTGCCGGATTAGGGTAGGTTGCAATCGTAGACTCAACCGGGAAACGTACACTACGGATTGAGCTGTATCCAAAGCTTTCATCCCGATCGATCATTTTTAAACGGTAAAGATTTTCGCCGGATGTTGGTTCACTATCCGTAAAGGTATAGTTGGAAAGCGTTTGAATCGTTTCTCCTTTTGCTTTCACCTGCCCGATTGTGCTCCATTGTTTTCCGTCCCCGCTACGTTCCACCTCAAAATGGTCACTGTTTGTTTCAGTGATTGTATGCCAGTTGAGTAAGGTTGTTTTGCCCTCTTTGTCGGCTGTAAATTTGGTCAGGGTAACAGGCAGGGAACCTTCAACAAGGAGGGCCGTTGTGGCTGCCTTAGGGCTGCATCCGCTTCGGGCAGTTTTTACTGTATATACATAATTACCATCGTCTTTGGGAGCATTTATTACAATGGATTCTCCGCTGCCGCTTGTAATGCCCGTGCCGCTCCATGAAAAAGTGGCTCCATCACATTCAGGCCCGACACACTTAACGGACAACGCTGTTTTAGCGCCAGGCGCTATTTTTCCGCCAGGCGATGCAGCCTGGATTGTGAACGTGCAGGGAAGAAAATTCGCAGAATCCCAAAGATTATCCCAGTATCCGTCGTCCGACATTTTGATTGATTTTGGCGTAATGTCTGTCGTTGCCCAGTTCATTGCCCCCATGGTTCTCCACGGTTCAAATATATATTCGTCGGTAAATATCTTTGGGAATATATTCACTTTAACCGGTGCAGACCTGGCTGGGGCAGTATAAGACCCGTTGACGAATTGGGCACGGCATTTGGCCAGTGCAGGTATCAGCTGCATGATCTGGCCATCGGTGAAATGCATGGCAATATGTACATAATTTGTCCCGTGTTTGTAGGCACGCGGCATCCATTCCTGAGGAATTCCTCCGTCGATTCCGCTGCCGGGCCTCTGTTCTCCCAAGTCTTCAGGATCAAATTCAATAGCTGCGATCTTGTTCATGTCGGTGCCTTTTATCACATCTGCGATGGAAATTTTTCTCCATAGATCATATTGGGTCGTACCGTCTGAGCTATAAATGCCATCAGCCAGCTGAAGTGCCAGTGGAATTGTGCTGTTATGCATGTGGCGTAAATTACCTTGCTGCGAGCCAAAATCGGAAATGAAATACAATACCTTAATGGAAGGGCTATGGCTTTTGACCACTTTGTAAAATCCTTCAAACATTTTTAGAAGGCCCCATCCGGCAAATCTGTGCAGGTCACGACCCATCTCTGAATTCCAGTTGCCGTCCATGGGCTGGGGAGCGTTTTTAATTTCATATTCCTGTGACCCCCATTTGGCCTTTGTTTTGTTTGGGAAGCGTGCCGGAAGAAATTTAGTTCTCCAGTCCTGTAACGCCTTTTGCTCAAATAACCCTGGTTCGGAGTTCCCCGAGTTAAATGGCATGGCAAATTCCTCGGCCGGGCTGTTACCCATTTGTACATAAAGTAATTTGGGATAAAATTCAGTGATTTGCGAAAGAACATCATCAACAAACGCATAGAACCGTGTCTTTCCATAGTCTGAATAAATGGAGGGACAAGTGTAGGCAATTTCTGTTCTGACAAAGTTGCCATATCTGGTTTGGGCGATATCGTTGGTTGTGAAATAATCGTCATTCCAGATGCCGGGCCTTTGATATGGAAAATGAAGTGCAAATTTCATTCCCGGTTTTAGCGCTACGATCGCTTTTACGGCTTCAACAATTTTTTGACGCTCGTACTTACCAGGCTCTGGTTCGTATTGATTCCACTCAATATGCAGACGCACAGCGGTTACGCTGGCATCCTGCCCTTCATGAGATATGTTAACAAACTTTTTGATATAGTCCCACTGCTGGTGGTTGATCCCGTTGGCATCATCGCGACTAAATCCATAACCCGTTGTATTGATAATAAGCTCTGTTTGAGCACGCAGATCATTATTGATGAAAACCAATAAAACTAGAATAAGTTTAATACTGGTATCTAATTTCTTTAACAGCTGACAAAAGGCAGATGATTTAAAGTCGTAGCGTTTTCTGTTCATAAATTGAAAATTGCAAGTGAGAAGTGTATTTCCAATTCTAAACATACTACATAATAGTAGAATTAGTACGATTATTTAACTGTTGATATTCGATTTAATTTTAGAGAAGGATTTTTTTTAGTTTTTTGAGGAGATATTTTGAATGTCTGAGGCTGTAATGGGCCTAAAACGCAAAAAGCGGCCCATAAAAATGAGCCGCTTTCAAGAACAAAGTCAGTTTATTTTTAAACCAGCTTTTTATATTTAATCCGGGTTGGTGTAGCTTCCGTACCCAGTCTCTTTTTACGGTTTTCTTCGTATTCAGAGAAGTTTCCTTCAAACCAGTAAACCTGAGAATCTCCTTCAAAGGCCAGGATATGTGTCGCCACACGGTCCAGGAACCACCGGTCGTGAGAAATAATCACGGCACAACCCGCAAAGTTTTCCAAACCTTCTTCCAAAGCACGGAGCGTGTTAATGTCCAAATCGTTGGTAGGCTCATCTAACAAGAGAAGGTTTCCGCCTTCTTTCAAAGTCATGGCCAGATGGACACGGTTCCGTTCTCCACCCGAAAGTGTTCCCACTTTTTTCTCCTGATCACCGCCACCAAAGTTAAAACGGCTCACATACGCACGGGCATTGGATTGTTTGCCAGCCATCATGATCCAGTCGTTTCCGTCTGCGATGCTTTGATAAACGGTTTTACTGGCATCCAGATTATCATGTTCCTGATCCACGTAAGCCAGCTGCACCGTATCACCGACATCGAAGTGACCACTATTGGGTTTCAGCTGCCCCGTAATTAATTTGAATAAAGTGGTTTTACCGGCACCGTTTGGTCCGATAATGCCGACAATACCATTGGGCGGTAAGGAGAAATTTAAATTTTCATAAAGCAGACGGTCGCCAAAGCCCATGGAAACGTCATGTGCTTCGATTACTTTATTGCCAAGTCTTGGTCCAGCCGGAATGAAGATCTCCAATTTATCTTCTTTTTCCCGCCCTTCTTCGCCAAGCAATCTTTCATAAGCTCCCAAACGCGCTTTTGATTTGGCCTGACGGCCTTTTGCGCCCATACGAACCCATTCAAGCTCGCGCTGCAAAGTTTTCTGACGTTTCGATTCTGTTTTTTCTTCTTTTTTCAGACGCTCCTGTTTTTGTTCCAGCCATGAAGAATAATTTCCCTTAAATGGAATTCCTTCACCACGATCCAGTTCAAGGATCCAGCCCGCTACGTTATCCAGGAAGTACCTGTCGTGCGTTACCGCGATAACCGTTCCTTTATATTGTCTCAAATGTTCCTCCAGCCAAAGCACCGATTCTGCATCAAGGTGGTTGGTAGGTTCATCCAATAACAATACATCGGGCTGACGCAGCAACAAGCGGCATAAAGCCACGCGGCGCTTTTCTCCACCTGAAAGTGTGGAAATTAACGTCTCGGATGCAGGGCAACGCAAGGCGTCCATGGCTATTTCCAGACGATTGTCCAGATTCCAGGCGTCGGTGGCGTCCAGCCTTTCCTGAACTTCACCTTGTCTTTCTAATAATTTGTCAAAATCGGCATCTTCTTCTCCGAATGCTTCGTTGATTTTGTCGTATTCTTTCAAAAGATCTACAATTTCCTGCACACCTTCTTCAACAACTTCGCGAACGGTTTTGGTCGGATCCAGCTTTGGTTCCTGTTCCAGCATGCCAACAGAATAGCCAGGAGAAAACACAACGTCTCCCTGAATGTCTTTATCTATACCTGCAATGACGCGTAAAAGTGTAGATTTACCAGAGCCATTTAACCCTAGTACACCAATTTTAGCTCCATAAAAAAAGGATAAATAAATATTTTTTATGATATGTCGGTTGGGGGGAATGATTTTGTTAACTCCCGACATTGAGAAAATAATGGTTTCGTTACTCATTTTTTAGTTAATTTGTGCTTAGCAAATATCGTTATATATCCCTACACTTAGCAGATAAAAAAATTGAAAGAATGGAAAATGCCACATTGAATGACGAATACGGCTATGTTAAAGACAGCAAAGTATTTTTAAAAGGGTATTTAGAGTACCCAGACCGGCAAATTGGAGAAGTGAAAAGGACAGAGCAAGAAGCGATCGACTATTTCAAAAATCGGTTTTCTATCGTACTTAACAAGGTAGAGCAACTGGAATCTGAAATTGATGAAGCGCTGAACAAAGGTTCTTACTTGACTAAACTTATACAGTTGCAACGGAAACTGATAAGTTTTGACGCACTGGGGGATTTTGTCCCTTTGTTGGAAAGACTTCAGGAAAAAGAAGAATATCTCAGAGGCTTAATTGAGGTCAATCAATTAAAAAATCTTGAGATAAAACGCGCACTGATCGAGGATGTAAAAGAAGCAGCGGCTATTGAAGACTATGCCGTGGCGACTGATCAGATTCAGGAAATTAAAGCAAAGTGGATCCGTACGGGTCCGGTTGAAAAAGAATTTCAGGATGAAGTTGAAATTACTTTTCAGGAAATTCTGGATAATTTCTTCCAGAGACGCAGGGATTATTTCGATGAGCAAAACAAAATTAACCAGGAGCGTATCGATGAATACGAGCGTTTGATCAAAATTACCAAAACGCTGAGTTATTCACGGGATCTTGACGATGCTTACAACAAAGCGCGTGAAGTGCGTGTGGCCTGGAACAATGTGGGGGAAGTTCCGCCAAAAAGATTCTTTAAGGTGAACAAGGCTTACCGCCATTTCCTTAAATTATTTTATGACAAATATAACCTTGCTAAAGGTATTGAGCCTAAAGTACGTGTTGACCCGCGTATCGCCGAGCAACAGGCACTGTTGGCTCGTGCAGAAATATTGCTGAGACAACAGGATATCGTTGAAGCATCGCAGGAGGCGAAAGTGTTGCTAAGTAAATGGAAGGAGATTAAAATTCCGTTCAAACTGGCAGACAAAGAGCTTGCTGAACGTTTCCGTTCTGTTTGTGACAAGATTTTTGAATTGAGTTATCTGGCTCGCGTAATTAGCCGCAAGTATCCTGCTTTTGAATTAAAAAGTCAGGAAGAGCAGCTTCGTACCAAGCTCAGAGAACTGGAATGGCTTGCCAAACGCGAGAAAAGCGATCTTGAATTCGCAATTATCGAGTTTGACAGAACTGCAACAGGTGACCCTGAACAAGACAAACAAGCGCAGGGACGCATTAATATTCAGAAGCGCAAGGTTGCAATGAAAGAAAGAATATTGTCCGAGTTTGAAAGAAAGTTGAAATCAATTACCAACTAGCTCTTTCATCGAGGATTTCCTTATAATAAGATTTGAAGTAAGCACCCTGGTCTCGAAAGCGGCCGGGGTGCCTTTGCTTTCAATAAGGTCCAATAGCAAGGTTGCCGCCAACTGACCCATTTCAAAAGAAGGCTGCGCCACGGAACTTAACGGCGGGTCAAGCAGCGAGGAAATGGAAAGGTCCGAAAACCCCACCAGCGCGACATCGTCAGGCATACGATAACCCAGTTGCCGCAAGGCCCAGTGGACGCCAATCGCAATCCGGTCGCTGGCTGCAAAAATTGCGTCCGGCCGGTTTCTGAGCGCCATCAACTGATAGGCTCTTTCGGTTCCACCTGCCTGATTGTATTCACTGCTGACCACCCATTCGTCGTGAAGTGCTATCCCGTGCTGCGTCAGCGCATCCTGATATCCTTTTAATCTGTTTCGGCTGATGGATAAATTTGCCGGTCCGGCGATATGGGCAATATTCTTGCAACCACGGCTGATCAAATGTTCTGTGGCTTCAAAAGCGCCTTTGTAATCATCTACACGTACTTTATGACTCGGTGTAGACTCGCTTACCCTGTCAAAAAAAACGACGGGAATTCCCTGTTCCTGTAATGCTATAAAATGATCATGGTTTTCAGTCTGGCTGGAAATGGACACGATCAGCCCGTCGACACGACGCATGGCGATATGCCTTGTATCGGCCAATTCCCTTTCATAAGATTCGTGGCTTTGGTAAATCATCGTGTGATATCCGCGGCTGTACGCAATATCTTCAACGCCGCCAATGGCCGTTGAAAAAAACGGATTGGCAATATCCGGCACAATAATGCCCAGCGTTTGTGTACGGTTTTTAAGTAAGCTTAGTGCAATGGGGTTGGGAGAATAGTTTAATGATTCTGCCAGTTCGATTACTTTCTTTTTAGTTTCCTCACTAATCTCCGAACTATCCCGCAGAGCCCGGGAAACAGTCGATTTGGAAACACCTAATTGGCGCGCAATTTCTTTAATCGTAATCGAAGCTTTTCTCATAAGTAGGGTTTATATTAAAATAGTGCAATCCTTAGAATAAGTTGCATAAATGAACAAATAAGAGATTCATCATAAATGTAACCTGAAATTAATCTGTTCCGGGAAAAAATACGAAATCGGGAACGGTTTCGGGAACGGTTGCGTAAATATATTGATTTTTTCAAGATTAATTTTTGTATATCAACGAACCAATCACTAAACTAGACGAATGATTGCATTAGTTGCACTGACTGGTGCGGGCCATAATCAAGGAATTTTTCTATATCAACTTATCCAACGTTTAATGGAAACGAAATCATTTACTAATGCATTACCGACTGCATGTTCTCAGAAGAGCGTTTTGGAGAATCTTTTTGGTAAAGTAGTCGCTAATGGAGATTATTATGCTTTTCGTGAGTTGTTTACACATCATTACCGGTCGCTGTGTAATTATGCGATGCGGGTGGTTGTGACCCGGGAAATTGCGGAGGAAGTGGTGTCTGATGTGTTTGTGAAACTATGGAAGAACCGGGAACAAATAGAAGTACATACTTCTTTCCAGGCTTATATCTATAGAGCGGTACGCAACCAGGCACTTGATTATTTGAAATTACGCATTCACCGCCAGTATGAGCGCGAATCGCTTGATTCCGTACAGTGGAATCTTACACACGCGGATCATTATACACCGGTTGAGGAAATGGCTTTTAATGAATTTTACGAACGCGTTGAAGGGTGTATCCAGGATTTGCCAAGACAATGTCAGGTGATTTTCAGGTTAAGCCGTGAAGAAGGTTTGCGTTATCGTGACATCGCCGAGCGTTTGCAGATTTCTGTTAAAACGGTTGAAACACAAATGAGCCGGGCATTGAAAGTATTGCGTGAGCGCGTGCCGGAACACAGGCTGGTTGCCTAATAGGCATTAGCGATAAGCTTTTGGCCATTAGCTTTAGACCACGGATTGTTTGAAGTGATATCTTGGTACTTCAAACAAGAATAGGGAAACATATTATTTGAAATAAATTTATAAATAAGTATCAAATATCTACTTCCGGAAGCTAAAAGTCAAATCCTAACGACTAAAAGCTAAAAATGATTTTGGTATAAAACCAATAAAATCCCAAATTACCAGAGGCTAAAAGCTTATCGCTAAAAGCCAATAGCTAACAAACATATGTCTTTAGAACAAACTTGGCGCTGGTTTGGCCCAAATGATCCTGTTTCGTTGCAGGATATCCGGCAGGCAGGAGCCACCGGTATTGTAACCGCATTGCATCACATTCCTAATGGCGTAGTCTGGGAAGTTGACGAGATTTTAGCTCGTAAAGAAATTATTGAAGCCGCCGGATTAACCTGGTCTGTTGTAGAAAGTGTCCCGGTACACGAGGCCATCAAAACACGGACGGGGGATTTTGAAAAATACATTCAAAATTATCAGCAGTCACTTATCAATCTTGGGAAATGCGGCATTGATACGGTTTGTTACAATTTCATGCCGATCCTTGACTGGACCAGAACGGATCTCGACGCACCAATGCACGATGGTTCGACCGGCCTTCGTTTCGATGCTACGCAATTTGCTGCTTTTGATCTTTACATATTAAGAAGGGAGGGCGCAGAAAATCAATACACCGAGGAGCAAAAAAGTAAAGCATTAAACTGGCTTGAAAAAGCGGATGGCGATGCGGTAAATAAACTTACCAGAAATATTATCGCCGGCTTACCGGGCTCTGAGGAGAGTTTTACCATCGAAGAATTCCGTAAAGTATTAAGTACCTATAAGAATGTCGGCGATC
Source organism: Dyadobacter sp. LHD-138 (assembly GCF_030929615.1). Taxonomy (GTDB): domain Bacteria; phylum Bacteroidota; class Bacteroidia; order Cytophagales; family Spirosomataceae; genus Dyadobacter. The sequence continues at coordinate 186,953 of NZ_JAVFVU010000005.1, read as the reverse complement.
TGGAATTGCGTACACACTTGTACCAGTTCATTCAGGCTATTGCACCGGTTGCGGAAGCAGCAGGAATCAATCTGGCGGTTCACCCGGATGATCCTCCATATCCGATCCTGGGTTTACCGCGCGTTGTAAGTACCGAAAATGATGCCAATTTGTTGCTGGATGCTTACGACAGTAAATCCAACGGGTTATGCTTTTGTACGGGTTCTTACGGCGTACGTGCGGATAATGATCTTTCCGGCATGGTCAACCGCTTGGGGAACAAGATCAATTTTATTCATTTGCGGGCAACGCATCGGGAACCGGACGGAAGTTTTTACGAGGCTGATCACCTGAGTGGGGATGTGGATATGTACGAAGTGATGCACGGGTTGATCATCGAACAAAAAAGAAGAATTTCAGAAGGCAGAACGGATTTGAGAATGCCATTTCGACCGGATCACGGACATCGAATGCTGGACGATCTTACCGCTACAAAACGAATGAATCCGGGTTATACAGCCATTGGCAGGCTGCGTGGCCTGGCGGAACTTCGTGGTTTGGAAATGGGCATTGAAAGAGGATTGAAATAACAAATTCTCGTCGGGTAACTGCCTTTAATTATCGTCAGATATTTTGAAAAGGATAAGATAGTCCCGTGGACTAAAACGATATTACTTTATTCAGCAATGATAGCTACAAATACCACCGCCCAGAAAACGTTTATTGACGAAGACTTTCTCTTACGCTCAGAAACCGCCCGCATATTGTACCATGACTATGCGAAGGAAATGCCGATTATTGACTACCATTGCCATCTTCCGCCAGATCAGATTGCGGAGGACAGGCAGTTTGAAAACCTGACGCAGATCTGGCTTTACGGAGATCACTACAAATGGCGTGCGATGCGTGCAAACGGCATTGACGAGAAATTTTGTACGGGAAATGCAGGCGACTGGGAGAAGTTTGAGCAATGGGCGGCAACTGTGCCGTATACCATGCGCAACCCGCTTTATCACTGGACGCACCTGGAATTGCTGAGGTATTTTGATATCGATATCATTCTGAATAAAGATTCAGCGCGTGAGATTTATGACGAATGTTCTGCGAAACTGAAGCAGAAGGATTTCAGTGTCCGCAATTTGCTGCGTCGGATGAATGTAAAGGTGGTGTGTACGACCGACGACCCGACGGATTCACTGCAATATCATCAGCAGATCAAGGACAGCGGTTTTGAAATACAAGTTTTGCCGACATTTCGTCCGGATAAGGCGATGCTTCTGATTGATTCACCGGCTGATTTTCAGCAATATCTGAATAAATTATTCGAGATGGCTGGTGTAACGAACGGCAGTACTTATGAAGATTTGCTGGCGGCGTTGAAAAACCGTCATGACTTTTTCGCAGAAATGGGCGGCCGTTTATCAGATCATGGATTGGAACATATCTATGCGTCTTTTGACGAAACCGCCGCGCGCACTGCGTTGGCTGAAACTTTGTCGGGTAAGACGAGTTCGGATGCATTACGTACTGCTTTCAAATCCGTTTTATTGTATGATCTTGCTAAAATGGATCACAGCAAGGAATGGGCGCAACAGTTTCACTTGGGCGCATTGAGAAATAACAATTCCCGGATGTTAAATAAGCTTGGGCCGGATACCGGATGGGATTCCATCGGAGATTATAGCCAGGCACAGGCGCTGTCAAAATTCCTGAATAAGCTGGATTCGACGGATCAGCTGGCAAAAACAGTGCTTTATAACCTGAATCCGGGTGATAATGAAGTGCTGGCCACCATGACCGGGAATTTTAACGACGGAACAATACCAGGAAAAATGCAATTTGGCTCTGGCTGGTGGTTCCTGGATCAGAAAGACGGTATGGAAAAACAGATCAATGCACTTTCGAACATTGGACTTTTAAGCCGCTTCGTAGGGATGTTAACCGATTCAAGAAGTTTCTTGTCTTATCCACGCCACGAATATTTCCGCAGGATTCTTTGCAACCTGATCGGCAACGATGTTGAAAACGGCGAGTTGCCAAATGATCTTCCCTGGCTGGGAAAACTTGTACAGGATATTTCTTACAACAACGCCAAAAATTATTTTGGGTTTTAATGATAGGTAACTGTTTTTAAAACCTTACTGCAGAAAGCCGGCCTGATTTTGGAAATCGGTCGGCTTTTGGTATAACTTAGCGGCCAGTAATTTAAATCCTATTCCGGCATTGAAAATGAATGCCGCCCTAACCATATCTGATTCAAATTCATTTCGTAATTATGTCTAAAGTAGTAACATTCGGAGAAGTATTAATGCGCCTGTCGACCCCAGGTTTTTCCCGTTTTGAACAAGCACGACAACTTGACGTTACCTATGCCGGCGGCGAAGCAAATGTAGCTTCTGCACTGGCTTATTGGGGACATCATACCGCGCACGTGACCCGTTTCCCGGATTCACCAATCGGACGCTCGGCGGCACAATATCTCCACTTTCACGGGGTAGATATCTCCAATATCTTATATGGAGGGCCAAGAATGGCTGTTTATTTTTTGGAAACCGGCGCCGCGTTACGTGCCAGCCAGATTGTTTATGACCGTGCAAATTCTTCACTGGCAACCATTGATCCGAGTGAATTGAACTGGGACGAAATTTTAAAGGATGCTAACTGGTTTCACTGGGCCGGTATTACGCCTGCACTTTCTCAGGGAGCGGCAGATGCTTGTCTGGCCGGGATTGAAGCGGCGCGTAGAAAAGGTATAACCGTTTCAGGCGATATTTTTTATCGTGCCAATTTATGGAAATACGGCAAAAAACCATCTGAGGTACTTCCGGCACTTACGGCAGGTACGGATGTGGTAATTGCCAACCGCGAAAATATCAAGGAGATATTCAATATTGAAGGAGATGATTTCCTTGAATCCTGTGTCAATTTAAAGAAGGCTTTCCCTCAGGTTAGCAGGGTTGTAGATACGAAACGGACTTCCATCAGCGCAACGCACAATTTGTTACGGGCTTATCTTTGGAACGGTGAACGTGTACTTGAAACCGCTGATATTGATATCAACCCGATCGTTGACCGTGTGGGTGGAGGTGATGCCTTTATTGCCGGTTTAATTCATGGTTTGATCTCGTTTAATGACGAACAAAAAGCGCTGGAATTTGGTGTGGCAGCTTCTGCCTTGAAACACACCATTGAAGGTGACGCACTGATTTCAACCGTTGAGGAAGTAGAGGCGATCCGTCAGGGCGAAACGTCGGGCAGGATCAGACGATAGGTTCTGATCAAAGCCGGTGTGTGACACTTCGATAGTTGTAGACAATAAATCATTCATTCGGGCCTGGCAGAAGGTGCAAAGCGCTGAAATCGGAAAGGCAGGAAAATTATAAATTATGGCAACAATAGATAAAAATACCACAATCGTTTTGCTGAATGAAACCGGGATACTCCCGCTTTTTTATCATGCTGATGTGGAAATAGCGAAGCAGGTTCTTACCGCAAGTTATAAAGGAGGAGCCCGTGCATTTGAATTTACAAACCGTGGTGCAAATGCCTATGAAGTTTTTGTGGAGCTTGTAGCGTACGCGCTGGAAAGTCTGCCTGGACTTGCTTTGGGGATAGGGACGGTTTATGACGCGGAAACCGCTCAGAAATACATCGATGCAGGTGCTGATTTTGTGGTTGCTCCTTTTACCAATCCAGAGGTGGGCGAAGTTTGTAAAAACGCAGATATCCCATGGATTCCGGGCATTGCAACATTAACCGAAATATTCCATGCCTTGAAAGGTGGTGCCGAAGTGGTAAAACTTTTCCCGGGTGAAGTAGTTGGTTCGGCCTTTGTTAAGGCTGTAAAAGGGCCGATGCCGCATGTTAAAATTGTTGTTACCGGCGGTGTGCAGCCGACCAAAGAAAGTATTGAAGAATGGTTTGGCGCCGGTGCTTATGGCGTAGGCATGGGCTCTAACCTTTTCCCGAAAAACGTGATCAGCGAAGGGAATTATGCCTGGATCGAAGAAAAAGTTGCGGAAAGCATCAGCCTGATCAAGGAATTCAGAGCGAAAGCTTGATCTGATAAATCGTTTAGAACAGGAAAGCCAACCGAAATCATTTCCGGTTGGCTTTCCTGTTTTATTTTGCTAAAATTCAGTCTAGCGGTTTACCAGAGCATACAAAGAATCAATAATATCTTTGATTTTTTTGGCATTAACATCTGAAAAAGCAAACTCATCTGCATAGCGATTTATTCCTCTGATCGCTTCCCTGGCCTGATCCGCATTCGCCTGTTTTACCACTGCTCGTCTCTCTTCTATATATTTTAGAAACTGAGCATTATACGGATCGGCCTGTGATTCAATTGATAACAACATTATCAGTTCTTTAAATAAGGGATCAATTTTCGTTGATTCGTTTACCATGGTAGTGGGATTTCTTTAACAAGTCCCTTAAAGGTAGCATCTCTTACGACAAAAGGAATAAAGATCTGCTCCGCTTTTCCGGGAAGAAATGGATTGATAACACCGTCGGCTATTTGTTGTGCGGCGGTAGTGCCTCTCCATACTTTTAAAGTTTGGCCAGCGGGTACCTCATAAACATAGAATTTTGAAAAATTATTCCAGGCCGGACGAACGGCTGTACCGCCGATAACATCACCCACCGAAGCCGGAATTTGTGCAGTCCAGTAACCACCAGCCGGGTTTCCGCCGGTAACACGATAAATTTTTGTACCTGCCGGCAATTCATCGGCTTTGGCATCCGCAAAGTTGGCCGCGTCCGACGCTGACAAGTCAAGATCCGTGCTGGCCCAGGCCGGGTTAGAAACGCCGGATTTCAATCCGTTACCGACATAATTTCCTTTTTCAATGCCGGGAATGTGATCCCAGTCTTCAATGTAAACCCGTTGGTCGTAAATACTGACCGCACTTTTTAAGCTTTTGTATAAAGCCGCTTTGTCAGCAGATTTAGCAAAAGCCTCTTTTGTTTTTTCTTCATCGAGCCCGGCACCGATCCAGCCTTCCATGGTCGATTTGGTACCTTGGCCCAATAACGTTTCAAGGTCATTCAGCCAGGCCTGGGGCGCAACTTCGTGGTCAGTACAGCTAATAAAGGAAACACTCAGGAGCAGCCAAAGCAGCAGGAGAGAAACGTAATTCTTTTTCATAAACGTCGAGAAATTTTGGTGAGAAATATGGTTTCACAACAAAGTAACCGTTTGTGTCGAAAAAGACCAAAATGTTTATGCGTTATTAAACAAAAATTGTGATTATAATGAGGGAACGGTGAGAATCAGGCACCTAAAAACTCCAGATGCTTCAAAGCTGCCCGTAATTCTGTGTATGTGACATCGTCCGGCAACGCGGCTTTTGCCTCGTTCAAAGTGACCTGTTTGTTTTCCAGAAAATAATCGATGACCTTATTAATTTTGTCTTTTGGGAAAATATCAAAGATTTCCAATTCGCCGGTGCCGATGTAATGTGCCAGGTGTGTCTCAATCGTACCGGCAGCGAAACCTCTTTCTTCTGCAATTTCTTCCACATTTTTCCCGGCATGAAACAGATCAAAACTGACTTTTTTAGTGTCGATCTTCTCCTTTTTTAACGGGATTTCGATCACACCTTTATCAATCTGATTGTCTTCACAATAGGCAATAACCATTTCGACAATTTCTTTCCCAAACTGTTTTACCTTGGCCTTCCCGATTCCCTTTACAGTTTCAAGCTCCGCCAAAGTGGTGGGTAATTTGGCAACCAATTCTTCCATCGCTTTTTGAGGCAGAATCATATAGACGAAAACATCGTTTTCTGTCGCCAGATTATTCCGCCAGTTTTTGAGTGTATTGTAAAGCGCCGCGTTCGGGATATTCTTCGAAACGGCGGCCGTTTTGGCCGTCGGGCTTTTCGTAGCCACTTTGAAATCTATTTCCGCATCCGCTTTTGAGCGCAAATAGGTACCGGTGTTAAATAGCTCTTTGGAAGACAACATGACGGCACGTTTGACAAAAACAGCGCGTTGGAAATTTTCCAAAGCCTGGTCTGCTACTTTTTTTACCGCAGCATTATCCGTTTCAACGGCAAGCGTTTTACTCTCCGGGTAAATGGATTGCTCGATTTTGTCAAAGAAATAAACACAGCCTTTTTGTACGCGGTTGCTGAGCGTTTCATTTTCTTCGGGTAATCCGGTCTCCGCAAAAAACTGGTTCAACTGATTTTTAAACTTATCGGCGATATTAAAAATATCGTGATCAGCCGCCGCTTTGATCAGTTTTAAAGTCGTGCTGAGGGATTTATTAATCACGTTTTCATTTTCATCGGCAACCCGGTTTAACCTGAAAAAGGTATTTTTAATCTCACTGAAATCGAATAATTCGAGTAAAAGGGAGCGTTGGAAATTAATTTTCGAATCGGTCAATTGATCAGAATCGGGTTCATTGGCGCTGGCTTCCTTCGCATAAGCAGCCACAGTTCCGTCTGTTTTTACGCTACCGGAGGAAATCGGAGAGCTTAACACCATACCTTCAAAACTTTTACAACGACTTAGCGCAACATATACCTGTCCATGCGCAAAGGAATTGTTGGCGTCAATGATTGCTTTTTCAAAGGTTAACCCCTGACTTTTGTGAATGGTGATGGCCCAGGCAAGCTTAAGCGGATATTGTGTAAAACTCCCGATGACTTGTTCCTCAATTTCCTTTGTCGTTGGATTCAGTTCGTATTTTATATTTTGCCATTCGGCCGGATGCACATCGATTTCGACATAATCGCCTTTACATTTTACATAAATCGTATCGTCGTCAAACCGGGTTATGGTGCCTATTTTCCCGTTGTAATAAAGTTTGTCGCGCGATGAATCATTTTTTACAAACATCACCTGAGCTCCGACTTTCAAAGCCAGGTCCTGCTCGGTTGGATAAGAATATTCCGGGAAATTATTCAGGACCTGCGCCTTGAAAGACCGGGTTTTACCGTTCAGATCATCCAGCTTAACCCGGTTGATTTCCTGGGCGGCATTGTTGTGGGTGGTTAACGTGATATAGCCTTCGTCGTCGGCGGGTTTAAAATTAGGGATATAACGCTGGTTTAGTGCGTCCAGCGTTATTTTGTCTAGCTGATTTTCCCGTACTTTATTTAAGATATCAATGAAAAAAGTATCCGACTGGCGATAAATATGTTTCAGTTCAATCCGGATCGGGTCGGTTAGTTTTAGGGCATTGCTGCTGAAAAAATATACCGTGTCATAATACGCTTTCAGCATACTCCACTCTTCATCCTTGATCACGGGAGCAAGCTGGTGCAAATCTCCGATCATCAGCAGCTGTGTACCGCCAAACGGTTTGTTACGGTCTTTGTAGCGCCTCAAAACTTCATCAATACCGTCCAGCATGTCGGCACGGACCATACTGATTTCGTCAATAACCAGCAGGTCCAGACTTCTGATCAGATTTATTTTTTCCTTGTTAAAACGGCTGTAACGCTGCTCATTGGCATTGCTTTCGGGAATGTAAGGGCCGAAAGGCAGCTGGAAAAAGGAGTGGATTGTCACACCGCCGGCGTTGATAGCGGCCACACCCGTGGGAGCCACAATGGCCATTCTTTTGGGCAGGGTCTTTTTGAGATTGTGCAAAAAGGTCGTTTTTCCCGTTCCCGCTTTCCCGGTCAAAAAGATATTTTTATTGGTATTATGAACGAATTGAGCGGCAAGTTCCAGTTGTGTGTTTTGCTCCATGGTAGTCAATAGATTCTTGTAAAATGATAACCGTCTTGTTTTAAATGCAAAATCAGATAAGTAACTTTCCGTCTGTCACTTTCTTATTTGCTTTTGTCTTTCTTTCAACGTAATTACTCATCCGTCACCGGGCAGCTTTTGATCGGTGGACATCACGCTATCACAAATATATCACAATGAAAAACACATTACTATTTACATTCCTAATGCTCATATTTTTTGGCTGTTCTGCCCAGGATATTTCAGGAGAATGGAATGGAATTCTCAAAGTGCAGGGAAGCGAGTTGAGATTGGTACTTCATCTGACAAAAACAGTTGTTGGTTATAGTGCTACACTGGATAGTCCTGATCAGGGGGCTAAAGGTTTTCCTGTTGGTTCAGTTGATTTTACAAATAATACATTGAAACTGAGTATGAACGGTTTAAATGCAGAATACAGTGGGACATTAGGAGCTGACAATATTTTTAAGGGGACGTTCAATCAAAATGGCCAATCCTTTCCGTTGGAATTGAGTCGCGGTGTTATGGGGGCAAAGGCTCCTTTAAGGCCGCAGGAACCGCAGAAACCGTATCCTTATTATTCCGAGGATGTGAAATTTGATAATGCCAGCGATAAAGTTTCGCTTGCCGGGACCCTGACTTTACCTGCAAAAGAAGGAAATTATCCGGTTGTCATATTGATCACCGGGAGTGGGCCACAAAACCGGAATGAAGAGCTCCTGGGACATAAACCATTTCTGGTTTTGGCAGATCATTTAACGAGAAATGGTATTGGCGTTTTAAGATATGATGATCGCGGAACAGCAGAATCCACTGGCGATTTTAAGTCGGCAACGACGAGAGCATTTGCCTCGGATGTGGAATCCGCGATTACATATCTAAAAACAAGAAAGGATATTAATCCGAAAAAAATCGGTTTGATCGGCCATAGTGAAGGTGGGATGATTGCACCGATGGTCGCTGCTGATTCACCGGATGTGGCTTTTATCGTTTTGTTAGCAGGGCCTGGTATTCCTGGGGATCAGCTTATGGTTAGACAAACACATTTAATAAACAAAGCGAACGGTATGACAGATGATGTGGTGGATCAGATTGATGTTTTAAATCGAAAGGGTTATGATCTACTAAAAGAGAGATCTGATCTTAGGGACGTAAAAAAGGAAATTATTCCCATTTTGAAGGAGGCTATTCATTTACTTCCCGCGAACCAACAGCCGCCGGCGGATAAAACAGACGAATATCTGGTTAACTATGTTAACCAACTGATTTCGCCGTGGTTTCAGTTTCTGATCCGTTACAATCCTGCCCAGACTTTGGAAAAGGTCAAATGTCCGGTGCTGGCTTTAAATGGCGGAAAAGATTTACAGGTTCCTCCAAAAGAAGATCTGGAAGGAATAAAAAGAGCTTTGGAAAAGGGTGGGAATAAAAATGTTACGGTGAAAGAACTACCTCGGTTAAATCATCTTTTTCAGGAAAGTGTTACAGGTTCTCCTGCTGAATATGGCAAGATTGAGCAAACGTTTTCGCCGATGGCATTGGTTGAAATTTCTGATTGGGTAAAGCAGATTGTAAAATAACAGATTGCCAGAACAGATTAATTACGTAGAATACCGGATTAACCATTTTATGGCGATCATCCGGTATTTTTTGTATTTTAAAGTCATAAAACACGCTTCCAAAATGTAAAAAAATCTTGTCATGATTGTTCCAACACTGATACTTTCCATTGTTTTTGGTTTAATAGCCTTTGCTGTCACAAAGAAAAACGCGAAGTATCTTCTTTCGGGTTATAATACGATGTCGGAAGCACAGCGTGCCCTGGTTGATATTGATGGCTATTTGCGCTTTTTTAAGCAGTTTCATCTCATGCTGGCTTCCTCACTTTTGGGGCTGGTTTTACTGACCGGCTTGATAAGTAAAAACTTGGCAGGCGTTATTATGGGAATCTATCCTTTAATGGCCTACTGCTATTTTATAGTCAAGAGCCGGAAATATTTTTCGCAAGTGAAGAATGAGAAGAAAGGTACGTTCATCGTTCTTGCGGTCATGGTGGCTACAACGATTTTTGTAGGCGGGTTGTTTTACTTAGGACTTAAGAACAGCCAAATACTACTTGACAAAAACAGTCTCGAAATAACAGGGATGTATGGTGAGAAATTGGATCGTACGAAAATCCTGGACGTGAAACTGGTGAGTAGTTTGCCGGAAATTACGATGAAGTCAAATGGATTTTCAGCCGGTGATTTTAGTAAAGGATATTTTAAGACGAAAGATCGGAAAACGGTTCAGCTTTTTGTTGATAAAAAGGAAAGTCCGTTACTGCTGCTCCATACAACGGAAGGCGAAATATATTTTAGTTCATCAGAAAAATCTTCGGAAGATCTGCTGCGGGAGATTCAAAAATGGAGAGGATTTTAAATGTTAATATAATTGTATAGTAACTACACAATTGTTACTTTTGATACTACACACACATCAGCGGAATGAGTAAGGATAGAAAGGCAAAACTAATTGAGGAAATAGAAAATGAGCTCGATCTGATTGAACAAGAGCTGATTGATACTCCTCCTGAAATGAGTCTTGATCAATATGGTGAACGCATTGAAAAGATAAAGATTAACACTTGAACTTTTAAGGAACTTGTAGCAAGGAAATGTTCCTATATATCAAAAATATGGATACTGCCGTAAAAAAAATGTCCTTGACGGAAATCGACGACCGATTGGACAATGTGGAAAAAATGATGAGGGAAATTACCCAAAGCCGTCTCATCATAGCGGATAAGGAATATCATCTATCCGAGTGGATAACCACGTCGGATTATGCGCAGCGAAATAACCTGGCTATTTCCAGAGTACATAACTGGATCATGCGTGGTGTTATTCCGTCTGACTGCGTCATCGTGGTACCTGAGCTTAACCATCTGAAGCTGATTAAAAACCTGCCCTACGAAACAAGAGCTACGAAATCATAATAACGTAGAAGGCCCTTTCAGATCATCCGAAAGAGCCTTCTTATTTAATTAGAAACCGTTAATTAATTGCCGTTTCCTGTTTTGATAACTGTTTAATATTTTCTGTAACCGCCTTTTCAAATCCAGGCAGCGTTGTAAGATTGGCACCCCAAAGATTTTCGTCCGCTAACACTTTTTGGACCAGATCCGTTGAAGAATCTGCTTTCTCCCATTGATCGGCAAAATAGGCTACGGCGTCACAGCGAATCGGATAGGTTTCACCATTACGCTCGCCTGAATAAATTCCGTCAACCAGTTGAACCGGTTTCATGAACAATAAAAATGCGGCAAATCCTTTGGCAAAAAGAGCCGGAACTTCACTGGTTTTTTGATAATGATTAAGAAGTGTCGGGATGTTACGCATTTTCATTTTTGCCGTATACTGCACGGTAATATCAATCAGCTGATGGCGGATAAACGGATTTCTGAAACGGTCCAACACCTGATTTCCAAACTCCTGCGCACGCGCCGGATCTACTGCATAAGGAATGGCCGGTGCCAGTTCGTTAAGCATCACACCTGCTATAAATTTAGCTGTTTCGGCGTTTTCCATACTTTCACGAACGGTATTGAGCCCTTGCAAAAAGCATAAACCAGAAGCCAACGTGTGCGTGCCATTTAGCAAACGCAGTTTTAGTTCTCGGAAAAGATCAATATTCGGTTCGATCACAACGCCCTTATCGGCCTGCGCAAAATTCAATACCGATTTCACCTGCGCATCGCCTTCAATCGCCCATAGGCTGTAAACTTCTGAAACGATTAACAAGTCGTCTTTGTAGCCCGATTTTTCAGTAAGCTCGGCAACGGTTTCAGCGTCCGGTTTTCCGGGAACAATACGGTCTACCAGTGAATTGCAGAACTGGTTGTGCTGTTCGAGCCATGTGATGAAATCGGTTCCCAGTGCATGTTGTGCCGCCTGTTTCAATACAATTTCACGGAGTTTGGTACCATTGCCGACAATTAATTCCGTTGGTACGATCACCATGCCGGATTCGGCAGACCCGTTGAAAGCCTTGAAACGTTCGTATAAAAAAGCGGTCAGTTTGCCCGGGAAAGAAATGGGAGGGGAAGCCTGTAAATTATCTTCCACAAACTGAATTCCTACTTCCGTGGTATTGGAAATAACAATCTGCATTTCCGGGTTATGCGCACATTCCAGGATCTCCGGCCAGTTATTGCTGGCTGAAAGTGTTCTGCTGATGGCACTGTTAATAACCGTTTCATCAATTTGTTTTCCATTTTCAATCCCGCGAATGCTATGGGAGAAAATGTTTTTTTGAATGCCAAATGCATCAACACCACCCTGCGATGTTGATTTTACAACCACAATCCGGCCGTTAAAAATATTTTGCTGATTGGCCTTATTGACAAAAAAATCAGGCAGTCCGCGTAAAAGCACACCGGTACCAAACTGAATAATTTTTTCAGGTAAAGCCAGAAGTTTTTTGTGGTCGGGGTATAATTCAGGACGTTGTTCGAGTAATTCCGGAGAAAGCTGAGGTACAGTCATTTTTGTAAGGTTCTTGTTTATAATCATGACGCCGTTTCCCGGATCCAACCCCTAAAAAAAGAGGCACCGATCAGGATGCCTCTTTTGATATTGTATTTCCTGACCTTTCAATCCGGAAAATTATTTTTTAAACGTTCAAGGTGACAAAGCCGCTTTCTTCTTTTTCTTTCTTTTCGTCAGGAAAAACGAAGGTGGTGGCATTGTTCACTTTTTCTGGTAAAAGCGCAATCGCCAGCACTTCATCGACTTTATCCACATAATGGAATTTCAAGTCCTGAATGTAATTTGCGGGTACTTCTTCGACATCTTTGCGGTTTTTCGCACACATGATGATCTCTTTCACGCCCGCTCTTCTGGCAGCAAGAATTTTTTCCTTGATACCTCCAACCGGAAGCACTTTTCCACGGAGGGTGATCTCACCTGTCATCGCCAAAAACGGACGAATACGACGCTGGGTAAAGATGGAAGCCATCGAGGTCACCATCGTGATACCGGCAGACGGCCCATCCTTAGGAACGGCACCGGCAGGTACGTGTACGTGCAGATCGTAATGGTTAAAAATCCGATAATCAATGTCCAGTTTGTCAGAGTGCGCTTTGAGATAGGAAAGCGCAGTGATCGCAGATTCCTTCATTACGTCTCCAAGTTGTCCGGACAATGTCAGGCCACCTTTCCCGCGGCTCAAACTGGTTTCAATAAACAGGATTTCTCCGCCAACCGAAGTCCAGGCCAGGCCAGTCACGACACCTGCAAAGTCATTATCCTGATACAGATCTTTATCAAAAATCTCTGCCCCCAGAAATTTCTCTACCTGTTCAACTTTTATCGTTTTAGGATATTCCTGCTCCATCGCCACAGATTTAGCGATTTTCCGGATCAGTGTTCCCACTTTTTGTTCCAGATTACGCACACCGGATTCGCGGGTATATCCTTCGATCACACGGAGCAAAGCCGCATCATCAATTTTTACATCCGTCGCTTTCAGCCCGTGATCTTTACGCTGTTTAGGCACAAGATAACGTTTGGCAATCTGCAATTTTTCTTCAATGGTATAACCCGTCATCTCGATGATCTCCATACGGTCGCGAAGCGCCGGGTGAATCGTATCAAGCGCATTGGCCGTTGCTACGAACAATACACGGGAAAGGTCGTATTCAACTTCAAGATAATTATCCGTGAAAGAAGAATTTTGTTCAGGATCCAATACTTCCAGCAAAGCAGAAGCCGGATCGCCGCGGTAGTCGGAACTTACCTTATCGATTTCATCTAAAATGAAAACAGGATTGGCTGAACCAGCTTTTTTGATATTCTGGATCACTTTTCCAGGCATCGCACCGATGTATGTTTTACGATGTCCGCGTATTTCAGCTTCATCGTGCACACCACCAAGGGCCATACGGATATATTCACGGTTCAGTGCTTTGGCGATGGATTTTCCCAAAGACGTTTTACCAACGCCCGGAGGTCCGTACAAACAAAGGATCGGCGCTTTCAAATTACCTTTCAGTTTCAGAACAGCCAGGTATTCGATGATCCGTTCTTTCACTTTTTCCAAACCGAAATGGTCAGAGTCCAGGACTTTTTGCGCTCTTACAAGATCGAAATTGTCTTTTGTATATTCACCCCAGGGCAAATCAACCAGTGTTTCCAGGTAGTTAAGTGTTACCGGATATTCGGGTGCCATCGGGTTGATGCGCTGTAATTTGGCAAGTTCTTTATCAAAATGCAAACGAACGGAATCAGACCATTTTTTCTGATTTGCTTTGGCACGGATGTCATCCATATCGCGCTCCGGACTATCAATACCCAACTCATCGTGCAAAACTTTGATTTGCTGACGCAGGTAATAATCACGCTGTTGCTGGTCGATATCCGAACTGGCTTTCGACTGAATTTCACGCTTCAGTTCAAGCATTTCAATCTCCCGCATCATGTACTGAAGCAAAAGCGTAGCCTGCTTGTGTCCGTTTCTTTCTTCCAGTAATCTCTGCTTGTCGGCTACTTCAACATTAATATTTGAAGAAAGAAAATGGATCAGGAATACGGGACTTTCAATATTGTCCAGCGCAATTCTTGCTTCCTGCGGAATCTCAGGGTTCAAACGCATAATTTTATGCGCTCCGTCACGAAGTGACTGCAACAATGCTTTTGATTCTTTTTTAGTAGGTGTCACGAAGGAATCTTCGATCGCCTCTACTTCCGCAGTCAGGTATGGATCTTCGCTTAAAATCTTTTTAATTTCAAAACGCTGACGGCCCTGAACGATGATTGTCACGTTTCCATCGGGAAGTGTGATCATTTTCAGGATATGTGCAACCGTTCCGATTTTATGCAGATCGTCGGCCGTAGGATCTTCTTTATTTGGTTTTGCCTGGGTTACAGCACCTAAAATCCGCATGTTTATATCCGAATTCCGGTAGATTTTCTTTACCAGACGTATCGCTTTTTGGCGCACGACGGTGACAGGAATTACCATGCCCGGAAAAAGTACAGTTTGCCTGATGGGCAAAATGGCAAGTTCATTAGGTACTTCAAAAGGTTCATCGGAGCCCTCAGGACCACCAAGGGGGACAATTTCTAGGCTATCTAAATCCGAATCGGACATAAGCAGCCGACTATAGAGGTCAGAAGGTTCAAATTTCATAGGCATTCTGTCATAATGACAGATAATCTTTTCCCAATTTATAAATAATGACTTTCAAAAGAAAGGGAATATATAAACAAAATAGCCGTGCCAATGGAATTATTGTCAGGCTATTTGTAAATAAATCCATTTAAATCGTTTGAACGGTTTGTCCTTTCTTAAACAAAAATGTTTTAGGTCCCGTGGTATATTTTAGATTTGTCATATTGACCTGGTCGTCAAAAATTTCCATCAGGATCGTATTCTGAAGTTTCCAGCCTTCCGGGTTGTCAGGAAAAGGCACTTCAAGGTATATCCAGGTTGCATCTGCCTCCTCTTCTTTGCCAAGGTACTGCACTTCCGCTTTCTTTTGCGCGTTGCTGAGTGCAAAATGTTTCCGGATATAACGTTCTACAAACGGATTATTCTGATCATTATTTTTAATCGAGAAAATGCGTTTGTTGTTATCCTCGGAAACGCCTTTTTCAAGGTCGTCGGTAAAAATCCGTATGCTTATTTCAAAAGATTTGGCAGGCTTGTTATACTGCATCTGCGTTACGCTGACATGATATTGATGTTTTGGCGCAAATGAGCTGGACAAGCAAAAGATTAGGATCAGAAAGGGGAGATGGTTGATCTTCAATGCAAACCTTTAAGAAGATGTAACAGTATTTGAATTGCCCGGTTTATGTCAGATAAGCCGGGCAATGAATATTTTCTAGAAAACAGCTTTCCAGACGTCGTTGAAAATAGCAAAGGCCATTAAACCCAGCAGTAAAACCATACCTACTTTCTGCGCATTTTCAAGGAAAGTGTCAGATGGTTTGCGGCCTGAAATGATTTCGTAAGAAAGGATCACGGCATGTCCGCCATCCAAAGCCGGAATTGGCAATGCGTTCATAAAGGCTAGCACCATCGAAAGCAGACCTGTAAGGTGCCAGAAACGTGCCCAGTCCCAAACGCCACCAAACATTCTGGCAATACCGATCGGGCCACTCAGCGCTTTGGAAGCAGAAACTTCACCGCGGAATATTTTACCAAAACCCTTGATGTTATTGAAAACAACGGCAAAAGCGTTTTTAGTACCTTCCTGCATGGCCTGACCAAGCGTGTAGTTAATTGTTGTAAAAACAAGCAGGTTTTCCGCGCCAATACCGATTGTTCCTTCATCCGAAACTTTAACGTCTATGATCTGCTGCTGTCCTGCACGGTCGATACCGATTTTGGCGACCTGCCCTTTCAAGGGAGGAAGCTGAGCCTGCAATTCCGTGTAAAAACGAATAGGCGCACTGTTGATCGAAACAATTTTATCACCTACTTTAAGTCCGGCTTTTTGTGCAGGGGCGCCAGGAGAAAGCTCGCCAATTTTAAATGGCATCGCCGGGCGTATGAAATTCCCTTTTTCTTCCGGATCAGATAGTTTTTCGATAAAGTTATTAGGGATATCAATATCAATTTCTTCGCCGGCACGATCCACGGTGTAAGAACTGTTGCTGCCTAAAAAGACATCAGAACTGATTACCTCGTTAAAGTCGCTAAAAGATTTTCCGTTGACCTTAATGATCTTATCGCCCGTACGCAGGCCGATCTGCTGTGCAAGATCTCCCGCAATAATTCCGTATTTATTAACTTCTTCTTTGGATAGAATCTTTTCTCCTTCATTGTAAGCAATCACGATAAAGATGATCACACCCACGATGACATTGACGATGATACCGCCAAGCATTACGATTAGGCGCTGCCAGGCGGGTTTTGAACGAAATTCCCATGGCTGAGGATCTTTGTTCATCGCATCCGTATCCATGGATTCATCAATCATACCCGATATTTTCACAAAGCCACCCAGTGGAATGGCACCTATTCCATATTCAGTTTCTCCTTTTTGTATACTCCATATCTTCGGCGGAAATCCGATGAAGTATTTTTCCACACGCATACCAAACATCTTAGCGGCAAACATATGCCCCCACTCATGCAATCCCACCAAAATAGACAAACCCAAAATGAGCTGTCCCGCCATAATTAAGTACTCTAAGTATTCCATTCAGATCTTTGAAGTAATTGAAAATTGATAATGGAAAATTGAAAATAAAACTCCTTTTCGCGAGGCGACCAGGAGCCTGTCATTTCAAAGATTAAACTTTTACTTTTATTGTTAATACAAATAAACGTAAACTCAAACAGTAAAGTTACGCAAAAGCCACAATTTCGTTTAAAAACCTTTGATGAACGGTATCAGGGTTATGAATTTTTCATATCGATATCAATGCCCATCATCCGCATGAGCTCCGACGCGTTGAAAGATTTGCAAATTCCGTCGTGCAGCTGATAATCGAATTTTAGCTGACCGTTCTCCACATCCGACCGGAAGTGGAAGTTATGGACGTAAGACTCCGTCGCTCCCCATTCTCCTAATTCAAGGTCATGTGTTGAGACCAGTCCGGCTGAGCTTTTGGTATGCAACTGACGGATTAACGCCTCGGCACCTTTATGTCGGTCGGCGGAATTTGTTCCTTTTAATATCTCATCCAAAAGATAGAAAACCGGCGACTGATTTTTTTCGTCGGCGAGTTCCAGTAGTTGTCTTAACCGTTTTAATTCGGCATAAAACGATGATGTGCTTTCTTCCAAAGAATCCTGTGTACGCATGCTGCTGAACACGCGGACCGGTGCGCATGCAAATTTGGCGGCAGAAACCACTGCGCCCATCTGAGCCAGTACGAGATTAAGTCCGATCGTCCGTAAAAAGGTACTTTTGCCCGACATATTGGAACCTGTAACCAGGATGGTGTGGCCCAAACCATTCATATGGAAAGGATTACTCACCCGTTTTTCTCTGGGAATAAGCGGATGGCCCATTTGGATCGTTTCAATATACACATCTTTTTGCCAGGTGACCTGAGGAACCGTATGTTCCGGATAAGCAAAGGCATTCCCCGCCAGACTGTTCATGGCTTCGATATCAGCCAGGACGTTGAGCCAGCTATTTAAATCATCCTTGTGGGCCTTTTTCCATTTTTCAAGACCAGCCAGACAATACAGATCCCAAAGCATTGGGATACAGACAAAGACGAAAAAATAAGGATTGTTATGATAATCGAGTCTTTCAAATAAGACACCTGATTTTCTTAAAGAATGTGCAGCGCCGCGGATTAAAGTCTGGCGTTGTTTCCACCAGCGGGAGCGAAAAGTTGCCCCATCGGCAATATCCAGCAAATCGGCATAAGCAGCCAATGTAAGTCCCAGCGCCGTGGTACGGGAAACAAGTCCCTGTATTACTTCCTTATAACGTCGGAGTATGAGCAGGTGCCATGCTAAACTCAGCATCAACAACCAGGCAGGAATTAGTCCTGCGAAAGTCAGTCCGCCAATGATTAGCGTCACAAGTGGCCAGAACCGCCAGCGCAAAGATGCCTGTAAGGAATCGGGTAAAATTTCCGTGGACCAATCCCGGAATGCGCTTACCTGCTGCTGCGCATGCTGATGCAAAAGGGCCGTGGCTTCCCAGGTTTGCCGGAACTCGGGATTGTTTTTAAATTCTTCAACTGCCTCCTGCCGCATCAGAATTTCTTCCAGCGGTGCATGGTTTTTAAGCCAATTTGCCAGTCTGCGGCTGCCTTCTGCCGTGCGCGTTCGGTTTAGAACCCTATACAATGAATAATCGCCGAAAATATCAAGGTCTGTTGCGAACGCGTGATTTTTTTCCTGATAATGAATACCCGTGTCTTTTCTTTTAAACCGAAATGACAAACGTTCGATTTCATCCTCATTGATGGTCTGGATATTGCGCTGGAAATTACGTTTTCTCTTTGCCGTTTGCTGTAACCGCATCAGAATCAGAAAAAGTACAAGTGCGATCGCCGCACCGATGCCCCAACCCGGTTGTCCTGTTTTATTTCCAACCCATAATGTCGCGAAAATGCAGAGAAAAGCGACAACCCTACCGATAGAAAGTACATTGGAACGTTCCTGAGCAATTTGCTCAGCTACTTTTGCTTTCTGAAGTTCCGTTTCAAAAAAAGTGTGTGGGTTTGTCGTTTCCTTATGATTATCCATCAATGCGCCTCTGCTGTTTCAAACTGTAATTTAATCAGACTTGCATACAAGCCGTTGTCGAGCAGAGATAATTCCTGATGTGAGCCCGACTCGGCAATTTTGCCGTCTCTGATTACATAAATGGAATCTACTTTTCTGATCGTTGCCAGTCTGTGTGCAATGACGATGGTGGTGCGGTTTTGCATCAGTTCATTCAGGGCAATTTGGACCAGTTTTTCTGATTCTGCATCCAGCGAGCTTGTTGCTTCATCCAGGATCAGGATTTTCGGATCCTTTAAAATCGCACGTGCAATGGCAATACGCTGACGTTGTCCTCCTGATAGTTTTATACCACGCTCGCCAACAACGGTTTCGAACCGCTCAGGGAACGAATCGATGAACTCAGTGGCATAGGCTTTGTTCGCAGCCTCATAAACCTCTTCTTTTGTCGCAGAAGGTCGGCCATACGCAATATTTTCATAAATCGTCCCCCCAAAAAGAATAACCTCTTGTGGAACGATGGCAATGTTTTTCCGTAATTCTGAAATTCCGTATTCGGATATTGGTTTTCCATCAACCAGAATATTTCCGGATTGATTGTTGTAATACCGCATCAGCAGCTGAATGATCGTAGATTTCCCTGCGCCGCTGTATCCGACCAACGCAATTTTTTCTCCTGCATTCACATGGAAAGAAATTCCCTTTAGTACCGGCAGATCAGCCCTGGATGGATAGGAGAAGTGAACGTTTTTATAGGTAATATCCCCTCTAACCGGTGAAATCGAAGTGTTTGCCGACTCTTCAACCGATACTTCGGATGTTTCTGCCAGCAATTCAAAAATACGTTCCGACGCTCCGACGGTTTTGTTGATCTGTGCATACAAATCGCCAAGGCCTCCAATGGAAGCACCAATAAAAGTGGTATACAAAATGAACGTGAACAAATCGGACAGGTTCATATCCCCGGATTGCACCAGACCTGCGCCAAACCAAATCACGCCAACAATGCCTCCAAAGATTGCAAAGATGATAAACGAGACAAATCCACCACGATAAGTCGCGGCATGGAGTGCCAGTTTTACAACTTTTCCCAACGCCGTTTGATATCTGTTCACTTCCAGATGTTCATTTGTAAAAGCCTTCACAACATTAACAGACTGCAAAGTTTCTTCCACGATCACGTTGGCGGCAGCCAGTTCATCCTGTGCTTTTTTAGACAAACGACGGATGTATCTTCCAAAAAACATGGCTGCAATAACCAGAATCGGGAATGTACCCATCATGAACAATGTTAGTTTCCAGGATGTGTATGAAATAATGGCAATACCGACGACCAACGTGGCTATCTGACGGAAAAATTCAGCGATCGTGAATGACAAAACACCTTCCAGCTGAGAAACATCGGAAGTTACGCGGCTGGTTAATTCTCCGACACGGCGCTGTTCCAGAAATCCTATGGGCAGCGTTATAATTTTGGCATAGGTGTCCCGGCGCAGATCGGCCATGGCCCTTTCGCTGACACGGGTAAACAGGAATATTCGCAGGAAAGAAAAAACAGCCTGGAAAATGAGGACAAAAACCAGGAAGAAGGTAATCTGGTTGATGGTATATTGTGATTTTCCTTCGATGACTTCAACAATGCTTCCGATAAGTTTCGGGAAAGCGAGCGATGTGAAGGTTGAAAGTGTCAGGAATATCATCCCGACTATGAAAAGCCACTTGTAAGGAAGTATGTAACGAAAAAGGGCGAAAGTTTTTTTTAGTCCTTCCCAACTAATTTTTTTTACTGCAAAAGGAGATTCTGATTCTCCCTCATCACTAATTCTTCTTTTGGCCATTGCAAAAATCTATTCAATAAAGGTTACTTAACTGGTATTAACAAAGGGGTAACGGTAATTACGGATTGGTAAATTTAGGTCAAATGCCTGATAACCATATTCCTATCATCAGGGCAGCAAAAGTACGGAATAATTGATAATTACGGACAAGATTGATAAGCCGGATCATTGAGAATTATCATTAGTTTAATAAAAATGGCATTTTTCTGTTTTTTACTAAAAGTAATCCAATGGATATTTTGTAGAATGAATTTTACAAATGTCAATTTAGTGATAAACTGTTATCTGCGTGAAAAAAGAGAAAAAAATTATTCGATTTTGTCGCTTCAAAGCATATAAAACCAACTCTGAAAGGTCTGGATATGAGAACCAACCGCAGCCAACACCACCAGCCGTTCCGTAGGAACGTTTCGTGGTATTGACAGGACTAATTAAATTAATGAGGAATGAAAAGAATCTTAAACGATGGGTGAAATTAAGAATCATGAAATGTTAAAAAAACTTCGGGTAGCGTACGTTTCCTGTTTTTCGTGATGAAAAAAAACCAAGAAAAATCATGAACTTGAGTAATTATTTTTGGAGGTTAAAAATGATAGAACTGGCTCTTTCTTTTGCTCTTTATCCTGTGCTTTCGAAGCTTTATTTGGAGGATAAATTCAGGATTTGGCGTATTACTTACTGCTTTGAAAATTTATTTTCAAAAAAACAGAAACGCACGCAACCGCGGTGACAATTACAACGTAAGTATAGAAAAACAAACGAGATGCCCGAGTATAACTCCGCCGTTCTACAAGAACTACTCGACGGCTGTTTGCAAAAGAACCGCCGTAGTCAGGAGCTGTTGTATAAACAGTTTTATGGCTATGCTATGAGTATCTGTTTACGCTATACACGGAGTCGGGAAGAGGCGAAGGAAATAATGAACGATGGTTTTTTAAAGATTTTTACCAAGCTTGATAGTTTTGATCAAAGCCGTTCCTTTAAAAGTTGGTTGAGCAGGGTCATGATAAATACCGCACTGGATCATTACCGGCACGAAATTCGTCATGAAGTTTTGGATGATGTGGAAGCTGCGGATCAGGTGTTTGTGGATGAAACTGTAATCAACAAAATGGCGCATGAAGAGATAATCAGCCTTGTACAAGAATTAACGCCGGCCTATAGACTGGTTTTTAGTCTGGCTGTGATTGACGGGTACACGCACGAAGAAATTGCCGAACAATTAAATATTTCCGTAGGCGCTTCAAAATCAAATTTGTCGCGGGCCAGGGAAAAGTTGAGAATTATGCTATCCAAAATTAACATTGACAATTATGAAAGAGTTACCAGATGACGAACTGGATAAGCTCTTCAAAAAGTCTGCGGAAGAGCTTGATTCGATATTTGATCCTCAGGATTGGAACGCGCTGAGCAAGAGTTTGGATGGTGCTGATGGAAAAACACCCGCGATGTGGTGGAGAAAATGGTGGTCGGCAGGTTTGCTTGCCTTGCTGATGACAGGCGGAATTGGTACTTATTTGCTAACGAATAACGCAAAAGAATCTGAAAATAATTTTGCTGCCAAGAATGCCGGTCAAACATCGATAGGTCCTGCGCCTGCGATTAAAAAGGATGAAGCGGATAATAATAAAACGGTTGAAAAACTGGCCGGTGAAAATTTGGATGGACAAAATAAAGATGTTGTCCGAATCAAAAACGCTGGCCAGGGCGATGAAACTGGTACTGTTGCAAAAAGCGATGGGGTAGGGATATCAACGAGAGAAAATGGTTTGCCGGGGACGGTGGTTAACAAAGAAATTGCTGCAACAAAAAATAGAAAGATACTGCCCCGTCGCTGGTCTAAGACAGGCGGAGTGTACTTAGAGCCTAACCGTTCTATTGGGAGAGGGGGTGACGGGGCATTTAATTTAGCGGACAATGTTGATAATTCTTCGGGAATTCAGCGCGGTGCCGGAAAAGTAAGGGAGAAAGAAGTTTTGGAGCAGTCAGGAAGCGCTGGAAGTGAAGTTTTTAATTCCGGAAACCGGATGGCAGAAAATGCCGGGACCGACAACGTTTTCAAGCCTGGTGTCGCGGACAATATTCCCGTTGGCTCCCATGATGTGGCTGAGGAAAACCGGTTATTGATTGCTGCGGATTTGCTGGAAGCGCGGGCAATGGTTTGGAATAAAACAAGTACGTTGCCGAAGGTGAGGCCAGCTGGGACACCGGTTTTGGAAACAACCAAAACAGCGGAAGAAAAAGAACCCTCCCCGAAATTTGCCGTGCGTTTTAGTTATTCTCCGGAGCTTAGCACCGTAGGTGTGAAAAATTTCTCAAAACCGGGCACAGCCGTTTCGCTGCTTATTGAATATGCATTGTTCCGGAAATTATACATTCAGACCGGCGTAACCAGAAGTTCGAAAGTTTACAATGCAAAAGCCGGTGAGTACGAATGGCCTGCCAGCTGGTATGACCAGAAAGTGTTGCCAACCAGTGTTGACGGGGTGTGTAAGATCATCGAAATACCGTTGAACCTGCGTTATGATATAGCGCAAACCGAACGCTCACGCTGGTTTGCAGGCGCAGGCGCTTCCTCTTATTATATGCAAAATGAAAAGTACGATTACAATTATTCTAAATACGTTCATTACCCAAAGTGGCCGAATTATGAAACTTCAACCGGCTGGTATTGGCTGAGCCACTTGAATGCCTCGGTTGGATATGAGTATCGTTTGTCGAAAAAATTATCGCTGATCGCAGAACCCTATGTGAGAATTCCAGTTAAAAAGGTTGGGTTTGGTAAGGTGGATCTGTTTACGTTTGGTACTTGGTTTTCAGTTAGATATACCCCTGTTTTTAAATAAGTAGTAAAATTTAATGTCTCCTGTTCATTCCCTGAAAATCAGGGAACGGGATGTTTTTGCCAATTTTTTTCATTCATTCCTAATTAATTCACCATGAACACTACTCAAAAAGAAACGATGAAAAGGGCCGAATTCCTGAGAAGTCTGAGCCTTGGAACATCCACACTGATGGCTGTTTATTGTCTTGGCTCACTTACCTCATGCAGCACAGGGGAAATGGATCCGGTTACAACGCCTCCAACGCCGACAACGCCTGGCGGGACAACCGGTCTTACAGGCAATGCAACGACTTCGGCAGGTGCGATCAACTTTACGGTTGACCTGACCAATGCGACCTATTCAAAGTTGAAAACGGCTGGCTCATTTGCCATCATCGGCGATCTGATCGTGGCTTTTTCCACAACCAAAACATACGTGGCACTGTCAAAAGTATGCACGCATGAAGGAACAACGGTGCAGTACCGCAGTGCTGAAAATGATATCTATTGTCCGAACCACGGCTCGGAATATGCCCTTACGGGCACAGTGGATAATGGTCCTGCTGTTGCCTCGCTGAAGGCGTACAAGGCTGTTGTCTCCGCAGATGGAAATACATTAACAGTAACCGCGTAATTCTGAAGACGATGAAAGCACTCCGCCCCGCAATCATTTTACTTTTTGCTGTAAATTCGCTCCATGCACAGAATGATCTGCTTGGAGAATTGAATAAACTGGATAGCAATGCCACTGTGCCCGTGCAGGCAACTTTTAAATCGACCCGGATCATTAATGGACACTCGGTGGAGACGGTTAAGAAAAACCACATGGATTTTCGGATCTCTCACCGTTTTGGCCGACTGAATTCTGGGTCATATCAACTGTACGGATTGGATCAGGCCACACTGAGACTGGGTTTTGAATATGGTATTTCGAACGATCTGATGATCGGTGTGGGCCGTAGCACGGAACAAAAAGCATTTGATTTTTTTGGGAAATACCGGCTGATCAAACAAACTACCGGAGCGCGGCAGATACCTTTATCGGTAACACTCTTTGGAAGTGCGGCGATCCGTACGCTGCGTCCGGTTTTAGAAGATGAAGTCACCCGCAGTTTTAAAAATAAGCTGACTTATGTATATCAGGCACTTATCGCCCGCAAGTTCAGCGAGAGACTTTCACTGCAAATAACACCAACCTATCTATATCGAAACCTGCCTGAACTAGCCGGAGACAAGCGTGGGCTTTTCTCCGTTGGTTTGGGGGGGCGCTTAAAGCTGAGCAAAAGAGTTTCCGTGAATGCTGAATATTTTTGGGCAGCGCATGATAAAAACGCTACGCTGCCTTATCATGACTCCATGGCCTTTGGCGTCGATATCGAGACCGGCGGGCATGTGTTTCAGCTACATTTTACCAATTCACTGGGGATGATCGAAAAACAATTTATAGGAGAAACGACCGGCAGCTGGGGGAAAGGGGATGTGCATTACGGCTTCAATATCTCACGAACTTTCAGTTTTGACAAGAAAAGCAAGAAAGTGCAATATTAAACATACAGATTTATGAGACATCATATAGTCCTGATCGTAATCTTCCTGATTGCGTTTGCAGGCGTATCAGGGGCGGTTTTCGCCCAGGGAGGCATGTTTGCAACAGCTGGTGGGAATACAAAGTTTTCGTCTGAAACGCCGATGGAAAATATCTATGCGGAAAACAAAAAGACGCAGGTGTTATTGAATACGGCGACGAATGAAATCGCCGTCCGAATGAACATGCGTGACTTTGTTTTTCCAAATAAATTGATGCAGGAACATTTTAATGAAAACTACATGGAGTCGGTCAAATATCCTACGGGGACTTTCAGCGGAAAACTGGATCAGGTTATTGATTTTACTAAAGACGGAACCTATGACGCCTCTGCAACCGGAAGTTTTACGGTGCACGGAGTCAGTAAAAACCGGACGATTAAAGGGAAGCTAAAAATAGAAGGGGGAAAAGTGATGATTAGCGCCGATTTTGAAGTGGCCCTGGTTGATCATAAGATCGATATTCCTCAGATTGTTTTTGTGAAAATCGCACAATCGATCAAGGTAAAAGTGGAGTACATCCTCTCGCCATACAAAAAATAGGAGAGGATGTACAGGAAGTTATCTTCTTCTCTTTTTCTTTTTAGAGCCTGATTTTTTTCTAGAAACCGACTTGTTTTTACGAGTCGGTTTCTTTCTGTGTGATACTTTCTTCCGTGCGTATTTGGATGAATATTTTCTTACTGTTGGTTTTACAGCTTCTTCTTCCTCATCGTCAGCTGAATTGTCCCCTGCAACCTGCTCGTCTCCTTCGGCAGCGGCAGTTTTTGCTTTGGAAGCGACATCCGGAAGCCTGGTATGCGTGATTTGGTCAAGATTGGAAGCATTGTCAATTCCTTTTAAACGGTAAGCATAGGAATACGGACGCGCTTGCAGCCTGTACTTGTCATGCACACGCGGCGACCAGCTGTCATCACCACCAAGTCCCATTTGCGCAAGGTCCAGATTTACCACGGTGGTATTCCCTCTGGAAAGTACTGAGGCACGTTTTTTTGCCGCCAACAATTCCTTGTCGGTATAATCATGGACATTTACGTTGAAAACCGAATCGCTGATCGCAATCAGTCCGAGGCCTTCTTCATTGGTAATGGCAGTCCAGCGTACATCCGTTTTATTTCCGTTTTCCTGAGGACTTATGTACGGGAAATGCTGGTCGGCAACGCTACCCTCATACAACCCGATTCGGCCACTTGTTTTTCGGTCGGCATACGTTTCGTACGGCCCGTTTCCAAACCACTGAATCTTGTTATAGGTGGCAGGCATTTGAAATTGAAAGCCAACTTTTGCCAGTTCCGGCCATTCGCCGCTTGGTGTGAAGGTGTTTTGTACACGAATATCGCCCGTTGCATAAATCGTGTAAACGGAGCTGACGATCATGCCACCAGTCCGGCTGCGAAGGCTTTTCATCATTGTAACCTTAAACACGTGCGGATTCAGTTTCTCAACACGCAGGTCAGAGCCTGTCAGTTTCAGTGAATCCAGATTTGCGTTTCTCCATTGGGCGGCAAAGCTTTGTTTTCCACCGCCTTCGTCGTTATCCGTAGGTACGCGCCAGAAATTTGCAAAAGGACCTGATTCCAGCATTTCTTCCTTTTTATAAACAAACGAAGACATGCGGGCGTTTTTCTTGTTAAAACTGACAGAAAAATGCTGTCCGCTGATCGTTACCCCTTTACCGCGAACCAGCGATAATTTCAAGGCAGGACTCCGGGTATAAGCGACATCTTTTTCTTCCTCAGTGGAAACTTCAAGAGGAACCTGATACCAGGCAATTTCATGATTGTCTAGAGCCCATAAAGTTGGTTTTTTTAACCGGATGCTTAAATTTAAAAAGTATTGGTAACCCGGTTTTGGGTTATTGGGAAACTGATACGGGATCGAAAGCTGCTGCGATTGTTTGGGTAGGGCATTCAGGTTTGCAAGGGTCCCCTCGCTAATAAATTTCCCATTTTCCTGTAAAGACCAAACCAGTTCAAAACCGTTTAGCGAAATAAAATCATAATTATTTTTGATCTTAATCTGACGCTGACCAGTGCGCAGGGTATCGGGGAGATCGAATTTAATGTACTGATAAACTTTTTTTACCTCATTGATTTCCGGTTGCGGTACACGGTCGGGGTTAACGAGCCCGTCACCTGCATTGGCCCCATCAATGTAGTTGAAATAATCCCAGTAAGTCGTTCCATCGGCTGTTTTAAACTGCAAACCCTGATCGACCCAGTCCCAGATAAAGCCACCCTGCATGGTCGGATATTTTTCAATAACATCCCAGTATTCCTTGAAATTGCCAATGCTGTTGCCCATGCCGTGGGCAAATTCGCAAACGATTAACGGTCTGTTTTTATCTTTTTTTACCAATTCGATCATGTCATTGACCGAAGGGTACATCACCGAAATGATATCAAAATTGCTGAGCGCCGTCGGCTTGTAATTGCTTCTTCCCTCATAATGGATCGGCCGTGTCGGATCGGACAGACGGATATAATCAGCCAACGCGTTGAAATTTGCGCCCATACCGGATTCATTTCCCAGGGACCAGATAATAATCGAAGGATGATTTTTATCCCGCTCAATCATCGCAGTGCCTCTGGCAAGAAACGCGGCCTTCCATTGCGGTTTGTCAGCCAGAATGATATTCTTTCTCCACAGTTCATGACTTTCGATGTTCGCTTCATCCATCACGTACAGGCCATATTCGTCGCATAAGTCATACCATTCGGGCACGTTCGGATAATGCGAGGTACGTACGGCATTGATATTGTGCTGTTTCATCAGCGTAATATCTTTGATCATTAGCGCACGGCTCATCACCCGGCCGGTCTCAGGATCAAATTCGTGGCGGTTGACACCTTTGATGGTGATTGCCTTACCGTTTACGAGCAGCTGTCCGCCCGCGATTTTTATCTCGCGAAACCCGACGCGCTGGCTGACGGCTTCAATGGTTTTGCCATCGGAATTGAGTATTTGAATACTGAGGGTATACAATGAAGGCGATTCTGCACTCCATTTTTCCGGATTGGTTACCGGGATTTCAATCCGGATGGGAATTTCACCCTGGGGTTCAACATTGCCAATCTGCCGGCTGATGGGTGCCACAACCACAGATTTTTTTGAGTCATACAACGTGAAAACCAATTGATTTCCCGCAGCGGTCTGTTTTGAAAAATTCTTTACGTAGGTGCTGATCTTTAACGTGGCGTTCTGGTAATTGGCGTCCAGATCCGTGCGCACTGCAAAATCGTTGATGTGGACATCGGGAAGGGTAATCAGATTGACATCGCGGAAAATTCCTGAAAGGCGCCAGAAATCCTGATCTTCAAGATAACTTCCATCGGACCAGTTGACAACTTCTACCGCCAAATGATTTATTCCCGATTTTACGTCGCCGGTCACATTAAATTCAAAAGGAGTCATCCCGTCTTCATGATAGCCAATGGCTTCACCATTCAACCAGACATAACAAGCCGACTGAACGCCTCCGAACTGAAGAAAGAAAGTCTTTCCTTTGTCGCTATCGGATACATTAAACGTTGTGCGGTAAAGTCCGGTCGCATTGGTGTCCGCATCGATTCCCGGAGGATTTGCCTTGAACGGATGTTTGATATTGGCGAAAACCGGTTTGTCATAAGCACGGCCTTCACGTGCACCGGCGACCTGCCAGTTGGAAGGAACGGTAAGATTATCCCAATTGACGGTAGAAAATGACGGCTGGAAAAAATTTGAAGGCGCTTTGGAAGGATGGGAAACCCACTTAAATTTCCATGTGCCGTTTAGCGAATGTACAAAAGGTGATTTTTTATCAAGCTGCAAGGCACTTTTTTCGTCGTCATAAGGGACAAAATCGGCACGCCCTTTTTCGGTATTGACACTGATGATTTCAGGATCCTTCCATTCTGGAACGACCCGGTCTGGAACGACCCGGTCTGGATTGACCCGGTCTGGATTGACCCGGTCTGGAACGACCTGGGCGTTTGAAGATAAAGTGGTTAAAAACAGAAAAATATATAATGCAAGGAACCGGCAGTCATTCAAATGATACATGTTTTTACTAAATCGGGGATGAACTTTACCTACTACAAAAGTAACCTGAGGGTGTAGTGTCGGGTATTTGTAAAAGTATTAAAAGTAGGTTTAAACAAAAAGAAACTGTGGTTAAAAACGCCCTTAATTGCCGTTTTATTTCGATAATGCTTTTATTTGTTCTCTTAATATAAAATTCTGATTATGCTGTTAGCTGTCGATGTTGGTAACACGGATACTGTTTTTGGTCTTTACGAGCGGGACAGCTGGACGCATGTCTGGCGGGTGCGTTCTCTGGCGCAGGAAAGTGAATCACATTATGCATCCAGGTTAATGCTTCATTTTCTGGAAGCCGGCATATCCTTTGATGATGTAAAAACGGTGGTATTAAGCAGTGTGGTGCCGGCGCTCACCCCTACGATTCAGAAAATGCTCCGTTCGTTTTTCAGTGTTGATACCATCACGGTCGGGCCAAACACATTTCCCGGTTTGACGATTGCCATTGATCATCCGCATGAACTGGGCGCGGACCTTATTGCCAATGCCGTGGCGGTGATGACCCGGTACAAACAAAATTGCGTGGTGGTTGATTTTGGTACGGCGCTTACTTTTACAACGGTTTCAAACAAGGGAGAAATTCTGGGCGTGGCGATTCTGCCGGGACTGGTTACTGCCGTTAAGGCATTGTTTGCCAATACGGCTCAACTTCCTGAAGTTCCTTTGAAACTTCCTGCTTCGGCTATTGGCAAAAACACAGTCCAGTCGATCCAGGCTGGAATTTTGCTGGGTTATGAGGGTTTGGTAAAATCTTTAATTCACCGCATCCGGCTCGAAATGAACGGTGATTGTATCGCTGTCGCGACGGGTGGCTTATCATCCATTATCGATACGCTCCGTGATGAATTTATTGAAATCGACCCGAAACTGACTTTGGACGGTTTGAGGATTATTGGTGAAAAAATTAACGCGACGCGATAGCCGGATTACGGCTTGCAGGTTCTGAAATCACCGTTTTCTATTTTTTTTAAGTTCGTCGTATCCTGATTGTAAAGATAAACCCAGCAGGGAAGATCCGATCCGTCCTGCATTTGGATGGGTATGATCTTCCGGAGGTACAGACTTTTCTCTTGGTCTTCAAAAACGTCCTCATATTCGTCCAGTTCGGGCAGTACTATGGCTTTATTGGTCAGCCTGTAAACCTCTCCATGAACGCTGTTTTCGCTGTTTTTCATATAAACGGCTCCCGGATACCAGCTTATTTGATACAGCGAACCGGGGAATGATCCCTTGCCTTCGAACCTTGATAAAGCATGCAGTCGCCGGGCAAAAGGATTTTCGAAGCCTTGCATCAAAGTACCATAGGTAAACAGGAAATCGGTGTTTGCATTCATGGGGATAAATTGGATTTAAAACAATCTTATAATAGTAATATTATATAGAATTTTTCGGTTCTAAGGTATAATTGATCATTCTTAATAACTATTAGGAATGGGATTTTTCTTATATTTACGATGAAGAGCACTTCATCTAACCCAGAATTGATATGTACGAAAAGAATCTCGGTACCAAACAAAAGGCGTTACGGATTAATCTTGATCGCCGGATTTATGGCTCATTTGCTGAAATCGGTGCAGGGCAGGAAACAGCTGCCTTCTTTTTCAAATCGGGTGGTGCATCGGGTACGATTGCCAAGACAATGTCTGCCTATGATATGACTTTCAGCGATGCAATTTATGGAACGGAAGAAGGCGGGCGTTATGTCGTTGAGTCAAGGTTGATGAAGATGCTGAACCGGGAATACAATCTGGTGGAAAAACGTCTTCAGGAAAAAAGAGGTGAAGAGAGCCAGTTTTTTGCATTTGCCAATACTGTAGTAGCGTTAAACTTTCAAAAAACGAATGAATCCCACGGCTGGATCGGCCTTCAGTTTCAGCTGACACCGCTTGGCCCCACCAATTATGTGGTGATTCACGTACGGATGCGTGATGATGAAAATCTGCTTCAGCAACAGGCGTTGGGTATTATCGGCGTAAATCTGATGTACGGTTGCTTCTTTTATCATAAATCTCCGGAAATACTTTTAATGTCCTTAATGGACGATCTTATTCCCGACAGAATCGAAATCGATATGGTCCGTTTCAGCGGTCCTGATTTTGTAAAGGTTGATAACCGTCTGATGAGCCTTCGTTTGGTAAAAAACGGGTTTACCGACGCGGCCTTGTTTGGTTCTGATGGTGGTGTTTTACAGCCTTCCGAGGCGTTGTACAAAAAACATATTCTCATGATGCGCGGCCGTTTGCGCCCGATCACGAATGTACATATTGATTTGATCAGCAACGGGCAGAAGCAATTTCTTGCTGAACCGGATGTTGATGAATCCAAAGTTGTTTTGGTTTCAGAGCTGACACTTCACAATTTGAAGGGCTCTGATAAGGATATTGATGAAAAGGATTTCCTTGACCGTGTGGATATTTTGTGTTCGCTCGGCCACATGGTTATGATCTCCAACCACCACGAATATTTCCGTCTGGTTGCTTATCTGTCGCGGCTTTCTAAACTGAAAGCAGGTTTATTGCTGGGCAGCCCGAGTTTGCAGGATATTTTTGAAGAAAAACACTATGAATTTCTTCCCGGAGGCATTCTTGAGTCGTTCGCTACACTGTTTAGCCGTAAGGTGAAGTTGTTTATTTACCCGACTTTGCAGCCCGATGGCTCGGTGTACAGCTGTGAAAATTTTGTTGTGCCGGATCACCTGCGCCCTTTGTTCCAGTACCTGATTATTAACAATAAAATTGAAGATATCCGGAACTACAACAAAGAGCACATGCACATCACGACGGACAGCGTGCTTGAAAAAATCAAAAGGGGAGAACCCGGATGGGAAAAACTGGTACCGGAAAATGTCGCCGTTATCATCAAGGAAAAATCACTTTTCGGTTTACCAAATCAAGAAAACTATATCAATACGGTGAAGTCAATTCATCAGGCTGTTGGTAATTTATGAGTTTGATAAGCTGACATTTCGCGTGACATTTCATTACGTCACAGGAAAACCCATCGTGCCAGGATTATTTTCTGGTGCGATGGGTTTTCTCACGCTGGCACTTTACAGTCCTGCACTCTTCTTTTTTGATTATAAATGAATCGGCGTTTCATTTCTGCTATTCGGTAGCTGGGTAAAATTATTGTGATTGGTACTTAAGTAAATAATAATTGTACTTTGAGGCACTTGTCGTTCGGGGTATGATTTAAATAACTCGTCTAAATTATTAGCGGTCAGTAGGGTATAATCATTTGTCTATTGACTTGTCTAAACTTTAAACTTCCTAAATCAGCGACTCATGAAGAAAGAACACGAAGTTTCGCGCCGTGACTTTATCAAAAACACGGCCGGTGCGGCAGTAGTATTTTCCATTCCTTCCATTATTCCAGCGAGTGCTTTCGGTGCCAACGACCGGGTTCGTGTGGCGGTTATCGGTGTGAATGGCCGCGGACAGGATCATATCAAGGGTTTTTCAAAACTTGCCAATGTGGAAGTGGCAACCTTATGTGACCCGGATGATGTGATTTTACAAACACGGGCGAAGGAGTTTTCTGAAAAGAATAATGGTAAAAAAGTGAAGACGGAAAATGATCTTCGTAAAGTTTATGAGGATAAATCCATTGACGCAGTCAGTATTGCAACGCCAAACCACTGGCATTCGCTGGCGGCAATCTGGGCTTGTCAGGCTGGTAAAGATGTGTATGTGGAAAAGCCCGGCTCCCATAATCTGCATGAGGGACGCAAGATGGTTGAGGCGGCGCATAAGTATAAGCGCGTTGTCCAGCATGGCGTGCAATTGAGGAGTTCAGAAGCTTTGCAGGAAGCGGTGAAACATATGCGCGCCGGTTTGATTGGAAACGTGTATATGGCCCGTGGATTGGTGTATAAATGGAGACCGGATATTGGAAACAAAGGCACAGAGCCCGTTCCTGCCGGATTAAATTATGATCTGTGGACGGGGCCGGCAGAAATGAAGCCTTTTTCCAAAAACTACGTGCATTACAACTGGCACTGGCATTGGAATTATGGAAATGGTGATGTGGGAAATCAGGGCATCCATGAAACTGATATGTGTATGTGGGGATTGGGCGTGGACACTTTCCCTGAAAAGATAACTTCCTCGGGCGGTAAATTTCTGTGGGACGATGCGAAGGAAACGCCGGAGGTATTAAGTTCTTCCTTCATTTATCCAAAGGAAAAGAAGATCATTGAATTTGAAGTACGTCCCTGGATGACCAACGATGAAGGCGGCGTGGGTATCGGTAATATATTTTATGGCAGCGAAGGTTATCTGGTTGTCAAAGGATATGATTTTTATGAAACATTCCTGGGGAAAGATAAAAAGCCCGGCCCCACACGGAAGGCTGGGGGAGACCATTACAAAAACTTCATTGATGCCGTGGTGGCACGTGATCCTAAAATGGTGAATGGCCCGGTAGAAACGGCCCATTTATCGTCGGGATTGGCGCATTTAGGCAATATTGCGTACCGGACGGGTCGTGCGTTAACCTTTGACCCTAAAACGGAAAAGTTTGTGGGCGATGACGATGCGAATACTTACCTGACAAGGAAGTACAGAGCACCGTATACCGTCCCGGAAATTGTATAGAGAATTATTTTGAGTGTGCTTATAAGAGAATAGCCCGGAAGAATTTTTTCGGGCTATTTTAATACAGCTCATGTTTTGCTGCATTTGATATTAATTTCATTGGAAAATAGTTTTCTACCCGAAAATAATTTAGTTGGTTCTATCAATACCACGAAACGCTCCTACGAAGCGAAAACCACATAAATTCATCCGAGTTTCTACCAACGAAATGTCCCGATGGAACAGAGATATTTGGATGCTTCGGCGTTTTGTTCCAATAGGATATTTGTTTGGCGGTCCGCCGCGCGGTAGCAATGATATTGAAATATCGTTCCCTTGGAACGGTTGGTGCTTCAAAGTTTAGTCTTTTTGATTGCTATAAGAATTATCTTCGCGTAGCGTAGGGAAATAGTTGAGGAAGAATATGATTTATGCAGCTTGACAGGCTCCTTAGAGCTATTTGTTTTTTACTTCACCTTCAAACACAGAAAAGGTGTCCGGTTATCAAAACCAAACACCTTTTCAAATAATATATAAGTATAAACGCAGCGCTACTCCGCGTAAACCTCCCGAAGCTCTGCGTTTAAACGAAAATTAAAGCGTAGAAAAATCAAACGACTCCAGATATTTCGTTGTGAAGTTTCCGGATTTGAATCCAGGATCGTCCATCAGTTTGATATGGAATGGAATGGTTGTCTTAATGCCTTCAATGACAAACTCCTGCAACGCACGTTTCATTCTGGTTAGGACTTCTTCGCGCGACTGGCCGCTTACGATCAGTTTCGCGATCATCGAGTCATAGTTTGGCGGAATGGTATAACCGCTGTAAACATGGCTGTCGATACGGATACCGTGACCGCCAGGAAAATGCAGATTTGTGATTTTTCCAGGAGACGGGCGGAAACCATTTGCAGGATCTTCCGCATTGATACGGCATTCCATAGCGAACAATTTAGGCGTATAATTGATACCCAGAATAGGCTCGCCTGCTGCAACTTTGATTTGTTCTTTAATTAAATCAAAATCGGTAACTTCTTCCGTAATCGGGTGTTCAACCTGGATGCGTGTGTTCATTTCCATGAAGAAGAATTCACCGTGTTTATCAACGAGGAATTCAATCGTTCCGGCTCCTTCGTATCCGATAGCCTGCGCACCTTTAATGGCAGCAGTACCCATTTTCTCACGAAGTTCAGGCGTGATGATTGGAGAAGGAGTTTCTTCTACCAATTTCTGGTGACGGCGCTGAATAGAGCAATCACGCTCGGATAAGTGACAAACTTTGCCATATTGATCACCGATGATCTGGATTTCAATGTGACGAGGTTCTTCAACAAATTTTTCAAGATATAAACCATCATTTCCAAAAGCCGCAGCAGATTCTGTACGGGCATCATTCCATGCCTTTTCAAACTCTTCCGGTTTGTTGATGATACGCATACCGCGTCCACCACCGCCGGCTGTTGCTTTCACAATCACAGGGTATCCGATCCCTTTCGCCAGTTCTTTTCCCTGCTCAACGGATTCTAACAAACCTTCTGAACCCGGAACGACAGGTACACCGGCTTTGATCATGGTCGCCTTGGCCGTAGCCTTGTCGCCCATTCCGTTGATCTGAGCGGCAGTTGCACCGATAAATTTGATACCGTAATCGGCACAAATTTGCGAGAACTCAGCGTTTTCAGATAAGAAACCGTAACCCGGATGTATGGCATCTGCGCCCGTAACTTCGGCGGCAGAAATAATATTTTGAATGCTCAGGTAAGACTGACGGCTTGGCGGGGGGCCGATACAAACAGCTTCGTCAGCAAAACGTACGTGAAGGCTGTCGCGGTCCGCAGTTGAATAAACTGCCACCGTTTTTATGCCCATTTCACGGCAGGTTCTGATCACACGTAATGCGATTTCACCTCGGTTGGCAATGAGAATCTTTTTAAACATGAAATTTAATTAAGTTTTTTAAGACCGGTCATTACCGTTATACAGGTTCAACAAGAAACAAAGGCTGGTCAAATTCTACCGGCGTAGCGTTTTCAACCAATACTTTAACAATTCTTCCTGAAATTTCAGATTCGATTTCGTTGAACAATTTCATTGCTTCAATCACACAAACTGTCTTTCCTGGCGCGATTTCGTCACCAACACTTGCAAATGCAGGCGTTTCAGGGCTTGAAGCGCGGTAGAAAGTACCAATCATCGGGGACTTAATGGTAATCAAATTTGCAGAAGCGGCTGGCTCAGCCGGTGCCAAAGGCGCTGCATGCGTCGGCACAACAGGCGCTGAAGGCGTGTAAACAGGAGCTTGGGCAGCAACTTGTGCAGGCGCAACCGTTACTACCGGGGCATTGCCATATCTTTTAACCTTAATCTTAAGATCAGTTGTTTCAATGTTTACTTCATCAAGGCCGGACTGGGCGATGAAGTCAATCAGTTTTTGAATTTCTTTAGTTTCCATTTAGTCAAGTTTATACAGTTGCAGGAATTGTAGCCTATGATTTCACTCTTTCAACGTAGTCGTACGTGCGTGTATCTACTTTGATTTTCTGACCTTCTTCAATAAATAAAGGTACCATGATACGAGCACCTGTTTCTACTTCAATCGCTTTTTTAGGAGAGTTTGCTGTATCTCCCTTTAAGCCTGGTTCAGCATAGGTTACTTCTAATTCTACAAATGGTGGCAATTCACATAGCAAGGCACCGTCGGTTTCGGTATTGATCAAAATCTCTACTTCCTGGCCTTCTTTCATCAGGTCAGCCGCTGTTACAAGTTTCTCATCGATCAATACCTGATCAAATGTTTCGGAGTTCATGAAGTTATACCCAACCTCATCTTTGTATAAAAACTGGAATTTATGTCTTTCTACGCGAACCGGAACAATCGTTGCACCGGATGAAAATGTATTATCCAGTACTTTTCCAGAGGTAAGGCTCTTCATTTTAGTACGAACAAAAGCGTTTCCTTTCCCAGGTTTTACATGTTGAAACTCGGTAATCTGAAACAGATCGTGGTTAAAATGTATTACTAGTCCGTTACGTAAATCTGCAGTCGTTGCCATGTTTAATTAATAAAAAATGTATAAAATCTTAAATGAAAAAATGAATAATGAAGCAAGATCATTATTCATTTTACATTATTCATTTCCTTTATCGTAGGCCCATTTCAGGTAAATCGCCCCCCAGGTAAATCCTCCACCGAAGGCCGCAAGTACAAGATTATCGCCCTTTTTCAATTGTGATTCATAATCCCACAAACAAAGTGGTATGGTTGCCGAAGTCGTGTTACCGTACTTCTGGATATTCATCATCACCTTATCCATGCCGACACCCATGCGGTTGGCCGTAGCCTCGATGATACGTCTGTTGGCCTGGTGAGGTACCAGCCATGCAACATCGTCACTCGCAAGGTGATTCTTTTCCATAATTTCAGCGGAGATATCGGCCATGTTTTTCACAGCAAATTTAAACACCTGAGCTCCGTCCTGATACACCGAATGCCATTTATTGTCAATGGTTTCATGTGTAGGCGGAAAACGGCTTCCTCCCGCTTTCTGGTGCAGATAAGGATATCCGGCTCCATCGGAACGGATGATCGAATCTACAATGCCATATCCTTCGGTATCCGGTTCCAAAAGCACCGCTCCTGCGCCATCACCAAAAAGAATACAGGTTTTTCTATCCGTGTAATCGACAATTGCTGACATTTTATCAGCGCCAACCACAATTACTTTTTTATATTTTCCAGTCTCAATAAACTGAGAACCGATCGTAAGTGCATAAACAAATCCGGAACAAGCCGCCTGAATATCAAAACTTCCGACATTTCTGATGCCCGTCATATCACAGATAAGATTGGCAGTACCAGGAAAAATGAAGTCGGGGGTAGTCGTGGCGCAGATTAATAAATCAATATCTTCCGGAGCTGTATTGGTTTTGGCAAGCAGCCCCTTTACAGCCTCAGCGCCCATATGCGAGCTTCCTAAACCTTCTCCTTTAAGTATGCGACGTTCCTTGATGCCGGTACGGCTCACGATCCATTCATCGTTAGTCGCCACCATTGTTTCCAATTCAGCATTTGTCAGAATATAGTCAGGCACATACCCGTGTATTCCTGTTATAGAGGCTCTTGCGTGGGTCATGGTTAATTTCTAGCATTCAAAATTCCCGTGAATTTTGGTAAAAAACATTATCAGAGTTAATTCGCAAATCGTGCTGTCCCGGTCGGACATCAGTTCAAAGCATTGGCAATGTGAACATATGCCTTTGATTTGACTTGTTTGTAAGCCCAGCCCAGCATATTTTTTATTGCCAGCGGTGAAGAAATGCCATGTGCGATCATCACATTACCATTTACTCCGATAATCGAACTTCCGCCGATGGATTCATAATTCGTCTGATCTATAAAATCATCCTGAATCCCTCTTTGTTTGGCAATTTCGTATAGCGACTCTCCTAATTTAAATAATACATTCCCGGTGAAACCGTCCGTGACGATCACATCTGCTTTATTAGTGAAGAGATCTTTCCCTTCAATATTTCCAATAAAATTGATTCGTTTGTTGTCCTTGAGCAGCGGATAGGTAGCCTGCGCAGTTAATGAACCCTTCTGTTCTTCCTCGCCAATGTTCATTAAGGCCACACGAGGGCTTTCAATCTGAAAAGTATGCTGAACGAACAGAGAGCCAATTTCACCAAACTGGGCCAGTACTTCCGGTTTACAATCGGCATTGGCGCCAATATCGACCATAATAGCATATCCGCCTCCAACCTGAGGGACGAAACCGGCAATGGCAGGTCTCAAAACTCCTTCAATAGCTTTTATACTAAAAAGAGCGCCGACATGCATGGCTCCGGTGTTGCCCGCACTACAGAAGATGTCTATTTCTTTTTCCTTCAGAAGCTTAAATCCAATGGCAATACTAGAGTTCGGCTTCTGAGAAAGAGCTTTTGTAGGGTGCTCACCCATCTCAATAACATCTTCAGCATGAACGATATCAACGACGGGCGAGGAGAAGTTATGCTGGCGAAATATCTCCAGAATAGCACTTTCCCGGCCAATTAATACGATTCGGGCATCCGATGGCAGTTCGGAAGCGGCTTGTATAACCCCTTCAACTATTGCTTGTGGAGCTAAATCTCCCCCCATAGCATCTACCGCAATTTTCATTTACACGCTGTTATTTTGTACTAAAAGTTAGAAATCGAAGGTGTAAATTTAGCAGTTGTGCCTTAGTAAAAAAGAATTTCGCAACAACTTTTATAAGGTTGTTGCGAAATTGGCATTCTCATTGTTAAAATTTAGACCGTTTTGGCATAATTTTCAACAACAACTTTGCCTCTATAAACTAGATTTCCTTCGTGTACGTGCGCACGGTGGAACTGATGAATCTCCCCTGTTGACGAATCAACTGACAATTGCTTGCCAGTAAGGAAGTCATGTGCTCTGCGTGTATCGCGACGGGTTTTGGAAATTTTCCGCTTAGGATGTGCCATGATGCTTTATGTTCTGTATGTTAATATTCGGTTTGAAAAACTTTTATATCGCAGACCGGAAATTTATTCCTGATTGCCTTTTAATTTTTTTAATGCTTCCCAACGTGGGTCAATTTTTTCTTCAGAGTCACTGTTTCCCTCGCCTTCGTCCTGATCTTCCGAAGAATAGACAAGAATTACTTCATGGTCGTCTTCTAAATCCTCCTCATCATGCGCTTCTTCACGAAGACTTGGATGTAATTTTTTTACGGGCAGAGATAATGCGATAAACTCAAAAATGTATTTCGCAACATTAATACGGTTCGTATTTCTGTTTATAATCTCAATCTCGTCGGTCAGCTCCTCATTATGGTCGCCGAACTTTAAAATAATCCGTTCATTTGAATCAACGGGCTCTTCAAACGGTTCCAAAGTGCGGTCGCAAAGTAATTCAACCGAGCCTTCCGTGTGAAAATGAAGCTGGATCATCGTAGCCGATTTTTTCAAAACAACATGCGTTTTGAAATGGCCGTGTTCGATGAGATCCTGCTCTAATTCTTCAAAAAACGCGTCTCCCGATTCCATATCATAGTCATACTGTTTGTCTTCCAAACCGTAAATGTCTATGTTGTATTTACTTAGCTCTTTCACTATTTCTGTCAAAAGGACTGCAAAGGTAGTGTCTTTTCATGTGAATAAAAAAACTATCTACAATTTTTATTGATTTGAACTGAGGGATTTGATACTGAAGATGCTGTCCCTCAACCAGCACCCGTTTTTTTTCTGTGAATCCGGTTAAATCTTGCGCGCTGGATTGCCAAAAAATGTGGCACCAGCCGATACGTTTTCAACCACGACAGATCCTGCCCCGATTCTGGCATTTTTTCCGATCTCGATACCGGCTACAATAATAGCCCCCGATCCGATAAATACGCCATTGCCGACTTTTACGCGGTCATTGATCACAGCACCGGCACCCACCGTTACGTAATCGCCAACCTCGGCAGCAGTTTCAATAACGGACGCGGTTTGGAAAAGCGAATGATTTCCCAATTTGGACAAAGGACCTACGGTCACACGCGCGCCGAAAAGATTTCCATGCCCAATGGCAGCCGTTTCAGAGATAATGCTGCTTTCGTGAATGGCATTGACAGGCATACTTTTAAAGCGCTCGTTCAGTCCTTCGGTCAATTGCTTGCGGACAGAACGTTCGCCTATGGCAACAAAGGTTTCACATTTTTCACCAATAATATTGATAAAGGCCTCATCGTCGGTAGCGCCCAAAACGCTGATATCGCCGAATTCTTTACCATGTAATGCTTTATTGTCGTCCAGGATCCCGAAGACGAGCACGTTGTTTTTCTTGAAGATATCAAGTGCCTGCATTCCTAAGGAACCCGCACCGAAAATTAAAACTGGATTTTCCATAATTGATTTTATTCATCCGCGCTGCATGCAGGGTTTGATCGGATGAAAGTGTAAAAGGGAATTATTTACAAAAGTACACATTCATTTACAGAAACAGGACGCGAAATACAAACGGACTTCCGTAAGGCGAAATATTGTTTCCATAATCGTCTAGCTGATTATCGTAATTTAAATTGTATAACGCGGTGAAATGTATAGCCCTAATTAAGCGCCCACCCGTTGGCTGGGAATAAGAGGCACCAATCATAGGCGAGCCTATCCATTTCCTGGCATCATATTTAATGAAGGAATCAGCTTCTACATTCATGGCTTCGTATTCAGCAATAATATTTATTACTGGTACCACCTGATACATCAGAAATCCTCTTCCTCCGTAGTAAACAGAATTGACCCCATAATTTTTTGATTTGAACCACATCAGTGTTGCGCCCACGCCACCCACCAGCTTGTCGGTGATCTGGTAACCGGCCATCGGAGACACGTTCACATTGGTAAATGTTCCAAAACTTAACCCGAAACTTCCGCCCAATCTGATTCTTTCTTTAAAGGCAAGATTTTTTAATTCACTTTCCACTTTTTTGTTTTCAACAGGAGCCCTGTTTTCAATAGGTGGTATTTCTTTTCTTACCGGCCTTTCTTTTTTCACAGTATCGGGGCGGTAGTATTCGTCTGTTTGGGCAAAAACTGTTGATTTAATCGATAGCGTGATGATAAATAAACAGGATAGGAGGATTTTCCTTTTCATTTCTAAATGGTTTATTTTAATATTGTTAATAGTAACGCAAAATTCTTAACTTTTGGTTTATTATTGCGTAAACCCGCATCCATTCTGCCTCATTCACTGCCTGACTGTTTATGCATTATCACATTTCTGTAACTGACCCTGCTTCCCACTTTTTAACGATTACCTATACAATTCCTGAAATTACAACGGATCGTATTGAAATTCAATTACCTGCATGGCGGCCAGGACGTTATGAAATTCAAAATTTCGCCAAAAATATTCAATTTATTGAAGCAATTTCAATAAGCGGTGATAAACTGCCCTTACGCAAGATTACCAAGGATCGTTGGGAGGTTAAAACAAATGGAGAAAAAGAAGTTCAGATTCGTTATGCATTTTTCGCGGCGATTCAGAATGCGGGCAGCAGTTATGTGGATGAAGAGCTCTGGTACCTCAATTTTATCAACTTTTGCTTTTATACCGAAGGACGAATTACCGACGAATGCCT
Source organism: Dyadobacter sp. LHD-138 (assembly GCF_030929615.1). GTDB lineage: Bacteria > Bacteroidota > Bacteroidia > Cytophagales > Spirosomataceae > Dyadobacter. Next base: position 145,057 of record NZ_JAVFVU010000005.1, on the reverse strand, counting down.
GATCACGCTGGCTTTACCGGAAACTTTCGAGATTGCCTGCGGACTGGCCTCTGCCGGGAAGCATCAGCTCAAAGCCAAAGATTTTTATCAGTTGGTGGATAGCCCGCTCCTGGCTTCCGAAACATTACAGAAATCCGATTATATCGTTCGTGGGGTGCAGTTTCATATCTGGATGCACGGAAACCTGAAACCGAACTGGAAACGTATCCAGCGGGATTTCAGAAGATTTTCCAGGGAACAGATCGCTACCATGGGCGAATTTCCGGAAGAGGAATACCATTTCCTGAACCTTATTCTGCCCAATGCTTTCTACCACGGTGTGGAGCATCATAATTCCACGATGATCGTGCTCGGTCCCGATGACGAAGGGGAAGGCCTGTATACCGATTTGCTGGGCGTGAGTTCGCATGAGTTGTTTCACGCCTGGAATATCATCCGCATTCGTCCGGTCGAACTTTTACCTTACGATTTTACCAAAGAAAATTACTTTGAAACCTGTTTTGTAGCGGAAGGCTGCACGACCTATTATGGAGATTTGTTTTTAAAGCGCGCCGGTGTTTTTAATGATGAGGCCTATATTAAGGAGTTACAGGTTTATATGAAGCGGCATTTTGAGCATAACGCGTTCGCTGCGCAGTCGCTGGCGGAATCTTCTTTTGACCTATGGCTGGATGGTTATGATAAAGGTATCCCGCACCGTAAAGTTTCGGTTTATCATAAAGGAGCACTGGTAGCTTTGATTCTTGACTTGTTCCTGCGAAAAAAAACAAACCATGTTTCGTCGCTGGATACCGTGATGCAGATCCTTTGGGAGCGTTTTGGAAAACCGTTTATTGGCTATACCGTTCAGGACTACAAGGATATCGTGGAAGAAGTGGCGGGGGAGAAAATGGGCTGGTACTGGAAAGACTGTATTTTTACCAACGAACCGCTGGAAACCCGGCTGAATGAAGCACTGAGTTTTGTGGGTTTACAGATGACCATTTTTAGCAACGGCAATATCCAGCTCAATGTGCAGGATGATTTTCGTGCAAAAATACAGCGGGATAAGTGGCTGGAAACGCGCCAGATACTTTCGGAGGAAGAAGAGGAGGAGTGACATAACCTCAACAATAACTGCTTAACAAAAAGATAAACCAATGCTTGCTTAGAATTGGCTACTGAACTGCTTTCATGAAGATACATTTCCTAAATCCTCCAACCGTGAAAGCAGTAAGTATGGCCGGGCGTATGCTGCTTGTTTTGGTCAAAATTATACTCGCGTTTTTCGCCGGACTAATTGTATATTTTCTGGCAGAACCGTTGTGGAACCGGTATATCGTTTATCCTGCATTAGAAGGGGAGCGCGCCGAGCTTTGGCTTAACTATAAAAAGCCGGAGCAATTTATATCCCATACCGACTTTAAAGGCGTGCTTCATTCCCACACGTATCGGTCACATGACAGCCGGGGGATTTTGGAGGAAATTATTCCGGCTGCGAAAAAAGCAAAACTGAATTTTATTTTCCTGGCTGATCACCGGATGGCCGATCTGGATACATTTCCAAGGGGAATCCACGGGATTTTTGAAGGCATTGTGATCGAATCGGGGACAGAATCGCCGGGTGCCAGCATGATGGTAACGCCTTTACGAAGCGTGGTACTTGACTGGACGAAGGACCGCAGTCAGCTGATTCATGAGGTGGTGAAAAATGACGGGATGGTGTTTTATCTTCATTCTGAGGACGAGCACGACTGGGGAAATCCGGATTATCAGGGAATGGAGATTTACAACATTCATTCGGATCTTATTGATGAAAAAAGCCCGCTCCGATTTCTTGTCAACGGGATGGTTAACAGCGGTGTGTACAGGCACTGGAGTTATCGGGAGCTTTTCGATGAACAGACAAAGATTATCTCACTTTGGGATTCTCTGAATAAGTATCGGCGGATTGTGGGAATGGCTGCGGTGGATGCACACAATAATCAAAGTGTGCGAGCACGGCATACCAAAAATGGCATGGTTGAATGGGTCGGACCCAATGCAAAAACATGGTCGGTAGACAAACCCGGCTGGAAGGAAAAACTACTTTTGGGACAACCTGACGTCGGCGGCTGGGCTTTCAAAATGGAGCTGGATACCTATTTCCACTCTTTCAATTTTGCCAATACGCATATTTTTGGAGATTCATTGTCCAGCCGCTCGCTTAAAAATGAGCTGGTCAAAGGCCATGCCTATATCGCCTTTGAAAGTCTGGCGGAGGCGAATGGTTTTCAGTTTTTTGCCAGTGATAGCTCGGGTAAGGTCAATGCCATTCTGGGAGATTCCATCCAAAGCGAAAACGTGGTTAAGCTCGGCGCAGTTTCACCTTATCCCGTACGGTTCGAGCTGTTCAAAAATGGCAAACTGATCGATAGTCAAGAGGATCGCTATGCGTATGAATTTAAGGTCAGGGACAAAAAGGGGAATTACCGGATTGTAGCACGACTGAAATTCAGAGGAGAATGGATTCCCTGGGTTTATACCAATCCGATTTATATATTTTAGCGGCTAGCATTCAATAAGGGGAATTTAAGCTCCTTTGGAGCTCCCTGTTTATAGGTAAAGAAAAGGCAAAGGTTTGGGGGGTATATATTTTAACCGCTAGCATTCAATAAGGGGAATTTAGCTCCTTTGGAGCTCCCTGTTTATAGAAAAAGAAAAGACAAAGGTTTGCGGGGCTCCATCGGAGCCTCCTGGAATACCCAGACAACCCCTGCGGAGCTCCTAGGGCAATGAAACGAATATTACGATAAACAGGATACGCTGTTAGCGTTTGGCTCTATGGAATTTGCCTTCAAGATCTGAAAATAATTCTCAAAGCTTCCGGTAAATCCGGATACTGATACTTAAAATCGGTCTCCTCCCGGATCCGCCGATTGATCACGTAATTACTTCCCAAAACTACATTGGCCATTTCCCCAAAAACGAGTCGCAGTGCAAATGCCGGCACATTGGGGAGCCACAGAGGTTTATGCAGCGCCTTGCAGATTTGTCCGGTGAAATATTCATTTGTCACAGGAGGACTGGCAACGGCATTATAAGCTCCATGCCAGGCATTATTTTCCATAGCCTCGATGTACATCCGGCAAAGATCGTCGATGTGGATCCACGATAACCACTGTTTTCCGGAACCCAGTGGCGCACCAAAACCAAATTTGGCAGGCTGGGCCATTTTTGGAACGGCACCACCGTCGTTGCTTAATACGATACCTGTTCTGAGTTTCACCGTTCTCACACCAAGCGCTGCAATTTCATCCCCTGACTTTTCCCAGGCAAGGGTTACTTTGGATAAAAAATCGTTGCCGGGCGGAGATTGTTCGGTCTGCTGGAAATCCCTGGTATCTTCACCATAATAGCTACTCCCGGATGCGGAAACAAAAGCTTTTGGGATAATATCAAGTGCTTTTAACCGTCGCGCAATCAGCTCAATGCTATCAGTTCGGCTACTGAAAATTTCTCTTTTTCGCTTTTCCGACCAACGCTCGTCCGCAATGCCGGCACCGGCAAGGTGAACCAGATAATCAGTATTATCGAGTGCGCCTGCTTCGATAAAATTATTTTTTATATCCCATTCATACACCTTTACCGAAGGAATATTTAGTCTTTTTCGGGTGAGATAAGCAACTTCATATCCTTTTTGAAGGAGCAAAGCCGTTAGTCTTTTTCCGATTAATCCTGTTCCGCCGGTAATCAGTACTTTTTGTGCCATAAATGTCGGGATGAGATTTTTGATGAATCAGGTTGCAAAAATGGTGCCGTGGTTATTATTCAGGGAGGGCCGGATTGAAGTCTTTTGGCGGCTCCTGTTCAATGGCTTTTGTGACACGGTCAATAATACTGTCGATGGATTCATCAGGCAAAAAATGCATAGGGGCTTTAAACTGAACGGTAAGGGTAGTGTTTCTCTTTTTAAAACGTAAACCTTTTTTATCAAATGCCCTTCTGAAACCGTTGATAACAACCGGAATAACGATAGGCTGGTGTTCTTTGATGAGGTAAGCGGTTCCTTTGCGAACTGGTGCAAAAGGTTTGGTCGTGCCCTGCGGAAAACTCACAACCCAGCCATGTTTGAGTCCCATGCCAATTTTATCCTGCGCTGAATTATCCAGCTGCCTTTTTACATTTTCACCGTTGGCACGCCAGGACCGGTCGATCGTGATGGCTCCGCCGATGCTGAAAAGTTTAGGGAGAATGCCTTCTTTCATGGTTTCGGACGCTGCGACATAATAACATCTTGCTCTGGGGGAAAAAAGGTAAAAGGGGGGCGAAATGGTATCTTTATATCCCCATTTTGTAGCACAAAAAATGTGGTAAAAAGCGATAACGTCGGCGAAATAAGTCTGGTGGTTTGACAAAAAAATCACACCATGATCCGGAAGATCCACAAGCTGCTCACTGCCTGTGATACGGATTTTATTGACGGCCGTATAGCGGTAATAGGTAAACCATCCGATTACAAAAATGAAAAAACGTTTAATACTCAGGAAATTGCCGAAAGGATCCTTTTCGAAAATTCCCAGAAAATCAAATCGTGCCAGCCAGGACGGGAGTGCACTGAATATACTTTTTTTTGAATTCATGTAGTAAAGTATGGTTCAATAAAGCACGCTTAAAGTTGGAAACCGGTTCTCAAAGGTTGATTTGTCAGCATGTGCGCAATGAATAACGAATGTAAGATATAAATTGAATCTTGTATTTAATAAAATAACCAAACCGCAAAATTGACTGTAACCAAAATGATGTTTCTGCGTCATAACCATATTAAGGAACTATTGGCATGATTCTTTGATTAACGTTCAATACTTACTTAATTTTGACCTACTCACTAACAAAAAATTACCCATATTTTATGAACATTAAGTATCAGACACACATACTTGCTTGTTTTCTGGCAGCCGGGATTTTTTCGGGCTGTTCTAAAAATCCTGTGACAGGTAAGAAGGAGATTATTTTTATGTCCAAAGAAAAGGAGCTTGCCCTGGGTGCGGAGTCGCACCCGGCAGTAGTTGGTTCTATGGGTTTATATGATGATAAAAATCTTCAGGCCTTTATCGGCGAGAAAGGGTCCGCTATGGGAAAAATATCGCACAGGCCTGAGTTGAACTATCAGTTTTTTATTGTTGATTCTCCCGTCGTGAATGCATTTGCTGTGCCGGGTGGTTATGTATACTTTACCCGCGGTATTATGGCACATTTCAACAATGAAGCCGAATTTGCCGGGGTTTTAGGACATGAAATTGGTCACGTAACAGCACGGCATTCAGCCCGTCAGCAAACGACACAAATACTTGGCCAGGTTGGGTTAATGGCCGGTATGGTGCTTTCCCCTCAAATACGGAGTATGGGCGATCAGGCAACGCAGGCCTTGCAATCGTTGTTCCTGAGTTACAGTCGGGAACATGAAACGGAGTCCGATAAAATTGGAGTAGCTTACTCTAGCAAGATCGGTTATGACGCAGTGGAAATGGCGGATTTTTTCGGGACATTGAAAAGGATCAGTGACAAAAACGGTCATAGCATCCCAACGTTTCAGTCAACACACCCGGACCCGGGCGACAGGCTTAAAAACGTAAAAGCACTGGCTTTGGAATACCAAAAGGCTAATCCGGGGCAATATACCGTCAATCGGGACCAGTATTTGCGCCGCATTGAAGGCATTGTTTATGGTGAAGACCCCAAGCAGGGCTTTGTTGAGAATGGACAGTTTTACCACCCTGAGCTTAAAATGCAGTTTCCTGTACCGGGGGATTGGCAGTACGAAAACTCGCCTGCTCAATTCCAAATGGCTCCTAAAGATGGAAAATCAGTGATGATTTTTACGATGGCCCAAGGAAAAACGCTGGATGAGGCAGCTCAGACTGTTATTAAAAATTACAATTTACAGGTTTCTGAAAATGATAAAGTGACCATCCATGGAAATCAGGCCATTGCATTGATCTCGACGCAGGCGGCACAGGCCCAGGAAGGCCAGCAGCAGCAGGCGCAAACCCCGGAAACCACAACAAAAGTGGCTACCTGGCTTATTCAATACGGGGGGAACATCTATGCCATGCATGGCGTGGCAACAGCAGCTAATTTTGCAAATAACCTGGGGCAGTTCCGCTCTATAGCACAAGGATTCAAGGCTGTTAATGATGCCAATATTTTGAACCGTCAACCTGAACGCATTAGAATTAAAACGGTTCAGCGTAATGCAACTTTGCGTGACGCGCTTAAAGATTTCAAGATGCCGGATGCTAAACTGGGTGATTTGGGAATACTAAATGGCATGGAACTAACGGACCAGGTGAGTAAAGGAATGTTGATAAAAACTTTGGGTAAGTAGGAGGTCGGGATAACGAAATGAAGGTTGAGCGACCTTGCAAGGCTTAGGCCATGCAGGGTCGCTTTTTTGTGGTGTTATTTCTTTATTTAGCTGCAAAAGCCGCCTTTCCTTTGTCTAAATAGGCCGCAAAACTGGCCGGATTAAGGTCATAATTTTTAGGCGCAACCAACAGATTTCCCTCCTGATCAACGATGCAATAATGTGGCTGCGCATTGTTATTGTATTTCACAATCTGAAAATCAGCATTTTGTCCCCCAATGGTTTTCTTTACTTTGTTATCATATTTGGAGGTATACCATTCTGATTCAGGTAATTCTGTTTTGTCGTCAACATACAAAGCTGCGATAACAAAGTCGTTTTGAAGACGTTTTAAAACCTCGGGATCGGACCATACGCGCGCTTCCATTTCACGACAATTGACGCAGCCATGCCCGGTGAAATCTATAAAAACCGGTTTGTTGACCTTTTTTGCATAAGCCTGTGCTTCCTTGATATCAAAGAAACCATCCAATTCGTGCGGCAAATGGAATAAGTCTGCATACTTTTTCGTGACGCCGGATGAAGCAGCGGGTGCTACACCGACTCCCTTTTTACTCAGATCAAAGTCTATCGTCGACTGTGGGGGCAAATAACCAGCCAAAGCTTTCAAAGGAGCACCCCACATGCCCGGAAGCATGTAAATAACAAAGGTGAACGTGATAATGGATAACAAAATTCTGGGTACGCTCACACGCTCAACGGGTGAATCATGCGGTGTTGAGATTTTTCCTAACAGATAAAATCCTAACATCGAGAAAATTACAATCCAGAAAGCAAGGTAAACCTCGCGGTCGAGTAAGCGCCAGTGGTATACCTGGTCTGCGATGCTGAGGAATTTAAGTGCCAGAGCCAGTTCAAGGAAACCCAGCACCACTTTCACCGTGTTTAACCAGCCGCCCGATTTTGGCAGTGATTTAAGCCATTGCGGAAATAAGGCAAATAAGGTAAAAGGTATGGCAAAAGCGGAGGAAAATGCGGCCATCCCGATGATGGGTTTTACGACTGCACCACCGGCAGAGGCTACCAAAAGACTTCCTACGATAGGGCCTGTGCACGAAAACGAAACCAAAACGAGTGTGAATGCCATGAAAAAGATCCCTGCATAGCCGCCCTGATCTGCCTTTGCATCCATTTTATTGACAAATGCACTGGGCAAAACAATTTCAAACAATCCTAAAAATGATAATCCGAAAACGAAGAAAATACCGAAGAAAAGTACGTTGGGAATCCAGTGTGTACTCAAAAAGTTGGCAAAAGCGGGTCCGTTCAGCCGGGAAACTACGGTTCCTATTAATGTGTAAATCAATACTATAGAAATTCCATAAAGCAAGGCTTTCACTTTTCCATTGGTCTGGTTGGTGAAGTAACTGACCGTCATGGGGATAATGGGGAATACACAAGGGGTGAGCAAGGCAACCAGTCCCGATAAAAACGCGGCCAGTGCAAATGCCCATAATGATTTGTCTGCCGCAGGGGCACCTGCCGCCGGATCTTCACTGCTGCTCAGATCAATTTTCGGGGCCTCATTTTCTGACATAGCGCCTGCTGAATCACCCGCAGATAACGCGATATTTGCCGTTTCCTGCATGGTCGTGTCTGTTGGGGAAACTGCGTTTGCCCCCACGGATTTTGTTTCGGAAGGTGTTGTGCTTTCCAGTGCCGGGGCAGTACCGGCGGAGGCCACAACTTTTAAGCCTTTAAATTCAAAATCGTCATTTCCAGGCACACAAAGACCCGATGTATGGCTGCAAGTCTGATATTCAGAGCTCCCCTTGATGACCGGTTTGTCAGTTAAAACCTTTATCGTTTGCTTGAAAACCGCTTTGTCGTCGAAAAACTTAACATTCCCGCCCCATACCTCTTCATATTTGGTTTTAGGATGCTGTGGTTTCAGTTTTCCTACAAGTGAAAAAGATTTGTCGGGCGTGAAAGCAAAACTGGTCAGCATGGGACCCAATTCGGGATCGAAGTCGGATGAGTACAGGTACCAGTCTTTATCGAGAATTGCCGTAAAGATTAAGTCGACGGTTTCACCTTGCTTTACATCGTTTTTTGAAAATGTATAAGTCCAGTGGGCATGTTTCTGAATTTGGGCAAACACACTGGTTTTTGCGAAAAATGCGCAAACGATTATAAATAGAAAAATACTTCGTTTCATCTGATATTTCGATAGTAGGAGCCGAATTTAATAATATTCAGGCTTTCTTTATTTGATTAATGATCTAGTAAACGAGTGGAGTTTACGCGGACTTACTTATTTAACGTAATTTTCCTGAAAAAATTCACCGCTGGCGGATACCTTTTACGGACGTAAAACTGCAAATTTCCGGGTAAAATACCCTTTGCAAAGGTTAAAAGTGTTGAAAGGGGATATTTTATTCGGAAATAACGCCCTGATTTCGTTCGGAATTTTAATGCTGCTAAACGTTTTCTACTAACTTTACGACCTTATAAAACGCATCGTAAAATATTATTTCAATGTCGCAACCACTTTATGTAATCAAAATCGGAGGAAATGTTATTGATAACCCGGAAGCTTGTTCCCGCTTTCTGAGTGCTTTTGCAAAGTTATCAGGAATTAAAATTCTGGTTCATGGCGGTGGAAAGGTAGCCACCCAAATGGCAGCCAGGCTTCAGATTGAAACCCAGATGGTTGAAGGGCGTCGGGTTACAGATAAAGCGATGCTGGACGTAGTCACGATGGTGTATGGCGGACTGGTCAATAAAAATCTGGTTGCACATCTGCAATCCGTCGGGTGTAACGCCATCGGTCTGACCGGTGCGGACGGAGGTATCATCCGTTCGGTGAAGCGACCGGTAAAAACGGTCGACTATGGCTTTGTCGGTGATATTGAAGCCGTCAATGATGTTCAGATAAATGCTTTGCTGCATAGTGATTTGATTCCGGTGATCGCGCCGTTAACGTATAGTGACGATGGGTTACTTTTAAATACCAATGCGGACACAATGGCTTCCGCGATGGCGGTTGCTATGGCCAAACATTATGATGTCAATCTTATTTATTGCTTTGAAAAGAAGGGGGTTTTGTCAGATCCTGATGACGATGATTCGGTAATCCGTTCTTTAACACCTGGTCAATATGCTGATTATAAAGACTCCGGGGCTATTAATAAAGGTATGATCCCCAAATTGGATAATGCCTTTGCTGCCTTAGAAGCCGGTGTTGCCAAAGTTACAATCTGCAATGCCGATGAGTTGAATAAAGTAGACGCAGATGGCGCAGGAACCATTATATCATTAAGTTAAATGACATAACTAACTGTATTTTAGTAAGTTGTTGTTGAGTGCTCCTAAGCACTCGTATTATATGGCATAAAGGGTACACATTCGAAAGCCTGTGTACCCTTTATGCCTATTTTTTTCATACAACAGGATACAATTCTAATTTATTGACAATTAATTGCACTGATCGAATTTTGTAAAAATGAAATCAGATTGATTTTTGCTTTCTGTATCTATTGTAATTTACAATTAATTTGATTTATTATTTTGAGTTTTAATATAATACCAGAATTATATTTTTGGAGGCATGGGCTGAATTTATTCTACGAAATTGTGTCATATATTCTTTATTCAGAATAATCTTTCTTTTTAGGGCATATTGGGCATATTTATTAATAAGATTAAGACTTAAATCAATTTTTTTTAAATACTTTAAATATTTATTAAAATATATTATTAAGTTTGTGCCGTGCTATTTTTCATAGTACAGAATTAGCTAGCAACCAAAATCATTTAACTCTCTATGGGAAAAAATTTACTTAGGCTTATTGTCATGTTTATGGTTATAAGCGGCCCTGTTTTCGCACAAACGATAACGGGAAAAATTTCCAGCGGTTCTGACGGATCCACTCTGCCTGGGGTGTCAGTGCTGGTAAAAGGTACTACCTCTGGTACAACAACCGATGCCAATGGGGCATTTAGCATTTCAGCCAAAGCAAGTAACACGCTGGTTTTCTCTTTCATTGGGTATAAAACCAAAGAAGTAGTGGTAGGATCCCAGACAGTTTTGAACCTTGCTCTGGAAGAAGATGCTTCTCAGCTTAATGAGGTCGTTGTTACTGCGCTTGGTGTAGCTAAAGACAAGAGGGCGTTGGGCTATGCAACGGCGGTTGTAAATAACGAAGCCTTGGTGAGAACAGCTTCCCCAAATTTCGCGAACGCTTTGTACGGAAAGGCTCCGGGTGTAACAATCAACACCACACCTGGAGGTGCAACCAGTGGCGTAAGTATTAGTATTCGTGGATTTGCTTCGATTACTGGAAATACCCAGCCTCTGATCGTGATGGATGGTATTCCTATCCGGAACGGATCATTTAGTAATGGTGACTACTGGGGTGACCAGCGTTTACGCGGTAACGGCCTTTTGGATTTGAACCCGGCTGACATCGAAAATATTTCTGTCCTAAAGGGTGCATCGGCAGCAGCACTGTATGGATCAGAGGCGGTGAACGGGGTTTTGCTCGTTACTACAAAATCAGGTAAAGGTAAAAAAGGACTTGGCGTTGACTTTAGTGCCAGTTACAGTGTTGATAAGATCGCTTATCTTCCAAGATACCAGGACGTAAGAGGTCCTGGTTACATGCTGAATTACAACAATGGCGGACAGGATGATGCAGGATTTATTTACTACGACGTGGACGGTGACGGTGTAAAGGAAACTAGAGGCCTACTAGCTGCAACTGTGAACTTCGGTCCAAAATTTGACGGTCAGCCAGTGATGTCGTTCGATGGGGAAATCAGACCGTACTCTCCATCTGGCAGCAGCTACGCTGATCTTTTTCAGAACGCATCCAGCTCAAACATCAACCTTGCGATTTCGAAATCAGGCGAAAACTCTAATCTGCGTTTTTCGTTTACGCGCCAGGATAATGGTATGATCAGCTACGATTCAAAGAACAGTAAAAATATTGCGAACCTGAATGCGACATTTAACCTCAACAAAAAGCTCAAAACGGACTTGATGGTTAACTACGTAAATCAGCATACTCACAACCGTCCATATAAGGTTGACCGTATGATCAACAACTTTTCTGGGATGATGAACCGGTTTGAATCTGCTAAATGGTATGAAGACGCTTACCAGACAAGTCTTGGCTACAAGTATGTTACCGGAACAAACCAAAGTCTTACGCCAAAGGAAAACATTATTCGCAATGGTTTCAAGACTGACATTGGCGATTACATGTGGAGCACCCGCAAGAACCTTTATGATGAATATAGTGATCGGATAATAGCCAGTATTACACAACATTGGGATATTACCAAGGATTTGAATCTGAGAGGAAGAATCGCAACTGATTTCACATCAGAGCGCATAGAAGACAAGCAGTTTAGTACGCAACCGTTAGCGTTTGGTTATTCAGGTTCATTTGGGATGAAGAATAATCTATATAACACAGTATATGGCGATTTGCTTTTGAGATATACGAAGGCGATAACTTCGGACATCACAGTGTCGGCCATGGCTGGATATAACGCCACCAAAATGCTGAATACTTTCGAAAATATTTATACAAGTGGAGGACTGAGCACTGAAAACTTCTTTGATCTGGCTGCATCCGTTAATAATTTGGGTGGCGCTACTTCCCGGGAGAGGTCGCTTAAGAATGCATATCTCGGTACGCTGAACTTCGATTATAAGAATTTCTTTTTTGTAGAGGGAACAGTAAGACGTGACCAGACTTCAACCCTGGCACCGGACAATAACTCATTTTTTTACCCTTCTGTTAATTCCAGCTTTATTTTTACGGATGCATTCAGCCTTCCATCTTTTCTTAGTTATGGAAAGTTGAGAGCGTCGTGGGGTATTGTTGGTAACTATCCACTATTGTATGGTGCTAATGTGTCCTATACTCAGGGGTCTTATGGAATTCAGCAAACAGGTGGATCTTCTGTATTGTATACGAATATGAGTTCTACTGTGGGTAATGACAAAATACGTCCTGAACAAAAACATGAGTTTGAATTCGGTTTGGAAACGAAGTTTTTCAACAACAAGCTGGGACTTGATATTTCGTATTATAATGCACAGATCGTAGATCAGATATTGCCATTGTCAATCGCTTCATCAACAGGAGGTAGGTCGATTTTGGCTAATATTGGTACCCTTAGAAATCAGGGAATTGAGTTGGCATTGAACGCTTCACCTCTGAAGGCAACTAGTTCAAATGACCTAAACTGGAATGTTATATTGAACCTCGCAAAAAACAGCAACAAAGTAGAAAAGCTTGCGAATGGCTCTACTGAACTATTACATTCGGACATGGATGGTAATGCTGCTCAGGTTAGATCAATTGTTGGACAGCCAATGGGAGATATTTACGCGCACGGTGTTTTGACCAACTCGAACGGCAAAAAAGTTGTAGGAGCGAACGGTCTTTACCAACTTGATGGCGTCAACTGGATTAAAGTTGGAAATGCTATGCCAAAATTAACAGGTGGTTTTATCAATAGCTTTTCATACAAAGGATTTAGCCTTGATGTGGTAGCAGATTTCCGTTTTGGTGGAAGTATTATGCCAACAGGGATTAACTGGATGACATCAAGAGGGCTTACCAAAGAAAGTTTGAATGCAATGGATGCTGAACATGGGGGCTTGCGTTACTATAAGGACAAAAATGGTCTAGGTATTTCCACAACTGGTAATGCAGGGCCAGCCGGAGAGAAGGTGTATAACGATGGTATGTTGATGGATGGAGTTTTGGCATCGGGCGAAACAAATACCAATATCGTATCTCAGGCAACCTATTACAATGCTACTTACAACTGGGGTGGACCTCAATATGGTAATGCACGTTACGAATTGTTTGTGAAAAAAAATACTTATATCAAAATGAGGGAAATCTCTTTGGCTTACAAACTTCCTGCACGTATTTCAAGCAAGTTCGGATCGCAGAATGTTTCTGTTTCAGTATTTGGGCGTAACCTGTTCTTTATTTACAGAACTATTAAGGATCTGGATGCTGAACAGACAAATTCAAGCTCTAGATGGTATGAGAACATCAGCAATGCAGGTGGTAACCCTTCGTTCCGTACAATCGGTGTTATGTTGAGAGCTAGTTTCTAATTATTAAATATTCCCGAAATGAAAAAGATATCATTATTTATTTTATCAGGACTAATGCTTGTAGCTATGTCCTGCTCGGAATCCGAGTTTGCAGCTCGATATGCAGATCCGTCCAAAGTCTCGACAACAACTATTGAAAAGCAGTATACGGGATTTTTGGGATCCAATATGGATTACATACTTCCAAAGTACCGGAATTATTTTGTATCGTTACGCACTAGTGTTAATCGCTACACGCAGGCAACAGGCTGGGCAAACGATGCAGGGCAGTACGTCCCAGGGTCATCAGGAATTGAAGATGTGTGGTTTAACTACTACAATACACTTGCCCAGTACCGGGCACTTGAAAGGGTTTTCGCGACTGCGACTGCGACAGAGCAAACGGACAAGAGAATTTTTATGCTCACTGCGACAATACATCTTTATGATTATACACAAAGATTGATAGATTTGCATGGAGGTATTCCTTTCCTGAAGGCTGGTATGCTTTTGACCAACGGAGGAGACTATGATGCTTCAAGTGCGCCGTTTGACAGTGCTGAAACGCTTTATGTTATGATGTTGGATCAGCTTAAGGGAATGTCTACTGAACTTAACGGTATTACCTTGAATGCTGGATACCAGCAATCGTTTAAAACACAGGATTTTATCAATAAGGGTAATCTTACTGCGTGGAAACGTTATTGCAACTCACTACGTCTCAAAATGCTCAACAGGGTGTCTGCCGTGCAAAGCCTTACAGCAAGGGCTAATACCGAAATGGCAGAAATATTGAGAGATCCAACTACGTATCCAATCGTTGAAACCAATGATCAGAACATCCAGATCAATATCTTTAACGTAAATACTGCTATCAACATTGATGACTTTCAGGGCGGACTTGAAGGTAACGGCTGGTACGGTAATACCGCTGGTAAAAGGATGATAGATAATATGAATACCAATGCGGATCCGCGGTTACCGATCATCTTTGAGCCGGGAGAAAATGCTGGAGGAAAGTATACGGGTATTGATCCTTTGGGTGCCAATGCCGACCAATCCCTACAAACCAGTACTGGTCTAATAGCCATCTATAACAGGTATACGATCAGCCGGAACAAGTTTTTGCCGGGAACGATTTATAACGCGGCCCAGATGAACCTGATAAAATCAGAGTACTATTTGAGAAGTGGCAATGCGGCTTCTGCAAAAACAGCTTATGAATCGGCGATCAGTAACTCGGTGAAATTCTACAATGGTTTCCTTGCTCTTAGCAATGCAACAGGTGTAACTGCCCCTGCCGCTGCAACCGACGCACAGATCACCGCATATATTGCAAAAGATGGTGTCAATTGGGATAAGGCTGAAACCTCGGCTGACAAATTATCGCTGATTGCAACTCAAAAATGGCTTCATTCTAATATAATCCAGGCCTATGAGAACTGGGCTGAAATAAGAAGATTGGATCTGCCGGTTCTAAATTTTGTTAAAGACGCATCTAATAATCAGACTGTACCGCCGGTAAGATGGAATTATCCTAGTAATGAAATTACTTACAACAAGATAAACTATGACGCAGTAAGGGCAAATGATAACTTGACGACCAAACTTTTCTGGGACGTGAAATAGAATTTGAATAAGTTAGCTATTCAGCTAAATGTTTATTAGTTTTTGATTTAAGCTAAAAGGGGTAGACCATTTGGTCTGCCCCTTTTAGCTTAAATCAAAATAAAGACACAATATTTCAGTTTTTGACAACGTAGGATTTGAAAATTTTCTTAATCCTTATTACGGCGAGATTTGATTTTACTTTCCTTGATTAGTCAGCACTAGTAACTGTGGAAAGGATAACACCCCACGTGCGATCAACTTGGTCATTTCCCCGATGGTGTGAAAATACGAGCCGAGAACGATATCAATATCGCCATCCTGGTCGAAGTCGGCGGCTTCCATCGTCAGCCATTTTCCGTTGGCAGCTTCGGGTGTGAAAAGTGCTTTGAAATTCAGTTTTCCTTCATTGGACAAATAAACAAATCCGTGTGCTGGGTTTTCCAGGTCAGAATAGAAGGACGTTGCGGCGATGTCCAGATCGCCATCCTGGTCGAAATCTCTCGCAATCGCTTTGCTTGCACCATAGAGCGGGTAGAAGAAGGTTTCTTTGAAATTGTCTTTGCCGTCGTTCAGATAAATTCTGACACCGTGATAATTCTTCAGAACCGGGGATAGATCCCAGTTATCTCCATTGGTCAGCAGAATGTCCTGAAAGCCGTCTTTGTTAAAATCAACCAGTTCAAAATAACTCATACCATAAGCCGGTGGAAAACGAAGCAGGACCTTTTCCTTGAATTTCCCATTGCCCAGATTATAAAAAATTGAAATCTCTTCCCTTGCCTGCGCCATCAACGCGACGATATCAGGTTTTTTGTCATGATTGAAATCCGATATTTCAGCCTTTCTGGCTCCTGGCAAACCTTTTAAAATATGTTCCTGATCCGATTGAAAACCATCATACCAAGACAACTTACCAGAGTGATTGCCAAAACCCGACAGTATGGCGTCTTCCTTCCCATCCAGATTGATATCTGCTGACGTGAATTGTACGGGACGCGGGAGGGATTTGATATTGATCGCTGAGGGTGATGCTGTTTTTTCGAGCGACATAAGTCTCCCGGATTTTTGTTCAGAAGGTTTGAAAACACCAATGGTCAATACCCTTGGTGCCGCATTTTTAGGAAAATCGATATCGGTTGGTGCGCTTTCAACCCACCAGGTATCTTTTAACTGAAACTGATTGTTCAACACATACAACGCGTTCTGTGCGTCACCCACGTAGAGTTGTGCGGTGGCTTTGTCGAATTTTAATAAAGTGGTCTGAGGAAAAGGCTTATCGCCGAGTGCAATTTCCTGTGATTTGAATAAAAGAAGCTGATCGAAAATGGGGGGCGTTGCCTTTTGGGGAAGCGGTTCTGCGGGCGCTTCTGTTTGATAATACGAAACAATTTTCTGCCACTCGATATTGGAAAGCAAAGCCGTTTCGGGATAGATATTCAGTTCCTGCATGGCCTTTACTTCTTCCGGTTTTAAATCGTCGTATGGATTTGTACCCGGCTCTCGAATCCCCAGTCGCAGCCCCATGTTGGGTAAAACAGAAGTAACCCAGGTATTTTTGTCCAGCAAGGCAGGATCCGGAAAAAGATGACAGCTGGCACAATATTGTGCGGCAAGTTGCTTTCCCGATAATGAATCGGAAAATGAAAAGTTCCTGACAGGTGCTGCAATTTCCTCTTTATGGGTATCGATAACGGCAAATGCGGTGATCCAGAGAGATAGAGAGACGGCCGCTGTGATTTTGATCAATGACATTTTATTATTCGCATAATTAGTTTTCAGATCCCGGTAAACATAGGAGAAGCCAAGTTTTCAAAACTTGACTTCTCCTATGTTTACCGGTTTGGACAACCTGACTTATCTGGCAATAAAATATTCGGTATTACTTCAAATTTGACAAAAATTCAACGACATCCCGGATCTCTCTTTTTGACATAATAGAACCCATTGGAGGCATGCTCGACGGTACATTGTCACGTTTTGCAATCCTTGCCACGGCAATTTTCAACGGCTCCGCTTCGGAGGTTTTCAAAACCAGCTCATGATCATTTTCTTCGGTAAGAATACCAGCGGCGGTTTGACCGTCTTTAAGCGTAAGGACAACCATACCGAAACCGGGAGATAATCTGGCACTTGGCTCGATCAGGGCTTGCAAAATTTGCTCCCTTGTTAGCGTGCTTCCGATTTTAGAAAGGGATGGTCCAACGGCGCCGCCCTGACCGCCAATCGAATGGCAACGCGCGCATTCTCCCTGCGAGCTGGTCATGAAATACCTGCGTCCCAATTGGGCACTGCCGCCATAAAGTGATTCCTGGTAGTCGGCTGCCGTTGCTCCGTTTTTACGCATAGGAGCCAGTTTGCCAATCAACACACTTGATTTGGTAGAATCGACAGCCTCTCCAAGGTCAAGCGCCAGGTTATTAGGCAATTCTTTTGAGGCCATTTTTGAAATCAAACCGTCAAAAATAGTTTCTGTTTTTGCAACGGGAAGTCCTCCCAAAACACGTAACATTTGCTGTTGTTCCTTCACACTTCCTTTTTCGAAAATTACTTTTGAAATATCTGAAAGTGTTTCTTTTGACATATTCACACTGCTTACCAAAGCCAGCGCGGCCGTGCGCACATCAGCATCGGAGTCGTTCATGCCCTTTTTCATTGCTGACTCCATGTCGGAATATTTCAATGTATTAAGGGCAGTCAGCATGGAAGCTCTTACTTTTGGATCTTTGTGACCGTCAAGGATTTTTGCGAGTGCAGCATTGTTATCGGAAATACCCAGCTCGCCGATCATTTGTGCTGTGGCAATCAAAATACTTGCGTCATCATCCTGTAACAAAGTACTGATCTGCGGTTTGATCTTCGCTTTTACGAGCTCAGCGTTTCTGGTGATAACACCTCTGTAACGGCCATCTACGCGGTCAAGTACGGATGGATTAGCCCAGCTTCCCAAAGTTGCCAACGCTTCGGCCCTTAGCTCTTTATCCACATCGGTTCTTCTGGCGAAAGTAATCAGGTCGTTAAGCTGTTCTTCCCCGCCCACACGCAAAGCAGCGTTAATCGCGCGACGAAGCAATGGCTCGGAAGTAAATCTTTTTTCTTTCAGCGTAGCGGCCAAAGCAGGTAACGCAGGAACAATCGAAAGGTCATCGTTGATCGCACGTGCCGCTTCTGTGGCAATGTATTCATCTTTATCCTGTAAAAACAAACTCACTTTATCGCTGCTCAATCTGCGCAGCACAAGAACGGCAGCCAAACGAAGCGATTTATCTCCATTATTTGCTAAAGCTACCATTGGCTCCACTTCACCGATACGTGACAGAGCCAGCACAGCGGCGTGTCTTAAATAAAGATCTTCATCTTTATTCGCTTTGATCATATCCAAAAGGGGAGTTACCGCCTGTTTGTCATGGATACGTCCCAAGGCCTGTGCTCCGAAAAATTTAACACGAGGATTTTTATCGGTTAACAAAGGAATCAGCAAGGGACCTGCTTCTGCAATTTTGGCATCACCCAGCACTTTTGCAGCCTGTGCAATGATTTCAGGATCTGAATCTTTTAACAAAGTCATCAGGGTATTCGCATAAGCCTTGTCCTGGCGGGCCAGCTGTCCAACGCCCCAGATTCCATGTACACGTGCCAGTTGATTTCCTGTTTGAGCCATTGCTTTATTCAGTTCAACGGCACCTTTTGCACCGCGCAAGGTCAATTCAAATTGCGATTTCAGTCTGATTCGCATGTCCGGATTGGACAGCAAGGTGAACAACAATGCTTCGGTTTGCTTCGAATAATCCAGCTGCATCAGGCGTTTGGTCTCCATTCTAAGCGCCTTTAAGTCGTTTTTGCTATCCGTAACGTCAAGTTTCCAAACACGTCCGTAGTTTTTTGTATCCCATCCGTTGATCCAGTCGGCTACGTACAATGCGCCATCCGGACCGAAACGAATCCCTGTTGGCAAAATTCCACTCAGAATATTTTTTTCACCATCCAATACAAAAGAAGCTCCCTTTGGCTTCAAGCCAAAAGACCAGATTGGTGACCGCGCCGGATTTCCAACAAATTCAACCAGGAAAAATTTGTTTTTCCATTCCGATCCCAAAGCGGTGCCGGGATTGTACTGCATACCGGTCGGGCCGTTGTGGAAGTTTTGGATGGGGGGAATGATGTAAGCAGCCTGTCCGTCCCAACGTGGCACGTACAATTTTTCGTCCATCCAGACCTTATAGCTGTTGTTTTTTGGATCAGTGTACTTTCCATACTGCCAGTTGGAACGCCAGCCTGCGTCGGAACCTTCAACCACGTGTACCAGACGCTCGCTTTCGCCGGGATGATCACCGTCGTTATCAGAGCTGATCAGGTTTCCGTACTCGTCAAAAACAAATTCGTGGGTATTTCTTAGCCCGCCTGCAAATATTTCAAAATCACTTCCGTCCGGGTTCGAACGGGCAATGATTCCCTCATTGGGCCTACTATGGTTGACGCCTTCTTTGGTGGTGATGTTCGCACCGATATCGCCGATGTTCCAGTAAATTTTTCCATCAGGCCCCTCGATCGGGTTTGACATGCCGTGTCCGCCGAAACCAATATGCACACCATACCCGTGGCTGATCGACGTTTTTTCGTCCAAAATACCATCTCCATTATTATCTTTCAAACGCCATACATCCGGTGCGATCGCCACGAAAACGTCATTTGCACGAACCAGTAAACCTCCGGCAACGTCAGAAACTTCTTCAAAGAAATCACTCAGAATACGCATCGACACGTCGGCGATACCGTCGTTGTCGGTATCTTCCAGGCGCCACACCTCATCTTTTTCAACAGCCAGGTCTTTCCAGTCGTGAGAACCGTCACCGTTCAAATCTTTGAGCCAGTTGTTTTCTTTGCTTTTGGCAGGATCAAATGTACTGCGTAAAAATGCACGACGGTCTTCAACGGATTGCAGTGCGATGGAAGGCGTCATCCAGTTGCGGTGTCCCCTGATGTCAAATTCTGAATTTTTTTGTCTGTTTGTCCTGTTCAGATACACCCTTCCCTTGTCATCGATCGCAATGGCAACGGGGTCGGGGGCGAGCGAGTCGGATGCCCACAGATCGAGTTTTAATCCATCAGCAATTTTAACAACGGTGTTTTCCCGGATTTCTTTGGACCGGGCTTTTGCCGTGGTAGCGTCCTCTTTGACAACCAGCGGTTTGCTCGAAATTTTCGAAGTCGTAGGAGCCATTTTCATACAGGAAACAACTACAACAGCGGTGATAGCCAGAAGCGGGAGTGGTTTGCGTAATAAGTTTTTGGGGATCATCAGGTTGAATTACTTTTTGATATGGAATTACGTCTTAGTCTTGATAAACTAAATGTAAGTGAGAAAAAAGTTAAGAGGAAGAAATAAATCTTTTTTACTGATAAAAATGTGAATGAGCTTTCTTATTGCGTGCATGATTTTAGTGAAGACGTTGAAAAAGGCACGCATTACTTCGCTTCCGCAAACCCGGAGGAAACCAGTTTTTTTTATTTTAAGAAAGACAAGAGCAAAACAAGGGCGATATTTGCACAAATGTTTTACTAAATAATTTTAAATCCGACAACGATATGACCAATAACGATATCCTTAAAAAATTACGCGTAGCGCTTCATTTGAGAAATGATGAAATAATTAAAATCCTGGCTTTGGTTGATTTTAAAGTAACTGCCAGTGAATTAGGTGCGTTATTTCGTAAGGAAGGTCATGAGAATTACAAGCCCTGCGGAGACCAGCTGCTGCGTAACTTCCTGAACGGATTGATTATTCACATGCGCGGGCCTTCTGCGGACGGTAAGGTCAGAGACGAGGAATAATTGGAAAAGAATCGGTATTAACGGGAAGTAAAAACTTCCTGATGATATCATTTTTATATCTTTGAGTTCAACCGGGTGGCGTTTTACGATAAATTGTCCAACCGGTCCGTTGCCATCCACGCTAAATAACTTAAAAAAGACCCAATGTTAATTCAGGTAATTATTACCCTAGTCCTCGTTCTTTTGAATGGTTTTTTCGTAGCAGCCGAGTTTGCTATTGTAAAAATAAGAGCTTCTCAACTTGAACAAAAGGCGCAGGAAGGTAATAAAATGGCCATTTTGTCCAAACAAATTGTGTCCAATCTGGATGGTTATCTGGCTGCCACGCAGTTCGGGATTACCCTGGCAAGTTTGGGACTGGGATGGATTGGAGAGCCTGTTGTCTCCAAAATATTGATTAGTGGCGTAGCATTGATCGGGATTACATTAGATCCTGTTTTGGCGCATCAGATCGCCTTGCCGACCGCATTTGCGATTATCACCGTACTTCACATTGTTTTTGGGGAACTTGCTCCCAAATCAATCGCCATTCAGCGGCCTGAGGCTACGACGTTGTTTTTGTCTTATCCATTACATGGGTTCTACGTCGTATTCCGGCCGATCGTTTGGGTTTTAAACGGTATCGCCAATTTTATTTTAAAGGGAATCGGCATTACGCCAACCCATGGCAGTGAAGTGCATAGCAGCGACGAATTGCGTTACCTTGTGCAGCAGCAAAAGGAAAGCGGTATGATCGAAGCGGCGGATTATGACCTGATTAAAAATGCATTTAATTTTTCGGAGCGTATAGCAAAACAGGTTATGATCCCGAGAACCAAAGTCGTTGGTGTTGATATCAATGATTTTACGGAAGTCGATCTCGAAAAGGTATTGGAAGAAGGTTATTCAAGGATTCCGGTGTATGAGGATTCGATGGATCAGATTATTGGTGTGCTTCATCTGAAGGACCTGTTGATGAAAATGCGAAAGGGAAGCGAAATCGTCCTTTCTGAGCTTGTGAGACCAATATCTATGGTGCCGGAGTCAAAACCGATCGGGGCTATTTTGCGTGATTTTCAGTTAAGCCGACAGCAAATGGCCGTCATTGTGAATGAATACGGCGGCGTTGAAGGCATTGTTACCATGGAAGATATCCTCGAAGAATTGGTGGGAGAAATCCAGGATGAGTATGATAATGAAACACCGATCGTCAAAAACGAAAATGGGAATTATCTCGTATTGGGTTCTGCTTCGCTGAGTGATATCAATGAGCACCTTCCTACGGATATCTTTAAGGAAGGCGATTATGAAACGCTGGCCGGTTTCCTGATTTCCAAGTTTAACAGGATTCCTTCGATCGGGGAGAAGATTCGGACGAGGGATTACGAATTCATGGTCATGAAAAAACAGAGAAGTATGATATTGCTTGTGCAGATTACAGCGTTAGAGGATTAATATTTCAGGCCGGGCGCCAATATTGCTGCGGCTGATTTCTTTAAATATTAACCACAGTCATTTTTCTAGCCACCATGAAAATTTATTCTTTTATTGTAATCGGAGGATTGTTGCTGACCGGTATATCGGCCCATGCGCAGAAGAAGCAACGGAAGGAAAGTTTGCCGACTTATGAGCAAATCATGCCGAAATTTTCTGAAATGTCCGATCACGGGCTTCCTGCCAAAACAAAGACCTATGAATTGCCGAATGGACAGACTTCGACATTGAACGAGGTAAATGCCAATGGTACGCCCAGGTTTGTAAAAACCGAGGTTATCATGACGCCAAATGAAAGTGGCGACAGCACCAATAGGGGAGGGAAACAATCCGGAAAAAATAAGCTTCAAAAATCAGAGACCAAAAGGAAATTACGGGAATAGTTTTGGAAACTCTCAACCGTTGTTATAAACCTTTAAAACGGTTTCTCTTAGTTTTTGTCCACTGTTGCTAAGCACAAAAGCAATGGTTTCCGCGATGTCCGAGGGCGCTATCCATTTGGTGAAATCGGCATCCGGCATGGCTTCGCGGTTTGGCGGCGTGTCAATAATGCTGGGAACGATGACGGTGGCCGTGATATTCTTTGATTTCCCTTCGGCATTAATAAATTCGGCCATTTTAAATAGCAGCGATTTGGAAAGCGCATAAGCAAAACTGCCTTTCCCCTGATCTGCTTCGAGTGCCGGTCTGGCACCAATAAATATGAATTGCCCCCCGCCATTTGCTTCAAAATGCGTCATTAAAGGTTTAACCAAATGGAACGCGGTGAAAAAATTGACACCAAACATTTTTTCCATGAAAGCGTCATCGGTTTGGTCAATATCGCCCATGGCAAAAGCACCCGCCAGGAAGATTCCCGCCTGAATGGTTTTTGCTTTAGACAGCGTTTGTTTTACAAAGTTGAGCGAGGCCTCGTTATCCAATAAATTCACCACCTCAGCACTAACGTTTTCAAAATCATTAAACATTCCCGGATCTTTGGAGCCGAGCGTTACGTAAAGCTTGTTTCCGTTGCCTGAAAGTCGTTTGACAACTTCTTTTCCGAGATTTCCGGAAGCGCCGCTGATGATGATGTTTTGAGACATGATGTGATAAATTTATTGACTTACATTGAAAATGCTGACAGATGAAAAACAAGAAGTCTGACTGTTCTTATCTCACCCGCAGCCCACTTATCTCAGGAAATAATCAGGTCGTTCAAGGCTTTCTCCACTTTTTCTAACGCAAACCGCGCCAATTCCTGATCCATGCGGGTTTTGATCAGATCGTTCTGTAAATTTCCGATACTTCCTTCGTGTGAATGTTTCAGCTCACGGGGTGCAACATAACTGCCATCGCCAATTTCGGCGCCAACCTGGCGGTAGGCATCACGGAAAGGAACGCCGTTAATCACGAGTTCGTTAACTCTTTCGACACTGAAAAGAAGATCATATTTGGCGTCGGCCAGCAGATTTTCTTTTACTTTAATATTTTCAAGCATGAAAGCAGCAACATCCAGACAGTCCAATATTTCGTCGAATGCCGGCATCAGTATTTCTTTCAGAAGCTGCATGTCCCGGTGATATCCCGAAGGCAGATTGCTCAATACCATCGTCACTTCCATCGGCAAGGCTTTCATGCGGTTCGTTTTTGCGCGAAGCAATTCCGCGACATCCGGATTTTTCTTGTGCGGCATAATGCTGCTTCCGGTTGTCAGATCATCCGGTAAAACGATAAAGCTGAAATTCTGGCTGTTGTACAAACAAACGTCCATCGCGAGGCGCGAAACGGTTGCGGCCAGAGAAGATATCGCCGTCAACGCCGCCTGTTCCGTACGTCCGCGGCTCATTTGTGCATAAACGACGTTATGATGCATGCCCTCAAATCCTAACAACGCGGTGGTCAGTGTTCGGTTTAGAGGAAATGAAGAGCCATAACCAGCGCCTGAGCCCAATGGGTTTCTGTTTGCCAGACGGTACGCAGCATTTAATTGAACCACATCGTCAATCAACGCTTCCGCATAAGCCCCAAACCACAACCCGAAAGAAGACGGCATGGCGATCTGCAAATGGGTATATCCTGGCAGCAGATCATTTTTATGTTTTTCCGATTGATTGATCAGTACGTTGAAAAGTTTTTCCGTAGCCTGAACAACCTGAAAAAGGCGATCGCGGGTGTAAAGTTTCATATCCACCAGAACCTGATCGTTGCGTGAACGGCCGCTGTGAATTTTCTTGCCAATGTCACCCAGCTTGCGTGTTAGCATTAATTCAACCTGTGAATGAACATCTTCAACCCCGTCTTCGATGGTGAAATCTCCTTGCTGGATCTGTTCATAAATCGCATGAAGTTCCGTTTTTAAAGCGCTCAGGTCATCAGTGGTCAGCAAACCGATCGTTTCCAGCATAATCGCGTGCGCCAGATTTCCTAAAACATCAAATTCAGCAAGATGCAAATCCATTTCACGATCGCGGCCGACGGTAAAACGTTCTATTTTTTCAGAAGTTACGGTATTTTCTTTTTGCCAGAGTTTCAAAACAATATCGAAATGAATGAGCGGTAAACCGGAATAAATTCCGCCGCTGCGATGATAGAATGCGCGAATAAGGGATGGTATCCTTTATCAACTTTGAAAGCACAAATTTACAATTAAAACCGCTTCATTTGGAAATGAAGATGCATATCAATTTTTGCTTGCAATCTGGACTACCGGACTTCTCAAATCTGGATGACTGCGGCGGTCCATTTGCCATTTACCTTTGACATGTAAACAATCGTAAAGATGTCAAGAAGGAAGATTTTAAAAGAGGCAGATCCCAAGGCATTTGAAGCCATGATGGGTTTTGAGCGCTATCTGGCGCAGAGTTCATTAACCAAAATTCATGCGGAGCTGATTAAAATCAGAGTCTCTCAAATGAATGGTTGTGCTTATTGTCTCGATAAACATATTGCAGATGCGCTCGCTGCCGGAGAAAGTGGTCGCCGGATACACCTGTTGAGTGTCTGGCGGGATACTGCTTTTTTTACAAAGGAAGAACAGGCGATTTTAGCCCTTGCCGAGTCCATGACGACCATCGCCAATGGCGTATCGGACAAAGTCTACAACGATGCCATTGACCTGCTTGGGCAACAATATACCACAGAAGTGATGATGGCGGTCATTGCCATCAATGCCTGGAACCGGGTTGGGGTTACGACAGAAAGAAAACCGGAATAACATCTATTAGCCATGAATATTACATATCAGATTGACCTGAAACCTGAAATCGATGCGATTATAGCGTTGTATGATAATGCAGGGCTTAACCGGCCGACGCGGGATAAGGCGCGGATCGGCAAAATGTACGAAAACTCTAACCTGGTTATTTCTGCCTGGGACGGGGATTTGCTGGTGGGTATTGCCAGGTCGCTTAGCGACTTTTGCCATTGCTGCTATCTGTCCGATTTGGCCGTGAGAAAGGATTACCAGAAAGCGGGAATCGGGAAGAAACTGATTGATCTGACCAGGGAAAAGATCAGCGATGAAAGCATGCTTTTACTCTTGTCCGCCCCGGGCGCCTTGGAATATTATCCTAAAGTAGGATTGGAAAAAGTACAAAATGGGTTTATTATCAACAGGAAATTGTAGCAGGAGTCGGCCGAAAGCCGATGGCTGGTTAATCAATCATTCTCCTGATCGCTACAAAGCGTTTTTTATAATAATCGGCACTGAGCAAATCGTAACGTACGCCGCCTTTCCAGGCTGAATGGATGAAGCGCACGTAGCCGGGTGTGACGTCTGTGATGATTCCGACGTGACCGATCCGGGAGTTTTTAGAGCTGTGACCTTTGAAAAAAATCAGGTCGCCCGGGCGTGCTTCGGGGAGTTCAACAATTTCCCCCTTTTCAGATTGGGCTTCGCTTGAATGAGGTAAAAGAATATCCCATTGGCTGAAACAATAACGGACAAATCCAGAACAGTCAAAACCTTTTTTGGAAGAACCACCTGAGCGGTAAGGGATATGTAAATGTTTGTTTGCAAAGGAAACCAGAGATTCGATCGCATTCAGCGTATCGGCATCAGCCTGCTGTGGATTTTTTGATTGTGCATTGGCATGATTGCCGAATATAACTGCGCAAAAAAGTAAGCCTGATAAAACGGTACGTTGAATCGTTAAAAACATTCAGGTTGGGTTAGGTTCCGAGTCTTAAACTCCTAATCAATAGAATATATTGTCTTTTTTAAATTTACCTTAGTTGTGTAAAGCTAAACAGGTTTTTTTAGTAATGAAATTTTAGGTTGTGTTGATTTGATGAATATTTTTGATTTAACGGTTAAGTCGCTTATTCCCAGCAATTCAGGGTTTCTATTCTTCATTCCTTACACTTAGCTTCATTCCCCCCATCTTTTTTGCTATTTTTGTGCCCTTCAAAAAGATTATTCAAGAATTAACTATACCTATTGCATGGAAACCACCGATCGTTATTTGCAACGCGGCGTATCTGCATCGAAAGAAGATGTTCATAAGGCAATCGAGAACATTGATAAAGGGCTGTATCCAAAAGCTTTCTGTAAAATTGTTCCTGATACGCTGGCCGGTGATCCTGAGTATTGCACGATCATGCACGCGGACGGCGCGGGGACAAAGACTTCGCTGGCTTATTTATATTGGAAAGAAACCGGAGATATTTCGGTTTGGAAAGGCATAGCACAGGATGCGATTGTCATGAATACGGATGATTTATTGTGTGTGGGTGCAACCGGCCCCATGTTGTACTCTTCGACCATTGACAGGAATAAAAACAGAATTCCAGGCGAAGTGATTGCAGAAGTGATCAACGGAGCGGAGGAAATCCTGGAAATGCTGCGTAGTTATGGTGTGGAGATTTATAGCACGGGTGGTGAAACTGCCGACGTAGGTGACCTGGTACGCACAGTGACCGTCAACAGTACCGTGATTGCCCGCATGAAAAGATCTGAGGTGGTGGACAATGCCAATATCCTGGCAGGAGATGTCATTGTTGGGCTTGCCTCTGCGGGCCAGTCTACCTATGAAACTTCTTACAACGGAGGGATGGGGAGCAACGGATTAACTTCGGCCCGCCATGATGTGCTGGGCAAATACCTTGCGGAAAAGTATTCCGAGAGTTTTGATCCGGAAGTAAATAGCGACCTGATATACAGCGGTTCGAAAAAGCTGACCGACCCTGTGGAAGGAACGCCCCTTAATGTGGGACAACTAATTCTTTCACCGACAAGAACTTACGCGCCGGTTGCGAAAGCTTTACTGGATGAACTTCGTCCGCATATCCATGGCATGGTGCATTGCAGCGGTGGAGCCCAGACCAAGATTTTACATTTTATCGATAACCTTCATATCATTAAAGATAACCTTTTGCCGGTGCCTTCTTTGTTCCGTTTAATCCAGGAAGAAAGCGGTACGTCATGGCAGGAAATGTATAAGGTGTTCAACATGGGGCATCGTCTTGAAATATATTTATCCGCAGAACACGCAGCCAGGGTGATCGAATTATCCAGGTCGTTTGGTATCGAGGCTCAGATTATCGGCCGTGTTGAAGCTTCGCCTGTTAAGAAATTAACGATTTCAAGCGAGGCTGGGACGTTTTTGTATGAGTAGGTTTCTTTAAGGTATTTAATATTTTTAAAGGTTGTAACGGCTAATCAAGTATTGCTTTTACAACCTTTTTTTTGTAATCCATTGATAATAAGGGTTTGTGTTTTTTCTGGCATGAAAATTTTAGAATTAGTTTTACAAACTAGTTCGGGTGTTTCTCACTTATAATATTTCAGGAACCATGGAAAAATTTAACTCAACGTACAGCAAGGTATGCCTTCATACTTTGCTGTTTTTTTGTTTTGCCCTGCGCGTTTCCGTTGCTCAGCCTACGATTGCCTTCGACCCGGTTATTACCGGATTAAGTTCTCCCATGCAGCTTGTACACGCGGGAGATGGTTCAAACCGTATTTTCATTGTTCAAAAAGGCGGGACTATCCTGGTTTATGATAATAATTACGCCAATATTGGTACTTTCTTAACTGTCACTGGATTACTGACCGGCGGTGAGCAGGGCTTGCTAAGTTTGGCGTTTCACCCCAATTATGAAACCAATGGATTTTTCTTTGTCTATTACGTCAATGCTGCGGGAAATCTGGAAATAAAAAGATTTCAGGTGAGCGCCGACCCGAATATTGCCAATGCTGCTTCCGGTGTCGTGGTGCTTACCATTCCGCATCCCGGACAGTCAAATCACAATGGCGGTGAACTGCATTTTGGAACCGATGGCTATTTATATCTTTCAACCGGTGACGGGGGAAGCGGTAATGACCCCAGTAACAATGCACAAAATGCCACCGTTTTGCTTGGTAAAATGCTTAGGATCAATGTGAATACTTCCGCAACGGCTCCGTTTTATACCAATCCTGCTAATAATCCCTACCCGGCTGGTAATGTTCCCAAAAATGAAATCTTCGCCACAGGACTTAGAAATCCGTTCCGGTGGAGTTTCGACAGGCAGACAAATGACATGTGGATTGGCGATGTCGGGCAGGGTTCCGAAGAGGAAATTAATCACAAAACAGCGGCGACGACTTCAGGTGCTAATTTTGGATGGCGCTGTTATGAAGGGGATAACGCCCATTTAACGGGTGGCTGTCCGCCGATAGCCCAGTTTCATTTTCCTGTACATACCTATACGACCGGATCCGCGGCGGGGAGGTCTGTGGTGGGCGGCGTGGTTTATCGGGGAATATCCAAACCCTTGATGCAGGGCTATTACGTTGGCGCCGATTATTTCTCCGGCGATATACATGTTGTTGGTCCGGTCGATGATCCGGAAATGACAACCACCGTGCAAACATCCATTTATACGGGAATTTCCGATTTTGGAGAAACCGAAAATGGTGAAATTTTTGCAGTAAGTTTAACCGGGGGTACCGTTTATGCACTGTCTCCCGCCAATCCTTTGCCTGTGGAACTCGTAAGTTTTACCGCGACTCCCGGCCTTGAAAGTGTTCAGCTGAGCTGGAAAACGGCAATGGAGAAGAATTTTAGGCAATTTGATGTGGAATACAGCACCGATGCCAAAAGGTTTGATAAAATTGGAACCGTCGTCTCACAAAGTTTTCCCAACGGCGGTGTATATCATTTTTCGCATAACATCATGACGAGAAATACAACGTATTACCGATTGAAAATGGTGGATAATGATGATCGCTTTAAATACTCCAAAATACTCAGCGTTAGTCGGGATGGTGATGATCTGAGCGCAAATTTTGTCCGGCCTTCTTTCATTGATAACAGGATGATGAATGTAGTACTTGAAGAACCTTTCACATCAATCGAGTTGGTCGGTGTGAACGGCAGCATTTTATTAAAACAGGATATCACCAATAAAAAGGGCAATATCGGCGTACCTCTTGGAACCATGGCGGCTGGGATGTACGTGGTTCGTTTGCAGGGAGAAAGTAAGGTGGTGAATCAAAAGGTGCTGATTTCGCAATAGGTATTACAAACATTGGAAAGGCTTCTCCCTAATTTTACCCATCGTTTAAAATTCTTTTCATTTCTAATTAATTAGATCTATACCACGAAACGTTCCTACGGAACGAAAATCAGATCGATCTACCCCTGCTACCAACGAAATGTCCCGATGGGACAAGGGCATAAGGAGGTTTCGGTGTTTTGTTCCGATAGGAACATTTCGTTGGCGGTCCGCCGCGCGGTAGCAATGATACGGAATTGAAAAATATCGTTCCTTCGGAACGGCTGGTGATTTTGGCTGCGGTTAGTCCTCGTATTCTCGCCTCCCGACCCGGTACTGCTTTGACAACTGGGTGAGTATAGCTTCTCTTTAAAATTGAAATATGCGTGTTGGTCAACGTTGCTTTTAAATAGCCGCAGCGTGGGAGCGCCAGTATACGATCGCCGCAAAATCAATGAATTGTCCTTCTCAGTCTATGAGTCAACGATTTTGGTCGATTAATCGTGATTTTTAGTAAATAACTACCTTGTTTTTAGTTGTTTACGTATTTTTATTGCTCTCTGACGTGATTCTTTGCCTCTCCGTCGATTTCGTTTTTACACCGGTCCGAAACGTCGTACTCTTGTATCAGAAGTCAGGAGCAAACTGCTGCTGCGAAACAAAAACAATCACATTAAAACAGCCAAAACCATGAAAACGCTTATCGCATCCGTAGTAGCCGCATTTTCGCTTGCCGTTTCTTCCGCAAGTTTTGCACAATCGACAACCACGCCCACCAGCACAGTTAACCAAACTGAAAACCCCGGATTTATAGTAGCAGAAACAAGTGCCGGAAAACTTGATATTGTTGTTATCAAGTCGGTGCCCCAAACGGCGCTACTCTCCCTGATTGATGAAAACGGACATACCCTGGTAACCAAGTCAATCCCGAAAAAGGATAGCGCGACCCGTACCCGTTTTGACCTGAACGCACTTCCCGATGGATCCTATAAACTGATTTTAACCGAAGGAGGCAGCAAGCAGATCAAAGACATAGAATTGAATACGCATGATGAAAAAACGTTCAGAACAATCTCTTTGGGGTAAATATTTAAATGGGATCGAATCGTTTTAACCTGATCATTGTCAGGGAAATTCTACCAGCAGAAAACCATCAAAACAAGCCTGCGTGCTTGATTTGGTGGTTTTTTTTTCAAAAAAGTAATTTAACTTACCATCTTATTAACGGCTTACCGAAAATTATTTCCTTAAAATACATTATAACTAATAATTTAGTTGTTAATTTGAGAGGCGTATTGAACCTCTGATTTGCCAAAAAGAAACCATATGATTGTTAAGCATATTTCATTTTTAGTGTTTTTACACTCCTGTTTTTTAACTTTTTTAGCGTTGAAAAATCGTGGGCAGATAAGTCCGTATGGCTCGATAAGTATCATGAACATCAGGCTTATAAAGATATTTATGTGGTTAAAAGCATAGAGAAATCCGGTGAAAAATATAGCAGTTATCTGGTGGACAAAAACGGGAAGAAACTCACACCGGCGTACAGGGATATTGGCAAATTTTCAAACGGACTTGCAGAATTTGTCCCTTTTGAAAATCACAGGGGCGCAATTGGGATGCATGGCTACCTCAATAAAGCGGGCAAGATTGTGATTCCGCCCGTTTACTATGGTGCAGGGGATTTTCGGGATGGAATTACGTACGTGATTTATCCGGTCGGCAAGCAATACGGATTATCCTACCTGGATACACTTGGAAAAGAAATTTACAAAGTGCCCGTGACGTTATTTACGAGGGATTTCCTGATTGCGAATGCAACGGAAGCTTATGTGGCCAATCATGATTGTCAGGAGGATTTTATCTGGTATGTCAACGGGAATCTGACGACACTCTGCTGGAATTTCGGGAAATATACCGAAGCGGATATTAAAAAAGCAAAGGAACCTTTTCGTTTTTATTACAAGGGGAAATTCGGTATTATCGATAAAAACCTGATCCTGCGCGTGCCCGTCGCACTGGATGACATTGACCTGATTTATAAACATTCGGGACGGGGCTTGGCGCGGGTAAAATACGGCGATAAGTTTGGTTATGTCAGTTCAAAAACCGGAGAGATTGTCATTCCTTTTCTTTATGATGACACACAAAAACCTTCCCTTGGGCGTTATTGGGTGAAAAAGGATGGGAAATGGGGCTGTATCAATAAAAAAGGCGAAACGGTTATTCCGTTTTTGTACGATTATGCCGGACGTTTTATGGATGAAAACCGGGCTTCTGTTTCCCTGAATGGCAAGTTTGGGCATATCGATACGACGGGTAAAATTACCACGCCGATTATCTACCAGTCCGCATCCTATTTCAAGCACGGTGTGGCGATGATACAGCTGGATAATAAGTATGGCTACATCGATACCAGCGGGAAAGTGATTACGAAAGAATGGTTCAGCGAAGCAGCACCTTTCCGGGAAGATATGGTTGAAACGGAAAGATTCGGACTTTTTTATGAAGTTTTACCAAACGGCAGTGTGAAGTTTAAACGAATTTCGGGGTATTGGAAAGGCGGATTGATATTGTTAGGGCTGGTTGTTTTGGCGATTGCGCCCTGGCGGTTTGTAAAAAGAGCAAGACAGAAAAATAAGGACTGACGGACGTTGTGAGGCTTATTTAAACGGGCCAAAATGTCTTGATATCTGCCTGTGACGATGCACGTTTGCGGTTAAATAAATGATCCTGATAATCGGCTGATTTTTAATGAATAAACCGATAATTATCCTATTTTTTCTCCTTTAAAATACATATATTAGAGAGTGGTATCCATTTAAACTTTATATGTTATGGGAACTAACCTCTATTCTTTCCTTGCTTCCCGATCCGCCTCCATTTTTCACAGGATATTTCTCCTGAGCCTCTTATTGATTACGTTGACAAGCAAAGCTGAAACGATTATTGCTTACCAGTCCGATTGGAAGTATCTGGATAATGGCACCGTTTTTAATACCAATAATTGGCGTTTAGCTGGATTTGATGACAGTGGCTGGCTTTACAGACCAGCTCCGTTTGCCTTTGGGAATTATTTCTATCGGACACTCCTGCAACGGGGACCGAATAACCGCACGCCTAATCATAAGGTTTTTTATTTTCGTAAAACAGTAAACATCACCAATGCGGCTGCGAAGAATAGTTACAGGTTAAGGGCTTATTTTGACGATGGTATCGTCATTTATGTAAACGGTGTGGAAGTGACCCGTAAAAACATGAATGCCAATCCCGATAGTCTTTACACGCGTTCAGCCGGAGATTCGCTTACCATTGATATGCAGCTGAGCCCTTCATTTTTTCAGGAAGGCAGCAATATTATTTCGGCTCAAGTACATCAGGTCGGAGAAACGAGCAGTGATATTCTTTTTGATCTTCAGTTGGAAGGAGACGTAACACCGGTTTCTCTTTTCAGGCATCCTTACCTTCAGCTCGCCTCTTACAATCAGATGACGGTGCGTTGGTACACGAATGTAACTTCCACGGCGACCGTTCGATATGGTACCAGTCCGGATTTGGCTTCCTACACCGAAGTTGCCGTTGCAACCCGAGATACGATGCATAGTGTTTTACTTAAAAATCTTTTTCCGGATACGAAATACTATTATAGCGTGGGTTATAACAGCGGCAACAGCTTTCAGTTATTGCAATACAATTCTGCGGTGAACTATTTTCGTACCCTGCCTGCTCCCACGGATACCAGCCACCCGCTGCGTTTCTGGTTGCTGGGAGATTCCGGAGCGGGCACTCATCTGAATACAAGACCCTTTAAAGTACGGAATGCTTATCTGGCTTACCTGAATTCCCGAAATAATCCAAATGTAGACGGCATTGTGTTTTTGGGTGACAATTCAAATACGCAGGGCTATGAGGGCTTTCAACTGGCACTGGACACCACCCTGTTCAGATTTTATAACCGACCGAATGACCAGCAGCTTCTTTCGCATATACCATCCTGGACTGTCATCGGAAATCATGATTACGACCCTGACCCTAGCTATTTGCATAGCGATGGCAACAGGTATTACGTCAGGAAAGCGTATCACAAACAATCAGCAGCCAGTTTTTCAACATTTTCCTATCCTGACAGTGCCCAAATCGGTGGAGAATCTACGTTGAATAAAAAAGGGTATTACTCTTTCAATCAGGGGGATGTACATTTTGTGGTTTTGAACCCGCCACTGATTGAAAAGGATAACATTGCGGATAACTGGCTTGAGCCATTTCTGACCATAAAAGAAATCCTCAGCAAAAACTCAATTGCACTGGATTACAATTTTAACACGCCTATCGATGACCTGCCACAGGTGAAGTGGCTAATCAAAGATTTAACTGCAAATACAAAAAAATGGACAATCGTTACTTTCCATTTGCCGCCCTTCTCTACGATCGGACATTTTCCTGACGAAAAAGATTTGAAAAGAGTTCGGGAAAAGTTGCTGCCTATTTTGGAAAGGCCTGAATATCATGTCGATGCTTTGCTGGTATCGCATACACACGCCTATTTACGGGCGGGGATGATCAGGAAAAAGGGGAATGCCGCCCGTACCACCGATTCTTATCAGCCGGGAAATAATCTGGGCCGATATCCCGCCTCTCCTCCCTATGTGAAGTCAAACAGTGAAACAGCCTATTCTTATATTCTGTCCGGATCGGCAGGCAGGGGATTTTTTGGTAATGTGAACAACAACGGCACCATTGTCTATGTCAATGACTCCGGTTACGATGACCCGGCCAAAGTCAAACACCCCAGTATTTCCACACCTCCTTTTGACACTTCGCCTCCTTTGGATAATCTGACAGGGGATAACACAACCGATTTTTATCATGATAAAGGCGGATCCATCGAACTTCTCTTTCAGGAAAACCGGCTCGACGTGAAGTTTATTAAGGAATCCGACGTGTCGCCAAACTATGTCATCGCGGATTCCTTTGTGGTGA
Source organism: Dyadobacter sp. LHD-138 (assembly GCF_030929615.1). Taxonomy (GTDB): domain Bacteria; phylum Bacteroidota; class Bacteroidia; order Cytophagales; family Spirosomataceae; genus Dyadobacter. The sequence goes on along the minus strand of NZ_JAVFVU010000005.1, from coordinate 110,249 downwards.
TGAAGGATGTGAATAAAAAAACAACCACTACTTTGCAGAACGGTGGCGATATTGTCAAGTTGAAGGCTTCCTGGATCGGCGATTATCGGTGGTATTCGTCGGCGCAGCCCAATCAGCTGATTGCCTCCGGGGTACGTGAGCTCAGTCTGGGGCCTAACAATAACAGTACTTTCTATGTCCGGGACCAGAACGGATTCCTGGCCGATACGTTTATCGTCAACGTCACCAACCCGAGGGGCACCGTGGTTGGTGATACCCTTATCCCTTTTCGGGCGGAATGGCTGTTTCCTTTGTCCGCCGGTTTTTCAACCAAAGGCGTCAAGCTGAATGAACAATGCGTGGTTTCCTGGACTTTTTCTCCCCCTGCATTTGAAATGCCGGGAAAGGGAATTATAGGCCTTGGGCATACGGACGAGGGATTCAAGCTCTCCAACGCATTGATCGAGCGGGTGTTTGTGCCGGCTGAAAGACTGTGGTTCAGGCGGAGTTTTATATTAAATGGCTCTACGGCCACCTATGCCGGTTTTAAACTGACCCTGCAACGGGACAAAAACCTGGCAACCAGAAGGTCCTACACCACCAGTTTGCAGACGATCCTGATCAACGGACAGGAAGCTGTTATACAACAAAGCACGTCTCCGAGGGATATTGCGGAGGGAAGGGAGGAAATAACCTATACGCTGAGTAATGCGGGATTTAATTATGGTGTAAATTACATACTGGTGAGTTATTATTTAACGCCAAAGATCGGAGGAGGATTTCCGGTTAATCCGACCCTGGATCCCTTTACTTTTGACGCACAATTAATCAGTATGCCGGCCACGCTGGCACCTCCGCCAGCCTCGAAGCAATTCAAACTGGCCAAAACCTCCGTAGAAGCGCCGCAGTTTTGCGCCGGTGATTCCGTGCGTGTACAGTTTACCGCGCTTGGCAACGAATCAGGTTTTCCTCTCGTTTATGAAGCCCGCCTGGTGACTGCCTCCGGGGACGTACCGCTGGCCGAAGGCGTCCGTTCGCCTATTTCGGCAAAACTTCCCGGTAATATGGCAGCTGGAAAATACAGAATCAAGATCGTGACAAAAAGCGCGTTCATGGATCAGCTTGAAAGCTCGGAAATTCAGATCAAGGCACTTCCGAAGGCGACGGTTGTTCCGGCTGAAATTGCTACCATCTGGAGAGGGCAGCCTTTTTTGATCGGTGTGAAGTTCGAAGGAGAGGGCCCGTGGAATTATGTGCTTTCGGATAACAGCAGTGGGAATTCTACCGTTGCGGAAAAGTCCGTTGAAGTCCGACCGGTTAATTCACAGACCTATTCAGTGAAAACAGTTTCCAACAGCTGCGGGACAGGGCAGGCAACGGGGAGTGTTCAGGTCATTGTTCAGGAACCTGTTTTGACAGTAACGCAGGTGTCGAGAATAACCGTTGCTTCGAGAACAGCGCTTTGCACAGGAGATTCCCTTGCTGTGGCTTACACGGTAGTAGGGCCTGATGATAAAAGGACTTACGCTGTTGAGCTTTCTGATCGGAATGGTAATTTTAATGCGCCCGTTGTTTTGGGAAATGGAAGTTCTAATCCTATTCTTACTGTGCTGCCCGGCGCTATTCCGGAAGGGGATCGTTACCGTGTTCGGGTGAAAGCGCTGGATTCACCATTGGTTTTTACGCAGAATAGCTCTGATGTAATTCCCATTCATAAAACCGCGACCGGAAGTTTTGTTCTGGATAAGGAAACCATTGTAAATACCGAAGAAGTAAAGGTACAGTTTAGCTTCACAGGAAGTCTGCCGGTGTATTATTACCTGAGCTATGGCGCCGATACACTCAGCGGAAATGTCAGTCAGACGAGTTTGGTTAGAATGCTGCTGATCGGGCAGGAACGGGTCTTCTCGCTGGATTCCGTCCGCAATGTATGTGGCTATGGAACAATTTTGGGAAAACGCACCGTGACGGTATCGTTGGTTGTAGGCAGTGAGCCGCCGTCTTTCGGAATAACTGTTTACCCGAATCCTGCTTCCGGACTGCTGCTGTTAAAAAATAAACGATCCTGGAAAGAGCCTTTTCAATGGAGTATTTATGGTGTGAATGGAAAGTTATTTCAAAGCGGAACCCAAAAAGCGTCGAAAACCATGTTCTCTGAAATTGATATTCAGCTATTATCGCCGGGACTGTACATTTTGCGGTTAAACGAGAAAGGGCGGAAGAGCTCGTGGAAGATTGTGAAGGAGTAGGGGAGAGTATTTTTTCTGACAGGATTTACCTATGGCATAAGCTGTCACAGGTGCTGTTTTCCTTTGTGGTGTAATAACAATCACCCAAAAAACGAAAACAGATATATTCAATGTATTTAGCAGACATTGCCTGGTAGCTAAAGGTACTAATCAAACGGTCTTCAAAATCTGGTTTATTTCTTGATTGAAATGATATTCATTGCTTCATTGGCATAATATTTCATTCTCCCAATCAACCGGGAAATCCATAGCTCCTGTATCGACGTTAGGATACTTTTTCAAAAGCGTTTTTAACTTTTCTGTAAATCGTGTATTTGGGTTGACAGTTTGCAATAAAAACCTCACCATGGACAGCATGAAATAAGTCCTGCTATTTCGGATATTTTTATTTGCAAGCCAGGTTTTCTTTGGAGATCGGGGCATTTCCGGGCGAATGCTCATGGATCTGTTCCATAGTCTGGTGTGGTGCGCGCATATATTTCTTAGGTAGACAATACTATGTAGCCAGGTCTCGAATACTGAATCCGGAAGTCCAAAATGATGGGCTATTTCACGCTTTTCTTTACTTGGATTCAAATTCTTGTATAGTATGGATAATGTCCCAAACGAGGTGATTTCCATGATCATCCATGCCGGAGGAAGTGGATCAGAATATTTGTTACGAAATGCTTTTATGAATTCTTCATCGCTGCGCTTATATTCCTCTCCGATTTTGGTAAGTGTTTTTCCATGTTGCACGGGGTCACGAAATAAAGCATTCTGCTGAAACCAGAAACAGTCATGCTTATGAGATAAAATATAGATCATTTTAGCTCGTATGCCTACTTCAATTTTTTCCAATTCTGAAATAATTAAAGAGCGTAGATCACGGTCGAAGCAGTATAATTGAAACGCAGTGGTGAAGCTGCTATTAGGTTTAAATGTATGTTTTTGCTTATCAGTTAGTAAGGGATACCAATATCCGCTCAGGCGATAATAACTTACAGTTTCTAATAGATGAAGAGCTTTTGGTTCATCCTCAAAAACCATCCCTCTGTCTTTTAGTTGTTGAAGTTGCTCTTGAAATGTTAGAGGAGGTTTTGAATATTGAACCTTATTCATACAGGCTGTAAAAATAAAAAGTTCACCCTAAGCGCCCTGTTCTTACGGGAAGGGGGGTGAACATGTTGATACAAATATAGTATATTTTGTGCGCTTTGTACAAGAGAGGACTATATTAGTCGGAATTTGATTAAAATAATGGAATCTGAGTATTCTCTATCCTTAGTTAAAGACCTATTGTATTGACTCAGCTGCTTTGTAGTTTGGTCAGAGACTGGAGACGCTCGGGCGTAGTCTGGAGACTACGCCTAACGGGGCGCGTATTTGGTGCAAATAACGCCTTCAACTAATCATTGTAGTTTTAAAAATTATACCCAAAATGAAGGCCCGGCTGCCAGAAGAAGACTCTTGGCCATCTATCGTCAACCTGTTTAAACGAATCAGGCATTTTTGATTGATAGGGACGATGAGTCATTGCTATGGAAGGTTGTACAAAAAACCTGTCCTTGAAAAGTTTAATGTGATAACCAATGGAATATGTGTTGAAGATTTGAAAGCCCTTGTCAATCTTGTTACCATCATTGACAAAAGTTTGAAAAGCAGGCATCACGTCCACCTGAGCAAAAAGACCTTTCCATAAAAACCTTTGATAATTAAGTGAAACTCCGTGTTCCCGAATATAACCTGGAAATCCTTCTCCTTCTGCTTCAAATGATTTTCCATAAGGAATGCCAATTGGCCAGGCATATTTCCAAGTTTTAAATTCAAGTGAAATTACATCCTTTCCTGTAATGCGATAACCTAAATTCACATAAACCATTGCAGGTGAATTATTATCAGGTATTAAATTCGCTAGCATAAATAAGGTGCTGCCTATAAAATACTTTTTATAAGTACTGTCTTGTTTGGCATATTGAGCTTTAACGTGTAGCGTGTTTGCCATCATTAAAATCAAGGCGCAGCATAAAATTTTCTTTTGCATATCTTTTCTTGTTAAATGATACTGCAAAATTAGATTGGCGGGTAGCTTAAATACGTTCACTTAAGTTAAGAAATGACGCTTAACCTTAACCTTTATCTTTCTCCAAAATCCTTGCCCTTAACCTGCTTAATGATTGTGGTTTTATACCCAGATAACTTGCTAACTGGTGTTGCGGAACACGTTGAATCAGGTCTGGTCTCTTTTGTAATAGATTCAGATACCGTTGTTCGGGTGAAGAAGTCTTAAACTCATCAAAATTAATTTGTTGTTTAGCCAAAAATTCTTCTGCCAATATTCTGCAAAGGCTTTCAAACTTCGGAAACTTACTAAACATTTCAGCTTCCATATCAGGGTTTGAAACGATCAGAATTGTATCTTCCACACAGGATATGTAATATTCGGAAGGGGCTTTGTTGATAACACAATGCGGTGTCAAGGCTTCCATTTCTGTGTAGAAAGCGGTTGTTTTTTCATCTCCGCCTATGATGTAATAGGTTCGGATACAACCTTTAAGAACAAAGTAGCCGTCATTAGACTTTTGTCCTTCTTTGAGTAAAGCTGCTCCTTTTTTAAAAGAACGGAATACGTCTAAAGAAACGATAGCGTTCTTTTCATCATCTGTCAGAGAAATGTATTTTGATATAAAGTCAAATAGTAAATCGTGCATTGTTCTATGTTGTTACTGTCGTCTGTTACACTCAACAAGTTACAATACTTTCAGATGAAATTGTACCAACAATGTGGCTCTTATCGGAAATAACCCATCAGCATCTTTACCATCCTTTGCTAAGTTTAGCCTACCAAGACAAAGTGGCGTTCAAAGGAAAAGGTCGTTAGTTGCTTTCAGCCCTCTGCGGTGCTGCCCGCGCTGGATTAGCGTGCTTATGCGTTTTTTGTGGTTCGGTCGGAGACCGGTGACGCTCGGACGTAGTCTGGAGACTACGTCCAACGGAGATAATTTTGATCTAATATAAATCTCTGTAAAATTCAGTCCCAAGATTCTCTTGTACATCTCCTTCTTCTACTTGACTTAGTGCGGCTATAATTTTCAATTTAAGATCCTCACTGTAATCCTCTTCATTAATAATAGAAGTGATAATTTCCTGAAGTAGATCTTTGTCAATAATATTGTCAGCTACTGTTACTGCAATATTTTCCATTTCGATGATAAACTTATTCACAAAAACATCCAGGCCATTTACTTCTAAAAAGAAGGCTCCTAAGGCAATTGATGTACGTTTGTTACAATCTGTAAAACCATGAAACTTATTAAAAGAAAAAACCAGATGGTTTAGCTTTTCTTCGAATGTGGGATAATAGTCATCGTTTAGGATATGTTGCAATGGACTGCTAATATTTCCAAGATCTTTAACACCTTCCAATCCTCCGGATATTTCAAGAATTTTATCATGGATTTTGATAGCATATGCTTCTGTGAAATAGATTAGCTCCATAATTATCGATCTTTAAGACGTTTGAATACGTCTTTATTATCTTCAAGCCGCTTTTCTAAATCCATACTTCGTTCGCCCAAAAACTTTTCAAAGTCTTCTGAGCTGACTTCGTTGACATATTCTTTGAGCTTTTCATGTAAAGCATCTCTGAATGCCAAATCTCTGCTAGCCATCAAACTCCTTGCTTTTTCTCTAAGCGGATTTACGAAAGCTTCCATCGTTTTTTCAAATTCAGCAAACAGTAAGTGAGCTTCCGATAATGAAAGTTTCCTTTCTAAACTTTCAGATTTGTTTTTGAGATAATTGGCATAGCCATTTTCATATCCCGCAATTAAATCAAGGACTTCCGAATACATCGTACTGCGTACACTTTCCTTTGCGTTGAGATTCAGAATTTGACGGTATTCTTTCGCATTCTCTTTAAAAATACATTTATAAATTTTGTCGGTAAGTTGACTGTATTTAAATCTGTTATCAGTAATGTAGTAATCCAATGCATTAGTAAATTCCTGGCGATAATTGTATTCGCGTACAAGACTTGGTAGAAATTCCTCTTCCCTTTGATTAATAAATTTAGTTTTACCGCCAAGTTTTTTATTCAAGACATCTATTACAATGTCAAGTATAGCTGTTCTTAGTCTTTGGGCGTTTTCTGAACCTGTCAGAAGCATTCCAATGTTCAGAAATGCTTTATAGGTGAAAATACCTAATTGAGGAGTTTTTGATAAACTATCAAGTTCATTATCAGTTAATTGAAGGATGTTCACGACATGAATGTCGTGAACATCCCCAGATTCTTTTGCAACTCGCACAAAATCAAATACTTGATCCTTGAATCGCCTAAGTGTAGACCCATTATACAACTCATATCCACTTTGTTCAAATTCTTCCTTATGGTTTTCTAGCAGACGATCAATCGTACGTGCATCAACTTCATAATAGTGAGCTACCTGTTGCTTGGTAAAACGGTACCTCCCATCAAATTTAATTCCATAAAACCCTACATGTTCGTAGACTTCCTGTACGGCGAAATTATTATTTAATATGTTCTTCCTGTCAAGGCTCGATTCTGTCAGGTTTTTGCTCATATATTTTATGTTGAATTATTTGTTATGCTTGCTAAGGGTAAGGAAAGAACATTTTGCAGCAATAATTACCATAGTAACAAAAGGGTTCTTACTATGAAAGATACAGATCATTTTTATTGAAAATTAATTTTATGACTACGAGTGAGCAAATAGAAAAATATCCAAAACTATTAGCTCTGATTTAATGACAGAATTGTTGCAATTTTTTCAGAATAGATAGACAGTTTTCGCAAGTCCATCTTATTTTTTGCTTCTGTATGTTCGACCAACCAATGATCTGCCGCATGCAAGTTTGACTCAAAAACTCTGGTGATGAAGAATGCAGAGACTTGAGTAAATCTTAAGCCAGTCGCATTTTTTAATATTCCATCCATTTCCGTCGAGATTGGCGCAGGGTCGAATATGTTAGAGTTCGAGAGTAGGCGGCGTTGACCGAATAGGGTGTTGTATATTTCATCTGTACGTGGATACCTAAGTCCCGGAAGATTAATGCAAACGATGTATGGTTTATCTAAATGCCCATACCTAGCTCCCTTTTCTTTGATTGCTCCAATTAAGGCTTCTTCACATCCGCCAGAATAGCTACCACCTAGGTATGATGCGATAGGATGGTCTTTTTCGATTGTGCTGGGAAACAGGCTCAGTGATATTGTTACACTATCATCATTGTAGGAGAAGCATTCACGACCGAAATCGTTGTAGTCATTATACATAGGTTGCTGTTTAGAATGACATTCGGCTAGCCAAGTTTGAATCTGAGTTTTCATTCTACTCAACTTCACCTGCTTGTTACTTTTAAAAGTTATTTCTTGAATGTCAATCCAATAATCTGGACTGGACAGGTTTTGGAGGTTATCGTAAATTGCACCGAGCTTGTTTTCGAGGGTACGTTCGTCATTAGTTTTGTCGGTAGCTACTTTGGCTTCTAAATAGATTTCTATGTTACCTTTTTTTGCTAGGAAATCTGGATTTTTAGACGAGTTAAGAACGGTCGGGTGAGGAGTTAATGTAAACCCTTGTCGAAAAAAGAGTTCATGGATGAAGAGCTCGAAAAATGCTGACTCAAATTGTGTGCGAAAATCACCTTTTAGTTGTCGTTTGTCAGTTTCTGGATATCTAGAAAACCAGTCATTTAACATTTCACGGACGGCCACAAACTCTGGCTTTGCAGTTGAGTCATAGAAATTATAAGATTTTTCAAGATGTCTTGCGTAGCGGTTCTCTGTCCGCTCTTTGTCATCAAACAGTTTCTCCATTGTTTTGTCCTGATTAAATTAGGCGTAGTCTCCTGACTACGCCATATTGTAAGGCGATCTTCGACCGAAGCACATACGGTGTAAGGTATTCTTATTTTCGAGAAAACGTATTGTTTTAATTAAACTGCTTTTGCGTTTTGGCCAAAGACCTACGTCGCTCGCACGTAGTTTAAAGACTACGTTTAACTGTTAAATTACCAAGAAGTTATAAAAAAACGACACTTACAAAATCATATGTAAGTGTCGTTTTTTTGTCGGGATGACAGGATTTGAACCTGCGACCTCTTGCACCCCATGCAAGCACGCTACCGAGCTGCGCCACATCCCGTGATGGTTTTTGTTCCAAGTAGGGAAAGAAAGAAGATATCTTTCCGCTGTATTTGGGGCTGCAAATCTAATAATCTTTTTATAAAAATTGTCAATGCTCCATGTAACTTTTTCATGGAACATTGACAATTTTTTACATTATATGGATTCGTTCTGCCAGTTTGGGTTAATTGGTTCCGGTTTGCTCTTCCTAAACCATTTGTCACGTATACGCTCGTTCGTATAATACATACAGGGCACGATTACCAGCGTAAGGATGGTTGAGAACGTAAGTCCGTAAATGATGGTCCAGGCGAGGATATTCCAGAATACCGCACTCGGTCCGCCGATGATCAGGTGGGGTTCAAGGTCCTGGAACAGTCCGACAAAGTCAACAGTAATACCCAGCGCCAGGGGCACAAGTCCCAGTACCGCGGCGGAGGCTGTCAGCAATACAGGCGTCAGACGGATGGCTCCGCCTTCGATGATGGCTTCCCGCATCGGATAACCGCGTCCGCGTAACTCTTCGATAAATTCGATGAGCAGAATCCCGTTTTTCACCACAATCCCGGCAAGGGCGATGATACCCACACCTGACATGATAATCGAGAAATCGCGGTCGAAAATGATGAAACCAAGTAATACCCCGATCAGCGACAATACGATCGTGAAGAAAATAATAAACGGTTTTACCACGGAGTTAAACTGTGTGGCCAGGATCAGATAAATAAGCAGGATGGCCGCTCCGAAAGCTGTCCCAAGGAAAGCCATGGATTCATTCTGCTCTTCCTGTTCTCCACCCATTTTAACGATATAACCGTTCGGTACTTCCATCTCCTGGATCTGTGTCTCAATCTGGGCTACAATTTCATTGGCATTATAGCCCGGTAAAACGTCCGATCCCAGGGTTACGATCCTGCGCTGATCCTGTCGGTTAATCTGACTGAAAGTCGTTGAATAATGGATGTTGGCAACCGACGTAATCGGTACCTGGCGCAGGGCGCCGCCCATGTTCATGTCACGATAGACAACATTCAGGCTTAACAACTTTTCAATCTGCTCGCGATCGTCCTTTTTTAAACGAACCATGATCGGATACTCGTCCTTGTCGTCACGGAACTTGGAAACTTCCAATCCGAAAAGGGCAGTTCTCACGGCCAGAGCGATCTGTTGTGAGCTGATGCCTTCGCGTTGCGCTTTTTCGCGGTCAATGTCAATGACGATCTCCGGTTTGTTGGTCACAAGGTCGGAACGAAGCTGGTCAATACCTTCAATTCCTGAATCCTGCACTTTTTTCAGTACCGTTTTTTCAAGTTTTTGAAGTTCGGTAAAGTCGTCTCCCGAAATCTCAATTGAGATCGGTTTTCCGGTTGGCGGTCCAACGGCTTCACGTTCTACGGAGATTTCTGCCCCCGGAATTCCTGAAACAGCATCCCTTATTTTCTGTAAAATAACCTGAGTCGAACGGCCACCACGCTCTGTTCCATACACAAAGGCAACGGTAACCTTGGACTTATGCGGTGTGGCGGAGCGGTCAGGGTTATAAGGGTCACCGGCATTTTTACCGACGTTGGCAATCACCGAGTTGACCATATCCATGGCTTTTTCTTTTTCGAGCACGGCAAAAACCTTTTGCTCAATCACCTTGGTGACCGAGTCCGTCACTTTAGCATCGGTACCAATCGGCAATTTGTTATAGACATACACGTAATCAGGGTCTCCGCTTGGGAAGAAAAGCACCTGCGGTTTCACAATACCCGTCAGGACAAAGGTAAACACCAGCAACACCAACATGGAAATAATGGCCACAACCGGACGCCAGCCACGAAGCAGCCAGTCGATCAGCTTACGGTAATTGTTTTTCAAAGCCGGTAGTAGCCCGTCCTGGAACGGTACCAGAATACGCGGTGTAAGAATATAATGATTGAAAATGTAAAGGATCAGGATGAAAACAAAGAAGTTTCCGACACCACGGTCGATCAGATAACCTACACCGGCCGCCACGGCCAGAATAATCAAGGGTCTGCGAATGGCTTTCAAGCTGGTGTCGTGCGCTTCTTTCTCATCTTCGTGGCGTCCCATAAATGACACGGCAAAAACCGGGTTCATGACATAAGCCACAAAAAGGGAGGCGCCGAGCGTGATGATGAGCGTGAGGGGCATAAACTTCATAAACTCCCCGACAATCCCGGTCCAGAAAAGAAGCGGGAAGAATGGTGCAATGGTCGTAAGCGTTCCTGAAAGCACGGGAATAAATACTTCGCCTGCCGCCGCTTTCACCGCCTGCTGAATCGTCCAGTCCCTGTGCATGTTGAAAAGCCTGTGGGTGTTTTCGATTACCACAATGGCATCATCCACCACGAGCCCGATTCCCAGAAGGAAAGCGAAAAGTACGATGGTATTCAATGTAAATTCAGTACCAACCATCGGACCGATGATCGGCATCATCACAAAGGCCACCAGGGCAGATAAGGGCACGGAAAGTCCAACAAAAATCGCATCACGGACACCCATGAAGAACATCAGTACCATCACCACGAAAATAAAACCAAGTACAACGGTATTGATCAAATCGTGCAGATCTGCGCGGGTTTGAATCGACTGATCCGCTGTGATTTTAATATCCAGTCCCTGCGGGAAACGGTTGGCCTTGTAGTCAGCAATCACATTTTCAATTTTATCGGAAGCCTCCACCAGGTTCTCACCGGAACGTTTGATCACGTTCAGTGTGATCACCGATTTGCTTGCCAAACGTGCGAAATCCTGCTGTTCTTCAAAGTTATCGAGTACATCAGCCACGTCGCCCAAACGCACCGTAGCACCGGTTCCGGTACGGATGCGGATGTTGGCCATTTCCGTAGCATCGGTATATTCTCCTTTGACACGTAGCGTCCGGCGAACACCCTGTACATTCAGTTCACCACCAGAAATATTGATGTTTTCGCCCTGGATGGCGGTTTGGATATCATAAAAAGTCAGACCCGTTGACTGCATACGCGGCAGGTCTACGTTGATCTGGATTTCCCGGTTGAGTGCGCCCAGAATATCCACACGTGTTATTTCGGGTAATGCTTCAATACCGTCCTGTAAATCTTCGGCATATTCTTTTAATTGTTTTAACGAATAATTACCGGCAATGTTTACGTTCATAATCGGGAACTCCGAAAAGTTCACATCCTGTGCCGTCGGGCCGGTATCAAGGTTTTGCGGTAGATCCGTTTTTGCCTTATCGATCGCATCACGAACGCGCTGCAATGCCACTTCAACCGCTACGTCCGGTGTAAATTCCACGAGAATTACCGATACATCCTGCAACGCATTGGATTTTATCTTTTTGACACCGCTCAACGATTTGAGCTGTTTTTCAATCGGTTTGTTAATTGTATTTTCAATATCAGCCGGGGCTGTACCAAAGTAAACGGTATTGATATAGATCTGGGGGATCTTGATATCGGGGAACTGTTCCTTGGGCAGGTTATTGTACACCATGAACCCCGCCAGCGTGATGATGAACGTGAAGATGTAAATCGTCGTCCGATTCTCCACGCACCAGTTGGTAAAGCCAAGGGTTTTATATTCTTCAAATTTCATGTCTAAGAAAGTTAAAAGTGAAAGGCGGCGAGGTAAAGGCGTGCGGCAGAGGGCGACCTTCACCCCATACGCTTACCTCAATGCCCACTGCTAATACGTGATAGGTTGTCCGTCCGATACTTCCTGATAGCCGAGTGTAATCAGCTGGTCGCCGGCGGTCAGGCCTTCCAGTATTTCTATTTTGCCGTTATAGCTCAGCCCGGTTTTCACTTCTTTGGCCTTGGCTATTTTTTTATTTCCCTCTGTAACAGCTACATAAACGATGTTTCCTTTTTCAGTGCTTTGCACAAAGTTCTGGTCGATGGCCAGGGCGTTTTTACTCGTGGCGTCATTGATCTGAACCTGGGCCATCATATTGGGTTTAATTTCCTTCGACGACGGCAGGTTGGCTTCAATGGTAAAAGTTCTGGAAAGCGGGTCAACCGTGGTGCTTACAAACGAAATCTTCGCTTTGTATTCCTTTTTCAGATCAGGAAATTTAACAATCACTTCGTCGCCCTTTTTCACGCTGGCTGCATACGTATCGGATACCTTTGCCATCACTTTCAGATTGCTCAGGTTGACAATGCGCACGACACCAGCACCAGGAGAAGCAAGTTCGCCTACCTTTACATGCACCTGGTCTACCACGCCCGACATCGGGGAAACGATCCGGGACTGCGCCAGCTGGGAATTTAAAGTAGCCAGCTTTCTTTCCAGGCCTTCCTTATTGTTTTTTGCCTGAAGAAATTGAATTTCAGTACCGATTTTCTGGTTCCAAAGATTTTTTTGCTTCTCAAACAAGGTGTTGGTCAGTGTCATCTGCGTTTTTATCTCTTCCAGTGATTCACGCAGAATACTGTCGTCGATCTTGCCGATCACCGTGCCGGTATTCACATAATCACCTTCCTTGACGTACATGGCGATAATCGCGCCGCCCGATTTTGGCGTAACCATCACATTGTTTTTAGCATCGACGGAACCCTGAAGTTCAACATAGTGGCGGAAAGTTTCGGCATTTAAAGGTGCCACACTTACCGCTTTTACTTTTGCTTCACCGGCTTTTTTCGGATCCAGTTTCGCAATTTCAATTTCAAGTGCTTTTATCTTTTTGTCGGTTTCGCCCTGTTGCGTTTTTAGTTGGGTCAGCTCTTCTTTTTTTGCCGCCAGTCCATCTTTTTTCTCTCCTGTGCATGAAGCCAGTAAAGCAGCAGCGATTGCTATGGTTAGGATATTTTTTTTCATGAGATATTTTAATTGTCAATGATTAATCGTGATAAAGTTCGCCTTTGGCCTTGCTGAGATCAACTTTGGAAATCAGGAAATCATATAAGGCAGAGTAGTAGTTCGTTTGTGCTTCCTTGAAAGAGGATTCGGCATTGATCACTTCAATGTTAGAGCCAACACCTTCCTTGTATTTAATTTTGGAAACACGTACAATCTCCTTCGCCAGGTCAACATTTCTGCGTTGGGTTTCCAGCGTTGCATACGCATTTTTGATGTTGGTGGCAGCCTGTCTGGATTCCAGATCGATGGATTGTTCCAGTAAAGTCTGGCTTAATTTCACCTTATCAAGCGCCACTTTTTTCTGCTGTACCTGGTATTTTTTCGTGAAACCGTCAAAAATCGGAATGTTCACGTTGAGCGCAAGAACCGAGTTGTTAAACCATTTTGTCCCAAACAGATCCGGAAGGCTGTTTCTACCATTATTATGTCCGTAACCAAAAGAGGCCGATACCGTCGGGAGATAACCACTGCGGATATTTTTCAAATCAAGTCCGGCGAGTTTGAACTGTGTATCGAGCAAAGAATATTCAATACGGCTATTGTAATTGACGGCCGTAACAGAAAATTCAGATTTTAACGCTTCAATGCTCAGGTCGTCGAATCTGTCTTCCAGTTTGATGGACTCTGTCATCGGCATGCCCATCTGATATTTCAAAAGCGTATAACTCAGCTCGATCAGATTTTGTACTTTCTGACGTTCCGTGATCAGATTGTTAATCTGTACTTCCAAACGGTTCACATCGAGAAGCTCCACAAAACCACCTTTGTTCATGATTTCGGTTTCACGTTTCAGAGAATCCACACGTGCGATATTCAAATCAAGCACTTTTGCCCGTTCTTCGGCTACCTGTGCAGAGTAGTAAGCTTTTGTAACAGCCTCCGCCACGGTAACTTTCGACTGTGTTACACTCTTACTGGCCAGTTCACGATAGGTAGCCGCCGCTCTCAGTCCGATAAAATAGGAGCCGCTGAAAATCAACTGGTTCAACGTAGCCGAAGCACTTCCGGAGTATTTTACCCCAAACTGAACCGCCACAGGTGGTGCGTCGGGGGAGGCATTGGGGTCGGCAAAGTTTGCCGGTAGGAATACGCGCTGTATGATCACGTTGTCGCTTAAATTCAGGTTGGCAGTTACCTGCGGAAGTCCCGAGCCACGGATCTCGCCAATGCGGGCTTCTGCTGAAACGGCATCCAGTTGCGCGCTTTTAATGTTGACGTTATGTTTAATGGCGTAGTCAACAGCTTCCTGTAAGGTATAACTGGCGTCCTGCGCGCTGACAGAAATAATGCTGAAAAACATCGCCAGCGATAAAATGCCACTGCGAATAAATTGTTCATTTTTCATGGGTGTTTGCTTGTGTTGCTGATTCGTCTGTATATTTAGTATAGTATTCAAACCCTGATTCCGTCAATATGCCACGTAAAAAATGGTGTACGAATTCCATCTGAACATGCATCATATTGAAACGGTCCGCGGGAAAAATGGTCGGGTCGAAGGCCATTTCCACCTGTTCAATCCGTAAAAGCGACAGTATTTCTACGTTAATATCTTTTCTGTATAGAAACAGCTGCTGTCCTTTGATCAGATTGTCCCGGATACCCTTGATAATGTACTGGTGCTTATACTTGTAAAACAGATCCCAGGCCTGAGGATGATATTTTTTTAAGTCGTTGAAAAGCACCGGATTCATGTGAGCAAGAGAAATGCGCATATAATCCGAGGCCCGGATCATCTCCGCAATCGGGTTCAGGTTCTCGGCATCCATCTTATCCATCTGACATTGCTGCACGTCCAGTTCCTGTTGTACGGCAAGCACCACAATAGCCTCCTTGTCGGGATAATGCTGGTAGATCGTCCGCTTGGATATACCAAGTTCCTTTGCGATGTCGTCCATCGTAACACTCTTGATGCCGTAGCGCCAAAAGAGATTAAATGCTTCTTTTATAATTCTTTCTTTCACAGAGTAAAGTTGAAATTTTCCAATGATAAAAACTATGAAAACTTTTATAATGTTTAAAGTTTTCAAGAATTACAAAAGTGACTTGGTTTAGCAGGGAGGCTACATTAAATTAAAGATTTGTTAATTTCTTGATTATTAAATTATTCAGTGTGTTTTTTACCTTTGATGTTTCGTTCTTTTAGGCAGGTTTTTAAGTGAATCCTGGCGTTAAAATCTGTTTGCGAAAATGCTTTAAGTTGTAATTTATTGAGATTTAATAAACAAAAAGAAATATGATTCCGTACAGAATAATTTAAAAGTGCTGGTGATCGCGGGTCTTGATCCGGAGTTTAAAGTAAGTTCAGGAAGAGAAAATAACCTATTGAAAAAGTACCAAGCATGGGATTTGCGGTATGAACATTAAAATATCCATGATAAAGTAATGTGGCGGAATGTTTTAAACGCAAATGATGTTTGGAAATAATACATATTCTGACCAAATTTCGGGTCTTTTCTTTTAACCGTTGTTAGCCGTTAAATAATTAAATGAGAGGAGACGGAAAGAGGCTGGGAGAATCAAAAGTAAAAAAGATAAAATTCAATTATTTATTCAAATCCACTAATAGCTACCGCGAAAAATAATAAATGAAAAGCTACATTGACCTGATTCAGCAAACGTTCGAGTTCCCTACGATGGAGTTTAACGTTGACAAAGATGAATTGCTGTTCAACAATGTACCACTGATGGACATCATCAAGGAACATGGTACGCCTTTGAAACTTAATTACCTGCCAAAAATCGGTGAACATATTAGTAATGCTAATATGTTTTTCAAAAATGCATTTAAACGGCATAATTATAAGGGAACTTATACTTATTGTTATTGTACCAAATCTTCGCATTTCAGTTTTGTGTTGGAAGAGGCGCTTAAGCATAATATACACCTTGAAACATCTTCGTCTTTCGATATTCCTATTATCAGGGAGTTGTATCGTCGTGGAAAAATAAGCAAATCGACCTTTATTCTTGCCAACGGATACAAGCGTCCGTTATACACACAGTATCTGAGCGAGCTGATCAATGAAGGTTTTAATGTGGTCCCAATTCTGGATAACCTCAAAGAAATTGAATTTTACGAGCAGCAGGTAACAGCCGATACGGTTAATTTCGGCATGCGTATCGCGACGGATGAAGAACCGAATTTTGCATTTTATACCTCGCGTTTGGGGATTCGTTATAATGATGTGCAGCAATTGTATAAGGATAAAATCGAGTCAAACCCTCGTTTTAAACTTAAAATGCTTCATTTCTTTATCAATACCGGTATCAAGGACAGCGCGTATTACTGGAGTGAATTGACCCGTTTCATGTTCAAATACTGTGAAATGCAGAAAATTTGTCCTGAACTGGATTCAATTGATATCGGTGGCGGGCTTCCGATCCAGACTTCATTGCAGTCGGGTTACGATTATCAGCAGATGATTGATGAAATCATTGAAAATATTCAGTGGATCTGTAATAAAAACAATGTTCCGGTTCCTCATATTTTTACGGAATTTGGAAGTTATACGGTAGGAGAGAGCGGTGCGGTGATTTACGAGATCATCGACAAGAAATTGCAGAATGATAAGGAGCTTTGGTACATGATCAACGGCTCGTTTATCACGCAGCTTCCCGATTCCTGGGGTATGAACCAGAAGTATATCATGCTTCCGATCAATAACTGGGATAATCCGTACCAAAAAGTGAACCTTGGCGGACTGACTTGCGACTCACAGGATTTCTACAATAGTGAAATGCACAGTGCCGATTTGTATATGCCGATTTTTGAGGAAGAAACAGAAAAGCAATACATCGGATTTTTCCATACAGGCGCTTATCAGGAGTCGCTGGGCGGTTATGGCGGTATTCAGCACTGTCTGATTCCGGCACCAAAACACGTTTTGGTCGACCGGGACGAAGAAGGGCGGATCACGACCCGTGTTTTCGCTGAGGAGCAGGATAGCGATTCGATGCTGCGTATTTTGGGATTCAAGGATGAGTCGTATGTGGCGCAGATCAATAAGGAAGAAACTGCCGTGGAACCGGAAGAAGAACTGGCTGAAACAAAAAATTGATAAAATATATAACGTTCTTGGAATGAATTCGTTAATCTTGCGAATTCATTCCAAAACTTTTAAGTTTAAAACTAACGTTCTTATACTACTCTGAAGAATTTATGAAAAAGGTATTCTTTCTCCTTGCGCTGTGCGGGACAATCGGCTTTGCATCTTCTTGCACAAAGCATCAGTGTCCGGCGTATGGATCCACGTTGAAAGTTGAGAAGCAAGCCGTGAAAGTACGCGCTTAGTTTTGCAGATCTAAAATTATTTTTGCCGCGTCAAATAAGCTTACAGCGGTAAAATCTCCTGCTGAAACTTCGCTTTCAGGAATAATATGTATTGTTTTAAGGCCGACTTTATGTCCGGCCTGCATATCGCGTGCGCGGTCGCCAATCATCCAGGATTGTGTCGCGTCGATGTTATATTTTGCTATCGCCTTTTCCAGTAACAAAGAATCCGGCTTGCGTGACAGCGATTTTCCTGTGAAATCAGGATGCGACGGCGCGAAATACAGATCGTCCAGAATACCTCCCGAAACTTCCTGCATTTGCTCATGAATGGCATAAACCGCATCGGGTCCATACAATCCTTTCGCAATGCCTGCCTGATTGGTAATGACGATCAATAAATAACCTGCCTCTTTCAGCGACTTAAGTGCTTCCGGAACGCCTGCGGGAATAACCAGTTCTTCCAGTTTGTGTAAATAATCACTAAGATCCTCATTTAACACGCCGTCACGGTCGAGAAAAATACATTTGGCTAAGGGCATAGGGTAGTAGGTCAGATGTTTTGGTCGGAAGAAAATTCTTTTACGGCTTCAATAAAACATCTTACTTTATCTGGCTGCATATCCGGATAAACGCCGTGCCCCAGGTTGGCAATGTAACGCTGCGTACCAAACTGGTTCACCATGTTTTTCACCTCTGCGCGGATCTGATCGTATGAAGAATAAAGCACACAAGGATCAAGATTACCCTGTAAAGTTTTATTCGGGATCAGTTTACGCGATTCGGCGATATCCATATTCCAGTCAAGTCCTACAACCGAGCAGTTCAATGCGCCGATTTCTTCTCTTGCAAAAAATGCGCCTTTGGCAAAAACCGTTACCGGAACCTCCGTGATGGCATCACAGATTTGTTTGATGTAAGGCAGCGAGAACGTTTTATATTGTTCAGGAGAAAGAATTCCTGCCCAGGAATCAAAAATCTGAAGGAGGTCAGCGCCCGCCGCAACCTGTGCTTTCAGGTATGCGATGGTACTGTCGGTGATCTTTTGTAACAATAAATGAGAAAATTCAGGATCGGCGTAGAGATGTTTCTTAGCCACTGAAAATGTTTTTGAACCTTTGCCTTCTGTCATGTAACAGAAAATCGTAAAAGGCGCGCCCGCAAAACCGATTAACGGAACACGGTTGGCAAGGCCTTGTTTGGTAAGACGAATGGCTTCCAGCACATATCCCAGATCATTTTCAGGATCGGCGATTCGGAGTTTGTCCAGGTCCGCAATCGTGTTGACGGTCGCAGGGAAAATCGGTCCTTTTAGTTCAGCCATTTCATAGGGTAATCCCATGCCTTCCGGGACGACAAGAATGTCTGAAAATATAATGGCGGCATCAACGCCTAATAAATCAACAGGTTGAATGGTAACTTCAGCGGCTAATTCCGGTGTCGTGGCAAGCTGGATAAAACTTCCGGCTTTTTCACGAACGGCACGGTATTCCGCCAGAATTCTACCGGCCTGACGCATCATCCAAACGGGTGTGCGTTCCACTTTTTCACCACGCGCTGCCCGAAGCAAAAGATCATTTTTCAATTTCATGCCGCAAAGGTAGGAATTATGTGCTTAAAGTGGACGCGCTTACGGGTGAAGAAAGGCAAGAAGTTCCAGGATTTTTGAAATTCAAGATTATAAATGAAAAATGGGGGAAATCAGTCTGGCTGGAACGGTTTTTAAAGCGGATAGTTTTAGATAAGAAACCCGACTATGAAATACTTTCCGATAATATTGTTGCTGGCCGCTGCGTTCACCTTGCCATCCTGCGGAGAAAAGGAAATGACAGCGGATGAGATCAAGGAGATTGGCATGTCGCCCTGCCGCAGTTCTGCTCCGTTTATCAAAGCGTTCGGTTTTGATCCCACCCGTTCGAGCCTTTCAACGGATGAGCCGGGCATGATGGGTGTCGTTTTGGTGGAACATCCCAGAAAAATTGCCGACTCGGCAAGTCAAAGGACTTATCAGGATGTGTCATGGAATAGAAACGGCTGGATGGGAAATACGACAACCGATATGGACGGGAATATTTACACGGCCCCACTACCCAAAGCGCATGAAGCAGGCATCCCGCTGACGCAGATGAACAAGGTTTTTAAGATTGATTCAGAAACGGGAAACATGGAAATTTTGGCGGAACTTCCTGAGCCTGACAGCGCTGCCGGTGTCGTGCCTTTTGCTGTTTTGGGTATTTATTACGACTGTCATGGTAAAAAGTTATACGTGAGCAGCGTAGCTGGAAGTACGAAGAATCATGAAAACGGTGTTATTTATGTGATAGATCCGGTAGACGGCGACATTGAGGACCGGCTGAAAGGGCACGATGCCGCGAGCGTTTTTGTTGGCGGCATTACCGGAGAGAAAAGGTTATACTTCGGAGGTCTTCGTTCCCCTGATATTTACTCGGTTGAATTAACAAGAAAAGGGAATTTTAAAGGCGATGTGCGCACTGAAGGATCATTGAAACACGCCGGAACTTCCAGCACCATAAGAGCCCGAAGCATTCGTTTTGATGAAAATGGCAATATGCTGGTTGCTGGTTCACCATTTAATTTTAGCATGACGGATGCACGGGTTAAATCAGAGACTTCGTTCCAGTTTTCCTATGATAAAGATAAGAAGAAATGGACTCTGGTTGACGGAGATTAAGTTTTCAGTCTGAATCAGATAACCCAAATTTGGGTTTAAAGGCTGTTCCGGTATGGGTTAGCCTTCTTTTTTAGGGGCAAACAGAAGAAAAAGATCAAAAAAATTTCGAAATCAGTGCCATTTTTTTCTGAGATACAATGATATTTGTAGTTACCTATTATTAAAGGATGTTTTATAATGCTGGAAGAATTAAGGAGAATTGCGTTTAGATTTCAGATTGACCCTCAACAAACTGCCGGGCATACGGCAAGATTATCTTCGGTTATCACGGTATTAAATAATCTCAATACTTCATTTTTGAATTTTATTGAAATTGAATTTTTGAAGAACGACAAGTTCCGGGCGGCTTATGAAAAATCACCCAGAGTCTTGGACGGTCTTAAAAAAGAGCTGGAACTGCTCGTTGTGGATCTTAAATTCAGCAGTTTTGAAGCGGCCGTTGCTTCCAATATTGTGGAGCCGCCAAGTCTTTTTACGACCGATATCGATGATTGGAAAAGGAACGCTTTTGCTGACTTCAAGAAAAACATTCTTTTTGGGAATTTTGAAGAGCCGCAGTACATGACCCGGATTATTGAGAAATATACGCCCGATGAAAGGAGCCGTATCTACAAACCGCTTTTCACCGCTTCGGCTTCGGACAGGCCGTTTAAACTTTTCCTGATTGATGCTAAAGGTAAAAAGCTCAATCTGCGACAGCCAGATAAAAGTTTTACGGACCGTTACTTCCCAAAAAAGGAAAAAACAAAAAAGGAGAAAACGGTTTATCGTTTTGCCAAAATATATGCAAAAATAGGCGGGAAGGATGCTTCGACCGATTTGAGCAAAAAGGATATTAAAAAAGTGCTTTTGATTGAGGAAATGGAGCACGGGACATATCCGTTCGGCCCGGATATCATCAAATACGATGAGAAATTATATGTCTTGCACGAAAAGCTGAATTGTGAAGTGAACTTCGAAAATCAGGCTTATGTAATCTCTTTCCAGCCGCTGGATCTGTGTGTTTGGGGAACGACGCGTGAGGAAGCTGAGGCCGCATTTAATTTCAGTTTTCATGCGCTGTATCAAAACTTCGCTCTGGAATCTGACAGCGCGCTTTCGGATGAGGCTATTGTGCTGAAAAATAAATTGTTGACCATTGTTAAGGCGATCAAATGAAAGCGAGAAAAAGTAAGGATATACAAAGAGCATTACAAAAGCAGGGATTCGAATCTTTTTCAGAAAAGGATCATCATCAGTTGCATTACCTTGTCGTGGATGGTAAAAAGCAGGCCGTTTTTACCTATGTGGGGAAAGCACCGTTAAGCCCTGAATTGATGGATACGATTTCAGGCCAGCTGAAACTGACCGAGGAAAAAATGGCGGAAAGCTTTTTTTCGGGCAGATTGAATCCTGAGAAATATGTCGGGATGTTGAAAGAGAAGGAGATTATTGGTTAAGGTATTATTTTATCATACATAATAGATTTCATAAAAAACGAGAGCGCCATCCGACGCTCTCGTTTTTTATGAAGGAAGTTTTTGAGGCTAAAAGTGGAAATTTAAACCTACCAGAAAATTACGTCCTGCTTGCGGGAAGTAAAAATTTTCCTGTGTCAGCGTCTTTCCTGCAATATAACCGTAGGTATAGCCATTGGATTCGTAACGCTCATTGAGTACGTTGTTCAGCAGGAAATTAAGCGTAATTTCTTTTGCCCAGCTCGGCTTGATTGTATAGGTCAGACGGATATCGTTGGTCACATAGGCATCCAGTCTGCGACTTTCGTTCGACGTATTATCAAGATATTGTTTTCCTACGTATTTGGTAAGCAACGCAAATTCCAGGTTTTTCTGCGGACTGTATGTAAACTGGCTTCCGGCAATCACATTCGGTGAAAATGAAATATCAGACTTTCCGTGGTTAACCAGATCGTAGTCGCCTGTATCATAGTTAACGATGTACTCCGTGAAATTGGCAATCTTATTCTGACTGAAAGTCGCGTTTGCATTCCATTTCAGGTGTGCATTGAAGGCAATGGCACCTTCCAGTTCAATACCGGTCCGGTAACTTTTTGGAACGTTCACCCGTATCGAATTCCCTACGTCATTGATCTGTCCGGTTAGCACCAGCTGATTTTTGTAATGCATCAGGTAATAATTCGCAGCAATTCCCCAGATCCCTTTTTGCATACGGAAACCTGCTTCCACGTTATTCAGCCTTTCACTCTTCGGGAAAAGCCGGGTTGTCGATGCCGTGAAATCATCACGGTTTGGCTCCTTGTTTCCTACACTATAAGAAGCGTAAACAGAGCTTTGCGGTGCGAGCTGATAGGTAATACCGGCCTTCGGATTGACAAAAGAAAAGGACTGATCAAAGTCAAACGAGACCAGATCATTATCCATTCCATCAATTTTATGACTTACCCGGCGGTATTGCAGATCACCAAAAGCATTCAGTTTTTCTGTGAATTGGTAGTAAAGTTTTCCATAGATGTTAAAATCTTTTTTAACGCCTTTGTTAAAATAATAACGTTGTCCGTTCTCTGTTGCGCCTGCATTTCTGGCCCAGATAATCTCTCCATAGTGATCTCCGTGATATTCGTTATATCCGCCACCGACGCTGGCCGTCAACTTTTTGAAGCTGTTATAGTCCAGAGAAAAAGTGGAGCCGTAGAAATAATTATCCAGCCATCTGCGACGGATCAGATCGGTACGTTTCAGCGTATCGCTTTCTGAAATGATATTGGGTAAATTGTAGTTGCTAAATTTATCGTTTTTGCGATACTGCTCGTAATAACCCAGACCGCGCACCAGAAATCCGTTGACGTTTAAAGTCAGATTATTCGTTAAAGTGTGGGAAGTAACAATCTGGTAGTGATCCTGACGATAATTATCAACCTCGTTTTTATACGTGTAGGCATTGTAAGTCCGGTTATCAGCATCAAGAAGATTTTTTGCGTCCTTTTCATCCAGACTGTTTCTGTCGATATACGAGAGAATTCCTTCACGATCACCGCGTAATTTTGCCTCGGGTACACCGTTCCACGATTGATACGTTTTCTCTTTTCCTGAAAATACATTCACCCGAACAAAACTTTTTCCGCCAAAATAGGCTCCGGATAAATAATAGGAATGCAACTCGGAAGAGGCCCGGTCAACATACCCATCTGAAGAAACGCGTGATAAACGGGCATCAAAAGTGAATTTGTCCTTCACCAGTCCGCTGCCTATTTTGATCGTGTTTTTAAACGTATTAAAAGATCCGTACGAATTATTGAGCTCGGCATATGCTTCTTTGCGGAAAGCATTGGTACTGATATTAATCGTAGCCCCGAAAGCACCGGCACCGTTTGTTGAGGTTCCAACCCCGCGCTGAATCTGAATGCTGTTAACGGAAGAAGCGAGATCAGGCATATTAACCCAGAACACACCCTGGCTTTCGGCATCGTTGTAAGGTATCCCGTTTACGGTGACATTGATCCGTGTTGCATCTGTTCCGCGGATCCGGATACCCGTATAACCAACCCCGCCGCCCGCATCACTGGTGCTGACAAGCGAAGGTGTGAAATTGAGCAATACCGGTAAATCCTGTCCCAGATTCTGCTTGTTAAGTGCTTCCGCGTTGACATTGGTATAAGCCATTCCTGTTTTGTCCGTCACACGGGTGGCGTTTACGATCACCTCATCCGCCTGGAAAGTGCTTTTTTGCAGTTTAATGTCAAGGGGTTTTTCCGTTTTGAAATCATCTGCACCGAGTTTGATGGTTTGATACCCGATGTAGGATACTTCCAGCGTGCTGGTGTTGTCTGAAATGTTACGGAGAACAAATTTTCCGTTGGCATCCGTGGTTGTACCACGAATTTCTCCGGCCCTGATGGTGGCGCCGGGCAATGGTTTTCCATCCTCCCGGTCGGTAATCTGGCCGGTTAATGTTTTCTGAGCAAAAACAGATATGCTCATCAATGTGCTGATAACGAGTGTTAAAAGACAGGTCGTAACTTTTCGCATTGCGATCATTAATTGTTACGAACAGGCAAGGGGCCGCCTATCCTTTGGTTCAATAAAAATGGTTATTCGATTCAGCTTTTCCGGTAAGCCTGAAAATCAGTTTATTGTTGCTATGATTTTCGCTAGTCCTGCTTGCAGCTTTCTCTTCCTACGCCGGCATTATCCGGATCAGGTAATATGGGTATGATCTCAGCCCGTCAGGTAGGGCACCCCTTTGAGATTATGGGACAAAGGTAAGGGGTTTGGGGTGGGGAAGCAAGGGGAAGGTTGTTTATTGGGTGTGGGGAATAGACTGACCTAAATAACCCAAGGCTTTAGCCTTGGGTAGGAAAGACGATTCATCTGAGGCTTTAGCCATGAGAGCAGTTCGTGTGGCTAAAGCCTGGTACTCTGTCTTAGGCCTGTGCTCCCAAGGCTGAAGCCTTGGGTTAATAGTCGTTCGCGGGTCGGAAACTGTCAGTTCATGTTATTTCTCCACCAATGTCAGCCACTTTTTTACGACATCTTCCAGTTGTCCTTTTCTGGTCTTCACATCATCCAAATCCTTAAAAATAACCGTTCTCCTGCCGTCTTGGTAGTCGCCTTCCAGAAAACCGGAGTTATCCAGGATCTTGGCACCACTCGGGAAAACCAGCATGATCCGTCCTTTGTGCAGGTTCATCACGACAATCTCTCTTTTGTATTCCTTCGGATCAAAGAGTTTTATTGCTCCGGTATAATAGAAAGTCGGATTATTCCATTTAATATGTTCTCCGATTTCTTTGTCGATACCGAGCATAATCTGCCTGATGGTTTCAACGATTTTGCCCAGTTCCGGTTCCAGTTTTTGAATATGCTCGGTAACCTGTTCCTCGTCAGAAAGCTTTTTGGGTTTGGGAGAGGCCGGTTTCTTTTTTGTCCTGGTTTCGGCTTTGGTCAGGTTTTCTTCCATTCTGAATTTCGTAATGCGTGTGATCAAATCCAGCGGTAATGGTTGATCGAGGGGAAACTGAACGGAGCCTTTTGCACCTTTATAACCCGAGAGTTCCTCTTTAAAAGCTTCGAGTCCGCGTGGAGCGGGGTAAAAGCCGATGTGGTTTTTATAACCGGCGAAATGCACCAGATTTCCGTTTAATGTCAGCGTAGGAATTCCATAGCCGATTTTTTCTTCCGCATCTGGCGCTGCTTGAGGAAGCGTCTCGCGCATTTCTTCCAGCAATTTCTGCGTGGCTTCGGGAAAACCTGCGATATAGTTGTCAACGTCTGGATTTTTCTTTGTCATAGCTTTTGTGAAAAAATATGCTTGAAAATGACCGAGGTTTGATCTTATTTAACCTTGTTTAAAGCTTTAAGGTGTTGTGATTCCGAAGCTTCCGTTTTTGCCAGTTTTTTATTCCTTTCCTTTAAAAAAGTATAGGTTTTATGTCCGGCCATGCTGCTGTTCAACTGTTCAAATACCCCTTTGCCCTGAAATGCATACCAGTTGATTTTTAACAAATAGAGGCTGACGTACGAGTCGAGATGGGTAGTAATAAATTCACCGCTTTTCTTCACGAGATCCTCTTTTTCCAATGCCTGCTTATCAACCCAATAGTTAAGGCTATCGGCATTTTTTTCTTTGCGTGCCCGTTTTTCTCCGGCCGTATATTGTTCAATTTTTTTGTCCGACGGCTGCTGGATGTCTTGCTCAAATTGCTTCCATTCCTGTGTACTTTTCGAATTGACTATTTTTGAGCGCGATAAATCCGTTGTATCCAGCGTAATTTTAATGCCTGGTTCAAGGAAAAACAGCAAGGATCCTTTGATTTGGGAAACGTGCAGCTGATAAAGATCCGGCACCAGATCACGGTTTATTTCCAGGTTGAATATATCCGAGTTAAGCTTGATGGAATGAACAAGCGCGGCAAAGCCTTTTTCACGGGTTAAAAGAATGGCTTTACGACCTTTGAGCTCGCGGGGACTAGCGATCTGGATCTGTACTTTTTGAGAAAAAGCGGATGTCAGCGGAAATAGGAAAATTAAAAGCAGAATTGAATATTTACTGGCTGACCTCATATAGCAAATCGTTATTTTTCTCTAATCCGAAAACGCAGAATGAACCGGAAATATATCACAATTCCAGCAGATAAAGCCAATACCTTTTGCCAAGCATTGCTTCCAGTTGTCTGGCTTGCTTAAAACCCATGTTTTCGTAAATATGCCGGGCGGCATCCATGAACTCGGATGTGTGTAGTGCGATGATTTTTTCACCCGTTTCTCTGGCTCGCTCAATGCATTTTTCCATCAGTCTCTTCCCGATTCCGTTCCCACCGAACGCCGTGTGAACACCAACCATTCTGACATAGGCCCAATCCGCCTGGAAAATATCTGTCGGATTACCATTTGAAATAAAAAACGCCATACCGATAATATCCTCACCCGTCTCGCAAACATAACAGACTGATTTTGCAAGCAGGTTGGGATACATGTTCTCATTTGTGAGAGAGGCGTGTAGTTTGATCCAGTTTTCATCCGTTAAAACTTCTTTGAACTGACCATAAGCATTTAAACCAAGTTTTTGAAGACCGTCCATATCTTCATGGGTGGCGATTCTGTATTTATATTCCATAGCATTGAACAGAGATATCCCGACAGTGTCAGATCTTTAATTTTTCCACCTTTTCATGACTTGGGAGGTACATTGGCAAGGCGGCAGAACCATACCAGATAAAGGTTTCGGCTTCGAGTAACTTTTCTTTGATAGCCGGATCAGTATCGAGCAGACCGTTGGCTTCCTCAATGGTTTTAACATTCAGGATGAAAATGCCGCGATAAGCCTTGTCGTTTTTCTTCATCGGCCCGGCAACGACGAGTTTTCCTGCCGTAGCAAGCCGGTTGATATTGGCCATATGGCCTCTGAAAAGACTATCAACTTTTTGTTTATCCGCAATTTTGTTGCTGCCCGTTTTTAAGATGACGAGCACATATTGTTTCATACCATACTCATCAGCGCCCAGTGAATCTGCCAGTGTTTTATTGTATGCAGGATTGGCGGTTTGGGCTTTGGCCTGGATGGCGAGGAGCAGCATGAAAGCAATCGTCCTCAGGAATCTGGTGTAAATTCTGTTCATGGATACGTCATTTTGGATGTAAACAAAGACAATTTACGGATTAAGATTCGTATACATAAGCTCCGCCCAGCTTAAATTATCAGCTAGCTGACTTCTGCTCAATTCGATATGGATGACACGTCTTTTCTGATTGTTCGTGGTTCGGCTCGATGCGTGTAAAAGCAATGGTTTCATAAACATGGTCCCGCCTTTTTGTACGTTACAAATCGTTTCAGTCTCAACGTTCCAATCAATTGTTTCTGCTTTGTAAATTCCTTTCAAATGTGATTGCGGAATAACTTTTAGGGCACCGTTATCCATGTTGGTGTCGTCCAGATGGATTCGGATCGTAAAAATATCCTGCAAAATGTCTATCGGGGGTTGAACCGAGAATTGATTTTGCTTTACCGTCCATGGCCCATAACCATTGGTGTCCAGTTTTTGATCAACGGAAATGGTCAGATCCTGGTGATATGGTACAAACCAGTTCGAGCTACCAGGTTTGTCAAAATAAATTGACTTTACAATAAAGAAATCGCCTCCGAAAAAATTTGTGATGATATGCTTTAAGTTATTGTTGAAAATCTTGTCAGTTAATGTCGGAATTTCTTTTAGGAATTGTCTGATAGCAAACAAATCACTGGATTTTCTGAAAGTCGATTTCGTTTGATCGGCCTTTGAAATCTCTTCAATCAAATCTTCAATTTCTTCATTTTCGAAAACATTGTTAACAACAGCAAAACCATCGGTGGTCATTTTGTCTGCGAGGTCAAAATTTATTGTCATAAAATCGGCTGAGATTTA
Source organism: Dyadobacter sp. LHD-138 (assembly GCF_030929615.1). Taxonomy (GTDB): domain Bacteria; phylum Bacteroidota; class Bacteroidia; order Cytophagales; family Spirosomataceae; genus Dyadobacter. The sequence goes on along the minus strand of NZ_JAVFVU010000005.1, from coordinate 82,217 downwards.
GTATTGGGGACGGTTCATTTTAATGATTACAAGTATGAGGGATTGGTATGATAGGTCGGAACATACAAATATTCGTTTGTTTTTCTAATATTTTCTCATGTGAAATTTCCTGACGGATCGTATGGATTTTTGTTGAAAGTTACAGCTGCCTGCATTCCAGGGTAACAAATCGGGTTGTAAAGGTTTCCGTATAACATATTAGCTGATTAAGCGGGACTGTTTTCTTTTGTTACATTATTATCTGCGTTAAAAACACTCAATTTCTGTATTTTTACACTATTAAAATCGAATGGATTCGCTTAAACGTACATAATAATGACAAACTATACAGACACGATGGCTGCTCTTGAAGCTACACAGCATGCAATGGAATTGGAGGGAAAATACGGTGCGCACAACTATAAACCGATGCCCGTAGTGCTTTCCAAAGGTTCCGGCGTGTATGTATGGGATGTGGAAGGCAAACAATACCTTGATTTTTTATCTGCTTACAGTGCGGTAAGTCAGGGACATTGTCACCCGAAAATTATCGGTGCGATGATCGAACAGGCTCAAAAACTGACGTTAACTTCCCGTGCTTTTTACAGCGACAAACTCGGCGAATGCGAAAAGTTTTTGTGTGAATATTTTGGATATGATAAAGTGCTGATGATGAATTCGGGTGTTGAAGGCGGTGAAACAGCCTTGAAATTAACCCGGAAGTGGGCATATAAGGTGAAAGGTATAGCGCCGGGTAAGGCAAAAACCGTTTATGCGTCGGGGAATTTCTGGGGGCGTACGTTGGCTGCCATCTCATCGTCAACTGATCCGTCGAGTACGGACGATTATGGCCCGTTTTTGCCTGGTTATATCATTATTCCTTACGATGATCTCGAAGCGCTTGAAAATACGTTTAAAAATGACCCGGATATCGCTGGTTTTATGGTCGAGCCGATTCAGGGTGAGGCTGGTGTAGTGGTTCCTAAGGAAGGCTATCTGAAGGGCGTACGTGATTTATGTACGCAATACAACGTGTTATTTATTGCCGATGAAGTTCAGACGGGGATAGGCCGCACGGGAAAAAGATTGGCTTGCGACTGGGAAAATGTAAAACCGGATATTCTCGTGCTAGGCAAAGCCTTATCCGGTGGAACGATGCCGGTTTCCGCGGCTTTTGCGAATGACGAGGTTATGCTGACGATCGCACCCGGCGAACATGGGTCAACGTATGGTGGAAATCCGTTGGCGTGTGCCGTTACAATCGCCGCTTTGCAAGTTGTTAAGGACGAAAACCTCGCTGAAAATGCGGAAATCATGGGACAGCTGTTTCGAAAAAGAATTTCGGATTTGCAGCAGAAATGCAGCCTGATATCGTTAGTAAGAGGCAAAGGACTGTTGAATGCCATTGTGATCAACGATATGGAAGAAAGCCCGACGGCTATGAATTTGTGTTACAAAATGATGGATAAAGGGTTGTTATGTAAACCTACGCACGGAAACAAGATCCGCTTTGCGCCGCCGCTGGTCATTACAGAAGAACAAATGAATGCCGCCTGTGATATCATTGAAGAAGTGTTTTTGACAACAAATTAAATCGACGAATGAAAAAGGGGCTATGCTTGCTGTTTGTGATTACGGGATTTCTGACGGCATGTCGGGATAAAAATGTGGATCCGGCTACCGACCTGGAAACGAGTAAATGGATTGTTGATCAGATGAAAACCTGGTATTACTGGAACGATAAACTACCGGCCAATCCCGATCTGAACTTACAGCCTGAGGCACTTTTTAATTCGCTGCTTTATAAATACGATGCAGCCGCACGGCCGGATGGGGACCGATTTTCCTGGATCGAACGTGACGCAGATGCATTGAAAGCCGAGCTGAGCGGTGTTTCAAAAACCACAGGTATGGAATTCCGGCTGCTTTATTATCCAACCGGCGGCTCTAATATCATCGGACTGGTAACGTATGCGCTGCCAGGGTCTCCGGCTCAAAAAGCAGGTTTCAAAAGAGGCGATATTATTACCCGAATTGATGAAAAGCAGCTAACAGCGTCCAATTATTATGAGCTGATTTTTTCCGGCAATGCCAAAAAATATACTTTGGGCGCGTTTAATGACAAGGATTCCATCGTTGAAACAACGACGAAACGGGATGTAACGCCGATCGAATTTCAGGAAGACCCCGTTTTTTATGATACTACCTTTCAATATGGCAGTCATATGATTGGATACGTAGTGTACCACCAGTTTTTTTCCAGCAAAAACAACAGCGATGGCAAGGAATATGATCAGAAACTGGATAAGGTTTTTGCCTCATTTAAGGCTAAAAATGTAAATGCGCTCGTACTGGATTTGCGCTATAATCCGGGCGGGTATGTAAGCTCAGCCACCAATCTGGCGAGTTTGATAGGAAAAGGCATCACGACGAACGATATTTTTTATTCGAAAGAATATAACAAGACCGTGACACCTGTCCTGGAAAAAGAATACGGAAAGGACTATTTCTACGAAATGTTTACGTCAAAAAGTCAAAATATTGGTGCTAACCTTAATAACCTCGTTATTCTCACATCTGCACGAACCGCTTCTGCCAGTGAACTACTTGTGAACGGCCTGAAACCCTACATGACGGTCACGCTGATCGGGGATAAGACTGTTGGTAAAAATGTCGGTTCTATCACGTTGAGTGATAAATCGGGCAAGGTGAAGTGGGGTTTACAACCCATTGTAACCCGGTCTTACAACAGTCTCAAACAGTCGGAATATTACAAGGGTTTTGCGCCGGATATGGAAGTTCGGGAGGGGTTACGGCTTTATCCTTACGGCAATACAAAAGATCCCTTACTTGCGTCGGCACTGGAAACCATTACCGGAACGAAACTCCTGCGACAAAAGGCGGAGCAATTGCGGACGGCCGGATTTGTTGACGACGTCATGTCTACAATCGAGCGAAAGGCAGGGGGAAGTAATATGTTTTTTGATAAATAATTTACAGTTGTTTTGTTTAAGAAGTAGCTTGGTTTCCGCTTTTGGAGTTCGGCGCGTGACTGGCAGAGACATCTTTTTACAATTATTCTGGTAAAATTTCCGGATGCGGTATACTTTTTATAATATTAGAGAAGTATCTCATTTTCTAACACTATAAACAGAGTACACTATGGGGATTTTGACTTGGATTATTGTCGGATTAATAGCCGGTGCCATTGCTAAAGCGCTACATCCGGGGAAAGATCCCGGAGGCTTTATTATAACTGTATTGATCGGGATAGCCGGGGCCGTTGTCGGAGGCTGGATATCTTCTTTTTTAGGTTTTGGAACCGTTGACGGCTTTAATATGGGGAGCCTTTTTATAGCCATTGTAGGCGCCGTGTTACTGCTGTTTTTATATAGAAAGTTTGGTACGAAGGCCTAGTCTGTTTTACTGAAATGGAGAGGGAATAAGGTTGCAATCTTATTCCCTCTCCATTTATTTTGTTATTTTTGACAAATTCCTGAAACGAATTTTTATCAACAACCCGATTAATATGAAGCTGGTAAATAATATGACTGTCTGGTTTTTGAGGCGACGCTTTGAAAGAATCGAGCAGTTTATGAACAACCCGATTGAAACCCAGCAACGTATATTTTCCGAATTGATCGAAACGGCCCGATATACCGAGTGGGGAACGAAATATAACTATGGCCAGATAAAGTCCATTAAAGAATTTCAGGATCAGGTCCCGGTCTCTTCTTATGAGGAATTATATCCCTACATCGAGCGCGTATTGAAAGGGGAACCCAACGTGTTATGGCCGTCGCAGATTGAATGGTTTTCAAAATCGTCGGGAACCACCAATGCACGCAGCAAATTTTTACCCGTTTCGCCTGAGGCTTTGGAAGAATGCCATTATGAAGGGGGCAAGGATATGATGACGCTTTTGATCCAGAACAGGCCGGAAACAATGGTTTTTGATGGTAAAGGCTTATCAATCGGTGGCACTTTACATGCCAATCCTTTTGACGATTATACACAGGTGGGCGATGTGTCGGCTGTGATCATGCAAAATCTTCCCGCCTGGGGTGAATTTATGCGAACACCGCCGCTGGAAGTTGCGCTGATGGACCACTGGGAAACCAAGCTTGAAAAAATGGCTTCTATCTGTTCGCAGGAAAATGTGACCAGTATCCTGGGCGTGCCAACCTGGACCATTGTTTTACTGGATCAGATTCTCGAACTGACCGGTAAAACCAATATGCTGGAAGTATGGCCTGATTTTGAAGTGTTTATACATGGCGCCGTTTCTTTTGAACCGTACCGAGAGTTATTTAAGAAGAAATATTTTCCATCCGATCAGGTAACTTATCTGGAAACTTACAGCGCATCCGAAGGCTTTTTTGCGATTCAGGATGATCTTTCCAAAGTCGGAGAAATGCTGCTGATGCTGGATTATGGGATATTCTATGAGTTTTTGCCCATAGAAGAAGTGGGTAAACCACATCCGAAAGCACTTTTGCTGGACGAAATAGAAGTAGGTAAAAATTATGCCCTTGTGATTTCTACCAATGCCGGCTTGTGGCGGTACCTTATTGGTGACACGGTGAAATTTACCTCGAAATACCCTTTTCGACTGAAAGTGAGTGGAAGAACAAAGCATTTTATCAATGCCTTTGGCGAGGAAGTTATTGTTGAAAATGCCGACCATGCCATAAAAGTTGCCGCAGAAAGCACCGGCGCGCGGGTAGCCAATTATACAGCAGGCCCTGTTTACATGGGCGACGGTTCACGCGGTTGCCATGAATGGGTGATCGAATTTACAATTGAACCGGAAAATCGTGACGAATTTTGTCGTATGCTGGATGCCGCATTACGGGAGGCGAATTCAGATTATGACGCCAAACGATACAAAGATATGGCCCTGCTTCCTCCCGTCGTGCATTTTGCTCCTGCCAATACCTTCTACAACTGGATGGGGAAACGGAATAAACTAGGCGGGCAAAACAAAGTACCAAGACTGAGTAATGACAGAGTGTATCTCGATGATTTGTTAGCGCTGTTGGCTCTTAGCGATTAGCCAAATCTGCACGAACTAAATCTATATTATATTCTCCTTTTACATTATTTATACCGGGTGTCAGCAGCTAAAAGCTAACGCCTAAAAGCCAATAGCTCTCCAAATGATTCCCAGGTACCTCAAAATAAAAGGTTTATATTCTTATCAGTCGGAGCAGGAAATACATTTCAATGCGTTGACGGATGCCTCGCTGTTCGGTATCTTCGGGTCGGTAGGAAGCGGCAAATCGTCAATTCTTGAAGCGATCACTTTTGCACTCTATGGAGATACCGAGAGGTTGAACCGTTCGGGGGACGATCGTACCTACAATATGATGAATCTGAGGTCGGATGAGCTATTGATTGATTTTGAGTGTGTTGCCGGGAAAAGTGCGGCGTTGTACCGTTTCACAGTGAAGGGCAAAAGAAACAGCAAAAATTTCAAGGAAGTTAAAACTTTTGAGCGGAAAGCGTACAAATGGGCAGACGAAGCCTGGGTGCCGCTTCCTGATGAAGAGAATGCCGAGCAAATTATAGGATTAAGTTATGATAACTTCCGCCGGACCATCATCATTCCGCAGGGACGTTTTCAGGAATTTATCGAATTAAAGGACGCCGAACGGACGCGGATGATGAAAGAACTTTTCCAGTTGGAAAAGTATGACCTAAGCCGGAAAGTAGGCACTTTAAGTAAGCAAAACGACCTGGAATTATCCAATCTCGATGGGCAGCTGATGAGCCTGGGTGAAGTAACGCCCGAAATGGTGACCGCTGAGGAACTCAAAAGAGAAGAAATAAGTCAGCAGATCAAGGCAGTGAGCGTGGAGCTGAACGAACAGACTGAACTTGAAAATCAATTTCAGAAACTGAAACAGGTTACAGAAAAGTTACAGCTTTTCCGTGCCCAGATCGCTTCCCTGGAATCACATAAACCGGAAATGGAATTGCGGGAAGAAACGCTGCGGGTTTTTGAGCTATGTTCGCTGCATTTTAAATCATTACTGGACAGGAAAAAAAGCCATAAGGCTGCGATTGAAAGAGATGAGGTGACGTATGCGAAAAATGCCGGGCGAAGTGATGAACTTAAAACTTTGCTGCTGCAACAAAAAGAAATTTTAACCAGGATTCTGCCACAATACGAAAAACGGGAAGAACTTTTGGGCACAGCCGAAGAGCTGGAAAAAGTGATTCAGATTGTGGAGAACCGGACTGTGCTGGAAAAAAATCGTGGTGCGCTTACGAGAGGGGAATTGAAGCTGGAAGAAAAAGAATCCGTTATTACGTTATTAAAAAAACAGAAGGAGGATAAGGAGGAGGAAAACGAGAAAAAGAAGGCCGTTCAGTCGGATGTACAGGAATTGAGTCTCATTAAGGTTTGGTTTACCACCTGGGACAGCCTTGTTGAAAGCAGAGCTGCCATCAAGAAAGAAGCGGATGATTTACAAGCAGATATAGCAAAACAAAAAGCGTTAGTTCAAACAAAATCGGAAGAAGCGAATGAACAATTTTCGTTAAAGATCGTACCGGAAGCGAGTCTGGAAATGATTCAGCATAGCATTTCGGATTATTTGGCGAGCAATGAGAAAGCCGGCGAAAATCTGAGCAAGGCATTGGTTCAGGCCAATACCAGGCTGGCGTTGCAGCAATATGCTGATAGCCTTGACGATGGTAAACCTTGTCCGTTATGTGGTTCGGAACATCACCCTGCCGTACTCCATGCGGACGATTCTGTTTTGGATGAAATTAAAAGTATTGAAAATCAGCGCCGTGATCTGACCAGATTGGAGCAGTCGATCCGGCAGTTTCAATCGCCTGTTGAACGTATTTTTAACCAGATCGAGAACCTGGAAAAACAAAAAAGTACGATTAAACAACGTTGGCAGGACGTTAAGATCCGTATTGATGCGCATGACCAGGCTTTTGTCTGGGCGAAATTCGATAAAAATAACCGGGAATCCTTTGACAAACATTTCGAAGATGTAGCCAGAAATCAGGCTGAAATCAAGGAAAACGAAGCGGCTATTAAAGCAATGGCCGCAAAAATTGAGGCCGAGCTGCTGGAAAAAGTTGAGAAAATAGAAAAACCGCTCCAAAATCTCCGAAACGAAATTCTAAAAGTTGAGAATACAATCAGCACTTTAACGGATCAGTTGGAGAAAGTGCAGCTGTCTGATTTTGACGAACTGGAAAAAACTTCGATCATCGATAAGATCGAAACCCTGAAAAGTCAGTATAAAGAACTGAACCGCTTGTATGAGGAAACGGAAAAGCAGCAGGACATTCTGGAAAAAGAAAAAAACACGATAACGGGAAGCCAGGAAACACTTTTCGTGGCTTTGGAAGCGAATCGTAGTGAACTGTCCAGCACACAGGCGACATTGCAAAACCAGTTGACGACCTATGGGTTCGAATCGGAAGAATGGGTGAATAGTATGCTGGAAAAACAGATTGTCATCGACGCGGAACGTAAAACGATAGAGCATTTTAAAACGGAGCTGAATAATACCCGGAGAGATCTTGACGCATTGCAGCAGGAACATGCAGGGGAGGTATATGATGCCGAAAAACATACCGTGATCCTGGAAAAAAAGGACACACTTACGGCCAGTTTGAACAGCAAACGAAAAGAAGAGGGCCGTTTGGATGGTTTGCTTCTGAAAATGGCTGAGGATCTTACTAAAAAGGCATTACTGCTAAAAGAAAAAGGCAGACTGGAACTTCGGAAAGAACATCTGGACGACCTTGCCCGGTTATTCCGTTCGAGCGGGTTTGTGGATTATGCATCGAGTATTTATCTGCAAAATCTGATACATGCTGCCAATGACCGTTTCCATCAGATGACACACCAGCAGCTGCATCTGGAATTGGGAGAGGGGAATAGTTTCTGGGTGCGCGATTTGCTTAACGGCGGACATATGCGGTTGCTCAAAACGCTTTCCGGCGGACAGAAATTTCAGGCTGCGTTATCGCTCGCTTTGGCCCTGGCAGACCATATTCACATCCGAAACGAGTCGAAACATAATTTCTTCTTTTTGGACGAAGGGTTTGGTTCGCTGGATAAAAATGCCCTGCAAACTGTCTTTGAAACGTTAAAATCGCTTCGGAAGGAAAACAGGATTGTGGGTATCATCAGCCACGTGGAAGATTTGCAGCAGGAAATACAGACCTATCTCAGAATTATTGAAAGTGATGAGGGGAGTAAAATTGTAACCAGCTGGGGCTAGGAATTGTCAAAAGTTAACTGGTATCTTTATAGCGGACTTGTTCATATTACATCCCTGACAAACATGCTATTTGAGAATTTTACCATGCGCTGGAAGGATGGCTAGAATCCTATCTATCGTCGGAATACTGGTTACGTTATTTTTGCAACCTTTGTTTCTGTTTTTCTTGCTTTTCCACCTTATTCCTTACTGACGGGTCATCTGAGTGAGCATGGGATGAAAAAGAAATGGATTTTGACGTGCGACGGGAAAATATGATCTTCCGGTGGGTGCTTCCGCTTCTTTCTTTCGTCAGAGGTCATAACATTGTTTTAACTGCTTTATTGTATGGGTTGGAGCAGAATTTTATGAATGGAACCATTTCCGGTGAAGTTATTTATGCTTGCTGACTATTGGATGAAATGGAGTTTATTCAATAAAAACAGTTAAGCAAAAAAATAAATTGGTAACCGTTTGCTAAAATAAATACCAATTAAAGATAAAATAAGATTAATTTAGGAAGTTGACACATACTAATCCCTCAGAAAGGACAACTCTTGATTTATATGTCGAAATATAATTTAACCCACCTATGCCTAAATTATTACAACTGGACACTTTCAATTCCGATTCGGGAAACCTGACTGTTTTTGAGCATGTTATTCCGGGAACTATCAAGAGAGTTTTTTACATTTATGGAGCCACGGATCTGAAACGCGGAGGCCACAGACATCATAAATCCTGGAATGCGTTGATATGCATCCACGGAAGCTGCCATGTTTACAGTAATGACGGCGAGCAGGAAGAGGATTTTATACTCAATGATCCAAAGAGCTGCCTTATTCTTGAACCCAAAGACTGGCATGTAATGGATTCATTTTCAAATGATTCTATTCTGCTGGTTTTGTCTAATGAATATTACGACCGGGCAGATTATATTGATGAACCCTATTTACACTACTCGCAACAGGTTTCTTTATGATCCCATTTTTGGATTTAAATCAAATCAATAAGCCTTATTTGGAAGCTATTGAGGAGGTTTCATTACGCGTTTTACGATCTGGCTGGTATATTTTAGGACGGGAATTACAAGATTTTGAAAGTGCTTTTGCTGAATACTGCGGTGCTCCTTATTGTATTGGTGTTGCCAATGGCCTTGATGCCATCGGCCTTATTCTGCGTGCCTACGATTTTCCGGCCCATAGCGAAATCATTGTTCCGGGCAATACGTATATAGCCTCACTATTACCGGTTAGTTACTTAGGTTTGGTGCCTGTTTTAATCGAGCCGGATCCCTATACGATGCTGATCGATCCCCAAAAAATTGAGCGGTCTATCACTTCGGAAACCCGTGCCATTCTTTGCGTTGACCTGTACGGCAGGAGTTGCGAAATGGAAGCGGTGAATGAAATCGCCTTGCGGTATAACCTCAAAGTGATTACCGATGCGGCCCAGGCCCACGGAGCTGTGTACAACGGTCGGAAGGTTGGGAGCATTGCGGATGCAACGGCTTTTAGTTTTTATCCTACGAAAAATCTGGGGGCTCTGGGTGATGCAGGTGCCATAACGACGTCTGACGGGGCGCTTGCGGAGAAAATAATGTACTTGCGAAATTATGGATCAAAGGAACGGTACAAGAATGATTACCTGGGGGTTAATAGCCGTCTCGATGAAATTCAGGCTGCAATTCTGGGGGTGAAATTGCCCTTTCTTGACACGGAAAATAAAAGGCGCAGGGAAATTGCAAGATGTTATTTGAGCGGGATTACATTGGAGAACCTTATTTTACCACCTGACGATCGTATTGATGAGGATGCCTGGCATTTGTTTGTTGTCAGGCACCCGGATAGAAACGCATTGATAAAGCACCTGGGAGCGTCGGGCGTACAGACGAACGTGCATTATCCGCTGCCCGTACATAAGCAAAAGGCTTACGCAGATATAAATCATTTGTCGCTGCCTCTGACGGAAAGCATTCACCAGCAGGTGATCAGTCTGCCGCTCAATCCCGTCCTTACCGATGAGGAAATATCGTATATTGTTGGTGCAGTTAACCAGTTCGGGAATCAGAAATGAAATTATCCGTCATCATACCGGTATACAACAGTGAGTCCACGATCGCATTATTAGTGGATAAATTGCAGCAGGCATTACAGGGGATTTTGTTTGAAATTGTCATGATCAACGATGGCAGCCAGGACAACTCAGAAAGGATATGCAAACAATTAGCCAAACAATTTCCCAACGTACGGTTTCTATCATTACGACGTAATTATGGTGAATTTAATGCCGTCATGTGCGGTTTGAATTGGGTGCAGGGCGAATTTTGTGTCATGATCGATGATGATTTTCAAAACCCGCCTGAAGAGATTTTAAAGCTGCTGGAAACGGCTGAAAAGGGGGATTACGACGTTGTGTATACCCATTATTCAAAAAAACAGCATGCAGCGTACAGAAACCTGGGGAGCCGTCTTGTGAACTGGTTTACCGGTTATTCACTGAATAAACCGAAGGGCTTGTATCTGTCCAGCTTTAAACTGATCCGAAAGGAAGTGGTTCTGGAAATTATTAAATACCAGGGACCTTATCCTTACATTGACGGTTTGATTTTCCGAATTACGCGTAATATTGGTTCCGTTCAGGTCATGCACGAAAAGCGTGAAGCAGGTGTCTCCAATTACACGTGGCGCAAGCTGATCTCCCTCGTCCTGAATATTTTGTTTTGCTATTCATCCCTACCCATTCGTCTTTTTATGCCAATCGGTGTCGGGTTATTCGGGTTTGGTTTTGTACTCCTGCTGTTTTTATTTGGCCAATGGGTTATTGGCCCCGACCCCAAGGGCTGGCAGGTTGTGACGGCTTCTCTGATATTTATTGGTGGGATACAATGTACCTTGTTAAGTGTTTTGGGCGAATACATTGGTAAGAGTTTTATGGCCCAGAGTGGTCAGCCGCAATATGTTGTGAAATTTAACAGCGGTGCAGATCGATGATTGACAGTCCGCAGGAATATCAAAATATGTTTGACGTGGAGCAAAAACTCTGGTGGTACCAGATCCTCCACGGAAAGGTTTTGTATGAGATTAAAAAGCATTTTAAAAGCGACAAACAAGTAAGGATTTTGGATGCAGCCTGTGGAACGGGCGGTCTTTTGTCTTTTTTGCGTGCGGATGGTTATCAGTCTTTAACGGGCTTTGATTACTCGGTGCATGCGATTGAATTTTCAACAGCGAGAAATCTGGATGTAAGTTTTGGTGATTTGAAGGATGTCAATACTTTCCGTGATGGGGAAACATTTGATGTAATTTGCTGTAACGATGTGCTATATTTCCTGACTGATCATGAGATTGTACAGGCATTACAGGCGTTCCGTAAAAAACTTCGCCCGAATGGTCTGGTAATCATTAACATTCATGCCTTTGAAGCTTTTTCGGGAATACACGATATGGCCGTAGGCAGTTCAAGAAGGTTTGTACGCAGCGATTTCGTTCGTTATGCAAAAGCGGCAGGTTTGCATATGGCTGATCATACGTACTGGCCTTTTTTTCTTTCGCTGCCTATCTGGCTGGTCAGGACATGGCAGCGCTATCAGATACGTTCGGGGAAGATCAATACTGCCGACGTAAAATCGGATGTAAGTTATCCCGGCGATTTTATTAATGGAATGCTAAAAACCGTCACCGATATGGAAGGTGTTTTTTTGCCAAAGCCACCTTTCGGGAGTTCGTTGTTTTTAGTATTAAAATAATCTCCGGAATCAAACGGCAACTTCCTTATTTTCGGTACGCATGACAATGCCTAATCCCATACCGCCAAAACTGGCCACCAAGCCATAAATCATAGGAGGATATTCTGTATCAATCCAAACCGAACCAAGCCAGACAATAAGTCCGGCGATCATTGAAAGCATACAGCCTAGCTGATTGGCGTTTTTCCAGTATAAACCCGCCGCGAGCGGAACAAAAAGTGACACGAGGCTAAATGCGGAAGATTCCGCTACGAGCTCAAAAATACTTTCCCGCGTGGCCGCCATGAAAATGCAGATGCCCGTGATGACGATTATGCCAATCCGGATTATTCTTAACAATTGCTTGTCGCTTAATTCCGGGTGGAAAAATTTGATCACATTTTCGCCAAGAACCGCCGCGGGCGCCATAATAGCACTGCTGGTTGTACTCAGGATGGCAGAGACCAGGGCTCCAAAAAACAGTATTTGCAATGGCAGCCCGGAGTGGAGCAGGACCATATTGGGAATGATCATTTGTGGGTCGCCTTTTCCAAGTTCAGGATATAAATGGTGGCCGCAAAGTCCGATAAATAGTGGGAGTAGGGCGATGGTCAGGTACATCAGCGATGACAGTAATGTAGCTTTAACCGATACATCGGCTGATTTTGCCGACATCACGCGCTGAAAAACATCCTGTTGGGGGATGGAGCCCAGACCGATGGTTATCCAGGCTGCAAAATATTCCACCGAATCTTTAAAAGTAAACTGTGGATAAGCCCGGAAAAAATCTTTTGGTGCAGCGTTTATCAGCGGAGAAAACCCGCCTACTTTGAAATACAACACGATGGCGACCACAAGCAAACCAACAATGATCATGATGGTCTGGATAAAATCCGTGATCGAAATAGACCACATCCCGCCCCATATGGTATAAAGAATGACCACGAAGGAGCTTAACAAAATGCATTCGGTTAAGGACCAGCCTAAAATTATTTTCAAAACGATGCCCATGGCCAGTAGTTGGGCCGCGATCCAGCTGAAATAGGAGGGAATGATCAGTAGGGCTGACAAAAGTTCTGCCGGACGACCGTAACGTATCCTGAAAAAATCACAAAAGGTGATGATATTCATTTTATAAAAACGTCTTGCGAAAAATATTCCAACAAGAAACAGGCACAACGCAGCACCGAAAGGGTCCTCAATTACACCTAAAACGCCTTTTTTTATAAATTCGGTGGGTGCGCCCATGATGGTTTCCGAGCCGAACCAGGTTGCAAAAGTTGCGGAAGCGGCAAGAAAAAGCGGCAACTGTCTACCGGCCAGTACGAAATCGGTCGTGGTTGTAATTTTGCGTGATGCCCACAAGCCAATGCCCAGATTTAGCAATAAGTACGCAACGATAGAAAAAGCCAGCATGTTGAGAATATCGGAAAGATCGGATTGCAATTTTACGAACAAAAAACAGGTAGACAGTCATTGGGACAGGTGTTTATTCAGAAAAAGAGCCGGACGATTGATTTCGCCCGGCTCTTTGTTATTTATCGGTTTAGTTGCGGCCATACCTATTATTTCTTTCCCTGTTTTGATACCGGTGGCTATGCCTTTCGTGATGCCGTTTTTGTTTGTAATGATCACGATAAACCACGCGGGGAGGCGGCGAAGGCCTGACAATGATCGTACGCGGCGGGTGACGATAGCCATAGCCGTTATCGTAATATGGCTGGCGCGAATGATATACACAGGATGAAACGCTCATCGCTGCGATAAGTATTCCAATGTATAAACCCGCAATTCTGATCCTTCTCATGGTTAGTTTGTTTTTGTTGTTATTTGTATAACGACAGTAATACAAATTATTACCTTTCTTATGAGGACAAGCGGACGAACGTGAGAAATAGTTTTAAGTTATCCACACATGTTAATAACCATAAAAGTGCATTTTTAGTTATTTCAACGCGGTTTTAAAGACGATATCCACAAGTTATCCACATGAATGATGTGGATAACTTGTGGATATCTTTTTTGTGAATATTTGTTAAGCTTCTACGTCGTAGATTACAACCTTCTCCCAAAGGTGTGCACAATCTTCGATGAATTTTTTGTGAAGCGGGTGAACCTGATAAACATCGTGGCCGGCTTCATCGTCAAAAATCATCACTTCCGCGAAGTCATAACTCGCGTCAATGACGGGTCTGCGTGTCGAAGCGGGTGTTCCGATGTAAACCGATTTAATGGATTCAATAGCTTCAAGTTTTTTCAATCCGTCAAAAAGTGCTTTTTGCGCTTCTTCGTTTTCTTTTTCTTTAAGCCAAAAAAATACGTTATGTACAAACATGAGTTATTATTTATGTATTGGTAAATGAATTATGAATTCGTCTGTGATGTAAATGATTCTTCATTTTCGGCGTCGGTTCCCTGAAACAACTTTTCCAGTTTAAAAGTGAAAGTCGAGCCTTTGTCTGGTTTGGACATCACGGCAATCTTGGTTCCGTGCGCATTGATGATATGTTTTACAATGGCCAGTCCCAAACCTGTTCCGCCCCGCTCTTTCGACCTGCTTTTGTCGACACGATAAAATCTTTCAAAAATACGTGTTAAATGTTCAGGAGGAATACCCGGGCCGTTATCCCGTACCGAAATCTCGATATATTTTTTGCCTGTATTGAAATGAACAATAACTTTTCCGCCTTCGTTGCCATATTTTATCGCGTTTTCAATAAGGTTGAGCATAACCTGCTGCATCCGGTCCTGATCGGCTTTTACCCATACTTCTGTTAAATCGTCAGGTTTTACTTTCAGGGAAATATTACGGTCTGCGGCGATGTTTTCAAGTCGTCCGAAAATGTTAAGGCTTAATTGAAGCATGTCTACTGCTTCGATGTTCATTTTAATGTCGCCTGTTTCCATTTGCGAAAGTACCAGCAGGTCTTTCACCAGGACATCCAGACTGTCCAGATTTCTGGCGGCTTTTCTTAGAAAACGCTCGCGTACATTTTCATCGTCCATGGCGCCATCCAGCAAGGTGTGGATAAAGCCCTGTGCTGCAAAAATGGGTGTTTTGAATTCGTGGGAAACGTCTGCAAGAAATTCTCTTCTGAATAATTCGAGTTTTTTGAGCTCGTCAATTTCCTTTTGTTTTTTAGAAACGTAAACAAAAATCTCGTCATTCAGGGTTTTAAGCGGGTTTGACTCGCGGATAAGCCTTTTACGGGGCACCATATTAAAATCCTTCATTTTCAGTTTGTGAATGGTGCGGTACATTTTATTCACTTCCCGGAAAACGATAATATCGATCGTATACAGCACGAGGAAAAAGCTGGAAATAAAACATGCAATGGCGACGACAAAGAGCATGCTGGTGTTAACACCTTCTACAAAAGCTAAAAAGGTTGTCGTGATCAGGGAAATAATAAATGCCAGTATCAGGGCAATGAAACGAGGACTCAGCGACATATGGGTAAAATGGTGTTCTTAACTGCAAACATTTGATACGTTTTACAGTAATTCGATATGATTTATATATAAAGTTAACATTATGAAAGCAATGAATCTTAATTTCTCTGCAAGATGAAACTTTATTAACATTTAGTTAATGTTCGGATGCTTTATAACAACGAAAAACGGAGAAAAGCGGGTTGCTTTTCTCCGTTCAGGGCGTGTTTTAAGGTAATTTTAAAATCCGCCGCGATATTTATACGTACTCGATACCTTGTCGATGGCGACAATGTAAGCCGCAATTCGGAGCGAAACCTTATATTTTAGGGAGGTTTCATAGACCTTGTCAAAAGCATCTTTCATGATCCTGTCCGTGCGGCGATTGACGCGTTCCAATGTCCATTTGTATCCAATGCGGTTCTGCACCCATTCGAAATAGGAGACCGTCACACCACCAGCGTTGGCCAGAATATCGGGTACTACCATAATACCTTTATCATTGATGATATCATCGGCTTTGAAAGAAGTCGGGCCATTGGCGCCTTCCACGATCATCTTTACCTGAATACTTTCCACGTTTTTCCGGGTGATTACATCTTCTTTGGCGGCTGGCACCAAAACATCGACAGGAATGGTAAATAAGTCGTCACCTGGAATCGCTTCTGCACCTGTGAAACCTTCCAGTGATCCGTTGTTGCTATCGCGGTAGGCGATCGCCGCGGTAATATCGATCCCTTTATCGTTAAAATAAGCTCCGGAAATATCACTGATGCCGTGAATGCTCACCCCGCGTTCGCGTAAAAGAGCCGCGGCGTGTGAACCCACGTTACCAAATCCTTGTACGACAGCTGTGGCGCGGTATGGGTTAATCCGTAGTTTCTCCATACCGGTCAGTGCAGAAACCATCACACCGCGCCCGGTTGCTTCGGTCCGGCCAAGTGACCCACCCAAAACCAATGGCTTTCCGGTAACCACGGCCGGAATTGTCATACCTTTTGCTTTGGAATACTCGTCCATCAGCCAGGCCATTTCGCGCTGTCCGGTTCCCATGTCCGGCGCTGGTATATCCTGATCCGGGCCGAATACGTCCAAAAGCGCCATGGTATACCCGCGCATCAGACGTTCCATTTCACCGGCAGACATTTCGCGCGGGTTGCAGGCCACGCCACCTTTGGCACCACCATAGGGAATATCCACTACGGCACATTTCCACGTCATCCATGCCGCAAGCGCACGCACTTCGTCCAGGTTGACATCCGGATCGAAGCGAATTCCGCCTTTACTAGGCCCCAGAATGGTAGAATGTATGACGCGATAACCTTCAAAGACTTTTATTTTGCCGGAATCCATTGTGACGGGAATTCCTACGGTGACCTGTTTGCGGGGAACTTTGAGAATATGATACATTTCGTCGGATATTCCCAAAAGCGCTACGGCCTTGTCAAATCGCTGCATCATGGACTCCAATGGATTTTCTTTGTCCTTAATTGGAGCAGGTTCTATATAAGTCATTTTAATTTACTATTAAATGTCTGATAATAAGTTTGTTAATAAATTGCTTATTGATGACAATACAAACATACGCCTTTTCAACATATTTAATTGTAAACCTGTTCTGTCTTGAAATTATATAAAAAATTGATAAAAAAATATTATTTCAAAGTTATTGCGAATGAAGAAAGGATACGGTTGTTTTAGCAATTACCTCCAAATTTTTCATATGATTTTTGAGAAAATTAAGAATGAAAAAAATACAAAAAAAGGGAGCACAATTTGTGCTCCCTTTTTACTCAAAAATCGTGATCTGAAATTAAACCATTTCGATTTTAGCACCGAAACGTTTACGATCGTTTTCTTCAAGATATATTTTCCGCATACGCATGCTTAGCGGAGTCACTTCAAGATATTCGTCTTTCTGGATATATTCCATAGATTCCTCCAAAGAGAAATTAATTTTAGGAACGATACGAAGTCCGTCATCCGTACCAGAAGCACGCATGTTGGTCAATTTTTTCGCTTCCTGCAAGTTCACCACGATATCGTTTGGACGCGTGTGCTCTCCAATAACCTGACCACCGTAGATTTCTTCACCTGGTTCAACGAAGAAACGTCCGCGATCCTGCAATTTATCGATTGTGTAACCGGTTGCAATCCCTGTTCCTTTTGAGATGATAGAACCGCTCAAACGGCCAGGAATTGGCCCGCGGAATGGCTCAAAGCTTTTGAAACGGTGTGTCATTACAGCTTCTCCCTGTGTTGCAGTCAATACGTTAGAACGCAGACCGATCAAACCACGGGATGGAATTTCGAATTCCAAATGCTGCAAATCTCCTTTTGGTTCCATAATCAAAAGCTCACCCTTACGCTGTGTAGCCAATTCAATTACTTTACCAGCAGACGATTCAGGAACGTCAACCACCAATGTTTCAACTGGTTCAAGACGCTGTCCGTTTTCATCTGTTTTGAAAAGAACCTGAGGCTGACCAACCTGTAGTTCATAACCTTCACGACGCATCGTTTCGATCAAAACGGACAAGTGAAGAATACCACGGCCAAATACTAAGAACTTATCTTCAGTATCCGTTGCCTCTACGCGAAGTGCAAGGTTTTTCTCTGTTTCTTTCAACAAACGATCACGCAAGTGGCGTGATGTTACGAATTTGCCTTCCTTACCGTAGAATGGCGAGTTATTGATTGTGAACAACATGTTCAAAGTAGGCTCATCCACCGCAATACGTGGAAGTGCTTCAGGATTTTCAGCATCTGCCAAAGTATCTCCGATTTCGAAATCTTCGATACCCGTTACAGCGCAAATATCACCTGCTTCAACTTCGGCTACTTTCACTCTTCCAAGACCTTCAAAAACCTGAAGCTCTTTAATTTTTACTTTTTTGATAACACCGTCTGCTTTACAAAGAGACATAACGGCACCTTCTTTCAAAGTTCCGCGCAATACACGACCGATCGCGATACGACCCACGAATGCATTGTAGTCAAGAGACGTAATCTGCATCTGAGGTGTACCCGGGTGGATAATAGCCGCAGGAATTTGTGAAATGATGGTATCCAACAAATACGTGATGTTATCTGTAGGCGTTTTCCAGTCAGGCCCCATCCAACCTTGTTTAGAAGAACCGTAAACGGTTGTAAAGTCAAGCTGGTCTTCAGTTGCACCTAAGTTGAACATCAAATCGAACACGTTTTCCTGAACTTCTTCAGGGCGACAGTTTTCTTTGTCAACTTTGTTAACAACAACGATTGGTTTCAAACCAAGCTGAATCGCCTTTGTTAAAACGAAACGCGTTTGAGGCATAGGACCTTCAAATGCATCCACGAGTAACAAAACGCCATCAGCCATTTTAAGTACGCGTTCCACTTCACCACCAAAATCGGCGTGACCTGGAGTATCAATAACATTGATTTTGTAATCTTTGTAACGTACCGAAACGTTTTTGGAAACGATAGTAATTCCACGTTCGCGCTCAAGATCATTGTTATCAAGAATCAGATCGCCGAATTCCTGGTTTTCACGAAAAAGCTTCGAAGCATGAATGATTTTGTCGACCAATGTTGTTTTGCCGTGGTCAACGTGCGCAATAATTGCGATGTTACGAATGGATTGCATTGTTTTATAAGTCAATTGTTTACGGTTAACAGCAGGCACAGTAATAGGTGCCCCCTGGCTCGCCGCTATGCTGTGTTCTTGCTGAACTTTCTCAAATAAGGTGCAAAGATACTGACTTTTTTCGCTGAATAACAGTAATTTACAATTTTTTTATTGTTAACAATTCAAAAAAGCCATTTAGGCTAAGAGAAGTACAAAAAGTATAGGAAAATATTAGATGGTTTCTATTTGCGGGGAAGACATATTGTAAAGGTTGTCGGGATCGAAATCCACTCCATTTGCCCAGGTCAGTGTACCGTAGGAGTCAAGTTTTACTGATTTGAAATACGCCTTGTCGGCAAGATTGCTTATCAGCCCGTCATTAATTTTTTTATACTTTGCTATTAGCTCACTCAGCTCGACCACTCTAACCTCTCCGGTGTTAAACAGACAGGAAATGTTATAGTCTTGAACAGACACTATTTCTTTGATGTAGTAAAGCATAATTTATTGTAACGGATCGATTTTATTCCAGGATTTTAGCTCTTTTCCCAGATTTTTAAAGTTCTCCAATAGTTCTTTTTCATGAATAATTGCCCAGGCCTGAACCAGTTTTAGCTGTTTGGGCGGTAGATCTTCTTCAAGCAGTTCTGCCGTTTTTATGTCGATAATCGCTTTGAAATCCTGAAACTCCGCATGAAAGCGCGGTGGATTATGATCGTCAA
Organism: Dyadobacter sp. LHD-138; assembly: GCF_030929615.1. Classification (GTDB taxonomy): domain Bacteria; phylum Bacteroidota; class Bacteroidia; order Cytophagales; family Spirosomataceae; genus Dyadobacter. Next base: position 62,510 of record NZ_JAVFVU010000005.1, on the reverse strand, counting down.
AAAACATCCTGATTATGATACCAAGGAAACGGCTGATCTCTGGCATTACCTAATTTTTTAGCGTGTGTGATAAGAGTTAACCAATTTAAAGTTAAGAACTTGGGAGCCGAAAAACAACAAGATTAGTCTGCATTTTTAACACCACACCGTAATTAAAAATTCATAAGCATAACAAGAATTTTGCTTTCGTGGCTGTCTTTGTTTTCTTTGCAGGAATTCTATTTTCATTTTTTTTCCTACCATGAATAAAAACATAATCGCAGGAATGCTCCTGACGCTCACGACGTTGAGTTATGCGCAGGATGATGCGACAAAATACGCAGCCAGCATCACGCCGGAAGATCTAAAAAAACATTTGGTCATTATCGCTTCGGATAGCCTTGAAGGACGGGATACCGGTTCGCCGGGACAAAAAAAAGCTGCGGAATATGTTTCAAAATATTTTAAGGCGTATGGATTGCAGCCCATCGCGGATAATGGCGATGGCACGAAATCTTATCTTCAGAAATACAAGTTGTACAAACGCAGCTTTGGCGATGTATACGTGAAGATTGATGGCAAGAAATATGAATTCAATAAGGATTTCTATCTCAACGGCTTATTGAGCGTACCGGATGAAATGGAAACGCCTGTGGTTTTGGCCGGATATGGTATCGAAGAAGGAACTTACAATGACTATGCCAATCTGGATGTAAAAGACAAATCGGTGCTGATTTTTGAAGGAGAGCCTAAATCAGCGGATGGTAAATATCTTTTAAGCGGGACCGGCGAAAAAACAAAATGGAGCGGACCGATTTCATGGCAGCAAAAAGCAAAACTGGCTTTGGCAAAAGGCGCCAAGTATATCTTTATCGTTACGGATAAAAGCGGTGAGGATCTGGATAAAGAAATTCGTCAGCGCTCCGTCATGGCAAGACGTTTCAGTTCACCAACCTTAAAACCGGTTCAGGAATCGCCCAACGGCATTGCTTCTTTCGTGTTGACGCCCGATATTGCAGCATCATTGTTGAAAACGTCTGCTCAGAAATTAAACAGGATCAAAGCGGATATTAATAAAACAGGAAAGCCATTGACGAAATTGTCGACGGGCTCGATCGCTTTCAGGGTTGAACGTGTAAGTGAAACGATCGATACTGAGAATGTGGCCGCCTTCATGGAAGGTTCGGACAAGAAGGGTGAAGTTGTGGTAATATCGGCGCATTTGGATCATATCGGGATTTCACCAAACGGAGAAATCAACAATGGTGCCGATGATGACGGTTCCGGAACTGTTTCTTTGCTTGAAATCGCCGAGGCGTTCAGCAAAGCGAAAGCGGAAGGAAAAGGTCCGAGAAGGAGCATACTTTTCCTGAATGTGACGGGGGAAGAAAAAGGCCTTTTTGGCTCGGAATACTATTCGGAAAATCCTTTACTTCCTTTGGCAAACACCATTGCCAATTTGAATATCGATATGATCGGCCGTGTTGATGATGCGCATAAAACTGAGCCGAAATATGTGTACGTGATCGGCGCGGATAAGCTGTCTTCAGAATTACATGCGATCAGTGAAGAGGCCAATAAGAAATATGTAAACTATAAGCTGGATTACACGTTTAACGATCCGAAAGATCCGAACCGTTTCTACTACCGTTCAGATCACTACAATTTCGCCAAGAAAAACATACCGGTGATTTTCTATTTTACGGGTGTTCATGAGGATTATCACCGTCCGGGCGACGACGTGGAGAAAATTATGTTTGACAAACAGGCGCCGATTGTAAAACTCGTTTTCCATACCGCGTGGGAACTGGTTAACCGTGAGGACCGGATCAAAGTGGATAGCCACAAGGAATAGAAAAATTAAATTATAATGCAAAGAGACGCAAAGAATAACCAAAACTTTGCGTCTCTTTGTTTTTTAGCTGAAATGTAAATGCGTTAACAAAAATCACATATGAAAATTCTTTCATTAGTCCTTGGCCTTCTTTCATTAACCGGAGCTGTTTTTGCACAAAATGCGCCTGTTGAAAAATCGTTGTTGTGGGAGATTTCGGGAAAAGGGCTTACAAAACCTTCCTATCTTTTTGGCACCATTCATCTCATTTGCCCGGCTGATTTCTCTTTGAGTGATTCACTAAAAGAAGCGGTGACTAAAACCGAGCAGATTGCACTGGAAATTGATATGGACGATCCGGGACTTATGGCAGCGATGACCAAAACAATGTTTATGGCCGGTGATAAAAAGCTGATGGAAATCTTGTCGGAAAAGGATTATGCACATTTGAACCAGTTTTATAAAGATTCGCTTAAAATGGATATTGCGGCGTTTGGTCGGGCAAAACCGTTTATGATGATGGGGCCATTGTTTGGCCGGATTCTTGGGTGCGAGCCGCAATCGTATGAAATTTCTTTGATGGGACTTGCCGGGAAACAAAAATCGGAAGTAATCGGGCTGGAAAGTATTGAGGAACAGATGGCTATTTTTGACACCATTCCCTATGCGCGTCAGGCGGGTATGCTGGTTACGATGATCGACAAATTACCCGAAACAAAGAAGGAATTTAAGGGCCTGGTGGAATTATACAAAAATCAGGATTTACAGGGACTCTATAATCTGACGGTCCAGAGTGAATTTGGAATGGATGGACAGGATGAAGTGATGCTTTTTAAGCGTAACCAAAACTGGATCAGCCGTATTGATAAAATTGTGCACGAAAAGCCAACTTTTATAGCGGTCGGGGCGGCGCATTTGGGCGGCGAAAGAGGTGTTATTGCACTTTTGAGAAAGGAAGGGTATAAGGTTCGGGCGATTTTGAGGTAATTGCGAATTTACTCGTGTTTATCAGATTGGGATTTCCTTATTTTTACAGGAAATAACTGATTCGTACAAAATAATGGGTTACGTAGATATGAAGTGGGAGTTATTTACCGCAGGAGTAAACTATGAAGCTTTCTTATTATCAAATAAATAGCTAAATTTAATGACTTAAACGAATTGATTATGAAGGCTATAACCAAAAAAGAAAGTGTTGTCTTACCCGAGATCCAGGTTAGTAATACAATCCCGGATGTATCGAATGATCCCGTTTTTCTACAAAAAAAACAAAAAGCGGTTGCGTTTTTAAAACGGCATCCGGCTCCCAAAAATATGCTGCCGTTACAGAAATAGTTTTCGAGTGGCTAAACTAAGTCGCTGCTTGTATCAAAAAGCCGAAATCCACTTCATAATCCATTCTGGGTTAAAGAACAATAAGATGATTGCTGCAAGAAACAATCCGGCAATAACTTTTCCACTGAAGCCATCATGGGATCGCAGCGTAGTCTGGTTTGTGCTTTTGAAAAACAGGAGATAGGGTAGTCTTAAATAATAAGCCAGGGCGACTGCGGCATTTAAAATTCCGCCAATTAACAACCAGAGCATCCACGGAAATCCCTGGTCGTGGTAACTATCCCAGAGTGCCGAGAAAATCAGCCATTTTGAAGTGAAACCAACCGTTGGCGGAAGTCCGGCCAATGCGACCATAATGGCGGTAAGCACGCCGGAAATCCAGCTATTGTTTTTGCCCAAACCTTCGAAAGCGGATAATTCGGTGGTTGCACGGGGCTGCAAAAGATCAATCAAAAAGAAAGCACCCATATTGATTACCAGATATGCAGCGGTATAGAATACGGCCGTTTCAAAACCGAAACGACTGTAAGCCGCGACACCGACCACAAGATAACCGGCCTGTGCAATCGATGAATAAGCCAATAGCCTGCGGGCATTGGATTGCCACAACGCGCCAACATTGCCGATGGTAATGCTGATCAGTGCAACACCGCCGAGTACCGGGAAATATTGTGATGGTAAGACCGAAGCAAGCCGCATGAGCACAAGAATAACCGCCGCCTTGGGTGCAACAGATAAAAAAGATACCAAGGGCGTAGGCGCCGCTTCATACACATCAGGTGTCCATACGTGGAATGGAACAAGCGATAATTTGAAAAGCAACCCGGCCAAAGTAAGCAAAATCGTAACCGTGATGACGAGGTTTGAATTGTTCAGCAAACCTGCGGTCATCGCTTCGTTGGTAATGTCCAGTGTGCCGGTTAGGCCATAAATAAACGATATGCCATAAAGCATCACCGCGGAGCTAGCAGCACCGAAAAGCAAATATTTCAAGCCTCCTTCCGCTGCTTTTTTATAAGGCGATATGGCAACCAGCAGATAACTGCTGATGGAGATAAGTTCCAGACACAAATATATGGTCAGCAAATGCGTTGACATCGTCAGCAGGCTGAGTCCGGTGACCGTTGCGATCAGGATGGCATTAAATTCGGGCGGAAAATCGTATTTTAGAACCCTGACGTGAATCAGCGTAAAAATCCAGGCAACAATGATCATCACCTTGAAAAACACGGCCTGATGATCCAGAAACAATAACGGATAAAAACGAAACGAAGGTTTATCATGCCACTGACCTAAAACCAGAATCAATGCGATGACACTACCGGTCAGTGCGATGTTGTGGAGTAGGGAGGAAGCCTTCTTTTTTTCGAATTGTTTAAACAGAACCAATTCTGAAAAAAGAAAAAAACAGAAAAACACTGCCAGGAAAATCTCAGGAGCAATTCCTCCCAAGCTTTGGCGTATATGGATGAGTTGTTCGTTTAAGTTCAAAAGCGCGGGTACAATTTTTTTGGCAAAAGTACACAAAGATGGTAGGGAATCTATAAGATCAAAAGGAATGTTTGATATTCCAATTAGATTTTTTCTAAATAACCACCTTTCGGATACCCGAATTTACTTTATAAACTAAATCAAATCATGAAAAATTTTCAAAAGATTCTGCTTGTCGCCATTTTACTTTTTGGCGTGAAGGCAATGGCGCAGGATTCAGAAGGCTTAAAAGGTACACCTTTCAAGTTGGTTCAATATACAGATGACAATTCGCCTTATCTGACAAAAGAATGGTTCCGGGGATTGGCCAGGGATAATGCGGGGAAGCCCTATGATGGTGTGCTGCTAAACTACGATCTGACAAAAGATGAAGTAGTTTATAAAACCGATTCCGGTGCTTACGTTCTTGGGCCGGAAATAACCGAGTTCAACATCCCCACGGGAACGGAGTTATTTACTTTTAAAAGTGGTTTTCCGGCTACTTCCGATGGTTTGACCAGCAAGAGTTTTTACCGGGTACTTTACGATGGGAACACCAAGTTGCTGAAACATTACAAAAAATCGGGCTCAACGGCTACACAGGAAAGTTTATACATTCTGAAAGGGGATAAACTTTCATCCATTCAGCTGAAAGACCGGAACAGTTTTTTGAAAATCCTTTCGGATGAAAAAAATAAGATGAATTATGTGATCAAAGAAGAAAATCTTGATTTTGACGGAGCCGATGACGTAGCCAAACTGCTCGCCGAATATGATGCTTACAAAGCAGGCCGGGGAGGAAACTAGAAAAATTACTGATACCAAAAGTAAAAAGCCTGAACGGGATTTATTTTCCATTCAGGCTTTTTACGTACTAAATTATATCGCTATTGGGCTGCGTCTTCTACCTTTTTCTTCTTTTTGGTAAAAACATAAACCACCCCAAAATGACTTTTCAATACACCGCTGTCAAACTTATCCTTTACATAGGGATTCAATTCCAACGCCAGCTGAATATTTCGGTTTTGCGGCAAAGGTTTGATCCGGACGCCAACATTGAAAGAATATCCATCGACAGTAATCAGATCAGCCTTTGAGTCGGCGATACGATACAGCGGATTCAACCGTACACCACCGCCAAAATACCATTGTGTAACTTCTCCTCTTTTGAAATTGATCATCGGAAGAATATCAACACTCAGGCTGCTGAAAAGCGAATTGGTCTGGAAGCGGCTGTCAACCCAGAAAACTTTTCTTGGGTTGGTACTTATCGTCAATAAATTGCTCCACGGATAATAACCTACGGATCCCTGCGCCATCAATCCTTCGCGGCCGCAAATTAAAAAAAACACAACGAGGATTATAAGTCGTTTCATGGATAAGTCTGATGTTGAAAATAGTATGCTTCACACAATGGAATGAAACTATCGGCGTAGTGCCTTGCTCATTTTTCCTGCGGCCTGCATCGTGTTCATTTTCTTCATCATCTTACGCATTTCATCAAATTGCTTAAGGAGGTTGTTAACCTGCAAAATTGACGTTCCACTTCCCGTAGCAATACGTTTTTTACGGCTTCCGTCAATCATATCCGGGTTTTCGCGCTCCTTCTTGGTCATCGACTGGATGATCGCCTCAATCGGTTTGAATGATTCGTTGTCAATGTTCACATCTTTCATGGCACTTCCCATACCCGGGATCATACCGATCAGATCTTTCACATTACCCATTTTTTTGATTTGCTGAAGCTGGCCCAAAAAGTCGTCAAAATCGAACTTGTTCTGACGCATTTTGGCATTAATTCTTTTCGCCTCATCTTCGTCAAACGCCTGTTGTGCACGTTCAACCAAAGAAATAACGTCACCCATTCCCAGAATCCTGCTCGCCATACGATCAGGGTAGAAGGAGTCAAGGGCTTCCATTTTTTCCCCTGTACTGATGTATTTGATCGGTTTGTCAACGATCTGGCGGATTGAAAGAGCAGCTCCACCACGGGCATCACCATCTAATTTAGTCAGTACGACGCCGTCAAAATTCAGGCGGTCGTTGAAGGTTTTTGCCGTATTCACAGCATCCTGACCCGTCATGGAATCCACAACGAATAGGATTTCAGAAGGTTTTACTGCGGATTTGATATCCTCAACCTCCTGCATCATCACCTCATCCACAGCCAAACGACCAGCTGTATCGACGATAACGATCTTTTTACCTACTTTTCTTGCATGTGCAACCGCGTTGGTAGCGATGGAAACGGCATTTTTATTTTCCGGTTCAGAATAAACTTCCACACCAACCTGTTCTCCAAGCACTTTCAGCTGGTCAATCGCAGCCGGACGGTAAACGTCGCAGGCTACCAGAAGAACCTGTCTGCCTTGTTTTTTCAATAAAGCAGAAAGTTTTCCGGAAAAAGTTGTTTTACCAGAACCTTGTAAACCGGCAATCAGAATAACGGCAGGGTCTCCCTTGATGTTGATTCCTTCGGCCTGGCCGCCCATCAGTTCAGTTAATTCTTCCTGAACGATTTTGACGAACATCTGCCCCGGTTCAACAGATATTAATATTTTACGGTCAAGTGCTTTTTCCCTGATCCGGTCTGTAATATCTTTTGCAATCTTGAAATTTACGTCGGCGTCAACCAACGCTTTACGAACCTCTTTTGTAGTAGCAGCAACGTTTATATCGGAAATGCGATCCTTCCCTTTTAAAGTACGAAAGGCATTGTTTAGCTTATCCTGTAAGTTTTCAAACATAAATGGGTATGGATGAGATCGGAACTTGAATTGAAATATTGCACAAAGGTATAAATAAAATAAGGAGTACAGGAAAGTTGATTCCCATACTCCTTATTTTTATTCAATTTTTAACGATGTATTTGATGAAAATATTATTGTTTCAGGGCAACACTTAGCTCAGCTGGCTTAGGCGCACCGATTCCGTCGAGCGCGTATTGTTTGCTGATGCCCTCATTTACGTAATAATAAGTGTCCCAGAAATTTTCACTCAGTGTCCAGACGCGTACGTCAAAGAAAATTGCATTTTCTGTTAATTTGGTAACCAGGATATCATGTTCGACGTCTTTTAAAGCGGTCGGACAAGCGTCAGTTACTTTTCGGATGGATGCGCGGATGGCGTCAACACCATTCTGGCTGCCGGCTGCAAACACCATATCCACACGGATTTTTCCCTTGCCTGAAATATTGGTAATCGGTGCGGTCGATAATGCGCCGTTTGGCAGAATAATTGTTTTATTATCGACTGTTACGAGAATTGTATTGAAAATCTGGATCGCTTCCACAACACCGGTGAACCCCTGCGCATTGATCAGGTCGCCGACACGGTAAGGTTTGAAAATAAGGATCAGTACACCACCCGCAAAATTTGCAAGACTGCCCTGCAAAGCAAAACCAACGGCCAAACTGGCAGCACCCAAAACGGCAACAAAAGAGGTGGTCTGGATACCTAAAATTCCGGCAATACTCAAAAGGAGCATGACGTTGAGCATAACACTCAGCAGGGAGTTAAGAAACGGTTGAACATCACGGTCCACGTGTCTTTTGTCCATTAATGTGCTAACCATCGAAGTGATTTTTCCGATGACTATTCTACCAATAATAAGTACGAGGATCGCCAGCAAAATTTTCCCGCCGTACTCTGATGCCGTCGCAATGATCTGTGCTTTGATAAGGTCGTAATTCATAATTTTGAGGTTAGTGAACGTATAATGAGTTGATTTTCTAAATTTAGACAAATAGTAGATTAATAAGTCACTGTTGTTCTCAAAAAATAAATATAGAGGTCAGCGTCCTTTGACAGACCTGTTGTCCGTTATCGTTTTCCATTGAAATTATATTGCACACCCATCACAAAAGTCCTCGGAGCGGCCGCGTTGTAAGTGGTCCGGTCGGTGGTATTATTGCCTCTGGTTGCGTTGGCTGCATACAAAACATCGGTCAGATTGAGAATATTGGTAAATAATTCGATGCCTTTCCACTGATAACCCACCCGGAAATTAAGGACATTATACCCGTCGGCACGGACTGTGTTGACCTGATTTTGAAAATAGTCGGCTACATGCTGCCATTCCACCGAGGTACGGAAATTCTTGAACCATGCAGGATAATAACTGAATTCGGAGTTCCAAAGCCAGCGTGGTGACGAAGGCATATCGTTTCCGTTTACATTTTTTACGGCATCAGCCTCACGGTTGCTCAAAATAAATTCTTCATAACGGTGCATGGCCGTTGTCCCGCCAAAACGGAAGAAAAATTCTTTTGTCGGTTTATAGGTAAGACCAAATTCCACACCGCGATGAAGCGTTTTTCCGGCAGATTGATAATCATAGGAATTGTCGGGCAAACGCACATTCAGTAATTCATTTCGCCCGTTCATCTGATAAAGTGCCAGATCGAGATAAACCTTGTTTTCCAGCATTGACATCCAGCCACCAATTTCTGCATTATTGAACTGAGCCGGCTGAAGGTTATAGTAAAATAGATCACCGTTTGGAAGTGGTGTCGTCCGTTTGCGGAAAATGGAAGTCAGGCCTGGAGGCGAGAATCCGCGGGAATAATTGGCATAAATACCCTTGCCTTTGCCCAGATCATAAGTTGCCCCGATTTTCGGTGTGAACTGGCTGTAAGATTTACTGCCGGAGGTATTGTCGAGGTAATTGGAATAATCAAAAGCCATACGGTCGTAGCGGATACCAGCTGAGATTCGCAATTTTGGTATCGGTTCGAAATCGTATTGCGCGTAAAGCGCTGAATTTTTGATATCCGCTTCATAGTCCGAATTCCTGATATCCGGACGTTCTTTTACGATGGTATACTTTTCAACCGATTTTTTGTCTGCCCGTAACTGTGCCGCCAGATCGATCTGATACGACCAGTAGGTGGAAGGAGAAAAATCCAGCACGGTCCCTGCAATCAGTTTGGAATTCAAAAAATTGAAACGCTGGCTATGCTGCGCGATTAATCCAATACTTTTAAAGTTGCTGGAATTGATCTCACCCCTGGCAGTCTCCTGTCCGGTTGTCCATTTGATACCATAACTCGGATTTTGTCCGTGCTCATTTTTTCTTGCAAAAGCGGTAATAAATGATTGGGAACCATTACTCCAGTCTTTTTCAAAGGTTAACCGGGTACGCAGGGAATTTGATTTTCGATACGTAAAATCCGTTGTGCTAACATATTGGCGTGAAAAAAACGCCGTGCTATCCACGCTTCCGCCGGTCTGCGAATCGTAATGGCTATAAGCAAATGTATAAATCAACCGGGTTGATGGCGTGAACTGATATTCGAGCCGGGCATTCAGTGAATTTTTATCATAGTCGGAGTTTTTCATCCAGCTATGGGTTTGTTTCGATGTAAAACCACCGACATATACACCAAATTTTCCAACCGTTCCGCCGGCGCCATATTGTAATCTTCTGTAACCCCATTGATCGGCCTGGATCCCAATTTTTGCCGTGGGTACTGAAGTAGGGCGTTGCGTGATGTAATTTATGGCACCACCCACCGCTTCCGGACCATAGATGGAGGAAACGGGACCTTTCACAACCTCAATAGAGCTGATCGCAAACTGGTTAAATTCCAGAATCGAGTTGTGATTAAAAACGCCCATAGGACGGATTGGGATACCATCTTCCATATAAAGAAAATAAGCGTTGGTGGTAAACGGCTGGCGGATGGCCATGGAATGCTGTTCATTGCCAAGGTTCACCATCATCACGCCGGGCACTTTGTTGATCAGTTCCACCATGGCCGTTGCTTTGGTTTCCTCAATCATCCGCGGCGAAAGTTTTGAAATCGCAATCGGTGATTCCGTCCGTAAACTGGCTTCCCGGTTACCCGTTACAATCAGGGATTGCAGGTTTTCAACGGCGGGTTCCAGGGCAATGCGGAGCGATTCGTTCTCCTTTGGGGTCACTTCTACGGTGTTGTAGCCAATGCTGGATATTTTAACCGGATCGTTTTTTTCGGTTTTCCGGATCGAGAAGTTTCCCGTATTGTCTGTGGTGGTTCCGCCGGCGGCAGTTAATACGGTAGCGCCAATGACAGGTTCTTTGGTTTGCGCGTCATACACTTTTCCCTGAATGGTCTGGGCAAGAGTGCTTAACGTAACGCAGGAAAATATAAAGAGAGAAAATAGTTTCAGTTTCATTCCCAGGTAATTTAATACGAATTAGTCAGGTTGGATCCGCCTGTGATGCCCTTATGGGGAAGAACATTGCCGACGGATCATGATAAAACATGCGGGAGAAACCCGTAGTTTTTAAATAGAAAATGACAAAAAACGAACTCAGTATATTTTGGGCGGTTGTAAAATACCGAAACAGGGCGTGGAATAACGGAGAAGATTGTAGTAGAAAGAAACTTTCTGTTCGTCGCCAAAAAACGATTCAGAATGAAGAAAATCAAAAGCAAATACGGGCTGGGTGAATAATTGCAGGACGGGAGAGTTCTGGACCCGTTCGGTGGTTTCCTTATCTTGTTTGTCCTGTTGCTGCTTTAATTTCTTAGCCAGATAACATTTTCCGTCGCAATTGAGCTGTGGTTTATCCCGGTTTTCGCATAGCACGCGGGCGATGTAATCCCGGTTAAAATGGAAATACGCGATCGTTCCCCACGGACTGATGGTGGGTAGCATGATTGCCAATAACAGGATGGATGTTATAAACGAACGCATGAATAAAATTGAAAATAGCATGAACAGTAATCGCCTGTCTGCTTAAAATGCAGTCAGCGCGAGCTCATCGGTATCTGAAAATAAAGGGTGCGGTGTTATGCCGGCGGATGGAAAATATCGTCTACGGAAACACGCGCGGAAGGGGGCGAGACGTAATTGAAAGAAAGAGGGGAGTGTACTCTATAAGAAATTTGCGGCGGCACCGCGACCTGGTCTTGGTAATCCAGTACGTGATCCAGTATTTGCGACATGTAGTCGCGCTCTGCCTGCCGTTTTTCCTGTTCTTCCAGGGCAGCGATTTTCTTTGCCAGATAACATTTCCCGTCGCAGTGCATTTGTGGACGGTTTCGGTTTATGCAAAGGTTTTTAACAATGTAATCACGACGGATTTCAAAGTCCAGATACAAAAGCGGTATCACCCACACTTTTACAAGCATGAGGCCGAGCAAGCCAAGCGATATCCATTGTTTCTTAGGACCTTTCACAATTGATCATGATGTTTTGAAAACATCCCTTGAATGTATTTTGATGCAAAGGTAGTTAGCAGGAATCAGAAAGTGATTTTTAAACTAAAATTTATAAGCCCCGGCTGCTATTTACACCTGAAAAACAGCTGGGTAGTGAAGCCGCCGGAAACCAGGAATTTCTGCATATACCTGGTATGACCAATGCCGGGATAATAATCCGGCGAGATGGTGCCGCGGGTACGCATGGCAATTACGCTCCTCGCCAGAAAGCGCAGGGAGAATTTTTTGTTAAGTGGCAGATCATAGGTCATATAGCCTTCCGCGCCAAAAGCGATGTTTTTCTTATCGTAAAAGGTGGCATTATAATCACCAAATGTCGCGCCCTTGAAGTGATAATTCCCCTTGAAACCGGCGATGGAAAGGATCGGCCCGATACCAATGCTCATGGGTCTGGTCCTATTTTTTTTCTCAAAACCTACTTTGAAATAAACGCCCTGAAATTTCTGATTGCTGATTTGCAGTGCAGTATCCGTCTTTGAATTTCCACTGGCAAAACCGGCGCCGATGAGCATACTTCTCCGGGTTTTTTGGGTGTTGAAACGGACATAAGGTTCAATAATCACCGTTTTTCTGATAAAATATTGATCCGGTAAGATATAAGAAGGAATCCCTTTTACTATATCAAGACCCAGGTAAACCGGCGTCGAATAGATTTTCTGGGCACTACCATTGATCCATGTCAGGTTCATGACAACAAGTATAATGAGGGCTCTCATAAAGATATGTTTACGCTGATTCCGTGACCGCCAGAACTGCTCACCAGTGTTATGTCTCGTCTTAGATAGGACTCATAACTGACATTGACTTCGCTGAAAGTGGACTTGCTGTTACGCCACGTCCCGGGACTTTTGGTGTCTGTAACAAAACCACAATGATCCTTGTAATGAAAGTCCCGCTTATAAAAAAGTGTAAGTGTATCAACGCGGTTTTGAAATTCGAAAATGTATGTGGTGCTATCTGCATTTAATGAGATTGGCAAACTAAGGTCGGGAAACGGCCGCGAGGTATTGAAATCCTCAACCTGTTTTTTGAAAATTTGCTGATCCAGTGCGCCCATTGCCTCTATCTTCTTCAAATGGAGCGAATCCTTTCCCCTGTTGAAGTTAATACCAACAGTCAGTTCTTTTTGCGGGCCACAGTCGGTACAACTGTATAAAATCAAAATCAGTAAGAATAGCGGTAAAAGGTTTTTCATTGTAGGGTCGTTAGGTATATCCTATTCGAGGACAACGAAAATGTTGAAATGGTTGTCCTGGTTTTTATTATTCCACATTTTTTTGAAATCTATGATTCCATACAGGTTGTGTTGAAATGATATTTTTAAATTTATGTGAAAGTAGCGGTAATCTAAAAGAAGGTTGGACTATTCGTAAAGAGTAATTTTTCTATCTTTGCCCTTTAAACAATAAGGTGCTATTTGCTCCGTTTATTGTCAAGGTTGTTTTTTGCCAACCTGACCTCAATTACAAAAGCTTAAACATTCACTTTTTACCATTAATATGATGCTTCTACAAGCACTTACTGACTCTACTTTGGCCGCACCTGCCGCTGCTCAAGGGCTCTCTGTTATTGACCTTCTTGCAAAAGGAGGATGGGTGATGCTCCCGCTTGGGATACTATTTTTGGCAACTTTGTTTCTGATTATTGAGCGTTGGCTGGGAATTGGATCAAATGGAAAAATTGAAAGCCAGGTTGTGGATAATGTTAAAGATTTTATTCAGCAGGGTAATTTGAAATCAGCCGAATCGCTTTGCCGCAATCAGCATAACGCAGCGGGGCGTATTTTCGAGCGCGCCATTGGCCGTATCGGTTACCCGATTAAAGATATTGAAACGAGTATTGAGAACGCCAGCCAGATCGAGATCCAGCGTCTGGAAGGTAACCTGGCTTATCTGGGGGTGATCGCAGGTATCGCGCCGATGCTTGGGTTCGTAGGTACGATTTCCGGTATTATCAAGATTTTCTACGATATTTCTATGTCCAACGACTTTAATATCAGTACGATTGCCGGTGGTATGTATGAAAAAATGATTACCTCAGGCTCTGGTTTGATCATCGGTTTGATCGCTTATGCAGGCTATCACATCCTGAATATGAAAATTGACCGTTTTGCTTTGAGACTTCAGATGGCAGCTTCAGACTTTCTGGACGTTCTTCAGAAGCCAGTTTCTTCGAAGTAATCAGTCACTTTAGTCTTACTTTTTAAATTTATTTCAATGAAAATACGTCGAAAGAGTCGGTTTGCCCCAGAGGTTTTTACGAGCTCGCTCAACGATATTATGTTTTTTCTTCTGCTGTTCTTTTTGATCATCTCCACGATGTCAAATCCGAACGTGATTAAACTGATGCTGCCCAAAGCATCAGCGACCCAGCAGATGTACAAGAAGCAAATTACGTTGTCTGTTGATGACAAAAAGGTTTATTATATTGACAAAGAACCTGTTCCTTTTGAGCAGCTGGAAATGAAACTCCAGGAGCTTTTTGCAGGGGTTGAAGAACGCACCATCGTGCTTCGGGTCGATAAGGAACTGGCCGTGCAGGATCTTGTGGACGTCCTTGAATTAGGTGCAAAACAGGATATTAAAATGGTGATGGCTACGGCGAAGTGATTTAGCCGTTTTGTGAATGCAATATAGTATGGGGCCGCAGCGCGGTGCAATATTTGTAGAAAATAGTAATCAGATATAGTGTAAAAAGTAAAGCTCTGCTATCCGTGATGATTTCAGAGCTTTACTTTTTATTGTCAAAATCACATCTTACAATGTTGCGCTTAGATATATCTTTTCAATAATTTCCTGTAAAACGGCTCCCTGCTCGGCGGTTGAAATATTGCTTTCTTTCCCGAGGATGGCGTCTATAAAGGCCGTTGTATTTTTAAGCTGCGTGTCGGTCTCGTCTAAAAAGGGGAACCTGATATCAGCCAGCTCTCCTGCCACTTCGGTATGTAGCGAGAACGGATTTAAAACGGCTCCGGCTTTGCTTCCGAATACTTCCAGATTAATGATTTCTTCTTCTTTTTGATTCAGGGCAAAAGAACAGGAAAGTGAAATACTTTTGTTGCCCGGAAATGATAAATAAGCAAAACATCCGTCTTCCACATCGAATTTCGCGGCATCCCAGCTTCCTTTTAAACCTTTGCCACCGGTTTTTCCTATGAAATCATGGATATTGGCTACGATTTTGTCGGGTGCCTGATAATCCATAATCCCCAACGCAAGGTCTAATATATGTACACCGAGGTCTATCAGTGCACCGCCTCCCTGAATCGTTTTGTTGGTGAAATTTCCCCATCCCGGTATCCCTCTCCGACGCAGGTAATTGGCTTTAATATGATAAACCTCTCCAAGCTGACCTTCTTCATAACATTTTTTCAAAAGTAAATACTCGGAGGACTGCCTGCGTTGAAAGTTGTAAGCAAGAATTTTACCTTTTTCTTTAGCCAGATCAGCCATTTCACGGGCCTCCGCGGCAGTCATCGCCGGGGGTTTTTCGCAGAATACATGGCAGCCATTTTTCAAAGCCTGCATGGTGTAATCATAATGCAGATTGTTGGGCGTGCAATTCAGGATGATATCTGGCTGGCAGGACCCATACAATGCCTCTGTACTGTCAAAAGCATGTTCAATGGCATGTTTATCAGCAAGGGCACGTGCTTTGCTAAGATCTCTGCCGCAAACGGCAATAATTTCAACCTGATCTGCTAGTTTTTTTAAAGCCGGAATGTGATTGTCATCGGCAATGTGACCACCGCCTATGATAGCGGCTTTAAGGAGTGACATGGAGTGATGGTTTAAAATTGTCTGCAAAAATATTGAAATGAAAATGATTTGCGCCGGAAGTCAATAGAAAATGCCTCGGGAAAATTTTTCCGAGGCATTGCGCGTAACATCCATCAAAATTTACACGTTCAGGATATGTTGAATTTTTTCTATTTTATGTTCCCGTCTTTGCCGGAAACGAAGTGATACAACTTTGTTTGTTTTCTGCCAATACTATAACGATAGCCACTCAAACCGTAACTCAGCAGTGCCAGCGTTGGTTTATCTTCTTCTGAGAAATCAGTTTGATTTGAGAAAAATTTCCCGACTTCTTTCATGGTGGTCACAGGATTTTTCTTTTCAAGCTGAATTGCTTTCTGCATGCTGGCTTTGTTGTATTTGTAATATCCCTGCCGTTTTCCTTTATCTGTTTCAAGCTTAAAATGAATCGATAAAGTATATTCCATCGCAACTGCTTTGCCATTTTGCCGTGCAGGCTCCCATTTGGGCATATTCAGCACAACGCGGATCGCTTCTTCATCAATTCCATAACCGATTTCTTTCACGACTTTGGGATGACGAATAGCGCCATTGCTGTTTACGGTAAATGAAACCAACGCAATGCCATCTACCGATACGCCCATTGCTTCTTCGGGATATTTGATATTACTTTGAATGAAATTCAACATTGCTTCATGGCCGCCGGGGAATTCGGGGTGCCGTTCCGGAATGGTTGCCAGTGCCTGCGACGTTTCTTTTTGTTGATTCTCCTGCTCCTTTATTTTTTCTATATCCTGATAAGCTGTAAAAGTCGGGCCGCTTAATTCGTTAACTCCTTTTTGAAGTTTTATTGCATAGCTTTTTTTCCTTTTTCGACGACAAAGGTTTGTGTATGATACCCAACATATCGAACCGTCAGTACACTTCCTACCGGTATCTCAGTCAGTTTGAAATGGCCCAATGGATCGGTTGTAGTGCCGGTCGTGGTTTCGTTCATAAAAACATTTGCACCGGCGATGCCTGATCCTGACTCGCGGGAAACGTCACCCTCAACCGTTGTTACTTCTTTGTCCTGCGTAGTCAGAACCGTTTCAGTTGCGAAAAAAGGTTTTTTATTTTCTTTATGATCAACCGTGTTTTTTGTGTTTGGCCTCTCAGTATTTTCGGTTTCTGCATATATCTTCTCCCGGGCTGCGGTGAGTGCCAGTGCTAAAATAACGACCGGAGCAATCATCAGGTATTTTCCCAGCGACCACTTCGAGTTTCGATTTTTGTAGATCATCCTGATCCGGTTTTTAAGCATGGATGAATTGAAAAAATGATTGGTAAGTGAGGCGATTGGCGCAGATAAGGAATATGAAACTAGGAACCGGGCATAATGATCCCGGTCAGGAGCCTGTTCATCTGCCAGAAATTCGTGTATTTCCTGCATCGAATGTTTGTAAAACCACAAAACCGGATTAAACCAGAACACCACTTTTAGTGTTTCAATCAATAAAATATCCAGCGAATGCCACTGCCGGATATGAACCATTTCATGCCGGATGATCGGATCGGGATGACGTTGATAGTCTGAATTGTTGATGACAAGCCATTTCAAAAAGGAAAAAGAGCCGATTTTATCGTGGGGGAGTAAAATTAGGGTGTACTCCGGAAGTGCAAAGGCTTGACCTTGTCTGATGACTTTAATCAAATCTATAAAGCTGTCCGTAAGCCGTTTGAGCATATAGATTGATCCCAACGCAGGGATTAACCATAATATTAAGGTCCAGTCGAAAATTTGCTGCTCGGATTGCACCGGAATGGTTATCGGGGGAATTGTTGCCGTCATTTCGACTGAATACAAAACGGAAGCGGGTACAATCTGCTCTGGTTCCGGAATAGGCACCAATGGCAAGACAAATGATATCAGTAACGCACCGAGAAGATAAGCGCGGTTCCAAACGAAAAAAGTATGTCGACGGAATAGCAGCCAATAACAGGCATAGAACAATATCCAGCAAATGTTTACTTTCCCAAGATATAACAGCGCATCCATAACCTTATTTCTTTTTGGAATTGATGATAATCACTCCGTTTGTACCTTTAAGACCATAAACAGACGTGGCGGAGGCTCCTTTCAAAACATTGATGGATTGAATATTTTCGGTATCCAGTATTTTATCAAGATTGGCGTTTTCTTCGATTTTACCGTCTATTACGACCAAGGGTTTATTGAAAGCCGTCAGGTTCTCCGTTCCCTTGATGGAAATCTTTGTTCCGGCGGCAGACTGCAAATTCTGCGTGGTTCCAATAGGCAGTGCTTTGTATGATGCAGCATATTGTCCTCCACTGGAAATGGTTTCTGCACCATAACCAACGGCTTTGCCCTGCCCGGATTTTAGGTCCTGCGTCTGGTTAAATCCTTGCTGGTTGGAAGGCGTAGAATAGTTGTAAAACTTTGCGGGTTTCTTTTCTGTTTCGGGCGCGATCTGAAAGTTGATTGGCAAGCTATATTGCACGGCAATAGCCTCACCTCCCTGTTTTCCGGGTTCCCAACGAGGCATTTTCAAGACAACGCGTAATGCTTCTTCATCAAGACCGGCACCTATGCCTTTGATAATATGAGGGTCGCGGACAAAACCGTTTTCATTGACGGTGAAAGAAACGAAGACTTTGCCCTGCACATGATCCTTGGCCGCTTCGGAAGGATAAATGATTGTGGAGGAGAGAAACTTACCAAGTCCTTCTATACCGCCGGGAAATTGTGGTTCCCGCTCCACCACGGTAAATTTTCCGTTTTGACTTTCCGTTTCGGGCGTATCTTTTTTACGGACATAACTCTGCACGGTAACTTCCGAGAGCATATTATCTTTTTTACGTAGCACAATCTGATCCAGCGCAACGCTGCCATTTACTTCAATCGCAAAAGGGTCAAAATTAATATGTGAAATGATGAGCGTACTTCCTATGGCGATGTCGGCAAACTTAAATCTGCCATTCTGATCTGTTGAGGTGCCTTTTGTAGTACCTTTCACAACAACCGAAGCGGCTTTGACCGGCTTTCCACTTTCGTCTCTTACGGTTCCTTCAACGGGAATATTTTTAGCCGAAAGGATTTTGTAATCTTTTCTTTCAACCGCGTCCAACAATCGTTCACGGGCGCCTGTTAACATCACGACCAGCCCAATTAGGGGAAGGATCAAAAAATATTTTCCAAGCGCCCAGTCAGAATTACGGTTTTTATAGATCATGACGATACGTTTTTTTAACATGGATGAATTAAAAAAGTGATTGGTGAGCGAGGCAACAGGCGCTGAAAGTGCATAGGAAACCAGAAAATTGGCATAATGATCACGGTTTGGTGCTTCTTCATCCGCCAGGAACTCATGAACTTCCTGTAACGAACGTTTGTAAAACCAGATCACCGGGTTGAACCAGAAAAATATTTTCAGCAATTCGGCAAGCAAAATATCCAGACTGTGCAACTGGCGAATGTGTACGGCCTCGTGGCGGAGAATCGGATCAAAATGTTTTTCATAATCCGCCCGGTTGACCACCAGCCATTTTAAAAAGGAGAACGAACCGATTTCGTTATGTGGCAGCAATACCAGCGTATGATCTTCCATGGGAATCTCGTCTCCCTGGCCGATCAATCTGAACAGATCCCGGAAACCTTCGAGTAATTTGACCAGCATCAGCGCGGCACCGATAATTTGCACCGCCCATACAAACTGTGTCCAATGCAGGGCAAGTTTTGTTGATTCAGGCGTGGAAACATAAATCGGGATTGCTGATACGGCGTATACGGCCGTTGGCAACACACGGGCGTTATCAGGAAAATGGATTAATGGCAGCGCAAAAGAAACAAGCAGTGAGCCCAAAAGGTAAAAACGGTTCCAGACGAAAAAGGTATGCTTACGAAACAGCAGCCAGTAACAGGCGTAAAATAATATCCAGTAAACATTTACTTTTCCAAGGTAAATCAGTGTCTCCATGAATCAGATCTTTTTAGTAGTTACAGAAACTACACCATTGCGCCCGGATTCACCATAGGCATCAATCGCTTTTTGATCCTTTAACACATTGACAGAAAGAATGTTTTCAGGATTTATTTTCTTTAAAATGTCCGGATCTTTTTCGATTTTTCCATCGATTACATACAAAGGATTAACGCCAGTCACCTCAATGGACATGTTATTGTTTTTAGAGGATTGTTCTAAAATTCTTCCCGTAGTCATCAGTGTTGTTTCGGAGCCGTCCTGATTTTTAAATTGTTTGTTGATCAGCGAAGTTTTTTTGTCAGTTTCTGGCTCTGATTCTTCCAGTAGAAAGTTTATTGGCAAGTTATACCTGACATTCACCGGAACGCCATCCTGTTTCCCAGGTTCCCATTTAGGAAAGGAAGACAGTACCCGCACCGCTTCCGCATCACACCCGAATCCGATTCCCTTTAATACGGTTATGTCGCCCATCTCACCAGTTTCTGTCACGACAAAAGAAAGAAAAACGCGCCCCTGAACATTGGCATCTGAAGCAGCTTGGGGATACCTGATATGCTCCGCAAGGAATTTATACATGGCTTTGGTACCGCCCGGAAAGGTGGGCTGTTCTTCAACGACCATATAAATTTTCTTGCCTTTCAGGTCAATCGGCTTTTTCTCAGGTTGTTGTTTTCCAGCCAGCTTATCTATTGTCTCGGAAAGTTCATTACTTCCCTTTTGTTCACAGCCAGCCACGAATAATGCGACCATACCAATCGTAGCAAAAGCAAAAAGATAGGAGCCGAGCATCCATTTCGAAGTGCGATTTTTATAGATCATCTGAATTCTGGTTTTAATCTGCGATGGTTTGAAAAAATGATTGGTGAGGGAAGCTATCGGTGCGTTGAGGGCATAAGACAGGAGGAAAGTGGCATAATTTTCCCGGTTCGGTGCTTCTGCATCCGCCAGGAATTCATGGATTTCCTGTAATGATTTTTTATAGATAATTAAGATGGGGTTGAACCAGAAAATAACTTTCATGAGCTCAATCAGCAGAATGTCAATGCTGTGCCGCTGCTGCATGTGGACCATTTCGTGCCGCAGGATCGCGTCAAAATGATTTTCATAGTCATTGCGGTTGACAACAATCCAATGCAGGAATGAGAAAGAGCCGATATGGTTTGAATTGATCAGAATAACGGTGCAATCTTCAAGCTCAATTTCTTCACCTTGTCTTAAGAATCTGTTTAATTCTCTGACGTTTTCATACAATTTGAACAGCATCAGGGAAGCGCCGCATGCGTAGGTCAGCCAGAGCAGATTGGTCCAGGTAAAAAGGTCATATTGCTTAACCTGATTGTCCGACACCGTAAATGTACCGGCGCTGACTTCATAAAGCACAGGGATTTTAGGCGCGGATTCGGGGTAAATCAGAAAAGGGAGGGCTAACGAGAGTATCAACGCACCGAGCAGATAAAACCGGTTCCATATAAAAAAAGTATGCTGACGAAGAAATAACCAATAACAAGTGTAGAAAAGGGTCCAATATAAACTTACTTTTCCGATATAGAGCAGGAGTTCCATGGCTAAAAGATCGTTTTTAAGGTTAGGTTTTACATTTTGCTAATCAAGTCCATTTCAATTAGTATTGAATTTGTTGATCTGTATCGGGTATTAGGGCAAAAGCAAAAAATCAGGAAAGAGGCGGGAATGCATCTCTTTTTAAAGACAAGGGCACTGTGCAAGCGTTTTGCCGGTAATCAAATCTTACAGGAAGGTTTACTATCAATTTCAATTCAGCATTTCCATGGCTAATAGCACGCTGTTATTCGTTTTTGTGATCGTTGATCAGTTTCATGATCTCATCCAGATCTTTTGTTTTCAGATCATTGTCTTTCACGAAAAATGAAACCAGATTTGGCAGCGAGTTATCAAAGTAATTAGTCATCAGCTGCTGCATTTCATAGCGTTTGTACTCTTCCTCGGTGATTAACGGGTAATACTCATGCGTCTTCCCATAAGCTGTGTAGCCCACCACTTCTTTTTTTTCCAGAATGCGTATAATCGTTGATACGGTATTGTAAGCCGGTTTCGGTTCAGGCATTTCGGCCAGAATGTCTTTGACAAAGGCTTTTTTTAATTGCCAGAGTATTCGCATGATCTCTTCTTCTGCGCGGGTTAGTGTCCGAATTTCCATAGGGATATATTGTTGTATTTATAGGAGTTTAAATGATGATGTTCAAAGTTAATACTATTTAATTAGTTTCAAAACTATTTTATTAGTTATTCTAAAATAAAAACGACAAGATGTTGTCTTGTCGAAGTTAGTTAAGCTTATAGATCACCCCGAAGGGAAGATAGTATGGTAGAAAATACGGGCAAACAGTCAGGTTTTAACCCTGAAAGGGTGACAGAACCATTTCAGAAATCGAATTTACAACGCCGTCAAAACTGTCTTACAATATAATCCGGCTAACGTATATTGATTTACCACAAACAAGTTTAAACAACTTCATCGTGATAGCGCTCAAAATACGGTTCAGGCAAATTCTGAGCCTTTTTCTTTTAAGTAGGCGCCGACGTTGCAGGTGATACCTTTTAAGATTTCGACGTCTTTGTTCCAGTCATAAACCTGCCAGTTGTTGGGTTTTGCGATCATGACTTTTTTTGAAGCGGTTAAAAACCAGATAACTTTTTCGGCTCCAAATGCTAAGAGCTTTTTAGTTTTCATCGTGATGTAATCTATTTCGGTAAATTCTTCGAGCTCAATGTCCAAATCAATTTCGATTGAAATTTTCGGGGGCACATTGGCGTAGTGTTGGGTAATCTTATCAACTGTAAAGATTTCTTGATCAAAAATCAGAATGTCTCCGGCAAGATTATTTCGTTTGTCTAAATGAAGACCAGCTTCGTTTGTTGCTACAATATATTCTTCGTCACTAACCGATTTGTAAATGATTCTCAGTAAATAATCAACGATGAAAAATTGTAATGAACTAGACCCCATAATATCTTCGATACTTTTCGTTTTGGCCAAAACATCACGGTAACCCTTACGGTATAAAGGTTTGCCGTCTATTATTTCATGGATCAAAACGTTGGGAATATCTTTTTCGGAAACCGTTGTCAAAACATTGCCCGGACCTGTTGAAGCTATCATGGTTACTGATTTTGCTGTATTCAAATATAAAAAATAGGAATCGTAATTCCGCTAACTTGCTGAGCTATATGCGATTTTTGAATAAAATAATACTGACTTGAAAACAAAAAAGCAGCAGGAAACTTTCCCTGCTGCTTCAATAAATTCAGATGAAAATAGCTTATTCCACTACGCTCAACTTCACGGTGTTAGTTTTGCGTTGTTTTGAAACCGGCATGCTCAATGTATTGATAAATACATCGCCTTTTTTCAATTCGCCTTTTTCGATAAGGAAAAGTTTGATGTCTTCGATAAGATCGTCTGTTGACACACCCTGATCTTTATCGTAATAGAACACTTTCGTTCCCCAATAGAGTGCCAATGTATTCATCAACACCTTATTAGATGTGAAGATCAATAAATTTGCTTTTGGACGGTGGTGAGACAAACGGAAAGAAGTATATCCTGAACGTGTGATCCCGATAATTGCAGTGGCATTGGTATCACGTGCCAAACGACATGCGCTCATCACGACATTGTCATTCAACTTATCCTGACCCGGTTGTTCATTTACGAATGCATGGTACTTGAAGTAAACATCATTAGTGTTCTCTTCTACCTTTTCAATCGTACGGCTCATGCTTTCAACAGCCAGCAAAGGGTATTTACCAGAAGCCGTTTCCGCACTTAACATCACGGCATCAGCACCATCAAGTACCGAATTTGCAACGTCATTAAGCTCCGCACGTGTTGCACGCGGGCTTTCGATCATACTTTCCAGCATTTGCGTTGCCACGATAACCGGCTTTCCAGCTTTGTTACATTTCTCAACGATCATTTTCTGGATCATCGGAACTTCTTCTGCCGGAAGTTCAACACCCAAATCACCACGGGCAACCATGATGGCATCAGCCGCTTCGATGATTTCATCGATGTTTGCGATAGCCTCAGGTTTTTCAATTTTCGCTACCAAACGGGCAAATTTGCCTTTGTTGGCGATATATTCCTTCACTTTCAACACTTCTGAAGCGGTACGCACGAAAGAAAGCGCAACCCACTCCACGTTATGTTCAAGACCGAAATCTAAATCTTCGTAATCTTTCTGTGTTACAGAAGGCATTGAAACACGCGTATTCGGAAGGTTTACACCTTTTTTAGATTTTAGCAAACCTCCGTAAACCACTTGTGTCACTACGTCGCTGCCATCAATTCCTGTTACAAGTACTTCAAGTTTTCCGTCATCCATCAAAATGCGGTCTCCGATCTTAACGTCATTATACATTCCGTCATAAGGAGTACTTACTTTCTCAGCAGTTCCCAGCACTTCTGTATTGGAAAGAATAAGCTTGTTTCCAGCCTCGATCAACACACCATCTTTTTCAGCTACGAGCCCGATACGGATTTTTGGTCCTTGTAAATCCTGTAAAATAGCAAGGTTCAATCCGAATTCTTCATTGATTTCACGAATGGTAGTTAGCCTGGCCAGGTGGTCTGCGTGCGTACCATGAGAAAAATTAAGACGAAATACGTTAACGCCGGCAACTGCCAGGGAATGAAGCATTTCTTTTGATTCTGATGTTGGGCCTACGGTAGCAACGATTTTGGTTTTCTTGGAAGACATAGAGTTAATTGCAGTATGATATGAATTTACTTAAACACAATCCACGTCTATCACGACATGGACGCCTTTTATGGTTTTATCGGTTAGAATATCGATGACTTTTTCTTGTATAAACGACTTTGCCGCCTTAAAATTAATCTTTTCTCGTTCAAGTTTAATGAGAATGTCGAACAAAAACTGATTTCTTACTCTTTCAACCAGCGGAGGCTCGGGTCCGAGAACCCGGCTTTTGCCTAAATTGACGATTAATTTTTCGGCTAAAACCGTGGCTGCACGTTTGGATGTGCCTTCGTCAACGTGTTTGACCGTGATTTTGATCAGCCTGGTAAACGGTGGATAATGAAATTGTTCGCGTTCCAGAATTTCGGTTTCGTACATGCCGACGTAGTCGTTCTGTATAATTCTTTCGAGGATTTTTTGCGCAGGGTTTGCGGTTTGGATTAATACTTTTCCGGGTTTATCAGCCCTGCGCCCGGCGCGCCCGCTTACCTGGGTCAACATCTGAAAGGCACGCTCTGATGCCCTGAATTCGGGGAAATGGATAATGCGGTCGGCATCGAAAATGCCCACCATACTTACATTATCGAAGTCAAGGCCTTTGCTGACCATTTGTGTCCCAACGAGAATATCGGTTCCGCCCTCTTCAAATTCCTGAATAATCTGCTGATAGGCATTTTTTGCACGGGTCGTGTCCAAATCCATCCGTTGGACCCGCGCAGTCGGCAGGAGTAAACCTAGTTCTTCCTCGATTTTTTCAGTACCATAACCAATGGTTTTTACCTTTGTTGAACCACAAGCCGGACAAGTCCTAGGAACCTCTTCTTTATGACCGCAATAATGGCAGCGAAGCTCCCGGACCTTCATGTGATAAGTCAGGCTTACGTCACAATTGGCGCATTCCGAAATCCAGCTGCATTCCTCACATTGCATGTATGGAGAATAACCGCGCCTGTTCTGGAACAAAATAGTTTGTTCCTTATTGTTTAAATTAGATTCAAGATGTTGGAGCAACACGGATGAAAATTCATTTTTCATCGTGCGCTGTTTCTTTTCTTTTTTGGTATCGACCAAAAGAAAAGTCGGTAATGCTGCATTCCCAAATCGCTGATTCATTTCAACCAGACCGTATCTTCCGCTTCTGGCGTGAAAATAACTTTCGAGTGATGGTGTGGCGGAACCCAGCAAAGTTTTTGCCTTGTGCATATAGGCCATAATCACGGCCACATCGCGGGCGTGGTAACGCGGCGCCGGGTCATGCTGCTTGTAGGAAGTTTCGTGTTCCTCATCGACAATGATCAGCCCCAGATTGTCAAAAGGCAAAAAGATCGCAGAACGGACGCCTACGACAAACTGAAATTTCCCATCCAAAATGCCTTTCCAGACTTCAACCCGTTCGTTGTCGGAAAATTTAGAGTGGTATATCCCCATTTGGTCGCCGAATACTTTTCGTAACCGGACAACAATCTGGGTGGTTAAAGCAATTTCGGGCAGGAGGAACAAAACCTGTGAACCGCTATCCAAAGCCTGTTTGATTAGCTCAATGTATACTTCAGTTTTCCCGCTGCCTGTGATGCCGTGCAGCAAGACGACTTCTTTTTCAGAAAAGGATTCGTGAATTTGCTGGAATGCGGTCTGCTGGCTTTCCGTAAGATTAATTTCAGCAACCTGTCCAAGCGGAATATCGGCAAAGCGGGAAACCACGATTTCAAACTGCTCAAAGACTCCCTTTTTGATCAGGGTTTGCAGGGCAGAATCGGAAACACCGTTATCCTGGGAAAATATCGTTTTGTCAAGCCCCTTTACATTTAATTCCGCATTGTTATAAACAGGAATGTGGCTTAGATAGCGCATCAGGATATCCTGCTGCTTGGGTGTTTTATCGAGCGAAGAAGTGAGCGCCATTAAAGAACTTTCCGAAGTAAAAGCGGCCGTTAAGCGTACCTTTTTTACAATTTTCGGTTTGTATTTTTCCTTCACTTCTTCAAAAAGAATCACGGCCCGTTTGCCGACCAGCGACTTTATTACAGCGGTAATGTTTGTCTGATTGACCATCCGCGCTACTTCTTCATAAGAAAGCGTAGCATGTTTTTTTATTTCATCCAGAATGAACCGCTCCTGATCGGTCAGTAACTCTTCGTAATCGAATTCCGGGTTATGCTGGATGCGCGACTGACTGGTGATTTTCAGTCCGGCTGGCAAAGCGACGTTGAGCACTTCACCGATATTGCATAAATAATATTCTGATATCCAGTTGAAAAGTTCTAGCTGTTTCGTGGTAACAATTGGCTCGTCATCCAGCAATTCCAGAATGTATTTGGCCTGATATTGCGTAGGCGGATTTGCATGCAGATGGGCAACGACAGCGGTAATAACCCGGTTTTTTCCAAATTGTACAATGACCCGCGCGCCAACCTTAATCATTTCCGACATGTTTCTCGGGACTCTGTATGTAAAGAGTCTGGGAACAGGAACCGGCAGGATCAGATCGGCAAATAAGGTGATTTCGTCCTCAAAAAGGGAGGTCATTGGCTGAGTAGGCAAAAATTATGTTTATTAAAAAGAGCCGCAAGTTACGATTTTATTGGCTTAATGCTCCTTTTGAACGTTATGTATCTAATGTTCGTCTACTGAATTTTCTTTTTTCTTGGATGCTGGCGTGTGTCAAAAACGGCAAGTAAAACAACCTGATTTTTATGAATTTTATATAACAGCAGGTTATGTTTTGTAATTACTGCTTCCCGAATTGAACTTCCGGAAGAAACGTAGCGGAATGTATGAGGATGCCTTGCGATTTGATTGATGATCTTCTCAGTTTTTATGATAAAATCCCTTACGACAGCATCCGTCCAGTTTTTCTGCAGATAATAAATTACGTCATGAAAATTCTCCAATGCCTTCGGCGACCAGAGAATGTCTAAAGCCATTTCTTATAGGTTTCTCTCGCTTGTGCATGTTGGATGCCTTGCCCCATGTCTATTTGTTTTACGGATTCTTTTACATCCGTAACAACTTTGTCTGGCAGGTCTCCCCATTCTTCGGAATCAAAACTTTCGAATACAGATTTTATCGCATCAATGATGTTTTTATCTTCTGTATCCAGCAGCCTTTTAGCCAGTTCTATTTTTTCAGTCTGAATATCCATAATATCAAATTTACGTTTAATAGGTGAAAGAATAAGCTAGTGTTATTGAATAAATTTAACATCAATCACCGGTGCATTTTCCCAGTTGACCATGGCGTTAAACAAACGGATATGGCTGAATTTTAGGATATCTTCTTCTGAAATCGCGGCTTCTTCAATAATTCCGGAATCCAGTAAAAAGGCTCTTTGTGTTCCGGGAAGCAGTGGGGTGTTGGGCGTAAACCATTTACCGTTTTTTTGAAAAGCAACGTTACAAAAATTGGTATCGGTTACCATACCGTTTTTGATGATCAGAATCTCGTCGGCGTCCTTTCTTTGCTCATAAAGAAAATTCAAATTGCTGCGGTCATTGTATTTATAGGCATAGTCAACAGCATCATCGTAAACCTTCCGAATTTTCGTGATGGCTCGCGACTGATAAGGTTCCCATTGAATATTATCTACATTTTCGCCGTAAGCCAGGCGGCACTTGTGTGGCTGTGCTGTAACAAAATCCGGGAGTATGATTAACTCCGAAAGTTTCCAGGCATCATCGAAACCGTAAAATTCTCTCCGGGTTTTATTGAGCCGGTTTTCGTGGTAGGAAAGATGAAGGAGTTGACGATTCTGAACGCAGATCGTTTCAAAGCACAGGGGCTGGCGCATGGGCGAAGGGTAAATAAACTTTGTCAATTAATTCCTGATATTCACTTTGCGCATCACTTTTTGCGGTTATTCCGCCCCCGCTTTTGAAAACAAGTTTTCCATCCTGATTTTCAATGTACCGGATCATGACGGCACTTTCGAAGTTTTCGCCATCAAAATAACCCATCACACCGGTGTAGTAGCCACGGTCATATCCTTCCGCATCTTTGATGATTTGTAGGGTACTTGGCTTTGGGGCACCGCTTATGGAGCCGGCAGGAAGTAATTTGAGTAAGAGCTCGCCAAATTCTCCATCAAAATGATCCGGTAAAATGCCGGCAATTTCTGAACTGACCTGCAACAATGTTTTTTGATTGGTTTTAACCGGTTCGATATACCGGTAACGTTCCACCCAAACTTGATCTGCGACGATACTGATATCGTTTCTGATCAAATCGACGATCGTTGCATGTTCGGCAGCCTCTTTGGGATCTGCGAGGATAACTTTTTCAGCATTTGGAAAAGACGCGTCAATGGTGCCTTTCATCGGGAAGGATGAAATTCGCTTTCCATTAATTTTTATAAAAATCTCCGGCGAAAAACAGACGAACTGATCTTTCAGCCAAAAACGATAAGGCGCATTGCTGAACCGGAAAATATCTTTTAGCCCCAGATTTGTTTCAATAGGCGTTGGAACGGAAAGGTTTACCAAAAAAGAATTTCCGGCACGGAGATTTTTTACCACATGCGCGAATTTATTGCGGTACACTTCAAAGGATACGGGTTCCTTGTGAAAATAAAAACCAGGCGGGATGTCGGCAGCTGCATCAGACTCCGCATTACTGAATCCGTTAAAATCAAATAATATTTCCGAAGGATTTATTTCGTCCAGGCGCCAGGCGACCGGTTTTTGAGCTAAAAAGTCAATAAGAAAGACAAACGGAATTTTCCGCTTCCCCCAGTTATTGAGGCATTCTGAGAAATTTTGACTTACGTTTACCAATGGAAATTGAAATGATTGACCACTGCTTTTTAACAGTCAGCCAAATTACAAAGTTCAGAAACCAATGTTTTAAATTAAGGGTTAAGAATAAGGAATTGAGAATACGTTAAATCGTGACGGTTTACTGAATTGGTATCTTAATTTCGTCTATTTCCTATAACCAAACGAGGCTTTTGAAGCTTAAACATCAGATTTAGTTAAAAAGAATTATGCATATACATGACGTTATCATCATCGGCGGCGGCCCTTGCGGACTAGCAATGGCGATTGAAGCGACTAAAAATGGCCTTGATCATTTAATCCTGGAAAAAGGAAATATAACAGAATCGATACGGCGCTATCCGAGAAGAATGCGTTTTTTCTCAACAGCCGAAAATATTGAAATTGGAGGTATTCCGTTTGCGATTTCGGAAGTAAAAGCGAACCGGAATGAAGCGCTTCAGTATTACCGGAAAGTGGCCGGATACTATGATCTGAACTTCAAACTTTTTGTGGATGTAACGCGTACGGAAAAACAGGAGGACGGTACTTTCTTTGTGTATACGAGTGATGGACAGGTTTTTCAGTCCCGCAATGTGGTATTGGCAACTGGGTATTTTGATGTGCCGCGCAAGTTAAATGTACCCGGAGAGGACCTGCCGCACGTTTCTCATTATTATGACGAACCATTTCAATATTCATACACGAATGTTGTTTTGGTAGGAGGCTCCAACTCTTCCGTTGAGGCGGCGCTTGAATTGTACCGGCATGATGCACATGTCACGATTGTGCACAAGGAAGCTGATTTCCGTACGAAGGTGAAATACTGGCTCGTGCCGGATGTGAAAAACCGGGTGAAGGAAGGCAAAATTCATACAAGATTTAACAGCATCACCAAGGCGATAGAACCGGGCAGAATCCAGATTGAAAATACGGAGACCGGCGAAACGGAGTGGATGCCAGCCGATTTTGTCTTTTTATTGGTGGGTTATTTGCCGGATGAACATTTTCTTTTCCGCTGTGGCGTGGCGCTTGACCCGGTAACAAAAGTACCAACTTTTGACCCGGAGACTTTTGAAACCAATATTCCAGGTTTGTATTTATGCGGTACGGTCATGGCTGGTGTTTTTACAGAAAAAATCTTCATCGAAAATGGTCGTGA
Organism: Dyadobacter sp. LHD-138; assembly: GCF_030929615.1. Classification (GTDB taxonomy): domain Bacteria; phylum Bacteroidota; class Bacteroidia; order Cytophagales; family Spirosomataceae; genus Dyadobacter. Next base: position 32,291 of record NZ_JAVFVU010000005.1, on the reverse strand, counting down.
ACACGCCGAAGCAATCGCTGATCACTTGATGGGAAGAGAAGTAAGGAAGGTAAAGGAGTTGATTGACAGGATTTAAAAATTTCAAGTGCATTGATCAGCGAATCGGCAGTTATTGAATTGAAGGAAGATATCCAATTCAATAACTGCCGATATAGGTGAAAAAGATAGAAGCAAACTGCCTGATGTATCCTTTCAGCATCTAATCCTCCCGCACAAAAACCAGTTTCCGTTTTTTCTTTTTCATTGATACCTTCTCAATTTTTGCAATGAGGCCTTTACCGCCAACGGCGTAACCGACGTTTCCTGCAAAACTTACGGCGTGAAAAGGTTCATTTCCGATGGTTTGCCATGATTTTCCCTGCTGGGTTGAGGAGCTGCTTCCGGATGGGCCGACGGCTACCAAAGCGAAATCGTCTTTACGAAGCTGAGAATCTCCATTCCAGGTTGAGTAACGTTTATGATAAAGTGCAACAGATTCCTTTAATCCCAGTGGCTTTGTGCTTGCACCAAATTTCCAGGTAACACCTCCATCTTCGGTCAGCAATACATTTTTTGTGGAATCGCTGGTATTTTTATAGTCGCCTCCCACGGCAATGCCATTTTTTTTAGACCAGAAATGAAGACCAAAAATACCGCTTGTCGGGCCGGCTGGCATGGGTGTTTCTGAAACCTGCCAGTGCTGACCCAAATCGTCGGACCGGAAAACGCGTGCCATTTTTCCGCCGCCTGTACCAATGAACGCCTTATCCTTTCCAACGGCCAATATCGAGGTTCCGCTTGCAGCAAAACATGCTTCTCCGGGCTGTGTTTCCGGGCGGCTCTCCATGGGCAATTCCTTCCAGCTTTTTCCTCCATCTTCGGTTGTGAGGATAAACAATCTGCCATTTACCGGGTCACCAAGGCATATCCCCTGACTTTTATTCCAAAAATCGATGCCATCCAAAAATACCCCGTTTTGCGTAGTTTGATACACAAGATTCCAGCTTTCTCCGCCATCTTCGGTACGATAAATTTTTCCTTTGCCCAGCTCAGCCAGTCCGGCACTCATCGCAATGGCTGTTTCTTTGCCAAATGCATGGATATCACGGAAATCGAGCGAGTCGGCTCCGGGGATTTTAAAGGTTGACCAACTTTTTCCGCCATTTGTAGTCCGTAAAACAGTGCCATTGGAGCCCCCAATCCAGCACATGGTCGGGGTAACCGTATGCACGCCGCGCATATTGATTTTTGTTTTGACATCAAGAATATCCCACTGGCTATATGCCGGGGGGGCTGACAAGATCGATACCAAAATAAAAAACAGAAGAAATGTATGGCTTTGCAGAAAAAGGGCGTTAATTAGTTTCTTTGGCACGGTATTTTGCTAAATTTGGTTAACTATCTATTTTACATCACACAAAATAAGAATTTGGTATGAACAAGAATCAAAAATTTCTGATCGGAACGGTAGGGGCTTTGCTTACAGGCGTTGCCATTGGTTTATTAGTTGCTCCGAAAAAAGGGAAAGATACACGTAAGCTGATTAAAAGTAAAGCAAATGATATTGGTAGTACCGTTAAAACCAAAGCAAGTGATTTAGGTGGTACAGCCAAAGATACGTATGAAAAAAGTCTTGAAGAGCTGTCTACGCTTGCAGACAGGCTTAAAGAAGGCTTTTTGAAAAATGTGAATGCCGTAAAAGGCAAAGCTGAAACAGTGGCTGACAATGTAAATGAAAAGGTGAGAAGTACCGTGCACAATGGTTAATTTGTGTTCAAAAACATATGAAGCCGGTTCCAAAAAGAACCGGCTTTTTTTAATTATTGGTTGCCAATAGAACTGAAAATCTGGTCTATGAGCTCGTTCGCTCCTTTGGTGAAATCTTTCTCTTTTCCGGGTAAAACGCCCTCGCCGCCACCTTTCCAGACCATTTTGTTGGTTGCAGGATCCACCAGATCAATCAGCAAGGTGCCCATTTTATACCTTCCGACTTCAACTTCTTTACTTTTCCAGGAATAACGCCTTTGCCCCATGTACTGAGGGCGGCCGTCGTTTTGGAAGTTCGTCTCACGTGTCTGGATTTTTTCCTGAACGGAGATCGCGATATTAATTTTCAAAGCGGGATCCTGTGCCTGATTGAGGCCTTTTCCTTCCAGATTTCTCGAAATAGCCTCTTTAATAATGGCTATGTTTTTTCCAAAAGTGGCGGAAACGGTATCGCCTTTTGCTTCAATATCGTAAAAACCAAAAGTTGGATAATCCGACAATCGGAAGTTACTTTCTTTTTCAGGTTTAAGTATTTTATAACCTGACGAACAACCTGTAAATACGATTAAAAACAAGATGAAGAGAATGGAATTTTTCATTTTTTGAGAAGTATTAATAGTAACACGTTCCAAAAGTTAACAATTAAACGGTGTTTAATCAAATTCGGGAATACCGGCAGATTATTATCTCAATGCTACTATGGCAAGAAGGGATATGCCGGAAATAAAAAACCATAATGAAATTCCCTGGACAAAGGGCTTAATACCCGCGGATTTAATGCTGTCTATATTAAGCCCGGCACCGATCAGGAACATGGTAAGAAGCAATATTTTTTTTGACTCGAAAATGATATTGCTGTAAATGAATTGATAGTCAGTGAAATAACTGCTGGTGATCATCGCGATAATAAATAAGCCGATAAAATAAGGGAATTGTATTTTGGCACCATTGCGATTCAGGAACATGGTAATTAAAGACAAAGGGATAATCCACAATGCTCTTTCCAGTTTTACTGTCGTTGCGGTTTGCAGTGCTTCGTTACCGTATTTGGCTGCTGCACCCACGACTGAGCTGGTATCGTGAATCGCAATGGCACTCCATATCCCGAACTCATGTTGGGTCATTTGTAAAAAATTTCCCAGAATTGGAAACACAAATAAGGCCAGTGAATTCAATACAAATACTACACCCAATGCCGTACTGATCTGTTTTTCATTCGCTTTAACCAGGGGAGAAAGTGCTGCAATAGCACTGCCACCGCAAATAGCGGTGCCTGATGTGATTAAAAATGAGCTTTTCATCTCGACACCCAATCGCTTTCCTAACCAAAGTCCGCCCAGCAAAGTGATCACGATTGAAGCCATTGTGAAGACAAAACCTTCTTTGCCAGCTTCCATTGCGCGCGACAAATTCATGCCGAAGCCCAGCCCGACAACCGAGGTTTTCAATAACCACGGGGCAATTTTATGATTTTGCTGTGCAAAAGGGTGGCCAAGAACCTGGGTAGCAATAAATCCGAGCAATAAGGCTATTGGCGCATCTGCAAAAGGCAATAAACAGATAAGGAATAACAGTCCGAAAGCGATGTGCCGGTATGTTAAAGAGAGTGGACGATGTATACTTTCCATTGATTGCTGTGCTTAATAGATAAGCAAAAGTAGTCAGTGGAAATGATGTTAATAAATCAAAAAAGGTATGGTTTAATAACTAATAGTTATCGTTTAAGGGAGGAGAAACGAATGAAAAGCTTAGACAATGGAGAAGGCTGGCCTTGTCTGTGAACAAATGAAAAGGTGCGGGTGATATCCATTCGGTCCACATCGATGATGCAGAGGCGGTCATCAGTCAGGTCTTGTTGTACACTGTAAACAGACAAGAAGGCAAAAGTATCCGAGCAAAATAAGTAATTTTTGATACTCTCTGTGCTGCCAAGCTGCATGTGGATATTCAGTTGTTTGGAGCTTATGCCGGTTGTCTGCAGGTATTCTTCAATGATGTCAGCGGTGCCGGAACCGCTTTCCCGTGTCAGTAAGGGAAGTTTTAATAGTTCTTTGGCTGTAATCACCCGTTTTTTCAGGAGACTGTTTTTAGGACGGGATACCAGCACAATTTCGTCCTTTAAGAAAGGTGAATATTTCAGATCGCTATTGTGGGTTGTGCCTTCCACCAGGCCCAGTTCTATTTTTTTGTCCACCAGCATCTGCTCAATAACCAGTGAATTAGCCATTGTGAGCTCAATCTTTATTTCTGGAAATCGTTGCTGGAAATGCGCCAGATAGGAGGGAATTACATATTGCGCAATGGTAGTGCTGGCGCCGATATGTAATTCACCCTCGGTTTTATTTTGTAACAGATTAAGGTCAAAATCAAGTTTTTGATACTGCTCAAAAATCAAATGCGCATGTTGCAAAAGCACCTCTCCGGAACGCGTAAGCACGATCCGCTTTTTAGCCCGGTCAAAAAGAGTGGTGCTGTACTGCTGTTCCAGCTCTTTGATGTGTTTGGTTACTGCTGGCTGGCTTATACTTAATTGTTCCGCCGCCCTGTTGAAATTGAGGGTCTGGGCTACGGTGTAAAAAACTTTCAGTCGGAAATCCAGCATATACTCAAATCAAAATTACTTACCCGATCACGCTGCCAAGTTCTTTTGCAGCGGCCATACTTATTCCTTTATAGAAAATATACTCGTTCATGATCGCATTTTCGTCTTCTTCCGTCGTCGCTTTTTTCAGATCTGCCATGCATATTTTCATCTTTTCTTCAATGAAGGCCTTTTTCAGACGAAGGATATTAATGAAGCTGCTCTTATCAAGTACATCAATTTCGGACGGAACATAGATCTCGAATTTTTCAGTCCATAGGGAGCTTAACTCGTACTTACTGGTTAGCCAACTAATGGTCAGGTCACGAATTTCAGACTCGTGATGATTTTGGAAATAATCCGTGTGCAAAACAATTTGCCGGCTGAAATTTTCTCTGAATAAGGTCAATAAATGATGAAAAACCGGATCTTTAAAATCGATTCCCTGAATTTCTCCCAATACATAGGCACAAACAGAAATCGTGGGTTCCAGCTCATTGGCCCCATACAATACCAAAAGACGGATAAAGGCTTCTTCCTGATAGTAAAGTTTCGTCCGCTGGGTTTGCTCGTCTGTTTCCTCGGGTGCAGCAGGTGATTCCGATTCGAAAAAATCCGGCGGCGGCCCGTCATCTGAAAATGGAATATCTTGTGGACCTTGCGGGGTAAAATTATTCGGTCTGTTTCCCCTTTCCTGAGGTTTTGGCTGCGTATGCAGTTTTCTGAGCAATTTATTTCCTTCGGAAATAAGCATTTGCTCATCCACCTTCATCATTTCAGAAGTCCGGTGAAAAAATACCTGACGTTTGATTGCGTCGGGAATTTTGATGATACTGTTTACTACTTCACCAATAACGGCGGCCAGTCGGAAAGGATCATTCCCGGCATCCTGTAATAAGGTTTCTGTTTTGAAGGTAATAAAGTCACGCGAGGCATTTTTTAGATATTCCTTAAATGCCTCGGCACCAACGCGGCGTACGTAACTGTCCGGATCTTCACCGTCCGGAAATAACACGATACTAACATTCAGTCCCTCTTCCAAAACCAGATCCAGCCCCCGTAAGGCAGCTTTGATCCCCGCCATATCGCCATCATATAAAATGGTAATATTGGGAGTGAACCTGCCGATCAACCGTATTTGTTCAGTCGTAAGCGATGTGCCCGAGGATGCCACAACGTTTTCGATACCAGCCTGATGTAGTGACACTACATCAGTATATCCTTCAACAAGGTAGCAGGCTTCCAGTTGGCGGATCGCATTTTTGGCCTGATAAATCCCGTAAAGAATATCACTTTTATGATAAACTTCTGTCTCCGGCGAATTAAGGTATTTGGGTTGGGATTTGTCGGTTTTTAAAATCCTTGCACCAAAAGCGATTACTTTGCCTGCAACGTTATGAATTGGAAAAATTACCCGGCCGCGGAAACGGTCATAGCCCGCGGTTTGACTTCCTTCCTTGTGAATTAATAATCCGGCTTTGGATAAGATTTCAGCCGTGTAACCCTTATGGAGCGCTTCTTTCGTAAGTGCATCCCAGGTATCGGTACTGTATCCGAGCTCAAATTTTTTCTGGATATCATTCGTAAAACCCCTTTCCCGGAAATAACTGATACCGACAGACTGGCCTTCATCCGTTTCATGAAGTTGCTGTTGATAAAAGTTTTTGGCAAAGTTCAGAATGATGTATAAACTGTCACGGGTATTTTGTCGTAAAGCTTCTTCATCCGTAACCTCTTCTTCCTGAATCTCGATCTGATATTTGCTTGCAAGATATCGAAGTGCCTCTCCGTATCCGACGCCGTCAATATCCATCACAAATTTGATGGCATCACCAGCCGCCCCGCAACCAAAACATTTGAAGATCTGGCGAACAGGATTGACATTAAAAGAGGGTGATTTTTCATTGTGAAAAGGGCAACAGGCTGAATAATTTGCCCCTTTCTTTTTAAGCGACACAAAATCCCCTACCACTTCCACAATGTCAGCGGCTTGTTTGATCCTGTCAACCGTTTCGGGATTAATGCGCATTCTTTTTGTATTCTAATTATTTATTAAATATTTACCGATTTCATTCGGCACGCTCATGTAGCTTAACGGGATTTTTTGAATTTTTGTCAAGCTTCATATTTAACAATTCAACAATAAACGAAAAAGCCATCGCGAAATAAGCATATCCTTTTGGTATTTCGTAGTGAAAAGCCTCGGCCACCAACAGCGTACCAATCATCAACAAAAAAGAGAGCGCTAAAATTTTAATTGATGGGTGATTATTTACAAAATCGCCGATTTTAGCCGCAAAAGCAATCATAATGAAGGTTGATAAAATGACTGCAAGGATCATGATTGGAATTTCTTTTACCAATCCGACCGCTGTTAACACCGAATCAAATGAAAAAATAATATTCAGTAACGAGATTTGTACCAGCGCACTGCCAAAGGTTAATGAAGCCTTACCAGCGACGGTATTTTCAGCAGAAGGAATGTGTTCGGTTTCGCCTTCCAACTTGTGATGGATTTCTTTTGTAGAGCTGTATAAAAGAAATAATCCACCCAAAAGGAGAATAATATCTCTGCCGCTAAGGCCATGTCCAAAGATTGTCAAAAGGTCTTCTTTTAACCCAATAACCCATGAAATACCGAAAAGAAGTGCGATTCTAAGCAATAACGCAATGAGTAAACCATTGTTTTGAGCTCTTTTTCGTTGAGAAACAGGAAGTTTTCCTGCAACTATAGTAATGAAAATGATGTTATCAATTCCTAGTACAACTTCTAGCAGGGTAAGTGTTAACAAACTGATTAATGCGTCCGTTGTTAAAAGTGATTCCATAGATCTGAGATAATGCGTTTATTGATGCGAATGTAAGCAGGTATCGAAGTTTATTTTTTATTGGCAATAAAGTATTTTTGTATCTCGTTAAGCCTTTAATTAATAAATGGATTGTTTTCGGGGTTAAGATAAATAAAATCATAATCGAAAGCTTTTTTCTGATAACATTAATGTGTTATTTTGTGCTTTCAAATTAGATATATTGAAAGAATTAAGACTTGATATAAAAGACATTAAAAATATAGTGTGTGTATAGTGTGAAACAGGGCATGGAAATTTTTTCATGTCTTTGTTTTTTTACACAGGTCTGGAAATTATTTCTCAAGGTATTGCAGACCACGGGGCAACAGCCATATAATCATCGTATATAAGAAAAATATTTGCCCCGGAATCAGGTTGTATTCAACCCAATTGATCAGAAGTGTTGGGATAAAGAGGAGAATATAAATTTTCACCCAATTGGGATTTCCTGCTTTTTTTAAAAAGAAAATACTCCTTCCCAAAATAATAATCATTAGCGTTGTACCCATAAGCCCTGTTTCGGCCAGCAGTCCTATAAAGGTATTGTGCGCTGAAAGTCCTTCTGTTTTGGTTTTGTTACTTTTTGTAATTCGGTGTACCGCCGATAATCCTTCACCGAAAACCGGTTTCCTGTAAAATTTGTCCAGATACGTATTCCAGATTTTTTTCCGTTCGAGATAGGAGGTTTCTTTTCGGTCTTTCACCCAGCCAAACATTCTCTCAATCCGGTATTTTGAATAAGAATCCGGGAGTGTACCGATGATATTTTTACCGGTCGTAGTATTCAGGAATGAAAAAGAGGAGATCACAATTAAACTGATTAGAAGGATATGGGGAATACGTGGCGGTAGAAAGAGTAACACTGACGTCAAAATGAGTACAAAAAGTGGGCTGCGCCTGGCCGAGAAGTAAACGGCGATCAGGGAAATGGCAAAAATGCTGATATAATATAATCTTTTTAGAAGCCTGTCCGTGGTAAATTTCATTTTTATCAGGGCGACAATACCGATGATAAGTGTCGGATAAGCCCAGAATGTATTAGAGGAGAAAGGGATACTGGACATCATTATTCCTTGCTTCTGGAATAGCATACTGATGAGATCAAGTAGGATGATCACGAAATTACCGATCCATAAAACATTTAAAATCCTGAAAAGAAATGCTCCGCGTGATTCGGAAATAAGGGCTGTCGTTGAGATAAATAAGAGGACGGCGCAAAGCGAAAATAAGGACCATATGCCGTAAAGTAGATAGCTGGAGATATCGAAGCTAAGTATTGATGAGACCAGCCAACTCAGTCCGACGGCGACAACGTCAAAATGATCCCGCAATATTTTTGACGTGAGCTTTAAATTGATGGATACGCAATAGAAAAAGACCCAGACAGGGATAACAAACCTGATATGGGGTATGATTCGGAGCACCCACGAGGTTGTTTCTACACCTTGTACGGAATACCTGAAAAAAGAATAATTTCCGATTGTGAGCAAGGAAAAAAGGACAATTGGAAAAATCACATTTCTGCCGATTTTACGCGCTACGATTTCTTTTGCTGTAAACACCTGACAAGATTTTTATATTCGGTGGTGATCTGATAATGATTTTCAGTGATATCATGCATTAAAGCACTGGCTGATTTTAAATAATCAGGAGTGATCATGGTCGAAAGATCTCTGATAACCTGATCTTCATTTTTCATATCAATTTCCAATGCAATACTCCCAAGTTGCCGGGCCTTATCAGCATCGGCTGTCCCTTTTTGAAGGATAATCGGTTTTTTGAAAAACAGACTTTCATAAAAACGGTTTGTCCGTGCCCAAAGATGATTGCCGGTTTCATTTTTTGAGAACGGATAGGCACCCCAGACAATATCCACCTTGTTATAAATCATTCTCAAATGCTCGGGGACCTGGTATGGGCCATAGTAAAAGATGTTTCTCGAATTTTTGATTTTTTCCTCAAAAGGACTGGTATCAGGCATAAATATGCCCCGCAGAATAATTTCAAACTGATTCTTTTCAGCCAATGAAATCAGGCAGTTAAGAGAATTTTTACAGCGCAACACGCCAAAATAACCAATCCTGATCTTACGATTAAAACAATTCATCGGGGTATTGACAAAGGTATCTTCGGGTAACTGACCGGAATGAACCTTATTTTCGATAACCAGATAATGCTTAACACAGATTTTTCTGTGCTTCGTAAAATATTCTGAGACAAATTCCGGCGATGTAACTACGAGTTGATCGATATGAGGAATAATGATTTGCTCTATTTTTCTGATCAGTTTCCCAGCTATATTTTCTGCGAAAAAAAGCTCACGAATGTCGGGGATCTCATAAATGATCCTGATTTTTTGCCTTGAAAATGTTTTGTATATCACCGTTGTGAGTAACAGATCGAAACCATAAACGTAGACGCAGTCATTGTAGTCGGCATTTTTCCATAATTGAATGAAAAGTCGCCAATATATTCGCGATCGTTTCGCGTAATGCGCATGCGCAATTTCTCCAAGCGAGATCGGTAGCAAAGGATATTTGACGGGATAGTAATTTCTAAAAACAGCGAGACAGGTCATTATAAATCCTGATTGCGTCAAACCATGCAACCTGGTTTGCTGATGTGCGTCGGCCCAGTTGTTTGAAATAAACAGCACTTTCATAGGCTGTAAATATTAACAGTAGCCAGAAAACGATTTAAAACGGCCGTTTTGGAAAAATTTTGACAGACGAACGCGTAGCCTTTTTTCTGCTTTTCTAATCTTTCTGTCGGATTTTTTATGACATATCGAATGGTATTGGCTAATACTTCGGGTTTTTCCGGATCGACCATCCAGCCGTTATTTCCATCATTCAGAACTTCCGGAATGCCACCGACATTCGTTGAAATTACAGGTATGCCGCTGACCAGTGCTTCGAGGTTGGCAACACCAAAAGCTTCCTGACGAGATGGAACAATAAACAGATCATTCTGCCGCATAAGAGCCTTGATCAATGTTTGCGGAGCCGGGCCAATGAAATCAATATGAACGTTCGGGTATTTGTTTTGACTGAAAATTTCTCTTTTAGATTGAACGCCAGGCCCAACGATTTGTAATTCAAAATTGTATTCAGGCAATAAACCGAGCGCTGTAATCAGGTCGTTTAATCCACCGCGCACGAAATCAGATTTGACAAAAAGAACGCTGACAGGGGATTGCAAATCCAGTTTTCCAAAGTTAGGGGAACCCTCAATGGAAACTCCTTTGTATAAAAGGTGCAGTTTGGAAGGGCATGGTTTGTATGCTTTTAATACTAAATTCTGTAAAAAGCGGGAGTTGACGATAATGCCTTCCATGCAATAGCAGGCCAGTTTCTCCATAAACCGGAAGATAAAATGACGAAACCATTTCCTGCTTTTTTGAAAATTATCGATGGAGGCGCCAAGGCTGCTATCATCATTGATCATGCCTAAAACCGGTGTTTTTAATTGGATGGCAGACCAAATTCCTGTAATGGCGTTGTTGAAAATGACTACATCAAAAGGAAACAACCGCCGGATATCCCGACAAGCTCTGTAATAGGGAAACATTCTGTAAATAAACCCCCAGGGTTTAGTGAAACGGTTTAATTCTAAATGTAAGCGGAATATGAAAGCCTGATCGATATGCCGGGAGTCGATGCCAATGTCCTCGGTCAGGATGCGGATTTCTACATTAGCATCCAGCCGGTTTAATTCCAGCAGATAGCCTGCGAACTTTGCTGGTCCGTTTAGGACATTTTCAAATGTATTGGTGCAGAAAAGTATTTTCATTTTCTCAGGATTTGGACATTCGAAATAATTTCAGGAAATCAGCATGGTTTGCCTTATTGGCTGTTTTGAAATTCTTCAAACCGATAGCGGACAGGTTCATCTTCGTTACCTGAACCAGGCAATGCTGCAATTGGTCGGGTTTTTCGAAAAGCAGAGCGTCTTGATGCGGAAGCATAGCAGTCATTGCTTTGGTTTTCAGGGTAATGACGGGCCTTGAAAAAGACAAAGCGAGATCAACAGTACCCGAGTGATCAATTCTGGTAAAAGGCAGCACGACAACATCGGCTGCGTTGAAAAAATACTGGACATCTTCTCTTTTTATAAATCCCTCGTGCCAGATTATTTTTGCGTGGCCGCCTGCCAGTTTTTGCAAATCCGAAAGATATTTCCGATCCAGACATTCCCCGGCCAGAATCAGATAGCTTTCCGGTTTGGCCATGGAAATAAAAGAGAGGATCAGATTTTCCAGGCCTTTGTAAAGTGCTATCCGGCCAAAAAATAGATAAAGGAAGGCGTTATGATCGACACCCAGCGTTACTCTGCTTTGTGCCCGCGACATAGCATTGGGATAGTAATGATGAAATGGAACATCCTGGATTATGTAAATCCGGTACGGATCCAGATCGAATTTACTACTGATTTCATCCTTCGTCGCTTCTGAATACACGCGGATTCTATCACACTTTCGTAAGAAAAACCGATATACCCAATGTTCTAACGTCAGCCATTTTTTCTTATGATTTTGAATATTGTGCGCGGTATGTATGATGGGAAGCTTTCTGATGTTAATCAGATAAATGATTTCGAGACAAAAAACCAATGACTTGATACAACTGCTCAGCAGACTGTTGCCAATAATAAAACTATGAACCCAGTCGAAATAGACGATTTCGGGTTTTGAATTATTTACGGCTGCATAGATGCTGAACCATTTTCTTTTCTTTCCGGGATATACCACCAATCCATGCGTTATCAGAAATTTTATCATCTGATGCTGAAATGGATTTTTAGGGCCTGCATCTGGCAAGATCAGGATTTTTGTCAGGTTCGTGTGTGTCAAAAGTATAAATCGGATTATATTATTTTGTTGCTTATGAGATAGATAAGTCCTTCGAGTTCGTATCCGTAACGGATACGGCCAACGTAATGTTTACCAGTACTTATTTCCGGCTTTTTCTCAAAGTTTACATCATAGCCGCTTGGAAAATGTTCGGTATTAAACATGCCCGCCAGCATGGCAAAAAGTGTTTGTTCGAGCCTGTAGTCAGACAAGTACGGCTTTAAGAATGGGTGGCCTAACCATGATTCTATCAACCCAAAATCAAAATATTTTTTATCCGTCACCCACAATCCTGAATTGATGCGAGCCGGGAGCGTAATGTTGTAAATATTTTTAAGGATAGCTTTATCGGAGATGTAGGCGTCTGCGATATCCCGGTTAAAAAAGGTTGTCTTTGAGGCCGTTTTTAGTACCTGGATATATTCCAGCGGATATTTGAAAAACAGTATATCTGAATCCATATAACCGATCCGATCACTTTGCGCCCAAAGTACGATATCGGTCAGTTTTAAGATCAGGATGTTTTCCCGTCTCAACCTGAACAGATTGGGGTAATCCGAAAGTTTTTGCCCTGCGGTCTTATCGGCAATCGCTCTTTTGATAAATACGGATCCGGGCAAATATTTCTGAAATAAATTTTCAATGTGATGGTTCAAAGAACCGTCATCGTGCAAAATGAAAAAGTGTCCTTTTCTCCCGAGATGATTTAAGACCAGTGCCGAAATAATCGCCATTTCATAGTCTCGCCTGCATACCAACATATGAATGGCGGGTTGCTGTTTATCCGTAATTTCATAAACGGGCAGCAGGCGGATCGCTTGCCTCCTGATTCGTTGCCGGAAAATTTTCCGCGTTTCATTTAGGAGACGCAGCATAATTCTGTGGCGGATATTTTCAGCGGAAACCAGAGGTACCATGGGCGATGCGATGAGTTTCATCTGGTTTCAGCGTTTTTAGTGAATAGATACACCAGTTTAGGGACCAATGTTTGGAACGATTCCAACGGCATGACCTGACTTATTTTTTCATTCGTATATTTTGCATCTGCCGTTTGATCAGAAAGGTTTTGCAGTACTTTTTCCAAATCATTTTTCGTTTTGATCACATTGTACCCTGCGCCATTATTCAGATATCTGACGTTTTGATACTGATGTACAAATCGGTGTAGTAACGCATCTTTTTGAGGATCAACCAAGTCGATGAGAAAGGAAGGCGTGGTAAAATAACCTGCTTCATAACCCAATGTTGTGCCAAAATGAAAGAAAGCTTCGGCATATTGGATTTTCAGGTATTTTTCATGCGGCTTATTTTTTGATTTTGCCGTGATTTTATCAATGACGACATTATCCAAACCTGCTAGTTTATCATACACGACACTATTTTTTTGAAAGGGATAGGGTTTGACAACCAATTTCCATTCGGGCGCTATATCCTGCAAGACTGCTGCGATTTGCCCGCAATAGTCGACTTCCTGGCTCGTCAATTTGTCGTAACCCGTCGCACATCCCAGATAAATGTAGCGGAAGTCATAGGGAACAGGCGGGTTGGATTTCGATTGAAAATGATCGAAGATATAAGCAAATTGTGTTGCACCCCAAACATAGATGCTGTCGGGATTTATGTTTTGAAGTTTGATGAGATCGGTTTTGATTCCTTCGTGCCAAACCAGATAATGGGTCCGTTTTGAAAAGGTTTTCATTTTACACGGATGATCCCAGCTGTAAACATAGGTCCAAACCGGTTTATGCTGCGCAAGAATTTGTGCAAACAGCCAGTCGTGATATATCTCGGTACAACATAGGAAAACGTCAATGTCCGGATGAAGCCTGGTGCGTGCTTTTATCAATGTCAGCCCATGTAAATAATGATCATAATGAATGAAGCACGGTAGTATTTTACTGAATTTGAGTAATAAGTATTGAATCGTTTTTTGCCATTTTTTAAGTGCCGGGTTAAGTAATTTGACATGTTCCGTCATGTAATAATTGTAATGACTGGCAGGCATTTTGCCCAGCATCAGATATAAATATTGCCAGAGCAGACACAGCACTTTCTGGAATCCGTTGAACACGGTGATGGGGACAATGGTAATATCGTCATTAATAAACTGACTCACTTTTTGTACTTCCGGCCCGCGGACGTAAACCACGATTTCGTGTTCCCGACTTAAAAAATCGAGTGTGGTACGAATGTCGCTGCGGGTATCCAGATACTGAGCCAGAACTCCTATTTTCATGATTTGCTTTTACCGAAAATTGAAAAAAAGCACTTTGTATAAACATTGATAACCGGCTCTTTTCAGCGGGTTATTTTTAATGATCTGCCAAACGAACGAAAGGGCTTCCTGCGTTTGTCCGTTCCGTTTTGCACGATAGGCCAGATACCTTTCTCGGAAATTCGGATCGGTGTTTTTCTTATTTTCAAAGGATGCGTTGAGGAAATCGAGAAGTTGTTTTTCATAAGCCGGTAACAAAAGGTCTATGCCTTTCTCGCGGCGATGTTGCGATATCAAACAAATGTATTCCCAAAAGAAATAGTTGTAAACCGGCTCCCTTTCGTTGGCGTTTGACATCGACTCATGATGCTGACGGTAATAATAGAGGTATGCATCACAATTCATAAACCGATATTGTTCAGAAACCCGGAAAAGCCAGTCGATATCCTGCGCCCTTGTTACAAACTTTAGATTGCGAAAAGGTATTTTGGTCACATGCTTACGCATGAGTAAGGTGCCAAATGTTATGTCAGGGCGGGTGTAATCGGTGAATGAATTGTTTAACTGGTTGATATTCAGTTCTGATATTATTTTAAACGCTTTCCTGTTTCGATAAAATTTAATCAGATGAGAACCAGCCAGATCAGTGCCCGGATTCTGGTCCAGTGTCTGCATGAGTTTTTCAATGCGGTAGGGATCAGATAAGTCATCGGCATCCTGGATCATTACAAATACACCTTTCACAACCGCAAATAATGCGTTCATCGTGGCCGGATAACCGAGATTGGTTTTATTGCAATAAAGGGTGATCCGCTCGTCTTGTATTTCTTTAATTTTTGCAAGGGTATTGTCTGTCGAACCGTCGTCCCATATCAATAATTCGAAATGGCGATAACTTTGATTTAGTATCGAATGCATGGCCTCTTGTACATAATTTGCACAATTGAAAGCAGGCATCAAAACGGAAACTAATGACGTCACAATCATAGTTTTATGGGATTATTCTGTGAAGTGGTATGTCCATTCGGATTAGATGGGATTGCTCTTACTGGAATTTACTTTGCCAGGTTGTTAAGGTAAAAATCAACAACCTGCTCAGAACTTCCTTCCAAATTAATTTGTCCGTTTTGCAATAGAATCGTTCTGGAACACAGCGCTTTAACGGACTCCATACTGTGACTGACAAAAATGACGGTTCGGCCCTGATTATGACTTACTTCTTTCATTTTTCCGAGACATTTATTCTGAAATGCTACGTCTCCAACAGCCAGTACTTCATCGATAATTAAAATTTCAGGTTCTAGGTGGGCGGCCACAGCGAACGCAAGACGTACATACATGCCCGAAGAGTAACGTTTCACGGGGGTGTCAATAAATTTTTCTACCGCTGAAAACGCGATGATCTCATCGAGTTTGTTTCTGATTTCCTCTTTTCGCATGCCCAGAATCGCGCCATTCAAAAAAATGTTTTCACGACCGGTCAAGTCCGGATGAAAGCCCGTACCCACTTCAAGCAGGGAGGCGATGCGACCTTTTATTCTGATTCTGCCGCTTGTGGGCTTTGTTATGCGCGATAAGATTTTCAGTAACGTCGATTTTCCTGCGCCATTGCCACCGATAATCCCCAGAACTTCTCCCTGTTTTACCTCAACCGAAATATCCTGTAAAGCCTTGAAATACTTGACAGGGTTATGCCGTACAGGTTTGATTTCAAAGGCATCTCTTTTTTGAAAAGAGGATATCCACCATTCGGTAAGATCTCTTGACAGACTACCGGTTGAGGTTTTACCTGTTTTGTAAACTTTCGAAATAGCTTCAATTTGAATAACGGTCCGTGACATTTTTCTATTGATTTAAAGAAACTTACATAGAAATTCATTTGACTTTGAGCTAATCCAGGACGTCACCCCAATTACGGGTTTTCATTCTAAACTGTATCCACAAAGGTTTTTTCAACCCGATTAAAAATGAGTATGCTGATAAACAGGTGGATCAACGTAAAGAGGACGGCGTATCCAAGTGCGGAATATGAAAAGTAGCCATGGCCGGTAAAACCGTATTTGAAGGCTTCAATGATAATGGCAACAGGATTTAATAGTAGCAGCCATTGGTATTTTTCACTGACGATTTGCAGCGGGTACACAACCGGTGTGGCGTACATAAGCAATTGTATTCCGAACTGGATGAGGAAGCGCAGGTCCCGGTATTTCGTAGTTAGCGAGGAGATTAAAATTCCGTAACCAAAACCAAGGCCTGACATGACCAGCATGTAGAGCGGGAACAGTAAAATAGTACCATTGGGGTGAATGGATATATTATCTTTTTGAAATAAAAAATACAGCCAAATCAGCAGAAAAAGAGCAAACTGTATGAAAAATTTGATGAGACCGGAAATAACAAGAGATATGGGTACGGCTAGCCGGGGAAAATATACTTTTCCAAAGAGGTTTTGATTGGTGATAAATGTTTCGGAAGTTTTGATGAGTGATTCCTGGAAATAGTTCCAGATGGTAATACCGGCGAGGTAAAATAGGATTTTAGGTAAGTTTCCGGTGGAGATATTCGCAATTTTCCCGAAAACGATGATGTACATCGCCGTGGTCAGGATGGGCTGAATAAAAAACCACAATGGTCCCAGAATCGTTTGTTTGTAGGTTGCGGTTAAATCCCGGCGGACAAACAATATGATGAGGTCACGGTAATGCCAGAGTTCGCGCCAGTTGATTTCAAACAAACCGGTCGTGGAAACGATTTCCATGTCCCATTTTTCCTGTTCATCATTCATGGATCATGCTGTTTTCGGATAACCAGGTTTTTAAGATTGCGGCCTGGCGTTTCCTCGTGTGTGTGTTATCATACCATTTTTTTGCATTTACAGCGATTCTGAGCCGCTCTTCCGGATTGTGGAAAAGCCGGATTATTGTGTCAGCAATTTCCTGAAATGAGTTTTCTATCAGGCAGTTTTCCTGGTGAATCAAGCCGTCGGTTCCAGTCACACAGGCCTGGTGCGCAATCAGTACCTGGCCATGATTGATCGCAACAGCATAGCGTGTGCGGCTCCCGGTTGGCTGATCGTAGGGTAAAATATGAATATCAAGCGGACGTAAAACCGAACTAAGGTCGGCCACGTATCCCTTGCAAACGACATTGGGTTGGTTAAGCAGTCCATTTAATTCCTGATTGTTTATATCCGGATCGCCAACAATCAAACATTCGAAATCAATTTTGTTTTGAAGATGCGGAATAATGTATGTGAGTAAATTTTTAAGTCCGATACGGTTCGCCGTCGCCTGAGGAGAACCGAAATGCACTATTCTTAATAATTTATTGGCTATCAGCTTTTGAGGGAATGAGATCCGTACAATCGGGTATAAAGTGGGGACGTATAGCGTGGATGATTTTCTATGGATTTTTCGGATTTCATGTAATTCATTTTGTGCTCCGCCAATGACGTAATTTCCTTTTTTTCGAATGGCGTTTTTTTGAATAAACTGAGAGAGGAACGACCGGATATAATCTTTCGGATTTTGCCTTCTGAGCAGGATTAGTTTCCACAAAAAATCGTGGTGGCTGTAAATTATTTTGCCTTCAAAACCTTGCAAAAGACTGGTCAGCAAAAAAGGTTCAAGATGTTCAGCCCAGATCATGTCCGGTTTGATATCATTGATGATGTTTTGGATCACAGCAAGATTTCTTTTGGTGATGAAGTGAAATAGCAAAGCATAAACAGCAAGTCTTCCGGGTTTAGAAAGGGCCTTTAACACAGATTTATAAAATGACGCAGGTTTTGATACAGGCGAAAAATCAGCGTGGATCACGATGAGTCGTTTAGGATCTAAACCGGGAATTTCAATGGAAAAAGTTTCCGCGGGAGGGAGGCAAATAACATAAAGTCGCAAATTTGTGATCTCACTTAACAGTGCAAGATGACTCGTTTTAAATGACGACGCACCTGAATGATTAAAACTAAATGGAGATCCATCCGAGATAAAGAGAACTTTTTGCATCGTTGCCGACCGTTTAAATGATATAAATTTTACCAGGCAGTCCATCCGCCGTCCACAGATAACAGCGAGCCCGTCATGTAACTGGAAGCGTCGGAGGCAAGAAAAGTAAAAGGCCCGGTCAGCTCATTTCGGTCACACATCCGGCCAAGAGGGGATAATCTTGCGAAGTTTTCTAAAAATGGTATTTCATGATTGTTGAAAATGCCATGTGGGAGAATGGCATTGCATCGAATTCCTTCGCGGGCATAAAGAGTGGCGATATAGCGCGTGAAATTTGGGATAAATGATTTGGATGCGACATAATCAACCGGTTTGAAGCGTTGTTGTCCATCTTCAAAGTCATAAAGATTTTGATTTGGCGCCACCAAGGAATAGGTTGACGCGACGTTGATAATGTTTCCTGAATTTTGTTTGAGCATTTGGCGACAAGCATATTGCGTGATCAGGATCGTTCCAGTCAGATTTACCTCGATTGAATTTCGTAATAAGGCAATGGGGTAATTTTCAAAGCGGGCATTGTGGGTATTGCTGGTATGTTCTGCATCAAACTTAGCATCAACCGCGGCATTGTTGATGAGCACATCCAACCGGCCGAACTTTTGAACGACGGCATGTATGGTATTCTGACAACTTTCTTCGCAGGTAATATCCAATGTATTGAAAAGGAACTGCCTGTCGGGGAAAATATCCGAGACAATATTTTCAACTTCCCTTTGCTTGCCGGTATTGATATCGGCGAGTATCACACAGGCTCCCTGGTGGAGAAAGGAGAGCGCAATTGTTTGCCCGATCAACCCGTAGGCACCGGTGATTAAAATTACTTTTCCCGCAATGGAAAGTGAAGTATCTGTGAGGTGAGGCAGCATATTATTGGCAAATGGAAATGATAAGTTCAGATTCATTCAGATATTTTAATGAGGATTCGTGAAAATAGCCGTCATCAATGCGGGTGAAAAAATCGAGTGTTTGTGACTCATAAAGCTGATTTCTGTTGAAATCGGGAATTATTCTCCTATGAACGGAAGCATTGATGGGCGAGACAATGAGTTCTGATTTGAGATAATCAATTTCCATAGACCCCTTCTCAAATGCAAAGCGATACCATCGACGGGGAATTCGCTCATGAAAATTGACATGACAGTGCGCCGTTACGCCGTTTTCATAGGCGATCGAAATATCCGCTGCGGATTCCACATCGATTTCCAGGGAAGAAGAATAATTTTTTAGCGTGTTCCATTTCTTTACCCGGCTCCCGGAAAGCCAGTTCACCAGATCGACATCATGACTTAATGTAAGGGCAGCTCCGCCACCCAGGTCTTTTCGGCCAGCGTAGGATTCTCTGTAATCTTCCCAGGGATGCCAGTCAGGCAGATATTCTCCCCAGTAACACTGCATGCTAAGCAAGGACCCCATTTTTTTCGTTTGAATATGCGTCTCTACTATTTGAAATAATGGATGGTATCGGAGCATATAGGCAACCTGCACGCAAGTGTTATTGGCCAGTACGGCCTTTTTTAATTTTTGAATGCCGGTTAATGCATGGGATAATGGCTTTTCTATCAAAACATGAATTCCTTGTTCAATACAATATATCGCTTGCTCCATATGTTGCGTGGTGGGGGTACATACAATGGCTGCAAATGGTTTTATTTCATTGATTTGATCCGAATTTGTAAAAATATTAACGGAATTTGAACCAATATTTTGCAGCGGTAAATTCCTTTGCCGGTATACCCAGATGTTAGAAAAACATAGTTTTTGTAGTATCCGGATATGTCTGTCGCCAATGGAGCCGGCACCCATGACCATGACTGGATCGGTGTTTTTTATCATGGCTGAAACTTGATACAATCAAACTTTTTGATCATTTCCTCTGCGCGGTTGAAACTTTCGATATCGTCGATGTCCACAGCAAATTTTTGCTCAATAAGATAAGGCAGGATGCTTTTCCCGGACATTGATTTTTGTTCCCGGATCACTTGGGCTCTAATCACATCCAATGTACCGGTTTGCCAATAAATCTGCGGTAAATTTTGCCGGGGCTGATTGTAGGTTTCTGAGGTCAGATCCGGATTGAGCAGTGGTTTCATCGGTTTATTGTGATCATCAATCATCCACATTTTAAATGGGTTATTGAAAGCGGGCGTTACAACGCGCAGACTGTCAGCATCAGAATTTTGCAGTTTTTGAATGCAGTTTTCCAAATCATTTTTAAAACGAACAGGAGAGGTCGGACGAAGTTGTACGACCAGGTCGGGAGCATAATGCTCGTGTTTTTCCAGCCATTGCAGCGTATGGTTGAATACATCCAGATCTGTGCTCAGGTCCTGTGCATATTCAGCCGGGCGAATAAAAGGAATTTTTGCTCCATAACTTTTTGCAATCCTGGCAATCTGTTCAGAGTCCGTTGAAACAATGACGCGGGAAATGACAGGGCAGTCTAAGGCGGCCTTGATGCTATACGCAATCAAAGGATGGCCTGCGAGCAATCTTATGTTTTTATGAGGAAGGCCCCTGCTGCCTCCCCGGGCGGGGATAATAGCCAAAACGTCTTTCAAGGTGTGTGTTGTTTTAGTTTGTTCAGTTGCGCTTCCTCAATGTCAAGAATGTCCTTTTGTTTGAAATTTAAGGCCTGGTGAATATGATGCAGGTCCCTGACGAGTTTTTGAAAACCCGGAACTTCCAGTGATGCGGCATGATCGGTCCCTTTCCAGGTGCGGTCTTTGGTGAAGTGGCGTTCAATCCATTTTGCTCCCAATGTATAAGCGGCGATGTCGACAGCAATACCCAAATGGTGACCGGAGAACCCGATTTCCTTTACCTTGTTTTGAAAATGATCATATAATTTTCTGATTTCGAGTAAACAGACGTCCTGGAAACCGACGGGATAACCGGAAGTACAGCTGTACAAAATGAGCCGGTGTTGTGCTTGATTTTCGGCTGCAAAAAAACCAATAATGGCCTTGATTTCCTTCCAGGTAGTCATACCGATGGAAAGATGCACAGCACCTTGATAGGTATCGCGGAGCAGTCTCAGCATGTCAAAGTTACAGTTGCTGGCTGCCGGTACTTTAATGAAATCAGGGTTGAGGGTTATTATTTCCAGCGCAGAAGTGACGTCCCAAACGGAGCACGCATAGCCAATTCCGATTGATTCTGCATGTTGCTTCAATATTTGATGTTGCCCGATATTCAATTCAAGCGTTTCCCGATGACTACCGTACGTGCTGCCATACGCGTGATGGGGAACCGGATGAGGCGTGTTGTATTGCTTCGTGGTCAGTAATTCTTTGGGATTTCTTTTCTGGAATTTGACATAGTCGGCTTTGCAATCCCTTGCCAGACTTATCAACTCTCTGGCCGTCTCCATACATCCCATATGGTTACAGCCAATCTCTGCGACGATTTTTGGCGGTTGATATTGTTCGTAATTCATAGTGCGTGTGTGTCATGGTATTCATAATTTATGGTTTACGCTGAGCTTGTTTTTAATTCTTTGTAACATGCCTTTTTTCTCTGAATCGGTGTTTAGATAGGTATAATCATAATGCCTGTATGCGTTGCCAATGTAAGAAGCGTCGGTAATCCGATCGTACAAGGCATCCGGGTAAAAGTCATTGACAACAACCTGTATTTTATTGATTTGGTAATCTTGTGCCAGTTGTGCTGCGAGTTTGTGAGCATCCTGGTTGGAATACATCCAGCGTAAAATGAACAAAACAATATGGCTGTTTGTCAACAAAGGAATATTATCTGAAACCAGTCCAACGGGCGCAGTATCCAGAATTACATAGTCGTAGTTTGAACGGCAATAAGATAACAATTCCTGAAATGGATTCCCTTGCAAAAGCTCGGCCGGATTCAATGGGGGAGGGCCGGCTGCTATGTAATCCAGATTGGGTATCGTAGAAGATTTGATAGGTCTGGCAGATTCGGGCTTCTGGAGATACCTACTTAATCCATCCTGGTTTATATCGTCAAAGAAATGATGCAATTTGGATCTGCGTAAATCGCAGCTGATGACAATAACTTTTTTCCCGATTTTGGTAAGGGATAGCGCGAGATTAACGGAAACAAAAGTTTTACCCTCTCCTGATGTTTCAGAGGTAATCAAAATTTGTTTCCCTTTTTCGGGATGAAGATTTTCGTCGGTTTTTAAAAAACTGATTTTGGTGCGCAGCGCACTTATTGATTCTGTGAAAATGGTATGGTCAGCCAAAAATTTGCTTAAATCCTGAACATTATCCCGCCGGATCTTCGGATCAAAACGATGGATAAGGCCTGAAAAACCAATAATGTCTGATTTTTCAATGAGATCAATGCTGACGAATCTGGTGTTGAAGTAACGGCTCAGGAATATGGAGGAAAGGCCGGTTAGGATACCCAGGAAAATGGATAGGGTAATGCTTTGGATCGGTTTTGGTAAAACTTTATCCACCTCCATGCGTGTAATAACCTTGAAGGAAGGCAGCATGCCAGCCCTGACAATGGAAGATTCGATCTCTTTATTCAACAACAAGGAATAGATATTTTTGTTTACCTCGAAGTTGCTTTGAAGATAAATGAGGTTCTTTTCCAGTGCTGGGATCTGATTTAACCGCTCTTTCAGCGTCTGGATATCGGAATCCAGTATTTTTGTAACGGCAGTATTTTTTTGTTTTTGCAATGAAATGTTATCAAAAATCTGCTGACGATATCTGCTAAGCTCTTCGTCCAGATTTTTGACTGCGGATGCATTAACACTGTACTTTACGAGCAATTCCTTTCTTCTGGAAATAAGACTATTGAATTGTTCCAATAGACCGACCAAAACAACATCGGTGGTTCCATCCAACCCGACTGAAAGATAGTTTACTGGTTCGAATGTAGTGCCCAGGTTATTTTCCAGCATGGTGATGTATGCCTTCTGAATCTGGGATTCATTTTTCCGCTGCTCGGCTTCACGCGTTTTTCCGGATATTTCAGTGGCCGATGCATCAATGTCCAACACGGTATTTTTCTGCTTAAAAATTTCCAGTGCACGGGCTGCCTCTTTCAAAGTGGCGGCATATACTTTTACCTGCGCTTCAATAAACCGGAGCGTCAGCTCAGAAGAACGCTGTTTTTGGTTTAGATCATACGCCTGATATGATTCCAGCAGTTTTTCCAGGAAATCTTTGGCAAATGGTTTGTTATGGTGTTTGAATGAAAGCGTCAGTACCGGCATTTCTTCTTCAACTTCCTTCACCTCAATGTGTTTTATAAATTCTTTGGCGAGTATTGAAGGGTTGTTGTAGACAAATTTAAATTCGTATTCACCTGTGATATTTATTTCTTCAATTAAAAATGATAATCCTGGGATTGTAAAAGTGGAACCTTTGTGCAGGGCCGTTGCTTTTTTTGAATTTGCGGACTGATAAGTAATTTGATGTACTTTATCTATCAAAAATGTTCCGTCTTCAAAACGGGCAGGATCAAAAGTGAGGACTTTAAGGTGCAGCGGTTTGACCGGATACAGGTCTATCTGTCGAAAATCTTTAAGCCGGTAAAAAGTAAAGGGATTATTGAGTTTTACCAGTGCGTTTTCTACAACCTCCTGCGACCGCACGTTGTATTTTTCGGTGAGATAATCGGTACTGCTATTATTGATGAGGAAAGCAGGCTTTTCGCTGGAAATTTCATCTAGCTCCGACTGTCGTTCCGAATATTTAAGGTTTGTGGTGGCAATGTATTCCGGTGTGATGAGTTTTAAATACAGGAAACATAAAACGCCGAAAAATAACAGTGATCCGGCCACCCAATACCAGCGGCTTCGAATCACTTTGAAAACCCTTTGGAAGTCGAGGGAATCTGAGTGATTAAGAAAATCTTCAAAAAAAGCACTGTCATTCCCTTTGCTCATGCTGCGTTAGTCAGAAAGTAAAGTATGGTTCAGTAGTTTTAAATCCCTAAGACTTTTGAAATAAGGATTCTCAACGGCCTGTTTTATATACTTATACTGACTAACCCGGTGAAGGTCACTTCCTAACGCGCCTATCCAGCCTTGCTGAATCAGCCTTTCCGCCATAATTTGCTCCGTTGGCCCATATGCGCCACCAATGGAGAGTAAATTTATTTGAAAAATAACACCCAGCTCATAAATTTCGTTGTACCGCTCAGGGTTATTATGCCATGCTTTGTAGCGTTCCGGATGCGCTATGACGGGCTGATAACCTTTCAAAATCATTTCCCTGATAATATCTCCGAAATAAACCAGATCGTGCCGCAGCGATGTTTCAACCAGTACATAATTACCGGCCAGCGGGAGAATTTCACGTTTGTCCAGCAGTGTCAGGAAATAGTCGTCAGCGAAATATTCTGCGGCGTATGCAATGACCAGGTCCGGGTATTGTTCACGGGTAATTTCGGTGAGACGGAGCCAGGCATTGTGGATGGATTCCTGCGTATTTACAAAAAAATCCATCCGGATATGTGGTGTTGCGATGATCTTTCTAATTCCTGCACGGTAATGTGCGTCAACGAGAGCCAAGCTGTCATTCAGATTTTGTGCACCGTCGTCGATACCTGGCAATACGTGTATATGCAGGTCGCAGCCAAGCGATTTCAGGATTTCATTATTGTCGGGATCTGTAACAGCCGGAATCATTATCTGGTAATATTAATCACGAGTAAAGCAAGGTTGAGTGCAATCAGTACGGGTTGAAGAAGTATCAGTTTACGGGCTAATTTCACAGAACGCATGCCTTCTTTTGAAGGTGGGATGTAAATAATGTCGTTATCATAAACAGCAAGATTCATAATCCTGGGGTCGCCCAATTGCTGGAAATCGTATGCAATAATTTTCTGTTCCTGGCCGTCTCCGCGGATAATCTGAATCTTGTCTCCTGCCTCATTGAATTTTATTCCACCGGCTTTGGCCAGTACTTCACCAAGCGATTGCGTCTCTTTATCCAACGCAATAACCCCCTGGATGTTACAGGCGCCGAGGACTTTCACCCGTAAATTGGTGATTGTTATTTCAAAAATGGGATCATGTACAATATCCTTGTAACGAAGCGCCAGTGAATCGGCAAGTCCCGCCCGGGTTAACCCCGCTGCATGAATCTTGCCGATTTCGGGCATATTAATCGTACCGTCTTCATGTACGTTTGTTTGATAACCGCCTGTATCAGTATCCGAAGCCCCGGATGTTTTGGCTGGATCGGGAAATAAAGCTGAAAACCAGTTCAGGTTATTAACCAGTAATTTATCCCCTGACTTGATCAGATAAGCACTTTTGGTTTGCTGTACCGGATTGTCGGTGAAATTTTCTGATCTGATTTCTGGTAAATTTCTTTGAGATTTACAACCAGATAGGAATACCAGCCACAGCAAAGCTGCGCTGGTAGCGGTCTGAAATTTCATAGTTAAAAGCACCCGAAGGCGTTATAGTGTGTGTTATTTATACTTTATTCACCGAAATGAACACGTACTTTTTTCAATGCCGAACCGATAACCTGGTGCATATCGTAGTAACGATATTCGGCCAGGCGACCGCCAAATATGACGTTTGTTTCATTCGCGGCCAAATCCTTGTACTGGCTGAATACGGCCGTATTCTTATCGTCATTCACGGGATAATAGGGTTCTGCCCCAGTTGTCCATTCTGACGGATATTCATGCGTGATAACCGTTTTAGGCTGTGTGCCGAATTCAAAATGCTTGTGCTCAATAATACGGGTAAAAGGCGTTTCGGCGTCCGTGTAATTGATTACGGCATTACCCTGGTAGTTTTCCTGATCCAGCAGCTGGTTGTCAAATCTCAGACTGCGGTATTCGAGCGAACCGTGGCTGAAATTAAAGTATTCGTCAATCTGACCTGTGTAAACAATGGTTTCTGCCAGTGCACTTAATTCTTCACGGTTTTGGAAAAAGTCAGTATCCAGTCTTACTTCTATGCCTTCCAGCAGACCTTCGGTTAACTTGTTATAGCCGCCAATCGGAATGCCCTGATACTTGTCGTTGAAATAATTGTTGTCGTATGTAAACCGTACCGGAAGTCTTTTGATAATGAAATCAGGCAGTTCGGTCGCTTTTCTGCCCCACTGTTTTTCAGTATAACCCTTGATCAGTTTTTCATAAATATCAACGCCAACCAAAGAAATGGCCTGCTCTTCCAGGTTTTTCGGGTTTGTAATGCCTGCTTCTTTTACCTGCTCCTGGATTTTTGCTTTCGCTTCTGCCGGTGTGCGTACCTTCCAAAGCTGGTAAAAGGTATTCATGTTAAAAGGGAGGTTATAAAGCTCGCCGTTGTAGTTTGCAACCGGTGAATTGGTGTAGCGGTTGAACTCCACAAAGGAATTTACGTAATCCCAGATATCTCTATCGTTTGTATGGAAAATGTGCGCGCCGTATTTATGGACATTAATACCTTCTACATTTTCACAGTATGTATTGCCTCCTGTATGTGTGCGCCGGTCTATCACCAGACATTTTTTACCTCTTTTTGTAGCTTCATGTGCAAAAACAGAACCCCACAGTCCTGCACCTACTATTAAATAATCGTATTGAGCCATGTTTAATTTTGTGTGAATATATTTAATGGTGTGATTTCAAGGGCAAAGCTAATGAATTGAAATGAGAAAGGCTCCCATCGGGAGCCTTTCTCATTTCAATCGAATTTATATTCTTACTTATGGAAGAAGTTTCAATTCTACACGACGGTTTTTCAACAGACCATCACGTGTTGCGCTGTCAGCGATTGGTTTGAATGAACCGAAGTAGTCTACGATTACTTTGCTAGGATCTTTCAAGCCAGCTTCGTTGATCAGGAAGTTTTTAACTGCATCCACACGACGGCGAGAAAGTGCCATGTTGTAACGATCCGTTGAACGACGATCCGTGTGGCCAGCCAATTGCAGACGGCATCCGTTTTTGTTCATCAACAGTGCTACGTTTTTCAACATATCCTGGAATTCAGGTTTAAGCGTATTTTTGTCTGTATCGAACTGGACGTTTGCAAAGATTTCGCTGCAAGCTGCGCCTGTTGCAAGTGCATTTTTAACGTAAGTATCAAAGTCAAGTACACGACCGCTACCGTCAACAATGCTTCCAGCTGGAGAATTTGGTTCTTTATCGAAGAAGTCAGAAACACCGTCACCGTCAGTATCAAGAAGCAATCTTGGATCGATATCTTTTGGACGGTTTGCTTTTGCAACAGAGTCCATTTCTTCAAGTGTAAGGATCTTAACAGGCTTCAGCAATACTTTTGGGTCTGTGTAACGAAGGTGGTAGAATCCATCTTCTGGTTTGTAAGCCCATTTCCCGTCTTCTTTCTTAACTTTAAGTGGTTTCTTACCAAGTTTGTAAGTCAAAACAACAGAACCGTATCCGTAGCTATCCAATTCAGAATTTCCTTTGCGGGAAGTTTTTGCATCTTTGATAGCCGTAAGGTTTGCATTTCTGTCATAGTCACCACCCCAGGTAGCATCAAGATAATCAGAATTTGTATAGTTCATACGGAAGTCAAGTCCCAGGTCAAGGCGTGAAGTTAATTCATAACTCACATTAAGACCTGTTGGAATGATCCAGTCATTTTTCTTGCCAGTTTCACGAACTTTTGCTTCAGTTGGAGACAAGTCATAAGCTTTTGAGTCATAGAAAATTTGACCAAACCCAGCGTAAGCGTCAACTTTCCAGCGCTTCATTTTATTTGGGCCCATCAAAAGACCTTTAAGGTTAACCGTTCCGGACAAAGAAACGTCCTGATAGTTCGCCTTGAAGAAACGGCTGTAACTACGACGTTTCATCCCTTTTAATGTACCGATGGATCCGTCCAAACGAGCACCAAACAAATAAGAAAGTTGTTTGTTTATTGTAATGCCTCCTTGAAAAGTTCCTGATTCTTTGCGGCTGTCGTCGCTATTTTTGTTAACAGGCCAGAAATCGTATTCTCTCAAATCACCGAAAAACATTGATGGTCCTCCGTGGATCGCAATTGACCACGTATTCAGTTTGTAAGGTCCGTCGTAGGTAGCTTTTGGATTGTAATCCGGAGAATTCGGTTGCTCTAAGGGTTGTGCTATTGAAGGCAAAGCCATCAATGACCCCAAGGCAAGCGAACAAATCAACTGGGATACTTTTTTCATACTATTCAAGTTAGCGTTATTAAGATTAACTAGGATTGATCGTTAATAATCAATTTATAATAAAAACAATATATTTTTCGTGGCCAGATATTCTATTATCAAATGCCTAGTGGGCACAAAATTAGATTAACAATGTCATTTTATCAACTTCTATTTTTGAAATACCCTATAAAAACTGCAAATACAACAAATTCTTCCCGAAAGAAATGTTCTTTTTCTAACTTTCAAAGACGTTGCATCAATTTTTTTTCGATTTCTTTTTTCCAGGATGTAAAAGTGCCTTCGATTATTTTCTCTCTTGCCGTATTTACAAGCCACAAATAGAAAGTCAGATTGTGCACACTTGCAATTTGCGCGCCCAACATTTCCTCTGATTTGACCAGATGACGAAGGTACGCTTTAGAATAGAATGTACTAACATAACCTCCGAGATTTTTGTCTATTGGAGATAAATCATCTTTCCACCTTTCATTTTTTATGTTTATTATGCCTTCGGTAGTAAAAATCATGCCATTGCGTGCATTGCGGGTAGGCATCACGCAATCGAACATGTCCACACCCAAAGCAATACATTCCAGTATATTGGCAGGTGTCCCGACGCCCATCAGATAACGCGGTTTATCTTTTGGCAAAATGTCGCAAACGACTTCTGTGAGTTCGTACATTATTTCGGCTGGCTCGCCTACGGATAATCCGCCAATGGCATTTCCTTCCCGTTCATAAGATGCAATCACCTCGGCCGATTGTTTTCTAAGGTCTTTATACACACTTCCTTGTACGATCGGGAAGAGTGTCTGGCTGTGTCCGTATAGGGGCTGCGTCTCGTCAAACCGCGTGCAGCAGCGTCCCAGCCAGCGATGTGTCATTTCCATGGAATTTCTTGCATAGGTAAAGTCGCAAGGGTAGGGAGTACACTCATCAAATGCCATGATGATATCGGCGCCTATGGTGCGTTGGATGTCCATAACGCCCTCCGGTGTGAATGTGTGTATCCCTCCATCAATGTGTGACTTAAATACCACACCTTGTTCGTTAATTTTCCGCCCCGTGCCTGCAAGCGAATAAACCTGATATCCGCCGCTGTCGGTAAGGATTGGTTTGTCCCAGCCATTAAACTTATGAAGCCCGCCTGCTTTCTGGAGGATATCCAGTCCCGGGCGCAGATACAGGTGATATGTATTACCTAATATAATTTGTGCCTTAATATCTTCTTTCAGCTCCCGCTGGTGAACCGCCTTGACTGTTCCGGCCGTACCTACCGGCATAAAAATCGGCGTTTGAATTGTTCCATGGTCGGTTTCCACAACGCCAGCGCGTGCTTTTGATTGCGGATCCTGAGTTTGTAACGTA
Organism: Dyadobacter sp. LHD-138; assembly: GCF_030929615.1. Taxonomy (GTDB): domain Bacteria; phylum Bacteroidota; class Bacteroidia; order Cytophagales; family Spirosomataceae; genus Dyadobacter. The sequence goes on along the minus strand of NZ_JAVFVU010000005.1, from coordinate 2,585 downwards.
AACTTCATTAATGGTATTAATAAATTTGAGTCTGCAAAAATAGGTGGAAGGCAACTAACATTCCTGACAATGACTGTATATTTGTGGGATTAGATATAGAAATAAATTACAACCCCCCAATATCGTGACGGATTCTCTACTTTATGTGCTTGGCGCATTTGTTCTGATTCAGCTGTTTTATTACCTTTTTATTTTTACACGCCTGGCATTTTACGGGAAGAGTACAAATTACGGAAATGAAGCCCCTGGTGTGACTGTATTGGTTTGTGCCTGGAATGAAAAGGAAAACCTTACAGAATTATTGCCGCTTCTGGATGCGCAGGAGTATCCGGAATTTGAAGTAATTCTACTGGATGACCGCTCCGATGATGGCAGTGAGGATTTTATGCGTGAAAATATTCACAGTTGGAAAAATATCCGTTACATCCGAATCAATGATGAGTTTGCGCACGTAACGCCCAAAAAATATGCTTTAACCGTGGGGATGAAGCAGGCAAAGTTTCCGGTGGCACTGATGACCGACGCCGATTGCCGTCCGAATTCACTCCACTGGATCACCGCGATGACCTCTCAGATTAATGAAGATAAAAACATTGTGATCGGATTTTCGCCGTACGAAAAAGAGTCGGGGCTTCTCAACTGGTTTATTCGCTGTGAGACGTTTTATGCCGCTGTTCAATATCTGTCCTTTTCGTTGTGGGGGTTGACTTACATGGGGGTGGGAAGGAATATCATGTATAAAACACAGGTGTTTTTTGCCAATAAAGGTTTTTACAGGCATCGCCACATCATGGGCGGAGATGATGATATCTTTTTAAATGAAGTGTCGACCAGCTCCAATACGGCCATAGCCATCGAACCTGAATCTTTTGTTTATTCCAAACCGAAAACGACCTGGTCAGGCTGGTTGCGGCAAAAAAGAAGGCATTTAGCAGTGAGCCAGTTTTACCGGAAGCGGAATAAGGTCATGCTGGGAATCCTTTCCGCGTCGCACGTAGCGGTCTGGCTTTTGGGTTTGCTTACGTTGGCTTATGCCCTGGTTAGTAAAGATATTCTTTTGCTTCAGGAGCTCGGGATCGTCGTTGGGGTACGCTGGTTCATTCAGTGGGTACTCTTTTTTATCATCAACAGGAAGCTGGATAATACCGTTGAGTGGTTTAGTTTTCTGTTCATGGATTTTGCATTTTTTATTTATTATGTCTTCTTCGGCTTTTTTGTGATGACAAGAAGAAAACCACGAACTTCATGGAATTAATATTAAAATACTTTCCGGATCTTACGGATACGCAGCGTGAGAAATTTGCACGTCTGGAAGAATTGTATCAGGACTGGAATTCAAAAGTGAACGTAATTTCCCGCCAGGATATCGATACTTTATATGAAAGACACGTCTTACATTCTTTGGGTATTGCCAAAGTGATGCAGTTTAAATCGGGTACTTCGGTGCTGGATGTGGGAACTGGCGGCGGATTTCCCGGTATTCCCCTTGCCATTATGTTTCCCGATACGCAGTTCCATCTGGTGGACAGCATTGGGAAGAAAATCAGGGTCGTGCAGGAAATAGCGGCGGCGCTGGATCTGAAAAATGTGAAAGCCGAGCAGATCAGGGCCGAAAAGCTGGATGATACCTATGAGTTTGTCGTAAGCCGGGCTGTTACACGTATCACACCTTTTGTGGGCTGGGTGCGCAAGAATATCAGCCGCAATTCATTTCATACGCTTAGGAACGGTATTTTATATCTAAAAGGCGGTGATCTTACCGAAGAACTTGCCGAGCTTAAAATGAAAACACGGAGCTATGATCTGTCGGATTATTTTGAGGAAGAATTTTTTGAAACAAAAAAGGTAGTATACGTACCTTTGTGACCATTTTTACGAGCGTAAACTTTTTTAAAGATAATAACATGAATGAGCGTTTTAAGGCCAGCGGGCTAATGAATCCCCTTTTTCCGGACGAAGTAACATTTGGAGAAAAAGGCGTTACTTTTAAAGTGAAGAAACTTTTCAGAAGTACGGACAACTTTGTTTTCTATTCAGATATTTCAGGTGTGGAAATTGAAAATAGTATCTTTTTTTCCACCATTCGTGTGATTCCCCGCATGCGTCCTGAAATAATTATCAATAATTTTTCGAAAGGAGATGCCAAGAGAGTCAAGGAGTTAATCCTTCAGCAGGTTCAAAGTTAAAAAATATTTTTGCCTGAGACTTGCGTCATATTTATCGAATCCCTATATTTGCACCATAATTCAGATACACAATCGGATTTGAAATTCCTGAATAGCTCAGCCGGTTAGAGCATCTGACTGTTAATCAGAGGGTCGTTGGTTCGAGCCCAACTTCGGGAGCCCTGAATTAGAAGCACTTACGAGATAAAACTTGTAAGTGCTTTTTTTATTTGCAAACAATTTCACAAACATCTGTTATCTTATTATTTGATAAGTTAATTAATAAAGGATCAGTAAACAATGGAACAAGCCAAATTCTTGGGGGGAATTGAATCGGGACTTCATGCGTAGAGTTTGGATAGTCTGAAAAGGAAGAATGAAATATCCCTGACACCCCGTGAGGTGGAACGGAACGCTTTT
>NZ_JAVFVU010000004.1 GCF_030929615.1 Dyadobacter sp. LHD-138 | reverse complement strand
TAAAAGCGTTCCGTTCCACCTCACGGGGTGTCAGGGATATTTCATTCTTCCTTTTCAGACTATCCAAACTCTACGCATGAAGTCCCGATTCAATTCCCCCCAAGAATTTGGCTTGATCCTTTTTCAGCAGTGTGGACCCTCCTATTTTACTGAAATTGGCCAGGATATTTTTCACTCCCAGTCCAGCTTTCAATTTCCTGAATTGATACACAACGCCCAAATCCAAATCAGGGTTGAAGCGCTTTGAGCTTCCGGTTTTTAAATGAGGAAGTTTAAAATCATCCCAATGGATGGCGTCTAAGTTTCCAACCAAACGTCCTCCAAAACTGAGTGTGGATGATTTACCTATTCTCTGCTGCCGCAAATACCCAAGATAAATGGCATTCCGGTCGTAGAACGAGTAGACATCATTTACATAAGAGATGGTATAAAATGAATTGCTCCTACCAATCCTTGCAGCATGGCTCAGCCAGAGGTTCATCGGCTTCTTCCAGATATCGTCTTCGTTATCCACGGATTTATATTTACCATAGATTGCAGTCTGCGACGACTGAGAACTGTCTATCGCAACAGATGCCGGATTGTAATACTGCATATCCTGCAGATATATATTGGGACGGATGGAATTTTGAGCACGCGTTGCCAGCGGAAATGTGATAGCGAGCAGCATTACATAAAATATCCTCATTATTTCAACAGGTTAAATTCATTTAAAGTGTTTGAAATAAAATTGCCCAACTCACTGGCGTGCCCTCCGCCGGGATACATGTATTTTTTCACATCTCCGCCAGCAGCGGTCAACCCTTTATAAGCATCTTCCGTGTTATAGGATGGCACCAGCTCATCAGCATCTCCATGGTGCAGGAATACTTTCCCGACCGGTTTCCAGCCTTGGTGAAAGGAATTATCCATCAGCGCTTTTGTCAATGCTATGTCGGAACCGTTTGTCCAATGGTTTAAAAAATAATCACTGAATACTTCATCAGGTTTCTTCGAAGGGGTTAAAATTGATGCAAACTGGTCATACACCGGATAGGTATAGATTTGGTCAGTCGGGCGGCGAAGCGTTGAAAATTTATTTAATGAATATAATCCCCAGGAAAATATCGGTAATGCATCGATATTCTCTTTCCTTCTTTCCAGGAAGGTTTCGGCAAAATGGCTAAAATTATATGGACCGGATAACCCGGAGGTAGCGACCACTGAAAAATCTTCGGCATAGTTTTGCTGTATGTATTTGTGCGCCGAAAGTGCAGCACCTGCTCCCTGAGACCAGCCAGTCAAAAACAAACGGTTGTCATAGTCTGCTTTCTTTTGCTTCAATACCTTTTTTACAGCCAGGAGCCCATCGATATTGGAAATAAACATTTCAGGATAATATACATACGGATGGTCTTTACCCAAAGTAAGTCCAAAACCGATGTAATCCGGAATAAATACCGCATATCCGCCGTCGCCCAGCCCAGACCCATGTTGCGTACGTCCCGGAAATCAACCCTGCCGCCATCGTACAATGAAGGTGTTATTTTTTCAACATTCAGCCTGACCGATGGTAATTCAGTGCCGTGGCAATACATGAGCAGATGAATTTTGTCAGCGTTTTGAGGCAATATCAAGAGACCACGACTGTCAATAGGCTTGCCCATGTACTCCGTTCGATAGGTGATCACCTCATAGCTCACACCATATTGCGCAAAGGCGCTTGCAGACAATTCCGTCACACGATCGACGATCTCATCTTTGGTCAGTGTGCCTTTTTCAACGCTCTCGATTAAATCGCCGCGTGTGTAGTTCCCGGATACGATGGTGTCATCGACATCACAGGCCAATAATTGCAGGCAAACCAAGACAAGGAGCAAGCAGGTCTTCTTGTATTTCATTTTTTCTGAGGATTAAATCATCAACATCATGAATATTAAAACAAAGTATTGTCTTCCAGTCACAAATCACTCATTTGGACCGCCGTTCTTTCATATTTGTAGTTGTCAGCCTACAAAACCATTCAACGAACAGATTCTCCACAAGGCACTAATATACTGTAAGTCACCTATTTTTACCAGATATTGACAAACAAATGGCACCGATCGTTTGACAAAAAAATCCGCTATGTTTGGTAAAAGGAAAAGAAACCACGAAACAGGTCAGCAACAAAAAACTAAACCTGATGACTTTAATTTCAATAAAATAGAGCGTTTTTTTCTAAAAAGTAACAAGGAAGATATGAAGCAGATCATATCCGACAGAACCTATCATGACCTGGATCTCGAAGATATTTTCAAATTTATTGACAGAACAACATCCTCAATTGGGCAGCAATATCTTTATCATGTAATAAGGACCATCCCCTCAGACAACCGGCGAAGCGACAGAATAGAAGCTTTGATCACTTTTTTTAATCATGACAAGGAACTAAAAAAACTGGTTTTGGATGAAATCTCAAAACTGGATCATAACGATGCCTATTACGTCGCCTCGCTTTTTCAGGGTCCGCATCTTCAAAAACCGAAATGGTTCTGGATTATTCAAAGCCTTTCCCTGCTCAGCATTGGTGCCGTTCTGTTGTCATTTTTATTCCAGCAGGCACTCATATTGATCATTTTTTTGCTTCCCGTTAACCTGGGCATTCATTACTGGAACAAAAACAACCTTTATCAATATGCGAGCTCCATTCCACAGCTGCTCGTCATGAATCAGATTGCCGGGAAGCTATTAAAGCATAAATATCTGCATGATGAAGGCGTAACCAAATCTGTTAGCGAACTGGAAACTTTGAGCCGTTCGATGTCCATTTTTAAGATCGAGGCCAAATTACAAAGCGAAGCAGGACTTTTTGTGGAGTATTTTGTTGAGCTGATTAAAGCCTTATTTTTAATAGAGCCAATTCTGTTGTTTAAAATCTTACCCTTTCTTGATTCCAGGCGACAGCACATAGCATCCGTTTTTACTTTTATTGGTGAAATTGAGACAGCCCTTTCAATAGATTCCCTGAGAAATGATCTGCCTTATTTTTGCATTCCCGACATCATTTCAACTAAAAAAGAACTGCATACAACCGGGTCTTATCATCCGCTGATCTATAATTCCGTGGCCAACGATATTGATCTGAATGGAAAATCGGCCCTGCTGACGGGTTCTAACATGTCAGGCAAAACTACTTTCATCCGAATCATAGGCATCAACGTTATACTTGGACAGGCTATACACACCTGCTTCGCAAAGGAATTCAAAGTGTCAAGAATGAAAATCCACTCTGCCATCAGAATTTCGGATGATTTGCTTGATAGTAAAAGTTACTATTTTGAAGAGGTGCTCACTGTAAAAAACTTACTACAAGAAAGTGAGCTGGCATCAGAAAATCTATTTTTGCTAGATGAATTATTTAAAGGCACCAATACCATTGAACGGATTGCCGCGGGAAAAGCGATATTGAGTTATCTAAATAAAAAGAACAACATCGTCCTTGTCTCAACCCACGACCTGGAACTAGCGGGTTTTCTCAAAAATACATTCGACTTATACCACTTTTCCGAAGTAATCCAGTACGATAAAATTCTATTCGATTATAAGATCAAACCCGGAAATCTTCCTACAACCAATGCAATCCGGATATTATCATTAAACGATTATCCGCAAGAAGTCGTCGAGGAGGCTACGCTGTTAGCTGATCGGATCCAAGGTTCAAAAAAAGGATAGTGATCAAAATCTGCTTAGTAAAATCCTAACTTTTAACCACAAAAAAACCGGCTGATGAAGGCCGGTTTTTCCTGAGAAACATCTCAAATCTGATAGAGGAGGATTAATTTTATACAATGCTAAAAAATACCGTTAGATAAATAAAGCTAAACTTATTTAACGGTAAGCACTTTGAATAGTATCACCCTCCCGAAAATCTTATTTTATCCAGAAGTTTACTTGTAACCACTTGATTAATAACCAACTCCCTATAATTCCTGCTCATTGGAATACGATTGACGCCGATAAAAATTTCATTTCCCTCAATCCCCTCTATTTTACCGATCGAAACGATATACGACTTGTGTACGCGAATAAATGCATTAGCTCCCAGACTCCGTTCAAGGTTTTTCAAATAGAGTAAAGTCATATATTTCCCTCTCAACGTATGGATCGTCACGTAATTCTGCATTCCCTGAATGTAAAGAATCTCATTCAGAAGAATTTTTTCATACTTGCTTCCACATTTTATAAAGAAATAATCAGCTTCTGGTTCGACCTGGGTTTGCTCAGGATATTGCGATTTTGTTATCAACTGATAATAATCCTTGGCCTTTTTCGCTGCTTTGAAAAACCGGTCAAACGTGATGGGTTTTAATAAATAGTCGAGCACATTCAGCTGAAAACTCTCCAATGCATAACTTGGAAAAGCGGTCGTGATGATAACCATTGGTGGATTTTGTACGATTTTCAAAAAATCAATGCCATTCATCTTCGGCGTTTGAATATCGAGAAAAACAAGATCCACCTTATTTTCATCCAGTAAACTGATCAGCTCAACCGGGTTTTCGCAAGTCTGAACCAGATTCAGAAAATCCACCTCCCGCACATAACTGGCGATGCCTTCTCTGGCCAGCGGCTCATCGTCAACAATAACACAATTCATCATGATACAAGGTTTAAATGAGGCGCTTCAAGCGCCGACAGCTGGACATGAAGCGCTACTTCAAAACTGTTTCTGTTATTGTCAATTTTCAATTCATGCTGTCCTGGATAAATAAGATCCAGCCGCCGTTGCACATTTTTTATGCCGATACCGCCATAACGGATCACTTCATTTGAAACGTTTGGCGAAGAACTGTTTGCAATCGAAAAGTGTAATCTTCGGTTTTCCACTTCCAGATTTATCCGTATCCAGTTTGGCTGATCGACGTGTCTGGAAACATGTTTGAATGCATTTTCAACAAAATTCATCAGAATAAAAGGCGCAATGCCCAGATGTCCGTTCAAAGCATAATCCGTTTCGAATGTGACATGTAGGTTGTCATTCTGCCGGAGCTTTTCCAGTTCAATGAAATTTTCAAGATAGGTTACTTCTTTATTCAGCGCGATCTTCTGATCATTACTTTCGTACAACTGATGTCGCAGCAGTTCCGAAAATTTTGCAAGAGAATCGGAAGCCATATCCGGATTTTTATGGATCAGAAAAAAGATCGAATTAATACTATTGAAAAGAAAATGCGGATTAAACTGGTATTTCAAAAACCGTAGCTCCGTTTCCAGCTTCTCCTTTTCGAGCAACTGCTGTCTTCTTTCAGTCTGCACCCAATTTTTTGTGAGTTTAATGCTCATGGCCAGCGTCATGCTGGCAAGCGTTGACGGAAAGGAAGTACTGATAAAAAAATAGAAACAGTTCATCGTCCCGTAAAACTCCTGAGCGGTTTTTCCGGCAGCAAAGGCCGTTAAGTAATAACCGGGAACGATTAGCCAGGAAGCCGCCAGGATCGTCAAAGTCAGATATATTCCGTACGCCAGATACTTTCCCTTTTCCAGATAAACCGGAATCAGATAGTATAAATTGAAACAAACGGCGATAATTTGAAAAGTAAGGTAAAAAAGGAATTTTATGAAGAAACTGGTAAATAAGATACTGTGCGCTGCTTTGGCGGGATTTCCCATCGCAATCACCCACCACAAATACTGATAACCGCACCAAAAAGGAATCTGGTAAAGTTTATATCTAAAAAACCAGTGCTGCTTGTAGCCGCTTTCCGCCAATGGATCCATTTATCATTTGTTTATCAAACACCAGTATCGTACCGAAAATAATTACGGACAAGCCTCAACATGGTTTGCTTCATCTAAAATACTTTGATTCCACAAAATAGTCAATTCGCGGCCGTTCTTTTTCTCCAATACATGAAACGACGTAAATAATTGACAACCGGAGCCTTACGGATGCCAAACAGGCAAATCTTACATTACGTCAAACGCTTACGTGCATTTTAGCCCGATATCGGTCAATCGTCAAATTTACTGAACGGGTTAGCAATCATCTTTCTCAGGCATTTCCAGTCTCTGTTTTTTTGTACGTCAAACTTCTATCAGGACCATAAGCTGGTTTTGTACTCTTTTCTCATCTAAAAACAATGCCAATGAAGCTTTTTTTTGCAAGTCTGCTGGTCTTTTTTCTTACGCAAAATAGCCATGCGCAAATTACCGGAACGTTCATAACGGCAAACGGAACATCTATCCCTTTTGCCAATGTCCTGCTTTTAAACAATCAAGACTCCACATTGGCCAAAGGTGTTTTGACCGATGAATTCGGGAATTTTAGCATTAGCCATGCAGCATACGGAAATTACCTGCTACGTTTTAGCAGTATCGGTTATCAGCCCTGGTATTCTGAAACGTTCGTATTAAGCGTTTCCCAATCTGTAAAAAATTTTGGTAAACGCATTGTAAGGGAAAATGCACAGCAATTGGGAGAAGTTTTGGTCCGTTCAGAAAAACCTCTGTTTGAGCAGCGTGCAGATGGGACGGTTATTAATATTGAAAACAGTGTATTAACAAAAGGAAGCTCCGCGCTCGCTGTACTGGAAAGGGCGCCGGGCGTGATGATCGATCACCGCAATAACGGTATCACTCTAAACGGAAAAGATGGTGTGATGGTGATGATCAACGGTAAGATTATACGAATGCCGCTGGCCCAGCTTGTCGGTTTGCTTGATGGTCTGAGTGCAAACGACATTGAAAAAATAGAACTACTGACAACGCCTCCATCCCGATACGATGCGGACGGCAGTGCTGGTTTGATCAACATCGTGATGAAAAAGAATAACACCCGCGGAACAAACGGAAGTATGGCGCTGACTGCCGGTTATGGCAGAGCGGAAAAAGGAACCGGTAGTCTTAATTTCTCTCGTAACTCCGAGAAAACAGATCTTTACGGCTCCTATCAGTTTTCCAGAAATAGAACATACAGCGACATGTATATCGTCAGTGATCAAAACATGCCGGTTTTTGGCGGAGATTTGACGGTTAAAGCCTGGGATACGGCCAAAGTGCTGCAAAACAGCCACAGCCTAACCCTTGGATTTGATTCCCGGTTAAATCAAAAAATTTCCGTTGGCGCTTCGGTCAATTACAATAAAAGCAATGCATCATCTTCCAATTTCACCCATGCGGAATATCTTCTTTTTCCCGATTCCTTATTGCTGCTGCGGGCGCAGATATCCGGGGTTAACCGGTGGAAAAATGTGATTTCTTCAGCCTATCTGGAACAGCAACTGAAAGGGGGAGAAAAACTGACGCTAAACACAGACTATCTCTACTTTGCTAACGACAATCCTTCACAAATTGAGAGTTTTTTGCAAAACACAAATGGAACAAAGGCCGGTAATAACGACAGCCTTTTCGCGCCAAGACAAAAGGGGTTTGCAAATACATCGATTCAGGTTGGGGTTGCGAAAATGGATTACGTTAAAAAAATCAATAAAAAACTGACGCTGGAAGCTGGTCTCAAAGGTACCTTTACGAAAGGGCGGAGTCTTTCAGGCATTGAAAGTTTGATTGACGGGCAGTGGGTCCGGCGTGGAGAAACTTCCAATCACATCGACATCAGGGAAAACATTGCCGCCTTGTATGCGTCTTTAAATTCTCAGTTAAATCCGTCGGTTAACCTATCCGTCGGACTTAGGTATGAATATTCCCATAGCCGGATGAATGATCCGAAAACGACAGAAAATACTGTAAACCGAAAACTCAGCACACTGTTTCCCAATATTTTGTTTTCGAAAAAGTTGAATGAGAATTCAGAGCTAATGTTGTCTTATTCAAAAAGGATAAGCCGCCCTGCCTATAACGACCTTGCTTCATACGTCTCATACAGCGACCCCACGGCTGTTTACACCGGAAACCCGACATTGAAATCAACCGTTACGCATAACCTGAAAGCCGGCTACAACTACCGGGGTTATTCATTTTCACTGCTATTCAGCAGAGATAACAATCCGATTGTTCGTTATCAGATCACTGAAAGACCGGCCGGAAACCTGCTTTACATTTCACCGCAAAATCTGGCTTATCAAAATAATCTGACCTTTCAGACCAGTGTACCTGTCAGCATAAATAACTGGTGGAACATGAATTACGGTTTTACAGGCGGCCTGCGTCAGTTCAAAGTTGAACATACCCGAAAACCCGTAGAAAAAACTTATCTGGGTTATTCACTGAATTTTAGCCAGACCTTCAAATTGCCCAAAAACTTTGACATAGAAATTTCCGGCTGGTACAATTCACTGGCCTACAATGGCTCAGTAAAAATCGATGGATTTGGAACTTTGAATGGCGGCATTAAAAAAGAATTGAAAAACAACGCAGGAAGTTTACAGTTATCAATAGCCGATATCCTGAAAAGTTTTCAGATCAATACCCGCTACGGAACAATCACTGAAGAAGCCTTCGATATTAAAAATCATGTACAGATTAATACCGAATCCAGAAAAACACCTATTTTTAAATTAACCTATTCCAGATCGTTTGGCGGGAATATCAAAAACCGGAAGACTGCAAATTCCAGCTCTGCCGATGAAAGAGACCGTATACGAAAGGACTAAATGATCAGGCAAGTTCACACCCGTTTTCACTGAAAAATTTTATTTCACCAGTCTTTTCATTTCTGCATTTAACCTTACCGGTAAACTTAACAGTTGCCCCTTTTTTGATATTTTCATGCTCTAAAATCATCCAGGTATCGGAGCTGTTTTTAACTTTTACACGGACGCGGTCATTGAATTTTTGAACTGGCATAGGATCTTTTTATAAAATACAGGCGCCAAAGGTAGGAAAATTATTGGCGGGAAGTATCTAAAGAACAAACCAGCAGATCTCTGACCTGCCGGTTATGAAATCAGTGCTGCTGAATATTTTCTTCCGGTGTTATTATCAGCAAATATTCATCAATCTGATTCCATGAATAGCGATACACGATGCCACGGGGCTCTTCAATAAAGTCGCTTCCTTCACTGTCCCTGTACCCCAGTCGCCATTGATGCGTATTTTTTATTCTAAATTTCACAACAGCACCTGGCTCCGGTAAATCTTCCTTTGTCGTAACCTTAACTTTCATAATTTACCTTTTTCTGTTATTTTTCAGAAGTTACGACATTTAGCGGTAGTATCCTGTTTTCGTATCAGACTCGACTGCTTTTACCGGTCGATGCCTGTGCTATAACCCGTAAACGGCGCACGATAAAATACACCAAATAATTTCAGAAGGCTGCACCTTTTAACGATAGCCCACACCAATCTTATACCAAAGCATATCCATTTGCCAGTTTTTACCTACATTTAAGAAAGAAAAATAGCCTGTTGACATTCCATTATTTCGCACCCAACCATTTCCCCGAAATATCTTAAAAATTTATCCGCATGATGAAAATAAAAGTTCTGGTTTGTTCGCTGGCCCTGGCCGGAATTCACTACAAATCAATGAGTCAGGCCTTTAATAACTTTCCTGTCACCACCCAAAAACCGCCGCTCCATGGAAAACACTGGATGGCTATCACGGGAAAACCGTTGGCTGCTACTGCGGGAGCTATGATTTTCAGCAAAGGCGGAAACGCGATCGATGCTTCCTGCGCCATGCTGGCCGCTACCTGCACGATGTGGGATGTATTGAGTTGGGGCGGAGAAACTCAGGCTTTGATATACAATCCAAAAACAAAAAAAGTGATCGCCCTGAATGCGATGGGGATTGCACCAACCGGAGCAACCGCTGATTTTTTCAAAGACAAAGGGATGAAATACCCACCGGAATTTGGTCCGCTGGCTGCAACAACGCCCGGCACTGCAGGCGGATTGATGACCATGCTGGCCGAATATGGAACCATGAGCCTGAAACAGGTTTTAGCACCTGCCATGCAGCTGGCCGAGGGCTACCCTATTGAAGCGCAAACTGCCAACTCCATTGAGAAAGGCAAGGATAAAATCAAACAATGGCCCTATTCCAAAAAGGTTTTTTTACCACATCCTGGCGAAAAAAGAGAAGCGCCGGATGTCGGTGAAGTATTTGTCCAAAAAGACCTTTTGGCAACTTTACAAAAACTGGTAGACACCGAGGAACAGGCATTAAAAAAAGGAAAAACCAGGAAAGAAGCAATCCATGCCGCCTATGATCGTTTTTACAAGGGCGACATCGCAAAAGAAATTGCACGCGGCTGCCAGGAACAGGGCGGACTTATCACTGAACAGGATTTGGCTAATTGGAAGGTAAAAATCGAAGAGCCCCTGATGACCAACTACAAAGGTATCGATGTGTACAAAATGCAGCAATGGACACAGGGTCCGGTGATGCTGCAGGCATTGAATATGCTCGAAAATTTTGACCTTAAGGGGATGGGTTATAATTCCTCGCGTTACGTGCATACCCTGTATCAAACCATGAATCTGGCCTTTGCAGACCGTGACTTTTATTACGGAGACCCGGCATTTGCTCCCGAAGAACCTATGAAAGGTTTGCTTTCCAAAGAGTATGCAAAGGAAAGAATCAAGCAGATCGATTGGGAGAAAAACGACCCAAAGGTGCTGCCAGGCGATCCCTACCCTTTTGAGGGAAAAACAAATCCTTACCGAGATCAGATAAAAACCTGGGGTACCAAGCAGGTTTCCATGCGGAATTCAAACGGATTGGATGAAAAGTTCATGGAGGAGTTCACCGCCGGCACGACTTCTGTTGAAGCTGCGGATGAAGAGGGCTGGGTGGTATCCATCACGCCAAGCGGCGGCTGGGTACCTGCCTGCATCGCCGGAAATACCGGTGTCGGGCTAAGTCAGCGTATGCAGTCATTCGTTTTGGATGCCAAGGAAAATCCGTTCAATGTGGTTGAACCGGGTAAACGTCCGAGGGTTACGCTGACGCCAAGCCTGGCTCTGAAAGACGGAAAACCATTTCTTTCTTTTGCCAAGCAGGCTGGTGATGAACAGGATCAGTTATTGCTGCAATTCTTTTTGAACATCGTGGAATTCGGGATGACAGTTCAGGAAGCGACCGAGGCGCCGAGTTTTAAAACATTGCAAATGTACGCGAGCTTTGGCGAACATGAAAAAGAACCAGGCGGATTGATTCTCAACGAAGCCATGCCCGATTGGACAAGAAAAGAACTTTCACGAATGGGTTATAAAAATTCCTACCAGCCGCGTACGAGCGGTCCCATCAATGCCATTTATTTCGACTGGATTCACGGGACGATGTGGGGTGGTTCCAGCAATCACGGCGAAGACTATGGCATTGGCTGGTAAAATCCGGTAATCCTGAAACTGTAAACGCTGCCTCGACAGAGTCCTTTTAAAATCTACTTGTACGCTTAAACGACCAAAATAAAGGATCCCAGAAAATCCGGGATCCTTATATACACCACTACTCAACGTTAAGAATTAAAGTTAATCGAATTGTCTCGTTAAATGTATTAAAATTATCCAATGGCAAAATTTATGCTATGGATAAAAAGGTGTGCCAATCTCTCTCAAATTCAGCCCCAAAAAAAAATGGAACCAACTCATTAAAAGTTAGTTATACAATAGTAAAACTACAATATCTCCAAAATATCAGCATCTGAGCTTTCCTGATCGTCCTGATATTCCCATTCCCGGATGTTATCAAGCGTAAAGGTCACTCCAACTTCTCCGGACGTTTCATCCCCTACACGCTCAACAAATACCTTTAAAAGCCCGTTATAAAATCCATTGTGCTGTATTCCGTCATGACCGGTAAAAAGCAGCGGAACATTCGGAGAAGGCAAATCTGTACTTTTCATTTTTCGCAATCGATAGTTGTTGTGAACAGATATTTCAAACCAATACTTTCAGACAGTAATTTACTATTTAACGGTTTAAAATCATTACATTTTTAACGGATTGATAATTCATTGGTGGAGTCCCGCAACACATCACCATCGCCGGGGACCACTTATAAAATTTATTATATTCCCTAAATTATCAGGCACTTACTTTACTTAACAAACATCAAAAATCATGATACACATTCTTAAAATCATCGCAATCATTACCGCAATTACCTATTCACTTCAACTGGTGAATTCTCAATCCGATCTGTTGGTTTTCGGAGGTTTGGCCGTTGTGGGTGCATCACTTTATTTTTTCATTATTGAGTTAAAAGAAATATTCACCTTTCTCAAATCCAAACTATGATAAGTATGACTAGAAAAATTACGATTGGCGTTATAAGTTTTATTGCTGCGATAGTTGTCTTATTGGTTCAGCCCTTCTCGTTCGAAAATATTGACGCGGGAAATGTCGGCATTAAAATCAATCTATACGGAACGGATAAGGGTGTGGACAACATCACATTGGTGACTGGAAGGGTTTGGTACAACAGCTGGACGACGAAAATCATAGAATTCCCAACCTTTACACAAAGTGTGGATTATGATTCTTTCGTGATCACCACAAAGGACGCTGCCGAATTTAAGGTAGACCCCAAATTGAATTATCATATCAACCCCGACAAGGTCCCCCAGATTTACCGTCAGTATCGCCGACCCTTGGGGGAAATCCAGCAGGGATTTATGAAAAACACAATTTATGATGCCTACCGTATTGTTGCTAACTCGTTTACCTCGGACAGCGTGATGTCAAACCGTGAGGTGTTCGAAGACCGTGTGCAAAATGTGCTGACCAAAACATTGGGCAAAGATGGATTTATCTATGACCAACTTACCTCAGCCATAACCCCACCACCGTCGTTGCGTCAAATGATCGACGAAAAAAACACCTCTATTCAGGCCAGATTAAAGGCTGAAAATATGGCTAAACAAGCGGAAGCCGAAGCAAAAGTACTGGTTGCAAAAGCAGAAGGCCAGGCAAAAGCTACTTTAATTAAAGCAAGAGCCGAGGCAGAAGCGAATCAGTTACGTCAAAAAACACTGACGCCGCTGCTTATCCAGCAGGAGTGGGTTTCTAAATGGAACGGCGTATTGCCAACGACCAACGCTGGCGGCGCAAGTCTGATGCTGGGGATTAAATAGTGTTTTCTGAAACTTGTTTTTCTGATCGCTGAATAAACAAATCCTTGAAAGAGTCTTAACGGACTATTTCAGGGGGTTGTCATTTTGAGTCTGTAACTAAAATCCGCACGTTTAGGTGACCAAAACTGATAACAACGTAATAGGTAAACACGATGGATTAAAAATGATCAGCCGGCTCATCCTATGCGCAGAAAAAATGACATCTTATTGAAAAGCGCATTTGAGGAGGCTTTCCCTGACCTTTTGCAGTTCTTTTTCCAAAACACCGATGCGTTATTTGATTTGGCGAGAGGGTTTCAGTTTATGGATAAGGAATTGCACGAGCTTTTTCCTGAACTTGAAAAGAAAGGTGGCAGCCGTTTCGCAGATATGCTTGTAAAAACCTACTTGCAAAATGGTACGGAAGAATGGATTTTAATTCATCTCGAAATACAGGGCGAAGGCACGGATGACTTCGCATCACGAATGTTTCAATATTGGTATCGGATTTATGATCGTTATGGAGTCGACATTGTTGCGATGACCGTTTTTACAGGCGGTAAAAATCAAAAACGACCTGATTATTTTCACAAAAGTTTTCTCGGGACCGAAATTCTGTACAAATACAACGCATTTCATATTTTAGATTACAGTGAAGAGCAGCTTTTGAGTATGGATAATCCTTTTGCCCTGATTGTTTTGGCAGCACAAAAAGCGCTGTTGATCAACAAAATTCCAGAGATTGAACTGGGTGAACAGCGGTTAACCATTGCACGTGCGCTAATTAAAACCAGGAAGTATAACAACGAGCAGATCAGGCGTTTCCTCTTCTTTTTGAAGACTTTTATCCACATTGAAAATAAGGAAATAAATAGTAAATTTGAGTTAGAAGTAGATATATTAACACGAAACAGACATGCTATGGGAATTATTGAAACGATAAATATGCTCGCCATGGAAGAGGGCGCAGAAAAAAAAGAGCTTCAATTTGTGACCAATTTATTGACGGCTAAAAAATTTACGATTACCGAAATTGCCCATTATGCTGACGTGGATGAAGCGTTTGTTATGGAGGTGAAGAAAGATCTGAACCTTGATTGATACGCAAAACAGATTTTATAAATAACACGTAAATAAATAAGGGACGCAAAATGTGTCCCTTATTTATTTATAAAATTTATTTGTTCAACTTAAAAACCAGGATTGTTTGGCAACAAATTCGGGTTCACATCTGACTCCTGTTTTGGCACAGGAAATAACAATTGTTTTTCTGAGAAAGTCGCACCAAGCACCGTTTTATGACCGATGAAATTATCCCAGTTACCGGTCACGTCGTTATGTACCTTTCTTGTACGCAACATGTCAAACCACATTTTGTTTTCAAAACAAAGTTCAAAATAACGCTGCGACCAAACTTCCTGCTCAAAAGCAGTCTGACTTAATGCCCCGATCGCTGACAAATTCGCGCGCGAGCGGATCTTGTTAACATACTCAACTGCTTTGCTGTTCGGTGCTCCTTCGGCACGGTTCGATGCTTCTGCATACATCAGGTACACATCCGCCAAACGGTACAAGGTATAATTCAAGTCCGACTTAACCGTGTTGGTGATCGCGTTTACATCAAACCATTTGTAGATGTAAGTATTTTTAAACTTGATCGTTTGTCCCGTTTTCAAATTCGGATAGCTCGTATAGAAAAACTGTCTTTCCTCCACACGCTTATCCCCGGCAGGGAAAGATTTGATAAATTCCGGTGTTGGATAAACCGAACCGTATTCATCCGCATACTTTGAGATCCCTGAAAAGTTAGGAATTGTAAGTGGCGTCAAAGGGTTGGTCAACGGAACACTGGCAGCATATTGCACCTGAAAAATAAACTCGCCTGTATTTTTGTTAACCGGCTGAATCATATCGGTGTAGTTCGGAAACAAGGTATAACCTCCGTTGTCGATAACACTTTTCGAACGTTTTGCAGATTCCGCATAATACTGGGCACCACCGTTGATGGCCGCGCCAGCATAAGTCAGATACACATCTGCCAAAATTGATTCAACAGCCCCCATTGAAATTTTTCCGGTGTTGTCAGACCATGGCAAAGTTGATTTTTCCGCGAATAAAAGATCAGGAATGATAATCTGATCATAAATATCCTTGGCGGCTGTGCGCGGAAGATTCAGGTTCAGATCCTTTGGAACCGTGGTTACATTAGGAACGGCGCCATACATTCTAACCAAATTGAAGTAATACAACGCACGTAAGGTATGTACCTCCGCAAGCATGTTGTTTTTCTGCGCATCTGTCAAACCAGCGGCATTAATACCCGGAATGCTTTGTATCGCAAGGTTACAGGCACCAATCCCCAGATACATTTGCTGCCACCAGGTATCAATATAAAACGCGGTATTGTTATAACCCAGGTTTTGAAAATTGATAAATCCGGTCTGACCAAGATCGCTATTCGCCTTCCCCGTCATGAATTCCAGTAAATTCCAGGTATTTCCGCCATAAGAAGACGGCTGTCCGGCAAGCAAACCCTGCAAATAAACATACCCGGAATTTGCATAAGCCCTGGCCACTTTTGTGCTGGAAACATCAGAGTCCGGCGTTAAAAATCCTGTCGGATTTTCATCTAAAAAGTCTTTGCAAGAACCTAACGTCAGCAGCGACGCGGCCAATAATATATTTTTTAGCACTTTCATATCTATTTCAGTTACAGGTTAAAAAGTAAGTGTTAATCCAAGGTTCCAGACACGTGGGCGAGGATTGGCAAAAAAGTCCAGATTCTGGGAGAATGAACTGTTAGAACCATAGCCGGAGTTAAACGTATCAACCTCAGGATCATATCCTGTATATTTCGTAATCACAAAGAGGTTTTGCACACTTGCATACACACGCAGACGGCTCAGTTTCAGCTTCTGCAAAGCGGCATCCTGTAAGGAATAACCGAATGTGAAATTCTGGCCACGGATGAATGATCCGTTTTCTACCCACCAGGTATCGAAGTGGGAATCCTGCGCAAATTTATAGTTACGCACCTGCGAGATCATCGTATTCTGGTGATCCGGCGTCCAGGCATCCAGCACGGTTGCAAGGCTGTTCGCGATCGTTTGTCTGTCTTCCACGGAGTGTTTGTAGGTTCCTGCCGTGTTCAAGCCCTGCACAAAACGGATATCGAATGAGAAATCAAAGCCTTTGTAGTTCATTGTACTGCTGAAAGTTCCCGTCCATTTCGGCGTTGTGCGACCGATAATGCTGTAATAATTGCTTCCGTCCGCATTGTAAATGTACTTTCTGTCACCCGGTTTCAGGTTGTGTTTCGCTGCAAGATCAGCCTCTTCGCTACTGTAAGTTCCCAAACGCGTCATCCCGTACAAAGAACCGATCGACTCACCTACCCGCAGGATATTGGTTTGTCCAAGGAAGTTAGGACCAGGAAAAATATCCGCGTTACCGTTGTTCAGTTTTAAAATCTTGTTTTTGTTCGCAGCAAAAATGAAGTTGGTTGTCCAGGTAAAATTGTCTGTTTTAATGTTTGTTGTATTCAAACTAACTTCCAAACCTGAGTTTCTAACCGATCCAACATTCTGATAGACGTTCGCATTCGTTTGACCCGCAGACCACGGAATGGGTGCCTGAAGCAAAAGATCCTTCGTCACACGGTTGTAATAATCGACCGTCAGGTTAATGTTTTCACGAATACCCAACTCAACACCGGCATCAAATTGCAGCGATCGCTCCCATTTCAGGTTTGGGTTTCCAAGATAACTTGGCAATAACGCCGACTGCAATGCACCTCCCAAAACTGTCGAAGTATTGTTGGTTGTACCCGGCTGTATTTGTGCAATGGAGCGGTACTGACCAATTTCCTGGTTACCGGAAAGACCATAACTCGCTCTCAATTTCAGGCTTGTGATGTTTTTGTTTCCTTTCAGGAAGCCTTCTTCCGATATACGCCAGGCAGCGCCGACCGATGGGAAAAACGCAAATTTATTGTTCGCGCCAAATTTCGAAGAACCGTCGAAACGGCCGGTAGCGGTCAACAGATATTTTTCATCCAGGTTATAAGTAGCCCTGGCAAAATACGAGTTCATCGTCCATTTGTAATCTTCCGATGTTGTTGAACTTCTTACAGAGCCCGAACCCAGGTTATGCCACTGGAAAAAGTCGTCGATAAAATTCTGCGTTTCAGCAAAATTCGTCTCCTGATAATACTGCTGCCACGACGCCCCAAGCAAGGCTGTAAAGCGCTGACGGGCGTTAATAGTCTTATTCCAGGTCAGGTAGTTTTCCGACTGCCAGTAGTTATTGGAATAATTTCTCATGTTGGCAACCCCACCCTGATCGGCAGACATGTGTGCCAGATTTTGAGACGAAAAGTAGTTGTTTTTCTGTGCGTTTAAATTAAATCCAAAATCAGTCTTAAAATCCAGGTCTTTTGTAATGTGGAACAACAAATAAGTGTTTCCAAGCGCCTGTAACGTGTTGTTGATCGTGTAACGGTTGTGGGCAATGTTCACCGGGTTTGGTCCTCCTTCAAGCCCACCGATATCGTTGTTTCCAGCCCATGTTCCGTCCGGATATTTAACAGGCACGATCGGAACCTCCTCCGAAACCATCCTTGGAACGTTCAAACTACCATTGCCATCAGAAACCATACGTTGTCTGCTTTTGATAAGCGAAAGACTTCCGCCTATTTTCAACCACTTGTTCACATCGTTGTCAAGCGTAAATCTTGCCGAATAGCGTTTAAATCCAGAAGTAAGCATCAAGCCGTTCTGGTCCAGATATCCCAAGGATAAACTGTACACAGTTTTATCGTTACCGCCCTGAAAATTAAGCTGATGACTGTGCGAAACAGCTGGCTTATATACTTCTTTTTCCCAATTGGTATTGTACAAAGGCTTGTCGTTGGCATCAAATAACAAAGGAAAATTCGCGTGGTTCAAAGGAGCCTGAGGTGTCCAGACGCCACCTGCCGGGTCAAATTTTGTACCATTGGCAAAAGCCTGATTGTATGTTTTAACAAATTCTTCTGAGTTTAGTGTTCTCACATGGCGGTACAAATCACTCACGTTTACGTTTCCGTCGTAAGATACTTTTGTACCTCCGCTTTTTCCACGTTTGGTCGTAATCATGATCACACCATTGGCACCACGCGCACCATAAATCGCTGTGGATGAAGCATCTTTCAATACTTCAAGAGAAGCGATATCGTTGGGGTTAATCGAGTTTCCGTCAACCCCGATCACACCATCCACCACATAAAGCGGATCAATGTTGGAGTTGATAGATCCCAAACCACGTACACGGACTTTCGCCGCAGCACCAGGTGCGTTGCTGTTCACACTTACTTCCACCCCGGCAATTTTCCCCTGCAGGGCCTGAGAAACGTTAGGTACAGGTTTGTCCATCAGCTGCTCTCCCTTGATGGTAGCAACTGCACCGGTAAGATCGGATTTCTTAACCGTACCATAACCGATCACAACCACTTCACTAAGTGCTTTGGAATCCGATTGCAACGCAACTTCCAAAGTCGTTTTGTTTCCAACCCGAACTTCCTGATTTATAAAACCAACAAAACTGAATACCAAAACCGAAGATTCGTTTGGTACAGAAATAGAAAAATTTCCGTCCGCGTCTGTCGAAGTCCCTACGCTCGATCCTTTTATTACCACATTTACACCCGGCAATGTCGAATTATTCCCCCCGTCTACCACCTTTCCGCGAACCACTTTATCTGCCGTCAAAAATGAACGGCCACCGGCAAGCGCGCTCAATGAGCTCACCAGCAATAAATTCAGTAAGATTATTTTCATAATCCGCCCCGACTGAATGACGGGTCTTGGTACATGACTTCTCATACTTTCCATTAGGTTGACTAGTTTAGAATTTATTTTGAACTTTTGAAGCAGACAAACGCCGGAAAACAGGCGAGCGAATAAGTATTCTCATTTGTAATTAATAGATTATAATCCTTCAATTCATGTACATATGTTCATACATGATCAACAGCAAACCTTTATCCGCTTAAGTAAATAAGCCGATTGGCGTCTTTATAGAAAAGGATTAAAATGCAAGCCTACGCTATGTCAAGTGCATACGTAAAGCGGTCTGCCAAAGCATAGGTCCACCCCATTGCAACCGCAACAAGCCTGGCTATATCGATAGCATAAGTAAAGCGATCTGCCCGGTAGTAACCAAGGTTATACTCGATTAGCCTGTCACCCGGATCACAAACAATTCTTTTGCGTAATAAAACCGGATCACCGGGTTTCAAGTGCAAAATCTTGGCCAGCTTTTCGTCAGCCAGCGTAGCACTGATTTCTTCTTTTGAAACGGCAACCACCGTATGGTGATCGCGTTCAAGCATCTCATACAAAGGTTTGGAAAAATCCTCCTCACCCGTAAGCCCAACACGCGGATGAAAATAGGATACAAAGTGCACAATAGGGCCCAAGTCCAGTCCCCGAAGCCTTTCCAGCTTAAGTACTTTGGTACTTAAACTAACATTAAAAAGTGTGGAAATCTCTTCTCCGACTTCCACCCATTCGGTTTTTACATCATAATTTTTGAACGAAACTCCCTTTTCATGCATCTCGTGCGTGAAGCTCGACCACTTATTTAATTTGGTGGTAATGTTGTTCTTCAAAACTTTTGTTCCGATACCCTTTTTACGCGTCAAAAGCTCTTCGTGAACCAGCTTGTTTAAGGCCTGTCTGACCGTGTTTCTCGAAATGCCAAGTCTTTTGGCGATATCAACTTCGTTGGGGAAAAGTTTTCCATTTTGATATTCAGGATCAACAATCAGTCGTCTCAATATTTCCTCTACCTGAACATGCAGGGGAAGCGGACTTTCATGATTGATACTAAATATTTCCATGTTTGCTCTTACTATGTTTATACATATGAACAATCAAAGTTGAAAATAATTATTTTAACAGAAAAATTATTTTACCACTATTTTGAGAAAAAGTGGTAAATTTTAATCTGGAAAGAATACAAAAATATTATAACACCAATAATATCAAACAGTTACAGAAAATATAAATTCGGGCACATTAAAAAATGATTTACGCCAACTGAAATTCCTGCCCTTAGCAACCAAATCACGGCTGATAAATCGGTTTAGTTAAGCAAGTATAAATAGCAGATAAAAAGTTTATCAAAATTTAAGAAAACTAAAAATAGAAATTATTACATTTGCCAAACAATATGTACATACATACCAACATAAATGGAAATATGTTCATATTACACACCCGATGATTTCCGATAAAACTGCCTGATAACCGTATTAAAATCAAATTTTCCGATGATAAACAGACTATTCCTACCCTTACTATTTTTATCCCTGACCTGCCAGATTGCCCATAGTCAGCAAAAGACCATATGGCAAATTGGCGAAAGTGAAAATTCCCCAAAAGGACTGGCGCTGGCGCCGGATCAGTTCAAGCGTTTTGTTGAAAATGATTTCGGGTATGAAGACAAATACTTCCTTGTCGGACATTCAAAAGTTCAACAGGATTGGCCATACGTACTCCCTGGCCCCGTTAATGGATGGGGAGGAACGGGTAATACTGCCGGAATTCGCTCTCACTTTCTGACTGTCCTTTTTGAAATAAAAGAAAAACCGGTTTCGGGCAACTGGCAGCTTTTGGTTGATGTACTGGACACTGATTCGCTGGCTGCACCGTTTGTAAAAATTCTCGTTAATGGTAAATCCTGGGAGTTTCAGCTAAAAAAGGGATCAGGTTATAAGGATCCCGACAAGTTTTCTTCAAATCCGAAGGAACAGCTGATGAAAATCGAGCTTCCATCGGAATTGATAAAAACAGGAACCAATGAAATCGTTATAACTTCTCTGCAGGGTGGTTGGCTGGTTTTTGATCAGATCAAACTGGACGGTCCGGCCAAAACAGCGCTGACAATCCCCGGCAATGCACTGGTCCGGAATGTCAAGCCCGCTGATTATGAGATCATAAAATCCGGTAAATTATGCCAGCCTCTTTTGGTTGACTTATCCCACGTCAAAGGCAGCCCAACCGTTCAGGTGAAGCTTGATGGGCAAATTATTCTCAGCCAGATCCTTGAACAGGGTCGGTACATACTGGAAGCACCCATGCCGTCTGTTTCTCAAATCAAATCAAGTAACTACGAGGTACTTATCGATCATAATCTGGTAAGAAAGGATACCGTGCAGCGGGGAAAAATGAAACTTAAAACGCCTGCGGGTTATGTCAACACCATGATGGGCGCCGGGCATTCCAGATGGATGATCGCGCCGGGCCCCTGGATGCCTTTTGGCATGGTGAAACTCAGTCCAGATAATCAAAATAATGGCTGGCAGGCCGGTTACGACCCTACTTTTGAATCCATCGGCACATTCAGCCACATTCATGAATGGACGATGACCGGGCTGGGAACTTTCCCGACCAGCGGGCCTTTGCAAATTAAAATGGGGGATCAGAATAACCCTGACGACGGGTATCGTTCAAGAATTGATAAGGGTTCCGAGCAGGCTCCACTGGGTTATTACAAGGTCAACCTGACGGATAACGATATCACAGCCGAACTTACCGCTACAACACGCGCTTCATTTCAAAAATACACGTATCATAACAGCGACTTGGGCCGGGTCATGGTTGATTTTCAGATTCCAACGGAATACGGCTACAAGATTAAAAACATTAAAATCGATAAGGTAAGCGACCGCAGGATTGAAGGTTACAGCGATCAGTTATCAACTAATGTCTGGTCGGGCGGAATTGACCAGCGGTATCAAGTACATTTTGTAATCGAGTTTGATCAGTCTATCAAAAATTACGGTGTTTGGCTGAATAACGAAGTTAGAAAAAACACCAACTTATTGGCTGACAGCGCCAAAAATGCGGGTATTTATCTTGAATTTGACACAAAAACAAATAAGGTCGTTCAGGTAAGATCCGGCATTTCCTATGTCAGCCTGGAAAATGCGGCCTTGAATTTAAAAACGGAGATATCCGATCCGTTTGACTGGAACTTTGATCTTGTCAGACAAAATCAGGAAAAAGTGTGGAATGATCTGCTGGGTCGGGTCGCTATTACCAGCAACGATCAGCGCGAAAAGGAAAGATTTTACACCAACATGTACCGGTCGCTGGCGAGCAGAAATACGTTCAGCGATGCAGACGGAAGCTGGCGGGACGCGGATGAGAAGATTAACAAGTTCCAAAACAAGGATGATGTTGCTTTGGGCTGTGATGCCTTTTGGAACACGTTCTGGAACCTGAATCAGTTTTGGAATCTGGTCACACCGGAGTGGTCGAACCGCTGGGTGAAATCGCAGTTGGCCATGTACGACCGCAGCGGATGGCTGGCCAAAGGCCCTGCAGGTATGGAATACATCCCCGTCATGGTTGCTGAGCATGAAATTCCATTGATCGTTGGTGCTTATCAAATGGGCATCAGGGGTTATGACGTGAACAAAGCCTATGAGGCAGTCAAAAAAATGCAAACCACCCCCGCCGCGAACGTCGGAGGCGGACGTGCAGGTAACGAAGATTTGCCAACTTATCTGAAACACAAGTATGTACCCTATGATGAGGGACGTTTTTCCAACTCGTTGGAATACAGCTTTGATGATTACACTGTATCCCAATTTGCCCGGTCATTAGGCAAAAAAGAAGATTATCAGCGTTTCAAAGACAGAGGAAACTGGTGGAAAAATGTAATCGATCCGGCAACCGGTTTTGCCCGGATGAAAGATGCCAAAGGAAACTGGCTTGCCGATTTTGATCCGTTTAAATCAGGGGCGAACCATCATTATGTGGAGGGAAATGCATGGCAGTTAACTTTTTTTGTCCCTCAGGATGTACCCGGATTAGCTAAGACAATCGGCGAAGGCGAGTTTGTAAAAAGACTGGACTGGGGATTTAATGAGAGTGAAAAATGGCGTTACAACGGCCCAAACGACCAGTATTGGGATTACCCGGTCGTGCAGGGAAACCAGCAGTCGATGCATTTTGCCTTTCTTTTCAACTGGGTTAAAAAACCATGGTTAACCCAAAAATGGAGCCGTTCGATTGTGGACCGGTATTACGGACACGAAGTTTCCAATGCATACCTGGGCGACGAAGATCAGGGGCAAATGAGTGCCTGGTTTGTCATGAATGCGCTCGGGCTTTTCCAAACCGACGGCGGAACGCGCGTTAACCCGGTTTATGAGATCGGCAGTCCGTTGTTTGAAAAATCGGTCATTGATCTTGGACAGCAATTTGGTCGTGGCAAAACCTTCACCATTGAAGCAAAAAATACCTCCCGGAAAAATGTTTACGTGCAAAGTGCCAAGCTGAACGGCAAACCGTTAAACAACTTTTGGTTCAATGCCTCGGATCTTTTGAAGGGCGGTTCACTGATTTTAGAAATGGGGCCAAAACCCAATATGAACTGGGGCATTGGAACACTTCCTTCGAACGAATAATAACTTTGACACAGCTAGGTCCACGACAAGCCGCGTCAGAAAACTAAACCTATATAAATAACATCCAATGAAAAATATCATCCCAATTATTGCCTTTTCCTCTGCCCTGTTGGCTTGCGGCACGAAAAATACTTCCAGCGATAAAGAAACAAAAACAGAGCGTATTTACGAGCAGGACAGCACTTTACAGTTTGTAAAATCCAAAGCGATAGCCGTGGTTAAAACTGGCTTTAACGCCGGTGACGGTTATGGCGAAGTATGGATCCGGGACTATAACACATTTATCACACTTTCCGCAGAAGCCCATAAGCCCGAAATTTTAAAAGAAAACCTCCGTGTTTTTTTCAGGTTGCAGGGCAACGACGGCAATATTGTTGACGGTTTTATTCCGGTTCAAAAAGCAAAGGAGTCAAAAGTAGGTTATGAATACATTTTCAATGCGCTGGAACCCAACTATGCCGGACATAAAAACACGGTGGAAACCGACCAGGAATCGTCACTGGTACAAGCTGTTGCCCGATATATTACCCTTAGCGGCGACACTGCTTTTTTAAGTGAAAAGGTTGGAAGTAAAACCATAGCCGAAAGACTCGACTGGTCGATGGAGTTTCTGATGAACGAGCGTTATGACAAAAAACATGGTTTGATATGGGGAGCCACCACAGCGGACTGGGGCGATGTACAGCCCGAACATGACTGGGGTGTTTACCTGACGAAAGACACGCATTTGGCCATCGATATTTATGACAATGCCATGTTCCTGATTGCTCTGGACAGGCTTATGGAGCTGGTTCCGGCAAAAAAAGAAAAATGGCTGCCGATCCGTGCGGCCATTGCCAGAAACACCATGAAATACCTTTGGGATGAAAAAAATCAAAAGTTCATTCCACACGTATATCTCAACGGCTCGCCTTTCCCGGCCAGTCTCAATGAAAACGAGATTTATTATCATGGCGGAACCGCGGTTGCCATTGAAGCCAATCTGCTCACCAAGGCGCAAATCAAAGTTTCGCTGGATAAAATGATTGACAATGTAAAACGGTCCGGCGCCGGCACCATTGGCCTGACACTATATCCTACCTATCCCGAAGGCAGCTTTAAAAACAAGGGAATGTATCCTTACGGCTATCAAAATGGTGGTGACTGGACCTGGTTTGGAGGAAGAATGATCAAGCAGCTCTACCTGAATGGCTTCCAAAAAGAGGCCTATGAACAGCTGAAACCCATGCTCAAAAGGGTGATCGACAACAAAGGATTTTACGAGTGGTATACCGTTGACAATAAACCAGAAGGTTCCGGTACTTTCCGTGGTGAGGCTGGTGTACTTTACGATGCCATTGTCTTATTTGAAAAAGAAAATTTGAAACAGGATTAGCATGAAACAAAAGACAGTAATGGCGATTGATCTCGGGGGAACCCGGATTAAGATGGGGCTTGTCAGCGGTTCAGAGATTCTTTTCTCAACGGAAATGGATTCACAATCCGGCAACGGTTTGCGCAAACGGCTCCCGGAGATTGCAAAAAGTATGAATGACTTGTTGAAACAGGCGTCATTATCTCCTTCCGATATGGCAGGATTAGGCATTGCTATTCCGGGAATTGTTGATTCGGTCAACAATAAAATACTGACGATCAATGACAAATACAACGACGCGCCCGACATTGACCTCAACCAATGGGCGCAGGAAACCTGGGGCCTTTCCCTGTTCCTCGAAAATGATACGAGATCGGCCATGCTGGGAGAATGGAAATATGGCAAAGGTCGCGGCTATGACAATGCGGTGCTTATGAACCTGGGTACCGGTATTGGAACTTCCGCCGTCATTGAAGGAAAAATCCTGCGGGGAAAGCATTTTCAGGCGGGTATTCTTGGCGGACATTTTATAGTCAACGTCAAAGGCGAGCAGTGCAATTGCGGAAATTATGGTTGTGCAGAGGCCGAAGCCTCAACCTGGAATCTGCCTGAAATATTAAAAAGATATCCGCAGCATGCTGACAGCTTACTTTTCGGTCAGCCGAAAATTGATTTTAAAACCATATTTCAATTTGCCGATAGCGATCCGCTGGCACTTCTGGTCCGCAACGAATGTCTGGAAATCTGGGCGGCCTGTGCACTTAACCTTGTCAATGCGTACGATCCTGAAATCCTGATTTTAGGGGGCGGTATCATGGCAAGTCGCGACATTATCCTGCCCTGTATCGAGCAAAAAGTGAACGGGAATGGCTGGGCCGTTTGGGGAAAAGTCATCGTTACGGAAGCATCATTAATCAATACAGCCGCGCTGGTGGGCGTTGGCAGTCTCGTTATTTAACTATTTAACTCACTCCATTTTGAAAAAGTCAAACTTTAACAAACTTCCTCAGGTCAGCGTAACGGGGCACACCTGTACAACCGGCTGGACCGATATATCGGCACGATTACAGGACAAAATCAAAGACTTTAACTCGCCTAAAACGATCATCGTGCTGGACACTTATCATGGCGTTTATACGGATGAAATACTGAACAACATCAAACTTGGGCAGACTTCCGCAACAATTTTTGACGTTTCGACAGCGCTGCTCGCTCAGGATAAGCTGGAAGCACTTGTGTACCCGTTTGTAAAGGATGATCCTGTTTTTGGCTTCGTTACAACGCTGGATTTAGCTGCATTTTTCGATCCTGAAAAAGTTGCTGCCATGCAGAAAGAGATACAGGATGTAAAAGAAGGAATCGTTCTCGTTGCCGGGATAGGCGCTTCCCTTTTTGTCCCCAAAGCCGATATGCTTGTTTACGCCGATATGCCCAGATGGGAAATTCAGCTGCGTTTCAGAAACAACAGGATCAGCAACCTTGGCGCCGACAACACCGCAGAGCCGTTTTCCTATCAGTATAAAAGAAGCTTTTTTGTAGATTGGAAAGTTTGTGACAAACACAAGCAGACACTTATGGATCATTGGGATTTTGTTTTGGATACGACCATTCCGAGTAGTCCTAAAATGGTTTCAGGAAAAGCCATTTCCGACGGACTTGAAAAAACGATTCAACAACCGTTCCGCGTCGTTCCGTTTTTCGATCCGGGGCCATGGGGCGGACAGTGGCTTAAAGAGGTCGTTGATCTGGACCGCTCGGCTCAGAATTACGCCTGGGGTTTCGATTGCGTTCCGGAGGAAAACAGTCTCGTTTTTGATTTTGAGGGAAACAGTTTCGAAATTCCTTCCATTAACCTGGTTTTTACACATCCGGTTTCCTTATTGGGAAAAGATGTTTACAACGCTTTCGGAGCTGAGTTCCCGATCCGTTTCGATTTCCTGGACACCATGAAAGGCGGCAACCTGAGCTTACAGGTACATCCGCTTCATGACTACATAAAGGAAAAGTTCGGTATGGGATATACGCAAAACGAAAGTTACTATTTTCTCGATGCCAAAGACGACACGTTCGTCTATCTTGGATTGAAAGAAAATATAAATCCTGAGCAGATGATTGAAGATCTTGAAGCCGCGCAGGAAGGCGGAGCAATCTTTGATGCTGAAAAGTATGTTGAGAAATGGCAGGTCAAAAAACACGACCATGTGCTGATTCCTGCTGGTACCATTCACTGTTCGGGAGCCGACACGGTTGTGCTGGAAATAAGTGCAACCCCGTTTATTTTCACTTTCAAATTATGGGATTGGGGAAGAATGGGCCTCGATGGAAAACCACGACCGATATCCCTTGAGCACGGGAAGAAAAACATCCAATGGGACAGGACCACACAATGGACCAAAGAAAATCTGGTCGGTCAGATAAAAGAAATGGAAAGCGGAGACGGCTGGCGCGAAGAACGCACCGGGCTGGATGCACAGTCGTTCATTGAAACGAGAAGACATTGGTTCAGCAAAAAAGTAGAACATCATACCGGTGGCATTGTCAATGTATTGAACCTGATTGCAGGCCGTGAGGCCATTGTAGAAAGTCCAAACGGTGCTTTCGAGCCTTTCATCGTGCATTTCGCCGAAACATTTATTGTTCCTGCTTCCGTTGGTGCCTACACCATTACGCCGCACGGCGAAAGTGCGGGACAGGAATGTGCCACGATCAAAGCCTACGTCCGGACCGACAATCTAAAAGAAGATTATAAAATCAATTAGCCATGGAAAATCAGGGGAGCACCTTGTTTGTTTATAAGATCACATTGGTAGCAGCCGTGGGCGGTTTGTTGTTTGGCTATGACACCGCAGTGATTGCGGGAGCGATCGGATTTTTACAAATCAAATTCGATCTCTCCCCTTCCATGGTTGGCTGGGTTGCTTCCTGCGCCCTGATCGGATGCATTTTCGGGGCGCTTTTTGCAGGAGTCCTGAGCGACTGGATCGGGCGGAAAAAGGTGTTAATCCTTTCCGCCATTTTATTCGGGATATCATCCCTGGGCATAGCCGTGCCTTCCGATTTAAACTGGTTTGTATTTTTCCGGATTATCGGCGGACTGGGCATTGGTATCGCATCCATGCTGGCGCCTATGTATATTACCGAAATCGCGCCGGCAGATAAACGCGGCCGTTTGGTTTCTATTAACCAGCTGGGAATCGTTACCGGGATTCTGCTGATCTACTTCGTTAACGCTGAAATTGCAAGCTTGTATGACGAGAGCTGGAATGTTGAAACAGGCTGGCGATGGATGTTTGGCTCAGGAATTTTCCCTTCCCTTATCTTTTTGGTCCTGCTGTTTTTTGTACCTGAAAGTCCGCGCTGGCTCGCCAAACAAGGACGCAGTGAAGAAGCACTTCTTATTCTGACTAAAATTAATGGTCCCGAAAAGGCCGGCCATGAACTTATCGAAATCAATCAAGGCATATTCGCAGAGTCGGTTTCATTTGTAGAAATTTTCAAGCCCGGTATTCGAAAAGCACTGGTTATCGGTATCATTCTGGCTATGTTTTCCCAGATTACCGGCATTAACGCCATCATGTATTATGCTCCGGAAATTTTCAAATCCACGGGCGATGGTTCCGACTCGGCCTTGTTACAAACCATTCTGGTCGGCGTAGTTAATTTTCTGTTTACGATTGTAGCCATTAAATACGTCGACCAAGTGGGGAGAAAAGGTCTTTTGCTTGCGGGTTCTGCCGGTATGACCCTTTGCCTCGCACTAATTGGCGGCGCCTTTTTCCTCGACCTGGCCAAGGGTTATCTCGTGCTCATCTCGATTTTGGCCTATATCGCCTTTTTTGCGCTTTCGCTGGGCCCGTTGACTTTTGTCGTGATCGCAGAGATTTTCCCTAACCGCACACGCGGACGGGCCATGTCCGTTTGCGTTTTTGCCTTATGGATTTTCGTATTTATCGTTTCCCAGTGTTTCCCGATCCTCCTTCAGGCCATCGGAAACGCGTACACATTCTGGATTTTCATGCTGATGTCACTCTGCGCGTTCATTTTTGTATGGAAGTTTATTCCCGAGACCAAGGAAAAAACGCTGGAAGAAATGGAGCAATTGTGGTTATAAGCAATAAAGTTGTTTAAACTTATAGACAATCCCGAAGGGATGATAGTATTGTAGAAAATGCGAACAAACATGCAGGTCATAACCCTGAAAGGGTGACATAACCATTTCAGAAATTGAAATCGGCCACCCCAATGGGGGTTTGATGGAACGGCCTGATGTTTACTTGCTACAATAATATCATCTCTCCGGTATTTTTTTTGACAGCGCGTTTTTATTAATAGTAAAACGCGCTGTTTTTATTTACCTCCCCTCAGCCAAACCCTTCATTTTTCGCAAGCACATCTTTTAGTGGATCAAAACAGTACTTTCGGAAATCTGGATATCCTCTTCCAGAATTTCCGCAGCAAAACCCGCTTCCACGAGTAAACCGATGATCAACCCGGACTGAATGCCAGCTGTTTTGCAGCATACCCGTAATATTTTGTCACAATCGTCCAGATCAAAGTTGGCATCATAACCTTTGAACCGGTGTCTGATCAAGCTGATCAGTTTCTCGGCTTCCTCCTGGTCGGTAACGTTCGTTTTAAAAACTTCTACCATAATTCGTCAGTGTTAAGTAGCTGTTGGCGATTAGCTATATGCGATTGGCTCAGTAACCGGATGATTAATAGTTTATTATAAAAATCAATACTATAAACTAATTTTTCCCTACTACTTAGTCAGCATACGTTACATGGATAATTCGCTCAAAGAAAGCCGCTCCGATATAACATTTTCAATAGCTCAATCTTCCAGATTGATTATTCTAACGAGCTCATACGGTCCTTCATTCCCAAGCATTCTTCTCAAAACCGTAACCTGCGCGCAATCAAATTCTCCATAATATTCAAAATCCGATAAACTCGGCTCAATAAGCTCCATTTTCCCTGCCGGTATGCCCCGGGCAACAGTCAGATGTGGATTCAGTTTTTCCTTCTTATATGGAAAAGTTTTTTGCATCGCCAAATGAAGCTGCTGAATCGGTTCCGAGTTTTCCACTTTGATGTACATGGTCCGATCATAATTTTCACGTCCAAAAAATGCTACACCTTCCAGTTTCACCTGAAATGATTTTATCCCGGAAAGCGCCTCCAACATCCTTTTTATCATGGTATCACCGTCTCCCGCATGAAGAAAATAATACAATGAGATGTGTGGAACCGAGTTAAGAACGTTTCTGGACAAACCAACAAGCTGATGTAGTTTTGCCCTAACCGAGCGGATATCCTTTTCCACCTCCATAGACGAAATCACGAGTAGATATTCGTAAGTTATCGCCGCAAATAAACTCATCTGGTTATTATCCTTTTTCATACCATGCCGGTTTAAACTTCTAAAATTTCGGACAATTTAGCATTTTCCCAATCTGAAAATATTCTGATTCCGGAAAATCACTAAACTGTCCTCCTTATACGAAATACGCCAATTCCAGCTCTAATTAAGACATAATTATTTAACAACCAGCATAGAAGTATAATTTTTTCTATAATAGTAGGCAAGAAACAAGTTTCCGCACAGCATGAATATCGCCACCGGAAGACCTTCCGGCGCCAGAAACAAATGAACCAAAAATATGTTAATCGTAATCGGAAAAATGACGGCCGTTGCAAGCGGAACAAAAAATCCGAGTATTAAAGCGATGCCGGAAATCAGCTCAACACTTTTCAAAAAAGGCATAAAATAACCCGATGCGGCCAGTCCTTCATTAAAGGTTTTCATGTTACCGGTCAGTTCCGGCGTTGGCATCAGCTTAAAAAGCACCACGACAGCTGAAAACACAAACATCAGCCCCATCAAAACCCGAACAATAGTTACTGCAATTTTCATGATCTTTAACGATTGAGTGAATGTATAAAACACACCACAAAAAATTTAGTGCGCCAGTTCGAGGAATTATTTTCTATCATTTCACCCCTGAACTGCAGCCGGATCCATCCACATCACTTCCCATAAGTGTCCGTCGATATCTTCAAATCCGTGGCCATACATATAACCCTGATCCTGCTTTTCATTGGGTGCAGTACCACCAGCAGCAAGTGCCCGGCTTACCATTTCGTCAACTTCCGCACGGTTCTCCGCAGAAAGGCAAATGATGGATTCGGTCGTTTTGCGGGCATCAGCGATTTCTTTCTTTGTAAAGTTTTTGAAAAACGGCTCCACAAGAAGCATGACAAAAATATCTTCACTGATCACCATACACGTTGCATTTTCGTCGGTAAACTGGGCGTTGAAAGAAAAGCCGAGTTTGGTGAAAAATGTTACACTTTTGTTCAGGTCTTTTACTGGTAGATTTACAAAAATTTTAGTAGCCATAATTTTGCTTGTAAGGTTTGGATAATAAGAAAGTAGTTATTTTATTTTTCAAGGTTATTTTTCAAATCGACGAGACTGGCCTGCAGGTCTTTTCCCAGCATACTGTCAATAAACAGGTTGGTAATATTCATTGGATATTTGCTTGCTCCGGCCATCGACCAGGTTACGCGGGTTTGACCTTCGGTCGCCGGTTTTGTCGTCATTCGTGCGTGGGCTATACCTTCAAAAGGTTTGATAAACCGTATTTCCAGATCCAGCTCATTTCCTTCATCTATTTTTGTAATTTCCTGCTCCCCTTTCCCTGCCTTATCGTTTCCATCCCAGGCATACACAAACCCCACCGTCCCGTCTGTCCCTTTAAAATTCTTTTTCATATTCGGGTCCATCATGACCCACTTGTTATAGTGATCCTGATTTTTTATGAATTTGATGTAGTTAAAAACCTCAGCATTAGGTTTACTGATGATGACCTCTCTTTCAATGCTGTACTCTTTTTTTACAAATAAAGCGGTAATGAGAACCAGTCCGATAATGGCAACGATTCCGAGTACGATTACTTTCAGGATATTCATTGTTCAATGATTTAGGTTGTAAGTGATGATACAAATGTACAGTGCTTGATTAAATCCAACGGGGGGCAAATACGGCAATTTAAGGGGTTGATTGCGCCATCCGCCTAATCACCGGTTTAATCAGCGCTCCCCCGTTCTATCGTAATAAAACATCCAGTTCAGGCCGTATTTATCGGTTAATCTGCCCATTAATCCAGCAAAAAATGCATGTACCGGATGTGTTGGTTTTCCGCCTGCCGACAAATTTTCATAATAAGCATAAGTCTGCGCTTCACTATCGCAGGTAATCGACATGCTGACCATGTTCCCCCCGACCAAACCTTCTTGCTCACCCAGATCAGAGGCCATCAGAATCAGATCATCCTTGGCCAGAGTTGAATGCAAAATCAGATTTTGCATAAATTCCGGAAATTGTCCCGCCATTGGAGACTCGCCTACAGTTTGCAGCACCAGTTCTCCACCGAGGCTATCCTGGTAAAATGTCATCGCCTCGCGGCACTGACCATTAAACGTTAAAAAAGAGTTGATACGTG
The DNA here is from genome assembly GCF_030929615.1 of Dyadobacter sp. LHD-138. Taxonomy (GTDB): domain Bacteria; phylum Bacteroidota; class Bacteroidia; order Cytophagales; family Spirosomataceae; genus Dyadobacter. Next base: position 302,095 of record NZ_JAVFVU010000004.1, on the reverse strand, counting down.
ACATAAAGATATCGTTTAGTTTTTTCTTTTATTTATACAACAAATGTAATGCCACACATTTAAACAGAAACGGTGTAAAAAAGACCACCTAAGGGTGAAAACGCGACATGAACCAGTTATTGAAAAAAATCAACACGCCCCAACCGTGCAGTTTGTCGACGGCATTACTCCTTTTGTCGATGAATACTAACCGGCAAACAGACTACATTCCGCTTTTAATTATATTTGATCTATGAAGTTTAACGCCCCTCTGATTCTGAAATTAAGATCTGAAAGAATCATTCAGCATGGTGCATTCTGGGTTGTTGTGTTACTGATCCTGGCGATGATCTATGGTGTCGGGCTGCCGGGATACTGGTCTGCTGTTCGGATGATACTCATTTTCATGCCGTTGCACATGCTGTATTTTTATATGATAGCCTATGTGGTCATGCCCCGGTATTTATTCACGGGACGGTATTTCAGGTTCTTTGTTTCTCTGGTGCTATGTATATTTCTGGCCGCCCTGTGTTTCCGGTTGCTGGAAATTCTTTTTGCGGATCCCATGATTTATAAAACGATTAAAAAACAGGATAAAACATTTGTCTGGCACAAACTGGATGGCACATTTACCGAGCAGCTACTTAAATACACATACATAATAAATGCTTTCGAACAGGCAAATTTCGTCGTCTGGATTGCAGTTGCCATAAAATTTTTCAAAATGTGGTACGAAAAACAACAAGCCGCGCTGGAAGCAGAACTGATTTTATTGAAAGGGCAGCTGCACCCGCATTTCCTTTTCAATACGCTCAATAATCTCTATGCGTTAACATTATGCCAGTCGCCCCGCTCGCCGTCCGTCGTGATCGGGCTATCCGAGATCCTGCGTTACATGCTGTACGAAGCCAATGCCGATGTCGTCGATCTTAAAAGAGATGTTGAAATTGTTGAAAACTACATTGCGCTGGAAAAGATCCGCTACGAAGAGCGCCTTGACCTTAATTTCAGCATCAAAGGCATGGAACCCGGTCACAGCATTGTTCCGCTGCTGATATTGCCACTCGTAGAAAATGCTTTTAAACACGGAACGAGCGAGAAAATCGGGGATGCATGGATCAATATGGATTTACAGGTGCGCAACGATACGCTAAAATTTAAAATATCAAACAGCAAACCGGACCAGCCTGCCAAACCCGATCAGGAGAAAAATCATTCAAGGATCGGACTTGCCAATGTCAGAAAACGACTGGAAATTCTCTATCCTTCCGCACATCAGCTCAGGATTCTGGAAGAAGAAGATATTTACGCTGTAATTTTAGAAATAAATCTGGATAAACGACTGAAAATAGGAGAGATATGAAATTGAAAACAATTTTGGTAGATGATGAACCGCATGCCATCGAAGTATTGGTGAAATACCTCGAAAATTTTAGTGAGATTGAAGTCGTTGCCAAATGTGGAAACGCGATCCAGGCATTTCATACGTTGCAGCAGCAAAAAGTTGACCTCATGTTTCTGGATATAAAAATGCCAGGACTGAAAGGAACCGATTTATTGAGAAGTCTTAAAAACCCGCCCAAAGTGATTTTCACCACTGCCTATCAGGATTATGCCGTTGAAGGATTTGACCTGAATGCCATTGATTATCTGCTCAAACCAGTCCCTTTTGACAGATTCCTACGGGCCATGGATAAGGTATTTACCATTTTTGAAGTTGGCAGTCGGCAGATTGGAATTGCTGAAAAACCGGCGCTGAGCAATAAGGACGTTTTCCTTTATCTTAAGGTAGACCGAAAAATGGTAAAGGTTAACGTCAACGAAATTTTCTGGATTGAAAGCCTCAGAGATTATATCAAAGTCGTTTTAAAAGACAAAGTTCTGATTTCCAAACAGAAAATCAGCATGCTCGAAGAACTGCTTCCCGAAGACGATTTTATCAGAATCCACCGGTCTTTTATCGTTTCTGTTGCCAAAATAGAAGGTTATCACTCGCATGCAGTGGACATTGCCGGAAAAGAACTGCCCATTGGCCGCAACTACAAAAGCGATTGCCAGCGCAGATTTAAAATGGTTTATTAACAATAGCCGTATCTAAAACACCTTCCAGGCACCACTTGCGGCGACAGGATTTGTTAATTGCCTGAGAGATCCCTCCCTTCTCGCTTTTTTTCAATGAAGTTGTTTGAGCCTATTGACAATCCTAAAGGGATGATAGTATTGTAGAAAATGCGAGCAACATTCAGACCATAACCCTGCAAGGGTGACATAACCATTTCAAAAATCGAATTTACAACGCAGTAAAAAATTCTCATTCCGCAGCTAATCACTACGACTCTGCCGCTCCGATGGGTTTGAAGCGGGCTACGATTGTAGCAAACACATTTGTCTCCGTTTGTCAACCGTTGGTCGACAAAAACCGTTGTTCGTCGACACACCTGTGACTTCCTGCTTCTGACTCATTTTTTTACTCTAAAATTGCAAAAAAATAAGATTACCGCCTGGGGATGTTTATCATCTCCAAAATTCAATTTTCCAATCAAATCAGATAGAGTTTTTCTATCTATCACAATTTTTAGCCATGTTTAATAAAAAATTAGTAGTCGCATTATCTTCTGTGGTTTTTCTTTTCTCAAGTTGTACCGATGACGAAGTAGAACCAAATTCCCTTACCGCAAACGCCGGCGCCGACCAGCAGGTCGAAATTGGATCACGTGTTACCCTGGACGGCACAGGTTCCAGCGACAGTGAAAAGAAAACTTTCAGTTTTAAATGGTCCCTGACCAAAAGACCGGCCGGCAGCTCCGCTTTGCTGAGTACTTCGGATACAGAGAAGGCCACTTTCGTACCCGATGAAACGGGAGAATACGAAGCCGAACTAACAATCAGCAATGCCAGCGGTGAAAGTAAGGACAAAGTTTTAATCATGGCCAGCGCCGCCGAACCGCTCCTGCTTGATGGAGCCATCACGGTTAAAACAGTGCTCAAAAACCGTGTTTCCAACCCAAATTTGCCTGATTACATCGTAAAAAAGCACATTGCCGTAACCGCTGAACTAATCATTGATCCGGGTGTTGTAATCGCCTTTTCCCGCGATACCCGACTGGAAATCAATGACAACGGTGGTATTTTGATCGCCAAGGGCACAGCGGACAAAAAAATAGGTTTCCGTGGCGTTGAGAACGGAAAGGGATACTGGTCCGGTATTGTCATGCGCTCCGCAAGCAACGCCAACGAAATGGAACATGCCGAGATAACAGACGCAGGCAGCAAACCTTTGATCAGCACAATTAAAGCTGGATTCGCGCTTTTAGGCAACGGTTCACAGATTTCTCTGAAACATATCCTTTTTTCTAACAACGACGGTTTTGGCCTGCATGCCGAATATGGCACTTCTTTCCGCGGTTTTGAAAACAATACCTTTAAAAACAACACCGAAGCGCCCGTTTTGCTGGATGCCGAGCTGGTAAAAGCCCTGGATGAAAATTCTGCTTTCACGGGTGGAAACGGCCGCAACGTAATCGAAATCATAAAATCCTCGTTAACAGCAACTACAACCACAGAAACGGTGTGGAAAGGTTTCAAGGACCACACGCCTTATCGTCTTATCGGAAACCTCACGGTGCAGGGCGCCTGGAAGCTCGTTCCAGGAACTACGGTTGAAGTGGCCCGCGATCTGACCATTTATATCGAAAGCAAAGGCTATCTGAATGCAAAAGGGACGAAAGAATCCAGGATTGTGATCAAAGGCGTATCGGCCAACCAGGGCTACTGGAGAGGGCTCATCACGAATTCGACCAGTCCGGAGAGTGCTTTTGAATATGTGGATATCAGCGGTGGCGGCAGCGCCCCGATCGTGTCCGGCAAGAAGGCGAATATTGCGGTTTATGGGACAAATGCGCGACTGGATATCAAAAATTCTTCGATTTCGAACAGCGGTGGTTATGGTGTGTTTGTCAACTATCAAGCCCAGGTGAATGCCGATATCGAAACGATCAACACGTTTAGGGATAACCCGGGTGGCAATTTCCTGAAAGAGAAATAATCATAACAACCAACTGCGGACTCAGATGAAATTCTTAGACATTTTCTTCTTGTTCAGGTTATTCAGCGTGCTGGTGTATTTCATGCTCGCTTCACAAGGCGGATTCTACCTGCTTTCATTTCACAAAGTTTTGCAGAACCTGCCTTCGAAAAACTTCATTGAAATCAGAAAATCCATTGATCATGTCATTGAAGCACCATTAAAAATCCTCTATCCGGGGGGATTTTTAATGATGCTGATCTGGCTGCTGATCATAGACAGGGCTCCGGATGTTTGGGGTTATGGCCTGCTCGTCCTTTCGTTTGTGCTGCTGGCAACGGATCTGATCCTTGCGGTCAAAGTCAGTATTCCACTGAACAGGACCATACACAATGTGGTGACAGAGTCGGGCGGGCAAGCCATACGAATCCAGAAAAAGTGGCTGAAATTTATTTTCATCCGCGGTTGCCTGTCGATCAGCGGGTTCATTTTCCTGATCCTGCATATGATGATCCGGATGGAAATGCATCACGCCTGAATTAACGTATATCCAATATCGTTAAAATTAAAATTCTCCGGTCCGGATTTCCAAACCGCACACACAATAGTCTTATTTTTTTATTCATTTCTAATTTCCATAGCCATGTTAAACAAAGTAAAAATGAAATCAATCCTCCCATCCGCGCAGAAAGCAGTTTTTACATGTCTGGCCGCTGCCAGCATGTTTACGCAGATCAGCTGTAAAGACGACGACAAAATTATCGGTGACGGTGATCCTAAACCCGACCCAACCGCCATTATCCCTACAAAAGGGAAAACGTATACGTATAAAATCTCGGAAGAAGATGGTACGGTTTCTAAACAGGTAACGCATGTAAAGAGCGTCAAGGATTCGACGGGCATCGTCGTATACACGGTTGAAAATAAAATATCGGGCGAAGACGGTGAATCGGTGCTGATCATGAAATCATACAGCCAGAACGGCGTCACAACCAACGAGATATCCCTGCCGGCAGCTTATGCAAATATTCTATCCGAACTCCAGGGAAGCGAATATGTTAAGGATGTCAAAATCACGGGGTTCCCGCATTATCAGCTTCTGGATAATAAAGCCGCTGTTAACAGTCAGCTTAAGTTTAAGGGAGAGCCAATAAAATTGGTTGTAAAACTCGAATTCACCGACGAAGACGGGCAGAAAATGAAAACGGAACTGGAATCCACCCTTACCTATGACGACGGCAAGGTAACTAAGGTGGAAGACGTGACCACCCCGGCCGGTACTTTCAGTTGCAGCAAATGGGAATACAGTTATACGATGATCACGAAAATTTTCCAGAACGGCGAACTGGACGAACAATCGAACGAATACAGGAACATCGCCGAATGGACGGCTCCTGGCGTGGGTATTGTCAAATCCATTGAAAGTGATGTATTATCGACACCAACCTCAACAACGGTTCTTCAGAAAATAGACTAGCATTTTGGCGGTCGGCAATCGGCGGTCAACTGTCAGTGGTCGGCTCTTTGAAAATAGGTATCTACACTTGAATATAGTTTCAGCTTATCCCAAATCTCTTTTTAAATTGAAAACATCAACCAGTCATACTTTTCCCGGCGTAGTGCGCCGGACGAGAAAAAAACGCAGAAACGTTGTTACCGTTCACCTGGCAAGCCGGGTATTCTGGCTTGAAGCGCACGAAATCACCCACATGCAAGGGGACGGAAATTATACCTTTGTCTACACCACTCAGGGCAAACGATACCTTATTTCAAAAACGATGAAAACACTGCTTCAAATGCTGGATGCGGGTTTTCTGCGGGTGCATAAATCCTACACGGTCAATCCTGATCACGTGGTTTCACGTCTGGAATCCGACAGACTTCTCCTGAGCAGTGGTTTGCAGATTCCCATTGCCCGAAGACGCGTCAGAGAGACGGAACAGAGCCTGGCCATCGAATATCTGGGTGCAGGATAAAGTAAGATAGTTATTGGAGTTAGGTAGTTATAGATTCCGGGTCGCTTGGCCTGGAATCTTTTACTTTTCAGCCTCTTTGTTTTTGCAAAAAAGAACAACAGGATTATTAACTTTGGAAACGGGCGATTCACTTATTGCCGGTTACAATGCTTAAAACCTCATTCCGAATCCTTATGACTGACCGTAAATTCCCTATTGGCCCCTTTATTCCACAGGAAAGCTATTCCGCGGAGGACCTGCATTCCTTTATTCAGACCATAGAAAATACCCCTGCCCAACTTCGTAAGCTGGTAGAAAATCTGTCGAACGAAGAACTCGCCAAAACGTATCGTGAAGACAGCTGGAATATCCGGCAAATTGTCCACCACATCAGCGACATCCAGTATCTGCATTATTTCCGGATGAAAAAGGCAATCACCGAACCGGATAACGACGAGATGGCACTGATCAACATGAACGCATGGTCAGCCACAACCGATTCGCTCACCGCCCCTGTCACTGATTCCCTGTTGACTTTTGAAGCCATTACCACCCGCTACATGTTCCTGGCCCGCACGCTGACCGAAGACCAACTGGCGATCCGTTACTACCATCCTGTAAGAAAAATCTGGTTTACCCAAAAAGACGCGCTTGCCATTTCGGCCTGGCATGTGCAGCATCATTTGGGGCATGTGCGTTGGGCGTTGGGGGATTGATCATTGATTTACTCTTAATTTGCAACCCGTTCCGTCATCTTATTTCAAATAAATTTACGAAAAGTTGATATTTTCACAACAAAACAACGGCTTGAAGAAATAACCATAAGTAGTCGTTGGTAATTAGCTATATGCGACTAGCGCAGTAACCGGATGATTAATAGCTTATTATAAAAATCAATAATATAAACTAATTTTTCACTACTACTTACGAGATATTACTTTGAACGACGTCTTCAATCTCGAATATAGAGAATTTGCCGAGAGAAGTTTTTTGGGGGATAATTGGAGAAGAGGTGTCAGTGAAGTTGAAAATGAATAAATATTGCAATAAAAAGTAAATCGCTCTTTGGAACCTTAATTTCTTTTCTATGAAAATCAAAGCCGTCATCGTTTTCCTACTAATAACTATTCACGCCCAGGCCCAGAAAACCAACCTCTCCATCGTCTTCATCGGCAACAGCATCACCCAGGGTAAAGGTGGCCCCAATGGTTTTCCGCCACCCACACATGCCGTTGACTATTTGAAGGGACAAAAAGGAGTGCAGGAAATTCTGTTTGCCAATCTGGGAAAAAGCGGTTCCACTACGCTGGACTGGCTGCCGGGTACCGGAAAGTTTTTTGCCAAGGTAACGGAGGCAGCGGACAGTTTATATCTTAAAAAAGATCATCAACTGCTTTTCTCCATAAAACTCGGGACGAATGATAGCGCAATACTAGGGCCGAATGGTGCTCCAGTGTCCAGGGATGCCTACCGGAAAAATATGCAAACCATTATTACGGAAGTGCTTAAAAAATATCCCGACAGCAAGGTAATTGTTCATCATCCGATCTGGTATAGTACCAATACCTACAACAGCTCTAAATACCTTACAGAAGGTTTGGAGCGACTGGAAAGTTATATTCCTGAAATTGATAATATGATTTCAGGCTATGGAATTTCGGATCCGGGGCGCGTCTTCAAAGGCGATACGAAGGCTTTTAAATATTTCAAAAAGCATTATCTCCAATTGTTAAAACCGGAAAAAGGTCAGCAGGGAACATTCTATCTTCACCCGAATGAAGCAGGTGTTGTTGTTCTGGGGAAATACTGGGGAAAGGCAATTGAAAAAAGGATACTTTGAATGGCCCGTACCCTTTTTACAACATGCTTTTTAGACGAAAAATATGTTTTCGATAACTTTTGATCTCACGTTTACCACTCCATCCCTTTAACAAAAAAACGTTCACCGCCACTTTCAATCACTTCCCAATCCTTATGCTTAAACTCCGCTTCGCAGTAGCCTTCGAAGCAGGCCTCGGTGTCCAAAATACCCAACATCGTCAAGACGGCTATGGCGTACAGATCGATATCGTCTAGCTGGTGTGCCAGCTGGATATTGTCGCCGGTTTCGTTGTAGCAAGCCATGAAAACCTGGAACTGGCGCCATGATTTTTCTTTGAGTTTGTCAACATCAGCAGTTCCCCCCCCGGATTTCAGTGTTTCCTCATATTCGTTATCCCAGAACATTTCCCATTCACGAAGCATTTCAGAAATGAAAACCGGCTTTTCCATCGCTGCTTCCACATAAATAGCGCCCCAGATTTCTTTGTCGGTCATGGTCGCAATTTCAGCATGCGATTTCTTATCGACAAAAGATTTTAACCTTGCCGTCAGCCCGGCGTGTGTATCCATTTGAAATTCATCTTCATCCTCCGTGATAAATTCCAGCGTATTGTCAATCACACGCGCTTCATACTCATCATTTTCTAGTTTCGAGTACGTTTCAAAAGCCCGCAAAAACTGATCGTAGGAAGGAACTCCGGCCAAATGATTCTCATCATTAAACATTTTCCGTGCGATACCCTGTATCCCCAACTCCGTAGTTAAAACTTCAACCTCATTTTTTAATACGGTCAGAACATTGGCTGCGCCGCGGTCTTCCAGCATTTCATACCGCTCTAAAAGAAATTCCTTAAAACGGATCAGTGTGTAGAAATAAGGATCGTCCGGAGAACCTTCCTCGCTGTCCTCGTCCCATTCCTCATCGACAATGGCATAACCCAATGGAAAAGATTCCATGTTCGTCCCGTCGCTGATCCGGCAATATAAATTTTCTTCGTTTTTCTCGTCTAAATAGTAGGTAACCTTCATGATATTCTATGGAAATGATTGATGATCCGAATGCCTGTCGCATCACTGAAATTTTTCGTTTTATCCTTACCAGACCAATAAATTGCCTGTACTTCCCCCTCGTCTTTCCTTGCTACACCTTTGCAGATCGGATATCTGTCTGCCCGCTATATCTTTACGCATTTACGCTGCGAAAATGCGGCTATTAACTCATTTATTCCCGTCACCTTCTCCGTATTCCGCTTCATAATCCACAAAAATATTAATCCATATAGCCCTGCCGAGCCGGATGATGATGGGTTGTAAGAGCAGTAAAATAACCGTGATGGCAACGAAAAACCATTCCAGATCCATTTTCACAAACACCAGTAAAAGTATAGACAGAAAAGCCATCATGAAAATCACAATCGGGAAACTGGTCCATAAAGCACCAATGTAAAAACCGGGTTCGATCTGAAAATCCCGGTTGCAGACAGCACAGCGGTCAGGCATTTTCATGGAATCTTTGAAACTGTAAGGATTCCTTTTTGTAAAGAGGTTTCCTCTGTGACAACGTGGACATTTCAGCCTGGCAATACTATATAATTTGGGCATGCTGACAGGTTGTTATGCTTTACTTTTTTATCCCCAGAATAAACGCCACATTTGTCCCAGGCCCATTACTTACCCAACTGGCGCCCTGAAATAATCGTACAAACAAATCACTATCTCCCAACCAGCTTCAAACCCTTCATCGCTTTTGTCCCAATGGCTGGCATTTTTACAGGCACTTCCAGCAGTTTCGTTGGCGCTTTGGGATATTCTATGTAATTAACTAGATATCTGTCGATGATAAAATCTACTTCCCGTTCAAAACCGATGGACGGGTTGCCGACAAAGTCCGTCAGATCGTACAACTTCTTATGCCAGATCGCAGCATCCAGATTTCCGTCCAGCGTGTAGACATTCTGAAACCCCTTATCGAATTTAAAATGAATCCCTTTTTCCGCATTGGCAATCAGGCTTTCCGGATTTCCCGTCAAAGTTATCGGCATGTACGTTTTCTTCTCATAGACAAACCCGCCGTGGCTCTCTTTGATATACTCCCGCATAGACCGCGGCGCGTCACCGACATACAGCACATCCACGAGCAAAATTTGTTTGGACGCGTGAAACTGATCCGCAGAAACAATCAGGGGAAGTTCAGAAATTTTAATCATTTTAAAATACTATAAACCGGTACAAAGTGAATGTTCAGGACCAACCTTCAAGTCCTGTGCAAATGTAAACAATACTGCATACTGAATTCGATCCCCGAGGCGATATTTTTTTGACACCGACCAGTAAAAAATAATCCTGTAAATTTTGCAATATGAAATTATTATAATTTGAAAATCAATTATTTAAAATACAAAAACAACATAAAACCATTCGATAATATTTGCTGGAAAAATATTTATTCTTTTGCTTAAAAGTTGCTTTTTATTCGTATTTTTAGTTTAGAACCGATGCCGGGTCGCACACTAATTTTCGCAAAGAAATGGGTATAAGATTAAGCATCCGCACAGTGCCCAAAGCCGCAAAAAAAGCACTGTTGTTTTCCAAAAAAGCTTGTAAACGCCGACTTACCCAAGCCGGAAAAATCCGCTTCTCCCAACCCTGGAAAAAGTGCGGAACCACGGTGCTGCAAACATTCCACAACTGAGGCAGTTTGCAACAAAATCACAGGTAGCATGATAACCGGAACAATAATTATTTCTGACTTTTAAATTACCAAAACCTTATGTCAGCGTCAAATCGTAACACTTTCATCATCATAAATCGTAAAATCCATGGAAGAAGAAGCAAAAGCAATGGAACTAGCGGATAAAATCATAGCCGAAGTCTCCCAGTATTCGCTGGAAAAACAGAATGAACTATTAGAAACTGTTGTACGCAAATTGTCAACCGGCCGCGACCGGGAAGCCCTTGAGCTGGAACACAAAGCCATGCTGATCCGCAACGCCTCGCACGACCTGAAAAACCGGCTGTCAATCCTGAATCATAACAAATAAAAGGAAAGACGTAAACCCATTTTCATATAAATTGTCATGAACCGTTTGAAATAAGTGATCATCGTGATATCTTTGTCACCGGTTGAGTTCAACAAAGATTACCGGCGTAACCGGACTTTCCCCGGATCGATTTTTAACAGCCATCCCCCCTTATATTTAACTTTCAAAAACATTCTGTATAGCAGTACTTTTATTAAAAAAGAGCTTAGAAGCGGTCACAGAACACCATTAAAATACCAAAGGTTTTTGTAAAACCTCGCTCTATTAACATCAGCAGAGGGAACCATAAGTAAAACTATGGTTCCTTTTTTAGCGAACGCTACATTGACCGGTTGCTAAATTTAACAAAAAAATGGCTTGACAATTCCTGGCATGATCATTATGTCACGTATCTTGACAAAGAAACTAATCCCAAACCCAATCGGAAATAATTCTATTAAAGCCATGATAAAATCGCTCAGAAACATCGCACTGCTCGGTGAAGGCATTACAAATTTTAATGAAAAATACATTGAGCTCGAAAGGGAAAACCCAACTGAGGCCGTTATTATTGACCCGGATGGCATTGTCAATGCGTACACCTATGATGGCTTCGCTTTTTTGAATAAAACCTGGTACAAAAAATACAGTAAAAAATGGCAGGACGATTCCACTGAAATTGACAGATTACTGGTTAATCTGGTCAAGGCTTCCGCAAGCCATTCTCCATCAGGCAACCTGACCAAAATCAAGGATTATCTTTCAAGCCCGCCCGACACACTCATGGAAACCATAAAGGTTTGGCAAAGTTTCTATGATCCGCATTTTAAGGATATCTGACCACACAAAAGAGCTGACCGGCTTATCACCAATCAGCTCTTTCATATTAAACTTATATTGCTCAAACAGCCGGTTATTCTTTTACGATAACGTCATGCGCTCCACCTTCAACGATACTGACCGAAGAAACCAAAGTGATTTTTGCCTTTTCTTTCAATAAACCAATTGAAATCGTTCCGCAGCTGCACATGGTTGACTTAATTTTGCCAATGGTCACGGCAAGATTATCTTTCAAACTTCCCGCATAAGGGACGTAACTATCTACACCTTCTTCAAATTTCAGGCCGTCTGCCGTATCTCCCATATCATAACGCTGCCAGTTGCGGGCACGGTTTGAACCTTCTCCCCAATATTCTTTCACATAGTTTCCGCCAACCATCAATTTACGTGTCGGGCTCTCGTCAAAACGGGCAAAATATCTTCCCATCATCAAAAAGTCAGCACCCATTGCCAGGGCCAGTACCATGTGGTAATCCTGTGCAATACCGCCATCGGAGCAAATCGGGACGTAAACACCGGTTTCCTTGTAATACTGATCACGCGCCTCAGCCACTTCAATTAATGCCGTTGCCTGTCCGCGGCCTATACCTTTTGTCTCTCTGGTAATACAGATAGAACCTCCGCCAACACCCACTTTCACAAAATCCGCTCCGGCTTCAACAAGGTATAAAAACCCGTCTCTGTCAACAACATTCCCTGCGCCTACTTTCACTTTATCGCCAAATTCTGCTTTTATATATTGCAGTGTTTCCTTCTGCCATACCGAGAATCCATCGGATGAATCAATACAAAGTACATCCGCACCCGCTTCAACCAAAGCAGGAACCCTTTCTTTATAATCACGGGTATTGATGCCGGCACCTACAACCAATTTTTTCTGAGAATCCGAAAGCTCAAGCGGATTGTCTTTGTGGTTGTCATAATCCTTACGGAATACGAAAAACTTAAAGTTATTGTTTTCGTCGATAACCGGAAGGCTGTTCAGTTTGTGGTCCCAGATAATATCATTGGCCTCTTTTAAAGAAATACCAAGTTGCGCCGTCACCAGGTTGGAGAACGGCGTCATAAATTCTTTCACCTTTTTATCCAGGCGATCCGTACTTGTACGGTAATCTCTGCTGGTTACAATCCCTAACAACTTACCTTCTGCGGTTCCATTGTCCGTAATCGCAATGGTTGAATGGCCGGTTTTTCCCTTCAGCTGAATAACATCGCTTAAAGTATGCTCCTGAGTCAGGTTCGCAGTACTGATCACAAAACCGGATTTATGGTTTTTCACCTTGCGGATCATCGCAGACTGCTCTTCAATGCCCTGAGAACCAAAAACAAAAGAAACACCACCATTTTTAGCCAATGCAATGGCCATGCCATCATCTGAAACAGACTGCATGATAGCCGATACAAAAGGAATATTAAGTTCGATATCAGGTGTCTGCCCCTTGCTGAATTTTGTCAGCGGGGTTTTCAAAGAAACATTATTAGGAACACATTCCGCGGTAGTTAACCCGGGAATTAAAAGGTATTCACTGAAAGTCCTTGATGTTTCGTTTAAATACTGGGCCATTTTATTTTTATTTAGATTTTTGAGCGTCCCGGTTTTGTACAGTTTGACTTACGGAGAAATCATTATAAACAGTATTATCAATACTGACATTATTAGACTTTCCCAATAAACGGGCTGAAACAAGAGAACTAAAACGCGCTGTTTTTTGAAGTTTTGAACTGAGAGATGAGTCCGTTTCCGGATCTTTTGAAATAAATAAATCTGCTGCCGGAATTTGTGTCAGGATTAAACCCGAAGACGCAAAACCTTCCGAAGAAACAGAAAACGCAGGCATTATATTACAAAAAAACCTGATAGTCAGACTATTATCAGGCGTTTCATGTTGTTTCAAAATTGCCGTTCTGTGCCCTTGTTGCTTTATTCCTGCAACTTTCCAGCACTGCGGGCTGGGCATTTCAACAATTTTAAACCCTGTTTCCATAAATATATTCATAGAGAACACTATTTCCGGAAAAAAATTCATTTACATGAAATATAATTTTTCCACAAACCTATGCACCAATCATTTAACAGGTACAAAGGTAAGACGGTTATGACAGGCAACCGGGTGTCCTTTATATAAAGCAACAAAAGTAGTACTTTTTAAAACAGATATCACGATTTTATAATTAGAAAATACTACAAATGCGATTATTCTGTGATTTATAGTGCCATCAACAGGAAAAATCCAACAAACCTGTTTATCAGATATAAGTGTGTCAGACCCGCTACCAAAACCTTCCTATATATACGCAATTGACGAATGAACGCAGCGCAGAAAACGGCCACCCTGCGAAGCATGACGATAAAAAAACTAATAGCCGTAGGCGACAACTGTCTCGGTTGCATTGTGTCCGGATGGCTCAATTCTTCCGTCATAGCCATTGACAAGGATAACATGCGCGCCCATATCCACGGCCTGTTTTTTCATTTTTTCAACATCCTTCGACTCAAAACCGGTAATCCCACGGGATTCTCTGCCCGATCTGACCTTAATTTCGCCTTTCTTTATCAAGCCTACCACAGAAAGCGGATTACTCGTTAAGACGATTTTTCTCCAGTCATCATGCCCGTTAATGACAATTTTCTGACTGATCAACTCTACCCTTCCTGACTTATAAATGACTTTTTCAACTTCTGCTTTTCCAAGCTTTCCGGAGCTGTTTTCACCGGGAATTGTATATACGATAACACTCTCTGTCACATAGTTAACCTTTGCTTCCAGTTTTGATCCATTATGTTTGACAATGGTGTCTTGTGCAAAGACAAATTGTAAAGAACCAAAGATAACTACCAGGGTTAATAAATATTTATTCACATCAACGACTTTTGGGGGTTACAATATTTTTACAAATATATTAATAGAATTTTTTCTACGAAACATTTATCGTCAATATAACTATATAAATAATAATTATAAGAATATAGACACAATTGTCAATAATTATATTATTTTAATATAGAAATGACTTATTCTAACAAACTAAAACCAGATCATGAAATAGTAAATTCATAGTATTCTTCCTATATGATGCACTGCCGCTAAATCAATTCTTTGAGGTTATCTCCTATTTGTTGGTATATTTGATCCAAGTTCCCGCTCAACGCTATATTCTTTAAGAAATCCGCTTCAGGAAATATTCCTCACCGGCGGTAAAAGCAATGGCTGCCAAAGCCCATTTTCCTTCTCTAAATGAATAAAATAGTTGAGATCTTAATAAAAGGAATTGTAACGGCCCTATGGTTTATTGCCACAGTGGTCACTTCGGTTATTCTTTCACCTTTTATTTTAATAGCATGGATATCCAAAATGCTGACTAAATCCGAAAAAGATAAGGACCCTTTGGAATGACCAAAAAATCAGATTTTCCCGACTGCCTGCTTTAATACCTTAACAGCCTGCTCCATTTCAGCGACTGTTAAATTCCCAAAGCCCAGACGCATCGCCGTTACTTTTTCTGTCTGGTATAGTAGCTTCTGCGGCAAATGTAGACCCTGAGCGAGGCAGTTTTTACTGATCCGCATAAGATTCAGGTCAGGATTCCATTTCGTCCAGATTGACAATCCGCCGGGCGGTGCGGCAAACGACACATATTCGCCTAACTCCGCATTCAAGAGCTGACAAAACGAATCTCTTCGTTCCTGATATATTTTCAACGCCTTTTTAAGGTGACGCTGTATTTCGCGCTCTTCCAGCAATTCCCCAAGGGCTTGTTCCATAAGCATGTCCCCCTGCCGGTCAACAATTCTCCGGAATTTCCCCATCTCCTGAATAAGATCTTCCGGAGCCACCAGATAACCGGAGCGAAAACCAGGCGCCAGCGAATTGCAAAACGACCCGATATAAACCACCATACCATGCCGGTCAGCACTTGTCAGCGGTAAAACCGGACTGCTGTTATAGTGAAAATCGTAGTCATAGTCATCTTCCAGAATGATAAATCCGTATTGAGTGGACAAGCTTAAAAGTTCAAGCCTCCGCTCCGCGCTCAACGTAACGGTTGTCGGATAATGATGATGCGGCGTTAAATAAAGCATCCGGATCTCCCGTGTCTCACAAAGTTTTTTAATGGCTTCAACAGAAATCCCGTCTTCATCCACCGGAACAGAAACAATGCTCGCCCCTGCTTCCTGAAAGATCATATTGGCAACATAATAACTCAAATCGCCGACTACAACCAGATCTCCTTTTTCAATCAGCATATTGGAAGCCAGATAAATACTCATGTGGATCCCTCTCGTCGTAAGAATATTCCGTTTTGTGATATGCAGGCCGCGCGTATTATTCAGGTAATTCGCCAGCGTTTCACGGTAATATTCATTGCCTTCCACATGTGAGTACCCAAAATGTTTATGGCTGCTTTTCCTTTTAAGAATTCCCCCGTAAACCTTGGCCAACCTGTCAAGCGGAGCCAGGCGAATATCGGGAAGTCCGTCGGTAAACTCCAGCGCAGCGCCCGTACTTACCGAAGGTTTGTCCAGCAGAATATTTTGTTTAAAATGAAATCCGGTTTGCTCCGGATAACTCGTAAGAAATTCTGTGTTATATTTTAAAGAATCAGACCTTTTGGCGGGTGATTTGCTGCTTACGAAAGTTCCTTTATTGGGTTTAATTTCCGTCCAGCCCTGCGCATGCAGCTCATCATAAACGGCAATAATGGTTTTACGATGCACTTCCAGTTCCTGCGACAAAGCCCTTGACCCCGGCAATTGAATTCCGGGCGTAAGCACGCCACGCTGAATGGCGTTGATCATCTGATGCACGATCTGAAGATAAACAGCTGTGTCAAGAAGCCGGTCGATGATGACCATGCTTTTAAAGGGAATCTGAACCGGACTACTCATGATACAAAAATAGGAAATTTTAACCATCCGGTAGCAAATCACTGACCATTGATGGGACACACGCACAAATTATCACAACCTCGCGCCCTTCGGAAGCTGGACATTTTTCAGCTGTTACTCATCCAATCCGTTTCCAATACCGTATATCTCAAAAACTGCCAGGCAATGAAACTGCTTTTTTCCATACTTTTCATTTTCGTTTTAAGCGCCTTTCGCGTTACGAACGAAACTGTGGAAAAAGTTGATTTGAACCACTATGCCGGAACTTGGTATTCCCTATACTCGATCCCGTCTGTATACGATAAGGGCAGCAGGGAAACAGTCGGAAAATACAGCTGGAATACCAAAGGAGGTTATTATGACGTAATCACGTCCTATAAAAAGCCGGACAGCGAAGAAGTTCATTCCATCAACTCCAAAGTTTATCAGGTACCCGGAACAAATAATGCCAAAATGAAGGCCCAGTTTGTCTGGCCATTCAAAATTGACTATTGGGTCATTGAGCTTGCCTCCGATTATTCCTACGTGGTCGTGGGGCATCCCGAGCATAAGTTTCTGTTTATTATGAGCCGGAAAAAATCAATTGATAAAAAATTGTATGCCGATATCGTAACCCGCTGTAAAGCCAAAGGTTATGATGTATACAAACTCACTTGCCAGAACCACAAAGAATAGTTTATTCAACTGAATTTCAGACAAATAAACTGACTTTTTTTATTAAATTTGATTCTGCTGAAATATCAGATTTGGTAACTTTACCGGTGTTGGCTATGATCAAGAGATTTCTACCCATCCTGCTGGTTTTCTTTTCGTCGTTATCCCTGGCGAATTCTTTGCTGATTCCTATGGATCAGACACAAACCAATCATCTTAAAGCATATGGACTGGTTTACAGCCTATTGAAAGATCAAAACGAGATTGACTGGCTCCTCAATTACCGCGGGGGCAGTTTTATGCTCCGTTACACACAGGCCATAGAGCGGGAATGTAAGCTGCGCGCGATTTCTATTGAGGTGATATCCGATGCTTCCAGCCAGTTGATTGCAAGCAAGATCAGCGATCCGGATGTAAATATGGAAGTGATCAAACTTTATACTGCTGCAAAAATTGCCGTTTATTCGCCCGTCAAAATCAGCCCTTCCGAATTTGAGAATACCGATGCGGTACTGCTCGTACTGAAATATGCAGAAATTCCCTTTGAAGTGATTTATGATGAAGAAATATTAAAAGGTGATTTACCAAAGTACGATTGGCTCCATTTACACCATGAAGATTTCACCGGTCAGTTTGGAAGAAATTTAAGACGGATGTCACCAGGTGATATTCAGGCTCAGGAGGCCATTGCAAGCCGTTTTGGTTACAGCAAAGTTTCGCAGATGAAATTGGCGGTCGCCAAATCCATTAAGGAATTTTGTGCCGGAGGCGGCTTTTTATTTGCCATGTGCTCGGGTGCTGAGACTTTTGACATTGCACTTTCTGCCGAAGGTATCGATATTGTAGACGGGACGGACGGCGATGGATTTGATCCCAATGCGCAGTCGAAACTTGATTTTTCCAAAACATTTGCCTTTCAGAATTTCAAGCTTCATTTGGATGATGATGAAGGAAGTTCGTTCTCCGACATCAATGCAACGGGTGGAAGGTCCTGGTATAGTGAAAATGAAGATTACTTTTCGCTCTTCGATTTCTCGGCAAAATGGGATATTATTCCTGCGATGCTCGTGCAAAACCATGAACATATCATCCGTGAATTTTTCGGACAGACCAACGCTTTCTCCAAAAATACGGTAAAGCCCAATGTGCTCGTGATGGGGACCAGCAGCAGCGCCGACCGCTACATTTATGGAGAACTCGGCCGCGGTCAGTGGACTTTTTACGGCGGTCATGATCCGGAAGGGCGCCGCGGCGGAAACCGCAGAATGGCCACGGATCTCAATCTTTATCCGAACTCACCAGGTTACCGTCTTATTCTCAACAACGTACTCTTCCCGTCTGCCAAGAAAAAGAAAAGAAAAACGTGAATCGTACCCCGCTTCATTTCCTGCTCGTAATCCTGATACACAACTTTAAATTGATATATTCCTCATAATAGAATACTTTCAGATTTCTGAACGAAATCGGAAACGATTGTTTTAACCAATGGAGGAAACGAAAATTTAAAGTGGGCAAGAAAATTATAGAATTTACCTTTTTCGGAAATTATTTTGTCGGCCTGCTCGCCGTCGCACTTTCTCTTGAAAACGCATTTCAACTCCAGTTACATTTCAATTCCGTATTTTATTACTTTCTGCTGTTTACGGGCACTGTGATGTACTATACCTATGCCTATTCGGGCATCCAAAGTACGACCAACTCCGTCAACCCGAGGACAATCTGGTATGCGAAACATCATCGTTTTATCCAATACAGCCAACCTGTTTTGCTACTGATCTGTATCATTTTATCATGGCTGATCGTCAACCGTTATTATCTCAACATTCTTCATTTACCCATACAATACTGGCTGATCGTCTTGTTGATTTCGCTGGCAGCAATTCTTTATTACGGACTCCTGCCCAAATCCTTTTTAAAGGTTAACCTTCGGAATACGGGCTGGCTTAAAGCCTTTATCATTGGTTTCGTGTGGGCTTGCTGTGTTAATTTATTACCGCTCGTCGCTTTACAAATTGAACGGGGAAATTATTATGCCGACCCTGTTTTAACTTCCTGGCTTTTTCTGAAAAACTGGATGTTTTGCACGGCTAACGCCATTATGTTCGATCTGAAAGATTACGAAGACGACTCCAACCAGCAGCTGAAAACTTTTGTCGTGCGTTACGGCCTGCAAAAAACCATATTTTTTGTCCTGACACCCCTGCTGCTGATCGGCTTATTTTCGCTGCTCACTTTTGCACATTTCAGACATTTCAAGTTAATCGTGCTGTTGTTTAATCTGATACCATTTGTTCTGATGCTGGCCGTTGCCTGGACGATGTTAAGGCATAAGAAAATCCTGTATTATCTGATCGTCATTGACGGTCTGCTGCTAGTGAAAGCGCTTTGTGGTATAGCCGGCTCACAATTTATTCACTGACCAATATGTCGGCAAACCCGGATTTCAACGCAGTAGCCCGCCCGTACGACTTTATGAGCCGACTGGTTTTCGGCAATGCACTGATCGAATCACAGGTAAGTTTATTGGAACATATCCCGGCTAACAGCCGAATTCTCATTGCTGGTGGCGGCACCGGATGGATTTTGGAAGCTATTGCAAAAATTCACACTTCGGGACTGGAAATAACCTATGTGGAAGTTGCATCGTCGATGATCACATTATCAAAAAGGCGAAATCCCGGACAAAACAAAGTATTTTTCGTACATCAACCGATAGAAAGCTATCAGACTGATCAACTTTTCGATGTGATCATTACACCTTTTTTATTTGATCTTTTCCTTAAAAATAAAGTACAAACCTTGTTTTATCGACTTGACAATCAGCTCAAAACAGGTGGATTATGGCTTTACACAGACTTTATTCCTGAAAAATACCAGACCCGGTTATGGCAGAAAATGCTTTTAAAAGCGATGTACCTGTTCTTTGGTATCATCAGCAAAGTGGATGCGCGTGCGCTAACAGATATGGACCCGTACTTCGAAAAAGGCTACGGAACGGTTATTGAAAATTGGTTTTACGGGAAATTTATAAGAAGCAATATTTACCAGAAACAAGCCCGACACGAATTAAAAGACAAGCCATAACGCGCAGAAAATAAACAGAATACAGAGCATCGGCCAGATAAATTCCCACCAGGCTTTCGGACTTACGTTGGCCAATGCCAGCGACGGCAGGATCAGGCCCGTTGGTGTGATCAAACCCATAATCCCCATCCCGAACAAATAACTGTTTACAATATCTTTTCCCGGCACGCCGGCCACAAAAGCCAGAGATCCCAGAATAGGCATCGTCACCACGGCCATACCTGATGATGACGGAATTACCAGCGTCAATATCATGTAAACGACCAGTAAGGAGACGATAAAAAGCGAAGGAGGCATTTGACTTACCAGCATCGAGGCATAGTACAAAATAGATCCGCTGACATTTCCTGCATCCAGAATTGTCGTTACGCCTCTGGCAACACCGATGATAAAAGCGACACCAAGCAAACTCTCCGCACCTTTTATAAACTTATCTATAAACTCCCTTTCCCCCATCCGCAGCACAACCGCGACAGCCACCGCAGCAACGACAAACAGAACCGACATTTCCAGCAGCCACCAATCCAGAAATACAACACCGACAACAAGCATGGTAAAAGTAGCTGTAAAAAGAAGGAGTAAAATAACCGTCTGACGGTTCAATGACTGCATTTCACTGTTTTCATCAATTACCGGATAAGGTGATTTCACAATCCCATCGGTACGGTAAACCAGTGAAGCCGTCGGATCCTTTTTTACCTTTTGTGCATAACGGACCACATAGGTTATAAAAATTCCGGTTGTGAGCACCATGACGACTAATCTTCCGTAAAGTCCGTCAGTCCAATTGATCCCTGCCGCATTGGAAGCAATAATTGTTGAAAATGGATTTGAGAAAGAAGATAAATAACCCAGGGTATTGCCCCCGTGAATCACTGCCACGGGAACAACCAGGTCATAACCCGCGGCGAGAAACAACGGGATCAGTACGGGATAAAAAACCAGAGACTCCTCAGCCATCCCAAACGACGATCCGCCCAGCGAAAAAAGAAAGGTCAGTACAATAATGAGCCAGGCTTCCTGTCCTTTCATCCGGTAAGAAAGCACGATCAACGCCTTTTCCATCGCACCAGAAGAATAGAAAACATGAATAAATCCGCCAATCATCAGAATAAAAAAAATAATATCAGCGGTATCATAAATACCTTTCAGGGGCGCCTGGATCACATCCAGGATTCCCTGCTTGCTTGAAGGAAGCCGCTGATAACTTCCGGGAACAGAAACCGGTTTTTTAATATCTCCGTTGGCAAATTTTTCCAGCTTTATGAGAATATGCAGACTGTCCAGCGTAGGCTGCGTAAAAGGGAGATGAAGCACTTTCTCACCGTAACCCAGCTCAAAATCACCCCCCGAATGATAGGTGAGTGTATCATATTTCCCGGCTGGCAACAACCAGGTCGTCGCAGCAGCCAGCATAATGACACACATCAATATCGTTATCGGAGTCGGGAATTTCTTAAATGATGGCATTTCCGAGGGCTTAAACTATATAAAAGTACGAGTTTAATTAAAATCAGAGGATAATGCGATACCGGTCATACATTCCCGGACAGATAAATGCTGTTTTTGTCGAAATCAATAGTTAAAAAATGAAACATATTTCTTTTGTAAGAAAGAAACTCACTTTTATGAAATTCATCCCGCAAATCAAGAATCTTAGGTTTAATGATGAATCATCCTTAGACATCCCAAGACTAGCAAATCTGCAAACAGAGAAGATCAGATCAAAAATAGATCCTATACAATATGAGCGTTTTGCGAGAAATAAGTTTACCAAACCTGCCACCGACATTTATGCCATGTACAGCCCTTATAGCGAATCGTACAGGGCATTTTATCCATTTATCGCTTTCCTCAGACAAAAGCTGAAAAAGGGAGATGTAATCGTCGATCTGTCTAACCGTACCGGCTGGTCCGCATTTTTACTTGCAGGACTTTTCCCAGAACAAAAAATCGTCAGTTGCTGGGAAGGCAATTCAGACGTACTTGGATACAACGGTTTCAACTTTTGGATAAACGAAGCGGAAAATATTCCGAACCTGGAAATTTGCTTCACAAAACTTAGAGAAAAACTACCGTTTGAAACCGATAGCGTGCGTGTCATCTTCGGTTTCGACATTTTGCATCACCACGTTCGGTCACCATTGTGCGATGAAATATTTCGTATCGTAACGCCGGATGGTTTTGTATTTTTCCCACATGTACATTTGGCAAACAGTGATCCTGACCCATTTTTCAAACGTGGCGGTGACCTCATTCACGGACTGGAATATCAGGAGGTTTTCAATCAGAATATCAACGATTTCCATACTTCAGTTTATTCGGAACCTCAGCTCTTTTTATTTCAAAAAGGAGCTATCAAAGAGGTATACCCAGATCCCGAAACGACAAACTATAACGGACTGGTGGCACTATCGCCTCAGGACGATTCATTTCACGGCAACTTACGTTCATTTCATTTTTTGGACGAATATGGATTAAATAACTGCAATGCCATTTTTAACTATCTTCTGGAAACAAATGTTTTAGGGATAATTTCGGAAACTTCCAATCCTGTTCTCAATGAACATATGGAACGGCATCCGGTGTATATGGATGTGCTTGAAACTGTGACCGGTTATGAACTAAGTGATCTTGAAAGGAAAGTTGTATACTGGATAAAAAAGGGTTTTACATTACAAAGTATTCAGGTCATCCTCGCGATTGAAAGTGAATTGTATAAAGCGTTGTTAAAAAATCTGGATCGGTTCGAAATTATTCAGGTCCTGCCCGTAAACCAAACGGCGATAAGACTTCAGATTTACCATGCAACGCAAAAATGGGTTGAAGCAGAAGGATATCATACCTTACCTGCGCTTTGGAAAACAACGCTAGATTTATATCCCGAAAACAATTTCCTGGCCGATGATAAAGCAGGCGTTTCATATTCGTATCAGGAAACTGACCAGATCGTCAAACACATCATCACTTCTTTGCACGAACGGGGTTTAGAACATGGAAATTTAATTTTATTGGAAGACAGCTATTCGGCAGCGTCCTTTTCAATCTTCTGGGCGGCTATGCATATGGGCATTATTTGTGTGCCCTATACTACTTCTGTGTCAAAAACAGCGTTAAATAATCTTGTAGCAAAATACAACCCGGCAATGATCTTTTCAGAAAAAGAGGTCATTACTGAAACAAATGTGCCAAATGTTTTTTTTGACGAAACCTATGAAGGAGAAAACATCAACCATTTCCCCGGCTGGCTTGCCGACGAACCTGCTGACTTCATACCCTCGGTTCAAGAATCGGACATTGCCGTCATTCTGAGTACCTCTGGCTCTAATGGCTCGCCCAAAGGTGTAAAACTTACCCATGCTCAGCTCTTTCAGAGCGCTGCCAATATGGTGGATACCTATAACTGGACCGAAAATGATCGTTTTCTTGCCATTGGGAGCCTTGGCTCAATGTCCGGATTACGCAACGCCTGTATTGTTCCTGTTAAATGCGGTGCCTCTGTCGTACTCGCTGACAGCGAGGATCTACATTTACCATCACGTCTTGCCGATAAAATAGCGGAACATCGCATCAGTATATTTTCGGGGGCTCCGGTGTTGTATCATCAGTTACTCCTTGTCAAAAGTTTAAAGCAACAGGTTAAAAGCCTACGACTCGCTTTGTCAACGGGGAGCAAGTTGACTGAAAGGCTAAAAAATGATTTCTTTGAGATAACCGGTCTCAGCATAAAAAACTATTACGGGCTCACCGAAACCTCCGGTATTTGTATTGCACAAAGGCTCGCCGATGATCCATCTCCTGAGAACTGTGTTGGTTTCCCAGTAGATGCACTTATTAAAATCAAGGGCGCGGCCAACACGGGAGAGCTTTATGTTTATAGTGGAAACCTCTCAAACAATTATTTTGAGGAAGAAAATACAATGGATCTGGATGATGATGGCTGGCTGAGAACGAAAGATCTTGTAACCATCGCTGAAAATGATTCTATTTGTTTGAAAGGCCGAATCAAAAACTTCATAAAAACGCAACGGAGTGAAATTATTTATTTCTCTCACCTTGAAGAAGTAATAGATCAGTCAACGACTGGCAACTATGCGTTAATCCCTTTTATAAAAAATGAAGCCGAATATCTCGCCTTGTTTTTAGAATCGGGTCAGTCTGATATCAAACAAACCGAAAAACTGATTTTAGAAAAAATCAATGAAAAATTCGGCCTGTGGACAGTGCCACTGGCTTTTTTCCACATCGATTCCATTCCCAGAAAACAAAATGGAAAAGTAGACACGCAAAAACTATTGGAAATTATATGAGTATTGTATCAGCGTTTGAAAGAGCAAAATTAAACAAAACCAAGACCTTCGCCATTCTTGAAAAAGATGAAAAGATAACCTTTGAAAATATTCTCACTCAAGCTACCAGGCTTTCATTACTTTTTAAAGATCTGAATCTTTCGCCCGGAGCTAAAATAGTGCTTTCAACAACAGATAAAAAAAGTTTTGCAGAAATCCTGCTCTCGGCGTATCGCTACGGACTAACAGTGCTCTTGATTGATCCTAACACGAGTCTCCACAGGTGTGAATCCATATGCGGCACCGCCATGCCCGACGCTTATTTTTTAGACGAGTTACTGTTTGAAAAATGGAATATTTCCATTGACGGCAATATCGCGATCAAGAAAGTAAAGACTGCAAAAACAGGATTATTCAGTAAAGTTTTCAAAAAAGAGACAACCGCTTCGGATGATAACAATTATCCCGCAGTACTTGAAAAATATGCTTCCCGTGAAGCAAAATATCCTGAAACAATTCCTGACAATGAGACGGCCTACATCATTTTTACTTCCGGAACCACCGCGAATCCAAAAGGTGTAGAAATTAGCTACAAGGCACTGTTCTCGCACATGAATACACTTGAAAAAGTCTATCAGCTAGACCATAGCTGTGCCATATTCAATAATCTTAATCTCTTCCACGCCGACGGCTCCAATCAGGGACCTCTATTGGCATTTACGGCAGGTTGTACCTGGGTTTCAAGTGTGGAAATAGATGTAAAAAAGCTGAATCTGGTTGCCAGTGCGATCTACAAACACCGGATTTCGCACTATGTGACAGTGCCGACGATTCTGGCATTCCTGGAAAAATATATCGAAGGTTATGATGATTCTTTTCAAACCGAAGACTTCAGATACATCATTTCAGTAGCCGCACAACTGGATCCTGTTTTATGGGAAAAGACCGAGAAACTACTGAAGGTACCCATTGCCAACGTGTACGGTCTGACCGAAACCGTTAACGGAAGTGTCTATGCGATTCCCGGGACGCCAAGTCACAAAATCGGCACCATTGGCAAACCTGTCGATTGCGAGATCAAACTCCTGGATTCGGCAGGTATTGAAGCCGCGGCCGGAGAATTGCTGATCAAAGGTGAGCACCTGATGAAAGGTTATTACAAAAATGTAACCGAGAGCGATGCTATTTTACAGGATGGCTGGTTATATACCGGGGACATCGCTGAACGCGATTCCGATGGCTGCATCAGAATTATCGGCCGTATCAAACGAATGATCAACAGTGGTGGATTCCGAATTCATCCCGAAGAAATCGAAGAAATATTACTGGGAATGCCGGGTATTCAGGAAGCCATTATCATGGGTCTGGACGATCCCTTGATGGTAGAAAAAATGGTTGCTTTCGTTGTTCCTGACCAAAACGTAACCTTGTCGATAAATGATATTTATAAAAAACTACGGGCTGTACTGGAACAGGAAAAAATACCTGCGGAAATCCTGATCAAAGAATCTTTACCAAAAAATACAGGTGGCAAAACGGATCTGACAGCGCTCAAAAGCTCCATATCTACTCCCAATACAGCATCCAAAAACGTTGCTGATCTCGATCAAAAGATACTATCGATGGCGGCCGGTGTTTTTAAGATCGAAAGAAACGAAATAAACCTTGCCAGCACGCCAGGCTCACTCGCAGGCTGGGATTCTCTCAATCATTTCGTTCTTATTACCAATCTTGAAGATGAATATGACCTGACACTGACTACGCAGGATATCATGTCGATGGACAGTATGGGTGCTATTTGTAATCTGGTAAAAAGCAAGCTTCCATGACACCACCACTTAAATTGTGGAGAAATGTATTAATCTTTTGCTTTTTAGTCAGCACTTATCTGACTGGATACCTCCACAGTGATAATGCGCCAAACAGGCAAACCGCTACCTATTATCAGGAAAAAATAAAATGGTTTCATCGAACCGGGAAGGACACGATTTCAATCATCGTATTGGGTTCCTCACTGGGTGTTCATGCATTCGGAGAGGCGCCTAATTTACTAGTAAATTGTAAGCCCGTTAAAATACTACGCCTTACTATCATGGGACTGAGCATTGATGGCATTGAGTCGCTTGGCCTTATGAAGACGATTGCAGACTTCCCGCCGAACTACCTGTTTCTTGAAAGTAACTTGTTAGTATCATTCAGTGACTCGCCAAAAAAGTCGGATTTTTTAAAAAATTTCAATGTATGGTTTATCAGAAGCAATCCCTTCATTCTAATCCGTAACGACCGTCAATTTATAGAAAACGCCATTGAGACACATCTGCATAAACTGCCTCCTATTTACTTTGATAAACAAAAAGACTTGGTACAAACTACACTAAGATCTAAAAGACAGTACAAACTCAGCGGTCAGGAAAAAGTTGTGATCGACGAATCATTGAGAAAACTGCATCAAAATCATTGCAAAATTATTTTTGTAAACTATCCGATTATTGAGAGTAGTGCGTACCAGAAAATTCAAGTAGAACTAGACAGGAAATTACAAAAATACTACACAGAACATCAGATCAATCTTTGGAAAATGCCCCCCAATCTGATGAATGATAGCTTATTTATGGACGGCGCTCACATGAACGAATCAGGTAGTCACGTTTTTGTTCCATGGTTTTTGGACCGGCTAAATGAGGAGATATGCAGCAATTAATAGAATTCTTCCTCGTCTCTTTTGCCGCAGTGACGTTGTCCTGGACTTTTCGCGGAAGGTCTGGCATGATGACCATACCCCTCATAACAGCGGTTTATCTCCTGTATAAATCTCCATTGAGCCTTCTTTTATTGCTGATCATTGTTTTTGCAAACTATTTCATTCTTTCAAAAAGTAATTTTTCGCAAAAAATTCAAATAATACTCTGTCTCACAGTCACTGGTGGAATACTTCTTTTTGCAAAAATCAAGCTTGCCTTATCCGACGGTTGGGTTATTCCCCTGGGACTTTCCTATTACGCATTTCGTAATATTCATTTTGCCCTCGAATGTTATAAAGGCAAAATTCGGCAGTACACTTTACTGGAATATCTTTCATACAACCTTTTTATTCCGGTAATGCTTGTGGGGCCGATCAACCAGTATCAGCTGTTCATCAAAGACTGGCAACGCCGACGATATGACGAAAACAATATAAGTTATGGCCTCGAACGAATTCTCTACGGTTTCACCAAAATTACCCTCATTGCCAACTATTTTATTTCAAAGAAATTAACTTTACAAATAGAGTCATTACATGACCAGCATCTCTGGGTATACACTTTTTCAGGATTGTGTATTTTCGTGTTCAATGCTTACTTTCAGTTTGCGGGTTATTCGGATATAGCCATCGGCCTGTCACGCCTGGCCGGAGTCCGCATCAATGAAAACTTCAATTATCCATTTTTTTCCGTCAACATGCGTGAGTTCTGGACACGCTATCACATGTCTTTATCGCAATTCTGTAAAGATTACGTTTATACGCCCATTGCTTCCTATTTTCGTAATCCGCTTCTTGGCGTTGTGCTCACGATGGCAATCATCGGATTATGGCATGAGCTCAGTTGGCGTTATCTGGTTTGGGGATTGATCCAGTTTGCCGGGATTACCTATTCAGGAATTCTACCCGTTGGCAATTCATCTTTCCTAAAAAACATCAGCAGACTAGGAACAGGCCTTTTCTATATTTTATCCTGTGTAATTATCAGTAAAACAAGTTTAGAAGAAGTGCTAAGCATTTACAAAATCCTTTTTTTCCTGAATTAATATGTACGAATTCCTCCGTCAATATTTACCCGAGAAATTAGCCAATATTGCTATCCAATGCTGGTACATCCTGCTCATTCTGATCAATCTGTATCTGGCGAATTTTGCTGGTACTGAAGGTGTATTCAGGTATGTTGGATGGTGAAAATTTAAAAAATGGAGTTTGGTTTCCAAAACAATTGAGCCAATAAACTAAAAATAATTACTTTATTCCAATTGCTAAAACGCGTGTCCGCTGGTCGGTGAGCACGCGTTTTTTGTTGTATACCAAATCAACAATCCCAAAAATACTGACCAAAGTCATTCAACTTCCAAACCTGGGTCATCTTCTCTCCCACCCCAATCCCCCAAATTTGATCATCGATTCGAACACGTGTCGAATTACACTTCAACTTCATTTAAGCTTTTGTTTCACAAGAACATATCGCATCAAACGCAACCCATGAAAGCTGATTTAAATATTACTATTGAAAATCCTGTCCACAAAAAACATACCTGTTTTCATTGCGGTGAAACCTGCAAGGATGAGGTTGTTCTTTTCGATGCGCATGAATTTTGCTGTGACGGATGCTCGGTTGTTTATGACTTGCTGAAGGAAAATGATTTGTGCGGTTATTACAACATCGGTGGCGCCCAGGGAATTTCTCCGGATGCTGCCTATTTCTCCGGCAAATACGATTATCTCGATCTTCCCGAAATAACCGAAAAATTGCTGGAATTTACCGACGGCAAACTCTCCCGGGTTAATTTGCTGGTCCCCAAAATGCATTGCAGCTCATGCATCTGGCTTTTGGAACAATTGCACCGGCTGAATCCCGCCATCCGCAGCACTGTCGTTAATTTCCCAGAAAAGAAAGTCCGCATTACGTATGATGCCCGTCAAATCAAATTAAGTCAGCTTGCCGAACTTATCACCAGGATCGGTTATGAGCCTTACATCAGCCTGAATGACGTTGAGGGAAAACAAATAAAAAAGTGGAACCGCACACGGCTTTATAAGATCGGCATATCCGGTTTTGCTTTCGGAAATATCATGATGCTCAGCTTCCCGGAGTACTTTCACTTAAGCGAAAGTATTTCCGACCAAAGTCTGGGAAATCTGTTCAGCATTCTAAATCTGGCATTGAGTCTTCCGGTTTTTTTCTATTGCGCCTCCGATTTTTTCAAATCTGCGTGGTCTGCTTTGAAGGGGAAATATTTGAATATTGACGCCCCGATTGCACTGGCCTTACTTTGCGTTTTCCTCACCAGTTTGTATCAGATCATCACCCAAACAGGTCCTGGTTATTTCGATTCCCTGGCCGGAGCAGTGTTTTTTATGCTGATCGGGCGTTATTTTCAGGATAAAACCTATGCCGGAATTTCGTTTGACCGGGACTATAAATCCTATTTCCCCGTTGCGGTAACCGTTCTAAAAGATTCAGCAGAAACCCGCGTTCCTATTACGGATCTGCGATCCGGTGACCATATGCTCGTCCGTAATCAGGAGCTCATTCCTGCCGACGCCGTTTTGCTAAGCCCGCGTGCTCTGATTGATTACAGTTTCGTATCCGGTGAAGCGGAACCCATTGAGCGAAAAGCCGGTGATACAATTTACGCAGGCGGGAAACAGACAGGTTTGTCTGTTGAACTAAAAATCCTGCGCGAAGTTTCGCAAAGTTATCTGACACAACTATGGAACAGCGACACTTTTACCCGCGATAAGGAAAACCAAAACCAGACCCTTGCAGCACGCATCAATAAATATTTTTCTGTAATCGTGCTGGGTATTGCCGTCCTGACTTTCCTGGTTTGGGCTCTGATCTTTAAAAATCCGGAAGTCGCCTTTAATGCTTTTACAACCTCTCTGCTAGTGGCGTGCCCCTGTGCGTTATTGCTGTCCTCGACTTTTACCAATGGTAATTTATTAAGTCTTTTTGGTAAAAACCGTTTTTATCCAAAAAACGCCCACGCCATTGAAAGGCTTTCGCGCATCAATACCGTCGTTTTTGATAAGACCGGAACCATCACACAGGTCAACGATGCAGAAGTTGAATTCGTCGGAAAAACCCTGACGGAGGAAGAACTCGTTATGATCAAAACACTTGCCATACAATCCTCACATCCACTAAGCAGAATGTTGGTTAAGGAATTATCAGACACCACGGCCAGTCGACGGACACTATCACATTTCGAAGAGATTGAAGGTGCGGGAATTAAAGCTTTTTGGGGAAAAACCGAGGTAAAACTGGGTTCAGCCAAATGGGTGGGCAGCGCCAGTCCGATTGAAAGAATGGATAATGCCTCGCATGTCTATATATCGGTTGATAGTAAAATCCGGGGCTATTTCATGTTAAAAAGTAAATACCGGCCAGAGCTCGAAAAAACAGTAAAAATCTTACAGGACGAGGGTTTTGAAACCTATCTTTTGTCAGGCGATAAACCTACGGATAAAACACTGCTTACGCCCGTTTTCGGCAATGAATCACATCTTCTATTTGAACAAAAACCGGAACAAAAACTGCATTTCATTCAAACACTTCAGCAAACTCAGGAAAAAAATGTGCTGATGATCGGCGATGGGCTGAATGATGCCGGAGCGCTGCGCCAAAGTAACGTAGGATTGGCTGTTTCGGATGATATCAATAACTTTTCTCCGGCCTGTGATGCGATCGTGGAAGGAAATCAACTGATCCGTTTACCGGCTTTTATCAACCTGGCAAAATCCGGGCAAAAGATCATAAAACTAAGTTTTGCGATCTCCCTACTTTACAATGTCTTTGGTTTAACCTTTGCAATATCCGGGAAATTATCGCCAGTGATCGCCGCTATACTCATGCCTGTGAGCTCAATAACCATCGTCCTGTTTACTACGATAACGAGTAATCTTGCCGCCCGAAAATGGTTAAAAAACTGACGAGCATCAGTTAGAACACCGGATAAAAGTCATCGTTCCCCACGCCTTCAACCGGTAGTTTTGACATATAAAACCACTCACCCTCCACGATCATAAAGTACCGATTATCAAATAATTACAAAACAATAAATTCCATGAGCGCACTTTATCTGTTAATCATCGCCAGCTTATTGGTAGCCATTGGCTTTCTCGGCGCATTTATCTGGTCAGTGCGCCGCGGCCATTTTGACGACGACTACACGCCATCCGTCCGGATTCTGCTGGATGAAAACGAATCCGGCTCATCTGTTCCGAAATAACCCTTCGCACGTATAGCCATAACTTATTACCCAAATTTATTCACCATTCTCTCACTCAAAATTATGTCAAACCATCCTAATCCAGCTATCTCATCTGTCGGGCTGGACGAGTTTCAATATGACAACCGGATTGTTCGGAACTTTGCCATTGCTACAATCCTGTTTGGACTTATTGGCATGCTCGTTGGGCTTCTGGCTGCTTTCCAGCTTGTATTTCCTAATCTGAATCTGGATTTACCTTATACAACTTTTAGCCGGATCCGCCCGCTGCATACCAATGCTGTTATTTTTGCCTTTGTAGGGAATGGCTTTTTCACAGGGATGTATTATGCCGCGCCAAGGGTTTTACGTACACCCATGTGGAATCCGGCGTTAAGCCGTTTCCATTTCTGGGCCTGGCAGTTCATCATTGTTTGTGCGGCCATTTCTTTGCCGATGGGATTAACCACATCCAAAGAATATGCCGAACTGGAATGGCCATTGGATATCGCCATCGCCGTTGTCTGGGTTTCTGCCCTGATCAACCTGGTCATGACAACCATTAACCGCCGCGTGGAGCATATTTATGCGGCTGTGTGGTTTTTCATTGCTTCTTTTGTTACCGTTGCTATGCTTCATGTGGTGAACAGTATGGCACTTCCGATATCTTTTTTCAAGAGTTATTCCATCTACGCAGGGGTGCAGGACGCCCTGGTGCAATGGTGGTACGGACATAATGCCGTGGCGTTTTTCCTGACTACACCCTACCTGGGGCTGATGTACTACTTTTTACCAAAGGCAGCCAATCGCCCGATTTATTCCTATCGTCTGTCGATTGTACACTTCTGGGCTTTGATTTTTCTATACATCTGGGCTGGTCCTCACCATTTACTTTACACTGCACTTCCTGAATGGGCGCAGACCCTGGGAACTGTCTTTTCGGTCATGCTGATCGCTCCCTCATGGGCAGGCATGATGAACGGGCTAATGACTTTGCGCGGTGCCTGGGATAAAGTACGGGAAGATGTGGTGCTGAAATTTTTCGTGGTGGCCATTACCGCCTATGGTATGGCGACTTTTGAAGGGCCGATGTTATCCTTCAAAAATGTAAATGCCATTGCGCATTACACCGATTGGATCGTGGCCCACGTACACGTAGGTGCCTTAGGATGGAACGGTTTTTTGACATTTGGTATGTTATACTGGCTTTTTCCGCGCCTTTACAGCCGTCCGTTGTTTTCTCCCAAATTGGCAAATTTCCATTTCTGGATCGGAACGCTGGGGATAATTTTTTACACCGTTCCCATGTATTGGGCTGGTTGGGTACAGAGCTCCATGTGGCAAGAATTTACACAGGAAGGTTTATTGAAATACCCTAATTTCCTGGAAACCGTTACACAGCTCGCGCCGCTTTATTTTCTGCGCAGCGTAGGCGGCACTTTGTACATCATCGGGTTTGTAGTCATGATCTACAACTTATG
The DNA here is from genome assembly GCF_030929615.1 of Dyadobacter sp. LHD-138. GTDB lineage: Bacteria > Bacteroidota > Bacteroidia > Cytophagales > Spirosomataceae > Dyadobacter. The sequence goes on along the minus strand of NZ_JAVFVU010000004.1, from coordinate 269,100 downwards.
GATGACTGCCTTAAAAGGCACATTGGTACCTTCAGAAACGGCCAGAGCCATGCCATTGTCGGCCATCTGGCAACCCGCTAAAAACGAACACTGGCACCGCAGATTAGTGGAACGTAAGCCGCTGGCATTAACAATTTTCGCACTGGTAGCCGTAGCAATTGGGGGCATGATCGAAATGATCCCGACCTTTATGATTAAGTCTAACGTACCAACCATTGCCAGCGTCAAACCTTACAGTCCACTGGAACTTCAGGGCCGGGATATTTATGTGAGAGAAGGCTGTTACGTATGTCACACGCAAATGATCCGTCCTTTCCGTTCCGAAATCGAACGCTACGGTGAATACTCCAAATCGGGAGAATTTGTTTATGACTTCCCGCATCAGTGGGGTTCAAAACGTACCGGTCCGGATTTGCACCGGTTAGGCGCCAAATATCCTGACTCCTGGCATTACAACCACATGGAAGATCCCACTTCTATGTCGCCTGGATCGATTATGCCACGGTATGGCTGGCTGCTTGAAGATGATCTGGATACCTCAACGACGGCCGCGAAAATCCAGGCCATGCAGACGCTGGGTGTTCCTTATGAAAAAGGTTATGAACGTATTGCCAACGCCGAGCTGCACAAACAGGCCAGGGAAATCCAGGGCCGGTTAAAACAAAGTGGTATCAAAGCCAATGAAAATAAAGAAATCATCGCTTTGATTGCTTACCTGCAACGTCTTGGGACTGACATAAAAACAAATAAGTGATTTTCCAGCGCACAGGCGGCCAGCAAAGTCGCCTGTGCATCCAAATACATTCACATTATGAAATTTCGAAACTATCTTGAAACCATTGCGGGTGTGGAAATTTTCCCGCTGATTTCACTACTTATATTCTTTTTGTTTTTTGTCGGACTGCTTGTGTATGTTTTCCGTTTGGATAAAAAATCCGTGGATCACATGAAAAACATTCCCTTGCAAGACGGAAGCTTAAAAAAAGGGCTTCTTTCCATCGCATTTTTAACCTTGCTATCTACCACTGCTTTTGCTCAGGAACAAACCGAACCGGTCAGAGCTATTTCCGGCACTGACATTTTGCTGATCATATTGCTGGGCGTGCTGTTTTTTGTGATGGTTTTGGTGATTATATTATTGGTCAATGCCTTATCTGTTTTAAAAGAAGTCACAAACGCAAATCCTGAAAACGCAGCAAAATCGTTTCTGAATATCGGCTGGTGGAAAAATTTCGGTGGTGTTGGTATCGCCTTGCATGATGAAAAACAAATCCTGATTGAAGGTCATGATTATGATGGCATCCAGGAACTGGATAACCCGATGCCGCCATGGCTGCAGTCCTTATTTATTTCCACAATCATATTAGCTGTAATTTATGGCACCTATTATTTCAGTGGACTCGGCGACTTGCAAATTGCCGAACTAGACAAAGAAGTCGCGCAGGCAGACATCGCAAAAAAAGCATATCTTGAAAAAGTAGGTTCCAGTATGGATGAAAATACAGTAATTGCGATTTCAGAGGCAGCTGGAATTGATCAGGGGAAAGCAATTTTTCAGGAAAAATGCACGGCCTGCCATGGACCGGAAGCCGGTGGAGGTGTGGGGCCTAATTTAACGGACGACTATTGGCTGCACGGCGGCGGCATTAAGAATGTGTTCAAGGTGATTAAATACGGTGTGCCGGAAAAAGGGATGATTTCCTGGGAAAAACAACTCTCTCCAACCGATATCCAGAAAGTGTCCAGTTATCTAATATCGCTAAAAGGGACCAAACCCGCCAACGCAAAAGAACCGCAGGGTGATTTATACGAACAAGGGAAAAGCACCGGCGACAGTACCTTGGCGAAAAAGTGAATCTGTGTAAAAAACAGGGGCCAGCCATTCGCTACGCAATTATTGCAAATTATTTTCTTTAAATCTCAGCAAAAAGTTTTCCAAAAAAACAAGCTGCTGATTGTGACCATAAAATTATGAAGTCTACGCTCGTTCCTCCCGAAGATTCCTTCCGCGACCATTTCAGCGGCGTTAATGAAGATGGAAAACGAAACTGGTTTTATCCGCAAAAACCCAAGGGGGACTGGCATAACCGGCGTATTTGGTTTACAGTCGCTATCCTTACCCTTTTATTTGTAACACCATTTTTAAAATACAACGGACAGCCGCTTTTATTGTTCAATGTGCTGGAACGTAAATTTATCATTTTTGGATTATTCATTGGCCCGCAGGATTACTGGCTGTTTGGGCTTACGATGCTCTCGTTTATGGTATTTATCGTTCTGTTTACGACGATATTCGGGAGGCTATGGTGCGGATGGGCCTGCCCTCAAACAGTTTTTATGGAAATGGTTTTCCGGAAAATTGAGTATTTCATTGAAGGTGATAGCGGCAAACAAAAACTATTGAATAAAGCGCCCTGGACAGGCGACAAGATCCTGAAAAAAGGAGCTAAATACCTGGCTTTTTTACTGGTCTCATTTTTGATTGCAAACTTACTGCTCTCCTATGTCATCGGTGTGGACGCATTATCCAAAATCATCAGCGAACCCATCGATGAGCATGTTGTGCTTTTTTCAGGAATAGTCATTTTTACAGGTGTTTTTTACTTCAATTTTGCGTGGCTGCGTGATCAGGCCTGTACTGTGGTTTGTCCCTATGGACGTCTGCAAGGGGTATTGATGGATCGAAATTCGATCGTGGTTGCCTATGATTACAAACGCGGAGAACCCCGGGAAAAACTACATAAAGGACACGACCGTACCGCAGGCGATTGCATCAGCTGCTTTCAGTGCGTCGCCGTTTGCCCGACGGGAATCGATATCCGGAACGGAACACAAATGGAATGTGTAAACTGTACCGCCTGTATTGACGCCTGTGACTCGATGATGGATAAGGTTGGTTTTGATCAGGGGTTGATTCGGTACACGTCCGAAAATGCGATTGTCAGCGGTACAAACAAACTGATCACAAACCGTACCCGTGGGTACATCGTCGTGCTTGTGCTGCTATGGTCCGCGCTCGGATACCTGATTGCATCCCGTAATGATACGCAGACAACCCTCTTCCGTGCTCCTGGCAGTCAATACATCGAAAATAAGGATGGGACGATCAGCAATTTATACACCTTCAAAATTTTCAATAAAACAAACCAGATCGTAAAACCTGTGCTCCGTCTGGACGATCCGAAAGGCACATTATTATTCGCCGGGAAACCCGACCTCACACTCGACGGTGCAGGTATGGCAGAAGGGACTTTGTTCATCATCATCCCAAAATCCGAGTTAAATACGAGGAAAACGAAGTTAAAACTATCGGTTTTCCAGGGCAATGAAAAACTCGAAAGCTTTGAAACCACATTCATGGCACCCGAGGAATAACCGCAACGATAACCAATAATCTTATGAAACTAAATTGGGGAGCAGGCATTGCAATTCTTTACACAGGATTTGTGGCCATGATATTAGTGTTGGTGGGCATGAGTGTCAGCCAGAAAATCGATCTGGTAACGGATCAATACTATGCCGAAGAACTGCGTTTTCAGGATAAAATAAATAAAGTGCAAAGAGCGGAAAAACTGACCGAGCCACTTCGGTGGGAAGTGGATGAAAGCGGAATAACCATTCATTTCCCTAAAATGTTTTCAGCCAAAAATATTTCCGGAAATGTGAAGTTATACTGCCCGTCAGACGATAAAAAAGACCTTGTCTTTCCCGTCCAAACGGAAGATCATAGTCAATTCATAAAATCCTCCCAAATCCCCGACGGCCGGTATTATTTACAAATTGACTGGAAAAACGGTTCAGAAACCTATTGGAACGAAGATCTCATCGTAATGAACAGCAACCCTCAAAAATAATGACCAGCGCCCTTCCATACCTGGCGCTGACCATGGGACTGATGAGCAGTTTCCATTGCATCGGTATGTGCGGACCGATTGCAATGGCTATCCCGGTTCAGGGGGGCAGTAAATTCAAACGATTTACCGGAGTATTTGTTTACAACAGCGGAAGAGCCATCATGTATGCTGCACTGGGCCTGTTTTTGGGAGGACTCGGTTCTTCAATCGTTTTTATAGGCTACTTTCGTTATCTCTCCATTTTGTCCGGTATCCTGATGCTGGCTTACGTCCTGTGGCCTCACCGCCTGGATCGTTATTTCCATCCTCCTCAGTTCTGGAAAAATTTGGTACAACTGATTAAAAACCAAATGTCGTCCCTGCTTCGAAGCAGGTCTTTAGCAAGCACTTTTTTACTGGGCGTATTTAATGGCTTACTTCCCTGTGGTCTGGTATATCTTGCCCTGATCACCTCCATCGCAACCGGAAGCCCGACTTACGGCGCCTTGTTCATGCTCGTTTTCGGGATCGGAACGATGCCTGTCATGCTCGCTGTCGGTTTTTTCAAACAATGGCTTAGCATTTCCCTTCGCACCAAAATGCGAAAACTCATGCCTGTCATACTGAGCATTGCCGGTATCATACTTATTGTAAGAGGGTTATTAATCCAATACCCTTCCAGTATCGACAACAACCAGGAAACCATAACTGTTTGTCACGGAAAATAATGCTTGCCGCACCCATTGAATTCCTTGCCAAAGTAAGTTTTTAACATGACCAGAGTCATGTTTTAACCCATACCACCTCACTAGTTTTGATCCATAGAAATTAATTCAAAACACGACTCCCATGGATAAGGATTTGCTTTTTAAATACAATACTCCCGGGCCTAGATATACCAGTTATCCAACCGTTCCCTACTGGCAAAAAACACCGCCAACGGAACAAAAATGGAAAGAACTTGCAAAAGAAGCGTTCAGCGTTTCGAACGAAAAAGAAGGAATCAGTGTATACATACATCTCCCGTTTTGCGAAAGTTTGTGTACCTACTGCGGTTGCAATACCCGGATAACGGTCAATCATAAAGTAGAAGAAACTTATGTAAACGCCGTTTTAAAAGAGTGGGCTTTATATTTTTCCATTTTCGGGGAAACGAAACCAGTCATCCGGGAAATACATCTGGGAGGCGGAACCCCAACATTTTTCAGTCCTGAAAACCTTACTAAACTGATTGAAGGTTTATTGCAAAATACCACTGTTCATGCACAGGCTCAGTTCAGTTTTGAAGCACATCCGGGCAATACCACCGACGCACATGTACAGGCACTTTACAATGTCGGATTCCGTAGAATCAGCATAGGCGTTCAGGATTTCAATCCGCTGGTTTTGGCAGCTATAAATCGCCACCAAACCTATGAACAGGTCAGCCATCTGACAAAAAAAGCCAGAGAAATTGGTTACACTTCGGTCAACTTTGATATCGTCTATGGTCTGCCATTTCAAAAAGTTTGCACGATGATGGAAACCATTATGCGCGTCATTCCGCTGCATCCCGACAGGATCGCCTTTTACAGTTATGCGCATGTTCCATGGATCAAACCCGGGCAAAGAAGGTACACGGAGCAGGATTTACCAGATCCGGATAAAAAAATGGCGATTTATGAAACCGGTCGTAATGCCCTGGAAATTTCAGGTTATCACGATATCGGCATGGATCATTTTTCCCTGGAAACCGATGAACTTTACAAGGCACAGCAACGCGGCCAGTTACACCGGAATTTCATGGGTTATACCGACACCCACACACGGCTTTTGATCGGACTTGGCGCATCTTCGATCAGTGACAGCTGGACCGGTTATGTTCAGAATGAAAAAAGTGTGGAAGCCTATTATGCACAAATAGAAGCGGGCCGTCTGCCTGTTTTCAAAGGTCATGAACTGACAAAAAATGATCTGATTTTGCGCAAACATATCCTGCGTATTATGACGCAGTTTTCCACCACCTGGGAACAGGAAGACGAGGTTTGTGACGACTTGTATAAAGCCATCGGGCGGTTGTCTGAATTACAATTCGATGAGCTGGTTAAAATTGAGCCTTATCAACTGCATGTAACTGAAAAAGGAAAGGCTTTCGTGCGAAACGTTTGCATGGCCTTTGATGCGAAACTCTGGGAAGAGCAGCCCTTAACATCCATTTTTAGCCAGACGGTTTAGTTTAATTGAAAGTGGAAAGCGGAAAGCGGCCGACGCGCGATTAAAAGTTTGGTCTGGCGACACGATGCCGTGTTATACACCTGTGGTTCAGAAAGTTTCCTCTTCCAGCATTCACTCATGCCATCACGCCATCATTCATCACTGAAACCCGTCAAATTGATAAAAGTTTGTTCTCTTCAACTATGTCCTGTAACTTGGTATGTTTAGTACGTATATAGAAAAACAGACCGAAGCCATGACACGGCATATTGAAATGCTTGATGCCCTATTTAAACACGCTACCGAAGGGATTGTAGTGGTGAATAAAGAAGGGGTTATCGTAATGCTGAATCCCAAAGCACTTGAACTTTTTGGCTATGCCGAAGGGGAGTTGGTAAACCAGAACATTGAAACGCTAATCCCCAGAAGATTAAGCAAAAGACATGTGCATCACCGCGACACCTACCTGGAATCCCCTCACGCACGTGGAATGGGTAGCTCTCTGGAATTGTTTGCCCGCCGTAAAGATGAAAGCGAGTTTCCGGTGGAAGTTAGTTTAAGCCCTTTTCAAACCAGCGAAGGCCAGTTTGTAGTAAGTTTTGTCGTTGATATTACCGAAAGGAAAAAACAGGAAAACATTATCCAAGAGGCAAATCAGGAAATTCAAAAACTGAATGCTGAACTCGAAGAACGCGTAAACCAGAGAACAAAAGAATTGGCAAAGGCAATTCGCAAAATTGAACAGTCGCAGGAAGAGGTCATGCGCGCTTTAAAAAAAGAGCGGGAATTGAATAATATGAAAAGCCAGTTTGTCACCATAGCTTCGCATGAGTTTCGTACCCCCCTGGCCACGATCCTTTCCTCCGCTTCGCTGATTGGAAGATATCCGAAAGGTGAAGAAGAAGATAAACGGCAAAAACATGTGCAGCGGATCAAGTCAGCAGTAACCAACCTGACTGAAATTTTGAACGATTTCATGTCCATCGGAAAACTGGAAGAAGGACGTATTCACAGTGTTTCGGTTTTCACGCTGCTGCCGGAATTTTGTAAGGGACTTATTGAAGAGATCCGGGGTTTATGCAAGGAAGGTCAGCAAATATTGTTTTCACATCAGGGGAATCCGGAAGTATGGATTGATAAACAATTACTTCGGAACGTCATTTTTAACCTGATTTCCAATGCCATAAAATATTCCGGACCCGGAAAACTGATCAAGCTGAATGTTCGTGCCGATGGAAAAACGATTTTCATTGAAATTATGGACCAGGGCATTGGAATTCCTGAGAGTGACCAGGTACATATTTTTGATCGCTTTTTCAGGGCAAACAATGCCGGTAATGCACAAGGAACAGGATTAGGACTGAATATCGTACAAAATTATGTGGACCTGATGGGCGGAAAAGTTTCATTTTCCAGCGAAGTAGACAAAGGCACAACTTTTCATGTTGAACTTCCGGACCAGCTGCCCGCCACAATTTAATTTACATCAATTTTTGAAATGGAAAATAAGAGAATCCTGTTGATTGAAGATAATCCGGAAATGCGTGAAAACACGGCCGAGATATTGGGATTAGCCAATTATGAAGTTTTGACGGCGCAAAACGGGAAGGAAGGCGTACAGGTAGCACATCACGAAAAACCTGACCTGATCATTTGTGATATCATGATGCCCGAACTGGACGGTTATGGTGTGCTGCATTTGTTGAGCAAGGATGATCTGACAGCCAATATCCCCTTCGTTTTCCTGACGGCAAAAGCAGAAAAAAGCGATTACCGCAAAGGTATGACCATGGGTGCGGACGATTATCTTACCAAGCCCTATGATGATGTTGAACTTTTGAATGCGGTTGAAATAAGATTAAGAAAAAGTGAACGGTTAAAAGGACATTTTACCCGGACAGCCGAGGGACTTGATGCGTTTATTCATGAAGCAAAATCGTTTGATTTGATCACCAAACTTGCCGATGACAAAAAGGTCAAAACGCTAAGAAAAAAAGAAACTATTTATACGGAAGGCAGTTTTCCTTCCAATGTTTTCTTCCTTCAGAAAGGCAAAGTAAAGGCTTACAAATCCAACGATAACGGCAAGGAGTATATTACTGAATTATATAAAGAGGGAGATTTCTTCGGGTACCTGGATCTGCTTCAGGGAGAGCCCTACCAGGAAACCACCATATCACTGGAAAAATCAGAAGTGGCGATCATTCCCAAAGATGACTTTTTCAATCTGATTCAGGGGAACCGGGAGGTCGCTACCAAGTTTATCAAAATGCTTTCCAATGAAATTAAAGACCGTGAGGAACGGTTGCTGCAACTGGCCTATAACTCGGTGCGCAAACGGGTTGCGCAGGCACTGGTGATGCTGGTACAGCGCTACCAGGAAGATAAATCGAAACCATTTTCCATGGCCATCACCCGCGAAGATATCGCCTCGATGGTGGGTACCGCAACGGAAACCGTGATCCGCACCCTGTCCGACTTCAAGGAAGAAAAACTGGTCGATATGAAAGGGAGCCTCATTACGGTACTTGAATATGAAAAACTGTCCCGCATGCGCAATTAACTCAGGCCATAGACGGCATCTTCATCATATTTTTCATTTCTACCAGATTTGTTATTCGTAGTTTGTCCATAATCCTGGATTTATACAAGGCAACAGTAGAGGTGTGTACGGATAAAATCTCGGCAATAACGGCCGGGGTTTCGTCTTTCACCAAATGCGAGAAAACTTCAAATTCACGTTCTGTCAACGCATCCAGCCGGTCCGTTTTTTTTCCATACAGCGCGTCCTCCACGATCAGCTCAACCATTTCCGGACTGATATACCATTTACCCGAAACAATGGTACGAATGGCTTTAAATATCTCGGCAGTATCTTCCTGTTTGTAAAAACAATACCCGTTAACACCGCTGGTTAAATAGCGCTTGATAAGTGTATACTCCATGACCAGTGAAAATGTTAAAAGCGGAAGGTCTGGCCGGAGACCTTTCAACTTCCCGATCAGGCCAAGCATGTCGGTATCGGGGATCATCAGGTTAAGCAGCAATAGATCGTAAGGAGTATTCGCGATTTTTTTCAACGCCTCATTGCCGTTTCTGACTTCGTCTATAACGAAATTCGCTTGGTTATTTTCTTTGAAACGCAAGTCAAGATCCGAATGCATACCCGAATCATGATTGACCAAAAGTACTCGTTGCATACCAGTTTACTGTTGAATAAAGGAGGGTGGGTCAAATAGTGCGTCCCTTTCTGAAAAATATGATCAGATAGACGCCACGCGCAAATATAATTTTCTTTAACTAAAATATGGATAGTTATTCTTCAATTCAATCATAGAATTATCACTACAAAATAATTTCTAGTCATTTGCTTTTAAATAACGGACCATCAGACCTCCCGTCCTTTCGGAAGCCCCCGACCCTCCCACCAGTGCATGTAATTTGGTATAATCTTTCAACTGCGTCGCTCTTTTAGAACCGGTTTTAAGAATCGAGGCCAATTCCGCCACAAGCTCCGTTTCATTCAGTTCGTCCTGGATCAGCTCACGGACCACTTCCTTCTCCATGATCAGATTGACGAGGGAAATAAAAGGCACGCGAATCAGCCTTTTGGCAACGGCGTATGAAAAGCCACTGGTTTTGTAACAAACAACTTCCGGAATATTCAATAGCGCGGTTTCCAGCGTGGCCGTACCTGAAGTAACAAGCGCCGCTTCCGAAACTGCGAGCAGGTCATAAGTAGCCTCATAAACGACAGACACATTTTTCAGTGCCTCATAATTTTCGTAAAGCGACGCAGGCAGATTTCTGACGCCCGCAATAACGAACTGATAATCCGGGAAATGTGGCTGAACCGTAAGCATCAGATCCAGCATATTAATAATTTCCTGACGACGGCTCCCCGGCAACAAGGCAATAACCGGCTGTGTTTCGTTCAGGTTATTCTTCTTTTTAAAATCGGCATCAGGCCCGAAAGCTTCAATGGCATCCATCAGCGGATTCCCGACATAGTCGACATGATAATCGAATTTTTTGTAAAAATCGATCTCAAAAGGAAAGATCACAAACATGCGATCCACGTTCTTCTTGATCTTTAACGCGCGCTTTTGGTTCCACGCCCAAACTTTCGGTGAGATATAATAAAAAGTTTTGAAGCCCTGTGCTTTCCCAAAAGCGGCAATGCGCAGATTAAATCCCGGATAGTCGATCAGCACGATCACATCCGGTTTATAAGCCAGAATATCTTTTTTACATTTTTTCAAAAACCCGGCGATCTTCCGGATATTCATCGCCACTTCCAGAAAACCCATAAAAGCGGTATCCCGATAATGGGTGACCAGATCAATTCCTTCTTCCTGCATCATATCCCCTCCCCAGCCGCGAAACTGCGCCTCCGGATCATTTGCTTTGATTCCTTTCATGAGGTTGGCCCCATGCAGATCTCCGGAACGTTCGCCGGCAACGAGATAATATTTCATGCTTGAATTAAAATTGAGCGCTGTAAAGTAAATAAAAAAGTGAAAAACGCAGCGTCACGATCCTGCGTTTTTCACTTTCTGTTCCGGTAGTTTACTCCCCGTAATATTCCACGAAATTCTTCGGGGTCTCAACCAGTTTAATATAATGCAGCTTTGAGCCAGGCGAAACCTGCTGAATGGCAGGCGCCAGAATGTTCCAGATTTCCATGACGAAAATCTCGCAGGAAGCCATTTTTCCTTGCATGAAATCTACGTCCAGATTCAGGTTTTTATGGTCAACTTTATCGACAACCTTCTCTTTTACCAGATCACCCAACACTTTAAGATCTATCACAAAACCAGTATCCGGGTCAGGTTTGCCTTTTACTGTAACTATGAGTTCAAAATTATGTCCATGCCAGTTGTTGTTGGCACAGGGGCCAAATACTTCCTGGTTTTTCTCATCAGACCACGTCGGATTGTAAAGCCTGTGTGCTGCATTGAAATGTTCTTTTCGCGTTACGTAAATCATAAATTTTTCCTTCCCTATGTAATAATGTTACAAAATTACATCTTGTATCGGTAGTTTTGTAAGATTATAAGCAGTAAACTAAAAAAAATACAATTTAACGAGAAATTCATGAGTAGATTGACGAAAAGGATTGCTCTTATCTGGCATTCTTTTTACAGTTTAACCTCATTAAACAAATAATCTCTCCTATGATTATAGTAACAGGTGCAGCCGGATTTATTGGTAGCGGGCTGATTAGCAGGCTTAACCAGGAAGGCTTTAGTAACATTATCGCCGTTGACGATTTTTCAAAAATCGAGAAGGCAGAAAATCTGGAAGGAAAAACGATTAAGGAACGCGTTGAGCGCAGTTCTTTATTTGAATGGTTGGAAAAGAACAATCAGGATGTTGAATTTATTTTCCACATCGGTGCCAGAACAGACACCACCGAGTTTGACAAGGATATATTTGACGAACTCAATCTGAATTATTCCAAAACGATCTGGGAAAAATGTGTGGCCTATCAAATTCCATTGGTATACGCTTCCTCGGCGGCTACTTACGGTTTGGGCGAACTGGGTTATGATGACAACGAATCCCTGATCCCGCAACTGAAACCGCTTAACCCTTACGGCGATTCCAAAAATGATTTCGATATCTGGGCATTACAGCAGGAGAAAAAACCATTCTTCTGGGCCGGTTTGAAATTCTTTAACGTATACGGCCCGAATGAATATCACAAAGGACGTATGGCTTCAGTGATATTCCATGCCTACAACCAGATCAAAGCCACTGAAAAAATGAAACTTTTCCGTTCTCACAATCCCAATTTCAAGGATGGAGAGCAGATGCGTGATTTTATTTATGTGAAAGACCTGATCGAAGTTTGTCTGTTCTTTATGCATCACCGCAAAGATTCCGGGATCTATAACCTGGGAAGCGGAAAGGCGCGTACGTTCAAGGATTTGGTAACCAACACGTTCCTTGCCATGGACAAAACCCCGGATATCAGCTTTGTTGACACCCCGGAAGACATTCGTGATAAATATCAGTATTTTACTCAGGCTAATATGGGTAAATTGCGCTCAATTGGCTTCACAAGGCCATTCCATACCCTTGAAGAGGGTATCAGTGAATACGTGAAGGATTACCTTTCTTCAGGTGCCTATCTTTAAGATTTTCACGGTTCAATAACCTTATTAACGACACAAGTTATGACTCCGGTCATAACTTTGTCTATTATTTTATGTAATTTTGAGCTTAGATATAAACTCAATGTCATTTCTATGTGTTAGCAATATAACGACAACCATAGCGTGATATAAAAAAGACTATGAGCAAAGAAGAAGAATTGTTGGAGGAAATCACCAGTTCGGAATACAAATACGGATTTGTAACTGATATTGAGGCAGACGAGGCTCCTATGGGCTTGGATGAAAGCACTATACGGTTTATTTCCGCGAAAAAGAATGAACCTGAATGGATGCTGGAGTGGCGCTTGAAAGCTTTTAACATGTGGCTTAAAATGCCGGAGCCGAAATGGCCGAATGTGCATTACCCGAAAATTGATTTTCAGGCTATTAAATATTATTCAGCACCTAAGAAGAAAAAGGCTGTTGAAAGTCTGGACGATATAGACCCTGAATTGCGTGATACTTTCCAGCGTCTGGGGATTTCACTGAATGAGCAAAAGAGGCTTTCGGGCGTTCCCATTGCGGTGGATGCGGTAATGGACTCAGAGTCGGTTTTCACCACTTTTAAAGAATCGCTGAGAGAAAAAGGAATTATTTTCTGCTCGATCAGTGAAGCGATACGTGAGCATCCGGATCTTGTCAAAAAATACCTTGGCTCGGTTGTACCGCAAAAGGACAATTTTTATGCGGCCTTAAATTCGGCTGTATTCTCTGACGGATCATTCGTTTACATTCCAAAAGGTGTTAAATGTCCGATGGAACTTTCCACCTACTTCCGTATCAATGCGGCAGGAACCGGTCAGTTTGAGCGTACATTGATCATTGCAGATGCAGACAGCCATGTCAGCTATCTGGAAGGATGTACCGCACCGATGCGTGATGAAAACCAGCTGCACGCTGCCGTGGTGGAAATTTTCGCACATGAAAACGCGAATGTTAAATATTCAACGGTTCAAAACTGGTATCCTGGTGATAAAGAAGGAAAAGGCGGTATCTACAACTTCGTTACAAAACGTGGCTTGTGTGACGGCGCATTCTCTAAAATTTCCTGGACTCAGGTTGAAACAGGGTCAGCAATCACATGGAAATATCCTTCGGTTATCCTGAAAGGTGATAACTCGATCGGTGAATTCTATTCCGTTGCTGTGACCAACAACATGCAGCAAGCGGATACGGGAACAAAAATGATCCATATCGGTAAAAACACCAAGAGCCGTATTGTATCAAAAGGTATCTCAGCAGGAAAGAGCCAAAACTCTTACCGTGGATTGGTTCAGGTATTTAAGAAAGCAGACAAAGCACGTAATTTCTCTCAGTGTGACTCATTGTTGCTGGGAGATAAATGTGGAGCCCATACTTTCCCCTATATTGAAGTCAGCAATCCCTCAGCCACTGTTGAGCACGAAGCGACAACTTCAAAGATCGGAGAAGACATATTATTCTATTGCAACCAGCGCGGAATTCCTACGGAACAGGCCGTCGCTTTGATCGTCAATGGTTATGCAAAAGAAGTTTTAAATCAACTTCCTATGGAGTTTGCGGTTGAAGCGCAGAAACTTCTGGAAATCAGTCTGGAAGGAAGTGTAGGATAAGTTGTTTGCGTTTCATTATTTCAAGTAATACCAAAAAGCCTTTGATGATTCAAAGGCTTTTTGTATTTTATTGGTATTATTATATTTCCAGTAAATACTAACCTCTAATGACCCACGTTCCACAGCTGATTGTTGACCTTTCTTTAATCCTCACGATGGCTGGTGTTATCACCATTATATTCAAAAAACTAAAACAGCCCATTGTTCTTGGATACATATTAGCCGGCTTGCTTGTCGGCCCAAACTTTACGATTTTCCCAACCATTACCGATATCAAAACGATCGAAATCTGGGCAGAAATTGGCGTTATCTTTCTTTTGTTCAACCTGGGATTAGAGTTTAGCTTCAAAAAATTGGTAAAAGTCGGAAGTACGGCTGCCATCACCGGTCTGTTTGAAGTGGCATTGATGCTTGCCACCGGTTTCATCACGGGACAACTTCTCGGATGGAGCAAAATTGACAGCTTATTTCTCGGCGGAATCATCGCCATTTCCTCCACCACGATTATTTTCCGGGCTTTTGAAGAACTCGGCCTCAAGACACAGCAATTCACCAGCGTCGTTTTTGGCATATTGGTTATTGAAGATCTGACCGCCGTTTTATTGATGGTGTTGCTGTCCACCTTGTCCATCAGCCAGCAATTTGCCGGCGTTGAGATGCTGGAATCCATCATGAAACTTTTCTTTTTTCTGATCCTCTGGTTTCTCGGCGGGATATTTATCTTCCCCACCCTGCTACGGCGGTTCAGAAATCTGATGAACGATGAAAGTGTTTTGATCACCTCCATTGCACTTTGTTTCGGAATGGTACTTTTGGTAACGAAAGCAGGGTTTTCTGCCGCCTTGGGTGCATTTATCATGGGATCCATCCTGGCTGAAACTACACACGCCGAAAAAATCGAGCATTTGTTAAAACCGGTCAAAAACCTTTTCGGGGCTATTTTCTTTATATCCGTCGGCATGTTGATCAATCCCAAATTGCTGGTGGAATATGCGGTTCCGACGGCAATCCTGGTTTTCGTCGTGATCCTGGGCAAGACGCTTTATGTTACGATTGGCGCCGCTATTTCCGGACAGCCATTAAAAAAATCCATTCAGGCCGGTATGAGTTTGTCACAAATCGGCGAATTCTCCTTCATTATTGCCAACCTGGGTTTGTCATTAAAAGTCACCAGCGAATTTCTTTATCCCATTGCGGTCGGGGTTTCCGTAATCACCACTTTCACTACACCATACATGATGAAAGCGTCTGAGCCATTTTATGCGTGGTTTGACAAATATTTACCCGAATCATGGAGAACCAGACTAAACCGGTACAGCACAAGTACCGCCACCATTACCAAAACGACGCACTGGAATTTGCTCCTCAAAACGTATGCACAAACGGTGATCCTTAACTCGGTGGTGATTATCGGTATCGTGCTGATCATGTCGCGCCAGATCGCTCCGCAGCTTTACCGCAGAGTGCCCGAGTCCTATTTGACACAGTCGGCCATCTTTGCCCTAACCTTTTTGTTTATTTCACCCTTTTTCTGGGCATTAATCTTCAAAAAATCAAACAAAAAGGCTTTTACGGCGCTCTGGCTAAGTAGAAAATACAGCAGGGGACCGTTATTGTTTTTAGAATTTGCCAGAGTATTTATCGGGATTATCCTGATGGCTGTTCTGCTGGATTCTTTCTTTGAAACACCTACTGCGCTGGCCGTTGCCGGTGGTATTATGATTTTAGCTGTCGCGATTTTCTATCAGCGGCTACAAAAATCATATAGCAAAATAGAAACCCGTTTCCTGCAAAACCTGAATGCAAGACAATTGGAAGGAAGTGGGAAATCTAAGAAAATATTACTGCCCTGGGATGCGCATTTTGCATTTTTGGAGGTAAGCCCCGACTCTACGCTGATTGGCAAAAGCTTACAGGAGCTGGGAATCAGGGAACGTTTCGGAATTAATGTCGTACTTATTGAGCGGGGAACAAAAAACATTCAACTGCCCCGCCCCACGGAAGTTTTGTATCCATACGACCGTATCGAAGTGATCGGCACCGATGATCAGCTGGATAGTTTCCGCGGCCACGTCGAGATCAGCAGAAACGGAGAGGCATACCTGGCGCAGGAAGATAAAATTACGCTACAAAGAATTGAGGTAAAAAACGAGTACAATATCATCGGAAAAACGATCAGAAACAGCCAGATCAGGGAATCTACCCATGGCATGGTCGTAGGGCTTGAACGCAACGAAGAGCGCATCCTGAACCCGGATTCGTCGATGGTTATTGAACCGGAAGACGTGTTATGGGTTGCCGGGGAGAAAGATCTGATTAAAGAGTATATTCAGCGGAAGGATAACATCTGAAAGGATAAACCCGGAGCTTTATTTTAGCTCCGGCAGCAACCCCTGCAACCCGCCCGTATGGACGGCCACAATTGTTGTCCCTTCTTTAAAATATCCGTTTTTCATCAGGTCATATAACCCAAACAGCATTTTACCCGTATAAACCTGTTCCAGCTGGATCGCATGCTGTTCTTTAAACCATCTGATAAAATCCAGCAATTCCGGGGTATGCCTGGCATACCCCTTAAAGTGATATGCTGTAAAAAGAGTAAGCTCACCATTTTTTGCCATCCTGGCTTCGGCTAAATTCAGGATGTCATGTTCCAGAAAACCCCCGCCTTTGAGTGCGGAAAACGCCAGAACATTGGCTCCCGAAGACAGAATCCCGGCAGCAGTACCGCCGGTACCGGCTGCAACGGCATAATAGTCCGGCTTTTGATTTAGTTGCCGATCCACTTCAAATGTCATCTCTTCCACCCCTTTTAAAGCCCATTCAGAGGTTCCGCCTTCGGGAATTACAAAAGGATTTCCCAATTTCGAACGAAGCTGAGCAATATAATCCTGAGCATTTCTAAGCTTGTATTCTTCTCTTGACACAAAATGAAGCATCATGCCCCGCTCCTCGCAAAATTTGAGTGTTGATGATTTCCCTTCCCCCAGGTCATCGCCCCTGACAATGCCGATCGTTTTGAAATTCAAATAATCCCCAGCCGCAGCCGTAGCGTACAGATGGTTGGAAAAAGCGCCTCCAAAAGTTAAAATCGTTGATGCGCCCTCTTCTTTTGCCTGCAATAAATTATATTTCAGCTTCCGCCACTTATTCCCTGAAACGGTAGGATGGATCAGGTCGTCCTGCTTTATATAAAGCGTCACACCCACCTCCCTGGTTACTGAATCTGATATTTCTTGCAGCGGTGTTGGCAATGAAGGAACCGGTAAGTCCACGAATTTTGGTAGTTTTGTACTTTTCAAATTAAATTCCAAATATGTGATTCCGGGCGCGTTAAAATTCAACCCGCCTAAACCTCACATCAGCCTTATTACACCATTCAAGATGTCATTAGACGTAATCGATAACAGTGCCGACGAAGAAGACGATTTATTTGAACATTACCGGATTGTAGCCGACAAGGGTCAAACATTGATGCGCCTGGATAAATTTCTAAATATCCACGTCCCCAATGCTTCCCGTACAAAAATACAAAATGGTATCGAAGCAGAGGCGGTAAAGGTAAATGGCTTATCTGTAAAATCAAGTTATAAAGTAAAACCGCTTGATGTAATCACGCTCTCGCTGCCTGAGCCGCCGAGAGATACCGAAATTATCCCTGAAAACATTCCGCTTGATATTATTTATGAAGATAATGTTTTGCTACTGGTGAATAAACCGACGGGTATGGTGGTGCATCCCGCCTTTGGAAACTGGACCGGGACACTGATCAATGCTTTGGTTTATCATTTTCAAAATTTACCGACAGGACGAAATGGCGAGGGACGACCCGGGCTCGTTCACCGGATTGACAAGGATACTTCGGGCTTACTGGTTATCGCAAAAACGGAATTTGCGATGACTTTCCTGGCCCGTCAATTCTCCGATCATACCATTGAAAGGACTTACAATGCTTTGATCTGGGGCGAACCTAAGGAACATAAAGCAACGATCACCGGACATATCGGCCGCAGTGCAAAAGACAGGCGCGTGATGGATATTTTTGAGGATGGTTCTCAGGGAAAACATGCCGTTACCCATTATGAAGTGATCAAACCATTGCGTTATGTATCACTAATCAAATGTAATCTTGAAACGGGAAGAACCCACCAGATCCGCGCGCACATGCAGCATATCGGGCATCCGATTTTCAATGATACGGTTTATGGCGGCGATAAGATATTGAGAGGTGGAACTACCGGCAGTTTTAAGGTTTTTGTAGAAAATAATTTTAAATTACTGCCAGGCCAAGCACTTCATGCCAAATCTCTTGGTTTCGTCCATCCGACAACCCGGGAATGGATGCAATTCGACACCGAACTCCCTGAGCATTTTCAGGCCATTGTAGACAAATGGGAGAATTATGTCCAATCCCACCCCTAACATTCAGTAGATATTAGTTATTCAAACGTTTTAATTAGAAAATCCGACTTATGAATATTTCCACCCGCCAGGGAACCCTTGAAGATATCCCCGCCGTTTTTGAACTAGTAAAAGAACTTGCCATTTACGAAAGAGCACTGGATCAGGTAAGCAACAATATCGATAGAATGTCGCGCGACTTTAAAGAAAACCTGTTCGAATTCTTCGTCGCCGAAGTAGATTCCAAAATCATTGGATTGTCCTTATACTACTTCCGTTATTCAACCTGGAAAGGTAAAAGATTGTACATGGAAGATATCATCGTGACCGAGGAAATGCGTGGAAACGGGATAGGGAAAGTACTTTTCGATGCGACTGTGACAGCGGCAAAAAAAACCGGCTCGACCGGCATGATGTGGCAGGTATTAGACTGGAATACATCCGCTGTTGGGTTTTACCGTAAATACGGCACCAGTTTTGATAACGAATGGATCAATTGCAACCTGGATTTTTAAGTCAGGCTGCACTATACGATAAAGACCCGAGACCGGATTTACTTCAATAGATCCGGTCTTCTTTCTTTTGTTCTTTGGATCGACTGCTCATAGCGCCATTCTTCAATTTTGGCTTCGTGACCCGATATCAGTATTTCAGGCACTGCATTTCCCTCAAAATCAAATGGACGGGAGTATACAGGCGGCGCCAACAAATTGTCCTGAAAAGAATCCGTCAAGGCCGAAGTTTCATCGTTTAAAACACCAGGAACCAAACGAATGATAGCATCTGCCAGAACCGCGGCAGCCAATTCCCCCCCTGATAAAACATAATCACCAATACTTATTTCCCTGGTAATAAAAAGGTCGCGCACGCGCTGATCAACACCTTTGTAATGTCCGCACAACATGATCAGATTTCCCTTCAAAGAAAGTTGATTGACCATTTTCTGTTCCATCAGCTCGCCATCGGGCGTGAGGTAAATAATCTCGTCATAAACCCGTTCAGCCTGCAAAGCCCGGATACAGCCCGCAATCGGCTCAATTTGAAGCACCATGCCCGCACCACCGCCAAAAGCGTAATCGTCGATCGAACGGTGCTTGTTAACCGAATAATCACGCAGATCATGGATCACCACTTCCACGTGATTCCCATCCTGCGCCCGTTTTAAGATGGAGTGGGCGAAAAAGCTGTCCAGAAGGTTTGGAACACAGGAAATAATATCAATCCGCATCATCAGGAACATTATCGCTATCAGCGCCATTTTCTAGGTAAACCTCCAACAGCCCCTCTGGCAAATTCACCAGTAATTTCTTATTCTCTTTGTCCGCTTTAAGCACAATATCTTCGGCAGTAGGAATCAATACCTCGACACCCTGATAATCCATCGCAATCAGATCCTGACCATTCAGAGAATACACTTCACGCACCACGCCAAGCGTTCCTTTATTTTCATCGACTACCGTGTAACCTTTGATCTCATGATAATAAAACTCTTCATCTTCAAGCTCGGCAAGGCCGTCCAAAGGCAGATAAAGCGACGTGCCCACCAAAGCCTGCGCTTTCTCAATGGTATCAACTTCTTCAAAACGCACAATGGCCTTACTCTGTTTCTGCAAATTGAACCGTTCCACAAAATATGGAACCAGATCACCCTTTAATTCAAAATAAACAGAATCAAGGTCCTCGTAATCCTCTGGATAATCAACATCCAGAAAAACAACGACATCACCCGACATACCGTGCGTACGAACGATATAGCCTAATAAATAACAGCTATCCTGTGTCAAAGTATTCTTAATTAAATTATATTGATGCTAAACCTTTAAAACAAATATGAGTCTGTACGGAACACCGACAGACCCATAAATAAAGCATTAACTACTAAATTATTCAGCAGCTGGCGCGTCAGTAGTATCTTCTGCCACAGGAGCGGCTGCCCCAGCTTCGTCAGCAACTACTTCTTCAGAAACTTCCTCAGCAGCAACTTCTTCTACCACAGGAGCGTTCTTTTTAGCAATAGCTTCAGCACGTGACTGATTTACTTTACGTTCAGCGTCAAGTTTCGCTTGCTTTTCGCCATCTTTCTTAGCCGACAATGAATCAGCAGCAGAAACATTACGATCAGTTTTAGATGCCTTCCACTCTTCAAAACGTGCGTCAGCAACGTCCTGTCCGATTGCACCTTTAATTACACCAACTTGTAAGTGCTTGCGAAGCATAACACCTTCGTGGTGCAGGATTGAGCGAGCTGTATCCGTTGGCTGAGCACCTTTAAGCAACCAGTCAACAGCCTTCGCTGTATCTAAAACTACGGATGAAGGATTAGTACCTGGGTTGTAGCTACCAATCTTTTCGATGAAGCGACCATCACGTGGTGCTCTGGCATCTGCGATTACGATATCATAAATCGCTTTTTGTTTGCGTCCACGACGCGCTAATCTAATTTTAACTGCCATTGTTGTATTTGTTATGAGAGGGAACTCGTCCCTTAATTAAACAGGGTGCAAATTTACATAAAATTATTGATTCAATAAGCATTTAACATAAAAAAAGGGAAGTGACTGATCACTTCCCTTTTTTTATGTTAAATGCTTATTCTTATTTCTGGAAACCAGCTGGATAAGTTGAGCGAATTGTATTGTTTGGCAAAATCTTGATCTCCACACGACGGTTAGACTGAAGACCTTCCACTGTTGTATTTTCAGCAACCGGACGGTACTCACCGAAGTATTCGATAAGAATTCTGCTTGTATCTTTAAGACCCTGACGAACAAGGAAACGTTTCGCAGCATCCACACGACGACGTGCAAGAGCCATGTTATACGAATCAGAAGCACGTGCATCTGTATGTCCTACCAAAACGATACGGCAGTTTGTACGCAGGTTCAACAATTCGATTACTTTGCTAAGTGTTTCTTTTGAAGCGTCACGGATGATCGCCTTGTCCGTATCAAATTCGATGTTGCTGAATAAAGCTTCGCATTCGTCTTTTGGCAAGTTATTTTTGATAGCGTCACGGATGATTTTATCAAGATCCATGGCAACACCACCACCTGAAACCACACTACCTGCAGGCGTATTTGGCTCTTTGTCGAACAAGTCAGCAACACCGTCGCCATCTGTATCTGTGTAAAGACGCGGATCTACTGGTTTAGGCATAACCTTTTTAGCAATTGAATCCGCATCATTCATCGTCGGGTTGTAAGGCACAGGAATCAAAGCCTGTGGATTTGCCCAACGCAGGTGGTAACGTCCGCTTCCTGCATCGTAAACACCTTTTTTCGCTCTTACAGCATTTTTACCCAATTTGTAAGTCAAAGCAACTGACAAAAGTCCCCATCTGTCATTTTTTGAATCACCTTTTTCAAATGTCCAAAGACCTGACTGCGTATCATAATCCGTTCTGTCACCCACAGTCAAATCCAGTTTTTCTGTATTAACATGTGTATAAGTATAGTCAAGACCAAGGTCAAAACGTGGCGAAAGCTCATAATGTACGGCCAAACCAAGAGGCATCACCCATTCACGTGTGTACGTGGTACCATTACGATCCCATGTACCCGATGTTTTTGAACTACCCGGTGTGTTAGAAGAAAGTTCTGTTATAGCTCCTGTTTTTACATTCGTAGCTGTAAGATCCGTGTGGTAGTACATGATACCACCTCCCAAATGTGCGTCAACTTTCCAACGGCGCATTTTTTTGTATCCAAAAAGCAAACGGTTCAAATTAACCGTTCCGTCAACAGTTACCTGAATAAACGAAGGGCTATTGAAATAAGCATCGTATGTATTGATCACCCCAGGTTCCTTTGGAGCAGGAATTTGCATTCCTTTTTTAGATCCCTGCAACCATCCGTTGTATCCCGTAAGCTGGATACCAAAAATTGGAGAAAGTTGCTTATTGATGGAGAGTCCCCATGCACCGGTCAAATTTTCATGATCGCCTCTCTTGAAATCGTATTCTTTCAAATCACCGAAGAATTTTGTAATGCCCCCATACCCTGTGATTGACCATGTATTCATTTTATTGGGTCCATCATACGATCGGTTTTTTTGAGCCAAAGCATCCAGGCTCATGAGTGACAAACAAACTAAAGCAATGTAAAGATTCTTTTTCTTCATGGGAAACACTAGTTATGTGATTCAATTATTCATTAATTATTTAACTTAAAAACAGAAAAGGATAAGCCTGTAAGCCGGATTCTGTATCCCGGTTTGCACCGGAATCCCTACCATTTATCCAGGATTTTGATCACTCAAAACCTCTAACGATCTACCCGTGTTAATGTCCAGAGGACGGAGACGAGTAGCCCCACAAATTAACACCTATTTGATCTTTCAGCCCGTAAGGTTTACCCTGCCTTCAAAGTCACCCTTGAAGCGGTGGGCTCTTACTCCACCTTTTCACCCTTACCCGACACAAAAAATGTGCCAGGCGGTATATTCTCTGTGGCACTTGCTGTCAGTTGATCGTTCCCAATCACCTGCCTTCCCGTTAAGAAGTACGGCACTCTATGCTGTCCGGACTTTCCTCCCCGGCATTTCACCGCGGCGGTAGGACGGCTTATTCCTTTCACTGACCACAAAGCTAAGAAATACTTTCCTTTGATCAGCAGGTAATTTACCATAAAAAGTAAAAATTATGGCATTTGTTTACACAGCAAACAAAATTATTGGCCAAAACTTCGCAATCCTTCTACACGCAAATTAACATTCCCCTGGGCAAAAACAACGGAATAAATGTGTTTTGGGGTCAAATATACCCTATCTGGCGTAATATCCGCAAGGGTTCCCTTTATTTGTACCCCATCAGTAACTTTATAGTTGGAAAGTATCTGCTGGACACTCTTTTTTGTCTCCGATAGCTGATTTCCCACAGCAAACACCATCTCCTTCTCCATCATTTTACTGAATTTCCCCTGTAAAAGCCAACCCGCGGTACGTACAATCGTATTTTTTGTATCCAGGTCATAATCCAAATCCTTTAAAGACAATTGCTGCGTCTGCGGATCATAATGTGGAATTCCTTTCAAAAAAATACTTCCCGTTACGCTGCCCGTCAGTCCCGCTTTGATGACAAGCCGCTCGTTTTGACCGTACATTTCAACAGAAGTAACCTGAATATTATATTTCCCACCTAAAAAAGAATATTTCTGTCCGGAAAACCGTGCTGTGGCCATCCTGGCGGCATCTTCATAGGAAATAAGACTGATCAACCCGATCCTGAAATCGGAGGTAACCTTATCAGTTAACTGTAAATCAGGGAGTTTCGGGGCCGGTTTAACGGCAGGCTTTGCGGCCGACGTAATGGTTTGGGTATAACCTTTCATGCCAATAGACGCGCGTAAGATATTGTCGCGCACCATCAGGGGAGTCATCACAATGGTCGTGGGTGTCACCAACAGCCAGGTGTCAAATTCCTTGGAAAGCAAAACAGGCTGACGAGCAAGATTCCAGGCTGCTTCCACATACTTTTTAATTTCAATACCCTTGGTAACCTGTTTGTCAATCGCCTGGGTGATTTTTTCAAAATTGTGGTTTAACAACCTGCTCACCATGCTTTTAATTGGAATTTTCATCCCGGACACTTTTACATTCGGCTCACTGATCCAGTCGAAACTGTCGACATACGTATCCGAATTCAGTTGCCAGTTCGGAGAAATTCCGATCCTGGATATCAACCGGATCCTGATCGAAAATTCGGTGTCCTTATAACCCGACAAGCTGATGCCCAGCGGACTTACTTTATAGCCCGCACTCACCCAGATTTTGAGCGGTACCTCAAACAAAAAAGTAGAATCCTTGGCAACTACCCGTATCGGATTTATTTTCCAGACCTTTGCTTTCAGGTTATCTCCACCATTGTCCTCGTAGCTGTCGTCTTCGTAGATCAACCCTTTCAGCTGCGCATTTAGCTGCGTTTCCAGCTCTGAAACCGGCATTTCAATGGGTACGTTCAATACCGATAAATGCTTTTCGTTCTGAAGTCCGGCGTCTGAATACAAATATTCTTCCATAGGCTTTTTGGGCGAAGTTGTTTTGGGACGGCAATTCCACTGACCTAACCCCATCGCGATCAGCAGCAAAACCCATACGAGGCGATTAGCGCAGTTATTTGATTTTGACGAGCGTCGCACCGTATCCGAATTTTTCCTTTTGAGCATCTTTAAAATACTGAACATGCTGATTTTTGCTCAGTCTCCGGTGCAATTCATCGCGTAAAACGCCACTTCCTGCACCATGAATAAAGGTAATTTCCTCCATCCCGTTACCGATTGCCTGCTCCAGACTTGTTTCGAAAGTAGCCAGCTGTTTTTTCAATATCTCCTCTTTCGACAACCGGGAAAAGTCTTCAACCAATTTTTCAATATGCAGATCTACAACACCTTCAGGCTTTTCCAGTTCAATTTTTGCCGTTGTGCCGCCACCCATCAAACTGGTCCGAAGCTGCTCCTGAATATCTGTTTTGTTTACAATAACCTCTTCCTTTTTTACATTTTCCTCATCCAGCTGAAAAACAAAAGCGTCCTTTCCTAACACAGGCGCCGGTCCTTTGCTCTTGTAAAAAGATTGAGCCCGGCATTTTATTTTTTTCTGAAACGGCAGTACTGCGTCAAAATTCCCTTCACGGAAATGCAAAAGATTAAACGAAAACACTGGCCAGGATTCGAAATCCTTCATCTGCAATTCCGTCAGCTTCTGTGAAGTTCTTGGCTTTAACAAACCTGCTGCCAATCCTGCATGAATATTTTCCTGCTGCGTTGTGGCCGTAAATGGCAAAGTCCAGTCGGAGTTATTGATGATGTGTAACGTCACAGCACGGTCGTTTACCGAAACAAAGGCGATGTAAATACCTTTTTCTGCAAAAGCAGCCTGTCTTGGCGCTATTCTCTCTCGTTGCGGCGCAATACGCTGTCCCTCAGGCGTACGGTTCAGCCGCTGTGATTCGACAGGAGAAATTGTCACCAACTCGCTACGCAGCACTGGAATACGGAACCCGTCTTCAATTTCAACCTCAATCACATTTCCCGGCAAAAAGGCATAAATAATTCCTTCTTCACGCCCATGTACCAATCTTACTTTATCTCCTATGTTCATAATCTTGTATTAAAAAAAACCGCCAATGTGTATCAATAACCTGTCGTCGGTTGCTAAGTTACTCTATTCTTAAGGATCCCGCATCCGGCCCTTTTCTTTATTAAAAATAAAGCGGTTTAAAATCGATCCCTTTTTTGCTAATCTGCAAGGCAGGAGCCGGAATTTTCAATGAGTTAGCTAAAAAAGCAATTGTCCTTACAAATTTGCTCCGTGATTTAATTTTGGTCAGATCAATATCAAGCGACAAATAAAATTGGCGATAAGAATGGAATCCCCTCTCAATACTCTGACTTTTTTCAGCAGAAACCATGTCATGAATCCCGTACCCTACTGACAAACACAACCAGGCCGGCCAGCTGCTTCCCTTGAAAAATGATTTTGGACTACCTGAAAACCAGTATGTTTGTCCGTTGTAATCTTTCAGCCAGCGCTCCGTCGGTTTACTTCCCAGCAAGTTCGGACGCTCCTTTGCCAGTCCGGTAAAATGGAATGAGAATTTAGGCTGGATACGTACCTCATCCCAAAGCGCGATCTGTCCGAGATAAATGGCTGAACCTGTTAAGTTGGCAACCATATCGCCGGGTGAAAAACCATAATCGGGTGAAAAACCATCCAGGATTTCAATCGGTGTCTGAAAGATAATTCCGGAAATGGCTCCGTAAATCATCATCTGTTTTTTTGAAATTCCTGTTTTTTTATAAATTTCCGCAGTGTGGCGTGCAATCTGGTAGGATGTGTAGAGATGCCCCATTTTGTCCATTTGCAGCCACTCATAGGTGTCATCCTTTACCCGGAAATTTGTTAAGGGGTTTTTATACCATGATTTGCTAAGCCCGTAAATCGTCCCTAAGTACAATGTTGACTGAGCCGCGAAGATGCCTCTGAGAAGTTTATAATTCGGAGCTACTTTGTCGGCAGAGTCCGTGTGAACAGAGTCTTGCGACATACTAAAATCCGTGATTTCCTGCGCCATAAGTAAGGACCCACCAGAAATCAGGATAAAAAAAAGAACTGTTATTTTGTAAAAATATTTCATTAAAAAGTTACCATGAAGCTTTCATAGCGTTTCGTTATGCGCTTTTAGGATTTGACTATGGGTGTGCTATTCATGCAATTTCTGACAAATAATCACAGACGCTATTCACTCGTTATTTAAAAATTATTCTGCCTTCAACCTTGTACCCGTTTCAATAACCGCCGTGATATTTCCTTAAACCCCATTCCACGCCCAGCAATAACAAAATCAGGAAGAAAAGCCATTTCAAATGAATCAATTCAACCATCTCTTCGCTGCTATCCAGACGATCCGGTTCCCGGTTTGTTTTTAGCTTTTGAATCAACTGCGCAAGCGAAGCGGGCTGCACAAACTGCCCGCCGGTTTTCGCAGCCAATTCCCGCAGCATACCAAAATCCGCCGTTGTATTAGCCAGTTCCAGGTCCACTTTCCTGATCACAAACTGGCCGTTTATTTTTTCAGAAACACCTTTTACCGTCGTAGTCGCCTGAAAACGATAAACTCCCTCAGTTAACCCACTGATATTAAAACGTGGATTTTCGGCCGTATGCGTGTATGCATATTGTTTCGACTTACCCGTTTCATCGGTGATGTCCAGTTTTACTTCCTGTCCATAAACCGGTTCGTAGATATCATTATAAATCTCCGTCTGAAAAATCACTTCTTCACCTTCCTCAAATTCCGGTCTGACCGGATAAATCCTGAACTTGCGTTTATCATCCCGCACGGAAAGAATCTGTATGATTTTCTGGAAAAGATTATCCACCAATTCATGCTTGCCGGTCAAAGCAAATTCCTCCTGCCTCCATTGCCATATCCCTTCACCGGCAAGAATCGCCGTTTTTTGTTCTGTCGCCGTATTCAATACCAAAAGCGGTTTGCTGGTATTCAAGGTTCCCACTTTTTGAAATAATATCGTCTCGGTACCCGGCGAAACGGTATATTCTCCAAAAGGCACTGAAAGAGGCGGAAGTCTTTCCAGTAATTTCAGACTTTCCTCATTGAAATTAATCTGCTGAAACAAAGGATTATAGCGCGCAACCACCTTGTCAAATTGTCCCTGACTGACATTGACCGTCATTAAGCGGTTCAAAGTATTTAGTAAAGGTACGGCCGACTGGTTTCCCAAAATATAGAAAATTGGTCTTTTTGAATCCAGAAACTTACGCACCATCGGATTGCCAAGCCCAAGTGTATTGGGGATCTGATGCAGGATAACCAGGTCATAAGGTTTGTTACCAGCCACGTCCGCATTCGGATTTGCCGAGGCCGTCAGGATATTAACATCCAGCTCATAATTATCATTACTTTCAATCAGACTCCTTAACGCTTTTACATCCGGATGCGGCGTTAAAGCCAGCAAAAGAATTTTCTGACGCCCATCAATAATATCGATATAAACATCCCGCTTGTTATTCCGGTCCGAAGCTTCGCCCTGCACAGTTCCGAGTTCAATGGTATAATGCTGAATGCCTTTTTGTTTGGATGAAGCAGTAAAATCGAAAGATTTAAAAAATGAAGCACGGTCAATCTTTACCTGTTGCGTGGCAATAATACGTCCTCCTTGTTTAAGCGAAACGGTGGTCGATTTCCCAGCCAGTCCATTCGCAGCAATGTCAGCCCTGATCGGAAAATCATTTCCCAAATATGCAACACGGTTGTTAACCACATCTTTGATCCGGATATCAAGATCGGGAATCGTATCACCAACTGCAATCGTATTCACTTTAAAAGGAAACTGATTAAACGTGGGCGCAACGCCCTGGTTGACGATACCATCTGAAAGCAAGATAACATCGGTAAGATTTCTGCCCTCAAAGTTACCTTTAACAGTCTGAAGCAATCCGGAAAGATCCGTTTTTCGCTGATCAAAACGGATAGAATCTATATTTAAACTTTCTGCTGTTTTGTTAAAAGTCTGGATGCTTACTTCATAACCAGCTGCATTTAATTCCTGAGCAGCTTTTGTAATCTGCTTCAAAACCGGCTGTCCCACCCCTTTTACGGATTCGGAGTTATCGACGGCGAAAACAATTTTGGCTTTATCAATCACACTTTCCGTGCGGCGCACCAACGGACTAAGCAACAAAAAACAAATAAAGGCAACCACAATGCTGCGTAGAGCCGCCAATGCGTAGTTAAGCTTTTTACTCCATGATGCCTCCGGCTGATATAAAAGGAATGCATAAGCACCGCCCGCCAGAAGACAAAAAATGATAAACCAGTATGGAGTTTGAAATATAAGCTCTGAACGCATAGTAATGGGTAAGCAGTTTTCCAGTAAACAGTATTACAGAA
This sequence comes from Dyadobacter sp. LHD-138, assembly GCF_030929615.1. Taxonomy (GTDB): domain Bacteria; phylum Bacteroidota; class Bacteroidia; order Cytophagales; family Spirosomataceae; genus Dyadobacter. Next base: position 240,512 of record NZ_JAVFVU010000004.1, on the reverse strand, counting down.
ATATAGTAACAGTTTTGCAGAAAGCACTATTATTGCCAATATTCAATGAAATAAACGAGAGAAAGGCTAAAAAGCAACTATGAATCTGGTTTCTCTTATTTATCCAATAACACAAATCCCGCCTCTCCGTAACGAAGAATCGGGATTTGTGTTATATTTTGAAAAGCGAATATTAACCGCACGGCGGCCGCTTTCAACCAAGAAACTAGGTAAGCATTCCCCCGTCAACCTGAAGAACCTGGCCTGTGATGTAACTTGACATATCAGATGCTAAAAATATACAAGCGTCTGCTACATCTTCCGGCTTTCCGCCGCGTTTCATTGGAATGGATTGTTTCCACTCTTCGACCGCTTTTGAATCGATTGCATCGGTCATTTCAGTTTCGATAAAACCCGGAGCCACTGCATTGGAACGGATATTTCTTGAACCTAATTCAAGTGCAATGGACTTTGTGAAACCAATAATCCCTGCTTTTGAAGCCGCATAATTCGCCTGACCAGCGTTTCCACGGATACCAACAACAGAAGTAAGATTTATTATGGATCCGCTTTTTGCACGGATCATGCTTTTAGTAGCTGCTTTTGTAAGGTTAAATACCGATTTAAGGTTGATGTTGATCACGGTATCCCACTGTTCTTCGCTCATACGCATCAACAAACCATCGCGTGTAACACCGGCGTTATTGACCAATATATCAAGTTTTCCAAAATCAGCGATAACGTCGGTAACCAACTGATCTGCCTGCTGAAAGTCAGCAGCATCAGAACGATATCCCTTTGCCTTGATACCGAATTGCTCCAATTCCTTTACCAAAGCTTCTCCTTTTTCCACACTGGAAAGATAAGTAAAAGCAACGTCTGCTCCTTCCTGAGCCAAACGCAAAGCAATTGAACGCCCAATACCACGAGAAGCTCCGGTTACCAAAGCCACTTTATTTTCTACTAATCTCATAAACAGGTTTAAAATCGGATAGAATGAATTTCGAACCGCAAAAATAGGGTATTGTACAGAGACGGGCAAAAAAAGAGGGAATGATGACAAATTCTTTTCCCATTTATCTGGAAAATAAAACGCACCAAAGGCAAATTTCAACAGGTTTTTATTCAACGGTCAAAAATCAATTTCCATCCAACTGCAAAAAAACAGCCCCGCCGAAAAATTCAGCAGGGCTGTAAACAATAATAGGAGAATCCACTTAAATAAAGTTTCACATACTATTTCAGTCCCTTGCTTAACGGAATAAAATAGATTACATTTCTATCGACAAGAAGTGTCGACGGAAGAATTTTCTGAATGATGGAGTTATCCGGCGTGGCAGGACTTACAATCCCGAAATCATCGTCATTCACCACAGCAATCATTTTATTGTTGATAATGGCCAACCCTTCCGCCTTATCATGTGGGTAACCGCCAGGAATAGCCAAAATATCGGCAACCATTTCCTTCGTTACCGGCTTGATATTGTTTGAAATAATTTCGGCATCAGTCAGTTCGTCAACTGTTTTCCCTCCAAAAAGCAAGCCGCTTTCCTTATTATCCGGATCAGAAATGTCAGTGGCTGCGGAGATATCAATTTTATAAACACGTTTGATAAGAGATGCCGGATTTCCGCCTGCGTAATCCTGATCGCGTTCCAACACAAGAAAAGTCGTTCCGGTGATGGCTACAATCTCGCTTGACAATGTTTTGGTGGACTCGGTGATGTATGCAAATTGTTTTGTTTCACCCGTTGCCACGTTAAAGACAAGCAAACGTAACAGCCTCGAACTGGCAACTTTCGCTTTGCTTGGGTTATAGATTGGTGACTGCATCATGCCGACCAGGAATTTTCCATCCGGTGTTATCGTCAGCCCTTCCATACCCCGGTTGGGGCGGCGTTTAGCCAAAACTTTCGGTAATTTGCGGCCGCCTGTTCCCGTCCCGAAAGGATTGATACGTTCGATCGTTTTACCCGTTTTATCAAAATGAACAATATGCGGTCCGTACTCATCACTCACCCAGAAAGTACCGTCGGTAGGGTCTATTGCCAAACCTTCACAATCGATTCCTTCTGCATCATTTGCAATGGGCGCGCCCAGAAAATCCAAGGCTGTTTCACCGGCATTGCCTTCACCCGGTAAATTGGGACGGCCGGTCAGTTTGGTCCCCGCAGCGTTTTTAAATTCAATGGTCGACTGATAAACGAGTTCATCCCCTACCACTTTAAACTTTGCAATATTCGGATTAAAATCCGGCATCGGGAATATTTTCGAGTCGTTGGTACCGTCCACATTGGGGCCGCGGTCAGTCATCAGATAAAAAGAACCCCATTCTCCGGGAACCTGAGCCATGGATGAACCATAACCACTGCCATAGATTTTTGTTCCGTTTTGGGTCGTTAATAAGATCGGAGCTGTTTTGAAAGTAGCTTTTGCCGGATAACTCGCCCCATCCGGATTTTCAATGGCATGGTCCGTACAGGATATTAGGGCTGCTGCCGATAAAGTTGCCAGGAAGGTAAAACGTAATGTTGATTTCATATGGTCAGTTTTTCTTCAAAACTACGTTTTGGGCATGAGGCTAGAATTAAGGAGATGTTACGAAAAGGTTAAATCGTACCTGGTTCGATAGAAAGAATCGTTTTTGATTTATGTACATGTTAAAGGGTTGTGAAGAATAAAATTTGAACAAACTGCAACCTATAATGTCAGCGATTTTCTGAAATTAGCTTTATAAAATTCCTCCCGGACAAACCTTCCTGCCATTCTCTTTGTTGATTGGTCATTGGTATACTATTCAAAAAAGCCTTTTAAGGCTGTAATTTCAATATAAATGGCAGAATCAATTAAAACAGCGCTGATCACCGGCGGCTCCAAGGGAATAGGTTATGGTGTAGCAGCAGTGCTGATCAAAGAAGGAATTCGCGTGGCAGTAACCAGCCGCTCTCAAAAAAGCGCTGATGAAGCGGCCACAGAGCTTAACAAGATCCGTGAAGGTTTCGCAATCGGTATCGAATCGGATGTGCGCAGTCTCGAATCACAACAAAATGCAGTAAAAGTTCTTGTTGACAAATGGGGACAACTGGATTACGTGATTGCCAACGCTGGAGTAGGGCATTTCGCTCCGATTTATGACCTGACACCGGAACAATGGCAGGAAACCATTGATATCAATCTAACAGGTGTTTTTTACAGCGCCAAAGCGTCTTTGGATGCGTTGAAAGAAACAAAAGGTTATTTCATTAATATTTCCAGCCTTGCCGGCACCAACTTCTTTCCGAATGGAACGGCCTATAATGCAAGCAAATTTGGCTTGGTAGGTTTTTCACAGGCCATGATGATGGACGTGCGCAATGACGGCGTCAAGGTTTCCACCATTATGCCCGGATCTGTTGCAACGGAATTTGCCAATCACCAGCCATCGGAAAAGGATGCATGGAAAATTCAGCCGGAAGATATCGGCCAGATTGTATCTGACTTAATTAAAATGCCGGCCAGAACCTTACCGAGTAAGGTAGAAGTACGCCCGTCGGTTCCGGGGAAATAATCCGGAGTACAATAACAGTTAGCCTTGGCCTTAAAGATCAAGGCTAACTTTCACAAGCCAATTTCTTCCTTTTCATACCATTTGGCATACAGATAACAGGAAAGCAAAAGTCCCGCCGCTCCTATTCCCCAGACTGGAATTTTATATAGAATCAAAAACGTGAGCAGCACAAAACCTGACAATACAGGTTTCATCATATCTTCGAGAAGTCCGCCCCGTTTGTATAAATAACTGTGAAAAATCATTAGCACCGATAAGCCCAGCGCATAAAGCTGTAACACTTCCAGAATGGTAATGACATTGTAGCGGATCACGATCAGCGTTTCGGGAATAATCAGGATGGTATGAATTAATAAAGTTCTGGCAAATCGTACCGCTGTGGAAACAGGTAAAGAACGGCTCCAAAGCCATATTTCATTTTCCCAGCGAAACAACTCGTATGATAACCCGATATTCAAAAGATATCCCAAAGTCAGGCCAATGGCCGGCAAACGGATATCATAGGTGTCGGTCTGGTAATAAATCAGTGTACAAATAAATACGCCGATCGCACCGATCTTGCAGCATAAAAGCGTGAGCCCTTTTTCTCTGAAAAGCCATTCGATACTCCAGTAAATCCAGGAGACCGGCCTTGGAAACGGCCAGTTGAAAACCATCTTACCTTTTGCATGAAAAAGTCGGGGGTTTCTTAGCCGGTGTTCTGCCACGAGCACCAGTATCGTACTTAACAAGGTATAAAAAATAAATATCGGCCAAATCCTGTGCAGCAGCTTGTCCTGCCGGGCAATTAAAATAATGTAAATTCCATAATAAAGGATAGGCTGCAAAAAACCGAGTGCCATCAGCAAAAAACGGATCATTCGTCTTTGATTGGGCCAAAGTCCGGTGTTGTAGATAAAATGATAATCCGGCTGTGTCCACAGATTCGAAATAAAATGGGCACATAAAAAGGTATACAAAACCCAGATGCCTGCCAGATAATACATCCCGAACGGATCGGTCAGGAAGAAAAGCGCGAAACCGTAATGTTCGCGGCTGCCCATGAAACCAAATAACAGCCCCATCAGCACAAAGAACATACCTGCCCGTTGGCGAAAAAAGGCCTGCACGGTGGAAAGCATCAATATTTTCATTCCATTCCGAGTTTGACCAGCGTCTTATTCCTCAAAGCAAAACTTTCCGTTACAGCCAGCCCTTCCTGCTGAAAAAGCTGATGTGAAGAAATGAGAAATGTCACGCCCTGCTGATGATAAGTCTGAATTAATTTGAACAATGCCTGCCGGGCTTCCTTATCAATGGTAATAAGTGGTTCGTCGAGAATAATCACTGAAGGATTTCCCAGGAAAGAAATGGCCAGCGACACCTTTTTCACCATCCCGCTGGAACAGCTGCCAAAAGGATGTTTCAGATAATTAATTCCGAGCGTATCGATAAGCATTTCCACCTGCCCTGCCGGACTTTTCTTTGCCTCTGCCACAAAGGCAATCAGGTCGGCCGGTGTTAAAAAGGAAGGATAGAGTGGTTCCGCCTCACCGAGGCTTAACCGCAAACGATAATCAACCGGCTCTGTTTTCAGATTATACTTCTGGTCTAAGGTTACATTTCCTGTAAAGGGCAGCATCCCGGCCAACGAACGAAACAAGGTAGATTTCCCCGCGCCATTTTCTCCCTGAATCCAGTAAATCCCGGAATCAACTTTCCAGGAAGCTATATCCAGCACCTCCAGCGTGCCATAGTGCTGCTTTAAATTTTCAATTTCAAGAACCATCCACTTATATATAAGTTATAATTATATCGAAGATAATATTCGCATGAGATATCACATCCATTGCAACTAAATAATACATTTATTTCCATCAAAAATATTATTTTTACTTAAACGCAAATTCCGTGCAATATGCAGTGGCTTATCCAGTATTTCGGTCATATTCCCTCTTCTCACCGAAGCGCCATTTTGGTGGGCGGCATTATGTTTTTCTGGCTGATTGAAGGAACCTGGCCACTTTTCCAATTCCGCTACAACAAATGGAAACATGCCGGAATCAATTTTTTCTTTACATTAACCACCATACTGGTCAATTTTCCCCTTGCCTTTATTCTTGTCAAATCCAGCAATTGGGCAACAGATCATCAATTTGGCATTTTACATCTGATACCAAATCTGCCATTGTGGATACAGGCATTAGCCGGATTGTTATTACTGGACCTCATCGGTGCCTGGACGGCCCATTGGGTGCAGCATAAGATCAAATTTTTGTGGCGGTTTCACATCATTCATCATGCCGACCAGTATGTAGACACCACGACCGCCAACCGCCATCACCCCGGGGAAAGTCTGGTGCGGTTTATTTTTACAGTGCTGGCAATTCTGATTACCGGGGCACCGATGTGGCTGATCTTTCTCTATCAGTCTTTATCCGTGGTACTTTCTCAGTTTAACCATGCAAACATTACACTGCCCCGCCGGCTTGATGCATTGTTAAGTCTGATGGTTGTGACACCAAACATGCATCACATCCATCATCATTATACCCAGCCGTACACCGACTCCAATTACGGAAATATCTTTTCCATCTGGGACAGGCTGTTCGGAACTTTCACCAAACTTGATCAGCAAAAAATCATTTACGGGATCGATACACATCCGCTACCGGAAGAAAACAGTAAGGTATCCAGTCTGCTTCGGATCCCTTTTCAAAAATACCGCCCGGCCATCAGAGAAAATTCTAAAAAGAATTAAATCGCCAAATTTTCATTTGTAATAGTTTCAAAATAAGTAAGATAACTTTGGCGAAACAGATTAAGCTTCTACTTTTTAAAAATTTTTAATAAATTGTGTGCGCATTCAAATATGTTGATAGTCCCACAAATTTTATGAAGAAAAGTTTCCTTAGTATCCTATTCTGTTTTTTCTCTATTCTTAGTGTGCAGGCGCAATATCAGGCCGACTGGAAATCCCTGGATTCACGCGCCACACCTGCCTGGTTTAAAGATGCAAAGTTTGGCATATTTATTCACTGGGGACTTTACTCGGTTCCGTCCTGGGCTACCAAATCCAACGCGGATGGTTTTGGCAGCGGTTATTCCGAATGGTACTGGCAGCGCCTTCATGACCCAAAATTAAAGATCCATAAAGAATTTGTCGCTTTCCAGGAAAAAGTCTACGGACCTAATTTTAAATACCAGGATTTTGCAGGCCAGTTTAAAGCAGAACTTTTCAATCCCGACGACTGGGCTGACCTGTTCAAAGAAGCCGGCGCAAAATATGTTGTACTTACTTCCAAACATCACGAAGGATATGCCTTATGGCCAAGTGCCGAATCCTGGAACTGGAACTCGGTGGACGTAGGCCCGCACCGCGACCTGGCGGGAGATTTAACAAAATCTGTCAAAAATAAAGGGCTGCATATGGGATTTTACTATTCCTTATATGAATGGTTTAATCCAACCTATAAATCTGACGTCAATAAATATGTAGCCGATCACATGGTTCCACAATTGAAAGACCTCGTGACGCGCTATCAGCCGGATTTGCTGTGGACGGACGGCGAATGGGATCAGTCATCTGAAACCTGGAAAAGCAAGGAATTCCTGGCCTGGCTTTACAACAACAAATCGGTCAGTGAAAATATTGTCGTGAATGACCGCTGGGGAAATGATACCAAAGGAAAACATGGGAGTTTTTATACCTCTGAATATGGCCAGGGAACTTCCTCTGGCACCCATCCCTGGGAAGAATGCCGCGGCATCGGAGAGTCTTTTGGCTATAACCGCAATGAAAATCTGGAAGATTATATGAGCAGCGACAAGCTGATCCATTCCCTTGTTCAGGTGGTTTCCAAAGGAGGAAATTTCCTGTTGAATATCGGCCCAACGGCAGATGGCCGGATTCCCGTGATCATGCAGCAGCGATTAAAGGATCTCGGAAAGTGGCTGAATGTAAACGGTGAGGCAATTTACGGCTCGGAAAGCTGGAAAAATGCCCCACAGGCTTCCACCGACAGCACCGTGTTTTATACAAAAAAAGGCAAGGACTTATACGTAATCTGCGCTCAATGGCCTGATCAGATCGCGATCAAAGGCATTGCCAATCCGAAAAACATTTCCATGCTTGGTTATAAAGGAAAGATCAAAACCAGCCAGTCGAAAGGAAAAATTGTTATTACCACACCAGTCATTACGCCCAGAACATTGCCCTGCAATTCTGCCTGGGTTTATAAAATTGAAGGAGTTTTATAACGTTTTGTCATTGCCACAACCCCTATACTTAAAGTAGTCAGTTCAACATTTTTACAAAAATACAATGAAACCAACCCGTCGCTCTTTTTTACGCTTATCTGCTTTGGCGCTGCCGTTTACGCAGGTCAATAAGCTTTTTGCTTCCACAGCAGTAAATAAACCGATTGTTGTGTCAACCTGGGATAGCGGACAAATTGCAAATGGCGCAGCCTGGCCGGTACTCGAAAAAGGCGGAAAAGCCTTAGATGCAGTCGAACAAGCTGCAATCGCCATTGAAAATGACATCAATTGCTGCGTTGGTCTGGGTGGCAATCCCGACCGCGATGGGTATGTGACGCTGGATGCCAGCATCATGGACGAAAAAGCCAATTGCGGGTCAGTTGCTTTTCTTGAAAGAATCAAACACCCGATTTCTGTTGCAAGAAAATTAATGGAAACGACACCGCATGTTTTTCTCGCAGGTATCGGCGCGCAGCAATTTGCATTGGCAAACGGCTTTAAACTCGAATCCGGAAAACTTTCACCCGATGCAGAAAAGGCTTACAAAAAGTGGCTGGTAAAGGCTGAATACAAACCTGTTATCAACGTAGAACATCAGCAATCACGCCCGAAACAAGGTCACGGACCATTTGCACCCAACCGTTTTGAAGATGGTTCTTTCAACCACGACACGATGGGAACGATTGCGCTGGACGCCAACGGAGATGTTTCCGGCATGTGCACAACCAGCGGCATGGGCTTCAAAATGCGCGGCCGTGTGGGCGACACACCGATTATTGGCGCAGGGTTATTCGTGGATAACGAAGTGGGCGCTGCTACCTCGTCAGGACAAGGCGAGGAAGTGATCCGCGTTTGCGGCACACACCTGGTGGTGGAATTTATGAGAAACGGACTTTCTCCTTATGATGCCTGTAAAAAAGCGATTGACCGTATTGTCAAACCGAATCCCGAGCGTGCGAAAACATTTCAGGTTGGTTTTATCGCGATAAACAAGCAGGGCGAAGTTGGCGCCTATTCGGTGCAAAAAGGATTTAACTATACCGTAACCGAAAAAGGCGGTAAAGGAAAAGTGTTCGACGCTGAAAGTTATTTCGGCTAAGTATTGGCTATCGGGGTCAGAGTTACGATCAGCAGATTGCCGACAGCAAACCATTTTAAAAATTGAACCAAATAGTAAAACCCAAAATGAAATTAAAACCTTTTCTTCCTGCTCTTTTCCTGTTTTTAACGACTGCGGCTTTTGCGCAGCAGCATTCGGAGCAGGACCATTCAAAATATGTGGCACCGACAGATCCGCTGGTGCAGCAAAAGTTAAGCAAATGGCAGGATGTAAAATTCGGCCTGCTGATGCACTGGGGGACATACAGCCAGTGGGGAATTGTGGAATCATGGTCGCTTTGCCCGGAAGACGAAGGCTGGTGCGAACGCAAGGGACCGCATTCGCATGACTGGTTTGAATACAAAAAAGCTTACGAGGAAATTGGAAAAACCTTTAATCCGGTCAAATTCAATCCTGAAAAATGGGCCACTGCTGCGAAAAATGCGGGGATGAAATATGTCGTTTTCACGACAAAACATCATGACGGTTTTGCGATGTTTGATTCCAAATATACCGACTATAAAATCACCAATACGCCTTTCAAATCGAACCCGAAAAGCAATGTAACGAAAGAAGTTTTGTCGGCTTTCCGGGATAAAGGATTTATGACAGGGACTTATTTCTCGAAACCTGACTGGAATACACCTTCTTACTGGTGGAAATATTTCCCGCCAAAAGACAGAAACGTGTCTTACGACCCAAAAAAATATCCGGAACAGTGGAACAAGTTTAAAGATTTCACCTACAATCAGATCGAAGAGTTAATGTCTGATTATGGTTCGGTTGATATTCTTTGGCTGGATGGCGGCTGGATTCGTCCAAAAAGCACCATTGACCCCAATATCAGCTGGCAAAAAACGATTCCTTATGATCAGGATATTGATATGGCGCGTATCGCTAAAATGGCCCGCTCTCATCAACCTGGATTACTTGTCGTAGACCGCACGGTAACGGGCGAATTTGAAAATTACGTAACGCCGGAACAACAGATTCCCGATCACTACATGTCCATTCCATGGGAATCCTGCCTGACCATGGGCGACTCCTGGTCCTATATTCCAAAAGAAAATTTCAAGTCGACCAGAAAGCTGGTGCATACGTTGGTAGACATCGTTTCAAAAGGTGGAAACCTGCTTTTGAATATTGCACCGGGGCCCGATGGTGAATGGCATGAAGAGGCTTATCAGCGTTTGGAAGAAATCGGGAAATGGATGAACGTGAATGGCATCGGAATTTATGATACCAAACCTCAGGCACCTTATCGCCAGGGGAAATGGGCTTACACCAAAAAAGGAGATACGACCTACGCATTTTACCTGGCTGAAACGGGAGAAGCAATTCCTGGCCGTTTGAAACCTGAAGGACTTGCTATCCCGGCAACCGCTAAAATTACCATAGCGGGTACCAAAAAAGCATTGCGCCTAAAAGACGGGGTTATCGAAATCCCTGCCAAAACCATTACCGAATTAGGACAGCAAGCTGCTTATTTGTTTGTAATTAACTGAGGCTAAAAGAAATTATCCAGTATGCGTAACTAATCTTATATTTGTTAATATAAAGTTATACACATGCTGGAATTTGAAATAGATAAATTAACCAGTTCAATTGAAAATGCTGTTACCGGGGAGAAATTCGAAACATTAGTTCTTCCGTTACAAATTGCCATAAAAAAGAAAGATTGGCTATTCGATTGGAAAGCGGAAAGTACAAATGATGAGAGGCTGGTTTACAAGTTGGTCACAAGCCAGAATCCCGAAATAATTCATGGATTGATAAGCATCAGTATTAACCAGGATCACGTTTACATGCATTTGGTTGAAAATGCTGCATTTAATAAAGGTGTAGAAAAGATGTACCTCGGTGTAGCTGGAAATCTGATTGCTTTTGCATGTAAATTATCATTTGAAAACGGATTTGACGGGATCGTTGTTTTCGAATCCAAGACAAAACTGATAACGCATTATCAATTATCGATCGGAGCAAAAATCCTTGCCGGCAACAGAATGTTTATTGATGTCAAAGAAGCACTTTCACTTGTTAAAGATATTTCAAATGAAAACTAATTTCAAAATATTAGATCAAACCGATCCCGAATTTATCAATAACAAACTTGATAAATCGGCACTCAGTGAAATAAGCAGACAGCTAAAAAAAAGAAGGATTCAACCGATTCATCCGGGAAAGGATAAATCCGCTAGCTCCCTGGTTAGCAAAAAAGTCAAGAATTAAACAATCTTTTTATTCATAACAGAAAGCAACCCCTTAATCCAAAATGATAAAACAAATCGCCGCGTTATTTTTGTTAACGGCATTTACCTCGTTTGCACAAACTCCCCCTAAACCTTATGGTGCTCTGCCAGCGCCCCGACAAATTGCCTGGCATGAAACAGAAGTTTACGGTATCATGCACTTCACACCCACTACGTTTGAAAACAAGGAGTGGGGGTATGGAGATGCCGATCCTAAACTTTTCGCCCCAAAAGATTTCAATGCAGAACAGATTGTTCTGGCTGCCAAAGCAGGCGGACTGAGAGGAATTGTTTTTGTTGCGAAACACCATGATGGTTTCGCACTTTGGCCAACCAAAACAACCGAATACAATATTTCAAAAAGCCCTTTCCGTAATGGAAAAGGCGATATGGTTAAGGAAGTTGCTGATGCAGCCCGTAAACATGGTCTGAAATTCGGCGTTTACTGTTCGCCATGGGACCGGAACAATGCCAAATACGGCACTCCTGAATACCTTGCGATTTATCGTGAGCAGCTTCGTGAGCTTTATACGAATTACGGCCCCGTGTTTATGTCGTGGCATGATGGTGCCAATGGTGGCGACGGATATTATGGCGGCGCGAGAGAAAAACGTTCGATCGACAACACCACTTATTACCAGTGGGACTCTACCTGGACCAACCTGACACGGAAACTTCAGCCGAACGCAAATATTTTCAGCGATGTAGGCTGGGATGTTCGCTGGGCAGGAAATGAAGAAGGTGTAGTAGATGAAACTTCATGGGCAACTTTAACACCGGTACCATCCAAGGGAACCAACGTGGCAGTACCAGGCCAGGCCAACGCGGACGAAAACCCAGGCGGAACCAGAAACGGTAAAATGTGGATACCAGCAGAATGTGACGTGCCGCTTCGTAAGGGATGGTTCTATCACGCGGACCAAAAACCAAAATCACCGGATCGTCTTTTTGAATTATATTTCAAAAGTGTAGGGCGTGGGGCCGCACTTGACTTGGGACTTGCACCGGATACAAGAGGCCAGCTTCATGATGATGACGTGGCCGCCCTGAAAACATTTGGCGATCGTGTAAAAAATACTTTTGCAACAAACCTGATCGCCCGGGCTAGTTCAAAGGCCGTTAATGTACGTGGATATAATTCCGTTTACAGTGCAAAAAATATCCTCGACGGAAAATCGGAGTCTTACTGGGCAACGGACGACGATTTCAAAACACCTGAGGTAACCATAGAGCTGAGTGCTCCGATCACATTCGACGTCATCAGCTTACAGGAATATATCAAACTTGGACAGCGCATTGAAGGTTTTGCCGTGGACGTTTGGGAAGGCAGCAACTGGAAGGAAATCCATCAGGGAACCAGTGTTGGCGCAAAACGCCTGGTAAAACTTTCGGCGCCGGTTACCGGCCAGAAGTTCAGGCTGAGAATCACAAAATCGCCCGTGAGTGTGGCAATCAGTGAATTTGGTCTTTACAAGGACGCGAAATAAAAAGTAAACGGCCCCTTTCTTTATCAGAAAGGGGCCGTTGGTTTTAAACCATATCGTACTTTATCAAAAATTCTTGTCATAGGATTCATCGGCTGTCTTTGATAACTCAGTTGATGAAAATACATTGAATGAAGAAAATTCCTTTTGCAATTTGTTTATCTTGAAATAAGTATCAATCTGACAATTTGCCGAACCCGTTTCTATTTCTTCCACCGTTACCCGAATCTTTCTTTTACGAAACAGAGGCATAATTTTCCTCCAAAACTTCTCTGTCCATTCTTCCGGTTCTACCACAAAAGTTGTTTGCATGGCCGTTAGTCATTAGTTTAAAATAAAATTAAGCGTACTCCTCAATAAAAATTTTATTTACAGCTGCCAATAGCGCTATTTCAATCTTTCCAGTCGTCCGTACATTTCCATCATCGCAGACTGATCTATTAAGGTCTTTGTCTGCTTTGTTCCTACCAAATCCGTTCCATCCTTTTCGTTTTTCCAGATTCTTTCTGCGTCATCAAAAAAGAATTGCAATTGTTTTTTGTTCCTGTCCACCTCATATAGCGCCTCGTAACCCCTCAACAACACGACGTTGAACCAATAATGGTCAGGCAGCTTATTGTTCCGGTAAAAATACTTTTCGGCTGATCCGGCAATAAGCTGCGCCTCCTCAAGATACTTCTTTTCTTTGGTTATAACGTAAAGTAAAACATTTGATTGGAGCATCGTACCGGTATTGTAAGTATATTTTGCCGAATCGATTTTCAGACTTGGAATTTTAATCGCATCATAAAATATTCCGTTTTCGCCACGCAAGTGCTTGTTTGTCCATTCATACAATTGCACGGCCGTAGTCAGATATTCTTTCTTTTTAGTGATTTTATATAATTGCAAAGCCACCAAAATCCCGGGGCCGTTGGAACAGGTATTCTTCGTATTCTTTTCATCTTCCTTCCAGTACAAGCCCCCACCCGCTTTTTCATCAAAACCCGTCATCTGAAAACGGTAAATTTCCTCCGCGATCCTCAGATATGACTTACTTTTTGTTCTGTTGTAGGCATCAAGACAGGCAATCGCGATCCATTGGTTGTCGTCATAAAACCGGGCATCTTTTCCTTCCTTCGTCACATAAGCCTGATAACCCGGCGCGGGCGGGTTATCGTTATGATACTGACTTATTGCCCTCAGAACCGGTTTCATATGAGCCTTTCCCGGATCCAGTTGCTCGGCCTCGTTCGCCGCCTGGATCAAGGCACACAAAGGCCACAGATACGAATGCGGTTTATCATTCTTAGCATTGGTTTCTTTGTAAAGACCCGTTTCTGGCTCATAGAAAACCTTATTGATGTTTTGATCGATTTGAGAAATTCGTGCTTTATAGTCGACCACAGGCGACTGCGCATTGGATTTCCCCAAAATAATCAGCGTTAAAAATAGCAACGTTAATCCGGACTTCATCATACGATTTTAGTTAAAAAGGATACTCAAAATGACAAAGCTTTAAGCATAGTTTATTTTACTCTAACCCCTATTATAACCCAGTTGAAAACTGATTTTTCACTGCTAAATCGTTTTAAAGACACATGTTTATTGGAGTATAAAGTAATTTAATTTTGTTATTCAAATAAAATACAAAAGACTATTTTATATAACTCAACCTTTACCTACTTTTGATTTCACCATGTCTATTTTCAACAGAATTAATATTGACTCAAATCACTAAACATACGGATGATTCAATACTCTGGGACAGTTTCCGGGATGGAAACGAGGCTGCATACACCGAGCTCGCCAAGCGTTATTATCGGACATTGCTTCATTATGGTTTACGATTTACGCCCAACGTCCAGATTGCCGAAGACACTTTACAAGACCTTCTCATACATTTATGGCTGCACCGGGAAAATCTGAACGACACCCCTTCTGTTAAGTTCTACCTCTTAAAATCCTTCCGCCACAGAATAATCAAAACATTAAAACCTTTTTCTGAAGAACTTGAACTTACTGATCACTTCGAAGATCATTTGCAAGAGTTTTCTTCCGAAGAAGTTATTATTCAAAATGAAAACGAAGCAGGTTTAAAAAATCAGGTGCAGGAACTGATGACACAACTCCCTGCGCGTCAGCGAGAGGTTGTTTATTTACGTTTTTTTCAGGGTTTAAAGTCAGAAGAAATTGGAAATCTGCTCGCTATAAAACCTCAGTCGGTTAGTAATATTCTGCAACGTGCGTTATCCAATTTGCGCAATTTATGGCCTGTCACACCTTCTTTTTCTTTTATATTTTATTCATTTTTCGAAATTTTATTGTAATTTTTAAATAATTTAAAAAATAAGCTTTGGTAAGCGAGTATCCGGACAATTATAAGAGATAATAACAATATACATGTGGAAAAATATTGTTATTTATGGACCAGTTGCCCGACGAACTTTTTCAGGATTTGCTCAATAACCCAGCTTTTATAGCCTGGGTGCTGGAAGAAAATCCTGAACTCGATCAATACTGGAAAAACTGGGCAGCCAGAGATTGCTCCCGAAAAGAAGCTCTTCAGCAAGCACGTTTTACATTACTCTCCTCAAATAACGAAACACACCGGATCACCGACGAGCACATTGCTTACAAAATAAGTCAGTCGCTTGAAATAGCTAAACGGAGGGAAAATATATTAAATAAAAATAACCACTCGCAAAACCTGAATGCGTTACGAGCGGGCTGGATGGCCGCCGCTTCTGTGATCGTACTCATGGCGATCGGCCTTGTCTTTTATAAATATGATAACAGTAAATCACTGTTTACTGAAAACCAACGGCAGTTTTCTCAAAATAACGAGATTGTTGAAGTATTAAATTCCAGTGAAGAAGCCCGATATGTACAACTGCCGGATGGCAGTTCCGTGGTGCTTCAAAAAAACAGCCGGATAAGCTACACCAGACAATTCGGGCCAAACAATCGCGTCGTTATCCTGTCTGGTGAAGCGTTTTTTGAAGTAACAAAGGATGCCGGAAGACCATTTTTTGTTTACGCAAATGAACTGGTCACCAAAGTCTTAGGAACAAGTTTCAGTATTAAAGCAGATGAATCAGGTGGCAATGTTCTGGTTGCCGTCAAAACGGGGAAAGTATCGGTTTTCTCCAATAGCGACAAACATGCCGATGACTATAAAAACAGCAGCAAGTTATCGGCGCTTTTACTGACACCAAACCAGCAGGCATCTTTTGAACGCAGCAAGCTTTTACTCACCAGAACATTGGCCAAAGGCTCCGCTTTACTAAAAATACCGATTGAAAATCAAAGTTTTATATACCAGGAAACGCCTATTTCGGAAGTTTTTGCATCGCTTGAAAAAGCTTACGGCATTGATATTACGTTTAACGAACAGGTCATGGCGCATTGCAGCATCACAGCGACGCTTGGCGACGAACCGCTGGAAAATAAACTGAAATGGATTTGTACAATACTGGAAGCGACGTATGAGGTCAGCGATAACAAAATAACGATTACCGGTAAAGCTTGTCAATAATTATTTATTCCTAAACCCAGACTATTTGAAAATAAACAAAAAAGGTGAACGATGTGGCAACATCATTCACCCTGATTAAAACTCCCCACCTATGTTGGCACTAAGATGAAGTCCCCCGAAAAGGGACACGGGAATTATTTTGCTGATTTTTTTATAACCATCAAAACATTCAAAAGTATGAAAAAAACCTTACAATGGCCCCCAAGCATATTTAAAATTATGAGAATCAGCCTCATACAATTATTCGTCATTATACAATTTTCCGGCTTGTCGTTTGCAATTGACAGCAATGCTCAGGAAGTCCTTAATCGCCGGTTGACGATTAACATTAAGGAGCAGAAAATTGGTGTAGCACTGGAAAAACTGGGTAAACTTTCGGGCGTCAACTTTATGTACAGCCCTGAGTTGATCCAGTCAGAACGCAAGATTAACCTGAACGCAAAAGAAGAAAAACTGGAAGTAATTCTGGACAACTTCCTGACGCCATTGAAGGTGACTTATGAAGTTTCCGGCAAGCAGATTTTATTGAAGCGAATTCCTGGTACCAAACCTGCCGTACCATTGGTAAATGGCATGGGCACTTCCGTCCAGACGATCAAATCAGTACTTTTTCCGATCAAGGGAAAAGTCATTGACGCAACCGGCGGATCAATTCCCGGTGCTACAATCGTATTGAAAGGCAGTTCAAATGTTGGAACCACAACGGACGGCGAAGGAAATTTCTCGCTTGAACTACCGGAAGGCAGCACCACACTCGTTGTTTCATCGATTGGTTTTTTGACACAGGAAATCAGTATCGCCAACAAATCGGTGATCGAAATTACACTTCAGTCGGATGTTAAATCGTTGAGCGAAGTCGTCGTGACGGGTTATTCTTCTCAGTCGAAAAGGGATATCACCGGTTCGGTATCCACGGTAGATACCAAGGAACTGACAAAAGTTTCTGCACCAAACGTTGCACAGCAACTACAAGGCCGCGTGGCCGGTGTTACCGTTACTGCCAACAACACGCCGGGCGGTGAAGCCACGGTTCGTATCCGCGGATTTGGTACGATCAACAACAACGATCCTCTGTATGTTATCGACGGCGTACCAACCAAAGGTGGTTTGAACAGCATTAACCCGAACAACATTGAGTCCATGCAGGTTTTGAAAGATGCTTCTTCGGCTTCGATTTATGGATCTCGTGCGGCAAACGGGGTCATTATCATTACAACTAAAAAAGGGAAAACCGGTGCACCGCAATTTACTTTCAACAGCCGTTTCGGTGTGCAAACCGGAAAAGTAGATTTGGGACTGATCATCGATCCGCAGCAGTTCGGCGACCTTCTCTGGACCCAACGCAGAAATGCCGGCGTACTTACCAATGGAAATCCGTCTCACCAGCAATATGGCAATGGTGCAAATGCTGTTGTTCCTGACTATATTCTTGCCGGTTCAAGTTATGGTTTATCAGAAGGCGACCCGAAAACAAATCCTTCTTTGTACAATTATAACCGTACCGGGTTTTACCAGATTGTAAAAGCAAACAAACAGGGAACGGACTGGGAGAAGGAAATTCTTCGTGATGCGGCCATTCAGGAGTATAATGTTGGCGCCTCTGGCGGAAGTGAAACAGGCCGGTATGCGCTTTCGCTTAACTATTTCAAGCAGGACGGTATCCTGAAAAATACTTCGTTCAACCGATATTCTTTGCGTTCAAATACAGAATTCCTGTTGAAAAAGAAAATCCGTTTTGGTGAAAATCTTGAAGTCAGTTACACAGAAAACAAAGGTTATTACAGCAACAACGGAACGGCCAGTACAACCAATAACCAGGATGGAAACCCGATCGGAAACGGATTCCGTATTCCTTCGATCATTCCGGTTTATGATATCATGGGTAAATTCGCTGCGACGCGTGCTGCCGGTCTTGGACCTGCAACAAACCCGGTTGCGCAATTGTACCGTACAAAAGATAACCGTGTAAACACGTTCAGAACTTTCGGTAACGCTTACGTAGAGGTTGACGTCCTGAAAGATCTGATCGCAAAGTCAAGCATCGGTGTCGATTTTACCAATTCAAACAGAACAGCTTATGTTTTGCTCGATTTGGAAGAAGCGGAAATTGAATCCAATAACTCACTGACCAACGCCTATGCGTATGACGTAAACTGGACCTGGTCAAATACGCTGAATTATTCCAAAACCCTGGGTGGCATTCATAAACTGAATGTGCTGGCAGGTACCGAAGCGATCAAAGGTTCGGGCAAGGATTTCTCCGCGACACGTACTTCCTTTTACTCCGAAGATCCTCAGTACATGTACCTGAGCGCAGGATCGGCCGGTATCAACAACACAGGTGCGGGTTATGAATGGTCGCTTTTCTCTATTTTCGGAAAAGTTAACTATGCGCTGAAAGATCGCTATTTGTTGGAAGCAACGGTAAGACGTGACGGTTCTTCACGTTTTGGGCAGAACAACCGTTATGGTACATTCCCTGCATTCAGTGCAGGATGGAGATTGTCAGAAGAAACTTTCATGAAACCACTAAGCTGGCTTGACGACCTGAAACTGAGAGCAGGCTGGGGACAAACCGGTAACCAGGAAATCGGAAACTATAATGGTTTCAGTACTTACCGCTCAACACTCAACCAGTCATCTTACGCAATCGATGGTTCAAACAGCTCCGTTCAGCCAGGTTTTGACACACAGGCCTTTGGGAATCAGAATGCAAAATGGGAAACCACAACGCAGACAAACATCGGTTTGGATGCGACTTTCCTGAAAGGAATGTTCAACCTGAATCTTGATTTATATAACCGTACCACTTCCGATATGTTGTATCAGGTGAGCTTGCCTGCAACGCAAGGTGTGGCAACCGTTCCTTTTGTAAACGTTGGCGAGATGAATAACAAGGGAATTGATCTTGCTATTGATTTCAATAACAAAGCTTTGGACGGACAGCTTACCTACTCGATTGGTGCCAACATTTCGGCCTACAAAAACAACGTTGAAAAGTTGAACAACAGTGCTTCTGCGGTACTGCTCGGGCCAACAATCCGTAGCTATACCTGGACCCGCTCGGTTGCCGGAATGCCGTTGTATTCTTTCTACGGTTTGCAAATTGACGGAATTTATCAGAACCAGGCGGAAGTTGACAAAGGGCCTACATACCCGGGTTATGCGGCCGTTGGTAAATACAAATATCACGACACCAATCAGGACGGTGTGATCACGGATGCGGACCGGAAATTCCTTGGAAACCCGCACCCCGATTTCACATACGGTATCAACATGAACCTGGGTTATAAAGGTTTTGACCTTTCTGCCTTCTTCCAGGGCGTTAAGGGCAACCAGATCCTGAACATGGTAAAACGCTGGACTGATTTCAATAACCAGGCGGGTAACAGAAGTCTTCGCATGCTGAACGACTCATGGACTCCTGAAAACCCGGATGCAGTTTTGCCGATTCTGGACGCAAATGACAGCAGAAGCCAGCAGCCGTCAAGCTACTTCATCGAGGACGGTTCTTATTTCAGAATGAAAAACCTGACGATCGGTTATACATTACCTGCAAAGGCATTGGCAAAATTAGGCCTGACCAGTGCGCGTATTTATGTTCAGGGACAAAATCTGTTCACGATTACCAAATACTCAGGCATTGATCCCGAAGTTACTTCGGTCGGCTCAGCACCGGGTTCTACTGTATTGGGTGTTGATCAGGGGAATTACCCAAGATCCAAAATGTATCAGGTTGGTCTCAACTTTGGATTTTAACGAAAACAAACCGACACAGATTTTTAAAATCAGCAATATATGAAAAAGAAAATTTTAGTATTTACAGCATTGGTTTGCATGGGAATGATGAATTCCTGTAAAGATAAATTTCTGGAAACTACACCACTGGGCGTTGGAAATGAGGCGATGCTTTCAAACAAATCCGGTGTAAATTCAGTCCTGATCGGAGCATACAGCTTACTGGACGGAGTTGGATCTGGTGGTACATACTTTTCAGCCGTAAGTAACTGGATCTACGGAACCGTTGCCTCCGACGACGGCTACAAAGGAAGTGACGTAGGTGACCTTGCCCAGATCACAACCATCGAAAAATACATCCAGCAGGCAGATATCGGCGGTTTCAATGATAAATGGGTAGCGCTGTATGACGGTGTGTCACGTTCCAATGACGTGCTTCGTCTGATTGCCAAAGCAACGGATATGACCGATGCGGAAAAATCACAAGCCAGCGCCGAAGCCCGATTCCTGCGTGGCTGGTACCATTTTGAAGCAAAAAAGATGTGGAACATGGTGCCTTATGTTGATGAAAAAGTAACGGATTATCTCAACCTGCCAAACGACAAGGATATCTGGCCATTGATCGAAGCTGATTTCCAGTTTGCCGTTGATAACCTTTCCGCCACAAAGGCACAGGTGGGACGGGCCAGCAAATGGTCTGCCAAAGCGATGCTGGCTAAAACGCACATGTACCAGAGCGATTACACGGCGGCAAAACCTTTGCTGGTGGATATCGTAACGAACGGTCCTTTCTCATTGGTCGCCAATTATCATGACAATTTCAGGATCGCTACTGAAAACAACAGCGAGTCTGTTTTTGAAGTACAAATGTCCGTTGCTGATGGTGGAAGCGGTGAAAACGGAAGCTGGGGCGATAACCTGAACTTTCCATATGGCTCAGGTCCTGGCGGATGCTGCGGATTTTATCAGCCTTCCCAAAATCTTGTCAACGCATTTAAAACGGATGCAAACGGGCTGCCTCTTCTGGATACCTTTAATGACACGGATGTGAAAAACGACGAAGGCCTTTCTTCGACCGATCCCTTCACACCTTATGATGGAACACTTGATCCAAGATTAGACTGGACTGTTGGCCGCAGAGGTTTGCCTTTCCTGAACTGGGGAATTCACCCGGGGAAAAACTGGATCCGTGACCAAAGCTTTGCAGGCCCTTATACTTTCAAGAAGTTTTTTGCAGCAAACGGTGAAAATTCAGGTGCGGAATCGCCTCGTGCAAACGCCAACAACTATCGCGCTATTCGTTTCGCTGACATTCTGCTGATGCGTGCTGAAATTGCAGTCGAAGAAAACGATCTTACGACGGCTCTTGCCATCGTTAATCAGATCAGAACACGTGCGGCTACGGAAATAGTTAAAAAGGACGACGGAACCCCGGCAGCCAATTATCTTATAAAACCGTACCCGGCGTTTACGAGCCAGGAATATGCAAGGAAAGCCGTTCGTTTCGAGCGTCGTGTTGAGCTGGCGATGGAAGGGCACCGTCACTTTGACCTGGTTCGCTGGGGAAATGCCGACGTAATTTTGAACGCTTATCTGGCCAAGGAAAGCAAGAAAAGATCCTACCTGACTGGCGCAGTATTTAAAAAAGGAAGCAGCGAATACTTCCCGATCCCACAAGCCCAGATTGATATCATGGGTTCCAGTATTCTAAAACAAAATCCATAAAACTTACCATCACCGGGTACTTATACGCCCGGTGATTTTGAATAACAATAACTATTCCTATCTTTAATTATATTTTTCAAGCAAGACTATTCCTAACCTTTTCAATTTTTCAATGCAAGAATCATCAACGCCTTTAAACCAGGAAGTTTCTTCATCCAGAAGAAATTGGTTAAAAAATACCGCTTTGGCTGGGGTTGCTGCTTTGGCCGCTCCCGTTATCGATGCATCCGCAAAGTCCGCAGCACCGGCTCCCGCAGCCCGCCGAATTCCGTTGGCCGTGTCAACCTATTCGTACTGGCATTTCGAGGAGAAAAAATATCCGATTGAGAAAGTAATTGAAGACGCCGCGCGATTGGGTTTCGACGGGGTGGAAATCCTGCATCGGCAGATGACCGACGAAAGCATCCCGTACATGAACAAGCTGAAACGACTTGCTTTCGATAACGGTCTGTCACTTCCGATGCTTTCGATACATCAAAGTTTTGTCCAGCCCAAAGCAGAAGATCGTAAAAAAGACGTGGCACACACCATCCGATGCATCAACCTTGCGGTACAGATGGGCATACCCGCAATCCGCATGAACACAGGAAGCTGGCGAACGGTAAAACGTGATGCCGCCTACTACAAAGACGGAAAAGAACCTGCCATACAAGGTTACACAGATCAGGACGCGATCAAATGGTGCATTGATTCCTATGGCGAATGTCTCGTTGCGGCGGAAAAGGCTGGCGTTGTACTGGCTATCGAAAACCACTGGGGATTGTCATCCAATATCGATTATTTACTGGAAATATATAAACCACTTTCCTCATCCCCGGCCATGGGTATGAACGTCGATACAGGAAACTTTGTCGGAAATCCATATCCTCAGTTTGAAAGACTGGCTCCCTATGCGACCATCGTTCAGGCCAAAACATACTATGGCGGAGGTTTTTTCTATGACCTCGACCTCGATTATCAAAAAGTAGCGGATATCCTGCGCAAAGCCAATTTCAAGGGTTATATCTCTCTGGAAATGGAAGGCAAGGAAAATCCTGCAACCGCTGTCCCAAAAAGCCTGGAACTATTCCGGAAGGTCTTTAGCTGACAGACGACATTTAAGATTATATCATAATTTTCTTCTGTAGTTAATAAAGTGCGTTTTCTTTGAAAGCGTACTTTTTTAACGTTTAGACTACTTCCAGGTTTGAATACCTATCACACCAAACCACATCAGATAAAAGGTTGCGATTAAATGAAGACACGACAAAACGGCCAGATGCCAGTAAATATTTCTGTTGATTTTCAGCCTTCGCTCTTTGACTACATTAATAGCTGACCATATAGATGTCAGGGCGAAACATGTCGTCACGATCATCAGGGAAACAGAAACAACACCAACTCTTCCCAATAAACCAAACGGGTCTTTCCCGCCAATAAATGATAATAGGAATACAAGCAAACTTGCCATAAACGGCCACAGGCCCAGCCAGATACTTTTTTTACTGAAATTTTTGCCTCTCCAATACCTAATTAACCAAATACTCCCAAACAACACCGCCCCCGCCCCATATAAGATCCAGAGTCCTCCCAGCAGTATCTGGCCATAGACCATAAACGGAGACACCGGCATCAACACCTGGTTACCATCGTGCACAACATTGCCGGCAATAGGGTCTGTTACCTTCACAAGACTTATTTTTCCCGTTTCCTCAGCTATGTATTGCTTGTCGTTAATAGCCCGGTGCGTTTCTGTCCATCCTCCGAAAAGATTGTTTACGAAAACAAATTCATTTCTATCCCGTATTTGTCGCACGCCTAAAATACGTTCGTAAAAATAGGCGTTTTCAACTCTGGGGTTAATTGGCAGATAATAGCCGGAAATATCGGTGCGTTGTTGTATTTTTACCTTAGGCCAAAAAACCCTATCGGGACTCAAACGCTTGGTCTGAAACTCCCGTATCAAGCCTGAAATCCGGCTTAATGCACTTCCATCGCCGGAATTGATCATGATCGCATACCCCAGCTGGTGTGTAGGAAGATACGAAAAGTCTGTCAGTCCTCCGTTCACACCTCCACCATGTGAACGGTACACGTAACTCTTGTAAGGGGTTGAATAATTTGCCAAACCATACCCATATTCCAGCCCGGCCTTGTCTCCGGTCGTGGTAGAGGCTGTTTCCATCCTTTTCAAAGATTCTTCGCTGATTAATTGGCTCTTGCCTGCCCATCCCCTGCTAATAAAGAATTTCAACATTCTCGCCATATCTTTTGGGGAAGCATTAATCGCTCCCGAAGGACGCACGCTGATATTCCAGTATTTCTGCGGTTCTTTGTCAATGTACAATGCTGCGCCTAACTTTTTATAGGCCTCTGAATTAAAATAGGTCATATTTTCCATACCCATCGGAGTAAAAAAATTACTTTGAATGTATTCTTCAAAAGTCTGACCGGTAATTTTTTCTATGATGTAAGCGGCCACGGGAGGGCCCGCATTACAATAAGCCATGCGCGTTCCCGGCATCCATCGGGAGGTGCGGGACGCGGGTAAAAAATCGAGTCCGCCTTTTAGTGTTAATCTCGGATTATCAAGTGCATAGTCTCCAAGACGCATATCATCCCAACCCGTGGTATGTTCCAGTAAATGCTCAACCCGTATCAGTGCCGTTTTCTCCCACGGATTTTTAAATTCTATTTCCGGAACCAAATCCCGGACTTTATCTTTCAGACTCACCTTGTCTTCCTGTTGCAGCTTCAAAATAGCCAGTGACACGAACATTTTTGAGACTGAACCAATACGGAACATGGTATTTTCCGTAGCCTTCGTATTCTTTTCAAGGTTGGCAATTCCCAGTCCAGCCGTCCAAACCGTACTGTCCTTATTCACCAAAGCAATTCCAACCGCAGGCGTTCCTGTTTCCTGCAGTATTTTCTCAATAGCCAACTGTAATTCCTTAATTGTTTTAGGACCATCGTACCGGCCCTGTCCCAATAATGGCTGAACAGAAAAGAAGAAAACAACAATTAAAATGGTCGCGGGTAGTTTATGAAATGATGTCATGATAAGATCATTTTTCTTCCAGATGGCTAACGGGTTGTTTCTCGCAACGCTTACTCACTGAAATTTAATAAGATAAGACCTGAAAGAGAAAGCATCGAAGTTAACCAAAAGAAAAATAATAATTACCTCATTCAATCCTTAAATAATCATAAAAATCAACCCTTACTTCTTCGCGACGACCCCCGCACCACCAGCTCCGTTTTCAATACTTTTTGCTTGGGTAAATTCACCTCCTCTTCTGAATCGATCAGTTGTAAAATCCATTGCGCGGTGGTTTTACCAATTTCTCCGGTTGGCTGCCGGATGGTCGTTAACCCCGGACCGATATACGCAGATTCAGGATTATCACTAAATCCTACGACACCCAGTTCGTCCGGAATTCTTATTCCTTTTTCCAAAGCCATCAGCATAATTTCAATTGCCGATGAATCATTGACAGCAAATATGGCATCCGGCCGGTTTTCGAGATCCAGGAGATATTTTCCATAAATCCTTGCTTTCTGCTGGGAAAACATGCCCTGAATCACCATATTCTCCTCGACACGTTTCCCATACTTTTCCATCGCCGCCCGGTAACCGCGCAAACGTTCCCGGCTTACCAGCAAATTTAACGGGCCGCCCAAATGTGCAATGCGCTCATAACCATTCAGGATCAGATGCTCCACCGCGGTAAAAGCCGCATCGAAATCGTTAACAACAACTTTGGGTGCTTCTACGTGGTCGCAAACCCGGTTAAAAAGAACCAGCGGGATTCCTCGCTTTTCAAACACTTGCAAATGATCATAGTTATTGGTTTCCTGCGTTAGAGAAATGAGCAGGCCATCGATCCGGTTTGCAAGCATCGTCCGCGTGTTGGAAACTTCCACCTGATAAGATTCATTGGACTGCATGATGGTCAGGTTATAGCCCGCTTCCGTGAGTATTTCGTGTGCACCGATGATCACGTTGGGAAAAAACGAATTTGTAAATTCAGGCACAATCATCCCGATGGTGTTCGTCCGGCTTTTAACAAGATTATACGCCAGCTGATTGGGCTGGTAATCCATCTGCGCGGCCATTTCCAGAACGGCCTGCCGGGTTTCCGGACTAATATCCGCATGCCCATGCAGTGCTCTGGAAACCGTGGAATTGGAAACGCCGATGGATTTGGCAATATCAATAATGGTCGTCTGATGTCTTCGGTTCTTTTTCCCGGGTGCTGTCTGGTCCGGATCGGATAAGGTAAAAAAGTAATTACAATCCTTACAAACATAACGCTGTTTGTTCCGGACATAACCCGCTTTCATAATCGCACCGACTTCCGAACATTTGGGACAAGCAATCATTGTATTATTTCAATATAAATGAAAATAACTATAAAATCATCCTCCAAAGATATCCAAAAATTATTTTTTAAAATTTTCATATTAAAAATAATCATAACCATATATCGGTAACGTATCCGCAAACGTTCCCGATACTTTTTGTGATAATCTCAGATATTTAAGCGTTTTTTTAGCCTTGACAATCTTTTCCACCTTCCTATATTCAAGTCAAAATTCAGGTTTAATCCAGTATCAGGCATTCTTTTCAGGATTTTCGTATTTCGAAACAAGCCTGACTTTTAACTAAAAAATTGAACTATTTCAATTTTAGAGCTACTTTAAAACCCTTTTAACTATGCTAAAAAATTTATGTAAAATCGGTCTTCTCGTGCTGCTGATCATGGGAGCAGCAAGCGAACGTCTTTATGCCCAGGATCACTCCGTCAAAGGAAAGGTGATTGATGAAACCGGTCAGCCGGTTCCGGGAGCAAGTATCACGGTGAAAGGAACGATGCAGGGCACCTTATCCAACGTTGACGGGACATATTCCCTCGCCGCTTCCGGACAGGCCACGCTGGTGTTTTCATTTGTAGGTTACCTGAAAGAAGAAATTCCGGTCAACAACAGAACAACGGTTGACATCACATTGCAGGTTGACCAAAAAGCACTCGAAGAAGTCGTGGTGGTGGGTTACGGAACGCAGCGAAAAGTTGAAACAACCGGCTCCATTGCTTCGGTAAAAGCTTCCGATCTTGTTCAGACACCGGTTGCCAACATTGCACAAGGTCTACAGGCACGTGTCGCGGGTGTTCAGATCAGCCAGAACTCAGGTTCTCCCGGCGGAAATATCAGTGTCCGAATCCGTGGAACCAACTCGATTAACGGTTCTTCAGAACCCTTGTATGTTATTGACGGCATTCAGATTTCCAATGGCGGCGGCATTACGGATGTCAGTCCGCTTTCTACCATAAATCCCAACGATATAGAGTCTGTTGAGATTTTAAAAGATGCTTCTGCCTCCGCCATATATGGCGCGCGGGCTGCCAATGGTGTCGTTTTAATTACAACCAAAAGGGGAAAAAGCGGTGCTACGCGCGTCACCTTTGACAGTTATTACGGGACACAAAAAATAAACAAAAAACTGGATGTGTTAAACGCTTCTCAATTCGCACAGCTGGAAAATGAAGTTTTTAAAAACACCTATTACAAAGACCCCGCTTCACTCGGGCAAGGCACCGACTGGCAAAGCCTGATTTTCCGGAAAGCACCGATTCAAAACCATCAGTTATCAATAAACGGAGGGAATGAAAAAACACAGCTGGCGATGTCGCTGAGCTTTTTCGACCAGCAGGGAACGATCATCAGCTCGGATTTCAAACGCTATTCATACCGCCTGAACCTTGATCACAAACTTTCCAACCGCATCAAAATCGGAACCAGTATTCTGGGAAGTTATTCTGTCAGTGACGGAATTCAGACGGGTGGTGAAAACGTTGGCGACGGTGGTGCCGTGCTTTCTTCAGTATTGGGTGCAGCCATTGGCGCGCCTCCAACACTGGTTCCTTACCGCCCCGACGGAACACTCTTCCCGTTTGGCGAACAAGGTCCGCAATACCGTGAGGTAACCAATCCGCTGGGTTTTGCTGCCGTTTTAAACCAAAGAACGATTAAAAGAACCTTGGTCAATTTATACGGGGAAGCCACACTTTTCAAAGGATTAACCTATCGCGCTTCCTTCAACGCAGATCAGCGTGGCGAGTTATACGATTTTTACTCACCAAGATCCATTGTTAACAAATCCGATCTGAACGATAATTCAGGATCCGGATCGAAATCTAATTCCAACTATCTGGCCTTGCTGCACGAAAGCATCCTGACATACAGTACCAATCTGGCAAAAAATCACACCCTCAAAGCAACGGCTGTTTTCGGAACCCAGGTTGAAATGGCAAACTCCAATTCGATCAATGCCACCGGTTTTCCAAATGATGCCACACAAAACGAGGCTTTGCAGCTTGCTCTGACCAGAACCGTGAGCAGCAGCAGAAACAGCCAGCGTCTTGATTCTTACATGGCACGGGTTAACTACGGTTTCAAAGACAAATTATTTCTGGATCTGACGGCCCGCATCGATGGATCAAGCAAATTTGGCGCCAATCATAAATATGGTACCTTCCCCGCAATATCTGCTGCCTATCGGATTGTTGAAGAATCGTTTATGAAAGACATTTCCTGGATTTCCGACCTGAAACTGCGCGCCAGTTATGGTATCACCGGAAATGCCGGCGGGATTGATCCTTACAAGTCTCTGTCAATCGTGTCTGCTTCAACTCCTGCAGCGAACTATGATTACAACCTCAACCATACCTACGTAACCGGTATTGCCCCGACCGGCATTGCCAATCCTGATTTGAGATGGGAAAGTTCGCGGCAAACCAACATCGGTCTGGACATCAGTCTTTTAAACAACCGGATTAGTCTGATTGCGGATGTGTATCATAAAAAAACAAACGATTTACTTTATGTAAAAACACTTCCGTTTAGCTCGGGTTATGCCAACATCACAGGCAATTTTGCATCGCTTGAAAATAAAGGACTTGAACTGGCAGCCAATGCACGCATTGCAAACGGAGCTTTCAAATGGGATGTTTCTGCCAATACCACCATCAACCGGAATAAAGTACTGAACCTGGACGGCGGTGTAACCAACGAACGTTTCGTTACCACCTACACCATTTTAAAAGTTGGAGAACCGCTTGGCTTGTTTAAAACCTATGTTTTTGATGGTGTTAACCAAACCGGTGAAACGATTCTGCCAGGTTATGACGGACGTTTAGGCGGACAAAAAGTAAAAGACGTAACCGGCGACGGACAGATTACGGCTGCCGATCAGGTGATCGTAGGAAATCCGAATCCTAAGTTCATTTACGGTTTTTCAACCAATATGTCTTTCAAAGGATTTGATTTCGGCGCATTTTTCTCCGGAACACAGGGTAATGATATTTACAATGCGAGCCGTCTTTCTTTCGAAAACCCGCTGGGGCAGCGCAATATGCTAGCGGGCGTGGCTGACCGCTGGTCGCCAACCAACCCCAACAACCAATATACCAGTGGCTTCCAGGGAGGCCGTTTGCCGATCACCAATTATGTCGTGGAAGACGGATCCTATTTGCGCTGTAAAAATGTGACGCTGGGTTATACCCTGCCGCGTTTCAAAGGCATTCAGGCTATCCGAATTTATGTAAGCGCCAACAATCTTTTCACGATTACGAATTACAGCGGATTTGACCCGGAAGTGAACACTTACGCCGGTTCCAATACCGTCATGGGCGTGGACAACTTTGTTTATCCGCAGGCTAAATCATTTCTGGGAGGTATTCAGGTAACATTTTAAAACCGGCATTTACACATGAAAAATATATTCAATAAAACGACAGGTTTATCGGTCATGCTTGGCGCCTCCTTCGTTCTTGGCTCCTGCGAACTCGATGAAAAAATTTATTCTTCCATTTATACGGAAGCTTTTTACAAAACGGCTGCCGATGCCGAGAAAGGGCTGGTGGCTGCATACAGCGGATTGAGCAGTCTGGGCAATGGCCCGGCTTTCACATTGGTTGCCGATTTCAGCGATGACCAGACTTATCCCCGCGGTGTGGTTGGGCGTAACACCCTGACGCTTTTTACCTACGATGTCAATTATACCACCCAAAAAAGTAATAGCCGGGTAAATGAATCTCCGCAGCAAGTCTGGACGGCCTCTTACAGTGGCATTGAAAAAGCAAACTGGATCATCGCCAAAGTTCCTGAGGCCGTTATGGATGAAACCCGCAAGAAGCAAATCATCGGAGAAGCTTATTTCCTGCGCGCTTTTTATCATTTTTTGCTGGTCAAAAATTTTGGTGACGTCCCTGTGAAGATCAGTCCGAGTTACACGGAAGCCGAAGCGACGATTGCAAAAAGTCCAAAAGCGGATGTTTACAAACAAATTTACAGCGACCTGGACCAGGCAATTGCGGCCGGTCTGCCTTCGTTTCCCGCTGTGGACAAAGGTCGCCCTTCCAAAGAAGCAGCCAGTGCACTTTATGCTAAAGTTGCTTTGTACAATGAAGACTGGGCCAAAGCACTGGAAAAGGCAAAAGTGGTGATCAATTCCAATAAGTATTCGCTGATGCCTGATGTGCAGGATGTTTACCGCAATGAAAAGGAAGACGCAGCCCGCGCTGAAAATATCTGGGCCTATGAAGTCGATCCGATTTCACCCGGAACCGGGCACCAGCTCACAGGCCTGTGCGGCCCTCCGGGCAGTGGTGGCCCGGCTTATGCGAGAACTTCTTTCGGGTCGATGTTCGCTTATCAGTCTTTTTTCAACTCTTTTGATCCGGCCGATAAACGCAGAACGCTACTCGACACCAATTACATTGATAAAAGCGGTAAAACCGTTCCACAGAAAAGCATTACACCCATCACGACCCAAGGTGTTCTGATCAAAAAATACATGGATCCAAGTTCAACAATCGGCTTGATTCCTAACATCCCGATTTTAAGACTGCCTGATGTGTACCTGATTGCTGCCGAAGCAGAAGCACGTTTAAACGGAGCCACGGCAATTGCTTATGGTTTTGTCAACATCGTTCGAAAAAGAGCTGGTTTGGGAGATCTGACCGCCGGATTAACCAAGGAAGCATTTGTTGACGCCGTGATCCAGGAGCGTGCATGGGAATTCTTTGCAGAAGGTGACCGCTGGTATGACCTGACACGCACTGGAAAGTTTTTAACCGTTATCCCAAAAGCAGTAAATCCGGTGTACCCAGCCAGAACGGTTCAGGCGAAAAACAAATATTTCCCGATCCCGCAGGATGAGATTAATGCGAATCCAAAGTTGATACAAAACCCTGACTGGAAGTAATCACCGAAAGAAACCTCAATCATGAACCGCTTTTTTCTTCTTCTGATACTTATTCCTTTTTTTTCTTTTACAGAGAAAAAGGAAGGGTATGATGTTGCAACAGACCAAAATGTAGGAACACAAAGAAAAGAAAATATCCGGGCGTTTAAGATTGTTGAAAATGATACGCTTAACTATACTTTGAAGTTAAAACTCGATGATTCCGGAAGGCCATTATATTTCTTCCGGAATATTTTCACACCGGTTTGCTACACGAATGAATGTAAGCCGGTTCATATCAATTTTTACTGGGATCTTCTGGGGAATTATGAACGATATGATCTGCCGGAAGGGAAAGTTTTGACAAAGATCGATCATGACGAGTTTAAGCAGGAAGATTACGAAAAATTACAGGATATTCTGGCCAAACAAAATTCCATTTTCGCCGATCTCGAAATGGAAGACCTGATCGCCAAAGGTACCGATAACCTGTCCGACTCTGTGGATGCCAAAACCGGTGCGACTTTGAAAACCATCAAAAATGAAGTGATTGATGGCGCCGTTTATACCTGTTTTACTTTATGGAAAATCGCCTATGGAAAGGTCGTTCCGGAAATGCTGAAAATCACCGAATCTTATAAAAACGATCAGATGCTTCACTCCTTCCTGGCTGATAATAATTTTCACTACCAGTATTGGGCAATGGAAAAAGTGATTGACAAGGAAGGCAAGGTCCATAAGTCTTTTGAGCGGGATATTGAAAAAGTGATCACAGGCAAAAATCTTTTTACGGCACGGACAGCCTTGCAAAAAGTTGGTGAAGGATTCTTCGTCAAACCGCAAAAACAAAACTGGCTCTGGGAGGTATATCAGTCATCATCCTATCCGATGCAGATCGCGATTCTGAAAAAACTATCGGCGATTCCTTTAAACCAGACCTTATCCGAAAAAATAGCTAAGGATATTGAACAGTCCAATGACGAACAACGGAAACTAAAACTTGCTATCCTGAAAAAACAGACCAAACTAACTGAGAAAAGCAGGGAAATACTGACAAAAAATACTGATGACTAAAGTCTGGAGGAAGAGAGACCCGGCGCACCCAGGGCCAAAGCCTTGGGTTAATACAGGACTAGCCTGTTTGT
Organism: Dyadobacter sp. LHD-138; assembly: GCF_030929615.1. Lineage (GTDB taxonomy): Bacteria > Bacteroidota > Bacteroidia > Cytophagales > Spirosomataceae > Dyadobacter. The sequence continues at coordinate 208,561 of NZ_JAVFVU010000004.1, read as the reverse complement.
GCATCAGGAAAGTGTAGTTAACCCAAGGTATTCGCATCGGGAAACACAATTAACCCAAGGTTTTAACCTTGGGTACAAGCGATCCCCTCAATCCAGGGCTTTAGCCATGAGGACCAGTACAAAGTGATTAACTTAACCCAATGCCTTGGCAGAGGGCCAAACCAAAATGCAGATGAAAAACTACTTCACTATAATCCTTCTATTAACCACCTTGCAGCTATCGGCGCAAAACCATGTTTTTGTTGAAACCGAATCTTTCGAAGACAAAGGCGGCTGGGTTATCGACCAGCAGTCTTTCGTCGTCATGGGTTCGTCATACCTGATGGCGCACGGCATGGGACGCCCCGTCAAAGACGCCGCAACCACCGTAAAATTTCCCAAAAAAGGTAAATACCATGTCTGGGTACGAACCAAAGACTGGGCTCCTTTTCCAAAAGGTCCCGGAAAATTCCAGGTTTCTATTGACGGAAGCCCGATCAATCAGATTTTTGGAGAAAGCGGCTCGGATGAATGGAAGTGGTATGATGCAGGCGAAACAGAAATCAAAAATGATCAGGTCAGACTGTCGATTAAAGATCTGACCGGATTTAATGGCCGTTGCGATGCGATTCTTTTTACCGACGCACCAAAATTCACCCCGCCAAACAAACTGGATGAATTAACCGCTTTTCGTAAAAAACTTTTAAAACTGACCGATGCGCCGGTTGCCGCCGGACATTTCGATATGGTTGTGGTGGGCGGTGGAATTGCCGGAACCTGTGCCGCCATTTCAGCTTCCAGAATGGGGCTGAAAGTTGCCCTCATTCAGGATCGTCCTGTTCTGGGAGGAAATAACAGTTCCGAAATCCGTGTGCATTTAATGGGCGATGTGGATAAAAACCATTATCCGAAATTAGGACGAATCGTGAGAGAAATGGATAATGGTGATCCGGGCAATGGTAACCCGGACGCCAAGGAGTATGGTGATGCCAGAAAAACTTCGATCGTAAAAGGCGAGAAAAACATATCGCTTTTCCTGAATACACATGTTTATAAAGTTGAAAAACAAAACGATATCATTACTGCGGTTGTGGGACGGGATATTGCAACCAATAAGGAAACCCGCTTCGAGGGATCTTTCTTTTCTGACTGCACCGGCGACGGAACGATCGGCTACTTAGTCGGCGCTGAATTCCGTATGGGACGGGAAAGCAAAGCGGAAACAGGCGAATCGCTGGCAGCCGAAAAGGCTGATGATTTCACACTGGGAACTTCCAATCTTTGGGCTTCTCTTCCACGAGATACCGTTTCCAAGTTTCCTGAAACACCTTGGGCGCTGCAATTTTCGGATGAATACCATATCGACAACAGCAAGGCAGACTGGGAATGGGAAACCGGTTTTGGAAACTTTAACACGATCACCGACGCCGAAAAAATACGGGATCATAACCTGCGTGCCATTTATGGAAACTGGTCATACCTTAAAAATCACAAAGCTCAGAAATATGCCAAGCACGAACTAGCCTGGGTTGCATACATCGGGGGAAAAAGAGAATCGAGACGCATCATAGGCGATCATATTCTCAACCAAATGGATATCCAGGAAGGAAAGCAATATCCTGATGGTTCGGTGACGGCAACCTGGACCATTGATTTACATTTTCCGGACGCCAAAAACAGTAAATATTTCGAAGGTCAGGAATTCTTTGCCGGTACAAAACACATCAAAGTAGCACCTTACACCATTCCATACCGCTGTCTTTATTCCAAAAATATCCAGAATCTTTTCGTCGCAGGCCGAAACATCAGCACTACACACGTGGCCTTCGGAAGTACGCGAGTGATGCGTACTTGCGGGATGATGGGCGAAGTAGTTGGTTTTGCGGCCTATCTGACGGCAAAATATAAAACAACGCCAAGGGGTGTTTATCAGGATCATTTACCCGAATTAATGGCGATCCTGAAAGGGGAAACGGTTGCACCTCAGCCATAAAAATGATATGGTAGAGATTGCCTGGGAAATTCTTTGTAAAGGATAAAACATGGATCCCAGTGTATGCCATCGTCGACGGCGATGGCATAAAAAATTAATCAAAAGCATTATAACCCATTTGAAATGAGATATTACCTGACCCTTTTTTCCTGCTTGTTTTTCACGTTAAATACGCTCGGACAATCTTCGAAAGTCATAACGCTTGGCAATAAAAACATACAGATCGTCTGGCAAAAATCTGCGGAAGGCTATCGTATCCAAAAAGTTGCCGTTAACAAAAATGGAAAATGGGTAAATGACCTTACCCCTTCCGGCGAATACACTTTACTGTTTACCGAAACAAAACCCTCGGTTGAATCGGCTGAAACTTTCGATAAGATTACAGGTGGTAAATTTCCCGAAGATGCCTATCACTATCAACAGCTGCAATGGAAAGAAAGCACGACGGCTGTTTCGCTAAACACGGCCGGAAAAGCCTATCATTTTTTCCCGACTACGGCCAAATTGATTGACAGCAGACACATTCAGTTTAGTCACGAGACAGAGGTTGCGACCATCACGGCGGACTGGAAACTGGACGAGAAGTTTAGCAACGATATTCAGGTAAAGCAAACCATAACGCCGAAAAAGAAAGGATTTTTCTCACTGGCTTCTCCAACCCTGGCCGCATTACCGGTGGATAAAATGGCCTGGGTTTCCGTGCCTGGTTATTTTCAGGGTAATTTCATGCAGGAAAATTTCGCGCTCGCTTATGCTTACGGCCATGGAATTCCTAGTCGCCCCGTCATTTACCGCGAACGCTGCGCCAGTACTTTAAGCCCGCTGGTGAGCACAAAAAGCGGAATCACGTTATCCATTATTCCGGAACCCGGTTTGGCGCGCGATCCCTGGGCAAAAGATAAAATCACACAAACAGACTGGTTTATTGGTCTGTCACACATGAACCGTAAATCACAGTTATCACCAACACTTTACTATCCGGTTTTGGGAGAGGAAAAATCAGAACGGGAAGCTGGTCAGGAAATCAGTTATGGTTTTCGTTTCAGCCTGGTTTCAGGCGACTGGTTTCAGGCGCTTAACCATGCTATTTATGATGTGTACAATTTCAAGGAAGGTTTGGCGCTTCGTCAGAGCAAACAATCTCTGACGGATCGTATTGAAAAAATGCACCATTATCTCATCGACCCGAAAACTTCACTTTGGAATATTGAAGAATACAAAGGGAAACAAATCGGGGCGCAGTCTTACATGGGTGGTGTTGTCGGTTCGAATAAAGATGCGATGAAAAATTCAGACTATGGCGCGATGTGGATGCTGGCCCATGCAACCAAAGATCCTGAATTAACACAAAAAGTGCTTCCACCTGCTGAAAACTTCAAACTGGTCCAGCAAATGACGGATGAGGGTTTTTTCAAAGGCGCCATTGAAGGACAATATTATCTTGCCAAAAGCAAAAAGTTTGTGGAAGAATGGGGCTCCGTTGTTGAACCCATCGGACTGACGTACTATGTGATGCTGGATATTGGCAACATGCTCCTTTTTGAACCTGCCAACAAGGAACTGAAAGAAAGGCTGACATTGGGTGCAGAAAAACTGTTGAGCTGGCAAAAACCAGACGGAAGTTTTGCCGTCGCCTATGACCGAAAAACAGATGAAGAACTTTTTAAAGATATCAAAGATGTTCGTCCGACATTTTACGGTTTGCTGGTTGCTTACCGAGTTCTGAAAGATGAAAAGTACTTAAAAGCAGCGCAAAAAGGTGCGGACTGGTTCATCAAAAACGCAGTGGAGACCGGCGCTTTTTTAGGTGTTTGCGGTGATGCCCGTTACGCGCCAGACTTTGCAACCGGTCAGTCGGCCCAGGCTTTGCTTGATCTTTTTGACATTACCAAAGACAAAAGATATCAGTCGGCAGCGATCACCTCTGCCAAAATCTACGTAGGTTCTATTTATACCCATCCGATTCCATCTAAAAAAATCAAGATTGTTAATGGCGTTGAAAGAGAAGACTGGGAAATAAGTCAGGCCGGTCTGAGCTTCGAGCATGGCGGAATATTTGGTTCTGCAACGCGTCACGGTCCAATTCAAATGGCCAGCCACGCCGGATTGTTTATCAGAATCTATGGCATCACGGGTGAACAAATTTTCGCCGATCTGGCAAGATCCGCCGCGATTGGACGAGATGCTTTCGTGGATCTGAAAACCAGTGTGGCATCCTATTACTGGCAGGCCATGAACAGAGGTGCAGGCCCCTATCCCCATCATGCATGGTGGCAGGTCGGATGGATCACGGATTATTTACTTTCCGAAGCCGCATTGAGATCCGCTGGAAAAGTAAGTTTCCCCCGCGGTTTTGTCACCCCAAAAGTTGGCCCGCACCAAACCTATGGCTTTGAACCCGGCACCATTTATGGCACCAAAGCAAGTCTGGTAATCCGTGAAGGATTTGCTGAAACCGGCAGCGCCTCCATCGATCCTTTGCTGGCAAAATCGGAGTCAGGCGATGCCTATTTTGTCATGCTGTTAAACAACAACACGCAGCCTGTATCCTTTAATTTGTCCTTAAACAGTGAAAAACTCAAAACGGGATCAAAAATAAAATCGATCAAAAACCTCGCGTCCGGAAAGTTATTAACCGAAACAAAACTGCAACTGCCGGGTTTCGGTATGCAGGTTTTAGAAGTAACCCTTCAATAAAATGAGAACTGGTTTCATACTGTTTTTGATAGTCATGACCCTGAGCAAAAGTTTTGCTCAGGGGGCGGACACATTATCAATTCCAGGTGCAAAACTGATCAAGAATATCAGGTACGGCACAGCAAATATCAGGCAGACTTTTGATTTATACATTCCTGAAAATGCTTCAAAACCTGTGCCGGTTATCGTCTGGATACACGGCGGAGGTTGGAATAATGGTACCAAGAAAAATATGCATGTGGATGGACTGGTAGCGCACGGGTATGCCATTGCCAGTGTGGATTATCGTTTTACCCGGGATACCATTTTCCCGGCGCAGATCAGGGATTGCAACGCAGCCATTGCCTTGTTATGGAAAAATGCGTCGCAATATCATCTGGATACTTCCCGCTTTATCCTTGCGGGAGCATCCGCAGGCGGACATCTGGCAGCATTGATCGGTATGAGCAATAACAATAACCGGCAGGAATTTTATCCTTTTTCAATTAAAAATAACCCGGTACGTTTTCAGGCTGTCATCAATTACTATGGCGTCACGGATCTTTATGTATTGCATGGAAACGGGCTGTCTTTCGATGTTGACGCGGATGATTCCATAATATCCAAACTCCTCGGTGCTTCATCCCTAAAACGTCCTGATCTGGCAAAATGGGCAAGTGCCACGACTTATATCGACAAAAACGATCCGCCGACCTTAACCATCCATGGGGCCAAAGATCAAACCTCCCCTCTTTGGCTGGGACAGCTTTTTACCAATCTGCTGCAAGTTACGGGAGTCAAAAATGATATTCTGATTTTACCGGAAGCAGCCCATGCCGGCTCTGTTTTTTCTCAGGCCAATGTATTGGAAAAAGTATTGTCGTTTCTTAAAGAAGTAGCCGGAAACAAACGGATTAATTAAAAACCGACTGATTTATTGAACAAGTAAAAAGTACAAAACCCAACCTATGAATTCACCCATTGATACCGCCGTCATATTTATCTTTTCGGCCTTTGTTTTGTTTATCGGCATGCTTTTCGTCCGTACCGGCCGGAACATGAAATCTTTCTTCGCCGGCGGAGAATCTGTGCCCTGGTTTATCGGCGGGTTGTCTCTTTTTATGAGTTTTTTCTCCGCAGGAACCTTTGTGGCCTGGGGGGCGATCGCCTATAAATATGGCTGGGTTTCGGTTACCATTCAATGGACCATGTGTATTGGTGCGTTAATTACAGGCGTGTGGCTGGCACCAAAATGGAAGGCAACCGGCGCGCTTACTGCGGCAGAATTTGTAAAAGAGCGGCTTGGATTGAAAGTACAAAAAACATTCATCTACATTTTCACGCTCGTTTCCTTGTTCATCAAAGGCTCGGTTTTGTACCCCGTCGCCAAGTTGGTGAGCGTATCCCTTGGTTTTCCACTCGTTCCGAGCACCATTGTTCTGGGCATTATGATGATCGCTTACACGGCTGTCGGCGGATTATGGGCGGTTATGGTAACGGATATCCTTCAATTTGTCATCCTGACGGCGGCCGTTTTTATCATTTTACCCCTATCCCTGAATGCAGCCGGTGGCTGGGAAACGGTTACGACCAAGGCACCCGACGGCTTTTTTGATTTGCTGAACGGCGAATATACTTTTGGTTTTATTCTCGCTTTTACGCTTTATCACATCTGTTACATCGGCGGCAACTGGACTTTTGTTCAGCGTTATACCAGCGTCGATAGCGGAAAATCCGCCCGAAAAGTTTCTTTCCTTTTCGCAGGATTATACCTGATCAGCCCGATTATCTGGATGCTTCCTCCGATGATTTACCGGACCATCAACCCATCCTTGCAAGGTCTGGATACGGAAAATGCTTATTTACAGATTTGCCAGCTGGTCCTTCCGCCGGGTTTAATGGGATTGATGTTAACCGGCATGTACTTTTCCACTTCGGCCTCAGCCAACACCACTTTAAATGTCGTGTCAGCCGTTTTTACCAATGATATTTATAAGGGCATGATCAATCCGGGCGCATCCGACAAAAAACTGATGTCGATTGCCCGCTTATCTTCTCTGGTTTTTGGAATCGGCATGATCATTATCGCGCTGCTCGTACCAGCCGCCGGTGGTATTGTTGAAGTCGTTCTGAGCATCGGCGCAGTAACGGGAGGTCCCCTATTGGCACCTGGACTTTGGGCATTATTTTCAAAAAGGCTGACCGGCAAAGCGACGCTCTGGATAACAGGCTCTACGTTATCCGTCAATTTACTTTTCAAAATCATTCTGCCGTTAACATCTGGTTTAAAACTAAGCCGGTCCGAGGAAATGCTCCTGGGCATCGGTCTTCCTTTGATTTTCTTATTGATTAACGAATGGCTTGCCTCCCGAAAATCTGCAACAAGCTCCGAGTATGACGTTTATCAGGCCGTCATGGCGCAAAGAAAGTTTGACTATCTGGATAGCTCGGAAGAAGAAAAAACAGAAGTGAGAAGGCAAAACCGTTTTGGATTGCAGGTTATCGCCGGCGCGCTGGCCTTTACCGCTGTTTTACTTTTCGCATTAAGTGCCTTAACAACAAAAGGTTCCATGCTTACGGCAGCCATTGCCTTTGCCATTCTGCTTGCATCCATCATTCCCTGGCGTGCTTCCAAAAAAGTGATTGTCGATGTAGCAGCCGAAGACACCATACTTCATCCTTAATTATAACCAACACAAAATCATGACATTGCGTAAATTATATTTAGTGCTGGCCTTATTAGGTATACTGATAAAACCCTCTTTTGCCCAATACAAAATCAGTCAACCGAACGCAATTCCACTTCACGGCGAATGGTCATTTACACTCGATCCGGCAGAAATGGGACAGGCTGGAAAATGGTTTGCGACCAAAGCCGAGGAAAATGGCAGATTTGATAAAGTAACCGTTCCGCATTGTTTTTCTGCGGATCCCAGATTTCAGTTTTTCACAGGAACAGTCTGGTATAGAAAGGCTTTCCCATGGAAAACCACTTCAGGCAAACGCGTTATTCTTCATTTTGACGCCTCTTACTACAAAACCAATATCTGGCTGAATGAGCAGAAAGTTGGTTTTCACGAAGGTGGCTATACTCCGTTCAGCTTTGACATCACCGATTTCTTGAAAGAGGGCGACAATCTGCTGGCCGTTTCAGTCAACAACGATACATGGAAAACCGGCACGATCCCGGGTGCGAAGGACATCAATAAACCCAATGCGTCCTTTATGGGCTGGATGAATTATGGCGGTCTGATCCGTCCGGTTTACCTGACAATCGAGCCGGAAGTTTATGCGGATAATATCAAAATTGAAAGTGTGCCGGATCTAACCAAAGGAACCGCGACATTAAGTACGAAACTACGCATTAAAAATGCTTCAAAACAGACCGTTTCTCCGAAATCAGGTTATACCGTTCAGTTTAAAGACAAGGCCGTTGCCTTAAACTGGAAGATAAAACCGGTTAGCATTCCGGCCGGTCAGAGCGGTATCATCGAAGCCGAAACAAACCTTTCCGCGGCACAGGTAAAACTCTGGAATCTGGATGATCCAAATCTTTATCATTTAACTGCATCCGTGGGTCAGGATACGATTGCGTCCAATTTCGGAATCCGGAAAGTTGAGATAAAAAATACGCAGTTGTTTCTGAATGGAAAATCGCTTCGTCTGGGTGGCGGAAATCGGGTTGTGGATTATCCTGGCCTGGGTTCAATGGAACCGGATTGGCTGATAGAGAAAGATTTCAAGCTGATGAAAGAGGCCGGAATGGAGTTTCAGCGGTTAACGCATTACACGCCTTCGGAATATTTTTACGAGCTGGCCGACAAATATGGGATGCTGATTATTTCCGAAGCCGGGAACTGGCAGCTCACACCCCGGCAAATGGATAATGACAGCATGCGCACGAAATTCCGTTCACAATTCCGTGAAATGGCTGAACGTGACTGGAATCACCCGAGTATCATTGCTTACAGCGTTGGCAACGAGTATGAATCTAAATCAGCATCCGGACTGCGCTGGACAAAGGATATGATCATCAGTGCACGTCAGTTGGACCCTACCCGATTATACACTTTTGCCACCATGTTCCTCAACACTTTCCCGGAAAAACCGGAAGACGAGGCCAGTCAGTATGTGGATTTCATATCAACCAATACCTATGGGAATCATGCCAAGGCACTTGACCATATCCATAAAATTTATCCCGAAAAACCAATCCTGATCAGTGAATGGGGAATAAGAGCGGATAACAACGGCGGGGAAGCTGCACAAGCCCAGCATGTCCGGGACGTTTTGGCCGAAGTCAGAAAGAGGCCCTACGTAATCGGTACTTCCTGGTGGACTTACAATGATTACCAAAGCCGCTATCACGGCACAAATCCAAACGGATACCGGCCATGGGGAATCGTCGGTCCGGACCGTTCCTTAAGACCGGCTTACAAAGCCTATGAAGAAGAAATGTCACCGGTTTTAATTGAAAAAGTAAGTTTCAAAACAGTTACTCCGGGCCAGCATCAATTGATACTGAAAGTCACGGGACGCAGTGATTTCCCCGCATATGACGTAAAAGGTTATGCCTTGAAAACAGCGCATTCCACTTTTTCTATCCCCGATTTAAATCCGGGTGAAAGCAAAGAAATCAACATTCCGGTGACTGGTTTTGAGAAAAAAATATCAGTAACGATCATGAAACCGACCGGCTATTCTGCTGGAATTAAAGAAATAGAACTGAAATAATCTGAGCCATTATGTAAAAGATGGGAGGTTAAGAGCATCGAATTTTCCATCCCAACGCCATTTAATCATGATAAAAGAAGAATTCATCTACAAAAGAACACCAAAAACCATATCGCTTGAAGCAGATTTAATAATCGTTGGAGGTGGATTGACGGGAACCTGCGCAGCAATCACCGCGGCGCGGACAGGCATGAAAGTTATTGTTGTACAAGACAGGCCGGTTTTGGGTGGCAATGCATCCAGCGAAGTCCGGTTATGGGTTTTGGGCGCCACTTCCCATATGGGCAATAATAACCGCTGGGCGCGGGAAGGCGGTGTGATCAATGAAATTATGCTGGAAAATATTCATCGTAATCCTGATGGAAATCCACTGATCTTCGACACCGTTCTGCTCGAAAAAGTCGTGGAAGAAAAAAACATTACTTTGTTGTTAAACACCGCTGTTTTTGATCTTGATAAGTCCGCGGAAGATACGATTTCTGCCGTTCATGCCTTTTGCAGCCAGAACAGTACGCAATATCAGTTAAGCGCGCCTCTGTTTTGTGATGCTTCCGGCGATGGCATTGTTGCGTTTTTGGCCGGGGCTGCATTCCGGATGGGTGCAGAATCACAGGAAGAATTCGGTGAAAAATTTGCGCCCGACAAGGCTTATGGCGAATTGCTGGGCCATTCGATGTATTTCTATTCGAAAGATGTCGGCCGGCCGGTGAAATTTACTCCACCTTCCTTCGCTTTGCAGGATATCACCCAGATCCCGCGTTACAAAACATTCAATCCGAAAGATTTTGGGTGCCGGTTGTGGTGGCTGGAATATGGAGGGCGGCTGGACACCGTTCATGATACCGAAACCATTAAGTGGGAACTTTGGAAAGTGGTTTACGGTGCCTGGAATTACATCAAAAACTCGGGATTGTTCCCTGAGGCCGAAACCATGACACTCGAATGGGTCGGTACGATTCCCGGAAAACGTGAAAGTCGCCGGTTTGAAGGCGATTACATGCTCAGACAGCAGGATATTATTGAACAAAAACAATTCGACGATACCGTCTCATTTGGTGGATGGAGCATTGACCTGCACCCTGCCGACGGGATTTACAGTGATCAGGCGGGTTGCAATCAATGGCATGGAAAGGGTGTTTTCAGCATTCCTTACCGCAGTTATTACAGCAAAAACATCAATAACCTGTTCATCGCCGGACGTATCATCAGCACTACCCACGTAGCTTTTGCTTCCACCCGGGTGATGGCTACGAGCGCACATGGTGGACAGGCTGTGGCTATTGCGGCGTCATTGGCGAAAAAATATGGTATTTCACCGAGAGAGGTCGGAACACTTCATCTGGATGAATTGCAGCGGGAACTGATCAAGTCCGGTCAGTATATCCCGCATCTGAAATTATCAGATGACGCGGATCTCGTTCAAAAGGCAATTAGTATTCAGGCGAGTTCAACATTAAAGCTAAAAGAAATCCCGGGGTCTGATCACTGGTCACCTATCGTACATTCGGTTGGACAGATGTTACCGGTTTTGGCTGGAAAAATGCCGTCGGCCACAGTTTCGCTGGATGTCATTGAAGCCACCAATTTAACCGTCGAATTGCGAAAAAGCAGCAAGGCATATAACCACACCCCGGACATCACGCTGCAAACAAAAAACATTTCGCTTACCAAAGGACAACAGGAAATCACACTGGATTGGGATGCCGAATTTGACGAGGCATGTTACGCTTTCATTTGTTTTATGAAAAATGAGAATGTTAAAATTCAATACAGTGAAAAAAGGATTTCAGGTATCGTGACGGTTTTCAACGCGACCAATCCTGCGGTTTCCAATTACGGAAAACAAGAGCCGACGGAAGATATTGGCGTGGATACTTTTGAGTTCTGGTGCCCGCAGCGCAGGCCGGAGGGAAGAAATATCGCGATGAAATTAAACGATCCGATAAATCTTTTTGAGCCGGAAAATATTAGAAACGGTTTACAACGCCCCATCGCCAGCCCGAATGCCTGGGTCGCAGATTATGACGAAAATACACCGGAAATTCATATCCGGTGGACTGAACAAACCAAAATTTCCTCCCTGGAGCTGGTCTTTGATGCGGACTATGACCATCCGATGGAAAATGTAATTTTCCTGCATCCGGAAACAACAATGCCCTTTTGCGTTACCGATGTAAAGATTTACAATGATAAAAACGAGCGCATCGGATCACTCGACGATAATCACCAAAACCGCAGAACAATCACATTCAGCGAAGCTGTTTTGACGCAAAACCTGAAAATTGAGCTGGCTAATGCCGACAATAATACGCCTGTTTCGCTCTTTGAAATCCGGTGTTACTAAGTCGATTTAACTAATCTGTAATCGTTTTAAAAAGGCGGATCTTCGGGTCCGCCTTTTTTTATTCTTTGAAAGATAATATTTTGATACTAAATTTGTACCTCCAATAGCAAACATTAGTTTGCTATTTTATTAATATTTTACTCTATCATAATACTATACTAGATAGACTTTGAAGGACGCATCAGAATCATTGCCCTCATCAGAAATTAAGGAACCTACTCACTGGGAATCCCTGCAGGTCGCATACATTGCAAGTGGTGATCCTGAGGAAGATCGTCGTTTGGCTGCACTGGCAAAGGAACAGGGGAAAATTGTTTTCCTGCCTGATTTGCCGGAAGAATCCGATTCACGTTTTAATAAAACCCCACAAAAGGCTGAACAGCAAAACGCTACTTCAGAGCCAACTAAAAATAATACAAAATCCTCATTTTCCTGGGATACCATTCAGGATAAGGTATGGGCAGCGACTTTACGCAAGAGAAGCCGTACAGAAATTGCGGTTAACGTCTTTGCAGCGGTTGCCCTGATGATTGTCGGCCATCTGGTTTTTACATACATTACTTACGACCGCCTTTCGGTTCTTTGGGATGATCTGGAATTAAACGAGAGTTTCTTCTACTACATCCTCGGCGGATTTGTTGCGCAAATGATCGATGGCGCATTAGGCATGGCTTATGGCGTTACCTCGGCTACATTTCTTTTAACCATCGGCGTTCCTCCCTCGGCAGTGAGCGCGAGTGTGCATGCTTCGGAAATATTCACAAGTGGTGTTTCCGGTTATATGCACCTTAAATTCGGGAATGTTAACAGTAAATTATTCAAGAAAATACTCGTTCCTGGCGTCATTGGGGCGATTTCAGGTGCATACCTGCTGACATCCCTGGAACAATATATTTACATCATCAAACCGCTGGTAGCCGTTTACACCTTGATTCTGGGAATTCTTATCATTCAGAAAGCGTTAAAGAAACGTATTGAAAAACGTCCGATCCGGAAAATCGGCCTACTTGCTTTTGCCGGCGGAACGCTGGATTCAATCGGCGGCGGCGGCTGGGGGCCTATTGTTACCTCTACGCTGATCGCAAGAGGAAGACACCCAAAATATACGATCGGCTCGGTGAACCTGGCAGAGTTTTTTGTATCGCTGGCAAGTTCCGTAACTTTTATCACACTAATCGGATTTTCGCATTGGCAGGTCGTTTTAGGATTGATTTTAGGCGGAATGGTGGCAGCACCGATTGCGGCGACATTATCGCGAAAATTACCGATAAAGACCATGATGATCATGGTCGGAACCATCGTCATCATCGTGAGTTTGAGGATAATATATATGGTGGTTTTTAGCTGATAGCCAATAGCGATTGGCGGTTAGTTTTAGACCCGAAAACTTAGAATTTAAAGAAAAAAAGAGCGTTTCTATACGCTCATGAAATATTTATTACAAGCTAAACGCTAACAGCTAATAGCCAATACCTAGCGATCTATGAAAAAGCAGACCAAAGCAATACGTACCCAAACGAAGAAAACACAGTACCGTGAGCATTCTACACCGTTATTTTTGACCAGCAGCTTCACTTTTGAAAGCGCTGAGCAGGGAAAAGCATTGTTTGAAGAAACGGAAGAAGGAAATATTTACAGTCGTTTTTCAAACCCATCAGTGCAGGAATTCATAGACAAGGTTTGTGTGCTTGAAGACTGCGAGGATGGCGTTGCTACGGCTACGGGTATGGCTGCGGTTTTTGCGAGTATGGCTGCTTTGCTAAAAAGCGGCGACCACATTCTGGCAAGTCGCGCGTTATTTGGCTCTGCACATCAGATCATCACCCAGATTATCAGCAAATGGGGAATCACCTATACCTACCTTGACGCGGACGCGAGTGAAGCGGACTGGGAAGCAGCCGTGTTGCCAAACACGCGCATGATATATCTGGAAACGCCTTCAAATCCCGGTCTGGATCTTGTTGACCTTGAAATGATTGGCAGACTTTGCAAAAAACATAATTTGATTTTTAACGTAGATAACTGTTTTGCTTCTCCTGCTTTGCAAAATCCAGTTGATTTCGGAGCGGATCTGGTCGTGCATTCGGCTACAAAATATATGGACGGGCAAGGCCGCGTTTTGGGTGGCATCGTCGTTGGAAAAGAAGAATACATTAAACATGTTCGCTTTTTCTGCCGCCACACGGGACCTTCAATGTCTCCGTTTAACGCCTGGGTTTTGAGTAAAAGCCTTGAAACATTGCATTTGCGAATGGACAAACATTGCTCAAACGCACTGGCTTTGGCAACAGCATTGGATAAACATCCGGATGTAAAACTGGTTAAGTATCCGTTTTTAGCATCTCATCCACAGCACGAACTTGCAAAAGCGCAAATGAAAGCAGGTGGTGCGATTGTGACCATTGAACTGGAAGGTGGTTTTGAACGTGTTTCTGCCTTTATGGAAGCACTGGAAATAGCTTCACTGTCTTCCAATCTGGGGGATACAAGGACAATTGTTACCAATCCGTTCACAACGACACATGCAAAACTGAAAGTGGATGAAAAACTGGCGCTGGGCATTACAGAAGGATTAATCCGGGTGTCTGTTGGTTTGGAAGATATCGAAGACCTGATCGAGGATTTCACGAATGCCGTGGAAGTATCGGTCAAAAATGGTATATTGGAGTAAAAATCAAATTGAATATGAAGGTTTTAGGCTAAAATTGTTGAAAGTGGAATATTTAAAATAAAAAAGATGACACAGAGTTCCACAGAGAAAATAGGAGAAACAGAGAGAAACAAAAAACCTTTGTGTCCCCCCCTTTTAACTCTAAAATCCTCTGTGTAACAATACCAGGCGAACCACCATGAACGAAAACATAAACGCATTAACCGCCGCCCTTGAAGGCAAAAACGAAACCGAGTCACTGGCTATTTTAGCTGATTTGTTTCCCGGCCAGGTAGTATTTTCTACCAGTCTGGGTTATGAAGATCAGGTTATCACAGATTTTATTTTAAAGAACAATCTGAATATCAGTATCTTTACTTTGGATACCGGCAGAATGTTTAATGAAACGTACATGACGCTTCAAAAAACAAACAACCGGTATGACACCAAAATAAAAGTGTATTATCCTCAGACCGCCGCGGCAGAAGAGTTAATAAGTACCAAAGGACCTTTGAGTTTCTACGAGTCCGTTGAAAACAGAAAGGAATGCTGCTTTATCCGTAAAGTGGAACCTTTGAACCGCGCTTTGAAAGGTGCTAAAATCTGGGTTACGGGTATCCGGGCAGAGCAGTCGGGAAATCGTCAGTCCATGCATAAGCTGGAAGCGGACGAGGCGCATGATCTGATCAAGTTCCATCCGATTCTGGACTGGACTTTCGAAGACGTGAAAAGCTATGTAAAATCCAACGGCATTCCTTACAATCCACTTCACGATAAAGGTTTTGTAAGTATCGGTTGCGCACCTTGTACCCGTGCCATTCAGGAAGGTGAGGATTTCCGCGCCGGACGCTGGTGGTGGGAAGATGAATCGAAAAAAGAATGCGGTTTGCACGCGAAGTAATATAAGCATCCCAATGCTACGTAAATAAAGAAGAAGTATTAAATGTCTAATGAAGTAAGTATGTCAATTTCAGTAAAAGAGGCGTCGGATCTTAGCGACCAAGGCAATATTGACCGTAGAAAACCGGACTACCTGGATCAGCTTGAGGCAGAGGCGATTTACATTATGCGTGAAGTGGCTGGTCAGTTTGAACGTCCGGCGTTACTATTTTCAGGAGGAAAAGATTCCATTACCTTGGTTCGTCTTGCTCAGAAAGCATTTGCACCAGGTAAAATTCCGTTCCCATTGGTTCATATCGACACGGGCCATAACTTCGTGGAAGCTACGGATTACCGTGATATGCTTGCTGAAAAAACCGGTTCAAAACTGATCGTTCGTTATGTGGAAGATACCATCAAAGCGAAAAATCTTAAAGAACCAACCGGTAAAAATGCAAGCCGTAACTGGTTGCAGACCTTTACTTTATTAGATACCATCGAAGAATTCGGATTTGACGCCTGCATCGGTGGTGCCCGTCGTGATGAAGAAAAGGCACGTGCGAAAGAGCGTATTTTCTCATTCCGTGATGAATTCGGCCAGTGGGACCCAAAACGTCAGAGACCTGAACTTTGGAATCTTTTCAACGGACGTATTCACAAAGGCGAAAACGTACGTGTTTTCCCGATTTCAAACTGGACTGAACTGGACGTTTGGGCATATCTTCAAAGAGAAGGGATCACACTGCCAAGCATCTACTTCGCTCATGAACGCGAATGTATCCTGCGCGACGGACGTTTGTTATACAATACGCCGGTAATCGAAAAAGATCCGGAAGATCAGATTGTAACAAGACAGGTTCGTTTCCGTACGGTTGGCGATATGACTTGCACGGCTGCGGTAGAATCAAGTGCTGCAACATTGGAAGAAGTTATTGCTGAAATCACAATTTCAAGAATCAGCGAACGCGGCGAAACCCGCATCGACGATCAGCAAACAGAAGCTGCGATGGAAGACCGTAAAAAAGGAGGATATTTCTAAACAATGAGAATTGACAAAAAGCTCATTAGAGCACATTCAATCATTCTCTCATTCTTAATTCATAATTAACAAAGGTGGATTTACTAAGATTTATAACAGCAGGTTCCGTTGACGACGGTAAAAGTACGTTGATCGGACGTTTGCTTTTTGATACAAAAAATATTCTGGCAGATCAGATGGAAGCCATCGAACGTGCCAGCAAAAGCCGTAATGATGGTGAAATTGATCTTGCGCTATTAACGGACGGACTTCGTTCAGAACGCGAACAGGGTATTACGATTGACGTCGCTTATAAATATTTCCAGACGCCAAACCGCAAGTTTATCTCGATAGACGCGCCGGGGCATATTCAATACACCCGTAACATGGTTACCGGTGCTTCGAATGCAGATTTGGCCATCATTTTGGTGGATGCACGTCACGGTGTGGCAGAACAAACACGCCGCCATTCGCTGATTGCTTCGATGTTGGGGATTCCGCACGTAGTGGTAGCAATCAACAAAATGGACTTGGTTGGCAATTCGGAAGATGCGTTTTTAGAAATCGCGCAGACTTATAAAGACCTTGCCAACAAACTGAATATCAAAGATCTTACCATTATCCCTGTCAGCGCGCTAAACGGAGATAATATCGTGGAAAGATCGAAAAACATGCCTTGGTACACCGGGGAAACATTGCTTTCAGTTCTTGAAAACGTTAATGTTTTAGAAGATAAAAACACGGCTGACGGACGTTTCTCCGTACAATATGTGATTCGTCCTCAGACAGATGAGCTGCACGATTACCGTGGATATGCCGGTCGTTTACAAAGCGGTTCTTTGAAAAAAGGAGAAGCTATCAAAGTGCTGCCTTCCGGAACAGAATCTAAAATTGCCAGAATCGAATTTGGTGGACAGGAAATTGAAGAAGCTACTGTTTTTGAGTCGGTTACAATACTTTTGGAAGATGATATCGATATCAGTCGTGGCGACATGATCGTTTCAGTTGACAATTCACCAGTAGTGAGCCAGGATCTTGAAGCACTTATCTGTTGGATGGACGATAAAAAAACATTGAAACCAGGTGATAAATATCTGCTTCAACATGGAACTGCAAGGACAAAATGTTCTGTTAGAAGTATTGAATACCAGATAGACATCAATACATACGAGAAGCTGGATGAGGTTGAAAAACTAAAACTGAACGATGTCGCAAGAATCGTTTTGAGAACAGCACAACCTGTTGCGTACGACGCATATCAGCAAAACAGAGCAAACGGCGCTGCCATCCTGATCGATGAAACATCAAACGTAACCGTAGGCGCTTGTATGATAGAATAAAAGGTGTGTTTCCAACACCTTTTTTCTGACACAGATTTAATATACTATTCCGATAGGCTATAAGAATAACATTCACCATGAACAATTTAGTAATTTCAGACAAAGTGTCAGCCGTAGCAAAACGCGATATCGTTGATTTGCAAAACAAAATCAACGCGTTTAACACGGGTGAAACACCGGAAGAAGCTTTTCGTAAGTTTCGTCTGACGCGCGGGGTTTACGGTCAACGCCAGCCAGGCGTTCAAATGATCCGTATCAAATTGCCTTACGGACGGATCACCGCTGATCAGCTTGTCCGCATCGCTGATACTTCCGACAAATTTGCAACAGGTAATTTGCACGCCACGACGCGTCAGGATATCCAGCTGCACTTTGTAAAACTTTCAGATTCCCCTCAGTTATGGTCGGATCTGGAAGATGCCGGAATTACTTTGAAAGAAGCTTGTGGAAATACCATTCGTAATGTCACGGCTTCATCGGTTGCGGGTATTGATCCGGAAGAACCTTTTGATGTGACGCCGATCACACATTCCATATTTACTTATTTCCTCCGTAATCCGATTAACCAGGATATGGGCAGGAAGTTTAAAATTGCCGTTTCTTCTTCTGAAAAAGATTCTGCGCTCGCTTTTATCCACGATGTCGGTCTTATCGCCAGGATGGGAACAAACGAAGCAGGGGAACAGGTAAAAGGTTTTAAAGTTTTGATCGGCGGAGGATTAGGCGCACAGCCTTTCTCGGCACAAACTGCCTTCGAATTCCTGGAAGAAAAAGATGTCATTCCTTTTATAGAAGCTTTGCTTCGTGTTTTTGACCGTTACGGAGAACGAGTTCGTCGCCATAAAGCACGTATGAAATTCCTTTTAAACGATTTTGGATTGGAAGGCATGATGGCAAAAGTTGCGGAAGAACGTACGGCTGTTAAGAATAAAGTGTTCACGATTCCTGAGGATTTATTCGGAACGAACGAGGCTGAATCTATCAACCACGCTCCCCGCCCCGCTCTGAGCGAAGAAGATATTTTAAAAATTGCTTCTGAAAGTGTTTCTGACATTCCTGAATTCACAAAATGGCTAAAAACCAACACGTTTGAACAAAAACAAAAAGGTTGGTACGCAGTTCAATTACGTGTTTTGTTGGGAGATATGAGCTCTGACACGGCACGTTCATTGGCTGATGTTGTCCGCCAATATGCCGCTGATGATATTCGTGTGACCGTGAACCAGGGCTACATTCTCCGTTTTATAAAAGGTGAAGATCTGGTAGCGATATACAATGAACTTTCTAAATTAGGACTTGTTAACCCTGGTTTTGACAGTACCATGGACATTACAACCTGCCCGGGAACGGATACTTGTAACCTTGCTATTTCGAGCAGCTATGGTATCACACGGGTACTGGAAGATGTGATGAAGGATGAATTCCCGGAAATGATCTATAACCAGGATATCAAAATCAAGATCAGCGGTTGTATGAATGGCTGCGGCCAGCACAATGCTTCTAACATTGGTTTCCACGGAAGTTCAATTAAAAACGGAAAACTGGTTTTGCCAGCACTTCAGGTTTTATTGGGTGGCGGTTTTTCAGGTGACGGAATCGGTTTGATCGGCGATAAAGTAATCAAAGTTCCGACCAAACGCGGACCGGAAGCACTTCGCGCCATTTTCAACGACTATGAAGCAAATGCTTTTGACGGCGAATATTTCAACCAGTATTACACCCGTCAGACTAAAAACTATTTCTTCCAGCTTCTGAAACCTATCGCTGATCTTTCGACTTTACAGGAAGATGATTACCGCGACTGGGATCATGATGAACTGTTTAAAACTGAAATTGGTGTTGGTGAATGTGCCAGCGTGATGGTGGACCTTGTGGCCACGACCATTACAGAAGGACAGGAAAAATTAAATCTTGCAAAAGAAAACTTCGAATCCGAGATTTGGGCCGATGCGATTTATCATGCCTACAATGTTTTAATCACGGGTGCAAAAGGTTTGTTGATGACCAAAGATGTGAACACCAACACACAATACGGTATCATCAACGACTTTGAAAGTAACTTCGGAAAAGAATTCAAGTATGAAATCCCGGCTGAATACATTCTTCCGGATTCAGAAGAAACACCATTCCGTTCGCTTGCTTTCAGCATCAATAAATTTGAACCAACCCAGGCGTTTGCAACCTATTTCGTTGCTACTGCTGAGAAGTTCTTAGACTTTGTTCGCAGTACGCGTGAAGCGCAGTTGATGGAAACAGGTGAGCCCGCTTTGCAGGAGCTTTCGTTTGGAAAGGATAGCTAATTGAATGGTGGTCGGGTTTCGGTAGTCGGCGATCAGCTTTTCGCCTGGTGCTGAGCGATAAAGAAGTCAAGTTTTGAAAACGGGGACGCCCAGTCTTGACTTCTTTCACCTTCCCAAATATCTGACTTCTTATAGACTTTAAGTCATCCCGGACTTCAATCATTTTCACTGCAACCCACTGACAGCTGATCGCCGAAAGCGAACAGCCATTTCCCCATGAAACTTACATTAATCGGTGCCGGACCGGGTGATCCCGATCTTATCACCATGAAGGGTATAAAAGCATTACAAACTGCAAAAGTTGTGCTTTATGATGCATTGGTGCATCCTGCCATTTTGGACAATTGTCCGGAAGATTGCCTGAAAATTCATGTGGGGAAACGTTTTGGTAAAGTAAGCTGCGGGCAGGATGAAATTAACAAACTGATCGTGGCCTCAGCCGAACAGCATGGTGAAGTGATACGCCTGAAAGGTGGCGATTCTTTTATTTTTGGCCGTGGTTATGAAGAAATAGAATATGCCGCACAACATGGCATTGCATCGGAAGTTATCCCGGGTATTTCCAGCACCTATGCCGTACCTGCATTAGCCGGAATCCCTCTGACTTCACGCGGCGTCAGCGAAAGTTTCTGGGTTGTTACCGGAACTACAAAATCGCACGAGTTATCCGCCGATCTTCCCTGGGCGGCACGTTCGTCCGCAACGGTGGTGATTCTGATGGGTACACATAAGCTGGAAGAAATCGTAGCGATATATACAAGCCTCGACAAATTCGATGAATCCGTTGCCATTATCCAAAACGGATCTTTGCCGGAACAGAAAATTGTTTTGGGTACAATTGGCAATATTCTTCCCCTTGCCAAAGAAGCAGATGTAAAATCACCAGCCGTGATTGTGATAGGCAAAGTAGCTGCTTTACCGGGTTTGTCTTATCAAAAACTCGAAGAAATTATCGGCCAGCCGAACCTGAAGGCCTGATTAAAGAATAAAGAAGTAAATAATGCCTGCCAATACAAGATAGCTCACAAAAAGCCATTTCTTCTTGTATTCATACGCTTCCCGGTTGTGGAAATAATCAAAAACCATGGAAGCGGAAAATCCTGTTACCATCAAAACGACGGAAAACACGCCGCAATCCAGGCGGTAGTGCTTGTAGGCATGAAGTGCCGGTGCGCCCAAAGCGAGATACATCAGCCACATACCGAATCCCATCCGGTAAAGATATACGCTGAGGCGACGATCATTCTTTATGTCAAATAATCCTTCTAACACAGTTAGATACGTATTTGTTTGGTTCAGTGAAACTACCCAAATTTAAAAACAAATGCTAATTTTTTATAAACATATGATATATGTAATTTTGCAAAAAATGCTTTATGAATAAATTAGTTGCAAAAATTTCAATTTTCTTTCTTAATTCCATTGCTGGTCTCTCCTGGAAAAATGTCTTCAGAATATCCACCGTACTAAGCTGGTTGCTTTTTGATGTGGCTGGATATAGAAAAAAAGTAATCTCAGCAAACCTGAGAAACAGTTTTCCTGAAAAATCAGAGGAAGAACTTGATGTGATTGCACGCAACTTTTATACTCATTTCACCGATCTTATTCTGGAAACATTAAAGTTTCGAACCGCCTCGCCCGAAGTGATCAGAGAGCGATTGGAAGGCGATCTGAGTATTATTAACAATTTGTATAAGCAAAATAAAAGTGCCATTTTCCTGATGGGCCACCGGGGAAACTGGGAACTTGCCAACTTGTTTTCTTCACTCGAATTTTCTCACGACTGCATTGTTGTTTACAGGCCTTTGCAAAACAAAGAATTCGATAAATGGTTTCTTGATTACCGGACTCGTTTTGGGGCCAAACTGGTTCCGATGGACAAAATATTTAAAGAGTTATTGACGCCGAGAACCAAACCTTTTGTTGTTGTTTTGGCAAACGACCAATCAGCGAATCCCAAAACCGCATTCTGGACCAAATTTCTTCATCAGGACACCGGGGTTTTTCGCGGCGTCGAAGCGATTGCAAGAAAACTGAATCTTCCTGTATTATATGCAGAATTCAGCAAAATCGAGAACAAAAGAGGTTATTATCATGTTGACATAACAACAATAACCGAGACTCCGAAAGAAATTCCTGTCAATGGAATTTTGGAAAAGCAGATTCAGATATTGGAACAGGATATCAGACTTCAACCGCATAACTGGTTGTGGAGCCACAGACGCTGGAAACATCTTAAACCGGAGTGTCTGAAACCTGAACAATTGCTGAGTTTAGTACCCTGACGAAAGATTACCTGCGTCCGTACCCCGCTTCTCTGAATACAGCCGGTTTTGTGAGCCGAAAACGCTGTTATTTTAGAAATTAGCATGGAAAATATCACTACCCGATTTTTAATAAAACTGTTATCTGCCATTTCCAAACTATCCTGGAAAGCCTTATACCGCTGTTCGGACATGCTGCGGTTTTTAATATTTGATGTATTTCATTATCGCCAGCAGGTTATCCTGAATAACCTGCGAAACAGCTTCCCGCAGGAAAAGGAAAATACGATTCAGGAAATAGCAAAGAAATATTATCAGAACTTCACGGACATCATTTTCGAAACGATCAAATTAAGGAATATTTCCAAAAGTGACTTGCTCAGTCGTTTTGAAGCCGAATCAGATTTACTGGATCATTATTATGAACAGAAAAGAAATCTGGTTGTGGTGGCAGGACATCTTGGAAACTGGGAAATGCTCAATTTGTTCGCCGCAGTCAAGTTTCGCTACCAGATGGTGGTGGTTTACCATCAGCTCGCCAATCAAACTTTCGATAACTGGTTTAAGGATGTCAGAACGCAGTTCGGTACCGAGATGGTCCCGATGCAGGATGCCTTTTCCCGGGCGATAAGTCCGAGGGATAAACCATTTCTTTTTATTCTGATCAACGATCAGTCACCGGCGCCCCAACGGGCCTATTGGACTACTTTTCTTAACCAGGACACAGGTGTTTTCAGAGGCGTTGAGCTTATCGCGAGAAAACTTAATGCGCCGGTCTTGTATATGGGTGTTTTAAGGAATAATTTTAAACGGGGATTTTATAAGTTCTATTTCCGGCTGATTACCGAAACCCCCAAACAAGAACCGACCAACTATATTCTTCAGAAGCAAATTTCGTTTTTAGAAGAAGATATTGTCCGACAACCTGATAACTGGCTTTGGAGCCACAAGCGCTGGAAACATAAGCGTCCGCAGGTATTACAGCGGGATCAACAACTTGAAGTAAAAGAAAAATCGTGAACAAACCTGTTAAGTTTTTAATCCTCCGCTTTTCATCCATTGGTGATATTGTCCTGACTACACCCGTTGTACGTTGTTTGAAGCAGCAATATCCGAATGCCGAAATTCACTATCTCACAAAAAAGAAATTCGGTTTTTTACTTGAAGACAATCCTTATATAGACAAAACCTGGCTGCTCGACGGCAGCCTCAATGCGATTATCAAAGTGCTTCGCGCTGAAAACTTTGATTATATTATTGATCTTCATACCAACCTGCGCACGCTGCATATCAAGCTGGCGCTGTTCAAACGCTCGTATAGTTTTAAAAAGCTGAACATACAAAAATGGTTGCAGACACAGTTCAAAATAAATTATCTGCCGGATATCCACATTGTCGACCGATATCTTGATACAGTGAAACCACTGAACATCATCAACGATGATCTCGGCCTGGATTACTTTATTCCATACAAGGATAAGGTCGAAAGAGACTGGATTCCGGAAACACACCGGAAAAAATTTGTAGCTTATGCCATCGGCGGACAACATACGACCAAGAAACTGCCTGTGCCGCGGATGATTGAGTTATGTCGTAAAATCAATTTCCCGATCATATTGCTCGGTGGCAAAGAAGATTTCGAAGCGGGCGAAGAAATAGTAAGGGCCCTGGGCGATCAGCTGGTATTCAATGGCTGCGGAAAATATAACTTCAATCAGTCGGCCTCACTGGTGGAACAATCGATGATTGTTTTTTCACACGATACCGGTCTGATGCACGTAGCTTCTGCCTTTAAGAAAAAGGTTTATTCCATTTGGGGCAATACCGTCCCCGCTTTTGGCATGTATCCTTATAAAACAGCCTTTGAGGTGATAGAAAACAACAATCTGGATTGCAGGCCATGTTCCAAAATCGGCTTTAAAGCATGTCCGAAAAAACATTTCAATTGTATGAACCAGCTCTCCTTTGATTTTGACATCAAAGAACTTCCATATCGTAAATAGTGTTTTTCAAACCGTTGCTCCATTAAGATATCATAACTTTTATTGAATGAACAAGAAAGTAAATATCGGAATCGTTCAAATGAGCTGTTCCGCCGACGTAGAAGGGAATTTCGAAAAGGCTAAAAATAAAATCCGCGAGGCTGCTTCCAAAGGTGCGCAGGTAATCTGCCTTCAGGAGCTTTTCAAATCCTTATACTTTTGTGATGTGGAAGATCACAAAAACTTTGAACTCGCGGAAGCCATCCCAGGCCCTTCCACTGAGTCTCTGGGCAGTCTGGCCAAAGAACTTGGCGTGATCATTATTGCTTCTTTGTTCGAAAAACGTGCGCATGGACTTTATCATAACACCACGGCCGTGCTGGATGCAGACGGACGTTATCTTGGTAAATACCGTAAAATGCATATCCCTGATGATCCGGGATACTACGAAAAATTCTATTTCACACCGGGCGACGCTTCGCCGGGCGACGCATCAAGCGAAGAATCTGACACCAATGGATATCGCATTTTCAATACCAAATTTGCAAAAATCGGTGTGCTGATCTGTTGGGATCAGTGGTATCCGGAAGCTGCGCGTATTACCAGCTTAATGGGTGCGGAAATTCTTTTCTACCCTACCGCTATTGGCTGGGATACCAATGAAACCGATCCGGTGATTAACGACGAACAATACGGTGCCTGGCAAACCATCCAACGCAGCCACGCCGTAGCCAACGGCGTTTATGTGGTTTCGGTCAACCGTGTAGGCCGTGAAGCTGACCAGCAATTCTGGGGCGGATCCTTTATCGCCAATCCGCATGGAAGGTTATTGTATCTGGCTTCCCATACCGACGAAACGGTACATGTAGAAGAACTTGATCTGCAAAAACTGGATCATTACCGGACAACCTGGCCTTTCTTCCGGGACAGAAGAGTGGATTCTTACAAACCTATTTTAAGCCGCTACATTGACGGAAAATAAGCTCTAAAAATGTAACTATTCCCATATTCAAAAAGGATCACATAGCGTGATCCTT
This sequence comes from Dyadobacter sp. LHD-138, assembly GCF_030929615.1. GTDB lineage: Bacteria > Bacteroidota > Bacteroidia > Cytophagales > Spirosomataceae > Dyadobacter. Next base: position 183,365 of record NZ_JAVFVU010000004.1, on the reverse strand, counting down.
TTTTCATTTCAACCATAAACAAAACTTATTTTTAAAGCTATTACAAAAAAATTAACAATACTATTGAAATTTATAACCTAAAAAATAAATTACAACAAAAAATAAATGACAAATCATTAAAATAAAAACTTATATAAAAGAACAATTACCTACCACACAACAAGTCTATTAAGTACACAGATTGGATCAAAGTAAGTTTATTGTCATTAAATATAGATATATTACAATAATATTCTCCCATAAAGCCAACAAACCAATTATTATTGCAAAAAATTTCAATTTTTAAATTTATTCTCTTGCATTTATTCTCTTTGTCAGTATATTTGAAATGTCATTAAACGAATGACTAAACTTCTTAACTGCCAGATATATTCCAGCCGCACATGAATATATCCGAATGTAAGAAGGGGAACATGATCATCTTGAGTTGCCAGGCCGCGCCTGTCTAAAAAGAAGTTCTGCCTTTTTACGATATTCTATTTACAATTGATTACCCGTCAACGTGGACAAACAATTTTGTCGACTGCTGACCTGCCATGCCGGCATTTGGCGACGACCCCGCTGTTTGTCCTCGATTAAGAGGGTATTGCTTTCCGGAAAAGCAGTTTTGTAAGCTTATGGCTGTGCTGTTCTGTCCATGCGAAAGTGTGTGCGGCGCACAGAAACGTGGACACCACAGCCATAACTTTTTTTACCCACGCTGCATTAGTACTCACCTAATTAATTTAACCGGATTTCCCATGCGTAAAATTTTACTATTATTCTTATGGGCCTCTCTCTTTTCTACATTGGCAAATGCCCAAACGCGTGAAATAAGTGGAAAGGTAACTGCGGCCGATGACGGTCTGGGATTAGCGGGCGCTTCGATTATCTACAAGGGCTCTAACACAGGAACAAACGTGGACGCGGACGGTAAATTTAAATTTACAATTCCGGGCGACGGCGTTTTGGTTATTTCTTACGTTGGTTTTTTAATTAAGGAGGTTCCAATCGGGAATCAATCTGTTTTCGACATAAAATTAGATGCGGACACCCGCCAGCTTGCCGAAGTTGTTGTAACAGCTTTTGGTATTGAGCGAGAGCGAAAAGCATTAGGTTATACAGTTCAGGAAGTTAAAGGTGCGAGCCTTACCGAATCACGCTCCACAAACGTGGCAAACGCACTTTCAGGTAAAATTGCCGGGGTAAGAATCCAGTCAAACGGCGGACCTGGCAGTGGTTCAACCATCCAGATTCGCGGTGCCGGTTCCATTTCCGGAAACAACCAGCCCCTGATCGTTATTGACGGTGTGCCTATGCAACAGGCCTCCGCAACTTCTGCATCAAACCAATATGGTGGCGGCATGTCAGAAGTAAACCCCGACAACATCAAAGATATTTCTGTTTTAAAAGGCCCGAATGCAGCAGCCCTTTATGGTTCACGTGCAGCAAACGGGGTTATTCTGATCACAACAAAAAATGGCAAAGGCACGAAAGGAATTGGTGTTGAAGTTAACTCCAACGTCACTTTTGAACGCCCATGGATCAAACCTAAATTCCAGAACACCTATGGTGGCGGAAATGGTTACAGAACCTGGTATCATGACGGATGGAGCGGCTCGATCACTGACCCTCTTGAAATTCAGCAATACCGTGCAGCTTACGGCCCTAATGCACCTCTTTCCGGAACAGAAGGAACGGATGAAAGCTGGGGCGCGCCGATGGACGGCCGCCTGGTAAGACAATGGTGGACAGGAAATGATGTGGCGCCATTAACCCCGCAGCCAAACAACTGGGACGAATTCTGGAACACTGGCAGCACTGTTTCGAACAGCATTGCCGTTGCAGGCGGCAATGATCAGGGTTACTTCCGTTTGGGACTCGGTCATACAAAACAAAGTGGTATCGCTTACTACAACGATTTCCACCGGTATAACTTTAAAATCAACTCCGGCTACAACCTGACAAAAAATTTCAGCGTGACACTTTCCGCTGAATACATCAAGTCTGGTGCTGACAACCGCGGTTACACTTCCGGACAGGAATTCATCTGGTCGCACAGACATGTTTCATGGAAACAGCTTCGCAACTATGAGCAGTATACGGCTGTTCACAACCAGATCCCGGGCGACACAGATCCACCAAACTGGCAGCATACCTTCTTCACCAACCCTTATTTCTCTCAAAAGAAACTGACCAGTGGAAATGACAAGGACAGGTTGCTTGGAAATATAGCGCTGAACTACAAAATTCTGCCTTCACTGAGTGTAATGCTTCGCAGCGGAACAGACGTATGGAGTGATACGCGTATCAATGTGACCAACTTTGAAAGAGTGCGTAACGGTACAAAAACGCCTGGCAGATACAATGAGGAAGTGCTGCGCAACCAGGAAACGAACTCTGATATCATGTTTACATTCAACAAGGATGTGGCGCCAGATTTCTCTCTGAATGTTCAGGCTGGTGCGATCAAAAGAACCAACTATTACAAAAGAAATTACTTCGCCGTTGGAGAACTGGTGGTGGATGGTGTTTACAACGCAGCCAACTCCATTCCAAGTTTGAACACGATCGAAAGTACGATCACGAAATCTGAAAACCAGAGCGTATTTGGTGCAGCCCAAATCGGATGGAGAAATCAATTGTTTATGGACATTACTGCCAGAAACGACTGGTCGAGTACACTACCCCAAAACAACAATTCTTACTTCTACCCTTCTGTTTCGCTGAGTGCAGTTCTTACCGATATTTTTGATGTAAAAAGCAATGTTTTGAGTTTTGCCAAAGTTCGTGCGAGTTTGGCACAGGTTGGTAACGATGCAGATCCTTACGCTTTACAGCAAACTTTTACTGCAAACGGTTCGTGGAATGGCAGCATGAGCAAGTTTTCCGAAGCTGTGAAAATCGCTAATTCGGGTCTGAAACCTGAAATCACAACCGGTAAAGAATTCGGAGCCGATCTGAGATTCTTCAAAGGTAAAATCGGTCTTGATATGACCTATTATAGTCAGAGCACAAAAGATCAGATTCTTGCGGTTGAAATTTCAAAGGCAAGCGGATACGACAGCCGTGTGCTGAACGCCGGTGAAATTACCAACAAAGGGGTGGAAATCATGTTAACTGCCAATCCTGTGAAGTTATCTAATGGGTTCTCATGGGATATCGCGGTGAACTTCGCCAAAAACAAAAACAAAGTGGTTGCACTGGCGGAAGGACTAACAACGTATACACTTGCAACACAACGAGGTATGACTTCCGAAGCCAGAATTGGCGAAGCTTATGGTACCTATTACGGTAAAGGATGGCTACGTTCACCAGATGGACAAGTAATCTACGCCAACGGTTTGCCACAAGTAGCACCGGGCACAATCAAACTGGGTAACATCCAGCCGGACTGGACCGGAGGTATTTCCAACACATTTACGTACAAAGGCATAATCGTTTCAGCTTTGGTTGATGTGCGTATGGGTGGCGATATCTTCGACGAAGGAACCGGAACAGGTCGCTGGACGGGTCAGTATGAAGAAACGGCTGTTGGACGTGAAGAAGGTGTTATCGGTAACGGTGTTAAACAAATGCCGGATGGAAGTTTCGCTAAAAACGACATCATCATTCCTGCAAAAGAGTTTTACGCTTACAACAACCCGCGTAACTATCATGAAGCAGCCATTTTTGATGCAAGTTATGTAAAGCTGCGTGAACTAACGCTTGGATACAGCCTACCGTCTCACCTGTTGAAGAAAACATTCTTCCAGACAGCTAAACTTTCTCTGGTTGGCCGTAACGTTTGGATGATCTTCAAAAACACACCACATGTGGATCCGGAGTTTGATTCGAAAGGTGGAAATGCACAAGGATTTGGCTACGGTCAGCTTCCAAGTTCAAGAAGTATGGGGGTTAACCTAAGCTTTTCATTCTAATTCTCCTGTTGATCGGGAACTTCTAACTGACTTTCATTATGAGAAAAATAACATACAAGCCACTGGTTCTTGCCCTGACAGCCGTATTGTTCTCAATGAACAGCTGCACCAAGGATTTTGAAGAAATAAACGCCAACCCAAACAACCCGACACTGGTTAAAGCCCAGTATCTGCTTACTACCGGTCTGGAATCTTCGATCGACCGCTACTGGGGACACAGAGATCGCTTCGAACGCATTAACATTGATGCGGCAGAACTTTACATGCAGCATCTGACACGTAACATTTATTCCAACGAAGGGGATGACTATACGGTTTCTGTTGCCGTAACGAACAATAACTGGAAAGGCTTTTACAACGACGCGCAGGTTAATTTCCAAAGAATTATCACCATGTCGATGCCCAACGGCACAACACCGAACGCCAATTATGCAGGTGTTGCGATGGTTATGAGAACCTGGGTTTTCTCTTTGTTGACTGACATGTACGGCCCTATTCCTTATTCAGAGGCCATTCAGGGAACAGCCACCACGCCGATTTATACGCCAAAGTACGATTCTCAAGAAGCCGTTTACGCTGCCATGCTTTCGGACCTGAAAACAGCCAATAGCATGCTGAGTGTCGGAGGCCCGGTGGTTGCGGGAGACATCGTTTACAATGGTGATATTTTGAAATGGAAAAAGTTTGCCAACTCGCTTCGTTTGCGATTGGCCAACCGTCAGGCGAAGAAAAAACCGGCTGAATCAAAAGCCGTTTTCGCCGAAATTCTTGCAGATGCTAAAACTTACCCGATTTTCACTACCAATGCAGACAATGCGCAATTAAACTGCTCCGCTGTTTTGCCTAGCAATAACGAGTGGAACCAGATCATTATCCAGGGCGGACGTACCGACTGGAATTTGAGCAAAACACTGGTGGATCAGATGAACGCAATGGGTGATACCAGAATTACGGTCTACGCCAATCCCAATAAAGCGGGCGTTTACCAGGGGCACCCAAATGGTTTACCCGATGCCATAGCAACCACTTTTTTAGCGACGAGCTCGACCATCGGAAATTATTTCACCAAAGCTACGGCACCGGAAGTAATCATGACGTTCGCTGAACTGAACTTCATACTGGCCGAGGCCGCGATTGACGGTGATATAATCGGAGATGCCGATGCTTATTTCAAAACTGCGGTTAACGCGTCTTTCACACAATACGCCCTGACGCCTACGGCTGATTTCCTTGCAAAACTCGGAACAGCCACAAAGGCTAAGATCATGGAGCAAAAATGGGTTGCCTTATTCGGCCAGGGTATTGAAGCATGGACCGAATGGCGCCGTACCGGATTACCGGTATTCCCGGCACCAGACCCAAGAGCAGTACTGAATAATGACGGTGTTTTACCTACCCGTTTCACCTATTCGACCAATGAATATTCCCTGAACAAAACCAGCGTTGAAGCGGGTGTTGCATTGCTTGGAGGTAAAGACGATATGAAAACCAAGCTTTGGTGGGTTGAATAACCAGGATCAGTTATAGTAAATTACAGACTAAAAAACACTGAAAATGAAGTCATTAAAAAAACATATCAAAATTTTTACTATCTTAATGCTTGCCGGAGCTGCGGTTTCGGCCTGCAAAGAAGAAGACCCATGGGTTGACGCAACCGTTTCGCCGGTGCTTGTTGATATTGTAGGAGCTCCTTTCGGTTATCCGATCGAAAAAACATCTACTGTCACCTACGATAGCTCTGCGGCAGAGTTAACATTTTCTGCCCGAGTGTTAGAATTAGATAAAAGCAGAATACTCGATAAATCAAAAGGTATTGACTCCATTCCTGCTCCCAATGTTCAGATCACAATCAACTACGAAATCAACAAAACGGTAAAAAAAGACACCGTAAAATTTGGTTCAAAAACCTTCACATTCAGTGCTGATGCTTTAAAAGCAGCAGGAAAACTTGGTGATAACCTGTCGTCCAACGCAAGCGGACTGGTCACTTTCAAGACTTCCTACAAGGCACTTGGCTTTGAAGGAAACCGTATCCAGCGGAAAGGCGACCTGATCAAACTGACCTGGTCCGGCACCTACAAAGGCACTGCATTTACCCGTTTCTCCCAGGCAACTGTGTCTGCGAAATAATATTAAGCGCTTACCAAATACCTTCTTGTCTCTTCCCATTACTAAACTTTAATAACAAAAATGACTCAAAAAATCGACCGTCGCAACTTGTTAAAATCAGGCTTAATGGCTATTGGTGGTATGACACTTGCTCCTCACTTGAGCATGGGAGCATTTGCAAATACCGACTTATCTCTTGACCCTGAAAACCGCATTTACCGTAGCCCGATGGTACGGGAACATTTTCTGGACAAAAAACCAGATCTTTCTAAAATGATCCGTATCGGCGCAAACGAAAATCCATACGGACCACCAAAAAGCGCTCAAAAAGCGGTTGCCGAATCAGTAGCGGGCGGAAACCGTTACGCATGGAAAGAAATGTCTGACCTTGTTGATAAAATCGCAAAAAAAGAAGGCGTTTCCAAGGATTATATCATGATGGGCCCCGGCTCTTCTGACCTTTTGGAAAAAGTGGCCCTTGTATTGTTCATGCATGGTGGAAATATCGTTTCTGCTGACCCTTGTTATATGTCATTGGTCCAGGTTGCCAAGTCTGTTGGTGCAACATGGAAAGCCGTTCCTGTCACAGAAAACCATTCCCACGATTTGAAAGCGATGGAAGCTGCTGTTGATAAGGACACAAAACTTGTTTACATATGCAACCCTAATAATCCAACCGGTGCAATCACAACAGGCAAAGATCTGCTAGACTTCTGTTCACGCGTTTCTGAGAAAGTGCCTATTTTCGTTGACGAAGCTTACATCGAACTAGCGGTTGGTGCTGATACTGAAAGTATGGTTGGATTGCTTCAGAAAAACAAAAATGTAATCGTCGCCCGTACGTTCTCAAAAATTATGGGCATGGCTGGTATCCGTGTTGGTTACATCGCTGCGCAGCCTGCTTTCATCAAGCAGATCGAAAAAATTACACGCGGCGGAATGGGTATTTCCTATACGTCAATCGCGGCTGCTTCTGCTGCAATCGACGATAGCGAATTCCAGGTCATGACACGTAAACTGAACCACGAAGCGAAAACATATTTACTTGCCAATCTTGATAAAATGGGATACAAATATATCCCTTCTTACACCAACTTTGTGATTTTCCCGATCAACATGCCTGGAAAAGATATGCTGACGAAACTGGCTGCAAAAAATATCTCTTGCCGTGCATTTGATATTCAAAACAAACCCTGGCTTCGTGTGAGTATCGGTACAATGGATGAAATGAAGTCATTCGTAAGCGCGCTTGGAACGATAAGCTAATTTATTATTATCGGAAAAATGGCTGGTTTTCCGGTGCCTGTTTCCAATCCGGATGTTCAATCCCGCAAGACCAGCCAATCCTTTTACTTCATTTATTCCACCGGATCTTTTATCCGGTATTCAGTCAATAAAAAGCTTTAATTATGAGTGATGCCTTACAAAAAACCATTACTTTACTTTTACTGATTGCTTTGGGATTATTTCTCCGCGGGAAGTTTAAAAGTAAGGAGCAAACCAACGGTATTAGAGAGATCATCCTTGCTGTTGCTTTGCCATCGACGATCTTTATTTCGCTGATGAAGATCGAAATGGACTCATCAATGCTCATCATTCCACTTGTGACTTTGGTGTTTAATTTTCTGATGTTTTTTTCCGCTCCGCTGGCTTTTGCGCTTTTTGGAATCGAAAAAAACAGTCCCACGGGAAGAACACTCATGATGCTCATTCCTTCACTGGCGCCGGGACTTTCCTGTTTTCCTTTTATTGCTGAATTCCTGGGTGAAAAAAGTCTGGCCATTGCGGCATTGGCCGATGTTGGAAACAAATTTTTCGTCCTGATCTCGCTCTACATTCTGGCTATGAATATGTTCCTAAAAAACAGTCACGACAAGGAAACAAAACTGGGCGGGAAACTTAAGAGTCTGTTTGCCAACATGCTTCAGGAACCCATTAACGTGCTTATCATTCTTGCGATCGTATTACTAAGCTTAGGAATAAACTACTCCACATTACCCTTTGTAATCACTGAAATTTTTGACAAAACAAGTGCCATGATGACGCCGCTCGTGCTTATGTTCATCGGCCTGGCCGTGCAACTAAAGGAAGGAAAGAAGCGTATCGTAGCTAGTATACTATTATTCAGAGCCGGAAGCACGATGCTGATCAGCGCCGGAATGATTTATGTTTTGAATATCACCGATCAGTCTATGATTTTGCTTGCGGTGGTTATACCTTTGAGTGCGGCAAGCTTCTGGCCACTGGCGCATATTTCGGCATTTAACCTGCGCGAAGATACCATGGGACTGGCAAAAGAAAAGAGAACTTTCGATATGGAACTGGCCGTATTGCTTTTAGCATTTTCACTGCCATTCTCCACCATTCTTATTCTCGGAATATTGACAACTGGTACCTATTTTACGCATTTACCAACACTGATCATTGCCGGTGGCGTTCTGATTGCCCTGGGCGGACTGCCCAATCTTTTTAGTAAAGTATTTATAAGCGTTTCAAAAGCCTGACCTAACGATCCTGTTATGCGTAAAAAAATCATGATTCCGTTTCTGTCTCTGCTGTCTTTTACGGCAATGGCTCAGGCCGACAATGGTGCAACTGCTGATTCCAGACCAGGGATCGCGCGGAAAATTTCTGCAAAAGAAAAAAAACATTATAAATATTTTTGTGCAAATGCGGCAGTAACCATGGCCGACGGAACCGTAAAACCGATACGGGAAGTGAAAGTGGGCGAAAAAGTAAAGACCTGCCATGCGGGAAAAAGCATCGCTACCGAGGTAAAAGAGGTAGAAGTGTATCGTCACCCCAACACAGCTTTGACGGCCGTCTATCTGCGTCCTCTCAATGAAACCGTTGCCCGTGAGACATGGCCGCTTGTGCCGGCAGTGCTTTTGGAAGCAGCGCCGCACCACCAGGTGACTACCGACAAAGGGAACAAAACAATGAAGCAGTTATCCAGAAACGATGTGTTGTATCACTACGAACCGTCAACCGGGCAGGTTTCCTCCTGGAAAGTAGGGATCGTGCATACCAATGCACGAAAAGTGGAAACTGCTTACAATCTGACCACAGAAGACGGCTCCTATTTAATTGAAAACGTGCTTGTTTCTAATAACTAACGCCTGTTTACTTTACTCAACGCTAATGAAGATCCAGAGCCAACGGCTTTGGATTTTTCCATTTTATACAGGCGACAAACATGTATTTTCAAATTTGTCCGTTTTCTTTCTTAGGTTCATCCATGCGATTTCAAAAAACCTTTGCGACATTTGCAGGACATTTGAAGTTAGATCAACAAACCATACCATTACCACCGTGTCACAAATTAACCTGTCATCCACACCCAAAGCATCAGGATTTACGTTTCCAGCCGAATGGCACCCGCACCGCGCTACCTGGCTTACATTTCCGCACAACGATGCTTCCTGGCAGGGTGACAGACTTAAAAACATGTATCCCCAATATCTGGCTTTTATCAAGGCCATCAGTCAGGGAGAAAATGTAGGGATCATTGCCCATGATGAAAATCTGAAACAATTTATCATCACACAACTGACTGCCATTGGTGTTGATCTTTCCAAAATTGAATTTATCATCAAACCCACCAACGATGCCTGGTGCAGGGATCATGGCCCTGCTTTCCTCATCAATCCTGATACCAAACAGCGCATGATCGTTGATTGGGGGCATAATGCCTGGGGTGGTAAATATCCTCCGTATGACGACGACAACCGTACACCGCAGGCGATTGCAAAATATCTTGATTTACCAGCTGTCACACCGGGCATTATCATGGAAGGTGGTTCGGTAGAATTTAACGGAGCCGGCAGTATACTAACCAGTAAATCCTGTCTGTTAAACAAAAACCGTAATCCGCATTTGAATCAGGGACAGATTGAACAATACCTTTACGACTATTACGGAGCCGAGCAGGTTCTTTGGGTGGAAGACGGCATTGTAGGTGACGACACGGATGGGCATATCGACGACACAACCCGTTTTGTCAATGCAGACACGATTCTTGCCTGTGTTGAAAACGATCCGAACGACGAAAATTACGATGTTTTACAAACGAACCTGAAAATGCTCAAAGCCATGCGTTTGTTAAATGGCAAACAACCGAATATTATCGAATTACCCATGCCCAAAGCCGTGGTTATCGACGATTTCCGGACACCCGGCTCCTATGCTAACTTCCTGATTTGTAATGCGGGCGTTATCGTACCGGTTTTTAAAAACCCGAACGACCAAATCGCCATCGATATTCTCGAACAAGCATTCCCTGATGGAAAAATAATTCCGTTAGAAGCCACTGAAATCATCTGGGGCCAGGGAAGTTTCCATTGTCTGAGCCAGCAGGAGCCTTTAGTTTAGTTGAAAGTGGAGCGTGGAGAGTGGAAATTACATTCGCTCTACACTCGATTTTTACATAGCCAGGCGGATTCCCAAAGACAGCGTTACCGGAGAAATACCCTGGTAAATGTTTTGCGGATTAATGACGATATCGTTCGCAGGATAACCAATCTCGGCCGTCTTGGTATAAAAGAAATTCCGTTTTTGTTTAAGGAGAAGTATGTCATCGATCCGGATATTCGGGGTATAGCGTACTTCTCCAAAGAACGGAAGATACTTCCTTTCTTTACGTTGCCTCATACTTGAAAATGTATTAACCGGCTTACCTATTTGATACCTACCAAACATATCTATCCATTCCTCGGATCAAACCAATCATCGACCTTGTCGTAGATTAGCTGATACAAGCTACGTTTCGTAATCACAAATTCAGCGCGAAGACTTAATCCCTTGGTAAGTGTTACCTGATAACCATTTTTCAATTGCAGCTTTTTCTGATCCAATGAACATTTAACTTTAAACACGGGTTGGTCCTTTATGATGGTAAAATCCCGGGCGATATCTTCAACCTTACCTTTTACCATCCCCCATTCATTATAATTGAAAGCATCCATGCGGAACAAAACATGTTATCCCTTTTTGATAAGCCCTATATCCTGTGGTGAAACATAACATTCGGCGATGATCAAGGAATCGTCAGGCGAGATGATGCCCAAAGATTCGCCAGCTTGTATAAAACTACCCACGTATTTACCGGAAATCTGCTGCATACTTCCGGCAACAGGCGCATTGACTACATAGTTTTTCTTCTGTTCGGTAAGCTGCTTCTCCTCTGCATGTAACTGTTGCAGGGTTGTACGCTGACTGCTCAAATCAGACTGCCACTGCCCCATTTGCTGACGAAAAGCGGATTCATATTGTGCAACCAGCTGCGTATGTTCAAATTCTTTACTATCAAACTCACGCATCGCAATCACCTTTTCCTTAAAAAGTCTTCTATCGGCATCCAGTTCCTTTTTGATCTTTTGCTGGTGAAACAAGTTCTCCTGCATTTTTGACTGAAAAGAAAAAAACTGTTGCGCATAAAGCGAAGTTCCGAAAATATGCTCCTTGTATAAACCAGACTTATCAGTTTTGACCAGTTGTTCCAGGTCGTGGATAAATGCGTTTTTCTGCTCTTGCTGTTCCTTATTCAAATGTATACGCGAAGATAATTCCTGAGAACTTATCTCGTAAAGCACTTCTCCTTTCCTTACCGTCTGGTTTTCAATGACAGTCACATGTTGGATAACACCATTGACCAACGAACGAAGTTCTGTTTTCTCGTTTGCAGTACGAAGACTTCCACTGCTTTGGACGGATATATCAATGTATAGAAAAGGAAGAGAAAACAAGGTCAGCATGAGGGCAAAAATTGTAGTGGCATATATCCACTGACTCCTGACTGCCACGCGCGGCAAATACCCTTCCATGCTATTTTCAAGAACATCTGAGGGGAAAAGTTGTTGCTGCATACCCTGTCGCCAGATTAATTTACATGATTTGTTTCAAATACTGTCACGCCACTTTGCTGACTCCATAATGAAGCATACTGTCCCTTTTCGACCAATAGTGTTTCATGAGTCCCCTTTTCGATAACTTTGCCCTTATGGACAACGATAATCTCATCCGCTTCCCGTACCGTGGATAATCGATGCGCAATAAGTACTACCGTTTTTCCAGCCGCACAAAGCGACTTGATCGTATCCTGCACATATCGTTCCGAAATTGTATCTAAAGACGACGTGGCTTCGTCAAAAATAATTATCTCAGGTTCGCGGTATAACGCCCGTAAAATGGCCAGCCGCTGCCGCTGACCTCCCGACAGATTACTCCCGTTCTCAGCCAGTTCCGTAACATACCCATTGGGCAACGCTTCAATAAATTCATGAATACCCAGTTTCCTGGCATAATAAAGTATCTTTTTCATGTCAGGTTCAAACGCACCAAGAGCAATATTTTCCAGAACAGTAGCCGCGAAAAGATGGATTTGCTGCGGAACAACACTAACCAGCTTTCTTAAACTTTCGTTGCTGAGATGCTGAACATCAAAATCACCGATATTAATCCGCCCGCTCTTCAAAGGGTACAAATTTTGCAGTAGCGAAATAAGTGTAGACTTACCTGACCCGCTCTCTCCCACGATCGCAGTAATTTTACCTTTCCTGATTGTTAGATTCAGATGTTCAAAAATAATGGCGCGTGTTCCATATCTGAAAGTAACATCTTCCAGACGGATATCCCCAACCATATCCTCGGTGAGCTCAATTTTATGTTCTGTTTTCTCACGTTCCAAATCCATAATCTCAAAGAGCCTGTCAGCGGCAATCAACGCATCCTGGATGGTCTTGTTCGCACCTATGAGTCTGCCGGCGGGTCCCGTAAAATAACCGATCAATGCATAAAATGAAAAAAGCTCACCTGCCGTGAGTGCATTGGTTATGACAAAGGAGGTTCCAACCCACAGTAAAATGATCGTAAATAGCTGAGAAATAAAGCCGCTGGCGGTACTAACCGAAAGGGACGACATAAATGAACTATAAATGGTACGAATCAGCTGAATAAACCGTGTTTCCGTTTTATAGTTAGCATAAGCCTCCATACCAAATCGTTTAATAGTCGAAGCTGCGTTTAACGATTCCACCAACTGCGCTTCCAGCTCGGCACCATTCTCCATGAGTTTACGCTGAAGACGTTTATTAATCCGGTTCGATATCCAATAGAAAAACACATAAAACGGAATGATGGCCAGCATAATCAGCGCCAGTTTCCAGTAATAAGTGAACATCAGCATAAAGGAAAACAGCACGATAAAGACATTAACAACCAGGTCCAGCACCGTTTCATTGATAAAAGAGCGGATTTTAACGGCGTCATTTACCCTGGAAATAATCTCTCCCACCCGCATGGTATCAAAAAATTGCTGCGGAAGTGTCAGTAAATGTTTGTAATAACCCAAAATAAGCTGCGCATCAATCTGCTGACCGGTTTTGAAAACAAAAACCGTTTTTATCGTACCCACTACGGTTTGCAAAACCAATATCAGTAACATACCGACACTCAATAAACGCAGCAAGTCCATGTTGCCCGAGGGCAATACATGATCGGTTATTTTCTGAATATATATGGACGTGGATAAGCCAAGTAAGGTAGCCACAGCTGCACCAAATAAGGCCTGGATCATGACACTTTTGTGTGGATTGACCAAAGCCCAGAAGCGGCGTAGAACGGAAACTCGTTGATTTTCAATTACAAAATTATCCGCAGGCAATAAAATTATTAATACCCCTGTCCATAATTTTTTAAATTCTTCTAGTGCTTTAGTATGGATTTTACCATCTCCGGGATCCATATACGTGACATCTTTATCTGTAACTTTGTATATTACAATGTAATGATGCAACCCTCCTTTTACAATAACATGGGCAATTGCAGGTAATGGAATTTTATTAAGACTTTCTAGCGCTCCCTTAACGCCTTTTGCCTGAAACCCAATTTTTTGAGCGGCTTCAATAAGTCCAAGGACATTGGTACCTTTTTGGTCTGTCCCTGCATATTGTCTCACACGGGCGATAGGCATCCCTAATCCATAATGCCCCGCAACAGAAGCTAAACAAGCTGCACCACAGTCCGTGATATCATGCTGTTTAATAAAAATACTTGCTCTCATAGATAATGACTAACTTAAAGTCTCATACGTATCCCAAAGGCCATGGACATGGGAGAAACACCCCTATATACATTCTCAGGTGTTATTAAAATCTCACTGGAAGGGTAATCCGTGACAACAGTTCTTGTAAATAAAAAATTTCTTTTCATTCTGAGCAGTAGTATGTCCTTTTGATGGATATTTTGAGCATAGCTCAATTCTCCAAAATAAGAAAGTCGCTTTTTCCGATATTCCAAACCCAAACCGATCTGACCGTTAATATCCCGGTCTCCTAAAAAAACTTTTGAATTCTTACCCAAATTCTTACCATTCATAACTATATCCTTCTCGGAAGAAAGTTCTCCTAAGTATAGCCCCGCTTTACCGATTGAGAAACCTATCGAAGCTGTTACAAATAGCGGATTCCCTTCTCTTTTCACCAGATAATATTGATAAAATTTAATCGAAGTGACCTTGTAAAGATTAGAGTTAAATAATCCATCCGTAAAATCCATTCTGAGCTGCTTATATGGATTCAGTTCGTATCCGATGCTAATTGTACTCCCGGAGATGACGGCAGGCCTGGAAATTGCCCGTGCACCACCATTCATTTGATCCATGTAATCTAACCAGACACGCTCTTTATCTATGGATTTAAAGAAAGCTCCATTTAATGCGTAACCAATTGTTATGCGTTTTGTTAAGTTATATATTCTGACTTTAAGATCTCTTCTCGATTTAATCTCTTTATAACTCGCTTTCGCAGTTTCGTCGCGAGACATCCTAATCCTCGCCATTTTTAATGCCGAATCCATTTCAATCGTGGTGTATTCATCCCAAAAATGCATATCATTAGTACTCTCTAATTCTGCAAACAGCTCGCCGTATTTCAGCCTCTTCTCTAATGGTATTTGTTTACGATTTTTTATCAGATCACAGGCAGTTGTAACAAATTCAAGTACATAATTACTCTCCTGCTTTGTCTTACCATTGTAGTTTTTACCACTTACCGAAGTGTATTTCACCACATTTACAGCATCTTGATGTTGATAAAGTGTTAGATAATTTCTGGTAATTCTTCTTATTGGAATCAGAGGATTTGGGTTTTTCGGATCATTATCTTTCCATTCAATTTTCTGATAAGCCAGCGTTTTTTTGTCAATCCAAATTTTACCTTCCTTTGTTTCTCTCGTGTCATTTGATTTAAATTGAATGACATAAACTGAATCTTTTCCCATATTGTATTTCGAAATTGATTCAAGCTGATAAATAAAACGTTTATTGAAATAGGCAGGATTCAAAAAAGCTTCTCTCATTTTGACAGGATCATTCCAATTAACCATAAATGCGCCACCGTAATATCTTACGTTATCGATACTGTCACGTTGAGGGAATCTGAGGTTACGCACTTTAAGCACTTCTACCTGAGCATCTTCTTTTGAATTTTGATATCCACTTTGTTGGATTCTTAACGAAGATTCTGTAAAATCCAGATAGCGATTATCTTTTGTCGATTTATGATAAGATCTGTAAAACCCAATTAATTCAATTGAATTTTGAGGATAGTTGTCGTTAATTTTCCTGTATGCTTTCGCAAGTAAAACCTTTAGGGAGCTATCGGGAAAAATGAAAACTTCATTAAGTTGCGTTGCATCCGCTTCTAAAATGACTATAAGACCCTGTTTATCAATATCAATTTTATGTTTATTGGTTTTATAACCCAGAGAACTAACGACCAATATCCGATTCTCTAAATTACGAATCACCAGGTTAAAATATCCCTGTTCATTCGTAACAGTTCCATTGTTTTCTCCTTCAATTTGAATAGAGGCAAAAGGGATAGCTTGTTGCTGCACATCCAAAATCCTGCCAGCAATATGTCTCGTCTGCGCATAAGCATTGAGACTCACAAAAAGTAACAAAAATCCTATCTTTGGAACTCTCCCAAGAAGTCCAAGCATATAATATTGGGGTTTATTTCAGCTAATTGACAAATACGAGCTATCAAAAGACAAAATTTGCGGCAAGCTGCTATTGAAGCCAGGCAGGCCGTTCCGCAACCAATGATATGGTGTTGTTTAATAAGTGGGCTAGCGATCAAAGTTGACAGCAGTCCTTTAATTCTGTAAGAAAGCAATGATTTCTTACAGAACTTAATCAATCAATATACCTCAATATAAAAGTTTTCACTATTGCGTATAAACGAACAATAACTGGCCCTGATATCATACCCAATATAAAATAGATATATTTTTCCTCTTGCTTAAACTTTGTTGTTGCCAAAATCGTTCAGAAATAATTAAACAAAATAACAAATGCATTATATAGAGAATGGAGAATGGTTGTGTTCAAATAAGAATTCTCCGCTCGCTTATCTGAAATTAAATAAAAAATAGCCATTAGTACTCCTCCAAAACAAGACGATAAAAAATATACAAAATTAAAACAATGATTAAAAGCAAATAAAATTGAAGCAATTAAAACAAAGCATTTAGAGAAAGATAAATATTGCCATTTAAAATATTTCAATGTTTTAAATGGGAGCAAGAAAAAAATAAATGTCTCAATAATTGGTGCTAAAATTAAAGACATAATTAGCTTAATATAAATATTTTGCCCCTCAATAACTGGATTTACCAATACATTCTCCTGTTGAAGTACTAAAAAAATCAGATTATTAAATATAAATCTTGAAACAATCTCAATACTTAATGAAATTGTTACAAACCCCCCATTACTAACACTTAGGATAAAGTAATTTATATCTCTTATGGTATATTTCATAACCCTGTTGAAGTAAGATAGCTTATTTTTTTATATTGGCGGCGACATCAAAAACATATCTCCGCCAATATAAAAATACAATTATCCTTGTATTGCAGAAGCCCCTTTACCCATCGCAGAAAGCAACCACCCGAGAACATATCCTACATCCCCCCCAAAAGAACGGTCAAGTTTACCGCCCTCAATTGAGACCATTTCCTCATAGGCTAAACTTTCCAAGTCATCTATCAAAATATTCATATTGATTTTTCCTTTTAGTGAAAAAAAATACTGTTAATTTGCGCGTAAACCACTTCCTAACCCCGACTTAAAATCAGCCCAATCGGCCACACATCCTGCTATAACAAGCAGTGCAAGTTCTTTCCAGATACCGCCATTGGTTTCTTGAATCTCACTATCATTCAAAGAGTTTAATTCTAATTTTTCTAAATCAAAAGAATTCATCGTTCTTAAAGTTTAAAGTGTAAAATGAAGTAAAAGTCATCAATCGATTCCGTTGGCCAACAATATTAATTTGATGATGGCGTAAAGCTAAATCCGCTCACTGAACTATTACCGCAGTGCCAAAAATTTTCTAAAATGATTTGAATCGTTACTCATTCCCCCTCCCAGTTAAGCCGGTTACATCATTATATAATTCGAGAAACCCCATATTAAACTGTACTTCCCGTTCATAATAATAAGTACGTCTATGCGGGCAAAAGGCTATTGGCGCCCCCATCTCGCGCATAACACGTATGTATTCAAAAGTTGCCCTTTCTGAAAGATTCAGTTTTTCGGCTAATTCGGCAGGAGAGCCCGTTGCCTTTCTCCTTATCATATGATGCAGCCGGTCGAAGCGTTCCAGATATTTTGTCAGGTTCATAAGATCGTGTGTGTAAAATTCGGAATGCAATGTAGCACCTTCAATCAAAAAAAGCCTTCGTAATTGGGCTCTTTTTTAGTCAAATTTGGAATAAAATAATATTTTATTCAAGTAAATACACACTAAAAGCCCCCAGATCAAAAACAGCAGGCCTCAAATCTGGTTATTTGCATTCCGGATAGTCAATTCTCTAAACCATTGTTTCAATACAAAACCTACTCCCCCAACTGCTCCCAATCCCCGGGTTCGTGCAAAAAAACATTGTAGTCTACAAACCCACGAATTCCGTCGGCCCAGCCTTTTTCGCTGTACTGCCAGAACAGAACCTGGGCGTCTTCGGCCAGATCATCGATATGATTTCGCGAATAACCCGCCAGCCAGAGCGGATAATCATCAAAATTTCCCGCGATATATTTTTTATAAAAGTGCTCATTCACATAAATAATCGGACGGACGCCATAATGCTTTTCGATGAGCACCAGCCAGTTTCTCACACCCTTTACGATGATTTCATTGGGTTTTCGGGCGTCCGTTTCCAAATCCAGCACGGGGGGCAGATCGCCCGGAAGCAGGTCAACCTGGCCAATAAAATTTTCCACCTGCCTGTCGGACATAACCCTTGGGTTATAGAAATGATAAGCTCCGCGTTTCATGCCCACGCGCCTGGCTTCCTGCCAGTTTCTCTGAAATTGGCGGTCCAGATGGGTGGCACCCTCCGTAGCTTTTATGTACACAAAGTCAATACCCACTTCATCGGTACGTGAGTTTTTTAATTTATCCCAGTTAATACGAGCATTGTGGTGCGATACATCTATGCCATGCACGGCGTATTTGAGCGGAAATTTAATGCCAAATTGACTTACATAAGTCCATTTATTTTCATCCTTGCGGTCGCTCCACCAAACGAGTGCGCCAATCACCAACACAATGCCTGCGATAATCGCCCAGCCTTTCAAAGGCAGCGGTTTCAGATAGTCAGGTTTGCTTAAAATGGTACTTCGTGATTTCTTTTTTGTCATAGGAAAGCAAAAGTACAAAAAGATAGGAATGGTTGGTTGTAACAACGTGTCGCACTAAAAACATGCCGTCATTCGAAATAATTCTACCGTAAATAGAACACAACATAACACATTGATTTACAATTAATTAAAAAATAAACCACCTACCAAACCATCCCAATTCGGCAGGAACATCAAAAAAATAAACGCTTGCTACGACTTATAGCGTGACCTATCAACGAACCTCTAGTCTAACCGAATACACACTATATATACGCTCATTGTTTACAATAAATCCTGTAAGTTATGGAACCCAAAAATTTAAACGGCCTCGGAAAGCGATTAAAAAAGCTTCGTCAGCTGCATGGATTTAAACAAGAGAAAATAGCCAAGGAAATTGGTTTAAGCCAAACAGCATACAGTAAAATAGAAACAGGCGATACCAGCTTAACCGTAGCCAGAGCCGCCGCGATAGCCAAAGTATTTGGCATGACACTGGCCGCACTATTGGAGTGGGAAGAAAATATTTAAAAAAATAAAAATAATTTGTGACCTCAGCTAAAAGAGCTCGTCTACATACAAAATAAAAGAAAACTGGTTGTACGCACTATACATACAAAAAAACAATTGATCACACACACATTTTAAACACTTCATCAACTTTACAACACTTCATCAACAAACTGAATTTAAGCCTACCTACCACTTCATTTTACACACGCAAAGCCTGTTCTTAACGAAAGTTAGAGAATGGGCTTTTTAATCTTCATTTTAAGATAATCCAATACCAATAACATACGATTTTGCCATTCATTCTGCTATAGCACCACTCATGTACTTTGCATTGCATAGTACCTGCCATAACCCATACATTTGTTATGTTCTTTTAGCGCAACACATAGCAAATCTATAAATCTATTAGCCATGAAAAATTCAATCAAAAACATCATCAGCGCCCTGGTTTTAGTCGCATCCATTTCATTTTCTGCTGTTGCGGGAGACAAAGAAGTAAAAAAAGTAACCGGATTTAATTCCGGGATTTATGCTTCCAAAGACGGAAAGATCAAAGTGAACATCGACAAATACAACGATGCCAGCACTGCGATACTTTTTCAGGATTCAAAAGGAAAAGTGTTTTACAGAGAAGTGGCAGGTAAACACGATAAAAAGCTGAGAAGAGAAATCGATATCACCCAGCTTCCAGCCGGCGACTATACTCTGGAAATTGTCAGCAAAGGTGAAAAACAAACCAAAGAATTCCAGTTGTTGGAAAAGGTCGTTGAACGCTCAATCAAGATGGATTAATTGCCAATTCCATGGTAAACAAAAGACCGATGCAGTCAGAGCCTGCATCGGTCTTTTTTATTTTATTTTTAAATAACTACGTTCACTATACGTTTCGGAACAACGATGACTTTTTTAGGCGTATTGCCTTCCAGCCATTTGATCACAACCTCATTCGCGAGTACTTCTTTTTCGATCTCCGCAGGGGCTGTATCCAAGGCAAACGGAAGTGTCACCCGGACTTTTCCATTGATCTGGACCGGATATTCGAATACGGCGTCGATCACATACTGCTGCTCCCATTTCGGGAAAGCCGCTTTTGAAACCGTTCCTTTTTCGTTACCCAAAGCATCCCACAATTCTTCGCTCAAATGCGGTGCATAAGGGGAGATCAAAATAACAAGTTCCTGCAAAACAGCTCGCTTGTTACATTTCAGGCTTCCAAGTTCATTTACACACATCATGAACGCACTTACGCCTGTATTGAAAGAGAAATTTTCAATGTCCTCCTCAATTTTCTTGATCGTTTTGTGCAATACCTTCAGTTCCTCCGGTTTCGCAGCTTCGTCTTTTACAACCCATTGTCCCTGATCGTTGTAAAACAAACGCCAGAATTTACGGATGAAACGGTAGGTACCGTCAATACCATTCGTATTCCATGGTTTCGCCTGCTCCAACGGTCCAAGGAACATTTCATACAAACGAAGCGTATCCGCACCATATCTTGTCACAATATCATCCGGATTCACGACATTGAACTTGGATTTCGACATTTTCTCGACTTCCACGCCGCAATGATATTTTCCGTCTTCCAGAATAAATTCGGCATTTTCACCGGCAATATCCGGACGTGTCGCCTTGAATTTCTCAACGTCAAGAATATCATTTTCAACAATATTCACATCCACGTGCAAAGCAGAAACTTCGTATTGAGATTTCAAGCCGTCGCTGACAAAAACAGGTTTGCTGTATTCTTCGCTTTTTACACGATACACAAAACTGCTACGCCCCTGGATCATTCCCTGGTTGATCAGTTTCCTGAATGGCTCCTCCTCAGATACAAACCCGCGGTCTTTCAAAAACTTATTCCAGAAACGACTGTACAATAAGTGCCCGGTCGCATGCTCTGTTCCACCGATGTACAAATCGACGCTACGCCAGTAATCGATTGATTCTTTCGACGCAAATTCGGTTTCATTTTTCGCATCCATATAACGGTACCAGTACCAGCTGCTTCCAGCCCATCCCGGCATCGTACTCAATTCATAAGGATTTCCGCTACCATGTCCCCATCCTTCCGCACGGCCAAGCGGCGGCTCTCCGTGTTCAGTAGGCAAATATTTATCAATCGCCGGCAAGTTAAGCGGCAATTCTTCTTCTTTCAACAAATAAGGAAGCGGCTGACCGCTGCTGTCATTTTTATAAAAAACAGGCACAGGCTCACCCCAATAACGCTGACGACTGAAAACAGCATCGCGCAGACGGTAGTTGATCTTTCCTTTCCCAACACCTTTTTCTTCCAGCCACTGGATCAAAACTTTGTTGGCTTCATGGAAAGTCAGGCCGTTGATCATTCCGGAATTAATATATTTCCCTTCCTTGGTATTATCTGCCTGTATCTCGGTTTCTTTCTGAGAATCCAGTATCGGGATAATCGGCAGATTGAAATGTTTCGCAAAGTTCCAGTCACGCTGGTCACCCGACGGCACTGCCATCACCGCGCCCGTTCCATAACCCGCCAAAACATAGTCCGCGATATAAACCGGAATTTTCTCCTCGTTAAACGGATTGATGGCATAAGCTCCTGTAAACGCACCGGAAACGGTTTTCACATCACTCATACGATCACGCTCCGACCGTTTTTTCGTAAAATCAATGTAGGCATCAATGTCCGCTCTTTGCTCAGGTGTTGTGATCACGTCCACAAGCTCATGCTCGGGCGCGATTACCATAAACGAAACACCGTAGATGGTATCCACACGGGTGGTGAAAACTGTTATCGATTCTGCACCAGCCCCACCCTCTTTTGAAGTCGCGACCGGGAAAGTCACAAGCGCTCCAACCGAACGGCCGATCCAGTTACGCTGCTGCTCTTTCAAAGATTCCGTCCAGTCCACATTATCCAGACCATCCAGCAAACGCTGTGAATACGCCGTAATACGCATCATCCACTGACGCATCAATTTCTGGATAACAGGAAACCCACCACGCTCAGAAACACCATCCTTTACCTCATCATTGGACAAAACCGATCCCAGACCCGGGCACCAGTTTACCGTCGCATCGGCAACATAGGTAATCCTGTATTTCAGCGTAATCTTGTATTTTTCCTCTTCTGACCATGCATTCCATTCCTCAGCCGTAAAAGCAGCCGTATCTTCGTCGCAGGCTGCGTTGACCTGCTGATTACCATTGGTTTCAAATTGCGCGGTCAGCGTTTCAATTCTTTCCGCTTTCTGTGTGTCGTTGTTATACCAGCTTTCAAAAAGTTCGGTAAAAATCCACTGTGTCCATTTATAGTAGGACGGATCAGACGTACGTACTTCGCGGCTCCAGTCGTAACTGAAACCCAGATTTTTCAATTGTTCAATATATCGGGTGATATTCTGCTCCGTGGTGATGGCCGGATGCTGACCTGTCTGGATCGCATATTGTTCAGCCGGAAGGCCAAAACTATCGAATCCCATCGGGTGCAATACATTAAAACCCTTCAGGCGCTTATATCTGGAATAAATATCAGAAGCAATATATCCAAGCGGATGACCCACGTGCAAGCCGGCCCCGGAAGGATACGGGAACATATCCAAAACATAATATTTGGGAAGATCAGACTTATTTTCTACCTGAAAAGTCTCATTTTTCTCCCAAAAATTCTGCCATTTCTTTTCTATTTCCCGAGGACTATATTCACTCATTCTTTATCAACAATTTAGTCTAAAATTAACTTTGGTATTAATAGCCCGCAAAAATAGCGTTTTTGATTGTATTCAACCCTGTTTTACCGTAAATCCTGTCAATATTAAGTTTTGGAAACCGTAGAGATTATGATGATTGTTAAAGGATTATGATTAGCATAGCGGCTTGCCATAGAATAAATTGTGTGACCTGTATAGCCTCCCTGCGTATAAAATCCGCACGGACTCTTCCATATAGCGGTTTTATTAAATCTAACAATTGGCAAAATTCCTGGGGAAACAAATACTCACATGGACACAAAACATTATTGTTATACCAACGGCACAGCTTTTTACAAGTTATTTTAAACAACCAGTAAAATCATCAATTAAAATTAAAAACAGTTTATGAAAAAGTTAGTATTGATAGCGCTTTGTGCGGTTGGGATCAATTATTCGGCATTTGCGCAATATGATCCGGCCTTCCGGTTTGGTGTCAAAGCCGGTGCAAATTTATCCAACATCAACGGCAATGATCTGTCATTGGGCTCGGGCGGAAATGCATTTAATTTCAAAGATAATTCTGATCGTACATTGGGGTTTGCCGGTGGTGTATTTTTCCGGTTTGGAAAAGATTTCTATTTGCAGCCCGAACTTTTACTTTCTCAAAAGGGAGCAAAATTCGACTTCGATAATTCGGTAAACGATGGTAAGGTGGATGTAAGATTCTCAAATCTTGACGTACCGCTGCTCTTTGGGGTGCGCATTGCCAAATTTTTCAGAATCAACGCAGGGCCCATGGCTTCTCTGAGGTTATCGGACAATGGAAAACTGGGCGATTCCTTTAACGAAGTAACAGGAAGCAATTCAAAAGCGGAATTCAACAACCGTCTGGCTTTCGGTTACCAGGCCGGAGTCGGTGTTGATTTTGGCAGAATGAGTCTGGACGTGCGTTATGAGGGCAATTTTAACGACATCGTAAAGGTTAACTACAACAATGCGACTACGGCAGCCCAGTTTGGCAGAAAAAGCAATTTGTTCCAGGCAACCCTGGGTTTTGCTATCTTCTGATCCCGCATCGTGACAAAAATTACAGAGGACAATTGATAAAATTGTCCTCTTTTTCTTGATCCGGAAACAACTTCTTGCGTATTGAACGGCATAAATTAGCCCGTCGGTTAGGGATTTGATCCAGATAAAGTAATTTTGCAGTTTACATTTTTATATCGTTTGATATATCAGATAAACAATCGGCTTTTCGATTTTGGATTGTTTTGAGTAACCCTAACGAGCATACCCCCTATTATCGTGGCTTTAAATACTGACAACGTACGACTGGTTTTTGGACTGAAATTAAAACAGCTTCGCCTGGACAAGGGCCTGTCGCTGAGTGAACTTTCCCAAAAGTCAGGCTTGTCGATTTCTTATATCAATGAAATTGAAAAAGGAAAAAAGTATCCAAAGTCCGATAAGATCATTGCGCTGGCCGGTGCCATGGAAGTCGATTATGACACGCTGGTTTCGCTAAAACTCAGCAAGCGGCTTGAACCCATATCTGAGCTGCTGAGCTCCAATATCCTTACGGAACTTCCGCTCGAACTCTTTGGTATCGATCCCGCCAGTTTGCTCGAACTCCTTTCAAATGCGCCCACAAAAATCAGCGCTTTTGTAGGGACACTCATCGAAATTGCCAGAAATTACAACATGTCGGTGGAGAAATTTTATTTCTCCGCGCTGCGCACTTATCAGGAAATGCACGACAATTGTTTTGAAGATATCGAGGAAGAAGCCGAACGGTTTATGTCAGAAAGAGGTATTCCGGTTGAGAAACGGCTGGATGAAACTTACCTGGCAAATGTATTAACATCGGAGTATAATTATAAAATAGAGGACATCAACGAAAAGGTCAACCCCGAATTTGCCAGCGTCCGGTCGTTAACCATCACCCGCCCGCAGGGAAACCGGCTGCTTGTCAATGTGCACCTTTCTTCGGTACAACGTGCGTTTATTTATGGCCGGGAAATCGGTTATGTCTATTTAAAACTAAAAAACCGGCTTCACACGACTGCGTTAGTGGAAGCTGAATCTTTTGAACAACTGCTCAACAACTTTAAGGCGTCCTATTTCGCCAGTGCCATTATTATCAAACGTAGTTTGCTGATACCAAGGCTGAAAGATTTTTTTGCGCTAAAAACCTGGCAGCCTGAAAAATTGGTCGCGATGGTTGAGGCGTTTAATACCACACCGGAATCGTTTTGCTACCGGCTCAGCAATGTACTACCGACTCATTTTGGCATCAAACAAATCTTCTTTTCAAGGTTTAACAATTTTGCTGGACAGAATTTGTTCGAAATGACCAAGGAAATGCACATTTCCCGAAAGCATAACCCGCATACGGTTAAGGATGAACACTATTGCAGACGATGGATCGCGCTCACCATTCTGGATGATCTGGCAGAATCTGTCAAAAATAAAACCTACGTCAATACCATTTGTAAAGCGCAGCGGTCACGATATATCGATACACAGGACAATTATCTGATCATAAGTTTCGCCCAGCCGACTGCCACGACACCTAATCTGAACGTTAGTGTTTCTATGGGTGTTTATCTGGATGATCAGACCAGTAAAACGATACAATTCCTTGATGACCCGGAAATACCCTCACGGGATGTGAATGAGACTTGTGAACGGTGCTCCTTATTTGATTGCAGAGAGCGTATTGCAGCGCCGGTCATTTTGCAGAAAAAGCACAAAAACGAAGAGTTGAGAAAAGCACTGCGCCGGTTGATTAGCTAAGTAAAGAGCCGATAACATAGGGGTGCTGATTTATTTAATTGTCATAATCATATACAATTAAATCTTATATTAGAATATCCTTAAAAAGCTGAAACCACACCGTTCAGTTTCCCTACCGTCCTATCTTTGTAAAATATTTGCAGACGTTATTATGCCAGGTACATACGAATTTGAAGATCTCCTCTTAAAGCTTTCCACCCCATTTTACATTTCACTGATTGCCCTTGAAATACTCATTACCTATCGGTCACATAGAGTTTCTTATTCCATCAAAGATACTTTGACCAATGCGGTACTGATGCTGCTAAATGGCAGTGTTGATTTGCTTTTCCGTGCGGCTTATATCGGGGTTTTGATCTGGTTTTATAATTTCAGAATGATTGAACCGATCGTAAATCCATACTTATACTGGCTTGCCCTGTTTCTTTTGGAAGACCTGGCTTTTTACACGCTGCATTATGTTGATCACCACAGCAGGCTATTCTGGGCTGTGCACGTAACACACCATTCTTCCGAACATTTCAACCTGACAACCGGATTCCGTTCTTCGGTTTTTCAGCCATTGTATCGTTTTTTTTATTTTATTCCGCTGGTTATGATCGGCTTTAATCCGGCTGATATCGTGATCATGTATTCGCTGACGCAGATTTACGGGATTATCGTACACACGGAGTATGTCGGAAAACTGGGCTGGCTGGAATATATCTTCGTTACACCTTCGCATCACCGCGTTCATCATGCCAGCAACATCGAATACCTGGATAAAAACATGGGTATGTGCCTGATTATCTGGGACAGAATTTTCGGCACCTTCCAGGAAGAAATGCCTGCGATTCCGCCCCGATACGGATTGACAAAACAAACCGAAACAGCCGGTTTAACGGACACGGTTTTTCACGAATTTGTAGAGATCAGGAAAGATTTTGAGCAGCCTGTCGACCTGAAAACCAAATTTAAATATTTACTTAAAGCGCCCGGATGGTCGCCGGACGGGTCCAGACAAACCAGCAAGGAACTTCAAAAAGAACTTTCCGAAAAATAAGCCAGACAGCCGGGTTTATTTAAAAGCAGGATGTCCCGTAATTTCTGCGCCTAAAATCAACAGGTGAATATCGTGCGTCCCTTCATAAGTCGTGACAGATTCAAGGTTCATCATATGCCGCATGATCGGATAGGAATCGGTTATACCCATCGCACCTAATATTTGCCGTGATTCTCTGGCTACCTGCAAAGCCATTTCCACGTTGTTTCTTTTGGCCATCGATATTTGCGTAGTCGTGGCACGGGATTCATTCATCAGCGTTCCAAGCCGCCATGACAACAGTTGTGCTTTGGTAATTTCCGTGAGCATTTCCGCCAGTTTTTTCTGTACGAGCTGGAAAGCACTGATTGGCTTATTAAACTGAAATCGCTCTCCCGAGTAACGGACCGCCGTTTCATAACAATCCAAAGCAACACCGATGGCCCCCCAGGCCACCCCATAACGGGCGTGATCCAGACATTGCAATGCGGCTTTTAGTCCGATGGCATCCGGCAAAATATTCTCTTTGGGAATAAGTACGTTATCAAAAAGAAGTTCGCCGGTGGCACTCGCCCGCAGCGACCATTTTCCGTGAATCGTAGCCGTTGAAAAACCTTCCATACCACGTTCCACAATCACGCCCTGTACCCGGCCATCCTCATTTCTGGCCCAGACAACGGCGATATCAGCAAACGGGGCATTCGAAATCCACATCTTCGAGCCGTTCAGCATATAACCTCCGTGTGTTTTAGCAATATAAGTTTTAAGCCCTCCGGGATCCGAGCCATGATCCGGCTCTGTTAACCCGAAACAGCCTAATATCTCCCCTTTTCCCAATCCGGGAAGGTATTTTTGTTTCTGTTCTTCTGAACCAAACTGGAATATTGGCCACATCACCAGCGAGCTTTGCACCGATACGGTTGAGCGCATGGAAGAATCGCCTCTTTCAATTTCCTGACACATCAGTCCATAACTGATATAGTCCATCCCACCGCCACCATATTCTTTGGGAATCGTTGGACCGAAAACACCCAGCTCGCCGAATTTCCTGATAAATTGTTGTGGAAACTCTGCCTTTTGGGCGTATTCTTCTATAATAGGTTTAATTTCAAGATCAGAAAATTCCTTCACAACCTGCGCGATCAGGCGTTGTTCCGGCGTCAGTAATTCCTCTATTTGAAAAAAATCGGTCGTCAGCATCGTGTTGTTTATTTTGATTGATGATATTCAAAAGTTACAACTTTACACAGAAAAAACCTTACCAATTATGTAAGAATTGATAAATATTCTCTTTGATTTGCCCGTGTCTATTTAAGCCAATCGCTGAACATTTTACCGGCAGCCTCCAAATCCTGTTTATGTGCTTCCACGCCATTTACAGTGTTAGGAGATGTTTTTTCCAGACATTGTTCCAAAACCAGATTTGGCCTGACACCCATTCCCTGCAAACTATGCATGAGCCGTTTGTAATCAATATCACCATCGCCAAATGTTTCCTGCCAGACACCACCTTTCGACTGGCGCAAATGCAGCTCGACGATACGTTTTCCATATAATTTTACGATATCAAACAGGGCGATCTGCGAATTTCCCGATCCGCGATAAACCCAGTGCACATCCAGACAAAGGGAAACATTTTTCGGATCTGTTCCCAGCATCATGTGGTGAAATTCCCTTGCCGCTGCCCGCAGTTCCACATCATGGGTATGATAGGCTAGAGTCATTCCTCTTTTTTTCAATTCGGCTCCGAGCTTATTGAGATTTTTAGCCTGCTCCGCCAATTGTTCATCCGACTTGTTCTCAGGGCCTCCCCACTTGACCGGATTGGGATTTGTAACAATAATTTTTGTTTTCGTCTGCTGTACGGTTTCAGCAATCGCCAACACTGTCTGCAAAGATTTTTCTGCCTCAACAGCCTCGTGCAAAGCGCTGTTTACGTAAACCGACGGCATCACGAGATTATGTTTTTCCAATAAGGGTAATAGCTTTTTTGCCTCATCCGCATTGTTCAGCCCCGGTTCGTAAGCTTTCAAACCCGTCGAAGCAAACTCGGCTAACGAGGCATCAAGATTCGTAAACCAGTCGCGACCGTCTCTTTTGTAAAAGGTGATCCAGGAATATTGATTGCAGGAAATCTGAAAAGTTTTTTTAATATCTCTTGAAAAACCAAAATCGGGCAAGACGCTCACGCTGCTTGCCACCACTGCGGTACTTAAAAACTGACGACGATTGATAGAGGCCATGATAAAAAAGTTAGAACTGACTCATAAACATAATACATAAAGTCAGTTCCAGTGATAACTTACCATAAACTCATCCCAGTTATTCACGGACGTAAATGAGCGTCAGTACCAGTTCCCAGGCAGAAGACATGGTTCCACCTTGTTTCACAGGAACCCCGCTCAACACAGCAAACGGTTTTGAATATTAATCGAAAAGTAAAAATTCCTTACCTTTGCCCTGTTAAAGGATAAATCCCTTTCTTAAAAATGCAACAGACACTTCAACTTACACTCTTGCCGGAGATCGCTCTGGATGATGAGAATTTCCGTCAGTATATCAATAAAAAACTTCGTTTAAGTACTGACGACAAGCCGTTTATAAGAAAAACACGCCAGTCCATTGATGCCCGTGGAAAGCAGGTCAAAGTCAACGTTCAGGCCGAAGTCTATATCAATGAAGTACCGCCTTCCCTGATCCAGACGCCATTACATTATCCCGATGTAACAACCCGTCCGCAAGCGCTTATTGTTGGCTGCGGCCCGGCAGGTATGTTTGCGGCCTTACGTTTAATCGAGCTTGGAATAAAACCGGTCCTTTTTGAAAGGGGAAAAGATGTACGCGCCAGACGTCGTGACCTGGCAGCCATCAATAAGGATCATATCGTCAACCCTGAATCCAATTATTGTTTCGGAGAAGGCGGCGCCGGTACTTATTCTGACGGCAAACTTTATACCCGCTCAAACAAGCGCGGAGACATTCGCCGCGTGCTCGAAATATTTGTAGGACATGGCGCCAATGAGCAGATTTTAATCGATACCCATCCGCACATCGGGACAAACAAACTTCCTATGGTGGTGGCCGAAATGCGTAAAAGCATTTTAGAGGCAGGCGGAGAAATTCACTTTGACACCAAGGTTACCGACCTGATTTTAGAAGGGAATAACTTAAAAGGCGTTATCACCGATGACAATAAAGAACATACCGGTATCGGGGTGATACTCGCTACGGGGCATTCGGCCAGGGATATTTATGAGCTCCTGGACAATAAGAATGTACTCATAGAAAGTAAATCGTTCGCGATGGGTGTGCGTATTGAGCATCCACAGCGTGTGATTGACAAGATACAATATCACTGCCAAACCGACCGGGGGCCTTATCTTCCGGCAGCCTCATACAGTTTGGTAACCCAGACGAGATATGACGGTGTGCAACGCGGCGTGTTTTCGTTTTGCATGTGTCCCGGTGGATTTATTGTCCCGGCAGCCACCGCTTCCGGTGAAGTCGTTGTTAATGGTATGTCACCCTCTCGTCGTGATTCTCCCTATGCCAATTCCGGTATCGTCGTTTCCATGGAAGATGCTGACCTGGAACCTTATCGCGCATTCGGTGCTTTGGCCGGATTGCAATTTCAAAAAGAAATTGAACAGGCTGCCTGCAATTTTGCCGGTGCTACCCAAACGGCTCCTGCCCAGCTTGCAACCGATTTTGTCAACAAAAAAATGTCAGGGCAATTAAGGGAAACTTCTTACCAGCCAGGCATTACGCCGGTTGATTTATATGAGGTGCTCCCTCCCAATATCGCTTTTCCGCTAAGAGACGCTTTGTCTGATTTTGGCAGAAAAATGAAAGGTTACTTGTCAGGCGAGGCCCAGTTGATCGGTGTTGAAAGCCGTACCTCATCACCATTGCGCATTCCGAGAGAACGTGAAACCTGTGAACATCCTGTCGTGAAAGGACTTTTCCCTTGCGGTGAAGGGGCTGGATATGCCGGAGGAATTATGTCAGCGGCGATGGACGGACAACGATGCGCGGAACAACTCGCCGCCTTGTATGCTGCGGTTTGACACGGGTATTTGGCTGACAAAAAAATAATGACTAACATTGTTAACACAGAAAATCGGCTGGAATACAACTTTGTAACCACTATTCACATGGATGGGTTATTCCGTGGAACCTTAACCGGCTCCGTGAAACTCTAAGCTGATTAATACTGTTAAAAATATATTGACACCGATTTAAATTAATTTCAACTGCCTCTATGGCTCAGGGATCTTTCTCGTTTTTTGCGAATGAACTATTTGAAAAATTAAAAGATCCACTTCCCGGTGAATCCGCTCACCAGCTTATGCAATCTAATTCAAAATTAAGATTGACAGTAAAACCCAATGAGCGCACCAGGAAGAGTGCCGTACTGATATTGTTTTATCCGTACCAGAACGAAATTTATTTTCCGCTTATCCTCCGTCCTGCGTACGACGGTGTACATTCTGGGCAAGTCGCTTTTCCAGGCGGTCGTTACGAGAGAACGGATGAGAATCTGATCCGAACGGCCTTACGCGAAGCGCAGGAAGAAATCGGTCTCCGGCTGAATGATGTGAAAATATTGGGAATTTTAACCGAGCTGTTTATTCCTCCCAGCAATTTTTACGTTTTACCAGTGGTTGCGGCCATGCCCTATCGCCCGGATTTTTTTCCGGATCCAAGGGAAGTAGAAGATATATTTCAGATTAAGTTAAAAGATATCTCGGATGTATCCATCATTGGTTCCAGTGAAATACAGGTCCGGGGTGTCCCGGTCACGGCCCCGCATTATGAAGTGAACGGATATAAAATATGGGGAGCCACGGCGATGATGATCAGTGAACTTCTGACCGTACTGAAAGCAGTGGATTCAGATGCCTGAAACTGGGAAACAATCTCTTTTTTTCATATATTAGCGAGTATTTTCATCCCAGCCTCCCGGCGTTGTTCGTGCATTTTAATCCTGACAAAATCGATTATCCATGTGCGGAAAACCGATAAGAGCGTGATCTTACAAAAATTTTACAGCATTTAAACCCTTAGTTTCCGCCTCAATTTATGGACGAAAACGGAGCTACGCCTAACGTAGAAGATAGCGAATTACACAGTCAATTACCCGTATCGGGCCTTTACGAAAGTTGGTTTCTTGATTATGCCTCCTATGTAATTCTGGAACGGGCCGTACCGGCCATTGAGGACGGTTTAAAACCTGTTCAGCGCAGGATTATGCATGCTTTGAACGAAATGGATGACGGCCGCTTTAACAAAGTTGCCAATGTCATCGGTTC
Organism: Dyadobacter sp. LHD-138; assembly: GCF_030929615.1. Taxonomy (GTDB): domain Bacteria; phylum Bacteroidota; class Bacteroidia; order Cytophagales; family Spirosomataceae; genus Dyadobacter. Next base: position 151,362 of record NZ_JAVFVU010000004.1, on the reverse strand, counting down.
AACCATGCAGTATCACCCGCACGGTGATGCCTCTATTAATGATGCCATCGTTAACCTTGGACAAAAAGAACTCCTTTTTGACACACAGGGTAACTGGGGCGATCTGCGCACCGGCGACCGTGCTGCGGCTGCCCGGTACATTGAGGTTCGGCTTTCGAAATTTTCCAAAGAAATTGTATTTAACAACGATACCACCGAGTGGCAGCTGTCCTATGACGGGAGGAAACGTGAACCGGTAACGCTTCCCGTTAAGTTCCCGCTTTTGTTATCGCTGGGTGTTGAAGGTATTGCGGTCGGGCTTTCGACAAAAATATTGCCGCATAACTTTTGCGAGCTGATCGACGCATCGATCAATATTCTGCAAGGTAAAGAAGTTGTCATTTACCCCGATTTCCTTACGGGAGGGCAAATCGACGTATCTAACTATGGTGACGGGCACCGCAGTGGAAAGGTTCGTGTAAGGGCGAAAATTGAGGAAGAAGATAAAAAGATGCTGGTGATCCGGGATATTCCTTTCGGTACCACCACTTCTTCGCTAATTGATTCGATCATTAAGGCCAATGACGGCGGAAAGATCAAAATCAAAAAGGTAATTGACAATACCGCGGCCGACGTAGAAATACAGGTTCACCTGGCGCCGGGCGTTTCGCCGGACATTACCATCGATGCACTTTACGCATTTACGGAATGTGAAGTTTCGATTTCTCCGAATGCCTGCGTTATTATTGAAGACAAGCCCCATTTTGTTGGTGTAACCGACATTTTGAGATACAATACCCAGCAGACTGTCCATTTACTGAAACGTGAACTGGAAATCAGAAGGCTGGCTTTGCTTGAAAAAATCCTATACGGTTCTCTTGAAAAGATATTTATCGAAAACCGGATTTACCGGGATATCGAGGAATGTGAGACTTTTGAGGCCGTTATCCGCACCATCGACAAAGGACTTGAACCTTACAAGCCGCAGTTTTACAGAGCGATCAATGATGATGATATTCTGGAACTGACTGAAATCCGTATCAAACGTATTTCAAAATATGACGGTTACAAGGCCGATGAACTGATGCGTAAATGGCAGGAGGAACTGGCAGAAACAGAAGATAACCTCGCCAACATTACCCGTTTCGCCATCGATTACTTCAAAGATCTGTTGAAAAAATACGGAAAAGGAAGAGAAAGAAGAACGGAAATCAGAGCATTTAACCAAATTTCTGCCAATATCGTAGCAGCCAACAACCAGAAACTTTATGTCAACCGCGCCGAAGGTTTTATCGGCTCAGGGCTTAAAAAGGATGAATATGTAATGGACTGCTCGGACATTGATGACATTATCGTTTTCAGGAGTGACGGGCGCTGTCTGGTTACCAAAGTTCAGGATAAGGTTTTTGTCGGAAAAGATATTATTTACTGCGCCGTTTTTGTAAAAAATGACGAACGCAAGGTGTATAACCTCGTTTATCTCGAAGGCAAAACCGGTGTGTCTTATATCAAAAGATTCCAGGTTACCGCTGTGACACGGGATCGTGAGTATGATTTGACACAAGGTACGCCAAAGTCGAAAATTACTTATTTCACAGCCAATGAAAACGGTGAAGCGGAAATTATCACCGTGAACCTGAACGCCCAGAGCAAGGCAAAAGTGAAGCAGTTTGATTTCAATTTTGCGGATCTTCTGATCAAGAACAGAAGTGCGATGGGTAACATCCTGACAAAATATACGGTAAGAAAACTGACCATGAAACAAGCCGGCCGGTCAACGCTCGGCGGCGTGGAAATGTGGTTTGATCCGATTATCGGACGTCTGAACCGCGACGAACGCGGAGAATACCTTGGTAATTTCGGCCCGTCCGACAATATTCTGGTCATTTATAAAGATGGATCGTACGAGCTTACCAATTTTGATCTGACGAACCATTATGTTTCCAATGAAGTATTGCTCGTAAGGAAATTTGATTCAAAACTTCCGATCACGGCACTTTATTATGACGGAGGGCAAAAACAGCATTTTATAAAGCGGTTCACAATTGAAACTTCTTCACTGGATAAGAAATTTGTCTTTATCAGTGATTCGAAAAATAGTAAACTGATCCTGGCATCGACCGATAAACGTCCGCGTTTTGAAATTGTTCATGCTAAAAATGAAAAAAGGGATCAGCTGCATGAAGAATTTGTTGTGGAGGATCTAATTGATATCCGCGGCTGGAAAGCAATGGGTTACAAGCTGGCTATCGATAAATTCAAAGATATTCGCTGGCTGGAATCTCTGCCGGAACCACCTGAGGAGGAGAAACCGGAAGAAGTGGAAGAAATTTCTGACGACAGCGAAGAGCCGGGAACTGAAACGGATAATGGAGCGGATAACGAACCTGTTACCGTAGAAACCACCGAATCCGCTGAAAATGTAACCGACGACGCAGATATTATTGACGAGGAAAGCGCGTCAATGGATGAAGAAAATATAGATCCTGTGAAACCGAAAAAAAAGGCAAAAAAAAGTACTGATTCCGGAAAATCACAACTTGGTTTGTTTTAATAGAAAGTAAAATTACTTTCTATTAAAACCTTTTTTCAGACGCCAGCAACAAAATACATTACTTTGCGCGTATTGAAAAACAGGAACAAACTGTTATGCTATTGAAAGACCCTCGAATTATTTACATCAACTTAGAGGCTAACTTTAAGGAGGCACGTGAAAAAATTGATAAAAATAGTTATTGCCCTACTTTTTGCCAGCCTGGTTTTCATCTTGCTGTGCAATTTCTGGGTGGTTTACTGCACCAAACAGTATAACTATTTTTCAATTAAAAACCTACCTTCCAATGATGTGGCACTGGTATTGGGTACCAGCCGAAATACGGAAAAAGGAAAAGAAAATCTTTTTTTCAAATACCGGATGGAGGCCACGGCACGACTTTTCAAGGAAGGTAAGATCAAATACATTATCCTGAGCGGAAACAATGATTCCGAATATTATAACGAGCCGCTGGATATGCAACGGGCCCTGCTGAATCTGGGAATTCCTGAAAATGTGATGACCCTTGATTATGCCGGGTTCCGCACCTTTGATTCGGTCGTACGGTGTAAAGAGGTTTTTAATCAGGATAATTTCACGGTTATTTCCCAAAATTTCCACAATGCAAGAGCGTTATACATTGCGCATAATGAGGGTATCAACGCCATATCCTTTGCCGCGCAGGACGTTCCCGACGGTTATTCCATACGGACGTTGATCCGGGAGTATCTTGCCCGGCCAAAAGCAGTACTGGATGTACATTTTTTGAGACCTAAAGCAGATATTACGTCTAATGTAGAGATCAAAAAGAAAAAGGGAGCCTGATTGAAAAATAACGACTTTACTCACACGAGATATTAATATGAAGATAATTAGATGTTTACTTGTTTTTCTAGCGGTATTAATATCAGCCCGATCTTTCGCACAAACCACTTATACAATCAAGGGAAGAATTACCGACGCCACAACAGGTGACCCGGTACCTTTTGCAAATGTGGCAGTGAAAGCCTCTCTATCCGGCGCAACCACCAATTTCGATGGTTTTTACCAGATCGTTTTCACGCCTCCGGCCGACTCCATTTTGATCACCTATGTTGGTTATGGAACCAAAAGCAAGGCAATTGTCCCCAACGTGGCCGAGCAAACCATCGACGTCCAGCTTACACCAGGTGCGTTGCAGCTAAGAGAAGTTAAAATATTTGCCGGTGAAAACCCCGCATGGCGCATTATGCGCAAGATTGTTGAAAACAGGAAGGCCAATAACGCTGAAAACCTGTCGGCTTATGAATATGAAAGTTATAACAAGATCCAGATTGATATTGATAACCTTTCTGAGAAATTCAGAAACCGTCGGGCTGTAAAGAAAATGACGCACGTTGTTGAAAAATATGACGAGGTAAAAGGCGAAGACGGGCAAACGATCATCCCGATTTTTATTTCTGAATCGGTCTCCAGTGTTTATTTCCAGAAAGATCCGAAGAAGAAAAAGGAAATCATTAACAAAACAAAAGTTTCCGGTGTTGGCTTAACCGACGGCAGCTTTGTCTCCCAAATTGTAGGGTCCTCGTTTCAGCAGTATAACTTTTACAATAACTGGCTTAATGTTCTCGAAAAGGATTTTATCTCCCCGATTTCGGATAGCTGGAAATTATACTACGATTATTACCTGGCCGACAGCATCCCGAACGGTACGAAATATGATTACAAGATTGATTTTGAACCGCGTCAGGAACAGGATCTCGCATTCAGCGGTTCCTTCTGGATTGACGGTAATAATTATGCACTAACCCAAATGGATGCCAGTGTTGGGAAAAAAGCCAACCTGAATTTCATTGAAAAAATCAAGATCCAGACCTCATACGACCTTTTTGAAGATGATAAAACCTGGGTTCCCACAAAAACACGGGTATTGATTGATGTGGACGAACCGACAAAACAAACTGCCGGATTGCTGCTTAAATTTTACTCATCCAACTCAAAATACAAAATCAATACGCCAAGAGGCAGTAAATTTTTTGATACCGCCATTGAGCTGAAAGAAGACTACATGGATCATGACTCAACTTTCTGGCTCAAAAGCCGACCCGAGTCGCTGACCAAATCAGAACTCCTGAGTTTTCAGCTTGTGGATTCTTTGAAAGTATTGCCCGTGGTAAAAACCTATACGGAGATACTCAACATTTTTGTAAACGGCTATAAGAAAATAGATAAATGGAACATTGACATTGGCCCCTATCTCTTTTTGTATGCCAATAATACGGTGGAAGGAAACCGCCTGAGACTTGGTTTTAAAACAGATCCCGGTTTTAGCAAAAAATGGATTTTAAGCGGTTATGGTGCTTATGGTTTTCGTGACGAGAAATTCAAATATGGTGCCGGGCTAGACTATATATTTTCCAGAAAGCCCTGGACAATGGCTGGAATTTCTTACTCTAAAGATCTGGAACGCTTAGGCGTTTCCGCTGAAAATATTGGCACCAATACTATTTTCGGCGCCTTTTCACGATTTGGACAGTTCAGAAGACCTTACTGGCAGGAAGATTTTTCGGCCTATGTTAAAAGAGAACTGGTGAAAGGTCTGACGGCCAGCGTTCAGCTGCGTCACCGTGATTTTAAGCCGCTTTTTGATTTTGCATACCGCGAAAAACCGCAACTGGGTGCAGAATCACCGTTGCGAAATACCTATGAGATCACCGAGCTTAATGCCGAAGTCCGTATCGCCAGAAATGAAACATTCCTGCAAAATGATAATGAGCGGATCAGCATGGGAACTGGAAATTCGCCGGCATTTACGTTCCGGTACACCATGGGGATGAAAAATTTCCTTCAGGGGGATTTCCAGTACCATAAGTTTGCAATGAATATAAAACAAACGTTCAGAGCCGGGGTTTTCGGGCGTACTTATTACAACCTGACATTAGGTTATATTCCGTCCACGATCCCTTATACCCTACTTTATAATCCTTTGGGGAATGAGTCCCTGTTCTATGTGGACAATGCCTTTAACCTGATGAAATATTTCGAATTTATCAGCGACCGTTACGTAACACTTCGTGTGGAGCATAATGATGAGGGTTTTATCCTGAACCGTATTCCTGCTGTCCGTAAATTAAAATGGAGACTTCTGGCGACCGGAAAGGTATTTTACGGACAGGTTAGCAAGGCCAATATGTCACTGGCTTCGACCGTAGACGCGCAGGGAAATCCCATTCAAACATTTAGCGAGCTTGGCAATGCACCTTACCTTGAACTTGGGTACGGTATTGACAACATTTTCAAATTCGGCCGGGTTGATGCCATCCACCGGCTCACTTACAAAAACAACCCGAACGTTACCCCGTTTGCGGTGAAGATTTCGTTCTGGTTCAGTCTGTAAGCGCTGATCGTAAGGTTCTTTTCGGCCATGAACAAAGAATGGCTCACTACGCTCTTTATCTACGGGATACCGTCAAGTTTGTTTTTTTTTAATACCTACTGGTTATGCTAGGCTCTTTCAAATCCAATTGAAACATTAAAAAATATTCATAAAAAATACAGAAATAGTTACAACCTTTTTACTTACTGATGTGTCTAATTATATCAGCATTAAAAAGTAATCTCTATGAAATCACTGTTCCAAATTTTTATTTTACTCGTCACAAGCATATTGCTTTCTTGTTCCGACGATAGTCCTACCAAGCAAGGTGAAAATATTGTTTGTGGTATCAAAGACCCAATAAAAAATTTAAAATGGCTTAACCGTCAATTTAAACAATTTATCGGGGGGCCTGGAACAAACGGAATCATATTATATAACTACAACAACAGGCAAGTAATTGAAGTACAGAGTGGTCTATTTAGTTCCACGAATCAGCATCAATATTATTGTGATGGAGAAAGACTACAACTGAATGACCCTATTGCATTCAATAAATTTAGGAGAACGCGTATAAATGTATCCATTCTTTATGGTACAAATATGTGGAACTAATCAAAACCAAAGTATATGAAAAAATTTATAACTTCAATAGCGTTTTTATTAGTGGGTCTTGGGAATAAAGTCATTGATCCAGAATGACAAGATCGAACAGAGTCGTCGTTCTTCATAGATTAGGATGAGAATCAGATAGACGGAATCCTCTAAGGGTTCATTTACCAAAAGAACGTCATCATAAAGTCATCACATCCTTTTCAGCATAAGTCAGATAAACCAGGTCATTAACCTCGATATCTTTTCTGTTTCTGTAAAATACCAGCAAACCATTTTCATTGGTGCACCGGATCTCCCAATGATTGCCATGGAAACGGATCGCCTCAACGATACCTGTCCATTTACTTTTTTCAGGATATTTGGTTCGTTTTATTTTCTCTGGCCGGATAAAAGATTTTTTTGATTCACCTTCGGTATTTAGCCAGTTAATATCGCCAGTCAGTTCTGCTACATAGCTGTTAACGGGTTTGTTATAGACTTCCTGCGGCGTTCCAATCTGAATAATTGCACCCTCCCGCAGCACGGCAATCCGGTCAGACCAGGCCAGCGCATCGGCCGCTTCGTGGGTTACAAACATACAGGCCATCTGCTGTTCCTGCCGCATCTGCTCTATGGCTTCGGCCAGTATCCTGCGATTTCTGTTGTCCAAATGGGCAAACGGTTCATCCAGCAGCAAAACATCCGGTTGCTCGGCAAGCGACCTGGCAATGGCTGTACGCTGTTTTTCTCCGCCGGATAACAGTTTCGCCTTTTGATTTCTGATATGGATCAGTCCTGTTATCGTCAGTAATTCCTCTACTTTTTGCTTTCTGTATTCCAATTCATAAAAACGCAATGAATAGGAAATATTTTCTTCGACCGTCTGGTTCGGAAAAAGCTCGAATTCCTGGTGAATTAGCTTAATCGAATTATGTCCCGGGATAAGTTCTCCGCGTACAGAAGGAACGGGTTCCTCCTGAAAATATACATCGCCTTCGTCAGCGTCCACAAATCTGCCCAGAATACGCAATAAGGTACTCTTGCCTGAACCACTTTCGCCCAAAATCCCAAGCCATTCTCCCGGATTCAGTGCAAGAGAAATATCTTTTAAAACGGTTTTTGTATCGAATTTTTTGGAAACAGATGCTACGCGAAGGACAGTCATGGACACGATAATATGGGGCGGTTGTATTAAAGATAAAGTTTTAAAAGCAGGCATGGAGCAAATCCCCATGCCTGCTGGCTATAAAAGACTGGCCGTTAATCAACCCAGGTAACCTTGTCTTCGATAGGCGTCCGGCGGGCCGGCATTTCGCCAAGATTATGGTAACCCATGTAAAAGAACCCGACACATTTCTGGTTTTCCTTTAACCCCAAAAACGCTCTTAAAGATTCGGTTACGTTCGGACTGCTCCAATAAGCACCAATACCGTTTGCCGTGGCCGTTAACCACATATTTTGCACCGCACAGGCGGTTGCTGCAACTTCTTCCCATTCAGGGATTTTTTCTTCGTGGAGTTCAACAACAATGGCAATAACAGCGGCTGACTTTAATGATTTTGCCCGGGTGCCGTCGTATTTTGCCTGAGAAAAGGTTTCTGGGCTGGAGTTGGCTTTGTAAGCTTCTGCCATATAATCTCCTAGTTTTTCAAGCCCCTTGCCCGTAAAAACAGTGAAACGCCAGGGTTCCGTCAATTTATGTGTTGGAGCAAAATTGGCGTTTTCAAGAATTGTATCGATAATTTCACGCGGGATTTCCTTTTCAATATAACTTGGCGGAAAAATACTGCGCCGCGAACGAATAATGTGATTGATCGAATCTTTTGTGTTGGTCATAAAATGTTTAATTTAAATAGCCACTCAAAATGTCAGCAAGCTGGCTACACCAACCTTTGACCGTTAAAATAGTAATTATGCTGTCCCGACACGAAAATACTGTAAATTGTGCCCCGTAACGTTATTAACTTAACATCCTTTCTATTTAACTGTCAAGATTTATATGCTGGTAACTACTACTCCAAACATCGAAGGCAAAAAAATAATCAAATATATCGGACTGGTCAACGGGGAAGCCATCATCGGTGCCAACGTCGTCAAAGACTTTCTCGCAGGTATTCGGGATGTAGTTGGCGGACGGTCAGGGGCTTATGAACAGAGCCTTCGCGAAGCCAAAAGTATTGCACTCCGCGAAATGATGGAACAAGCCCAGCGCCTGGGAGCCCATGCCATCATCGGGGTTGATCTGGATTTTGAAACCATTGGCAGTAACGGTTCAATGCTAATGGTTAGCGCCAATGGTACTGCTGTATGCCTTGAATAGTTAAAAAACTTCCTTGGCTATTTTCGCAACATTATCCGACTTACCCATCGTATAAAAATGCAGAACTGGAACGCCATAAGCTATCAATTCCTTGCATTGCTGTATACTCCATTCCACGCCAAGTTGTCTTATTTCTTTGTCGGTCGCACATTTTTCAGCTTCCCTGACAAGTTCTGCCGGAAATTCAAGATGAAAAATGTCTGCCAAAACCGTCAGTTGTCTTTTGGTTGCCAAAGGTTTTAAGCCCGGAATAATCGGTACGGTAATACCTTCCGCACGGCATCTGTCCACAAACCGGAAATATTTCTGGTTGTCAAAGAACATCTGTGTCACGATGTAGTTAGCGCCCAGATCTATTTTTCTTTTCAGATGTGTAAAGTCAGTGTCCAGATCCGGCGCATCGAAATGTTTCTCAGGATAACCGGCAATACCGATGCAAAAATCCGTATGTGCTGCCTCGGTCTCGGCGTGCAGCAAAATACCTTTATTCATATTATCAACCTGCGTGACCAGTTCAGAAGCATAGGTGTGGCCGCCCAGTTTAGCTTTGAATACGCCCGCTGATTTTTCAGGATCACCGCGAAGCACCAAAACATTATCGATGCCTAAATAATGGAGATCAAACAAGACATCCTCCGTTTCATCCTTTGTAAAACCACCACAAATAACGTGCGGAACGGCATCTACGCGAAATCTTTCCATTAAGCGGGCGCATATCCCCACGGTGCCCGGACGCTTGCGCACCGGAATACGCTGGATCAATCCTCCCTGGCCCTTAATATCGATTAACTCCTCCCGATGGTAGGTCACGTCCACAAAGGGTGGCTTAAACTCCATCAGAGGTTCAATTCCATTTAATAATTCATTAATATTTTGACCTTTAACAGGAGGTATAATTTCTATTGAAAAGAGCGTCTTGCCCTGAGCCTGGCTAATAAATTCGGTAACTTTAGTCATGTATAGAATTCTTTATTTACATAAAAGTTTACAAAAGAACACCAATTCTACAACCAAACCAATCTATAAGGCACAAAAAAATGGCCTACCGCATTACAGTAGGCCATTCCACGTAAACCCTCCTCTATCAGTGTTCGTCAAAATTACTGTGTTATGCTGACAGGCGTCAGTTACAGGCAGTAATTTGCTTGACTGACTTCTAAATATAAAATATCTATGCCACAACTTCATCCGAACCTCTTTCAGGTATAAACATTTATGTATTAGGTACAATATAATGGTATTTGAATAAATTTTCTATCTATAATTAAATTCTAACCAATTTATAAAACATTACAAGTATGAAATTCTGACCGGATGTCTGACATTTTTGCTGAATTATTCCACATATTGACCGGATTTAACACTCATTATTCCCCAAAACAGGCTCCCGAGTCATTTCAATATGGTCTATCCCGTCTTCATCATATATTTCACTGGATTGTTTAAAACCAAATGAGGCGTAAAATTTTTTCAGATAAAATTGAGCACCGATCCGAATGGTCTGCTGTCCGTACAACGCTTCAATGGATTCAATGGATTTCTTCATCAACGCAACGCCATACATTTTTCCGCGGCCCAGCGGAGAAACTACAACTCTTCCTATGGAAGGAAATTCATACGATAGATTGGCAGGGACGATCCGGGCATAGGCCATCAGTTGTCCATTGTCCGTACCAGCCAGATGATGGCATTGCTGATCCTTATTATCCTGATCAAGAAATACACAGTGCTGCTCCAAGACAAACACCTCATTTCTCAGCCGCAATATTTCATACAATTCATGATTGGTCAGTTCATCAAAAGTTTTAAGACTCCATTTTAATTTTAGATCCATTTTTAAGTAAAAGAGATTGAAAGCTTCTTATTTTTGCCTGAGTTTATCAGTCTTTTGTAAATTTACAAATTATTTGAACCGGAGGCCAGTCGCCAAATCAACGGAAATTTAGCTAAGTAGCTAAATTTCTGACCGTTACCAACCACAAGTTAATTGCAGATTATTAACAGTGCACGGCGTTTTAAGACCTGGCTTTGGAGACTGGTAAATTGTATTGAATTTAAACCTATTAAAACTTAAGTAGAATACGCATGGGAAGAGCCTATGAATATAGAAAAGCGCGCATGTTTAAGCGTTGGGACAAAATGGCCAAAACATTTACCCGCATTGGAAAAGATATTGTTCTTGCTGTAAAAAGCGGAACGGCTGATCCGGCTACCAACGCACGCCTCAGAGTGCTGCTTCAAAATGCAAGAGCTGCAAACATGCCTAAGGAAACGGTTGAGCGCGCTATTAAAAGAGCAACTTCAAAGGATCAGGCCGATTACAAGGAAATCGTCTATGAAGGCTACGGCCCTCATGGGGTTGCGATCCTTGTTGAAAGCACCACCGACAATCCGGTTCGTACCGTTGCAAATGTCCGCAGTTATTTTAATAAACTGGGTGGAAGTCTTGGCACCATGGGCATGCTGGATTTTATTTTTGACCGCAAATGTATCTTTAAGGTTAAGAATGACGGCTCTAAAGATGTGGAAGAACTGGAATTTGAATTGATCGATGTAGGCGGTGAAGAAGTATTCCTCGACGAAGAAACCAACCAGATCAACATTTATGGAGAATTCTCTTCATTTGGCACATTGCAGCATTACCTTGAAGAAAACGGTTTCGAAATCGTAGAAGCTGACTTCGAACGTATTCCGAGTGATACTAAAAAACTGACGGACGAAGAAGTTGCAGAAGTTGAAAAACTGATTGAAAAAATAGAAGAAGACGACGACGTTCAGCGCGTTTATCACAATATGGCGTAAAAGCAGTCGGCTCTCAGCAATCGGCCGTCAATATTTGGACAATGAACACAATTGCTCAGTATCCATAATCTGACAGCCGATTGCCGACAGCTGAAAGCCAAATTAATATATCGCCGTAATCTTGTGCGGTTTATTCAGAAACTGAAATGCCGCCCCTGCTTCTTTACCCAAAAACGAAAGTCCTACGGGCGAAGACGAGGAAACCGCCAGCACCGTTTGGTCATCAAATTTCACAGCCCCCAGACTTACGGAGATAAAAAACCAGCCCGCCGTCGTTTCCAGCAAAGCGCCAACGGCTCCTCTTGGACTTGTTTCTGTTTCACCAATCCTTTCCAGTAAAACTCTTTCCTGCCGCACCTGCTCATATTGTCTTGCGTGCATATTGCGATCGAGCTGCCCCATAGACCTCGCCGTTTCATATTTATCCCCCGCCGAACTCTTGCTCTGATCGTTTGCCGAATCCTGGGCCGCCTCCATCGCTTCCCAGGCCACCTGCATCCGTTCGTCCAAAAGTCCTTTCATGTACGCGATCAACCTCTGTTTATTCATACTGTCCATTCTTTAATTCTCTTTGCATAATTAAGACAATTTATTCAGAAGATCAGGATTTCTTACTTAAACCACCCCACAAAAAATCGGGTTATCAAATCCGTTTGATTTGATAACCCGAATGCCTGACAACAAAAATGAGTATCAGAGCTTGATCATTTTCTTACGTATTGTACGCCCGCTTTGTGTTTTAGCCTGGACAATATAATCTCCTTTACTCAGACTCGAAACGTCGATCTGGCTTGGCGATTTTTCAATTAAAACGATTCTTCCTCTACTGTCAATAATTGTCACTTCCGTAACGTCCGATCCTTCGGCAGCTACTTCAACCGTACTTCCGGTTGGATTCGGGAAAATGTAATCTGCGTGTTGCTCTTCTTTTTTGATCACCGCAATGATACGGGAATAGGCAAAGGTGCCGTCAAAATCAACCTGTTTTAAACGATAATAAACAATATCTTTAAATGGTTTCTCATCGGTGTATTCATAATCAACAAGCGTTTTTGTATCGCCCATGCCTTCTCTGACACCGATTGTTTCAAAAGCCTGCGCATCATTACTTCTTTGAACCTCGAAATAGTCATTATTCGTTTCCGCCGTGGTAGACCATTCAAGCAGGTTTCTTTGATTTTCCAAAGTTTTAGCCTTGAATTTCACCAGCGTTACCGGCAACGGAGATGGCAAATCAGGGGTTTTGGCAAGCAGGGGTTTGGAATTCGCTAAAAAATTGGTTGAAGTACTGACGATCGCATCAAACCATTTTTGCGCAGCAGCATTTTGCCCGGCTACGTTAAAATGCACTTTATCAGCATTTCTTCCACTGTTATCAATGTCATTCAGTTTTCCACCCTCCCAAACATTGGGGGTAGTGAGAATAATGGATCGCTGCGCATTTTCAAGTGCATATATACGGCCGTCACCATCCCAGCCCGAAATTGCAACCATCCATGGCAATTCATTATAACCGGATTCGCTCCGGGTCTTGGCAATAACACCATTGTTGTTTTTCTTGAAACTATTTTCCGGATCGGCCACAAATCGATCGTTCACACCATGTCCGGACAAAATTGCACGAAGCCCTGTTAGCGGCACGTAATTTTTAAATCCATTCCGGATATTCACGTAGGGCATTCTGATGTTATAATTTACGAACGAATGTGTGAATGGAATATCATAAGCAGCCATGTAGGTCTGCTCCATATTCGTCCCTCCAAATGCCGCACTGTAAAACAAAATCGGAACCTTCAACTGGTCTACCAATAAATCACCCAGTTTTCCCCAGAAGAAGGAGATATCTTTTACACCCGGGGCCATACCACATTCGCCGCAAAGCTGCGAAAAGATCATCGGCGGCAAAAGATCCGGATTCCCCGTAGAAAAATATCTATCATATTTCACAGGATCAATAGCTTTCGGGTTGATCGAACTGACCATATCGTTTGCAGCACCTACACTCGGACTCGATCCGCCAGCCGCATTGGAATGGCCCACAATGAAAAACACTTCTCCCACACCAACGCGCTCAATAACAACCGGCGCTTCGATCTGAACATTGTTTTTCATCCCCCTTACTTCCAGGTCATATCGGCCTCCGATGGCCGTAAGATTACCGGAAAAAACACCGCCAGTCGGATTGGAACTGATGGTTGTCCACGCCACTTCGGTCCCCGCCTCCCCTGTCCGTGTTTTCAAATGGGCTTCGATACGGTCAACCGCTTTGGTAAACGTACCGGTAATATTAATCTTTGCTTTATTGGTCTGATCTCGCTGAATGACGATACGGGTAGAAGGAAAAGCTATTTTTATTGCCTGACCAAAAGAAGCCGAAGTGGCCAGCAGAATCAGGAATAAAGACGGAACGTAAAATTTAAAATTCATAATTAGTGGTAATTGTGACAGAAAATGCCTGTCGTCCGAAACATTTTTTTCTAGGGGCAGGGCGTAAAGAATCCATGAGGGTAAAAAAATTGTCCTCAAAAAAATCTTAGAAAAAGGACCCGATAGAAATTAAGTATCGTCAGGCACTGAAAAAAAATGAGAAAACATCATCAAAACCATTCGGCGATAGTCGAACAAAACATTTGTTTCTTCTTGCGAAAAAACGAACCCAGCAAATTCAATTGATGATACTTATGATGAGGAGGATATGAAAGCAAATGCTGTGAAATCCATTTACCGAACCAAAACTACTGCTAGAATTTATTCTAAACAAATTACACGGCGACTATTTAATACTTTTATAGTAAATATCAAAATTATTCTATTCATTTTTTTAAAAAGGGTTACTTAAAAAACTTTTTATAGCATACTGAAACAGAGCGCCGTTCTTTGGCCGTGGGCATATAATCAAAGTTTTCCGCGCATTCGGTTTTCTGTTTGGGCGCTTCCTTATTATCTTTGCAAAACTTTCTTATCCAGACGCAATGACAAAACTTTCAGTTCGGCACTTACTTGGAATTAAAAACCTGAACGAGAATGACATTCATACCATTTTAGATACTGCCACCCAATTCAAGGAAGTAATTAACAGGCCAATCAAGAAAGTACCGTCCCTTAGAGACATTACCATAGCCAACGTCTTTTTCGAGAATTCCACCCGTACAAGGCTCTCCTTTGAGCTTGCCGAAAAAAGACTTTCAGCTGATGTTGTTAATTTTTCAGCTTCGGGCAGCTCGGTAAAAAAAGGCGAAACTTTGCTTGATACCGTCAACAATATCCTGGCCATGAAAGTCGATATGATCGTCATGCGCCATAGCAGTCCCGGTGCTCCGCATTATCTTTCAAGCCGCATTCCTGCAAACGTAATCAATGCTGGTGACGGAACACACGAGCATCCAACGCAAGCTTTGCTCGACGCTTTTTCCATGCGGGAAAAACTTGGAGATCTGGCCGGTAAAAAGATTGCCATCATCGGAGATATCCTGCATTCACGGGTAGCCTTGTCCAATATATTCTGTTTGCAGAAACTGGGCGCGGAAGTAATGGTTTGCGGACCAGCCACACTGATCCCGAAACATCTGGCAGATTTAGGTGTAAAAATCGGTCATAATGTGAAGGAAGCGCTTCAATGGTGTGATGTGGCCAATGTGCTTCGTATCCAGCTTGAAAGACAGCAAATTAAGTATTTCCCTTCGTTGAGAGAATATTCGCTTTATTTTGGCATTACAAAAGCAATGCTTGATGAATTGGACAAAGAGATCGTATTGATGCACCCGGGCCCTATCAACCGTGGCGTTGAACTTTCCTCAGACGCTGCCGATTCATCCCATTCGATTATTTTGAACCAGGTAGAAAATGGCGTAGCCGTGCGAATGGCGGCACTATATCTCCTTGCACAACAGTAAGTAACAGCATAAATTTCAGTATCAGGATTCCTTAAACCGGTTTCCTGATTTCTTTTTAGGCGTTAACAACGAACGGTTTTTCGCTTGCTTCCACGTTTACCCGCAGCCCAGGTTTTTTTGATATAATCAGGAGCGAACGGGACTTTGCATGCGGTTTCCCCCAAATTAACACGGACCTTCCCTATTCTTTCTGCTACCGCGAAAGCCTGATCTGCCAGCGGCTCGTAATGTGCAGCCATCGCTATCACGAATCCATTCATCGCGTAACGAACCCGATTGGGTGCATGATGAATTTCATTCTCGACATGATCAAGTAAATTTTCGATTTCAGCTTTATCAAGTTTTTCATCCGGCATCAGCCTAAATAAGTTACTCCACACCGCCCAGCCAGCATCTGCGATCATTTCATGCTTTGAGGTGATCCATTTCCGGGCTACATCCATGCCATAAGGACTCTCAGCAGCCACCCAGCCCACAGCATACTCACTGATCATGTACCAGTTAGCCCGTTTAACCCACGCGTCCAGCAAGGATATCGTCATTAACGACGGATCTGCCATCAATCCTGCCAGGTACATCGCGTCAGAATTCCCCGTTTCGTAAAGTGCCAAAGCCAGTGTATGATTATTTTTATTCCTTTTCAGGATTTTCTTCATATCACCAACCCTGACACCATAGATGGGTTCATGTGCACCGTGGCTCTTGAACATTTTTACTACGGACTCATCGCCAAGCGAAGCGAGTTCGTTCATGACATCTTTCACCGTGTCCATACAATTAATTCTATTCTTTTTTAATTAAAATTTTTTCTTGCAATAACTTAAATTATTAGAACTAAATAATATATTTGCATTGGTATGCATGCATACTACCTACACTTCATCAACATTAAATTTACACAATAACAAGGCATTACACTTCATCAACAAGCTAAAAATGAATTACGAAACAATTTTTCTTACCATTGAAAACGACATTGGCTATGTAAAACTAAACCGGCCGGAAAAAGCCAACGCATTGAATCAAACTGCATGGCATGAGTTAAAATCAATCTTTGAAGCCTTAGACGAAAATGACGACGTAAGGGTTATCATGCTCAGTGGCGAAGGGAAACATTTCTGCTCGGGAATAGACTTATCGCTACTCTTGTCCGTCCAAAACATAGCAGAAACCTGTGATGCGCGAAAACGGGAAAAACTTAGAAAACTGATTTTGGAACTGCAAAGTCCGATTAACGCGATTGAAAATTGTAGTAAACCCGTCATTGCAGCGATTCACGGTGGGTGCATTGGAGCGGGTGTTGATATTGTAAGCGCCTGCGACATGCGTTATGCAACGCACGAAGCTTATTTTTCAATCAAAGAAATTGACATGGGCATGGTTGCAGACCTGGGAACACTGCAGCGGTTACCAAAGCTTATCTCCGAGGGAATGGTCCGGGAAATGGCTTTCACAGGTCGGCAGGTATTCGGAGAAGAGGCTGAAAAAATCGGACTGGTTAATAAAAGCTTCGAAAGCAAGGATGTCCTTCTCGAAAAGGTAGCTGCCGTTGCAAAAACAATCGCTGCGAAATCGCCGGTTTCAGTGCGCGGAACAAAACATATACTAAATCACAGCCGCGACCATTCTGTTGCAGACGGACTAGCATATATGGCAACCTGGAACGCAGCAATGCTCCTGTCGGAGGATTTGCATAAGGCCTTTCAAGCCCAATCCGAAAAGCGCTTGCCCAACTTCAAATCCTGACATTTTAAAGCTATTTTTTAACCGCGCGGCGGACCGCTTTCAACCGTCGACAATACAATCTTAACTGAATATGTCCTACAAAGAAGGAATGCTACGGGAAGGTGCCCTGGATGACAAAACAATTATTGTAACCGGTGGCGGAACTGGCTTAGGAAGATCCATGGCTGCCTATTTTTTAAAACTTGGCGCCAATGTCGTGATTTGCAGCCGTCGCCTGGAGGTGCTGGAAAAAACGGCAAGCGAGCTGGAAACCGAAACAGGTGGCAAAGTTTTAGCGATTGCCTGCGATGTGCGAAAAACCGAAGAAATTGAAAATGTAATAACCAAAGCGATCGAACAATTTGGTAAAGTTGATGTGCTGGTCAATAACTCGGCTGGAAATTTTATCAGCCCGACCGAACGCCTCTCCTATAAAGCCGTCGACACGGTTGTTGACATCGTTTTGCGCGGTACTTATTATTTTACACTGGCGCTTGGCAAGTACTGGATTGAAAATAACATCAAGGGAACCGTTTTAAATATTTCCACCACCTATGCCTGGACCGGCTCCGGTTGGGTTGTACCTTCGGCCATGGCGAAAGCAGGTGTATTGGCCATGACCAAATCACTGGCTTTTGAATGGGCCAGTCACGGCATCCGGCTTAATGCCATTGCGCCAGGACCGTTTCCTACCAAAGGTGCCTGGGACCGGCTTTTTCCGAAAGAACTGGCCGAGAAGTTTTCGTTTGAAAACCGTATTCCGTTGCAACGCGTGGGTGACCATCAGGAGCTTGCCAACCTGGCAGCTTATCTGGTTTCTGACTTTTCTTCCTATGTCACAGGTGAAGTAATCACCCTGGACGGCGGTGAAGTTTTGTCTGCCGGTCAGTTCAATTTCCTGAAAGAAGTCAGTGAAGAACAGTGGGATGCCATTGAAAATCAAATAAAAAGTGCCAATCAGAGCAGCAAGAAATCAGAATAATAATTTTCTTCCGTTTTTATTGGGTAAATTTGCTGCTTCGTTCGTTATTTGACAAATGAAGACCTCTGGTATATGAAAACAACTTTTAGAATTTACCTTTCTCTGCTGTCAGCATTGTTTATTGCGGGATGCTCATCCGCCAACAAGACAATGAAAAAAATACCTGAGGCAGAAGTGCGCATGTCTAACCCTGAAACAGTTTCTGCACCCGAAGAGCTGTCGCTTGTGGCTATTCAAAGCAAGTATTTGGCTAAGGATACGACGCAGACGCGGGTGTTCCTGTATGTCGATGCATTGAAAGGCAAAAATTCGATCTCAGTTAGAGACTTCACCAGGCTTTATAACCTCAACTACGTCATTTATTCCGATTACGGGACGCGCGAACGTCTGGGTTATGGCAATGTAAAACTTGACTCAAACAATGTTTCAAAACTGGGCGACAAAATTGTTATTGGTTTTGATATTAAAAGTCCAAACAAAGAAACTGGTGTATTGTTAAGTGAAATCAGCCAGACCGGAACTTTGAAAAAAGTACTTAATGATCTCACGATTCACTTCAAAAAACAATCGGCCAGCGAATTATACGGCATTTACACGGCCGCTAGCGCCGAACCCATACAACGTCACTACATTAATTCGGGCACTTCATTTACCGTAAAAAGACTGAACCAGCAGCCAGGTACCTTGCATGTGTTTTATTACGGACACAGCTTTGAAGCGGCGGGTTCCCCGATGAATACGACACCCAAAACGGTTTCAAAATCATTAACGATTGACAGCACATTTAGTATCAATACCAACGAAACAATCCAGTTTACAAAGGAAGGCCTGTACAATATTTTTGCGGACACGACGCAATCTGAGGGATTGGGCTTACTGGTTGTAAATGAAAGATTTCCAAAACTTACAAAACCCGAATTGTTGCTGGAACCACTCGTTTACATGAGCACCAATACGGAGATCAGTGAAATCAAAAAAGCAGAAGAATTCAAAAAGGCACTCGATAAATACTGGCTTACACTGATGAATGGCAATGCACCACTGGCGCAGCAGTCTATCAGATCTTTTTACAACCGTGTTGAAGAAGCCAACCAATTGTTTACCAGCTATAAAGAAGGCTGGAAAACAGATAAAGGAATGATCTTTATAGTTCTTGGCCCACCGGATAAAGTGCAGCGCAGCAAAGACCGGGAGGTTTGGACATATGATCAACGTGCTAACGCACAGAATGTTAATTTTACTTTTAATCGCAGAACAAATCAATTTGTAGATGACCATTATGAGCTCGTTCGCTATGCCGAATATCAGCCAATTTGGTACCCTATTGTAGAAGCATGGAGAAACGGAACTATACGCTAAGAAAGCCCGCCCCTCGTCCGTCACAGGCCGACATGGTTTTTGGTACACAATCTGTACTGGAAACTTTACGCTCCGGCAAAGAGATCGAACGTTTATTTATTCAGAGAGAGCTAGGTCTTAATGAAATTGAAAAAACAGCTAAGGAGCTTGGAATTCCTTATCAGCGCGTTCCGGTAGAGAAACTAAACAGAGTTACCAGAAAAAATCACCAGGGTGTGATTGCCTTCGTATCGCCTATTCAATACATGCCGTTGCATAACGTATTGACGCAGGTTTATGAAGATGGAAAAACACCGTTGTTGTTGTTATTGGATCGTGTAACGGATGTCCGCAATTTCGGAGCGATCGCCCGTACAGCAGAATGTGCTGGTGTGCAGGCATTAATCGTTCCAACGAAAGGTGGAGCGCAGATCAATGCGGATGCGATGAAAACTTCATCCGGAGCGTTGAATTTCCTCCCGGTTTGCCGTGAGCCTAATTTATACGAAACATTATTGTATCTACGTAACAGCGGATTACAGATCATTGCCTGTACTGAAAAAACAGATAAGTCATTGTACGATATCGACTTTTCTATTCCTACGGTAATCATCATGGGCTCAGAAGAAGACGGAATTTCAAAGGAATTTTTACTATTGGCTGACAGTGGCGCAAAAATTCCATTGAATGGCCAGGTTGAATCATTAAATGTTTCCGTTGCGAGCTCAGTTGTATTATACGAAGCTGTAAGACAAAGAGTTATTTCGAAAATATAGTTTTCAAAATAACGGAATAGCAGAGAGGTCAAGTTTTGAAAACTTGACCTCTCTGCTATTCCGGAATATTTTTACGCACCTGGTCAAACAACAGACTCGGAAAAAACCTTTTCAGATAGATCGCGGCAACCTCTTTCAGGCCTCCGATATAGATTTCCTTTTTATCTTTTTTGACGGCGTTTAATATTTGTCTGGCACATTCTTCCGGAGCGATTCCGTTTTCCTGGTTGACATCCATTTTACCGAATTTGCTTCCATTCTCGTTCAGTGCATTTACAGAAACATTTGTTCTGATATAACCCGGACAAACGGTTGTTACTTTGATATTGTCGTGATAAGATTCAGCGCGCAATGAATCGTAGAAACCGTGTAAAGCATGCTTGGAAGCATTATACCCCGACCGCATGATCGTGCCGATTTTTCCGGCGACACTGCTAATGATAATAAAATGCCCGCCTTGCTGTTGGATCATGTAAGGCAAAACGGCTTTTGTCAATGCTACGGTGCTGTAAAAATTGACATCCATTAATTTTCTGTAAACATCCAGATCCGTATCCTTGATGTAAGAGCGTTGGCTCACACCCGCATTGTGGACCATAATGTCGATCCGCTGGAAAGTCTGGATGATTTTGGCAGCGGCCACATTGGCCTGATCGAATTCTGTCACGTCCATGGGCAGGATCAGCACGGAAGAATCCGGCAGTCGCGTGCGTACTTTAACTCTTTCAAGTTCTTCCCGTCTTCTTGCTGTCAACACCAGTTTTGCGCCTTCTTTGGCAAATGCCATCGCGATGGCTTCTCCAATCCCTGATGATGCGCCCGTTATCCAAACTACTTTATTCTGAAAAGTATTCATTCTACAATACTGATTTATATAATCGTGGGAGCCGATGACAAAAAGTGCAGCTCCACACCATCGTTATTTACATCAAGGTAAGCATTCATTCCGACACCGATGGCGCGGTTATCGGCCACATGGCCTACCGGAAAGTCAAACGAAACGGGATAATCGTATTCGGCAACGTGTTCATGAATGATCTCATAAGCCGTTTTTCCAAAGGACGGACTGGAATTGTCACGCATGTCCGTAAATTGACCCACGATCAGTCCGGCCAGATGGCTCAGTTTCCCTGCCCGTTTCAGCTGGATCATCATACGGTCCAGATTATAAAGATATTCGTTAACATCCTCAATAAAAAGAATCTTGCCTTCCGTATCAATCTGGGTTGGCGAGCCGATCAAATGGGTAAGTATACAAAGATTCCCACCAACCATTTCTGCCACGACGCTGCCTGTTTTATTGAAAGCATGAGGCGGTACAGAATAGCCCGGAAGTTCGCCAAACAACAACTGCCGCAAAGATTCAGCCCCTTTTTCAGCCCCTTCAAGTGTCATGGATTTTACCATGGGCGCGTGTATACCTGCGTAACCCAGCTGATACAACTGAGTAAGAACAACAGTCAGGTCACTAAACCCGACGATCCATTTCGGCGATTTGATAAAGTTTGTAAAGTCAATATTATCAATAATCCGGGAGCAACCATAGCCACCGCGTGCAGCAATAACGGCTTTGATGGAAGAATCATCGAGCATCGTTTGCAGATCTTCAAGACGTTCAGCATCGGTTGCTGAAAACTGGTTGTAAGCGGATTTTAAAGTTTTTCCTTCAACAATCTTTAATTTCCACTGGTCACGCAGCAGACTTATTCCCGGAAGTATGTCTTCGTAACGGATACAGCTTGCAGGTGCAACAATCCCTATTTTATCACCTGATTGTAAAAAGGGCGGAATTTGTATGGTGGGCATATGTATAAATTGGGCAGTGCAGGGTATGCGGTTGGTGTGCAGCTAAATTGCGAAACGACGCGTGATCAGTTTTAAATAAAAACAACATCGGATACCAGATCAGATTTCATTTCGCGGTTGATGAGTTCAATAATTTTGGATTTGGCGCGAACAAGTTCACTGCGCAAAGGCGCCGATTCAATCTGAAGAAACAGAATACGGTCCTTGATATAGATATTTTTGGTTCTGGAAGCGATGGCTGCCCCCATAATTTTATCCCAATGTGCCACGACATACGACTGATCAAACCGGCTTCTTAGTTTGTAGCGGTCCAACATCTGATCAATCGCCTCTTTTAGCGGAGTAATCCCAGGTTTTCTGGAAGATTTTTCTTTGTCGAAACGATAATGTATGGCCATAAAAAGATACTTTCTGCAAAGATAGAATAAAGGGATGAAGGCTGGAAGTGAAAATGAGGGAAAGCCAAAAAAGACGATGAATCAGGTATTTCCGTTTTTTTGTTTCGGGGAAATTTTAAACGTGATATTTGGTTTTCCCGGCTTCCGGGCTTATTATTGCAACATCAAGTCAATTCGCTTCACATTTCAGCGGTTGATTTATAAAGAAGAGGCGAGAGAATGGGCTCTACGAACCTCTGGCAACCTACTCCTGCGTCGGAGAAAGGTGCTAATTCCCACCTAAGCTATTTTAGGAGATATAAAATCAAACGCGCATGAACTTATTACAAGAAAATTCCGCCAGCCGGAGGGCTTTATTCTCATATCTTCATTTGACAAGCAAAGCTTTTCAAGGCGATTCCTGCGTGTTATTTCAGTCAGGAAATTTTGCTGGTTTTTCAGGATCTTTTGTCATTACTAAATATTTGCCGCACAAATAAACCTTTCAAAAAAGTTATGTCAAACACCACTTATCAGTTCGAAACATTACAGTTACATGCAGGTCAGGAACCGGATCCGGTTACAAATTCCCGTGCAGTACCCATTTATCAGACAACCTCATACACTTTCAATAACTCTGAACATGGCGCAAATCTTTTTGCGTTGAAAGAATTTGGCAATATCTACACCCGGATCATGAATCCGACGACGGATGTTTTCGAAAAGAGAATTGCCGCACTGGAAGGCGGTGTGGCGGCTTTGGGTGTGGCATCCGGTCATGCTGCACAGTTTCTCGCCATCAATAATATTACAACCGTTGGTGATAACTTCGTTACGACTTCTTTTTTATACGGAGGAAGTTATAACCAGTTCAAAAACTCTTTCAAAAATATTGGTGTAGAAGCACGTTTTGCCGATGGTGACGACGTATCAAGTTTTGAAAAACTGATTGACGATAAAACCAAAGCGATTTATCTGGAAACAATCGGTAACCCAAGTTACAGTGTTCCTGATTTTGAAGCTTTCTCTGCGCTGGCCGCAAAATATGATTTACCGATTATAGTTGACAATACTTTTGGTGCAGGCGGTGCTATTTGCCAGCCGATCAAATGGGGCGCGCACGTCGTGGTTGAGTCGGCTACGAAATGGATTGGCGGACATGGAACGACCATGGGCGGCGTGATCGTTGATGCCGGTACTTTTGACTGGGGTAATGGAAAATATCCACAGTTTACCGAGCCTTCACCAAGTTACCACGGTTTGGTATTTAATGACGTTTTCGGTAAAAATGGGCCTTTTGGAAATATTCAGTTTATTATTCGTGCCCGTGTGGAAGGATTACGTGACTGGGGACCGTCGCAGAGTCCGTTTAATTCCTTTTTACTACTTCAGGGACTGGAAACTTTGACACTTCGTGTGGAGCGTCAGAGCGAAAATGCACTGGCCGTAGCGACCTGGCTTGAAGCACACCCGGATGTTGAATTTGTAAATTATCCTGGCCTTGCCAGCAATAAGTACAAAACGCTGGCTGATAAGTATCTGACCAGAGGTTCAGGTTCTGTGCTTTCATTCAAACTGAAAGCAGGTAAAGAAGCAGCGGATAGTTTTGTAAATTCAGTAAAACTGACAAGTCATTTGGCGAATGTTGGTGATTCCAAAACCCTGATCATTCACCCGGCAAGTACCACGCATTCTCAGCTTTCCGAGAAGGCTCAGGAAGATGCAGGCGTTGCACCGGGACTGTTGAGGTTATCCGTTGGGATTGAACACATTGATGATATTAAGGCCGATCTTCAACAGGCTTTTGAAGCTGTGAAGAAATAAAACCGGTGCTGAAGCAGATTTCCAAAGCTGCTTCAGCATCATTAAATAGTTGTAGAATTTAAACTTTGTGCTTTGGCACGTATGCAAGCGGAACAAAAGATTTTTAGATATCCCTATGCCTATTCATTGGAATTGGGACGTGAACTACCTGGTTTTGAACTATCGTACACCACCTACGGTACCAGAAATCCGGAAGATGATAACATTGTCTGGATATGTCATGCATTAACGGGAAACTCCAATGCCGCAGAATGGTGGGATGGCTTGGTAGGTGACGGGAAATATTTCAATTCAGAGAAGGATTTTATTATCTGTGTTAACGTGCTGGGATCTGCTTATGGATCTACGGGGCCGCTGTCTGTGAACCCCATTACGCAAAAACCATATTTCCATGATTTCCCAACCATAACGGTTAAGGATGTGGTGGGAACGTTGGAAATCCTGCGTCAGGAGCTTGACATACGTAAAATTAAAATGTGCATCGGAGGATCACTGGGTGGTCAACAGGCGCTGGAATGGGCGGTTGAGGTGCCGGATTTATTCGAAGAACTGATTTTAATTGCATCCAATGCACTGCATTCTCCATGGGGTGTTGCATTTAATGAGTCGCAACGGATGGCCATTGAAGCAGATCAGACCTGGAAAGAAAGTCATGAAGATGCCGGTAAAATGGGAATGCGCGCGGCACGTTCAATGGCGTTGCTTTCTTACCGGAATTATGATACGTACAACTTTACGCAAGCCCGTGATAATCCGGATCAGATTGATGATTTTCGGGCATCGTCGTACCAGCAATATCAGGGTGATAAGTTTGTGAACCGTTTCAACGCATATTCTTACTGGGCGCTTTCCAAGATTATGGATTCTCATAATGTAGGAAGAAACCGGGGCGGAATTGTGCACGCGTTGAGCTTGGTAAAGGCTAAAACACTTGTTTTGGGCATAAAATCCGACTTGTTATTTCCACTCACAGAACAACAATTTGTGGCAAGACATATCCCTGACGCAGTTTTTCAGGAAATTGATTCCTTGTATGGTCACGATGGATTTTTGATCGAATACAAACAATTGACCCAAGTGATCCGCGCCTGGCAGGAAACCAACGGACAGCTGCAAATCGCAAAAATCAGCTAACCCTAATTGACTTCCACCATAAAGAGTCCTGTGTTATACGCGCAGGACTCTTTACATTTACAACGAACAATTGCCGTAGGCAAGGCCGATCTAATAGCAACGGATTCTATGTTAAACGCACGTTTTTTTACATTCACAATGAACAATTGCCGTAGGCAAGGCCGATCTTGTAGCAACGGATTTCAATCCGTTGGCCGTTGGCAATGGATTAAAATCCGTTAATTGTTAAAATGAAAATCACGAAAACAGCTTTTATAATCATTCCCATTATTGTGATTGTCGCAATAACCTGCCATTTCATTTTCAGAAAAAAGCAGATCAATCCCGTGACAGGCAAGGCACAGGCGATAAGCCTGACACCCGAGCAGGAAGTGGCGGTGGGCATAGCATGCGCGCCGCAGCTGGCAGCAGAATTTGGCGGCCTATACCCGAACCGGCAATGGCAGAAAAAAATAAAAGCTATCGGACGAAAACTCGTCGCACCTTCACCGGCTGCAAAATCTTCTTACCAGTTTGACTTTCACTTGCTAGCGGATTCACAAGCCGTATGCACCTATGCGCTGCCCGGTGGTCAGATATTTATCACGTTGGGTATGTTTAAAAAGCTTAAAACCGATGACGATCTGGCAGCCGTTTTAAGTCACGCAATCGGACATGTGATCGGCAGGCATGCGTCTGAGAAACTCTTCAAAACTAAATTGCTGCAAACATCAAATGATAGCATAAACCTACACGACTCAGCGAGGCAAACTTCAAAATATCTGAGCAATTTTATGGCAATGACGTATGATGACGAAGATGAAATTGAAGCGGATGCGTTGAGCATCCAGTATATGGCTAAGGCAGGGTATGATCCGAAAGTGGTTGTTAGCGTATTTGAAATGTTAAAAGAAAATTCCGACATGTCTCTAAAACATCCAGTCACTACGGACCGTATTGAAAAAATGAAGGAGGCAATACAAAAGTTTAAGAATTGAATTTTGTAACTTTATCTCATGGCAGATATCATCACAGTTCAGGATTTTTATAAACAAGCCTCCCTGCTTATCCCCGAGCGAATTCAAAAGGAGATTGGACATTTTAATGTTTTTAAAACTGAGGAAGTCTTTGAGCCAGGGGCTACGAAAATGCCCTACAACCGGAGGGCTTATTACAAGATCAGTTTGATCATCGGGAAAAACAGAGCCGAATATGCTGATAAAGTAATCGATATTGAGCATAACGCCTTATTATTTGCTACACCGCAGATTCCATACAATTACCATTCGCTGGACGAAAAGCAATCGGGGATATTTTGTATTTTCTCGGAAGACTTCTTTGCACAGAGCAATATCGGGAGATCTGTTTCTGAATTTCCGGTTTTTCAGCCGGGAGGTAATCCCATCTTTTTCCTAAGCCCGGAACAGATTGAAGAAGTAAAAGCAATTTTCGGCAAAATGCTGAAGGAGCTGGACTCTGACTACACTTACAAATATGATTTGATTCGTAATTATGTGATGGAGTTAATTCACACGGGGCAAAAATTACAGCCGGTTTCAGGGCTGCATGTTGAAACAAACGCATTTCGTCGTGTTTCTTCTTTGTTTATGGAGTTGCTGGAAAGGCAATTCCCGGTAGAGCCTCCGCATCAAAAACTTAAGCTGCGATCAGCCAAAGATTATGCCGACCGGCTTTCCATTCATGTCAATTATCTCAACAAAGTATTAAAAGAAATGACCGGCAAAACAACGACCGGACTGATTTTGGAAAGGATTGTACAGGAGGCCAAAATTTTGTTAAAACATACCGATTGGAATATTTCCGAAATAGCCTATTGCCTGGGTTTTGATGAACCTTCTCATTTCAACAATCTCTTTAAAAAACATACCAGTTTAACACCGAAGACTTTTAGAGCCTAGATTTGATTTTTGTAATTTCTGATTTGAAATCCGCTAAGTCAGAACATAGGCTGCAAACTACCTTTGTTCCATCAAAATTTAAAACAAATCAGATGGAACCAACGAATAAAATAGCCCTTGTAACCGGCGGCAGCAGAGGACTAGGAAAAAATATGGCGTTAAGCCTGGCACAAAAGGGGAATGATGTAATCATCGTATACCGAAGTAATGAAAATGAAGCCAATGATGTAGTAACAGAAATTGAAAAAATGGGCTGCAATGCTGCGGCATTACAGCTTGATGTTGCAGATTCAAAATCGTTTGATCATTTCTTTGAGGATATTACCGCCTTGCTCCTGCATAAATGGAAACGCTCCACTTTTGACTTTTTAATCAACAATGCCGGAATTGACCGTGCTTCCTCCATTAAGGATACTACCGAACAGGATTTCGACGACCTGATGAACATCCATTTCAAAGGGGTATACTTTCTGTCTCAGAAAGCGTTGCCGTTCATAGCTGACGGAGGACGCATTGTTAATCTTTCAACGGGACTGGCGCG
The DNA here is from genome assembly GCF_030929615.1 of Dyadobacter sp. LHD-138. Lineage (GTDB taxonomy): Bacteria > Bacteroidota > Bacteroidia > Cytophagales > Spirosomataceae > Dyadobacter. The sequence goes on along the minus strand of NZ_JAVFVU010000004.1, from coordinate 123,485 downwards.
GTTTGCGACACCGGGTTACGCCGCTTATGCCTCCATGAAAGGCGCCGTCGAGGTATTTACGAGATATCTTGCGAAAGAAGTCGGGGCTCGCGGGATAACCGCCAATGTAGTGGCGCCCGGAATTATCCACACCGATTTTACCCAAAAAGCGTTTGACGCGCATCCGGAATTAGAAGGTTACATGAATTCGATCACCGCTCTGGGACGTGTGGGGATGCCGGAAGATATCGGCGGCATTGTTGCCTTTCTTTGTTCCAAAGAGGCAGGATGGATCACAGCGCAACGAATTGAAGCCTCGGGAGGCATGTTTTTGTAAACGAATTAAAAGCGCTCCCGATAAAATTTAAGGTCAGAATCTGGTGCCACAAGCGGACCAGATTCTGACCTTAAATTTTACATAAATAAAACCAGATATCTATTGCATTTTCCTCCAAGAAGGATCTATTTTATATACTGATATTCAACACCGTAGATCAGATTCAAGGAGAAATGATACGACTGTAATGAATGACATTAAAAGTGCAAAATATTGTACACAAACATTTCAAAGAAGATGAATATTTTGTATCTTAATTGCATAAATCAGTAACAATAAATGCTATGAATGATCGTTCTCCGTTCCCGACAATTGTCCTGGCAGCATTTCTGGCTGGTTTGCTGGATCTCGTACTTGCCATTATTGTTTACTCCGTATTTCTTGACAAAACCACCGCAGTGAAAATCCTTCAGTCCGTTGCCAGTGGTGCCTTTGGAAAGGCAGCTTATGAAGGCGGGATCAAAATGGCCGCATTGGGTATTGTCTTCCATTTTGCTATTTCACTGATGTTTACGCTTTTCTATTTTTTCGTTTATCCGCGTCTTGCTTTTTTACGCCGGCACGGTGTGATAAGCGGCATTGTCTATGGCATTTTTATCTGGATGGTCATGAACCTGGTCGTACTTCCGATCGCATTTTCAGGTATGCTGCCAATGGAACCGGGTGCTACGATGATCGGGATCAGTATCGTTATACTTGGCGTTGGACTCCCTATTTCACTTATCGCGCACTTTTATTTTACCCGATCGACGCAGTACTAAACTGGGTTATTTAACCAATTCCAGTAACAATTCAGGCTCATTGGTCGTGATGAAGTCAACCTTTTTGTCAACAAACCATTGCATTGTTGGTTTGTCATTGACCGTCCAGACGTTGATAGCCAATTTTTTGCTCTGTAATTCGTCGATCCAGTTTTCATTTTTCTTGTAAACCGAATAATGGTAGTCTGTGCCGGACAGCTTTGCTGCCTGGATTTCTGTCGGCGTTTTATCTCCGTTAAGATATTCGACATGCGCTTTCGGAGCCAGTTCTTTTACTTTCAGGCAAACATCAAAATCGAACGCGATATAGTCTGTAATTTTTTCAACTTTAAGGGCTTTAACCATCTCAACACATTTCTTGGTCAAAGCCAGAGAACGCTCCTTGCTAATTCTTGAAGTCTTTATTTCCAGAATCAGGCGCGTTTTCTTTTGTTTGCTGCCCGCTTTCAGATATGCTTCAAGCGTTGGGAGGCTTTCCCCATTTCCGAGTTTGATCTGCGATAATTCCTGTGCGGTCGCTTTTTCAATATCCGTTCCTTGAATGGTGTGGTCATGATTTACAAAAATCACAGAATCTACGGACATGTGTACATCAAATTCGCTGCCATAGCAGCCCAGTTTGATCGCATGTTCAAGCGCTGCTATTGAATTTTCTGTCGCTCCGGTGTTTTTCCAGGCGCCGCGGTGGGCAATAACTTTTGATTTATTTTGAGACATACCTTCGAATGTAATCAGGCAGAAAAATAAAGCTGTGAAAACAAGAATATTTTTTTTCATTGCAAATGAAATTAATGTTTTTAATACAAGATTCGTTTGGCCTTAATCTATTCGTTTTCGGATAAATAGCCAGACGGCGAAAGTAATATATTTAAGCTGGCAGGATGTTAGCTTTGTATTAAGAATTTATTTAAAAGCTTCCATTTACATAGAAACCGGTTTCCCGCCCTTGCGTTTACTTTTGTCAGCCGCATCAATAAAGCTAAATATTTCAAGGGTCTGTTCCCGCGAAACTGGAACTTTACCTGTTTGAAAAAATGAAATAATTTCGCCGACCAAAGGTTCATAACCTGAAAATGGACCTAATGCAGCAATTCCCTTTTCGCCAAAAGCCGTGCCGGCAATGCTGGAAGCGCCCTTTCTGATTCCACGCACGGTTCCGATCCGGCCATCTTCCCAGACTCCAGTTACCAAATCGGTTCCATCCCGGTGCACACGCGAAATCTCTTTACAGCCGGGTCCCATCACGGTAAACAACATTTCAACACCATGGATGGCATACCAGGCCAGATCTGCATGGTTTTTATCAATTTCAGCCGGTGTATACACATCCGCGCCGGTAACTTTACCGATAGAACCAGCGACCACTTTTTGGACATTCAGATCAAAACGTAAAGCCGACGAAGTGAAAAGCGGTGTGTTGTACTGACTGGCGACTTTGAAAATTTCATGTGCTTCGCCCAAAGACGGAGCAATGGGTTTATCTATAAATATTCGCTTACCGGCTTTAAATACGGGTAATGCCTGTTCAAGATGGGGACGCCCATCGTTACTTTCGAGCAAAACCACATCCACCTTGCCTAACAATGCTTCGATCGAATCTACGATTTCAACACCCTGCGCTTTAACCGCTTCGGTTATCTTAGGTTTCATATTGATGGCCGAGGCGATGTCCCGGCTTCCATGGGGATAGGCAGCCACGACTTTGTAACCGCTCATTTCCACACCTCCATTGTTGATCATTTTGGTAAAAACTTCACTGTGCGAGGTGTCAAGTCCGATAATGCCAATGCGTTTTCCCGCTGTCGGAGCATTGGAAAAACTGAAAGCATCAATGGCGGGCACAATGCCCATACCTGCGCCGACAAGGGCTGATAATTTTAAAAAATTGCGGCGGTTATTTGAAAACATATGGCGTTAGGAATTAAAAATGAACAATAACCGGTTTACTTTTTTTCAAAATAGATCCAGTCAAGAAAGAAAAGGCCAACTTTTGATTTATCGGGATTTGAAAAAGTAAAATACAAGTCATGAATACCCGAAGTTGGTTTCATCGCTACATCAATCTCTTTCCAATCTGTTTTTACATCTTTTACGTGACCTTGCGGAACATTTATGCTGCCAATAATTTCACCGGTACTGCTTCCTTTTCTTACTTCGATCAGTCCACCGGCACCTTCCTGCTGTAACCTGATCTTTATTCCTGAAATATGGGTCAGATCCACTTGTTTAAAGCTTACAAATTTCACGTTTTTACCCCAGATGGAGGATACATAACCGGTGTTCAGTGTCGCAATAACCACATTGGCACTACCTTCCTCATAGTCTTCCATTTGCACCAGTGGATTTCGAAGTACGATATGGTTGCTGCCTTTGAGTGGCTCAATACCGTTCGCACCCTTATCCGTGTACCCCGCCTGCAGCACATAAGCTCCCTCTTTGCCCTGGCCGATATGTTCAGCTAATTTTAGTTGCCCCTGCAAAGGCAGCTGTGTTTTTTGTTCAGACAATGAAAGGATATACTTTGCAATTTCTCTCGCATCTTGCTCCGGCAGATCCGTATGCGGCGGCATAGGGTAACTGCCCCAGTTCCCACTTCCTCCTTTTATAATTTTCTCCGCAAGTTTTTGTTCATAACCCGTCTTTCCGGTATATTTTTTGGATATTTCCTTTAAAGCAGGCCCGATGGATTTGGTATCCATGGTATGACAGGCTTTGCAATCCAGAGAAGCATAAAGCTTTTCGGTAGCGGCATATTTTAGATTACCGTGACTGGCGCCGGAAAGTGCAGAAGCAAGATCTTTTCCAAAACTCAGGTAATTAAAGGATGCGGTGATTTTAGATTTATCAATCGTTTTATCCTCCGGATCTTTGACACTGATCTCATAATCGAAATGGGTGTTGTCCCAGTAAAAACTACGGTTTGCTGTGCTGTTAATGGAAATATCCGGCGGGGTATTGCCTACTTTTACCTGCGTGGTGGCGGTGCCTGTTCCGCCATTCTGGTCTGAAACTGTAAGAGAGATATCGTAAATACCCGGTTTGGTAAAAACATGCTTTATTTCTTTTCCGGAAAGCTTTTTACGCCCGATCTTCCATTCAAAAGAAAGTTTGTCATTCGGGTCGTGATCTTTTGACTTTTCGGCGGATAATGTCACCGCCATCGGTGCCGCCCCGTATCTCTTATTTATTTGTATATCTGCGATCGGATTACGGTTTCCTTCCGAATATTCGACACGAATTAATCCTGCGTCCGTGTTTTTAGCGAACCAGTTTGTCCCGTAAGCGAGCATGTAAATAGCTCCATCGTGTGCAATTTTCATATCCATGGGGGCGATCACCTTTAAATGAGGTAAAAACGGTTCCATACTTACATAATTCCCGTCTTTATCCAGCGTCACAGCCATAATCCACTTTCTAATCCATTCATAGATAAAAAGCTTTCCATTGTAATATTCCGGAAGTTTGTATTTGGCGTTCGGGTATAAATCGCTGTAATAAACCGGCCCCGCCATGGCACTTGCGCCGCCTTTGCCAACCATCGGCCAGCGTTTCGACTCTCCTTTGCCATACCAGATCATTGCCGGCTGTGCAGCCGGTAATTCTTTTATACCTGTATTATTGGGAGAATTGTTGATTGGACGTAGTGGATCCTGCTTTGGTCCTTCCTTTTTTGTCGCAAAATCATATTTTGGGAATCCTTCGTTGTTGCCAAGAAAATAGGGATAACCAAAAAAACCGGGTTTTCGAGCCTGGTTAATCTCGTCATAGCTAAGGAAGTTTTCTTCAGCCGGCACATTGCTGTCCGGGCCTACATCGCCCCAATAGACAAAATTATTTTTCGGATCGACGGACATTCGGAATGGATTCCGGCAGCCCATCACAAATATTTCAGGATATCCGATGGAACCGTCCTTTGGAAAAAGATTGCCGTCGGGAATCGAATAAGTTCCGTCTGCCTCTGGTTTAATACGAAGGATTTTCCCTCTGAAATCTTTGCTATTCGCTGTTGTCCCCTGGTCGTCAGAAAGCTGTCGTCCCGGACGCTCATCGGTTGGGTTATGTCCTTCAATTTCTTCCGCATTGGTATTGTCACCTGTTGATAAATACAACAATCCGTCGGCTCCGAAAGTAAGATATCCTGCCGAATGGCAACAATAAGTCCGCTGTGTTGGTATTTCAAGCAGTACTTTTTTCGACGCGACATTGAGCTGATCACCCGTCAGTTCGTAACGTTCCAACTGGCTGACATTTTTATTTCCTGCCACGCCATAATAGAAATAAATCCAGTGATTTTTTTCAAACCCCGGATCAGCAGCCACACCAAGCAAACCATCTTCAATCCCGCTGAAAACATTAAGGTGCGCAATGGTTTTAATCTGCTTTTCCTTGGCGTCATAAAGTTTGACCGCGCCTTTTCGTTCAACGATAACAACATCCAGATTTGGCAAAATAGCCATTTCCATAGGTTCATCCAGGCCTTGCGCAAGCATCATGTGCGTGAAGCGGCTGCTGTCAGGTATGGATGCAGAGACACTAAGGGCATTTTCCCGGGAAAAATCAGTCAGTACAGATTTTTCCCGGAAGACATTTACCGATGTAGTCGAGGCGATCGCACCGGCCAGCAATATCCAGTGGTTCAATTTGAAAGAATTCAACATATTAAGGGTTTAGGAATTTTGAAAACAAAGTAAAACTTAATATTTTATTTTATTTTTATAACTACAAATAAAATTTAAATTTATTAAGTTATCAAATCAAAGCGTTATTATTTTGACAGATTACCTGCTTAACCTGATCAGATTGAGTAAAATAGATCAACCCAAGGCTTAAACCCTGGGTTGAATGAGAAGTATAAACGGATTTGGACGTTTAATTTGATGCGAGATGTTTTTTTACTTTTAAAATGACTTGCTTTGAAGTCGGTGTATTGCTCTTGTCCGCGACACTGGTTAAGGGTACAAGGACATTTGTTTCGGGGAAGTACGTTGCCGCACAACCTTCCGGGATCGGATATTTTACAACGATAAATTTATTGGCAATCCGCTCGATACCTTCATGATTATTGATCAGATCGACCACATCTCCATCCATTAACCCACGATCGGCTATATCTTTTTCATTCATTAAAATAACCCGTCTTTCATTGTAAATTCCCCTGTAACGGTCATTCAACCCATAAACCGTGGTATTAAACTGGTCGTGACTGCGAATGGTCATCATCATCAGCTCGTCCTTTTTCATGGCCAGTGTGGTAACCGGTGCAATGTTAAAGTGTGCTTTTTGCGATGTTGTGTTAAAGCTCCCTTCCCGGTTGCAATTCGGGAGGTAAAAACCGCCTGGAATTCTTACCCTTTCGTTATAATTTTCAAATCCTGAAATGGTTTGTTCAATGGCTTCGCGAATGGCGTCATAATGTTGTGCGTATTGGTCCCAGTTTACAGGTCCCGAATCCCCAAACAAAGCTTTTGCCAGCCTGCATACGATGACCGGTTCGCTTAGCAAGTCATCTGATATCGGCTTCAGAACCCCTTTTGACGACTGCACAACACCCATGGAGTTTTCGCAGGAAACGAACTGATTTTCCCCGTTGACCATATCGACATCACTTCGCCCGAGACAAGGCAAAATAATAGCTTCCGCACCATGAACCAGATGACTTCGGTTCAGTTTCGTGGAAACATGCACCGTTAAGTCACAGTTTCGCAATGCCTGCGCCGTAAAAACGGTGTCCGGCGTGGCAGACAAGAAATTACCACCCATAGCAAGAAAGACCCTGGCCTTACCCGCATGCATGGCTTTGATGCTGTTCACCACATCCAGACCGTGTTCTCGCGGTGGAGAGATGTTGAAATTTTCTGCAATCTTATCCAGTAAGGCATCGGACGGTCTTTCAAAAATACCCATGGTCCGGTCTCCCTGCACATTGCTGTGGCCCCGAACGGGACAGGTTCCAGCGCCGGGTTTGCCAATACTGCCCTTTAGCAAAAGCAGATTAACCACTTCCTTGATGGTATCCACCGCATTTTTATGCTGTGTTAATCCCATTGCCCAGCAGGCGATAATTTTGGTTTTTCCTTTTAAAATTTCGGCCATTTCAGTAATCTGACTTAAAGGAATGCCCGATATATTCACCAGTTCGTCAAGATTTTGTTCGCTGATATGGCGTTTGAAGTCATCAATACCGATCGTATTTTCTGCAATAAAATCAAGGTCAAGAACAGATCCCGGATTTTTATCTTCTTCCCGAAAAAGCAATAACTGGACCGCTTTCAAAAGCGCCATATCACCGTTGATCTTGATAGGTAAAAAAAGACCTGTCAGCGAAGCGTCGATATCCAGAATCCCTTTTACAGTCTGTGGGTTATTGAAACCCATTAAACCCGTTTCGGGCAAAGGGTTAACCGAGATAATCCTGGCTCCGTTTGCTTTCGCCTTTTGAAGGGCGGTTAACATGCGTGGATGGTTTGTACCCGGATTCTGGCCCAAAATAATAATCACCTCCGACTCATAAAAGTCGGCAAGTTTGACCGAGCCCTTCCCAATCCCCAACGATTCGCCCAGTGCAACACCGCTGCTTTCGTGGCACATGTTGCTGCAATCCGGCAGGTTATTGGTGCCAAACTGCCGAACCATAAGCTGGTACAAAAATGCTGCTTCATTGCTGGTGCGTCCTGAAGTGTAAAAAATGGCTTCGTCAGGTGATGCCAGACTATTTAAAGAGGCTGCAATTTTTTCAAATGCATCGTCCCATGAAATGGGTTGGTAATGTGTAGCACCTTTTGGTAAAAACATAGGCTGGGCAATCCGGCCTTTGCCTCCGATTTCGTAGTCGGATAACCGGGCCAGATCCTGAACTGGATTTTCCTTAAAAAAAACAGTAGTTAATTTCTTTGCTGTTGCCTCCTCCGCTACCGCTCTCGCACCATTTTCACAATATTCGGCGATGCCGGAACGCTCATCGTCAGGATCAGGCCAGGCGCAGCTCGGACAGTCGAATCCGCCTTTCTTATTGAGACTCCAGAGCGCCTTCATTCCTCTTCCCAAACCTGCTTCGCCTATGACTTTTTCTATGCTGGAAACAACCGCCGGAATGCCAGCTGCAATGGTTTTTATTTTTCCTTTTTTTAAGCCGGTAAAGGTTTCCGGATTTTCAGCACCCGGTATTGACGAATTTTCTGAGCTCATAACTAACAGGTTTTACTCGGGTTTTCATAATTATCAGACTGGTCTTCGGTCGTGTTGTCCAGGCATTTAAAATCCTTTTCCACCAAAAGATACAACGTCTCTGTCTCGCTTATCCGCATGGTCGCATCAAAACCGACCACCTGATTTACTGGCCAGTCCAACAGCAATGATCCAGGTACTTCCATCGTAATCCGGTCATTTTTGTAAGAAGCGGTTAAGGCCGTAATCCCGGCACTTTTTTTAAGACAATAACCGAAAGAGGCATTCCCAAAAGAAGTTTTTTCTTCCACAACACCTTGGTTCACAAGCTTGTAAACTTCCGATTTCGATAACCTTATTCTGATCGAATTGCCCTGAATGCGTATTTTCATGTTATTTATTCAAAAGACAGGTCAGATGATAATCCGCTGGCTGCCTGTGTAAATATTAAATTTTTCATTCCCCAAAAAGCCGATTAAGGTAATACCAAAATCCTCTGCGAGCCGCAAAGCCAGGCTCGACGGTGCGCCAATGGCCGCTACGATCTTTATTCCAGCCATACTGGCTTTCTGAATCAGTTCAAAACTTGCCCTGCCGCTAAGCAGCAGAATCGAATTTTTCAAGGGTAATTGTTTATTTAAAAACGATGTACCAATGACCTTATCCAAAGCGTTATGCCGCCCCACATCCTCTCGCAGCAACAAAAAATCGCCCTGCTGATTGAACAGTGCAGACGCATGCAGACCGCCCGTGTTCTGAAAAACTTCCTGCCGCTTTTTCAGTGCATTCTGTAAATTGTAAAATAAATCCGCTGCAACCTGAATCGTATCATCCTGATTCTGATAAACTGAAACTGTTTTAATCGCCTCAATGCTGGATTTCCCGCAAACACCGCAGCTGGATGTGGTGTAAAAATTCCTTTCAGCCGTATGAAGCTGCGGGATTTCATTTTCATTAAAAACCACTGTCACTTTATTTTCGTCAAATAAATCAGTTCTAATATCGGTGATCTGATCCGATTTTTTGACGATACCTTCCGTAAACAGAAATCCGGCTGCGAGTTCCGCGTCGTTTCCGGGTGTGCGCATCGTTACAGAAATGCTCTTGACAACCGGATTCCCCTGATTTTTATAGCTGATCCGAATTTCCAGCGGCTCTTCGACGGCAAGCTGATCGGTGAAATCAACGATGCTGCCAGAACTCACTTTTCTAACCCTAATATGCTTAACCGAATTATTTTGCATGCACTGTATTTCTAAAACTGATTTTTTCGGGTTATTATCTTTTTTGCCGCCTGATAGTCCTCCGGCGTATCAACACTGACTATATTTCCCGGCCTTGGCGGATCGTATTTTCCAGCATTGTGCTCTCTTAGAAAATGTTGCAGCGAATACTGCTGCTTATTGAACATATTCAAAAGCTTTGCTCCGGATTTTTGCGAATACCAGGCCAGCAAGGGTTCATACATTGTGTTTTCCTTTTGATAAAAGGCAAATGCTATTCTTTTACTATCCAAAGATTTTAGAAATTCTTTTAAATCCTTGTTACTGATGTAGGGATAATCACAACCAACAACAAGAAAATTCTGATCCGGAAATGTGGCAAAAGCGGTCAGCAATGCAGCCATCGGGCCAATATTTTCATAGACAGGTAAGTCGGCCAGAACTGCATACGGTTTGGCAATGCTTTCCGCCTGCTGGCGGTTGCAGGAAATAAAAACCTTATCACATATCCATTCCAGCATTTCATAAACATAATACCGTTGTTGTTTTCCGTGATAGTCGATTAAACTTTTGTCGCTTCCCATTCGTGTGCTTTGTCCGCCACAAACAACAAGTCCATACAGTTGCTTTTTCATGTTTTGCTTATCGTTATGCAATTTGGTTAGAGCGGGCCAATCTTTCCATGTCAACAGACAATATAAAGTTAACAGTATACAAAACTTAAAAAAAGATAATCCGATGAAGCTTTTATGAAAAAATGATGGTGTAAATGATTAAAAAGAGTAGGTTGGTCCAATTTAAACAAATGCCTGTGATATTTTGTAAATTGCATATATGGAGACAAGCGATGTTAAGATTTCACGGAAGAAGCCAATTTATCCGGTCAGTGTCGAGTTGAGAAAATATCTTCGTTCTTACCAACGAGAGGCGCGTTTGCCGGTTGGTTATAATGATTTGCTTAACTTTTATGAGTCTTTCCCGGTGATTGACAAAAATGGAAAGGACACCCTTTGGGAGAGTCCGTTGTATCCGCCATATGATATAGAAAGGCTTCACAATGGCTTGAAAAAGGCGTATGCGATGCTGAAGGCTTCTGGTAATCTCAGGATTGTTGAGCACAAATACATTGATAAAATCGAGTATTGCACTTTTGGCAATTCGAATCCGTTCCGGATCAAGATCGTTAACCGGCTGAATGATATTTATGATTATTTTTATGTGAAGCGTGCGGATGCTTCGCGGATCTATGGCCTGGAACTTGAAGAAATATTCTCTCCAAATCAGGTCAATTATCTTGTAGATGGCAATTCATTAATTGAAGAGCATATTGCAGGCATTCCGGGTGATGTATTTTCGAAAACGCGCCTGGATCATACGGATTATAACCCTAAACGTATTGCCAAAGAATTTGTCAAGTTTAATGAGCGTTGCATGATCACGCTTTTGGGGGATATGCGGGCCTATAATTTTGTGATGCAGATAACACCGGATTTTGACGATTTTCAGTTCAGGCTGCGTGCCATCGATTTTGACCAGCAATTTTATGAAGGAAACTTAAAGGTGTATCAGCCTCAGTTTTTTAAGGAAAATCTCCCGTATGTAAAGTTGGCGATGGAACATTTGACTGACAAGACCGTGCTCCAATACCAGCAGGAAGAGCAGTCTTCTATTGTACATCAGGTAAGAAGTGAGCGGCACCGGCTGGCGGCTTTGAGAGACGTTTCTAAAAAAGATAAAATATCAACATCGGAAAAAATCCTCGAACTACGTGCTGGTTTAGCCCAGTATTACAACAATCCAGATTATTATAAATGCCTGACAATGACTGACATTATCGAACTAAATGTAAAAAATGTGATACGACAGGTCAGGCTTTGATTTTAATGGTTAAGTATCTGGGCGTATTTTACTTCACACTAACAAACTGATACAGAGTTAATTATTTACATATAAAGGATTTATCAGGATCTTGTACTCGCAGGGGTTAAGGAAGTCGGCCAATTTTGTACCATCGGTGCATTTCGTTGGTAGCAATATTGGGGATGCAATTGTTTCACTCGTTCCGTAGGAACGTTTGGTGCGCTTTCGGGAATTGTTACGGCAAATCCGCTATGATTAACTATCTTTGCGGAACCAATCAGATAATTTTCTCTGTTTGCATTTTTCAAATTAATCAAAATCGGAAGGCGTTCAACCTTCGCTGATTCCCGCAATGAGTAAACACGGACGAATTTTAGTCGCCATGAGTGGCGGTATCGACAGCTCTCTGGCAGCTGTCATGTTACACGAACAAGGTTATGAGGTCATTGGTATGACCATGAAAACCTGGGACTACGCCAGCAGTGGCGGCACCAAAAAAGAAACAGGCTGCTGCTCCCTTGATTCGATCAATGATGCAAGAAGTATTGCCGTTGAACTTGGATTTCCACATTATATATTAGATATCCGTGCAGAATTTGGCGATTATGTAATCGACCATTTTACAGGAGAATATCTTGAAGGACGTACGCCAAACCCTTGCGTTTTGTGTAATACGCACATCAAATGGGATGCACTTTTAAAACGTGCCGATCGTTTGGATTGTGAGTTTATTGCCACAGGTCATTATGCGAATATGCAGTTTAATGATGGTCGTCATTATGTTTCCAAAGGCATAGACAGCTGGAAAGATCAAAGTTATGTGCTTTGGGGTGTTTCGCAGCAGAGCCTTAGCCGGACGAAACTTCCGCTGGGATATTTGCATAAAACGGAAATCCGCGAAATGGCCCGTGAACGTGGTTTTATAGATCTGGTAAATAAGGCGGAAAGTTATGAAATCTGTTTCGTGCCCGACAATGATTATCGTGGATTTTTGAAACGCCGTATCCCTGGTTTGGAAGCGGAAGTAGCAGGCGGAAACTTTGTATATGAAGACGGAACCATTGTGGGAAAACATGAGGGTTATCCTTTTTATACGGTTGGCCAGCGTAAAGGTTTAGGCATAGCGCTAGGCAGGCCGGTTTTTGTGACAGAAGTTCGCAAGGACACCAATGAAGTTGTTTTGGGAGACTTACCGGATCTCTTCCGTGATGGCATGTATGTTGGCAAATTGAACTGGCAAAAGTACGACGGCCTTACCGAACCTTTGGAAACCGTAACAAAAGTGCGTTACAAACATGACGGCACGCCGGCACTATTACTGCCTGATGAACCAGGTAAGATCAAAGTTAATTTTCACGATGGTGTTAACGGTATCGCGCCCGGACAGGCTGCTGTTTTTTACGAAGGAGATGACGTAGTAGGTGGTGGCTGGATCATGAAGAATTTCAGACAAGACCGCGAAATATAAATTACCGGATTGATTATCCGGAGGAGTCAAGACCGGGCGTCCCCGTTTTTAAAATGGGGACGCCCAGACTTGACTTCACTTTTAGGCAATTCCTAATCCGCTCCTTATTTCTTACTTTTCTTTTCCATATAATCAAGTGCGAGTCTGCTCAGTGAGCGAACGCCCAGCACTATACCACTGTCATCGATAAAGAAGTCGGGCGTGTGGTGTGCAGCGGCTTTTAACGGATCTTTTCCTTTTGGCATTCCACCCAGAAAGAAGAAAAACCCGGGTACTTTTTGCTGATAATATGAAAAATCTTCCGCACCCGTTACCGCCGGAATCAGTTTTACATTGTCTTTTCCAGCCACATTTTGCAGCGTACCAATCATTTCTTCTGTTAACGGAACATCATTGAAGGTAACGGGATAAAGCGTGGTGATATTTACCTCTGCTTTGGCGCCTGCACTTTCTGCAATGTTGGTGGCAATATCCGTCACGCGCTTATGCACTTTTGTATGCATTTCCTCATCAAAAGTCCGGATTGTACCAATCATTTTCACCTGTTCAGGAATAATATTTTGCCTGATACCTCCATTGATGGCCCCGATCGTTACCACTGCCGGTGCTTTGGTTATATCCAGGTTACGGCTCACAATGGTCTGCAAACCCATCACGATTTGGGACGAAGTAACAATCGGATCCACACCAGACCATGGATACGCTCCGTGCGTTTGCACGCCTTTTACATCAATACTAAAGAAATCCACGGCCGCCATGGTTGCACCAGGCTTATAGGCAATTTTACCAACTTCGGTCTGGGAGTTAATATGCAGTCCAAAAATGACATCTACCTTCGGATTTTCCAGCACACCTTCCTTGATCATCAACTTCGCCCCGCCCTCTTCACCCTCAGGCGCACCTTCTTCCGCGGGTTGAAAAATAAACTTGACCGTCCCTTTGATATCACTTTTCATAGAAGCGAGTACTTCTGCAACACCCATCAAAATCGACATATGGGTATCGTGTCCACAGGCATGCATCACCCCTACTTTCTGTCCGTTATAGTCCGTCGTGACTGTGGATTTGAAAGGAAGATCTCCCCTTTCCGTAACCGGCAGACCGTCCATATCAGCACGAAGCGCTACAACCGGACCCGGTTTCCCTCCTTTCAACAAACCGACCACACCCGTGTGACCAACACCGGTCTGCACTTCAATACCCAAACTTTTTAGATGTTTTGCTATTTTTTCCGCAGTTTTAAATTCACGGTTTCCAAGTTCAGGATTTTGATGAAAGTCACGTCTCCATTCGACAATTTTAGGTTCAAGCGATTGCGCTTTCTGATCTATTTTAACGTTAAGCGGTAATTGTGCAAAAACAAAGGCAGGTGAAAAACCAAGCGAGAGTAAGAGGAATAGTCGTTTCTTCATGAGAAAGTTGGTGTAAGTTCTAAATGACTTTACCAAAATAGCGAAATAAACCGCTCTTCAATCATTTCACATCGGAACATATGACAATTTACCACAACAAAAGAGAGGCAATATCTTGCGATATGCCTCTCTTTTGCACTATTCAAATAATATTTAATCCTTTGAAATTATCATTGTTCAGTTGATAAGATCAATGCTCATCTTCACGGAAACCAGTACGGCGGTAACCGCGCAGGATGTAAGGACCATCCGGCTCAACGGCTGTACCTGTCATTTTCCAAACAACCGTGGTATCCGCTTTCCCAGCAACCGTTGTGATTTTATACTCGCTCGCCTGATACGTGTTAGCAACATAAGCACCTGTAATATGCAAGTACATGCTGTCTGTACGGGTTTTGGAAGGAGCAATGAAAGAATCCTTCAAAACTTTACCATCTGTGATCGTAACGGTTTGTGGAGTAGCTGAAAGCACTTTTTTATTTGTCCCCAATTTTACAACAGGTTTTCCGGCAGGAACAACAGGCTCTGCATAATCCAGATTCGGGCTGTTGGTTGAAGTAAAGGTAAGCGCATTAGGATCGACAGTCAATTTCGATTGCGCACCAAAAACATCATGATCAATAAACCACATTTCTGTGGCTACATTGGCAGCGGTATTGGATGTCGTAAACAGATTATAAGAAACTATAACCTTATTATCTTCATCCGCAAGCTGCAAAAACCATTCTCCTGATAATTTTTGTGTTGCTGTTCCTCCAATACTCGGCTCATCTCCAGCATCGCAGGAAAACAAACCCAGTGCTAAAAAGAATAGCCCTCCATATATTAACTTTTTCATATTCTCTATTTAGTTATTGTTTAACAAATGTCCGTATGGCATTCCCGTACCCACCGTTGATTACAGCCCAGCTATAACTAACACCTTCGATAATTGTGGCATTAATTGCCTCAAAGGCATTACCTGGTGTTCTCTGGTAAGGTACGCCCAGTTTTCCTTTGTCGTAGTAGTAAAAATATACGCCTAAACTAGGATCTGTAACGGCAACACCACCAACATTGTCAGCATAAAACAAGTTGCCTGATATTCTGGAAACATTACTCACACCCAGCGCACCGGCATTTCTTTTATATGCTCCTGAAATATCAACACCTTTTACAGCGGGGGCGATAACCCCAACATACCTGTATTCAGTAGAAGAATAACCATCTTTGTTCACAGCATCATACCGAATGGTGTAAACACCAGCTTTTGATACATCGACGGTTCCCGACGCCTTGGCCTGAATTTCAGTATCACCTTCTTTGGCAACAACACCCGGATCAGCCCATGTGCCTCCGACAGCGATTTCATTCCACTGCTCCCCTTTCAAGGTTATAATCGGGAAATAAGTGATGTCGGATATACCCTCGGTCACTTTGTCGGGTTCGCAGGCAAAAAGTAATCCCGTCAGGACCACCATTGCCATATATTTTATTCCTTTTATCATGATCTTTTTCTATTAAAAGTTATTTCATCCACCAGATTTTCGCAGTAACCAAAACAGGTGCCGGTGTATTGCCAGGGTTTACATCACGTGAAGCGGATGTATATAGGATTCTTTTTGGGAAAAGACCACTTGTTACTCCATTCACCGCATAAGTCCACTGACCTGGAATGTAATTGGCATTGCTGGCGGCCACAGGAGAATTTTCAGGATAGCCGGTACGCGCCTGATCCCAGAAAGATTCATAACCTTGTTTGAACATGGCTACCCATTTCTGATACATGATTGCTTTCAACTTCGCTTCCATTGTACCAGCAGTTGGGAATGCATACACACCACCCGCAGCAATTTTCGCCGCGTCGAAAGGAACCGAGAATTTAGCATAGGCAGCGGCTACCGCTTTATCATAAAATGATTTTGCCTCTGCATCGTTACCCGATCTCAGATGTGCTTCTGCCAGCATGAAATAAACTTCATCAAGACTGAAGAAAAAGAAAGGATCGGTAGCGGACATTTTGGTAACACTTGGAACATTCGCGCCAACCACTGTTGTACTTACATTGAAATCTCCCTGCGCCAGACCATATTGCCCCGTAGTTCCGGGAGTGAAATAGGCGTTTAAACGTGCAAAGTCATTATTTACTTCCAGGTAAGACTGCAAGGTTTTACTCAACCGAAGGTTGTTACCGGTATTCAGCTGGCGGATATTGCTTTCATAAAGTGGATTACTCCGATTTGGCTCATCTACAAACAGCGTAACAGCAGCCGGCGTAGTTAGAAACTCTGTATTGTTGGTCAGCATCGTTTTAATGGCAGCAAGTGCCGTAGCGGAATTTGGGCTGCTTGTCTGACGCAAATACATTTTCAGCTTTAGGGTATTTGCAAAACGCTTCCATTGTGCAATTTGGTCTGCTCCGCTAAGTTTACCGAATACAAGATCCGAGCTTACCTGAGTCGATTTGCCATTGTTGAAATCCAAAGCCAAAGCGGCATCCAGTCTTTTCAGTAATTCAGCATAAACCGCAGGACCGTCGTCATACTTAGGCGTTCTGGTCAGCTCGATATTCAAAGCTTCCGACATCGGTATTTTATCAAACCAGTCCGCCAGAATCTGAAAACCATATGACTGCACGGCTACGGCCTGAAGAACCAGATTGTTGTTTCCTGATGCAGTTGCTTTCGTCTTAACATCTTCGAAATCATTTAACCCGCCTGAGTAGAACTCCGTCCAAGCATTGTTATAAGCGGCCGGAGCAAGATCATAAGAGTCAATTGTTTTGTATTGCGTACTTACGTGCGCTTGTGTCCAGTGCTGAGACCACAAACCACCTAAAATTGCAAACGAACCACCCGTTACCGCCATCACAGAAGCCTGAGCCGCCGGCAATACGTATTCAGGTGCTACATTGGTTGGGTTGTTCGGGTCCTCGTTCACGTCAAGCCAGTTTTCACAGGAGCCCAGTGAAAATACGGCGAGAAGCAACAAACTATGTTTAAATATGCCTTTCATTGTGAGTCGAATTAGAATGATAAGTTTAACTGAACACCATAGCTCGCAGTTGACGGCCCGGATGCAAATTCACCATACAGGTTTTTAAGGTTGGTACCGAATGTGTTAGCCTCCGGATCCACATAGTGGTTTTTCTTAGGCGTCCATAAAATAAGGTTACGACCAAATACACCTATCGAAGCAGCAGTGATCGGCATTTTAGCCAGCACACTCTTCGGTATCGTATAGTTTAATGCAACGTTTCTCAGTTTAAAGAATGTTTTTGGCAAAACGTGGTTGTACTGATACGCGTTGTTGACACCATAATAAGTAGCCAAATCATTTCTTGAAATCGCTGTGGTGTTTTCGCTCAAAGTTCCATCTGATGCCTGTACAACCGATCCCGGAATAATAAACGGCTCTCTGTCGTTATACTGGGTCTCGTATGCATTTCCGTTGAAGTAGTTCAAACGCGCCGTGTAAGAGTAGAACACACCACCTTTACGATAATCCGCGTTAGCGCTCAAACGGAAGCCTTTGTAAGTAACATACGTTCCGATACCCATGGTGTAGTCAGGATTGATCGAACCTCTGTAATGTTCTTTCGAATCAACAATTGGTAAACCTGTTGCAGCGTTTACGATCGTTGCGCCTGTCGCATCATCACGTAAAACGTCCGGAGAATAAATGGCACCCAGGGGTTTTCCTACAACGGCTCTCAATTTAACGTCATAACTGTCGTTCAAAAGAATGTTGGTACTATCGGAAAGACCAAGGGATTCCACGACGTTTTTGATTTTATTGTAGTTGAAAGTAACTCCCCACTCCACTTTTTCCGTACGAACAGGAACTAATGTCAACATGGCCTCGATACCTTTATTTCTCACCTGACCTAAGTTAACGGTCTGGTTCTGATAACCGGTTGCAGGTTCAAGATTCAGGCTGATGATCTGGTTTTTAGTAACCTTATCATAATAACTTGCTTCAAGACCGATTCTTCTGCCAAAGAAACCAAGTTCCACACCAGCTTCATATTCGTTTGAGATTTCAGGTTTGAGGTTCTTGTTTCCCGGGTTGTTCGCAACCTCGTAGGCATTAACTCCGCCAAACGGGAAATTAATGTCTCCAAAACCACCCGTACTTACACTACCAGGAACATAAACCGGTATAATCTGATATGGATCTGCGTCATTACCAGCAGAAGCAGCAGCGAAGCGTACTTTAACAAATGGTATTTCAGCAGGAAGTTTGAACACATCGGAAAGCACAGCACTGATACTTGCACTTGGGTAGAAGTAGGAGTTCTTACCTTTTGGCAGCGTACTGGTCCAGTCATTTCTTGCACCAACGGTTAAGTACAACCAGTGATCAAAACCGAAAGTAGCCGATCCGAAGACCCCAACCAAACGTCTCTTCTGATCATTTGTATAAGTACTTGGCGTAACAGAGCTATTTTTGATGTTGTAAAAACCTGGTAAATCCAGATTGGTTACACCGACCAACTGCGTTTGCCCTGTACGCTGGTTAATGTTATGCCCTAAAAAAGCCTGAACATCAAAACGGCTACCGACATTGGTGCTGTAATTTAAAAGGATGTCACTGTTAAACTGGCGGTTGTTTCTAGCAATTTGCGAAACGCTACCCACAACGTTGTTAGCGCTGCTGTTGGGCGAACCCGGCGTAATACGTCCCAAATTACCCCAATCTTTCTGGAATGCATCGGAATAATCACCACCGACTCTCCACAAAATATTCAGGTTTTTAACAATGTCGTATTTGAACTCGACGTTTCCGAAAATACGGTCTTCATCGTAATTGTTACCCTGGTTGTATAATGTCCAGTACGGGTTTTGAGCGTAAGGCGTAAAGTAGTTATCCAGGTTATAGAATTTGTTCCATGGATTGTTTGGATCATTGTATTGTTTAGAATCTACAATCGAATGGTCTCTTGGGATCTGGATAATTTCCTGCCACAATACTTTTCCACCACCTGCATCGTCACCTTGTCCGGTAGCAACGGCTTTCTGATTTTTACGAACGTAGTTGATATTTGAGTTAACCGAGAATTTCCCCAGCTTCAAACCTCCGTTCAAACCGATTGTGTGTCTTTTGTACGAGTCAGCGTTTGTTGGCACAACCCCGTCTGCATCGGCATAGGAGTAAGAAACACGGTAGTTCGCCATTTCAGTACCACCGGCAACGGCAAGGCTGCTGTTCCATTCATAACCACGGTCAAGAAAATCTTTCAAGTTATCTTTTTGCACTGAAAATGGTTTGAGCAATTGAGAGTCGTCAACAACGTTACCCCAAAGTCTTGTCTGTCCATCCATTTTAGGCCCCCAGGAACCGTTTTCGATCGGATCAAACAGTCCGCTCCATCCCTGTCCGTAGGTGTTTTGCAAATGCGGCACACGCAGAATCTGTGTTTGCGCAAAAGAACTTGTAAAATCAACGGTTGTTTTGCCGGATTTCCCTTTCTTGGTAGTGATCAGTATGGCACCATTCGCTGCACGGCTACCATACAGCGCGGATGCAGAAATACCTTTAAGTACCGTTACACTTTCAATTTCATTGGGGTTGATGTCGTTCATCTGGTTACCAAAGTCCATCGAACGGTTGAAATCGTCATTACCGTTCGAAGCGTTGGTCGAAGAAGTATTCCCCCGGTTGTTCATCGGGACACCATCAACAACGTATAAAGGTTGGTTGTTACCCGTTACCGAATTAAACCCCCGAATATTCAAAACAGTTGACGCACCCGGCGCACCTGAAGCGGTTGAAACTGAAAGCCCCGGAACACGACCGTTCAAGGCATCCAGTGCACTGGTGTTACGTCCTTCTGTAATCGAAAGATTCGATATGGTGGCTGTACTATAACCGATGGATTTTCTTTCTCTTGAAATACCAAGGGCCGTTACTACCACCTCACCCAATTGCTGCGAATCAGAAACCAGTTTTATATCGATCTTGGTTTGAGATCCTAAAACAACATTTTGAGTAACATACCCTACAAAGGAGTAAACGAGTGTAGCACCCGAAGAAACGGTAATGGCATACTTGCCGTCAATACTTGTGGTCACTCCTCTGGTGGTACCTTTTATGGCAACATTGACTCCTGGTAACGTAGAACCGTCGTCCGCAGTGACGGTACCTGTCACCTCGCGATCCTGAGCATACACTTGCATACTTAAAAGCAGCAAGCTTCCCAGAAATGATAGTAAAAAATTTCTCATAGAATGATAAATAGTTTAATTGAAAAAGAATTACTGTAATTAAAGTTACAAAACTAATAGTTGTTTTAATAATCACAATGACTTTTTTTTCTAAAATCAGAATAAAATTTGGCACAAATAACAAATCAAGTGATACAACAGCAGTAAAACACCCTAAATATAGGTAAAAATAGACCAATAAACGTAGATTATAGAAGTTTTATATTTTCATCGTTTTACTGATAAAAATTGCAACGTTTCTACATAATTGTTATACGAATCATAACATATTCCTATAATTACTTCTTTTACGTACAACCTTATCCGTGTTAATTTTAAGTTAATACCGAGAATAAAAAAAGGGTAAAAATCAGACGAATTTTACAAAAACAAGAAAATATTCCGCCATTACAATATCTATAAAGAATTCTGGATTTTAAGTGACTTTTGTAATAAATTTTCAATTTTTTGGGCAAAAAACCAAAGTTTATTTCGATAATCGAGAAAAACACATTGTAATGGTTAAAACAACTATTATGTTTGCAACATTAAATTTCTGTTAAGAACCTAACTATCTATTTTTTTAATGAAGAAAATAATACTCTCAGTCATGATGGTATTTTGGGTTGGTATTGTCTTTGCCCAGAGTAAAATCGTTACCGGAAAGGTAACTGCCGAAGAAGATGGATCAACCATTCCCGGTGCAAGTGTTTTAGTAAAAGGTACCTCCATAGGAACAACCACATCCGTGGACGGAACCTATCAAATCGAGCTCCCTCAAGGCAGCACTACGTTGGTTTTCAGCTTCGTAGGATTAATTTCAAAAGAATTGGAAGCGGGTAACCAAAGTGTTATCAATGTTCAGATGAAGTCTGATGTGAAAGCACTGGGTGAAGTTGTTGTAACGGGTTACGGTACGCAGCAACGAAGAGACGTTACCGGTTCCGTGGGTACAATCAAAGGTGATGGTCTTAAAAACATCGCCGTGCCTAGTTTCGACCGCTATTTGCAAGGACAGGTGGCCGGTGTACAAGCATCTGTACCCAGTGGTATTCTCGGACAAGCAGCCAAAGTCAGAATTCGTGGGGTGAACTCGATCTCCAATAACTCCGACCCTCTATACGTAGTCGATGGACTACCCTATATCACCGGAGATCAGGGGCAAAATACATCAAACAACCCACTGGGAGATATCAATCCAAATGATATTGAAAGTGTTGAAGTATTGAAAGATGGTTCGGCCACGGCAATCTATGGTTCAAGAGCAGCAAACGGTGTGGTTTTAATCACGACAAAAAGAGGAAAACTGGGCAGCGCCCGCATCACCTATGACGGCTGGCTGGCCGTTTCAAAGCCATCAAAAAGATTTGATCTTTTAAATGCGGACGAATTCATTGCCATTACCAATGAAAAACTGGCTAATGCCGCATTACCTAACGCAGCATTCCCAACGTTGAATCCGGAAACCCAGCAGCCATACAATACCGACTGGCAGGATGTCATTTTGAGAAGCGGATTCCAGCAGAACCATGCAGTATCTTTTAGCGGAGCGACACCTCAGACGAACTATTATTTCTCTTTGGGTTACGCAGATTTGCAAGGAAACATCGTTGGAAACGACCAGACGAAATATAATTTCCGTGCAAAGCTTGACCAAAAAGCATTTAACGACAAGGTAACGTTCGGGATGAACACCTTTGTTACCCATACGACAAACACGGGCTTAAATACCTCAACCAACGGTTTGTCAGGAAACGTAGCCGGTGCAATTTATGCATTCCCAAACGTTCCGGCGCAATGGCCTGATGGAAGTTATAACCTTAGTGCGGACAAAACAAGTTTAGGTCAGGGAGCCAATACGCGCCCGCTTTATGGAAACTACACCAACCAGGCTTATGTACTCGAAAAAAACATTTTCAAAAACCAGCAGCTTAACCTGACCGGTAATGCGTTTGTAGATGTTGAGATCGTAAAAGGATTGAATGCAAAGTCGTACATCGGTATCAATTACCTGAACGGTGAAGACTATTTGTATTATGACCCGGGTCATGGTGACGGCAAAAACGTTAATGGCAGAATTTATCAGTACAATCTTCCTTCGTTCCGTTACAACTGGCAAAATACGATCAGTTACAATAATTCTTTCGGCGCACATAAAATCGGTTTCGTAGGAGGTCACGAAATCCAGAAAACGAGATCACGGTATTTCTTTGCACATGGTACAAACCTGTCAAACTCATATTTTGGCAGCAATGAAAACATCATCAGTAATACGTTAACCAACCAGTTTATCGGAGGTTTCGCTTCTGAAAGAGCTTTCCAGTCTTTCTTTGCAAGAGCAAACTACGCATTACTTGATCGTTACCTGATCAGCGCAACGGTTCGTCACGATTTAATTTCTTCTTTACCTCATAACAATCAGAGTGCAACACTTCCGGGTGTTTCTTTGGGATGGAGAATCTCGGAAGAAAATTTCTTTAAAAACAGCCCGGCGTTAGGTTTCGTAAGTGAACTGAAGCTTCGCGGCGGATGGGCAAAAGTTGGTAACGTTGAAATTGGCAACTATCCATACGCAGGGACTTTCGGCGCCGCACAATATGGCGATTTGAGCGGCATCCGTTTCAATCAGGCAGGAAACAATCTTCTTGGTTTCGAAACAAGCAAAAAATTAAACCTTGGATTAGACCTCTCACTTTGGGCTAACAAGCTTAGCTTCTCGGCTGAATACTTCCGCAATGATATTGACAACCTGATTCTGCAATCGCCTACACCTCCTTCATTGGGTGTGCCAGGCAACACCATTGCGCAGAACATCGGTAAAATGTATAACAAAGGATGGGAATTCAGCATCAACAGTACAAATATCCAGACAGCGCATTTCTCATGGAGAACAAATGCCAACATTTCTTTTGTGCAAAACAAAGTACAGAGACTCGTGGCAAACACACCGATCAACAGTACTTATAACACGACAAGAGAAGGCGAATCGATTGGTTCATTCTTTGGATATGAATATTATGGTGTGAATGCTGCAAACGGTAACCCGATCTACGAAAAAGCGGACGGATCTTACGTTCAGCAAGTAACAGCAGCAAATCGCTGGGCAAAATTTGATCCTGCAAATCCATCAAACGATACAGAAGCTGGTGCCGCTTTGACCTTTGCAGATAAGAGAGTCCTTGGAAAATCAAACCCTACCTGGTATGGAGGCCTTAACAACCAGGTGTCTTTCAAAAACTTTGATTTCACACTTTTCCTTACTTTCTCAGGCGGTAATAAAATTTACAACGTAACAAGACAAGAGCAGTTAAACAACCAGTTGTTTGCCAACGGGGGACGTGAATTGCTTGACCGCTGGACAACGCCGGGACAGGTTACAGAAGTGCCAAGACTTTATTTCAACTCGGATGCACGTGTTAACCAGACAGGAAATGCAACATCACGATTCCTTGAAGATGGCAGTTTCATCCGGGCACAAAATATCAGTATTGGCTATACGCTTCCTGCTTTCCTGAAAGACAAAATCAAAGCAACGAATCTGAGAATTTATGCACAGGTTCAGAATGCGTTTATTATAACCAAATACAAAGGATTGGATCCTGAGCTGGGTTTCATTTCAACCTCAACAACTGCAAGCGCGGACAATAACAACCAAACGGGTCTTGATAACCGTACCAACCCGGTTCCACGCGTTTTCACTGTCGGCCTTAATCTTGGTTTCTAAAAACATTTTTCAATACAGCAATGAGAAACAACAATAAATTACAATATAAAATAACCCGGAGATCTGCCATAGCCATGTTGGGCATGATGGCAATTCTTCCCGCATGCAGTGACTTCACCAAACTTGAACCACTGTCTGCATTATCAGAAACGGCTGCTTTTACAACACCTGCAACAATTGAACTTGCTGCAAACGGGGTTTACTGGGCTGCCGCGGTAGGACAATATGACGGAGCTGCGGGTCGTGGATATCCTTTTGGTGCTGCAGCAATTGTTCAAGGAGAAATGCGCGGAGAAGATATGCTGAACATTCAGGCGTTTTACGATTTCACATACCGTTCGCTTTACAGCACTACAACGGCCAATAATAAGAATCACTGGGAGCAGCTTTACGCTTTGATCAATCAGGCGAATATCCTGATCGATGGTGTGAAAACTGCCGGTGCAAACAATATTATCAGTGCGGAGCTTGCGGCACAATACGAAGGGGAAGGCAGATTTTTGCGTGCACTTGCGCACCATGAATTGCTGATCCATTTCTCCCGTCCTTTCGCCGATGGAAACGGTTCTCAGCCAGGTGTTCCTTACAGAGAAAAACCAATTATTTCGACCGCAGCAGTACAGGAAGGACTGGCCCAGGAAAGAGGAACTGTGGCAGAAGCTTACACAAAAGTTCTCGCAGACCTCGATTTCGCAGAACAAAGCCTTCCTGCCACACGTACGACCAATGCGATTTCCCGTGCGACAAAAGGAGCGGCCATTGCTTTGAAAACGAGAATCAAGCTGCACCAGCAAGACTGGAAAGGCGTCATTGCGGAAGGTGCTAAATTAGGGACAGACGGAACAGGTACAACCTTTTCAAGCCCGATCGGCGCTTATACACTTGAAACTGCACCGGAAACTCCATTTGTTAACTACAAGGCAAATAAAGAATCTGTCTTCTCAATTGCTAACAGCGCACAGTCAAATGGCGGTGTAAACGGGGCTCTGGCAAGTGTTTTCGGTCCAACTTCGCTTGCGGGACGAGATCTTGTGGCAACAAGTCCTAACCTATACAATGCGACTTTCTGGGTGGATGGTGATCTTAGAAGAACCAGACTTCAGGTAAAACAGGCAACGGGCAGTTATCCCTATGGTTTCAACTACAAATTCCGTGAATATGGAGTTTTTGGTGACTGGGCACCTGTTTTGCGTTATGCTGAGGTGTTATTAAACGTTGCTGAAGCATCTTCAAGAGAAGGAAATGCAACAAAAGCGTTAGCTCTTTTAAATGCTGTCCGTAACAGGTCGGTACCAACGGCCGCGCAATTCACAACTACACCAGCAGACCTGACACTGGCAATTCTTCAGGAGCGCCGTATTGAACTGGCAGGCGAAGGACGCAGATGGCCTGACATTCACCGTCTGTCTCAGGATCCAACTTATAAAGTTTCTGTCGGCATACCTGCAAAGGTTGAAGTGACTCAGGTTAAAACAACGAGTTATGATATTGTAGCGCGTCCGGTAATTGCCGGTTCAGTTGCCGCAATCCCATACGCCGATTTCCGGTTCTTATGGCCAATTCCTCTCTCTGAAATTTCATCGAATGAAACATTGAGAAAACAACAAAATCCGGGATATTAACCTGACTAATAGTTTTTTTTAACGAAGGGAGTCTGCATCTGTCAGACTCCCTTCGTTGTTTAAATACCAGAAAAATTCAGACGTTTTATAAGTACAGTCAACAGCGGAGATAATAATCATCAATCAAAACAAAAGAAGAATTGATTATAAAAGATGATTTTTCTTAACTTTGGATTACAATATGACCTTATTAAACGCATGGAATTCTTAAAAAGTCAGCGCCTCAACAATCTCAAATATGAAATTCGTGGGGCTACTTATGAAAAAGCACTAGAGCTGGAAAGCCAGGGCTTCAAAATTCATAATCTGAATATTGGGAATCCCGCCCCATTCGGTTTCGATTCCCCCGACGAAATTGTGCACGATATCATCATGAATATCCGGAATGCGCAAGGTTATTCTGATTCAAGAGGATTGTTTTCAGCGCGCAAAGCGGTGATGCATTACACACAAACGATCGGGATTCAGGATGTTGAAATCAGTGATATTTTTATTGGAAACGGCGTTAGTGAACTGATCCTGCTTTCGATGCAGGCGTTACTGAATCCGGGTGATGAAATCCTCGTTCCTTCTCCTGACTATCCGCTATGGACGGCCGCAATCGCTTTGAGTGGTGGCAAACCGGTACATTACATTTGTGACGAAGAGTCGGACTGGAACCCTGACCTGGAAGATATGGAAAGTAAGATCACTTCCCGTACCAAAGGCATCGTGCTGATCAACCCGAATAACCCAACCGGTGCGGTGTATGAAAAGGATGTGTTGAAACGTATTGCAAAAATGGCAGAAGAACATGGTCTCATTATTTTTGCGGATGAGATTTATGACAAAATATTATACGATGGAGCCGTGCACCATCCCATGGGAACGCTCGTGTCAGAAACCCTTTGTGTTTCTTATGGCGGACTTTCTAAAAATTACCGTTCGGCAGGCTTCCGGGGCGGCTGGATGATATTAAGCGGTGCCAAGCAAAGGGCCAAGTCTTATGTGGAAGGACTCCTGCTGCTGGCCAGTATGCGGCTTTGTGCGAACGTACCGACCCAATATGCGATTCAAACTGCCCTGGGCGGTTATCAGAGTATAAAAGAACTCGTTGTGCCGACCGGAAGATTACACAAACAGATGAATCTGGTTTATGACAGACTAACTTCCATCCCCGGTATTACCTGCGTGAAACCAAAGGGTTCTTTGTATGTTTTCCCGAAAATTGATCTTAAAAAATTTGGTCTGCCCGGTGATGAAAAGTTCGTTTACGATTTATTGAGCGAACAAAAAGTACTTGTCGTGGCCGGAACTGGTTTCAACTACATTACCGACGACCATTTCAGGATCGTTTTCCTGCCCACCATTGACGAACTGAATCAGGCGATGGATAAACTGGAATATTTCCTTGAAACCAGACGCGTCTTATCCACGCGTACCGTCGAGGACATTATTGCCTGATTTGCAGCTTTTAGTAGTTAGGATTTAGCTATTAGCTTTTTTACGGCTAGTAGCTATTTTTTTACCCGCCATTTTGCAACTTTAAATCCCCTATTAACCAGCCTATAACAAGGCAAAAGCTAATAGCTCCTAAACCTATGATCCAACCATCAGTATCAGAGCAGAAAAGACAACGCCTTTTTCTTTTGCTTTGCGGCATCTTCCTGACCAATGCACTCATCGCTGAAATTATCGGGATGAAAATATTTTCCGTTGAAACACTGCTGGGTTTCCCCCCGGCCCAATTGCTGATTGGCGGCGAAAGGCTCGATTTTAATATGACGGCCGGCGTTGTCAACTGGCCTGTTGTTTTTATTACCTCCGATATTATTAACGAATATTTTGGAACAAAAGGCGTAAAACGCATTTCTTACCTGACTGCCGGATTTATCGTTTATACCTTTATAACCATTTATTTCTCCACCCAGCTTCCGCCTGCACAATTCTGGCTGGATATTAACGGCCGGGATGCCAACGGAAATCCGTTTAACATCAATGAAGCTTTTTTCAGGATTTTTAATCAGGGTCTGGGCATCATGATCGGTTCTATTGTGGCATTTCTTTTGGGACAAATCCTGGATGTTTCGATTTTTGCCTGGCTGCGCCGCAGGACAGGTAGCAAATACATTTGGCTCCGGGCGACGGGCTCAACCATGTTTTCCCAACTTGTAGATAGCTTCGTTGTATTGACTATTGCCTTTTACGTTTTCGGAAACTGGGACCTGAAACAAATATTCTCGGTGGGCTGTATCAATTATTTATACAAAGGCTGTATCGCCATCCTGCTGACGCCCGTACTTTACATCGCCCATTATTTTATTGACCAGTATCTCGGCAAGGATTATGCGGAGCAATTATCGCATCATGCGGCACACGATGGGGAGGTTTTGTAATTTGTCTTTGATCGACAGCGTATTCAAGGGTATTGTTTTTATTACCGGTCCGACGGCGGAAAGCCGTCGGACCGGGCGTCCCGTCTGATGGCTTTTTCCGCCATCAGACGGGTGAAAAAATTTCTTTGTATCAGCCCTCACTCAATAACCCGCCGCATATTATCCAGCATCACCGCCGTAGCAATGCCCACATTCAGCGACTCCGCCTCTCCAATTCTTGGAATTGTAATGCGATGTGTCACGAAGGCTTCCACGGCGGCGCCAATTCCATTCGACTCATTGCCCATGACCACATAACCTCCTTCGGCCGAAAACGGATGATCATAAATTGATCCGCCATCCAGAAAGGCGCCCAGGATATTTCTCCCACCCGCGTGCGCTTCCAAAAAGCCGGCAAGATCAGTATAATAAAGATCTATCCTGGTAAATGAACCCTTACTGGCTGCAATAACCTTCGGATTGTAAACATCTGTGGTATCTGCAGAACAAATTATTTTTTTTATTCCATACCAGTCAGCCACACGAATGATCGTACCGAGATTGCCCGGATCACGGATATCATCCAAAATCAATGCGTATTCCTGCCTGTCTGCGCTTAAAAAAACGTTATCTTTCGTCTTTGCCACAGCAAGACAGGAATCATTGGTTTGAAATAATCCAAGACCTTCCAGCTCTTTTGCCGTCACAGTTTCGACAAGAGTTTTATGGTCAGATAAAATACTTGCGTATTTTTGCTGAAAATCCGGGGTAGATAATACGAATTCGATTTCAAAAGCCGAATCCAGTAATTCAAGTACACTCTTCGCTCCTTCAACAATAAAGGCCTCATGAAGTTGTCGGTACTTCTTGATTTTCAGAGAATTAATATATTTTATACGATTTTTAGATAACATTGAATATTAGGTGTCGGGTTACATATTTCGGATATTTCTTCCTTTTCTTTCTGGGAGTGACAAGTTGCGCCCGTAAAACAAGTACCGAATCGGGTAATTATTTCCTTGGCAATTCTACTTTTAAAGGCAACAAGGTGATCAGTGATGATGACCTGGATGCATTGATTCCGCAAAGACCCAACAGTCGTTTTCTCAGCTTGCCCATTTTCCCGAAAGTTGGCATGTATCAGTTTGGCCAGCTGTTCTACAAAAGGGACGAAAAGCAACGGAAGGTTATTGAGGTCACGCAAAATTATCAGAAAGAATCGCGTTTACATGAAAATAATGTCAGACAATTAGAAAAGATTCAAAGAAGATACGCCAAAAAGCTTGCCAGAGCCCAAAAACGCGTGGATGAAGGAAATTTCTGGATGCGGGTTTTAGGCGAAGCGCCCGTTTATTACAATCAGAACGATATTGAAAAAAATACCGAAAAGATGCAAAAATATCTTTACAACAACGGTTTTTTTCAAAACACAGTCGGTTTTAAAACCGATACCACTTTCAAACGTATCCGTGTAAAATACCTGATCGCAGAAAATCGCCCTGCTTTACTCAACAATATCATTTATCAGGTAAGAAGCCCGCTGATAGATAGTCTTTTAAAAACGTCGACAAAAGATGCCGCGCTGGTCAGCAAGAAACGGTATGATGGTGATTCATTTGAAGAAGAACGGGTACGCATCGAAACCTTGCTGCGTGACCAGGGATATTTCGGTTTCTCACGTCAGAATGTTTCCTTTCTTATCAACGACACGATCACAAAACCCAAAACAGACAGCCTGTTTAAAAGTGTTGATGTCAATGTGCGCGTTAATTTGCCTACCAGAGAAATAAATCCGGTTCCATACCATGTTGAATCTGTACGTTTCGAAGTCTTACCACCCGCAGGTTTACCGGATTCACTTTTCAAAAAAGACACCGTGTATTCTCAGGGGATTCAATATATATTCGCTGATAAGAAATTTGCTCCGCGGATCCTTGACACCAAAATAAGAATACGGCCAGGCGAACTTTACAGCCAGAAAAATGAGCGGGATACCCAGCGCCAGCTTTCTTTAACGGACCAGTTCAGGTTTGTGAATTACAATTTTGATTCCACCGGCCATAAGATCAAGGTTCACTACCAGGCAATTCCACTTGAAAAATATCAGGTATCAGCCGATGTCGGCTTAAACGTAATTCAGCTTCAGGGAGCGCCTGGGCCTTTTGCTAATTTATCCTACAAGATCAGAAACGTTTTTAACGGACTTGAAAATTTTGAGGCGAACCTTCGGGCCGGTATTGAACTTGTTCCTGGATTTGTCGAAAATGACGGTATTTATAAAAGCCAGGAAATTGGATTGAATACCTCCCTGACTTTTCCTCGCCTGCTGATTCCTTTCCGTCGCTTCCAAAACACATCAGCTTTATACAATCCACGTACACAAATCGGTCTAGGCTATAATTATGTAGAACGACCGGAATACACACGTACGAACGTTAAGGCAGCCATGAGCTATTCCTGGCAACCCACCGTTAAAACGTTATGGACGCTATCCTTTATTGATCTGAATATTCTGAACACCACAAAAATAAAACCTGAATTTCAAAAATTACTTGAAGAACTTTCTCGTCAGGGAAATAACCTGAAATACAGTTTTAACAGATCTTTCGTGTCCGACGTCAACCTCACGTTCGTTCACAATACAAACTCGATCATCGGTCCTCAAAAAAGCGCTCATTACTTCCGTGCGTCGCTGGAATCCGGAGGAACCACACTAAATATTTTGCCCGCACAGGAAAGGTGGATTACTGATATATTCGGAAAAAGTGGAGATACTTTACAATTCTACAAATATTTGCGGGGCAATATTGATTTCCGTCGCTATTGGCCAACTGGGCGCCGCTCTTCGTTTATTGCTCGTGTCAACACCGGCGCAATTTATAGTTATGGAAAAAATAAAGTACCCCCGTATGAAAAATACTTTTTTGCCGGTGGTTCAAATAGTTTAAGAGCATGGCTTCCCCGCCGTCTGGGACCGGGTTCCGCCGCGCCGCGTGTTACTGATGCCAACTTATCCATTGAAGCTCCGGGAGAATTACTGATTGAAGGCAACCTGGAATGGCGCGGGCATCTGGCTAAATTCTTCGGCGATATTAATTATGCCCTTTTTATTGACGTCGGAAATGTATGGACCCTGAGCAAAGTGCCGAAGGGACAGGAAGCTCAAAAATTCAAACCGGACTCTTTTCTACAAGAAATCGCCGTTGGAACCGGTTTTGGTATCCGTTATGACTTATCGTTTTTCATTTTGCGGTTCGATTTCGGGACAAAAGTGTACGATCCCTACACCCGAAAATTTGTTCTTGACAAACTTGAATTCAGTAAACTTTTCAACCGCAGACAGGAAAACTTCCTGAACATTAATCTCGGCGTTGGTTACCCATTCTAACTTTTTGAGCCTGATTTAACTTATCTTAACAGCCAACTTATCTGCCAGTTTGTCAGTTTTTACCGTTTTATTCGTACCTTTGTAGTTCGTACCTGGAACAATACGTGCTTAGAAAGCATTATCATATTCACACGGGAACAAAGAAATACAAACCGTTCAATATCACGGACAAATGGAGAACAGAATTGCGGAGACCCTAAAAATATTAACCGATACGGATAAAGAGGCGTGTGAGATCGTGCGGTTTTCGGAAAATGAGCCAATATCCAATAAAAAACGCTTATTCATTGAAAGTTACGGATGCCAGATGAACTTCGCAGACAGCGAAATTGTGGCTTCTGTGATGCGTGAAGCTGGTTTTGCGACCACGTCTGATGCAGAAAATGCAGATCTGGTGTTCCTCAATACCTGCGCGATACGCGACAATGCGGAACAGCGCGTAAGAACACGGCTCAAACAGCTTAATGTTTATAAAAAGAAAAGACCGGGCATGCTGATCGGCGTGCTGGGCTGTATGGCAGAACGACTGAAAGCCAAACTGCTTGAAGAAGAGAAAATGGTTGATATCGTGACAGGCCCGGATGCCTACCGCGATCTTCCGCGCTTGGTTGAAGAAGCCGAAACGGGTCAGAAAGGCGTAAATGTTTTTCTTTCAAGAGAGGAAACTTATGCCGATATATCACCGGTGCGCTTAAATTCCAACGGAATCACTGCCCTGATCTCCATCATGCGTGGCTGCGATAATATGTGCAGCTTTTGCGTGGTACCTTATACAAGAGGACGCGAGCGCAGCCGTGACCCGGAATCGATTTTGAAAGAAGCGCAGGATCTTTTTGCCGACGGCTATAAAGAAGTGACATTGCTCGGACAAAACGTGGATAGCTATAAATACGCGAATCCGAACGATCCTGCTGATATTGTTTCTTTCGCCAAACTGCTGGAAAGAGTCGCCCAGATCAGTCCGGAACTACGTGTTCGTTTCAGCACATCGCACCCGAAAGACATTACTGACGAAGTACTTTACACGATTAAAAAGTACGATAACATTTGCAAATACATTCACTTACCTGCGCAAAGTGGTAACAGTCGTGTGCTGGAAATCATGAACCGTACTTATACCCGTGAATGGTATCTGGAAAGAATTGACGCCATCAGAAGAATTCTCGGCGATGCATGCGGCATTTCACACGATATGATTGCCGGCTTTTGTACAGAAACAGAAGAAGAACATCAGGATTCATTGTCGCTTCTGGAATATGTCCGTTTTGATTTTGGCTACATGTTCTCCTATTCCGAGCGTCCGGGAACACCGGCTGCGAAGAAGTTCAAGGATGACATTCCTGCCGATGTAAAACAGCGACGCCTGGCAGAGATCATTGAAGTACAGCAGCGAATTTCAAGCGAACGCAATAAGACGCTTATCGGAACCATCCAAAAGGTTTTGGTTGAAGGCACTTCCAAACGTTCAGAAGCAGATTTCTCGGGAAGAAGCGACCAGAATAAAGTGGTTATTTTCCCAAGAGAAAACTTCAAAAAAGGGGATTATGTTGACGTTCTGATCACAGAAACGACTTCCGCAACGTTGCGCGGAAAAGCTGTGATTGAAGAAGAAGTGACACAATACTGACCAGTGTAAGATAGTCCGGTGCATTAACAAACAAAGGCTTGTCGCTAAAAGCAGACAACCAATCGCTATTTAATGAATCCAACAGAGATACAAGCAATAAAAAACCGGTTCGGGATCATTGGAACATCTCCGGCGCTCAACCATGCAATCAATGTGGCGGTGCAGGTGGCGGCTACCGATCTGACGGTTTTAATAACAGGAGAAAGCGGAAGTGGAAAAGAATCTTTTTCCAAAATCATTCATAGCATCAGTTCCAGAAAACACGGCCCTTTCATAGCCATCAACTGTGGTGCTATTCCGGAGGGAACGATTGATTCCGAATTATTTGGCCATGAAAAAGGTGCTTTTACGGGTGCTTTGGATTCAAGAAAAGGATATTTTGAAACAACGAACGGAGGTACTATATTTCTTGATGAAGTAGGTGAAATGCCTTTGGGAACACAGGCGCGGTTACTTCGTGTGCTTGAAAACGGAGAATATATCCGTGTGGGCTCCTCCAAGGTTTTAAAAACAAATGTACGTATTGTTGCCGCAACCAATGTTAATCTTTTGGATGCCGTAAACAATGCCCGGTTCAGAGAGGATTTATACTATCGTCTGAATACCGTTCCGATTTACGTACCGCCTTTGCGCGAGCGCGGAGAGGATGTTTTGCTGCTTTTCAGGAAATTTACCAATGATTTTTCCGAAAGATACCGTACAAAAGCCGTAAGACTGGATGCTGATGCACGTGAATTGCTGATGCGTTATGACTTCCCCGGCAACATCCGCCAGCTGAAAAATATCGCCGAGCAGATCACGATTCTTGAAACGGACAAAGAACTGCCGATAAATTCAGCCACGTTAAATCATTACCTTAACCCCATCCAGCCGACGAGCCGCAAGGCGCTGGTTCCGTTGAGACAGGGAGACGACTCAGCGACTTCTTTTTCGGAGAGGGAGCTCCTTTACAAGGTATTGTTTGACATGCGCCGGGACATGACCGAGCTTAAAAAGCTTGTCCGGAATGTACTGGAAAATGAGAAATATGGCGGTGATATTTTAAAAGACCACCAGGATCTGTTCAGTTCACTGAATAATGTGGATCCGATTACAGCAACGCCAACCACCGAGCCAACGCGGCTGCTTACCCCACCGCCACAGCGCACAGTAGACCTGGATCGCTATTCTGACGAAAGAGGGGAAATTGAAGATGTACAGCACGTAACAGCCGAAGAAGAATCTCTTTCTCTGGAAGACAAGGAAAAAGAAATGATCATCAAGGCGCTTCGAAAAAATAATAATAAACGAAAATATGCCGCCAGCGCACTGGGAATTTCCGAGCGTACGTTATACCGGAAGATCAAGCAGTATGATATTGAGGAGTAGAGGCGTGTTATGAAAATCGAAATAGCTAAAATGAATTTTCAGATAAAAAATATTTTGCGAAGATCAGAGTCCTTATCCGTTTCCAGGCGTTGGATCGTGATGTTATGCGTCATGCTTAATGCTTCCTTCCTGCTTTCCAGCTGTGGTATTTATTCTTTCACAGGAACGAGTTTATCACCTGACATAAAGACATTTACCATTGTCAATTTTAACATGGGAACGGCGGGCGGGCCGTCTGATCTGCCGCAAAAGCTGACGGAACAACTGAAAGAATATTTTCAGAAAAATACCAGCTTAACCTTGCAGCAAAACGGCGGGGATTTACTCCTGGAAGGGACGATCACCGGATATGATGTATTGGCGGCGGCGCCAACGGCCAATGACCAGGCAGGACTTAACCGACTGAATGTCACCATTCAGGTTCGGTTTACGAATGCAAAAGATGAAACCAAAAACTTTGACCAGTCATTTACCTATTTTGCGGATTTCCCCCAGGATCAAACGCTTAATCAAAATGAATCAAGATTGTTGCCAACCATACAGGAGAATTTAGTGCAACAGATCTTTAATAAATCTGCGGCAGACTGGTAAGAACGGTTCATTTGTTTTCAACTAAATTATTATTCCAAAAATTAAAACTGAGCGATTTAATGGCAATCGTTGATAAAGAAACGTTTAGTCGTTTGGTAAAATATCCGAATGACCTTGATTTAGCGGTTATCCCCAGGCTTGAAGCGACCATCAAGGCATTTCCCTATTGTCAGATCTCTCATTCGCTGTTGGCCAAAGCTGCACAGCTTAGTGAAGATCAGTTAAACGATAGTACACCGCGTGCTGCTGCTTACGCCCTGAGCCGCATTGCGTTGCAGCAACTGGTTGAAGGAAAATATAAAACGTATGACCGTGTTGCTGAGCAGGAAACGGATGTACTGATAGCAGAACCAGCCCCTGCGACTGAAGATATTCTCGAAACAATTCAGTCCATCGAAGTAAAAGCACCGACAGCTTCCCAGATATCTGAATTGCAGAAAAAACAGCAGCAGATCATTCAGGGTTTTATCAAAAACAACCCAAGAATGGGGCCGATCAGACAGGACAATACTAGCGAGCTGCCTGCGCTGGACCTGACCGGACGGGTGGCTCAAAATAATTCTTCGGAATCTTTTGGAGGAGGAATTGAAACAGAAGCATTTGCCAAAATTTTGATTCGTCAGGGCAAAACTGACAAGGCAATTGACATATATCAAAAATTGATTTTGAAAAAACCAGAAAAAAAGGATTACTTTGCGAAAAAATTAAGTGAATTGATCCATAACCGATCCTAGCTTTCACTGACTTATTAATTGCGTATTCATTCATTCTATATTATATACAAGGCATGTATTTGGGTTTGATTATTCTGGTTGCGATCATCGCAGTATTGTTGATTCTGGTAGTATTGGTACAAAATTCAAAAGGAGGAGGTCTTTCCAGTGAATTTAGCGGAGCGGGTACTGCGCAAATGTTTGGTGTAAAAAAAACCACTGATTTATTAGAACAAATCACCTGGGGATTGGCAGCTGGTATTATCCTTATCTCATTGGCTTCGTATGTTATTGCGAGCGGAGGTTCTGCTGACGCTGGTACGATTAACAGTGTGAACATTGAAAAAGCACAAAACACAGTAATCCCTGGCGCTAAATTGCCAGCAGCTCCAGCACCAGGCGCAACGGCTCCGGCAGAAACAGCACCGGCAGCTCCTGCGGATACGACGAAATAATAAAAACGTAAAGTTTTATGTATAGCTGATAAAGACAGATTAATCTGTTTTTATCAGCTATATTTTTTATGCGACAGCTCTGATTTAATGGATTAGAATATTTCCAAATCCAGGCCGACCGCTGATTGCCGACTACCGAAAGCCATTTAAGCCACGTTCATCTGCTTCACCATAAGCCTTTGCACGACCGGCAGCAAAGTTTCCTCCAAAGGATAATCGTATTTTGATTCAACCACATAGGTGGCTGGATTAGGCCAGGCCTGAAATTTCCTTGTCAGGTCAATTTTTATCTGCTCGATTGTCGTACCTATGGAAGTACGCACCGAATCAATCAACACTGTTTTCAAATATCTTTCCCGCATTTCATTGTACAGCGCCAGCTGATAGCGGAAAATTGTTACCATTCTTTCATAACTATTCAGAAAAAAAAGATAACCTTCTTCAGTTCTCAGCGGAACAATACCAACGGGCGAAATTTTAATGTTTTCCCCAACCTCCGAAAACCGGTCAACGCCCTCATTCATGGTTTGGGAAAATCGTGGAATCGCAAAATCAAGAATATCATTCAACTCGGAAAGATATACGTCGTCATACAACGTATCTTCATAGACCAGTTTTGCAGCAGACATATCCAGTCCTTTTAATGTTTTTGGAAAAGAATTCCTGATTGCATTCTTGTTGGACTGCAAAAGCGTGCATGTTTCCAGGTGTAATTTCAAATCCTGTAAAGAAGGATAAAGGCGGTTGGAGGTAAACTCGCCGTTAATGTGCTGAAGATAGTCCAACAGCACATATTTTTTGTACTCAAAATCAAAAATACCTTCTGTCAACCAATCATCATGAAGTTTCGTCATTGTGTCCAGCGGTTTGATCCTGATAAAATTTACTCAATTCCGGCGACATTTCAAACACTTGTCCTTACCTGACATACAAATTAATGCAAAATTCATATTCTAGCTCGTTTACATACAAAATTGTCATGCACCTCCTGAAAAAATGTCAGCACATAGGTGCTGGCATAGATTGTGCTTTATAGTGGCAGGTCATATCAATTACTGACAACTTAAAAATAAACGCTTAATATCTATGTCAACTTTAGCAGAAATACAAGTGAACGTACAACCTCTGGCTGACCGTGTTCTTGTAGAACCAGCCCCAGCCGAAGAAAAAACAGCATTTGGTATCATTATCCCTGATACTGCAAAAGAAAAACCACAACGTGGTACAGTAGTGGCAGTTGGCCCTGGCAAAAAAGATGAGCCTATGACCGTTAAAGTAGGAGACACCGTATTATACGGAAAATATTCAGGTACTGAGTTGGCATACGATGGCAAAGATTGCCTTATCATGCGTGAATCAGATATCTATGCCATCATTGGTTAGTCTTCTGACACCTTCAGTAATAAAATCTTAAAAAATTAAAATCAAAAATTAGAATGGCTAAGAAAATATTTTTTGACATTGAAGCCCGCGATAAAATAAAAAAGGGTGTTGACACTTTGGCTGACGCCGTTAAGGTTACATTGGGACCTCGTGGTCGTAACGTTGTTATCGACAAAAAATTCGGTTCACCTAGCATTACAAAAGATGGTGTAACGGTTGCGAAAGAAATCGACTTGAAAGACCCTATCGAAAACATGGGTGCGCAATTGGTTAAAGAAGTAGCTTCTAAAACTGCTGATTCCGCGGGTGATGGTACTACCACTGCAACAGTATTGGCTCAGGCTATCTACTCAATCGGTGTTAAAAACGTAGCGGCGGGTGCTAACCCAATGGATTTGAAACGCGGTATCGAAAAAGCGGTTTCTGCTGTTGTTAAAAACCTTGAAGCTCAGAAAAAAGATATCTCTACTTCAAAAGAAATCGCTCAGGTTGCTACGATTTCAGCAAACCATGACGAAGAAATCGGTAACATGATTGCTGAAGCGATGGAAAAAGTAGGAAAAGAAGGCGTTATCACTGTGGAAGAAGCGCGTGGTACTGAAACAGAAGTTAAAACTGTTGAAGGTATGCAGTTCGACCGTGGATACCTTTCTCCATATTTCGTAACCAATACAGAGAAAATGGAAGCTGACCTTGAGCGTCCATTCATCCTGATCTCTGAGAAGAAAGTTTCTTCTATGAAAGAACTTCTTCCTGTATTGGAAGCAGTTGCTCAAACAGGTCGTCCTTTGCTTATCCTGGCAGAAGATGTTGACGGAGAAGCGTTGGCTACTTTGGTAGTAAACAAAATCCGTGGCGCCTTGAAAGTTGCCGCTGTTAAAGCACCTGGTTTTGGTGACCGTCGTAAAGCTATGCTTGAAGACATCGCGATCATCACGGGTGGTACTGTAATTTCTGAAGAACGTGGTTTCAAATTGGAAAACGTTACCTTGGATTACCTTGGTACTTGCGAAAAAGCAATTATCGACAAAGACAACACAACATTGGTGAACGGTGCTGGAAATTCAGAAGATATCCAGGGACGTGTTAACCAAATCAAAGCACAGATCGAAAACACAACATCTGATTACGATCGTGAAAAACTTCAGGAACGTCTTGCTAAATTGTCAGGTGGTGTTGCCATCTTGTACATTGGTGCAGTGACAGAAGTTGAAATGAAAGAGAAAAAAGACCGTGTTGACGATGCATTGCACGCAACCCGTGCTGCGGTTGAAGAAGGTATCGTAGCAGGTGGTGGTGTTGCTTACATCCGTGCAACTGCTGCTCTTGAAGGCTTGGTTGGTAACAACGAAGACGAAAACACAGGTATCAACATCATCCGTGTTGCTCTTGAAGCACCATTAAGAACAATCGTTTCTAACTCAGGTCAGGAACCATCTGTTGTGGTTGCGAAAGTGAAAGAAGGAACAGGTGCTTACGGTTACAATGCGAAAGACAACGTTTACACAGATCTTTTAGAAGCTGGTATCATCGATCCTAAGAAAGTTTCACGTCTTGCTTTGGAAAATGCGGCATCTATCGCAGGCTTGTTGTTAACAACAGAATGTGTAATTGCTGACGAACCAGAAGAAAACGCTGCACCAATGGGTGGCGGACACGGCGGTGGAATGGGCGGCATGATGTAATCATCCCCAAATCATATAGATTAGGCAAAAAAATAGCCGTTCGGAAAATTCCGGACGGCTATTTGCTTTACTCAACGTTATGAAAATCTCCAACCCTTAGGAAATCGATATTTAGACTGGCCTTTCCGGGAGAAGTCACAGGTCTTCAAAAAAATATTTCCTTTATTTTTTCTTTTTCATACGGCCATATAAAAAAATGACCGTCCGAAATCTCCGGACGGTTATTCACTTTACTCAACGTTATGAAAAACTTCGCTCTTATGACGTGATCATCAAAGTGAAGTCACATGTAAAACGAAAAATATTAACAATTTGTTTATTTTCTGTTTTGTTATTTCAATATTTTCCCGTCTTGCATCACAATGCGTCTGTCAGCCATTTCCGCCAGATCTTCATTGTGTGTCACAATAATGAAAGTATGACCGAGCTCATCCCGTAGCTTGAAAAATAACTGATGCAGGTCCAGTGCATTCTGGGAATCCAGGTTACCACTGGGCTCATCGGCCAAAACAATCGTGGGCTTGTTTAATAACGCTCTGGCGACAGCCACCCGCTGCTGCTCTCCACCGGAAAGCTGGGAGGGCAAATGATCCATTCTGTCCGACAGGCCTAACAAACCCAATAACTCCTCTCCTCTCCTTTTGATTTCCTTTTCGCTAAGGCCTGCGTTAATATATCCTGGCATACAGGCATTTTCCAACGCTGTAAATTCCGCAAGCAGATTGTGAAACTGAAAGATAAAACCGATCTCCTCATTCCTGAATTTTGCCAGCTCTTTATCACCCAAAGAAGATATTTTCGTATTACCAATAAATACTTCTCCCTCGTCGGGGCGGTCGAGCGTACCCAGAATATGCAGCAGTGTACTTTTACCGGCACCTGACGCGCCAACGATCGCCACGACCTCTCCGCTATTCACCTCAATATCTATTCCTTTCAAAACTTGTAAGGCGCCATACGTACGCTTTATTCCTCTGGCCTGAAGTAAATTCATATTATGAAAAGATAATTAGGTAAAAAGTTACCCCCGTTTTGATTAATTCCTTAATTTGCCGTGAAAATACCAATTTACTTTTATACTCATGAATATTCACGAATATCAAGGCAAAAGTGTCCTGAAAAAATACGGTGTACGTATTCAGGAAGGACTCGTTGCCGACACCCCTGACAAGGCGGTGGAAGTCGCCCGTGAGATTAGCCAGCAAACAGGTACCAAATGGTATGTGGTTAAATCACAAATTCACGCGGGTGGGCGTGGTAAAGGCAGAATTGTAGGCAGCGAACAACGTGGTGTCGCCCTGGCCAAATCTGTTGAGGATGTACGTACAATATCGAATAACATTCTGGGAAAAGTACTTGTTACGCACCAGACTGGCCCTGAGGGAAAGCGTGTAAACAAGGTTCTTATTGCTGAGGACGTTTACTATCCAGGTCCTACGGAGCCAAAAGAATACTACCTTTCTATCCTTCTTGACAGAGGCAGAAACTGTAATGTCATCATGGCAAGTACAGAAGGTGGTATGGATATCGAGGAGGTTGCTGAGCACACTCCTGAAAAAATCATGAAAGAGTGGATTGATCCACGTGTTGGTTTACAACCATTCCAGGCTCGTAAAGTTGCTTTTGCACTGGGCTTGGAAGGCGACGCTTTCAAAGAAATGGTTAAATTTATCACTGCTCTTTACAAAGCCTACATTGAGAGTGATTCAGCGATGTTTGAAATCAACCCGGTTTTAAAAACATCTGATAATAAAATTCTTGCCGTGGATGCAAAAGTTGATTTGGATGACAACGCTTTGTACCGTCACCCGGATCTTGCAGAAATGCGCGATACCAACGAAGAAGATCCTTTGGAAGTAGAAGCAGGCGCTAATAACCTGAACTATGTGAAACTGGACGGAAACGTCGGTTGTATGGTAAACGGTGCAGGACTAGCCATGGCAACAATGGACCTTATCAAGCTTTCAGGCGGCGAGCCGGCCAACTTCCTTGATGTTGGAGGTGGAGCGAACGCACGTACCGTAGAAGCAGGTTTCCGTATCATCCTGAAAGATCCAAACGTTAAGGCAATCCTTATCAATATCTTTGGTGGTATCGTACGTTGCGACCGTGTTGCATCAGGTGTCGTTGAAGCTTACAAAGCGATCGGCGAAATCCCTGTTCCAATTATCGTTCGTTTACAAGGAACCAACGCTGAAGAAGGAGCCCGTATCATTAATGAATCAGGCTTGAAAGTTTCTTCTGCTATCGAATTTAAAGAAGCAGCTGCCAAAGTTTCAGAAGTATTGGCTGAACTGGGCGTTTAATTCTTTCAATCGTTGTAACGAACATGGCGGCTCTAACGGGTCGCCATTTTTGTTATGGGTTATTTTTCCGAGGGAAGTTATTTCGGTGCGCTGCACCTTAGGGGATCGATTTTGCTTCTTCTTTCTACAAATATTCCGGTGCCCCGCACCTTAGGGGATCGATTTTACTTCTTCTTTCTACAAATATTCCGGTACCCCGCACCTGAGGAGATCGATTTTACTTTTTCTTTCTACAAATATTTCGGTGCCCCACACCTGAGGGGATCGATTTTACTTCTTCTTTCTACAAATATTCCGGTGCCCCACACCTTAGGGGATCGATTTTGCTTCTTCTTTCTACAAATATTCGGGTGCCCCGCACCTGAGGAGATCGATTTTACTTCTTCTTTCTACAAATATTCCGGTATCCCGCACCTTTGGGGGGCTATTTTTGCTTCTTCTTTCTACAAATATTCCGGTACCCCGCACCTGAGGAGATCGCTTTTTCTTTCTACAAATATTCCGATGCCCCGCACCTGAGGAGATCGATTTTGCTTCTTCTTTCTACAAATATTCCGGTGCCCCGCACCTGAGGAGATCGATTTTACTTCTTCTTTCTACAAATATTCCGGTACCCCGCACCTGAGGGGGGCTATTTTTGCTTCTTCTTTCTACAAATATTCCGGTACCCCGCACCTGAGGGGATCGATTTTGCTTCTTCTTTCTACAAATATTCCGGTGCCCCGCACCTTAGGGGATCGATTTTACTTCTTCTTTCTACAAATATTCCGGTACCCCGCACCTTTGGGGGGCTATTTTTGCTTTTTCTTTCTACAAATATTTCTTTGCTACGCACCTTTAAGTCGGTACCACTTCAACGGCCCATGGTGCAGCGCACCAAAATATTTGTAGAACAATAACCCTACCAAAGAAACATTAGGTGCATAGCACCGAAATAAATCATACACGACAATCCTTTTTTAAACCAATATAAAATACAAAATAACCGTCGTTAAAAAACTGACAATCCCCTGTAACCCTGTCAGGATGGTATGCGTCCGGTAAGTATCTTTTGCCGAAATACCCGTGAATTGAGAAACCACCCAAAACCAAGCGTCATTTGTATGGGAAACAACCATCGCACCACTTCCCGCAGCCATCACCAATAAAGTAATCTGGATCGGTGTCACAAAACCCAGCGTAGCCAGTAATGGCGCAATGATACTGGTTGTCAGCACCATGGATGAGGTTGTGGATCCCTGCGCCGTTTTGAAAAAAGCAGCGATCAGAAACGTGATGATCAGTAAAAACACGCCAGACATTTCATTTCTCGTCAGCCATTCACTCACCATTTCTTTTAGAGAGGTTTCCTTTAAAATAGCACCAAAAGCACCACCGGCACCCACCAAAACCAGTGTCGTACCGCAGTGTTCAATACCGCTTTTAAAACAGGATATCATTTTCTCCGCCGACTTTTCCGGGAAAAGTGAATAACTGAAAAAGATCGCCAGTAAAAATGAAACCAGCGGACTGCCAAAAAAGCTTGTCCACCGGATCAGGTTATCCGGAAAATGTAATATCCTTGCGAAGGATGCCAGCGTTATCAACAGGATCGGAAGCAGAATGGGCATAAAAGCTTTCCAGGCCGGTGGCAGTATCCGCTCATGAAAGGCATGAACTTTCGCTGTTGGGTCTTCTATAATCGGGACATCTTTGGCATATCTCGCGGCAAACCAGGTCGATAGAAATAAACTTGGAATTGAAACAATCAAACCGATCAGAATGACCAGCCCGACAGAATCTGCTATGCCCAAATTGCCCGCTGCCGAAAGCGGTCCTGGTGTGGGCGGCACTAACGTATGCGTAGCAAAAAGTCCACCAGAAAGTGAAAGCGCCACCACAGCCAGGGGTTTATTGGTCCTTTCAGCCACAACCTGGTTTAGTTTATGTAAAATGATATAACCAGAATCACAGAAAACGGGAATTCCCACGATTGCACCAATGACCGACATCGCAAAAGCCGGCCGTTTTTCTCCAAACAATTTCAGGATCAC
Source organism: Dyadobacter sp. LHD-138 (assembly GCF_030929615.1). Taxonomy (GTDB): domain Bacteria; phylum Bacteroidota; class Bacteroidia; order Cytophagales; family Spirosomataceae; genus Dyadobacter. The sequence goes on along the minus strand of NZ_JAVFVU010000004.1, from coordinate 79,847 downwards.
ATCCGCCACTTTTATTGCCGCACCCGACTGATCCAGAATTGCCCCGATAACACAGCCCAAAATAACCATCAACCCGATTTTGGACATTAACTCTCCAAAACCTTTCCCGATTGTTTCCGCCAGTTTATCAATCGGTAACCCGGCAAATATGCCAACACCCAAAGCCGCCAGCAAGAGGCCGGTTAACGGGTGCATTTTTAAAATCGTTGAACTTAAAACAATGAAAACAATAGCCAGAAAAACAATCAGAATGATCATACAAATACCTTTACAGAAAGCGGAATGGTGTCAAAAATTATAACAGTTTTAAAACTGCCTCATCGCCCATCACCGCATTCGCCGGCCTTGGATGTTCCGCGTTGAAGACGGCCAGATCTTTTTGTTCCAGCACTTTGGACGGGCCTTCATCCACATTCCCCTGCGCATCCGAAACCGCTTTGATATCCAGATTCAGATGTTTTGCCATAAAGACATACATGGCTTTTCGCTTATTCGGGCCGTAATCATGTTTTTCATCCGGCAAATGCACGTTTTCAACCAGGTTTTGTTTTCCATACAGCGCATAAATTTTCTGCATGAATGGAAATTCCACGGTGGGTGTATTTTTCGTCCAGTCGTCTCCGTCCGAAGTTAAAAGCATAGGACGCGGCGCCGTGAGTGCCGCAATTTCTACGTTGTTGGTCTGATAATCTCCTTTTTTATGAATCGGCATGCCGCTTTCACAAACACATCCGCCGAAAAAGTGCGCTGAAACCATTACCGTTGGCGCTGTCACTTTTACACGCTGATCCAGGGCCGCTAACAAAAATGTCTGCGTTCCCCCACCCGATTCACCCGTTACTGCAATGCGCTGCGGGTCAACACCAGGCAATGAAATCAGGAAATCAATTCCCCTGGTTGCATTGATCGTTTGAAGTTTCAATGCCTTCGAAAACTTGTGTTCGGTTTGTTTTGAATCCCCTTGTCCCGCCATATCCAGCACAAAAACGACTGCTCCCATACGTGCCAGTGTTGCACAGCGCTTCTGGGTTTGTTCCCGGAAACGTCCGTGCGGATTTTCACCATGCCCATGCGGACATAATATTCCGGCATAGGATTTTTGCTTTTTTATCGGACGGTATAGATTTCCCGTCACATAAATGCCCGGTAAACTTTCAAACGCAACATTCTCGACCGTGTAGCCATCCATAACCCGTTTGCTATGGATGATTGGGGCCGATTTCGGTTTGGCTGGCATCGTTTCCAACGCCATACCCGCTCTGATGTGTGCCCTGATTTTCTGCGCGCGGGCTTCCCAGGCTACTCTGCTTGCCGGTACGTGGCTATCAAGAAATGCTTTTCCTTCTGCCTCTGTGAAGTACGCGCCCTGGCATAACTCAGGTTTTTGCGCGTAAGCATTGAATGCAAGCGTAGATGCAAATAATATCGTTGTTAAAGTTTTCATTTTCAGGATTTATCTTTTTGCCAATTAACCTGAAAAGGCAAGCCAACAGTTTGGACTACTGTTGGCTTGTTACTAAATATTAATAAAATTAGAGATCCCGGATTTCAGGGAATCGCGATCCGCACAAACCCTTTCAGAATCGAGCTGTTCAGTTCTTTCACTTCTCCCTTATACTCCCCATCCACCTGAAAATGTACTTCCCTGTCCAGGCATTCTATTTTAGCACTTTCAACAGACAATACTTCCATCACATCATGGTTAAAATCTGCGTTCCCGGTTAAAAACTTGGCGGTTTCAAAGAAATCGATCCGCTTGGCAATCACCAGTTCAAAAAGCCCGTCTGACATATCCCCAAAAGGATTGATACTGATTCCGGTACCGTATTTTTTCGCATTGGCAATAATGACAACCAACGCTTCTGTTTCCAAAACAGTGCTTTCGGTGGTTATACGCACACGAAAATTCTGGTGTTCATTAAGCGTTTTGAACATTTCCAGTACATAACCCATTTTTCCGCGCATATCTCCGTTTTCGTAATTTTTTACCAGAAGCGCATTCAGACCAATATCGCTGAGATGCAAGCTTATTTCATCATTGATCCTGACCGCGTCAATAGGTATCGATTTTTCCCCGAAAGCCACCTCAATCGATTCCTCGATAGAAGAAGGTAGTCCAAAGTCCGCCGATAAACCATTGGCAGAACCTGCGGGAATAATACCGAAAGTAATGTTGCTGCCCGTAATTGCCTCGGCTACCATGGAAATCGTGCCGTCGCCCCCGGCAACCAAAACCCGGCTGGGGCACAGATTTTTTACCAGTTTCCTTATCTCGCCCAAATCATCAAAACCGGTTGTGGAAAAAATAGTTAACACATAGTCATCCTCCTCAGCTTTTTCCGCCACTTTTACAAGAATTTCCTCTTTATCCCGGTTACCGGATATCGGGTTTACAACTAACAAAACTTTTCGTTCTGAAAACATATTGTCTAATTTAGGCACTTCAAGTGCATAAGGGTAAAGGTAAGAATATGAAACGATGCGACTTAAAATTATACCGGGGCTACGCAAATAAAAATGAATTGGTTGTTTTTGGACACATCGTTGAGAAATATCCTCTCGGAGACCACAAATATACCCGCAAAGGTTTTCGGTACGCACGGACCATTATTCAGTTGTTTTCAATAAAAACCATACCAAAATTAAGAGTTATCCTTCGGGTTGGCTCCGTGGTTGCTGAAACACATGCAGAGGAAGACGGCTATTTCAGGTTTCAAGTCCCTTTTAATGAGCCGCTCGAAGGTGGCTGGCATCCTTATGAGGTGAGCGTGGACGATCAGGTGGGCAGGCACAAATATCACGTAACACGCCAGGAAGAATTTTTTCTTCCTTATACAAGTTCCTACGGGATCATATCCGACATTGATGATACTTTTTTAATATCCCATAGCCGCCGGTCCTTCAAAAAGTTATTTGTGCTGCTCTCTAAAAACGTTCAGGCGAGAAAACCTTTTGCCGATGTGGTTAAGCACTATCAGCTGCTTTCACTCGCCAGCCCTACCAATCCGATACATCCAGCCAACATTTTCTTTTACGTTTCCAGCAGTGAATGGAACCTGTATGATATGATTATCCGCTTTGCAGAACTGAACGGATTGCCCAAAGCAGTATTGAAATTAAAAAAAATAAAGTCGGGACTGGATGATTTTATCATGACAGGTTCCGGTTCGCATGACCATAAACTTCGTAAAATCCAGAATATTGTCGAATTTTACCCCGAGTTACAATTTATCCTGCTTGGAGACGACTCGCAGAAGGATCCGGAAATCTATGAAGAAATTTGTGGAATGTTCGCAGCCAATATCAGAGCTGTGTACATTCGGCAAACCCGGACAAGGAGTAAATCCGCCACAACGCTGCTTTTAAAGAAAATTCAGGAACGGGGTATTGATACCTGCTACTTCTCACACAGTAACAAAGCCATTATCCATTCCCTTGAAACCGATATTGTATTTCGACACCCAACTGAAAATAATTAAATTAAGTAAATGGACATTTCCTACATTCTGAACGAGCTTGGTGAAGACCGCAGTCAATATTTTAACGCTGTTTCTCCGCCCATCGTGCAGACTAGTAATTTCGCTTTCAACACCTTTGAAGAGTTACGTAATGCTTTCGCCAACGAAGAATCTGCCTTTTTGTACTCGCGCGGCAAAAATCCAACAGTAGATATCCTCAGTAAAAAACTCGCCGCGCTGGACGGCGCCGAAGATGCCCTGGTTTTCAACAGCGGAGCTTCGGCAATTTATTGTTCGGTGATGGCCAATGTCAAATCCGGCGACCATATCATCTCCATCAAAAAACCATATACCTGGGCAACGAGGCTTTTTGACAATGTGCTAATACGTTTTGGCATCGAAACTACTTACATCGACGGCACAAAAATTGAAAACTTTGTAAACGCACTCCGCCCCGAAACGCGTATTATTTACCTGGAAACCCCCAATACACTGACCTACGAATTACAGGATCTTCAGGCCGTTTCCCAGCTCGCCAAAAGCCACGGTATTATTACCATTGTTGACAACAGCTACTGCACACCAATTTATCAAAAACCACACGATTTCGGCATTGATCTAAGCATTCAATCCGGGACAAAATACCTTGGCGGACACAGCGATGTACTTGCCGGTGTGTTAACCGGTTCCCAGGAAATGCTGAAAAAAATATTCAATGAGCAGTTGTTAAACACGGGTTCAGGTATTTCACCTTTTAACGCCTGGCTGGTTTTGCGTGGTTTGAGAACATTGCCCATGCGTCTGGAACATATTTCCAAATCGACGGTAAAAGTGGTCGAATATCTAAAAAAACACCCTAAAATTGAGAAAGTACTCTTTCCTTTCGATGAAGATTTTCCACAGTTGGAATTAGCACATAAGCAAATGAAAGGTGCCTGCGGCCTGTTGACGGTTGTTTTAAAAGCCAATTCCCTTGAAGTAATCGAAAAATTCACGTATTCTTTAAAGCATTTTCTCGTCGCGGTTTCCTGGGGCGGGCATGAATCGCTGATCTTGCCACAGGCCGGCGGACTGGCACCCGAAGATTTCGATGTCAATATTGAACTTCACCGCATGGCACGTATTTATATCGGTTTCGAAGATCCTGATTACCTGATCAGTGACCTGGAACAAGCTCTGGAAGTGTTGTAATAATCGTTATTCTTCACCGGAAAGCCATTATTACATGTAACTTACTGTAATTTTAAAGAAACGACCTGACCATACATGAAAACCATACTGATTGTCGAAGATGACAGGCGTATTGCCCAGAATATTTACCGCGGACTGCATGCCGAAGATTTTGAAGCGGAAATCGCTTATGATGGCATTACGGGTAAAAATCTGGCATTGAGTAAAAAGTTTGACCTTGTTTTGCTCGATGTAAACCTTCCCGGCCTGAAAGGTTATGATGTTTGCCAGCAGATCAGGGTTTACAAACCCTCTCTGCCCATCATCATGCTGACGGCCTATGGCGAGGTGGAAGATAAGGTGGAGGGATTGAATAAGGGCGCCAATGATTATATCGTGAAACCTTTTGATTTCCGCGAATTAATGGCCCGGATCAACGCAGCCTTACGGGTTTCTGAACTTAACAATCCTGAAACCGAAAACAAGACGCTTCGCATTGCCGATCTGGAACTGAATGTGGGAACGAAGGAAGTGATCCGGGCCGGAAAATCCATCGAGCTTACGGCCAAGGAATTTGCATTACTCGAATATTTCCTGCTTCATCGTGGACGCGTGGTTTCCAAAATGGATCTGGCAGAACACGTGTGGCACCTGAATTTTGATCCGGGGACAAACGTTGTGGAGGTGTATATCAATTATTTACGAAAAAAAATAGACAAGGATTTTTCCACAAAACTAATCCACACCCGGCCCGGTCTGGGATATATTATGAAAGAAGAATAACATTCTTCTTATTGTGCTGTATTTTAAGAAATATCATTTCCCGTGAAAATAAAAGACCGAATCGCTCTTCAGTTCACCCTGATGGTTGCTGTAATATTGTTGTTATTTTCTGTCTCAATTTACAGTATATCAGCGCAATACCGGCAGGAGGAATTTTATGACCGGTTAAAAAGCAAGGCACAGACCACCTGCCGACTTCTGGTCAAGGTAAAGGGAATTGACAAAGACCTGCTCAGAACCATCGACATGAACACGCTCACGGAAATGTTCGACGAAAAGGTACTGATTTTCAACATGAAAGATGAGCTCGTTTATTCCAGTGTCGATGATAAACTGATCACCTATCACAAAGAGTTATTGGGGCAGGTCAGGCATCATAAGGAAATGGAATTTTTGCAGGATCAGAGCGAAACCATTGGCCTGCTCTACGAAGAGGGTGACGAACCGCTGGTGGTGCTGGCATCCGCTTTTGATAAATTCGGCAGGAGCAAATTACAGAATCTTCTGCAAACGCTGGCCTGGGGATTTGTCGGCGGGATTGGATTAACTATTGCTTTGGGAATATATTTTGCCAGTAATTCCTTAAAACCGATCAGTGCGATCAATCACCAGGTTTCTCAGATTACCGCGCATAATCTGGAACAAAAACTGGACGAGGGAAACCGGAAAGATGAGATTGCGCAGCTGGCCATCAACTTCAATACCGTTCTCGACCGTTTGAACAAGGCTTTTGAACAGCAGAAAAGTTTTGTTTCGCACGCTTCTCACGAACTCCGAACGCCACTGGCCGCGTTGAAATCTGAAATACAGCTGGGACAGCGTTTTGCCAAAAATAACCCTGATCTGGAAGAAATTTTCGAAAACCTTTTTTCGGATACCGAGCGTCTGATCAGCATCACCAATAACCTGCTTTTCCTGGCCCGTTCCATTGAAAATATGGGTAATATGAAGTTCACGCCCGTACGGGTGGAAGACATTGCTTTTATGGCAAAAGAAGAAATTCTGTCCTCATTTCCCAACTATACGATCTTCATCGACTATATCACCATACCTGAAAACGAAAATGATACCATCATTGCCGGGAACGAAGAGTTATTAAAACGGGTGCTCCTGAATCTGATTGACAATGCCTGTAAATACTCCGAAAATCATACCGCACGGGTTCTGTTTGAAACAAATGAAACAGATTGTATAGTCAAAATTATCGATGAAGGCGTTGGTATCAGCCAGGAAGACCTGCCCTATCTTTTTGACCCGTTTTACCGGTCGTCGCACACCAGCGAGGTTCCAGGTTTTGGGATCGGACTTTCCATTTGCCAGCGGATCGTTGATCTGCACCATGGGAGTATTTCCGTACAAAGTGAATTGGGTAAAGGAAGTGCGTTTCAGGTCAAATTAAGGCACATTTAGCATTCTAATTTTTTTCTAAGGTTATTCTAAGCCTCCTGTAATACCCGGTAACGAATATCGCATCTCTCTAACAATGCGTATATGCGAACCTACGTCACCGGCTTTTTACTGTTATTATCCGTTCATTTACATGCCCAGGACACCCTGCGGCTTACCATCCGGCAAGCGGATAGTATTTTCCTGCACCATAACCTGCAACTGTTAGCTGAAAAGTATCAGATCGACATTTCCAAATCCCAGGAAATTCAGGACAAATTATGGGCTAATCCCACGCTTGGTGTAGAAATAAGTGCTTACAACCCATCAAGGGGTGCTTTCGATGTGGGCCGTCAGGGACAAAAAGCCATCACCATCCAACAGCTGATCACCCGCGCCGGCAAAAGGAATAAACGTGTTGCGCTGGATGTTGAGTCGACCCGCAAAACCGAGTTTCAGTTTTACGACCTGATCAGGACTTTAAAATTTGAACTTCGGGAAATTTTCTTCGAATCGTATTTTCTGAATCAGACAATTGCCTTGTACGATACACAGATTGCCACGCTCCATACCACCGTTGTCGCTTTCGATAAGGAGTATAACCGTAAAAATATTTCGCTAAAAGAAGTGGTTCGGTTAAAGGCGCTCCTTTTCCAGCTCACCAACGACCGTGCCGATATTCTATTTGAATTATCAGAAAATCAGCGCGACCTGAAAACGCTTTTAAATTCGGAGAATCCCGTTAAATCGGTTGTCGACAGCACCGACATCAGCCGTTATCAGCTTAAAAACTATAATCTCGCCATCTTAAAAGATCGGGCCCTGCAAAGCCGCTCCGATTTGAAAGTTGCCGAATCCGAAACCAAACAATCAGAACTAAATTATACGCTTCAAAAAGCGCTGGCCGTGCCCGACATCCAGATCGGAGGTATTTATGACCAGTCGAGTAATTACGTAAGCAACTATTTTGGGCTTAACCTCTCCATGGACCTCCCCATTTTTAACAGAAACCAGGGAAACATCAAAGCCGCCAAAAGTAGCATCAGCTATTTCAAAACGGCAGAAATGGCCAAACAGGTCAGCATTAACAACGAAGTCGATGCCGCTTTGCAAAAAGTTGTTGTTGCTGAAAAAGCGTACAAAAGCGTGGAAAATCATTTCACCGACCAGTTCGAATTATTAAGCAAAGGTTTCTATGAAAACTTTCAGAAACGGAATATCACCCTTTTGGAATTTATCGACTTCATTGAAACCTACAACGAAAGCATCAGGGAGTTCAACCGGTTACAAGCCGACCGGATCAAGGTATATGAAGAGCTCAATTTTGTAGTTGGCGAAGAGCTTTTTAATTAATCAAAACGAAATTCAATTCTTACATACATCCGGATGAAAGCTGAAACAAAGCAATTCGATCAATCATTTTATCGCAACGAGGCTGGTAAAAACCTGTTATACCTCTGCTCACTGGCATTCGTGAGCCTGTGGCTGTCTTCCTGTACCAAAACAGAAGAAAAACAGGACGAAGCCAAGGCATTTATGCTTTCGGATACCATGATGAACAGGATAACCCTTGACACGGTAAAAACTGAAACCGTTAAAAACGAATTAACGCTCGTCGGAAAAGTCGTACCTGACGAAAACCAGGTGATAAAAGTCTTTCCGCTTGTGGGTGGAAATGTGGAAGATGTGGATGTGGAACTGGGAGATAATGTGCGCAAAGGCCAAAAACTGGCAACCATCCGATCGGGTGAAGTTGCCGATTTTGAGCGTCAGTTAATCCAGGCGCAGTCTGATCTTCTGATCGCTCAGAAAAATCTTTCTTCTACCGAAGATCTTTACGAAAGTAAACTGGTTCCCGAGCGCGACGCGATCACGGCCAGACAAATGGTGGATAAAGCCAAAGCAGAAGTAAACCGGGTGAAGGAAATTTTCTCGATTTACGGTCTGGGAAACTCTACAAATTATACCGTTAAATCGCCGATCAACGGGTTTATTATTGCCAAAAATGTAAACCGCGGCATGCAGCTTCGTTCGGATAACTCTGAAAGTTTATTTACCGTAGGGCAAATTGCCGACGTATGGGTGATGGCCAATGTCAACGAAAGCGATATTCCGAGAATCAAGTTGGGCATGACTGCCAATGTGCAGACGATTAGCTTCCCGGACGAAATATTCAAAGGGAAAGTTGACAAAATATACAACGTCCTCGATCCAGAATCCAAAGCGATGCAGATCCGTATCCAGTTGCAGAATGTGGGGATGAAACTAAAACCTGAAATGCACGCGACGGTTAACCTCAACTTTGATGAAGGCGGCGAAATGCATGCCATTCCATCCCAATCCATCATTTTCGACCGGAGTAAAAACTGGGTCATGGTGTTTCACAGCCGCTCACAAATCGAGACCCGTCCCGTTGAAGTATACCGGAGCCTGGCCAACCGCGCATACATCAAAACCGGCTTAAAAGACGGCGAAAGAGTTATTTCAAAAAACCAGCTACTTGTTTACGATGCGTTGAATGATTGAATCGATGATAGAATTTTGATTGATAGAATGATAGAGTAAACGGCAAAAAAAGCATTGTCTATCATTCCATCATGCCATCATTCCACCATTCTCTCACTCCGCAGCGACGGACCGCCATCATTCTATCATTCAAAATTCATTTTATCATGAATAAATTTATCAGGGGAATTGTTGGTTTTTCCCTTAAAAACAGGTTCTTCATTTTCTTCATGACCGGGCTGCTCATTGTCGCCGGGGTGATGAGTTATAAGGAAACACCGCTGGAAGCATTCCCGGATGTTACCAATACCCAGATCATTATTGTAACCCAATGGAACGGTCGGAGCGCCGAAGAAATCGAACGGTTCGTGACCGTGCCGATTGAGGTGGCGATGAATTCCGTGCAGCAAAAAACGAATGTACGAAGTACCACCATGTTTGGGCTCAGTATTATCAAGATCATTTTTGATGATACCGTTGAAGACTTTTTCGCCCGGCAACAAGTCAATAACCTGCTCCGGAATATATCATTGCCCGAGGGTGTGGAACCCGACGTCCAGCCTCCCTACGGCCCGACCGGTGAGATTTTCCGTTTCACCCTGAAAAGCGCCGACCGCGACAGCCGCGAATTACTGACGCTTCACAACTGGGTTATCGACAGGCAGCTGCGCAGTATTCCCGGGGTCGCCGATGTTGTCGCTTTTGGTGGCCGGCAGAAAATCTATGAAGTGCAGGTTAATCCTACCAAACTTGTAAAATACAATATCACGCCACTGGAAGTTTATCAGGCTGTCACAAAAAGCAATGTCAATGTAGGCGGTGATGTTATTGAAAAAAATGGCCAGGCTTATGTGGTGCGCGGAATTGGTCTGCTGAATTCCATCCCCGACATTGAAAATATTATTGTAGAATATGTCAAGGATTATCCCGTTCTGGTTAAGGATGTGGCCGTAGTAAAAGAATCGGATATGCCACGTGTCGGGCAGGTCGGTCTCGACGACAATGATGATGTCGTTGAGGGAATTGTCGTGCAACGAAAAGGCGAAAACCCAAGTGAGGTATTGGCGCGTATCAAGGACAAGGTTGCAGAACTGAATACCAAAATCCTGCCGCCCGACGTAAAAATGGTAACGTTTTACGACCGCGATAATCTGATCGAATTTTGTGCACATACCGTAAAACACAACCTGATCGAAGGGATCGTGTTTGTGACCGTGATCGTTTTCCTTTTCATGGCCGACTGGCGAACCACCATCATCGTATCAATCATTATTCCGCTTGCCCTGCTGTTTGCGTTCATGTGTTTAAAACTCAAAGGCATGTCGGCGAACCTGCTATCGATGGGGGCGATTGACTTCGGAATCATCATTGACGGCGCCGTCGTCATGGTGGAAGGGATATTTGTGGCACTCGATCATCTTGCCCATAAAAACGGGATGGATCGTTACAATAAACTTTCCAAATTAGGTCTGATCAAGAAAACCGGTGGCGAGTTGGGAAAAGCCATTTTTTTCTCGAAGCTGATCATCATCATGGCACTTATCCCTATTTTCAGCTTCCAGAAAGTAGAAGGTAAAATGTTTACACCGCTGGCCTATACACTGGGTTTTGCCTTATTGGGTGCTTTGCTTTACACGCTTACCCTGGTTCCGGTTTTGTGTTCGTTTCTGTTGAATAAAAACGTTCGTGAAAAGAGTAACCCAATCGTAAGATTCTTTGACAGGATTGTCAGTGGCGGTTTTGAATGGTGTTATGCGCGAAAAAAACTCAGCGTTATTTTTGCTTTTGCCTTTCTTTCAGTCAGTTTATTTTCTGCCAAATTTTTAGGGACGGAATTTCTTCCCACGCTAAACGAAGGTGCATTATGGGTAGAGGCAAAACTTCCAATGAGTAGCTCGCTGACCGAAACGATTAAAATGGTACACACCCTGCGTGCCAAGCTGAATGAATTCCCGGAAGTAAACGGGGTGTTATCACAAACGGGGCGTTCCAATGATGGGACCGATCCATCCGGATTTTACTATGTTCAGATGCAGGTTAACCTGAAACCAAAAGATGAATGGAAACGAAAAATCAGCCAGGACGACCTGATCGAAGAAATGGACGCCAAGCTGAAACAATTCCAGGGTATCAACTACAATTATTCACAACCCATTATTGATAACGTGGCCGAGGCCGTCGCCGGTATGAATGCGAGTAATGCAGTGAAAATTTATGGGGATGATCTGGAAACGCTGAATGCAAAAGCCAATCAGGTTTTGGAAGCGATTAAAGATGTTCCGGGAATTAAGGACGTCGGTATTTTGAGAAATATCGGTCAGCCGGAAATCAGTGTGATCCTGCACGACCACAAAATGGCGCAATACGGCGTCAGCACCGCCGATGTGCAGGCAGTTATCGAAATGGCCATTGGCGGAAAAACCGCTTCGATACTTTATGAAGGCGAACGGAAGTTTGATATACGTTTGCGCTACGAACAACAATACCGCCGCGATGTAACTGATATCCAGCAACTGATGGCACCCACTTTAACAGGCGGAAAAATACCTTTGAAAGAGATTTCGTCCATCCGGATGGTGACCGGCCCCGCCTTTGTATACCGTGATAACAACAAACGTTTTATCGGTGTTAAATTCTCCGTTCGTGAGCGCGACCTGGGAAGTACCATTGCCGACGCACAAAGCCGGGTTAAGCCTTTGTTAAAATCACTGCCAAAGGGTTATTCCGTAAACTGGTCCGGTGAATTTGAAAACCAGGTTCGGGCCACGGCGCGTTTGGGGCAAGTGGTGCCAATCAGTTTAATCGGGATATTTATTCTGTTGTTCATCATGTTCAGCAATGCCAAAGATGCAGGTTTGGTGTTGGTTAACGTTCCTTTTGCATTGATCGGTGGAATTCTGGCTTTGCATGTGACGCATATGAATTTTGGGATCTCGGCCGGTGTAGGTTTTATTGCGCTCTTCGGTCTATGCGTTCAGAATGGTGTTATTCTTATTTCCGTTTTCAATAAAAATCTAGCAGCCCACATGCCTCTTGACGATGCCATCCGCGAAGGTGTCAAATCAAGGATCAGACCGGTAGTCATGACCGCACTCATGGCTGCCATTGGGCTGCTCCCGGCTGCAACTTCAACCGGTATCGGATCGGAGACTCAAAAGCCACTGGCGATTGTCGTGATCGGCGGACTGATTACGGCCACTATTCTAACTTTATTGATCTTCCCGATCATCTACGGCTTCTTTAACCGAAGAAAACGGATAACAGCCTCATAACGACTAAATTCACCCAGTCCCCGCTCCGATTAAAAACGTAGCGGGGATTTTTTGTTCAATACATTCTTCGTTAAAATTCGCCGAACCATCGATAAATTTGATCACTCCATCGAATTTTTTCGTTACGCATTAAACATCTTTCAATTTATCCTGTCATAACATCACAAAAGTGCAGGAATTTATAACATTAAAACATCAGCAATCATGAAAAAGGTAATGCTCGCAATATGGGTAGTTCTGGGTGTTTCCACAACACAGGAATCAAAAGCCCAGGTGAATATAAGTATCAACATTGGCAGCCAGCCGGCCTGGGGTCCCACCGGATATAACCACGTAGATTTCTACTACCTGCCAGACATCAATGCCTACTTCGATGTAACCAGAGCACAATATGTTTATCTGAATGGGCCAAGATGGGTTTATGTTTCGTCTCTGCCGGCACGCTACCGCAGTTATGATATTTACAATTCCTATAAAGTGGTGATTAACGAGCCAAGACCGTTTGTTCACAACAATATCCATATTTCGAAATATGCCCGCTATAAAGGAAATCATAGCCAGCATATCATCCGCGACAGTCGTGACGACCGATATTCACACAACAACGGAAACCGACGTTATGAAAAACCAGGCAACGGACCTAAATCAGGTTATGCAAAAAATCATAAAAAAGACAAAGACTGGAAACATGACAACAAGGGTCATGGCAAGCACTAAGTAAAAATCCCGGGGCAACATCCCGGGATTTTTTCATTCAGCCCAGCATTGCATGTATCGCAAAAGGCATAAAATTATTTGCAGCATGCAGCAATACCGCATAAAGGATTCCATATTTGAGTCGGATGTATCCGAACATAAAACCACCAGCAATTTGTGGCAACGTAAGTATCGGAGCTAACAAAAAAACAGTAAGACTATTCTCAAAATTCGTAACATGGAGGAAGCCGAAACTGATAACGGAAAGATAAAATATCAACTTGAAGTGTAATGACCAAAATTTTGTCAGCCTGTCATCAATCGCCGGATTGCTCTGTAAAATGCTGTATACAATGGCTATAAAAATTAACACCAAGCCAATACGCAGCGACAACGGGTTATCCTCTCCAAATATTCCCCTGCCCTTTATCAGGATGCCGGGAAAAATATAGAAACAAAAACCGGCAGTAACAGCAAAGTTCAGTTTTGAATAGCGGAGACAAACCCGGAATAACATTTCTTCAACAAACGGCGCTATCAGGCAAATGACAACAAACTGATAAATCAATTTCTGATTTTCCGGAAGATGGCCTAGGAGATTTACCGGACGCTCCATTTTAATCAAATTAAAAAAGCCGAATGATAAACCAACACCCGTAATTCCTAGAAAAATGGTTAGGAAATAAATCCATAAAAATCCCGCAAACCGTTCACGGAGACTGTACCGGTTTTTGATCAGTTTTCCTTTTACCAGAAGATATCCCAACTCAGCAATGATCAATTTCATTGTCGAACAACATTATAGCGTGTGCATTTCTGTTGTTTGACCAGACCAAGTGCTTTTGGTCACGAAAATGACAGGAAATAATTTGAGCAATAATTTATGTAATGACTGACAATAAACTATTTACCAGAAAAACTCACGGTAAAGGTTGTTCCGGCTCCCACTTCCGACTGTACATCGATACGTCCGTGGTGCATATGCAGGATGTTAAGCGTTGTTGCAAGCCCTAAACCCATCCCGTTTTTCTTCCCTGTAAAATAGGGTTCAAAAACCTTATCCATATTTTCTTCGCTAATCCCCGATCCGTTGTCTGCAAAAATCACTTGCAGCGAATCCGATTGAAGCCTGGTTGTGATCCTGAGAATCCCCCTATCCTCCTGCATGGCTTCGATAGCGTTGGTAATCAGGTTTAAAAACGCCATATGCAACGAAACCGAATCGAGTGGGATTACAAAATCTTCCTCTGCATAAGACTTTACAATCTGAATCCTTTTTAGCTGCATCCGGTCAAGGGCGGTCGTGATTGCCTCGTCCAGCACCCCGTGAATGGATGTTTCGATCAGATTCACTTCGGTTGAACTGGACGGCTGAAGCAACTGCGTGATGAGGTCATTGATACGCATGCAGTTTCGCTTGATGATCTGCGTATAAAATTTGAGGTCCTCATCGGCAAGCTCCATTTCCAGCTGTTCCGCAGATAAATTTACATTGGTAAGCGGATTACGAACCTCATGTGCGAGCATACGTACCAGTCGGCTTGTCACAGCAAGTTTTTCCGAAAATAAACGCTCTCTTTCCGACTGCTTTCTGGCGGTAATGTCATGCAAACGGCCCTGAACATAGGGACTATCCTCATCCATTTCCATCGACGCCGAGAACACACAGAACTTTTTCTCCCCATCCGCCGTCACCAGCTTTACCTCAAAATCCTGAATAACTCTGTCCTGAATACCGTTCCACACCAACCCGAAAAGTGGATCATCCATGATTTCCAGAATATTTTTCCCTTTTAATTCTTTGGGTAAATAACCGGTTAATGTGCAGGCAGTCGCATTGAAATCTGTAATCGTTCCTTCAAGATCACTGATAAATAAAAAGTCGTTTGACTCCTCAAAAACCCTCCGGTAACGTCTTTCACTGTGGCGCAGCGCCTTTAAAACAGAAGTACGTTCCAGCGCATACCGGATAGTACGTTCCAGTTTTTCCGAATCCAGTTCATTTTTAATCAGATAGTCAACCGCGCCAAGTCTTAAGGCCTCTACTGCAATTTTGGTATCTCCTTTCCCAGTGAGCAGAATCATCGGCTCTTCGCATTCCATTGTACTCGCTTCCTCGATCAGGTCGATTCCGTTGCGTTCGCCAAGCAGGTAGTCGAAAAAGTAAAGATCAAATTTCTTATTCTGAATGGCGTGAATCGCCTCCCGATAGGTAGCACACCAGGTAATATCAAATTTCCAGTTGATCAGATCACCAAAATATTCCCTGGTCAGGAAGTAGTCATCTTCATCATCATCAACCAAAAGCACGCTTATTACTTTGCTATTCATTATTGTTCAGCATTGGAAAACTTAGATCCATCGTGTCAGCCCCACCTGAGGTGTGCGACTGGTACAAGGTTATTAAAATTAATTCTGACTAACAGGAAGAATAACTTCAAAAGTTGCACCTTCATCGGGTACGCCAAAAGCCTCGATAATCCCCTGATGTCCCTCCACTACTTTCTTACAAACGGAAAGCCCGATACCAGCGCCTTCATATTCCGACCGGCCTCTGAGGCGCTGGAAAATTGTGAAAATTCTGGCAGCGTTTTCATTCGAAAATCCGATACCATTGTCCTTCAGCGTAATACTGATATACCGTTTGTCGGTCATTAATTTTCGCCTCTGGATTTCCGCTAAAGGCACTTCTGATAGCCGCAGCGAGATTACAGGATCCACGCCCGGCTGGGTAAATTTCAGAGAATTGGATATTAAATTGATAAACAGCTGAGAAATTTGTGTCGGATTTGCCTCGATAACCGGCAACTCATCTAAGTCGAGTGTGGCTTTATTCTGCTGAATGGTAACTTCCAGATCGCTCAGTGTGCTTTTTAAAACTTCGTTAAGATCCGTTGGCTCAAATACTTTGGATGAACTGGCAACCCTTGAAAATTCCAGAAGGTTATTGATCATTTTCTGCATCCGGCGCGTGGCACTCAGAATACGATTAAGATACTGACTCTGTTCATCGTTTAAAATGTCCTTCGTCTTGGTTTCCAGCCGCTCGCCAAAAGAAACAATTTTCCGCAGCGGCTCCTGTAAATCATGGGAAGCAATATAGGCAAACTGTTCAAGTTCGGCATTGGATGTGTTCAGGTCACTGACCTTCTGTTCAAGTTCCCGCTGGATCTCACGGAGTGTCGATACGTTAAACGCGGTGCCTATAGATATGATATGCCCGGTAATTTCATCGATAGTATTATGACCACGCACATACAGATATTTTTCATGACCTCCTTCCGCAATAACCCTGAATTCCAGAATGTATGTATCCGTGTACGACAATACATTTTTGAATTTTCCCGTGATCATTTCAAGATCATCAGGGTGGATATTCTTCTTAAAAAAGCTACTGTCAAGTTTCGAAAATGAGGCATCTTCCGGTTTATACCCCATCAGGCGGTACATCCCTTCTGTCCATTCGTATGTGGAATTGTTGATATCCCAGATCCAGCTGCCGAATTCCATCGTTTCCTCTGCTTCACTGGATAATTTCATGAGGTGTGACAATCTGAATTCTGCCTGTTTTTCCGCGGTAATATCTGTGATCGTATAGAGACAGCTATTTGTGTTTAATTCAGATTTTACAATTCGGCACCATAAACCGGTCTTCTCAGACTGGTACGCTATCGTTCCAAGAGATTCCAAGGTCTGACAATCAAACTGCTCGCCATAAACCGACAACAATGTCTGTCCAACCGGATCCGCTATTCCTGTCATTTTTTGTGCTGCCCTATTGGCAAAAACACAGTTACTCCCACCAGCACCCGGACTGACATCAGCGGAACTGCAAATGATAAATCCGGTTGCTGATGCATTTAATACCTCTTCAAATGAAAAAAGACACAACTGATTTTCCAATTTCTTAAATATCAAATTGTTTCATTTTGTTATATAGGGTTTTACGGTCGATGTTCAATAAACGCGCTGCCTTGCTTTTATTGAAATTCACATCCCGCAAAACCTGCATAATCATATCATACTCGGCTTCATTGGCAACGGTCTTTAAACTTGGCTTAGCATCTTCACCGTCCACAGATTCCTGAGCAGCAACCGTTGGCACTACGGGCAGGGCGACTTCGTCGTCCAGATCTTTTAATTTACTGTAATTGACGATTTCAAACGGAAGCGATTTTTCTTCGATCAAATCACCGTCTGACAATAACGTCGCGCGTTTGATCACGTTTTTGAGTTCACGTAAATTTCCGGGCCACGAATAATTGACGAAATCCTTCATCACTTCATCGGAAAAGCCTTTCACATCTTTGTTCAGCTCTCCGTTGGTTGTTTCCAGGAAAGTATTGGCAAAAAGTAAAAGATCATCCTTTCTGTTCCTTAATGCCGGGACTTCAATCGTAAATTCATTGAAACGGTAATAAAGGTCTTCGCGAAATTTACCATTTCTGGCCGAATCCAGTAACCTTTCGTTACTCGCTACAATAATCCGGACGTCCAGCTCTATTTCCTTATTCCCGCCAATCCGGCGCATCCTGCGTTCCTGTACCACACGCAGCAAAGCAACCTGTATTTCATAGGATAAGTTTGACACCTCATCCAGGAACAAAGTACCTCCATTCGCCATTTCAAAATGACCGATTTTGGTTTGCAACGCACCCGTAAACGATCCTTTTTCGTGGCCAAAAAGCTCGCTTCCGGCAAGTTCTTTCGAAATTGCCCCACAATCCATTGCCACAAAGGGCATGTCTTTTCTCTTTGACCTGTTATGAATTTCATGCGCGATCGCTTCTTTTCCAGAACCGCTTTCGCCATAAATAATCACACTGAAATTGGTAGGTGCAACAAGGTCAACCTGGCGAAATAGGTTATCCGCCACCTCACTCTGCCCCATCACATAACCCGCCTGCATTTTATGTGATATTTTGCGGACAGGTTTAACAGCAGTGGTTTCGGCCACGCCTGAAATAAATTCAGTTTCACCGGATTTATCAGATTCCGCATCAGCCAATGCTTTTTTGACTGTTACTAATATTTCATCCGGGAAAAGCGGTTTCGTAATATAATCGTAGGCACCAAGTTTCATCACATGCACGGCGACCTTAATGTCAGAATAGCCCGTAATGATCAAAACAGGCACATGCGGCCGTTTGGTTTTAATAGCATTCAGCAACTCGGTACCGGTAATATCGCCCAGGCGAAAATCGGTCATCACCAGGTCAGGTTCGAAAGATTCTATTAATGCAAGCCCTTCTTTTCCTGTCTGGGCCGTTTCAACTATGAATTCATTCTTGGATAAAAATCTTTTCAACAGGAAGCAAATATCCGCTTCATCATCAACCACCAATACTTTTTTCATGTGAAATAAAGTGCTTTCTTAATTAAATGGTAACCCGCAATCTTGCGGTTGGGATATTTAATTGCTCCCTGTATTTAGCAACAGTCCTGCGCGCCACAGAATAACCCTTTTCCGACAAGAGATCCGTAATCTGCTGGTCATTGAAAGGATGCCGCTTATCTTCCGCAGCCGTTATTTCTCTTATCGCTTCCTGAATCTCCCGGTTAGAAACTTCCGTGCCATCTTCATTCGTCACGCCCTCCGTAAACAGATCCTTTAATAAAACAATGCCGAAAGGCGTCTGCACGTATTTGTTGGTGGTAACCCTCGATACCGTGGATATATCCATATCGATAATTTCCGCCACATCTTTCAGGATCATCGGGCGCAATTTCTTGATATCACCGGTTTGAAAATAATCGTATTGAAGCTTTACAATGGCTCTCAACGTACTCAGCATCGTGTTTTCCCGTTGCTTGATCGCATCAATAAACCATTTCGCAGAGTTCATTTTATTCTTTAAAAACTGATTCGTTGCCTTATCAATTTTTTGCTCTGCCATTTGGGTAAACAATTTATTCAGCCTCAAAGCAGGACTGTTTCCCCAGGTCAGCTGCACTTCGATCTCACTGTCATCAATATATCGCAGCATGAAATCAGGCTTAATACTTTCGTTGACAAGGCTATCATTCCTGAGTCCTGAGGCTGGTTTGGGATTCAGGGTTGTGATCAGATGAATGGCCTTTTTCAGGCATTCCTCATCAATTCCCAAAACCCGCATAATTTTATCATAATTACGCGCCCCCAACTCATCAAACGTATCCGAAATAATCTTAAAGGCCCAGCCCCATACTTCATCCTGATTTTCAATACGTTGCAACTGGATCAACAAACATTCTTTCAGATCTTTTGCCGCAATGCCCGGGGGATCAAGCTGCTGAATAACCCGAAGCATTAATTCAACTTCCTCGGTATCGATGAACATGCTGTTGGCAAAAGAAATATCGTCTGCGATGACATCACTTTCTCTTCTTAAAAATCCGTCTTCGTCGAGGGAATCGAGAATAAAATCGGCCACAAGCTGCTGTCTTTCATCCAGTCTTAAGAAATGCACCTGCTGTTTAAGGTCATCACGGAAAGACATAGTCTCCACCATCGGACGCGTATACAATTCATTATCAGCCGATTGATTATTTGCATATGTTTTGTAATCTGGAATATCGTCGTCTCTGAACTCATCCCAGTCATAATAATCCTGTACAGACGGCGTATCATCTTCTCCGGTGCCCACGGTATCCTCCGCATCCTGAAATTCCTCTGGCTGGTCCTCCGATGCATTTTCTTCTTTACCCTCTTCCAAAACAGGGTTTTCCTCCAGCTCTTCTTTAATTCTTTGTTCTAGCTCCATCGTCGTCAAATGCAGCAAATTGAGCATCTGAATCTGAAGGGGCGAATATTTAAGGGTCTGTCGTTGCGTCTGCGTTTGTCTTTGCATATAGCAATTAATTCTAATATTAAAATTCTCTTGAATGATATCGTTTGCACGTGAAACCTGTATATTTCGAAAACACCGAAATATACCATGAAAAGGGCCGCTCTCGTTGACTTATTACGTACATCATTTAAATTTACTATACTTTATCCTAACTTACTTACCCCTGCACGCTCAAAATGTAAATATTGCGTACATATTTCCACATACTGAGTATATTAATTCGGAATGTAGATTTTTCACACAACATATCTTTTATGAAACTATCTACCTTTAACTTGTTAAACAGAACACTCAGCGAACAGCAATTGTCTCTGATAACAAGGTTTCTTTTAGGCACATCATTAATTCTAATCATTGCGCTTTCATACAGTTACAACGAAATAAATCAGGAACTGATTAATTATTCCGAAAAGGTCAATCAAACGCAGCGTGTGATCAGCAGCCTCAACGAAGTATCCTCAGCGCTGTATGAAAGTACTTATCACGCGAATACCTATTTATTTCTAAAAGATACCGCTTACATAAACAAAACGCTTGCCGCAGCTAAAACGATTCCGGCACTCACACAAAAAATTGATTCCCTTGTGATTGGCAACGAATCGCAGCAGAAAAGGCTGGAGGCACTGAAAGTACATGTCGGCGAATTTTCTACTTATACCGAACACCTGGCCAAATCGGTAACGCTGGTCAATCCGGCCATTGTGTATGCCCTTTACAAGAAAAAGAATCTGGAAGTGGATTCGATTACCAAATTGATTTCTGAAATGAGTAATGTGGAAGGCCAGCTTATGCAGATGCGCATGCGGAGCAGGGACAATTACAAGCTCCAGGTTTTCAGATACAACTGGATTATCATGCTCGTTGCGATCGTTTTCCTGTCTTCGGCGTTTGTCCTGCTGGACCGGGAACTGAAGAGAAATAAATTTTACCGGGTTGATCTTGAAAACAAAATTGAAAACCTGAACCGCTCAAACAGCGAGCTTGAACAGTTTGCCTATGTTGCTTCGCATGATTTACAGGAGCCTCTGCGCAAGATCAGGTCGTTTTCCGACCGGTTGATATCGAGATATCAGGAGGAGGTTTCGGGAGAAATTTTTCAAATATTAGGCAAAATTGATGGCTCGGCCCAGCGTATGCAGCTTTTGATCAACGACCTTTTATCCTTTTCCCGCATTGTAAAAACGGGCTCAGAAGCGCGACTTATCAACCTTAACGCTTCCCTCGCCGATGCAAAATCCAATCTATCGGAAATGATTATCGAAAATAAGGCGGTCATTCACTGCGAATCTTTACCTTCTGTGGAAGGGTATGGATCGCAGATGGTCCAGTTGTTTCAAAACCTGCTTTCCAATTCGATCAAGTACCACAAAAAGGATCAGCGTCCTGTCATTCGCATCACGCACCGGCTGGTAAACGGCGAGATTATCCCCGGCGTGAAACCTTCGCATCAGGATATACAATTTCACCAGATCAGGATCAGCGATAATGGGATCGGTTTCAAGAAGGAGTTTTCAGAAAAAATCTTTATTATTTTTAAAAGACTTCACGGACGAAATGAGTTCGCCGGAACGGGTATAGGCCTCGCGATTTGCAAACGGGTCGTTTCAAACCATAACGGTTATATTTTTGCGGAGAGTACGGAAGGGGAAGGAGCCAATTTTTACATATATTTACCCTCGGAATCCTTATTAAGCTAAAAGATCAGCGTTTCGTTGGCACTTCCGGCATCATAAAAAATATAAATAACGGGGCTCAAATGGTGGCCCGGAATATATGCGTGACAAATCCATTTTAATGGCGGATGATGATGCCGACGATCGTTTTCTGGTCCAGGCTGCTCTGGAAGACAACAACCTTTCCCACGCCGTCCTGTATTTCGAAGATGGGGAACAATTGCTGAATTATCTTCTCCCTGAAAACAACAATGAAATACCAAATCTGATTCTGCTCGACCTCAATATGCCCAAAAGAGATGGAAGGGAGGTTTTAAAGATTATCAGAACCTATGAAAAATGGCATAACATTCCCGTCATCATTTTCAGCACGTCCAACGCTCCCGACGACATCATAACGGCTTATCAGCTGGGTGCGAATTGTTATATTACCAAACCGTCCAGTTACGAAGAACTGAAAAATGTCATATTGAGCGTTCACAAATTCTGGCTCTAATCCGGATCCGGTCTGCTTGTGAAACGTACTTTCTATAACGTCGCAATACGCACGCTCTCGTCATCGACATCATCTGTGGCTGCTTTGACCCATCTTAGACCTTTCAGAAGCACTTCCCGTCCTCCTTCCACACCGTGTTTTAAAATAACTTTTTCAATAATAATAGGCACCAGAAAGTTCAATGGTACGGGTAGCCTTTTTAGTACAGTTTTCGCCAATACGGCTCCAACACCCAGTTCTATACCCTTGCCGGCCGCTCCGCCAGGGGCAGAAACCATCAGCAGATCTTTGACATAGTCCGTGGCCGAATGTAATGTGTGTCCTATCGACTCTTTATCCTGACTTTTCATAAATCCAGAAGAATAAATCATGTAAGATGGAAGATCCAGGTAACAAATCACCGATCCGTTACCTGGCTGTCCTTATTAATTGTATTTGTGAACTTCCTGCGCAGCATCATCTGCAAGTTCTTCGGCCTTGTCGTGAAGGTCGTTTTTATATTTTTGTCCTTTTTCTTTCAAGTCTTCTGCCGATTTCACAACCTTATCTTTGCTTTTTTCCAGCGCCTCGATCAACTCGCTTGCCAGGCTGTTGGTCTTCCTTTTAATTTTCTTACGCGTTTGCGTTCCCTCATCAGGAGCGAAAAGCATTCCTATAACAGCACCTGCCGCAGCCGCGGTCACAATTCCCCAAAATACTTTACCGTTGATCATGACAATTACTTTTAAATGGTTATAAATTTTAATTTGTTAAATCTTTCAGTTAAAAACCTGTACCCGAAAAGTTTGTGCTGTCCGCAAACATCTTTAAACAACTAAAAAAGAATAACTTATAAACAAAATATTTTAACGCCTGCATCCAATGCCTCAGTGTCAATGAAAAAAACCCAAATTATTACTACACAATTTTGGAACAGGATTCTACAACATGGGGAAGTGTTAGGTGCCGCTTGCAGATGGCAAGAATTTTAAATACCGTCTAAAAATGCCTGAATGGCAAGGTTATTGCCTATTTTAAAACATGACTTTGTTTCATAAACAATAGATAAATCAGTTTCATAGAATTAGTTTTATATCTGATTTATTCATATTTAAAGACTATCTATTTATTAGTGTACCTGACCATGAAAATTGTAATTATAGAGGATGAGAAGGATCTGGGGATTTTGATGCGCAATTTTTTGGTGAAACAACTACATGTAAAAACCCCTGATATGGTCAGGATCGCGACAACGCTGACGGAAGGCATTGCATTTATTAATCAATTAAATCCTGAGTGGGTTTTTATTGACAACAATTTACCTGATGGCAAAGGCATTAACGAAATAGAAAATATCAAAACCAAGGGTCGCTTTCATAATACCAAGGTCGTCATGATGAGTGCGATGACAAATCTTCGTGAAGAAGCACTCAGAAAAGGCGCTGATTATTTTTTAGACAAGCCAATCAGTTTTGTAGAAGTAAAAAACCTGTTTGGCAGTTTGTAAGAACCGGATTGAAGTGTAAATTTCCACATATTTAACCCGCAATTCCCAAGATGAGTACTCATGTCGCACCTTTGTAGATATTTTTACTCAAAAGTCCCTTGTATTTAGTAACCAAAAAGATATTAAATACTTTAGCTAAAAACCGGACATCTGGTACCGCTTCTCCCCTTCTTACCTGGCATCTTAACTTTTTGTGATTTGTAGTTCGGCGTTTTTATCTTCGGAGGGTCTTTCTTTTTTGGATAGGCGATCAATTTGAAATCATACTCGGGGATAAAATAATCCTCCCTGTATTCAGCTACCGGCAAAGGCAAATAATGCCTGCCCTGAAACGCCAGCGTATCATACTCATAATCATACAGATAAATCGTCACAAAACCATCCCTGCTGTATTTAATACCGATATCAGAAAAAGGCCCGTCATCTCCGGCCGAAGCGACAAGTTTCATCATTTCCTGTTGTTTCCCTTTCACCAGGATATTCATGTTATACTGAAAAACACGATGTAAAGAATCTATCTGAATGGCTACCCCCAAGTAGTATTTTGCATCCTTCATTTTTTCCTGCCCGGCATACATCACGGCTGTATTGTTCAGCGCACTTTTATCCTGATAGCTCTGGTAGCTCAGCGAAGCCTGGTCGTACTGCTGCCAATAGCGGTACACATTTCCTTGGTTGACGTTATAAAACTTGCGTGTCGGTGCTGCCTCCATCGCCTTTTTGAAATCCTGAAACGCTCCCTCATAACGAGCATTTGCATCGTCGATCAGCCGACGCTGCTCATGCCTGTTGCCCAGATAAGACTGCACAATACCGTGGTTGTTATGCAGATAAGGTAATTCCGGATTCTCTTTTACAAGGCTGTCGAAAAGTACCATGGATTTATCAAGCTGATCGTTTTCAAGCAAAACAACTCCCCATCCGTTCTGTGCCTTTATATTTTGTTTGTTGAGGGTGATGGCCTTTTTAAACACGTTGTAAGCCTTTTTAAACATATCAAAGTGCAGAAGTAAATTTCCATAATTGCTCCACATACGGTCATAATTTTGCTCGTAGTTCAGCGCCTTACTTAAAAACTGGCCCGCTTCCGAATATTTTTTCTGATCGATCATAATACTGCTCATCCCCGCCAGCGCCTCATAGCGCGTACCGTCCAGTCGAATCGCCGTTGTAAAATCCTCCTGCGCGCCTTTGGAATTTTTCAGATAGTAGCGGGCAAAGCCTCTGGTCACAAACAGGTCTGCAAAGAACCGGTTATCGGGATCCATAATAGATTCCGCCTTTTTGAAATCCAGCAATGACAGTTCAAATTTTTTCAAACCATATTGCGCCACCGCCCTTCCCAGATAAGCCGGCAGATAGGCTGTATCTTTTTTGATCGCCCGATCAAAAGAATTGTAGGCAAACTGATATTCATGATTTGACAAATGGATATTGCCTATCCCGGCAAGCAAGGACGGTGTTTCACGTTTCATCGTTGCAGCCAGCCGGTAATAGCGCTGTGCCTCGGCAATCTGATTGAGACCATAATGCGAATGTCCCATGCCCACGTACGCATCACCACGAAAGGTTTTATCCTCACTTTCAAGATACTTTTGAAAAACAGACAGTGCATTGGCAAACTGATTTAACGAAAGCAAAGCATTTGCATAACGTATCTGGGCCTTGGCGTGCCGGCGTGCAACTTTTTCAAAATCTTTTACCGCTTTCTTTTGATTGCCAGTCCGCATATAAAGATCACCACGCTGCAAACGATAAGCCATGATCTCATCCTTTTGTTTGATTGCGGAAGACAACTCGTCGATCGCTTCTGAAAAAAGTCCGTTAAACTTATGGATCAGGCCAAGATTGTAGTTGAATTTTCCGGCAGAATTTTTCGGCTCGTTACCTTGCGCAAAAGATAATCCTTCGGCAAACTTCTTTTGTTTCCCAAATGAGACAAGCGAATTGACGGCGCTATAAGCATGGCTCGGCGCACCTGAGAAGTCGTTTAGTGCCGAATCATACTTTTTATTAAGCATGTTAAACAGTCCTCGGTTGTACCTGACCTGTGCTTCATCTTCGGAGAGTTCCAGACTTTCCAGGATGTGGAGCGCCTTATGATAACTTCCGGATAAAGCCAGAATAACTGCCTCATTGTTCAGACGCTGAACAGAGTCCGAGGACATGTACGATTGCTTGTGATACTTGAAATACTCCGTCTGCAATTCGCGAAGCTGACGCTGATAATCAGGATTTTTCAGTAATGCAGGATCATTTTCTTCAAATGACTGATTAAACGTGATCAGAAGATCTTTGAGATTTTTTTGGCAAACACTAAAATCCTGCGCTGATGTTTGCAGGTGAAAACCAGTCAAAAACATCATCGTTAGCACTACCATCAACCTCCACCTGACAACTTCCTGTACCATGATTTATTAGACAGCGAGATCACTAACCTACTATAAATCAACAACATTTTCAACAATTACTTATCTACCGTTCGATAATATTAGTTTAGTTTTACTTTTTCTTGCAATAAACAAATTCAGTATTTAAAGCCGAAGAAGTTTTATGTTACGATACCAAACCGTACTGCCCCAATCCTGTAAACCAATTCCACCCGCTATAATTCCTTTGGAAATCGGGGCATCCTTTAACCCGCTTTTTGCAATTCTCTGTTTCCAGTCTGTGCCGGACAAGTCATGCTCCTGCACCATAAAACCGTTTTGATACACCGTCAGTTTGTTCTTTCTGACAATAAAATGGATCTGATTCCACTCCCCTTCCGGATTACCTTCTCTTAACCGCGCATTGGCAATGCCAAAAAAGTCACTTGCCCGGTGCGTATTTTCTTTGGCTCCCTCATAAATCTTATCGTCAATGACCTGCAGTTCCAGGCCGGTATCATGCATGTTTTTGTATTGCGGCGCTTCTTTCACAAAAAAGAAAATCCCACTGTTGGCATATTTACTAACCTTCCACTCCGCCTTGAATTCAAAATCGCCGTTGACTGCCTTATCAATAACGATGTCGCCCCCATTTTTCGCCTTATTTCCGGCACGTTCCGGAACATTTAATTTGATAGCACCCTGATCAACCATCCACGCAGAACCAACTTCTTTCCCGCCGTAAGCATGCCATCCTTTGAGGTTTTTACCATCAAAAAGCAGTTCCCAGCCCTCCTTTTTCTCCTTGGGCGTTAACGTATTGAGGCTTTGCGCGTTTGCCTGAACAAAAACAAAACCTAAAAAATATGCGGCAAATGAGAATTTAAACATAGGGGTAAGTTGATTATTGATCCGGACTATCAAAAGTTTTCCGGATCAACAAAATACTGTTTTATAATGACAAAATTATTTTTTTGTGATCGTGTTAGCCGCGACAAAAAGCCGTTCACCGTTTACAAAAATGGTCAGTTCCTGATCAGAAGTATTCTCTACCGTCACGCCTTCCCGGGTCACCTCGATCTTTAACCAGGAACCGCGGAACCCGATTCTGAACGAATAGGATGTCCATTGCTGCGGGATATATGGATTCAACGTCAGGAAACCGTCTTTTACGCGCTGCCCGGCAAAACCTTTGACAACACTCATCCAGGTACCCGCCATGGAAGTGATATGCAGCCCGTCCTCCGTATCATTGTTATAATCGTCAAGATCGAGCCTCGCCGTACGGACGTACATTTCGTAAGCCTTTTCTTTCAGACCAATTTTGGCTGCAAGAATCGCGTGCACGCAAGGAGAAAGTGATGACTCATGCACCGTCATCGGCTCATAAAACTCAAAATTCCTTTTGATATCATCTACCGCAAAATCGTCCTCAAAAAGATATAATCCCTGAAGAACATCCGCCTGTTTGATAAAACAGGATCTCAATATCCTGTCCCACGACCAGTTTTGATTGATGGGACGCTGGTCTGCGATATCTGTGACCGATAAAATTTCCTTATCCAGAAAACCCTGCTGCTGCAAATAAACCCTTCTGGCGGGATCGTACGGAAAATGCATAAATTCGACGATGTGTTTCCAGTCGGCCATTTCACCATTCAGGTCAAAATTGGTCAGGAAAATAATCTCATTCAGCCTTTGCGTATCAGTCTCCCAAAGTTTACTAATCACTTCCAGCGTATAACGCAGCGTCCAGCAAGCGATGTAATTGGTATACCAGTTGTTGTTAACGTTATTTTCATATTCATTAGGTCCCGTCACGCCAAGCATCACGTACTGCCCCTTATCCGCAGACCAGGTAATCCGTTGTTTCCAGAACCGCGAGATACCGATCAGCACTTCAAGGCCATACTGAGACAGGTATGTTTCGTCACCGGTATACCGTGTATAATCATAAATCGCAAAGGCAATGGCCCCGTTCCGGTGTATTTCCTCGAAGGTGATCTCCCATTCGT
Source organism: Dyadobacter sp. LHD-138 (assembly GCF_030929615.1). Lineage (GTDB taxonomy): Bacteria > Bacteroidota > Bacteroidia > Cytophagales > Spirosomataceae > Dyadobacter. The sequence continues at coordinate 51,708 of NZ_JAVFVU010000004.1, read as the reverse complement.
TATGGCACTCTTCCCCATTCATCGTAACCATCGGATAAAGCGCGGAACCGTCTTTAAAACCTAGCTTTTCGGCGTTTTCAATGGCCTTTTTCAAATGCTTATGCCGGTAAACCAACAAATTTCTGGCTACTTTTTCTTCCGAAGTCGAGAGATAAAAGGGTATACAATAAGCCTCTGTGTCCCAGTAAGTACTTCCGCCGTATTTTTCACCGGTGAAGCCTTTCGGGCCAATATTCAGCCGTTCATCTTCCCCGGTATAGGTTTGCCCCAGATGGAAAATATTGAAACGGATACCCTGCTGCGCGGCAACATCGCCTTCAATGGTAATGTCATTTTTTTCCCACTTTTCAGCCCAGGCCTGCACATGTTCTGCATAAAGCTGGGCAAAACCTTTCTCGCTAATACGGGCTACATAGGCTTTGGCTTCCGTTAAAAGCTGATCCGCAGCATAATTGGTTGAAGACAAATTGACGCCATATTTAAAAATCGTCAGCTCATCGCCCTCCTGTACTTCAATGTGAACGACGCCTGCAACATATTTTTCATGACGGGCGGGCAGTGACTGATAATCCGTTTTCAGCCCGTTTATTTTGATATCGAAAGCCATTCCGGTTGCGACCTGAAACTGCTCAACGCCATAAGGATTTTCTTTTGTTTCCAGAATCAAATATCCTTCCGAAAAACTGGTTTCCTTGTAGAGTTCGTTCCAGAAAGTTTCATCATAATTCGAATCACGGTTGCTGATATTACCGTCCAGATAAGGTGTAACGGTGATAATATCCGTAAAATCAAGCGGTGTGATCGAGTAACGGATCGCTCCCGACTCATCATCGACCATGTTACAAAAGCGCTTCGACTGGATTTTCACCCTTCTGCCGCTCGCCAGTTTTACAACAGCGGTACGGTCCAGCACCCCCTCCTTCATGTTCAGCGCACGGCGAAATTCCTCCACCAGGCAGGTATTCAAATCCAGTGTTTCTTCGCCTACTTTTATATCGATACCAACCCAGTTGCAGGCATTCAGCACTTTGGCAAAATAGTTGGGATAGCCGTTTTTCCACCAGCCTACGCGGGTTTTATCGGGAAAATATACCCCCGCAACATAATTCCCGAGCAAGGTTTTCCCCGAATAACTTTCTTCAAAATTTCCTCTTTGCCCCATCCGGCCGTTGCCGAGGCTCATCAGACTCTCTGTCATTTCATTGTGAGCCGCATGGAAACCTTCTTCCACAATACTCCATTCGTCGTGTGTTATGTAGTTTTTCATTTTTATGGGTTATCGGCAGTAAGCTGTACGCAAAGGTTATTCTGAATGATTATTACGTTAATTTTCCAAAAAGGTCATCCACCGACACCCCGTCAAAACCTTTGATCACGATATCTGCTTCATTTAAAACGGATTGCTCCCCGATACCGATGGTGCACATGCCTGCCGCATTACCCGATTGAACTCCTGCCACTGCGTCTTCGAAGACAAGGCAATACTCGGGAGCGACAGACAAATCTTCTGCGCCCATCAAAAAAACCTGGGGATCGGGCTTTCCTTTTGTGACCCGGTTTCCGTCAACAATGGTATCGAAATAAGTCAGCATATCCAGATTCGTCAGAATTGTTTTTGCATTTTTACTGGCTGATCCCAATCCGACTTTTATCGAATCCGCTCTCAGTTCATCCAAAAATCTACGCACACCAGGCAAGGCGTCGTCGGGTGTAATTTGCTTGCATAACTCCAGATAACGGAGATTTTTCTCGGTGGCCAGCTTTGTCTTTTCCGCTTCATCCAGTTTCACACCGCCAATTTCCAGTATAATATCCAGAGATTCCATCCGGCTGATTCCTTTCAATAACTCATTCTGTTCCAGAGTCAGGTCAAACCCAAGTTGGTTGGCAAGTTGCCGCCATGCGAGATAATGGTATTTGGCAGTATCTACGATCACTCCATCAAGATCAAAAAGGCAGGCTTGAACAGTCGGCATATCATTTATTAATTTAATATCTTGCAAAATAGTAAAAAGACGGTTTTAGCTGATGCAATCAAACGATATTTCAAAAAAGTAATTCTTTAATCGTTGATTTATCGGAGATCTCACGCTTAATTTATCCTTTGCAAGTCCATTACATTTCACCGGCGTCCTATGTAGTATTGCGCCCATAAATAACCCAGAAGCAGATTATGCCTGTTATCAACCGCGACAAACTCATTATTTATCAGGTTTTCACCCGATTATTTGGTAATCAAAATACGACCAACAAAATATACGGAACGATTGAAGAAAACGGTTCCGGAAAATTTAATGATATCACGGACACTGCCCTTGAATCAATAAAAAATTTCGGGATTACCCACGTCTGGTACACCGGAATTATTGAACACGCCACACTGACGGATTATTCTGCGTACGGCATCGGTGTGGACCATCCGCTGATTGTCAAGGGAATGGCTGGGTCGCCGTATGCGGTTAAGGATTACTACGATGTCGATCCGGATCTGGCTGTGGATGTTTCCAAACGGATGCAGGAATTTGAAGCTTTGATAGCCCGTACCCGCAACCAGGGTTTAAAATCCATCATCGATTTTATCCCAAACCATGTTTCCAGACAATATCATTCGGATGCACGTGCCCTGGGTATCAAAGACTTTGGCGAAGATGACGACAAAACGGTAACTTTTGCCCCGAACAACAACTTTTACTACATCCCCAATCAGGATTTTATCGTTCCGGAAGGTCACAAACCGCCCATTCCTGTGACCGGCCCTTATCAGGAAAGACCGGCAAAAGCAACCGGAAATGACGTTTTTCAGGCGCAGCCAAGCCAGTATGACTGGTATGAAACGATAAAACTGAACTACGGTGTCGATTATCTGAATGGCCGTTCAACGCATTTTGACCCGATTCCTTCAACCTGGCTAAAAATGTATGACATTCTGCGTTTCTGGACAGAAAAAGGCGTGGATGGCTTCCGTTGTGATATGGCAGAAATGGTGCCGGTGGAATTCTGGGGCTGGGTGATACCTGAAATCAAAAAAGTAAACCCCGAAATTATTTTCATCGCTGAAATTTACAATCCCCACGAATATCACAACTATGTCCAAAAGGGTCAGTTCACCTATTTATACGATAAGGTTGGTTTGTACAACTCCCTTCGTCACCTGATCGAAGGCGGCGGCAGTGTGGAGGATATCACGCGCATCTGGCAGCAAGAATCCGGTGATATTTCAGAGCACATGCTACGTTTCCTTGAAAATCATGACGAACAGCGCATTGCTTCCCGGTATTTTGCAGGAGATCCGTGGGCGGCCATTCCGGCTATGACATTAAGTGCAACGCTGCATACAGGCCCGTTGATGCTCTATTTCGGACAGGAACTGGGTGTTGATCCCAATGCCTCGGAGGGTTTTCAGGGAGAAGATGGCCGGACAACGATCTTTGACTACTGGGGCGTTACTGAATTCCAACACTTTGTAAATGGCGGAAAATTTGACGGTGGAACATTGACCAACGATCAGAAAAAACTGCGCGCCTTTTATGAAAACCTGAACAGATTCGTGACGGATAATGAGGCGGTGTATGCCGGTAGTTTTTACGATCTGCAATATGTGAATGTGGATGACCAAAGTCCTGATTACGATAAAACCAGAATTTACAGTTACCTGCGCTATACCGACAATCAGAAACTCCTCTTTATATACAATTTCGATAAGGCAAGAACCTATCATACCAATGTCAGGATTCCGCAGGGCGCATGGCAGGATACACTAAAACTGAATGCGACTGTTTCATACACTTTAAAACAGGTTTTCCCGCTACTTATTCTTACCCCAAATATCAGGCCGTCGGAAATAACCTCAACAGGCATTGCCCTGACCTTGCCGCCAAATTCGGTGTACGTTTATGAAATTTTAGAAAATAAGGAAATTTAGATTTTCATATCAAAGGCAAGAGGACAAAGCGCATATTAAGCACCGCTTTGTCCTCTTTTATACATTTTCATTAAATTTCAAAATTGCACTATACAAATTCATCCTGGTACAAATGAGGCAAAAATCCAATTCCTTCCGAAAGAATTGTTAAATTTACTTTAAGGGTTATCATGAATCAGGTAGACAACCCCAACACCAAAATGGCAATTATTGGAAGCAGCAAAAAAATATTCAGGACGAATACACCGTAAAAATAATCCGGCAAGTGAATCTCTCTCCGACTGTAAGCGCTTAACTATTGATATCTTATGAACAGTGTTTCAGCACAAAGCCGCCTGAATTATGTCGGAAAATTCATAGAGATTATTCGGAGTTCCTACAAGGCAAAAGTGAACCAGGAAATCCCTTTTGCTGATATTCTGACCAATATTCTGATGGATCGCCGGGAGAAGGACCTGCTGGCAGAACAGATTTATTCGATTCTGCTTTCAACCAAATTTGTCTCCTTGTTAACAGAATCGGAAATCGGTTCGAACAAAGGCTTTTTTTCGGATGCCTCTACAAGATTAAGTTATAAATTTCTCCCGCCTGTACACGAACCCGATGAGCTTCGGACCCAGTTCGATGGCTTTTTTGATGATAAAAAGGATTACCAGTGGGTACAGGCCATCCCTGATGAAAACTGGTGCAATTTCTTTGCGGACATTTTCAGGGACACAACACCCACTTTATCCAAGTATGTTGCCAAAGAGATGCTCAATGCCATTCTCGTGCTTGCACAGCGTGCAGCAAATCTGGGGATAGAGCCGGAGGTCGTTTCTAAAATCCCGCGTGTAGATGACCTGGATTCGCCCTTCCTCGGGCTCAACCGGGAGGTTATGATGTATGTTGAAAAAATGCTGAATACCTACGATTGCTCATCCGAAGACCGTGACAATGATTACAAGCATATTCTGGTAATGATCAGCCAGTGCAACACGCAGGTCAGTTACATTTACAAACACAAAGATCTGTTTGGGATAAGTTTGCAGCTGACCTATATGATGCGCCAGCTTGAACAATATCTTAAACGGCTAACCCAGCTCCTGGATTTACTGCAGTCTGAGGAAAAGAGTAAACAATGGCTGATCATCACACATCTGCTGAAAGAATTTGTTTACGCGGAAAATACCCGGTACAGCCTGCGTAAACATTTCTCGATAAATCTTCAGTTACTGACGTTCAAAGTCATTGAAAATACGTCAAAAACCGGTGAACATTACATCGCGTCGGACAAGTCGGCTTACTGGAAACTTTTCAGGCGGGCTATGGGCGGCGGCGCCATTGTGGGCCTGCTTTGCTGCAACAAAACGAGGTTGTATTTCCAGCATCTGCCAATATTCTGGGAAGCTTTTTTTTATAGCCTGAATTACTCCATTGGCTTCATGCTCATCCATATTCTGGGGTACACGATTGCGACCAAACAGCCTGCCATGACGGCTTCAACGATTGCAGCCAATCTTAGCAATAATGGTCAAAACCCCAACTGGCTGGAAAGCACCACACAACTGCTGATCAAACTGATCCGCAGCCAGTTTATATCGCTCGTCGGCAATGCGTCTATCGCTTTCCCGATTGCCTACGGACTCGACTGGCTTTATTTTTATTTCAACGGATTTCATATTGCAGATCCTGCCAAGGCGCATAAGCTCATTGCGGAGCTGAACGCCTGGGAAAGTCTGGCCATTCCACATGCGGCTATTGCGGGGTTTTATCTGATGGTATCCGGGCTGATTTCCGGATATTATGAAAACAAATGGATCTATAACAAATACTCCTTGCGCCTCATGCATCACCCGGGCCTGATCCGCTTGCTGGGACAGGAAAGGCTTGACCGTACTGCACATTATTTTGAACGGAATTTCGGCGCCCTGGCCGGAAATTTCTCCCTCGGTGTTTTTCTGGGCTCTACCAGCGCTATTGGCTTCACTTTTGGTTTACCACTTGATATTCGGCATATTACATTTGCGTCAGGAAATTTCGGCATCGCATTTGCCGGTCTGAACAGCCATATTTCGGCTGACTTATGGATTAATTCCATCATTGGCATTGCCTGCATAGGTACCATGAACGTTCTGGTCAGTTTTGGACTTTCTATTGCTTTTGCTTTAAAATCCAGAAATGCCAGGTTTAGCGAGATAAAAAGTTTACTCGGAAATCTTTCATGGCAATTTTTTCATCACGGGGCAGCGTTCTTTTTCCCTGTAAAAGAAGCCGCTTCGGACGAAGATGAATTACCGGAAGTATTCGTAAACAAACAGGGATAATTGGCACGGCCCCACCTATTGGGTATAAAATCCGGAGACAAAACGTAAAAATGCTTACATTTTCCACATCCTTGTAAATAAGTCAGTATATTTCTAAAATGTGAATAAATTTGTTCCTGAAACGTTATAGCATCGTTTCAGCCTTGCAAGAAGGGATGGCACACATTTTAAGACATTGTTATTAATTCATTTTATTATAAAGATTATCACGTTATGGACAGCGGTAAATCATTACCTGCAATGAAACCAAATTTTGCCTTTTTGTCATTTCTGGTGTTTTCATTTCTAATCTCCTGGTCCATCGATACTACGGCACAGCCGACCGCACAAAGGATCTTTACACAAAAAATGGATCTGCCGGGTAACGGAGATCTGGGAACACAGGTTTTACGCATGGCCGAATCGTTTTTAGGAACGCCTTATGTAGCCAGCACGCTCGAAGGAAATCCGACAGAAAAACTGGTTTGCAAATTTGACGGTCTGGACTGCACCACGCTGGTTGAAAGCTCCATAGCTCTGGCCATTGCCAAGAATGAAAACCTCAATTATGAAGGTTATAAAACTGAATTAACCAAAATCCGATACCGGGAAGGTGTTATTGATGGTTATCCGTCGCGCCTGCACTACGTGCTCGACTGGATATATGAAAATGAAAAACGCGGCAGACTTGAAGATATCACCGCTAAGGTTGGCGGCGTCCCTTTCAAAAAAGAGATCAATTTTATGAGTACCCATGCCAATTTCTATCCGGCACTGGACAACACCGAGGTTTGGGAAAAAGTAAAAGAACAGGAAAATATTATTAACAGCCGCGAACATTCCTACATTCCCAAAGCGGCCCTGCAAAAGGCTGAGCCGCTGCTTCGGGATGGTGACATCGTAGCTTTTACATCCTCTGTTGAAGGCCTGGACTGCAATCACATGGGCATTATTACAAAAATCGGCAGCCGTGCGTATTTGCTTCATGCTTCTCTGGCGGGTAAAAAGGTAATTTTGTCTACCTTACCGCTTGCCGAATATGTTGCGTCCGTTCCAAAGCACACCGGGATGATCGTAGCGCGTATGACAGACCAATAAACGATGAATAATTTTCCTGAAGTGCTGGATTATAAAAATTCTCCCTGGCTGATTATCCTGCTTGCAGGCATCATTGGTCTGTTGCTGAGTGCAATAATCATTAAGACGATAACGGTTATCGCCCATAAAAAAGATTGGCTGATTGTCAGGGCAATTCACCAGAACCTTACCAGCGTCCTTTACTTCTTTGTTCCGCTGCTGCTGACGACTTGTGTAACCCGATTTTATACGCTGTCACATCCGGAATATGAATTTACATACGCAGTCAGCAAAATATTGCTGATTGCCGTCACAACCTGGCTGCTGGCCAGGATTGTCGTCATCATTGAAAAAATCCTGATTGAAAAGCTTGATTTTGATACGCCCGACAACAATCAGGCGCGGAGGTTGTTCACCAAAATCAAGTTTATTAAAAGAATCGTCATCATTGTTATCATCGTTTTTGGCGTTTCTATATTGCTTTTAAGTTTTGACAGCGTCAGACAGTATGGCGTCGGCATACTTACTTCGGCTGGTATTGCCAGTGTTATTATTGGTTTTGCGGCTCAAAAGTCGCTTGCCAACCTACTTGCCGGTATTCAGATTGCCTTTACACAGCCTATAAAAATTGATGACGTCGTGATTGTGGAAGGCGAATGGGGACGCATTGAAGAAATCAATCTGACTTATGTCGTCGTGAACATATGGGATTTGCGCCGTTTGGTTTTACCCATCACCTATTTCATCGAAACGCCTTTTCAAAACTGGACACGTAATGACAGCAGTCTGATCGGGAGTGCCTTTTTCAATTTGAACTACCAGACACCCGTTGAAAAATTACGTGAAAAACTGGGAGAAATCTTGCTTGCCACACCTCTCTGGGATGGCAAATCATGGGCACTACAAGTGACTGATACCCAAACACATTTCATGGTCGTCCGCGCGATTATGTCGGCGCGAAATTCGTCTCAGGCATTTGATTTGCGCTGTCTGGTGCGGGAAAAGCTGATCGAATTTATCCGGGAAGAATATCCGGAATCACTGCCCGGAATATTGATTGACGAGAAAAAATAAAACATTCAAATTTCCAGGGAATTCATTCCCACTTTCCAGGGAATGAATTCCCTGGCTACAAGATTGGGCTTGGCTACGCCAATAAGAGCCTAAAAAACATAAAAAAGTGGCCTCTGAAACTCAGAAGCCACTTTCCGTCTTACTACTCACCTCTCAATTTAACCTATTACAGTTAAGCGTTGATTCTTTCGGGCTGCCAACGGATGATCCGATAGCGTCTGGTAACTTTCGAAACCTACCAGCTCCATTTTCCCGCCCGCTTGTTCATAATCATTTTTAAAGCGGGTAATATTTTCCATGACCGTATGGTCAACATAGGGTGCTTCGGAGAAGTCTACCTTCACGTTTTTCCCCTGCGGCAATGTTTCAAGTTTTCCTTTAAGAGCAAGGTAATTGCTAAAAACAGCAGCCCTCGTCACACGCACAAAATAGATATCGTTGTTAACATCAATCTCAATTTTAGGAGCAAAAATGTCTGACAATTTAACGCCGTAAGACAATTGCATGATAAACTTGGTCAGAATACCCATTCCGATACCGATCAGTAAATCCGTAACCAATGTCGCGGCAATCGTAACAAGGAATATAATAAGCTGTTCTTTACCGATGTGGTATATATGTTTAAATTCTTCCGGGGAAGCCAGCTGGAAACCTGCAAAGATCAGCATCGTTGCCATCGCTGCAACCGGAACCATTCTGATCACAGGAATCAAAGCCGTTACGAAAACCAACAGGAAAACTCCGTGAAACAAGTTAGCCCAGCGCGTTTTACCGCCGTTGTTGATATTGGCAGAACTACGTACCACTTCGGAAATCATCGGCAAACCGCCAAGCAAACCGGCCACCACGTTACCGGCACCTACGGCAACAATGTCCCGGCTCATATCAGCCTTGCGTTTGTACGGGTCCAGAAGATCGATCGCTTTCACTGTAAGCAGAGACTCCAGACTGCCTACGAGCAAAAACATCAAAACGTACTTGATAAAGACCGGTATTAAATCAAAAGTGATTCCAGCAAAACTTGCATTGTAAGACAACGTAAATTCTCCCGGGTTAATCAAAGGTTTGATGTCACGGTAAGTCGGCTCAAATAAATGAAACAACTGTCCAAGAACGATCGAAATAACCAAAACAACCAGGGCTGGCGGTATTTTTTTCAAGAACAAAAATGAAAGGTATTGCCATCCGAACATGATCATCAAGCCAACCAAACCAATAATTGCAATGTGGTATTCCATATTCAGCAAGCTGTGAGGAACCATTTCAATGAGTTCCAGGGGCGCTTTTCCTTTAAGCTCTGACGGAGCAACACCCACGGCCAGATGAATTTGCTTCGACATAATAATAATCCCGATAGCGACCAACATACCATGAACGGCTGACAGCGGCACGAAATCTGCAAACCTGGGCAGTTTCATTGCACCCGTCGCAATCTGAAGAATACCTGCCACTACAATCGAACCTAATGCCAGGTGCCAGCCTAAAACAGCATCGCCCCGACCAAGCTCATCCACTGCACCTGCCGCGATGACAATAAGTCCTGCGGCAGGACCTTTTATTGTCAATTCAGAATCTGTGAAAAACGATACTGCGATACCTCCGACTATTGCAGTCAGCACGCCCATCATTGGAGGAAAATTGCTTGCTCCCGCTATCCCTAAACTCAGTGGCAAAGCAATCAGCGAGACCAAAAAACCGGACCGGATGTCGTCTTTCCAGTTTTCTTTTAATCCCTTAAATCCCGTAGCTGGTTTCCTTGGTGCTGACTTCATCATCATTAATGAAAAGGATAAGCTACCCGTTGGCAACAGGAAGAGATAAAAAAATTAAACACAACTGAAAATCATCCATAGCATAAAAATCCTTTTGAGTGATTTTATGATACAAATGACCTCAGACATTGTTAAAGTCTGATTAATGTCAAATTAAAAATAAATTAAAAAGAATAACCTGATCAGAATGGCGGAAATTTGAGGATAAAAGTGCTGCCAAGTCCAACCTGGGACTCGACTTCAATACTGGCACCCTGCATGGTAATAATACGTTTGGTCAGGGCCAGACCAATGCCATAACCCGCTTTGCTCATGGAGGTGGCACTGCGGTAAAATGTGTCGAAAACGTAAGGCAATTCTGCTGCTGCAATGCCTATGCCGACATCCTTGAAAGATATCTTGATCAAATCTTTATGAATTTCCAGAAAAACATCCACCGACTGGTTATCCGAATACTTGCACGCATTGTCCATCAGGTTCACAAAGGCCGTGCGCAGAAGACTTTCATCGCCGTAACGCAACAGCAGCTCTTCATTATCCGGAATCTGATCGTAATTAATGTAGACCTGATAACCGGGATTTTTTTGCTGGACAAACGCCTGCGCCTGCCACAAAACTTCATCAATACGGATCTTGGAAAACGTAACCCTGAATGCGTGTTCTTCTGTCCGCGCGAGTTCGAGCAAACGGCTTACAAGCTCGTTCATTTCCTTAACCTCATCCAATATGCCACGCAGTGCTTCCTCATAGTCCTGACCCGACCGGGCCTTCATCAGCGTCACTTCCACCTCACTCATGATCAGGGCCAGCGGTGTTCGTAACTCATGCGAAGCGTGGGAAACAAAATTTTTCTGAGCAACAAAAGCAATTTCAAGCCGGTTAAGCATCAGATTAAACGTTTGCGCCAGCAAGGCAAGTTCATCTTTTTCCCGGCCCACCGTTACCTTGTCATGCAAATTCCCTGCGGAAATATTATTGACCTGGGCAATGATATCAGATACAGGCTTAATCGCATCGGTAGAGAACTGCCAGCCGGCAACACTCACCAGTACCAGCGACAATAGCCAGCCAATCACCAGAATTTCCCGAAGTCTTTGCAATTGGTTTGTTCCCAGATGATCAATGGCGATTGCAACGACAACCCACGGTTTGCGGTGGTCCTGCAAAATATGCCGGGTCACAATTACCTCTTTCTGTGCATGTTTGGTATGTATTTCTTTCCCGTTTCTGGCATCAGTCAGCATTTGGTGGGTTAGCGCAAAATCATTGGTTCCGCTAAAAAAAATAACTGAATCCACACCATTGTAGATGGTGATTTCCTCATCGAGCAGCACCGTGTTATTTTCCTTTTCAATTTTTGCGATATCCGCCTTGCTTATCCCATTACTCGCCTCAACCAACTGCGCAATCGTCTGTCCCCTTTCGTTCAAAAAAGTATAAAATTGCTTTTCACGATACTGATCGTAGAAATAGTAGATGGACAAACAGAAAAGCGCCATAATGGAGCCAACCAGCATGGTAAAGAGTAAGGTAAGCCGGGTTTTGATGTTCATTCTTCCTTAAAAATATAGCCCATCCCCACAACGGTATGGATCAATTTTGTGTCATAATCCTTATCGACTTTTTTACGCAAAAAGTTAATGTAAACATCAATTACATTGGTACCGGTATCGAAACGGATATCCCAGACCTGTTCCGCAATATCCACCCTGGACACAACTCTGCCTCTGTTGCGCATGAGATATTCCAGCAGCGCAAATTCCTTTGCCGTCAGGTCGATACGGTTCCCCGCTCGTCTGGCTACTTTTTCATCAAGGTTCAGTTCCAGATCTGCCAGCTTCAAAACCTGGCTGGATTGTTCGCGGTTGCTGTTGCGCTGGGATAAAACCTTGATACGGGCTATCAGTTCTCTAAATTCAAATGGTTTAACCAGATAATCATCGCCGCCAGCTTCAAATCCGTCGAGCTTGTCATCGATCGTTCCGAGCGCGGTCAAAAACAGGATGGGCGTCGTCAGACCATCGTTTCTTAATTGTTTCGCTAAATCATACCCATTGAGAATGGGCAGGTTTACATCCAGAATAATGACATCAAAACGGTAATTTGACGCCATTTTTTTTCCTACCTGACCATCATAGGCCAGCTCAACTTCCCAGGATTGTTCTTCCAGACCACGTTTCAAAAAACCGGCCAGTTTTGGCTCATCTTCAACAATTAATATTTTCATATACCGAGGTTATTCTGAATAATCTCCCAAATGTTGCACCGATTTCAGACATTTCATAAAAAAAGCCACTCGATGATCCGAATGGCCTTTTGACATATATCCACACCATTAAAGAGATTGTATCCAATGAATACTACCTTTAATTATTATGCAAAATATAACTTTTTATTAGTATTTAATATAAAATTTATAAAAACACAAAATTTTATCTAAGTCAGATCAATAATAATCGTTATCATTGCCATAAGTGGCACGGTCATCGAAAGCGCCCAAATCATCGTCTTCTTCAAGCTGCATTCCTTTCAAAGCCTTCTTGATCAGCCCGATCTGACCTGCATGATATACGTCGTGCTGGATAACGCCATGAATCATGGTATAGTAAGAATAATCACGGCCGGGCACAAATTCCTCAAGGAAACTGTCATTCTCAATTTTTTCCAGTTCAGAAATTAATTCTTCCTGCGAAAGACTTAATTCCATTTGAATAGCCTCCCATTCAAATTCATCCACAACCGGAAACTTCTTCCAGTCCTTATCCTGTGTTTTAATATCAAACTCCGCGTCACCCTGAATTTTCCGTACGGCAAAAATCCGCCAGGTCGTCATGTGATAAACAATTTCCGCGATCGAGTGCGTGTTGGAGCTTAATCGCAGCTCAGCCATTTTAGGTGTTACATCACGCAGCGCCTCTACCACAGAAGGACCATACCAGGCCTCTTCGCTTTCATACGTATCGTTGAGTACATCGATAATCCTTAGTACTTCTTCTTTTGTTTCCATATATAATTTTGTCTTCTGGGGTGTGCGAGTGAATCCCGGTATCTAAGTTTTTTTAATATTACTAAAATAAAGCAACGAACAGGACAAAGTCAAATAAAGTTCGGGATCGGTCATTTCTAATTTACAAAGCCTTCACTGCTACCCGCTTTTGGGCCGTTTCATCATCTAAATTATTTTACCGCTTTACAACCAAATATCATTCCCAATAGTCTCTGATAATATAGCCGGCATCACAATTTCAAAAAAAATAGTGTGCTAAATACGGAAAAATAAAATGATTCAATTTTAAAATTCGTTAATCAGATAACCAAAACGCAAAGTACTGCTATGTTAAAAAAAGCTTCATTTCTAATTATCTCTGCCACTTTTTGGCTGACCTCCTGCACCAATGATCCGGTAAACGACTTATCTGACCTTGAATCACAAGTATATATTACAAACCGCGATAAAACTGCTGATTTCAAAACATTTAAAACCTTCAGTATAACAGACTCTGTTATCGTGGTCCAGGACGAACGTTCTACCACAGCGCTTACCAGCCTTGACAAAGACCTTTTAACGCGCATCATTACCAATATGCAAAACCTGGGTTATACGTATGTGGCCGCCGATAAAAAACCGGATGTTGGACTTAGTGCTGCCCGGGTAACCAATACGTATGTGAACATCGCATCGACACCATATTCTTCTTATTGGGGCGGATACTATGGAGGTTACGGATATGGTTATCCAAGTTATTATGCGTATCAAACCAGCGAAAGCTACTGGTCAATTTCAATGCTTGACCTGAAAAATGCGGATACGGTTAACAAAAAACTGAATGTGATCTGGGACGCTCAAATACGTGGTTCCGGCCTTGGCAACACGGGTTATATTGACGAAATGGTTGATTCCATATTCGGTCAGTCCAATTATCTTAAAATTAAATAATATCATTGGGGCATTAACCGGCTGCTTAAACAAGACAGTACGGCCAGGATCACCATTGCACAACTTTATTTTCACGGTTTTTCCGTGTCTTCTTAATTGACATTTTCAAATGAAAAAATACATCATCATTGCGCTCCTTTTTGCAGGCATAATCCCCGCCTATGCGCAGGAACCGGCTCCTAAATTATATACCTTACCTTCTCCTTTCGAGCGTTACACCCATTATCAAGTAACGGCAAGGTATACCGGTGCGATCCCGCTGGGATCTTTTTCCAGTAATTACATCGACAAAACATCGTTCGAAAATTATTCCATAGCTTTGGAATGGGTCCTGCAAAACTCTTTTTCTATTGGCGGAGAACTGGGTTATTCGTTTTTCAACAAACGGATTCCGAGAGCCATTTACCCGACAACGGATGGAAGTGATATTTCCGCGGTACAAACCAGAACTTTAACCCAGTATCCGATCCAGGTTTTTGGTAATTATCGTTTCTTAGGCAATAACTCGGCAATCCAGCCTTACGTGCAGGTCAGCGCCGGTGCAAGTATTCTCGATTACACCCTATATTATGGAAGTCTGGCCGATCAGAAACGGAAAGTCCGTCCGACCTATGGGATTGGCCTTGGATCTAAATTTTTGTTCAAAAAAGATGGTAATTTTGGCGCAGATATCCGTGTCAAGTATGAGGCCACTCCTTTCGATTATGAATATGTTGATAAAGGAGTATCTTCGCTAAATGCTTCAATCGGTTTGTTTTACCGCTGGTGGTAAACAATATTGAGCAATTCACACACCTGGTTTTAATTTTCAGTTTTGCATAAAAAAAAGATTTTGTCGAAATCAACGATCATTTGGATAAGTACAGTGCTGGCGGCCTTTACAGGAACCGGTATCTGGGCATGGAACAGGTATGGCCCCTCGCAGGGAAAAGATTTCCCGGAACAGCTTTCTGCTTTACCCATTGCTGTAACCATCGACTCGGCCTCCAGTGCCTGTGATCTTACCGTCCGCCGTTACAAACAGATTGGCCGAGAAATGCAGTTTGAAATTGCGGCCAATGCCGCAGGTCTTGCACCTTACAACGTAGAAATTACACAAAACGGAAAAGTCCAGAAATTTGAAAACGTTCCACACCGGGTATCCATCTGGCTTACGCTGCCAAACGTTGAGCTACATGCGGGAAAATCTTCTGTAAAAGTTACCAGTCTCGGACAACCTGGCTGCGAAACAACGGCGGAATTTAATTATGACGATTCCAGAAAATCCGAAATTTTAGACGGAACTAAGTGGGTTCGTCAAGGTAGTAAGGACAACTGGCTCGATGTTCGACCTGTCGTAAAAGGCGGGAAGATTTTCTTGAAAGATTTCGCAAATTTTCAGGATGGAAGAACTAAGGTTGTCATGATTGATAACATTGTCGTCGCCGGTATCGAAAACGGCGTAGAAGTCAAACCTGGCTATTTCTACACCATAACAGCTAAATGGATTGACGCCCCGTACAATGACTGGTGGAATTCATTGAGAAACAGAGCACTCCGCCAACAAAATATCTGGATAAACGCCCTTGACAATAAAAAGGAAAAATCTACCTTAACCCGGATAGAAATTCCTTCATGGTTTGTGTTATCAAAAGATATCAATGTGCATTTCGACACTACTTTCCCGGAATTTGAACCTATTGAGGGCAAACTGGTCATGCAGTACCGCCTTAATAACTGGGTTCCGGCTGAAAATTATTTAAAACGTGGCATAACACATTTACCGGCCTGGGAAAAGGACATTCCGGCTAACAAAATACATTGGACTGCCTCGCCTGGTCATTTTCAGGATAAGAATGAACAATGGTTCGCAGGGCTATCCCGACAAGAAGTCGAAGCCCTTGCCGACAATACCCCAGGCCTGGGGGTTTATGCCTTCGATTTTGAGTTTTGGAACCAGAGATATCCGCCCGATGTAAAACAGAGGTTAATATGGTTTTCTGAAAGGATACGTAAAAATCATCCCAATATGTATCTGTTTGATTATTGGGGGGGCAGCGCTTATACCAATCAGCATTTCAATAAAATGGGTGATAAAAGTCCCGCTTCCTTTGCCAAAGACTATGCGCACCCGGGACCAAATCATTCGAATTTTGATAAACTTCCCAACGGAGATAGTTTTCAAAATGTTTTTAACGTTTCTCCGACTGATGTTTATCCGAGACCAACCTCTGTGGCCGACGCACAAGGTAATACACAAAACAATTTCGTTTTACTTTCAGCGATTCATTCGCTCCGAATTAATAAATTGATCCCGTTTCAGAAGAACAATAAATCTGTTTTTTATGCATGGAACCGACATATGCCTTATGCAAATGATCCGATTGTACCCTGGCATCATGAAACTACAAATCCGAAAGGTGATCTCATTTTAAATCAATTGGAAATGATGCCAGCCAGCCAGGCTCTGAGTTTATCACTGTTTTCACTAGTCCTTTTTGACGGATATTACCTGTGGCATGATAGTCAGCCCGGCGGTAGAGGGGAAAATGCATATCACTTTGATCCGGGGTCTACTGACTGGGGGAAGGAATGGTACCCGGCGGATGGTAAAACAGATATTTCTGTATTTCATAAGCCACTACCAAACGGAGATTCTCCCCGTTACTGGGACTATCCTACCGAATTTTACGCTTTGGGAAACTGGATGGCGAAACAAGTAGAAGATGTAATAGCAGGGGGTAAAAATCAGGATTTAGCTTATGAAATCAATGGTAGCTGGCAAGAACCCCAACAGGCCCAAGCAGCGCTGGTAGCTGATCGCAAAGACCCGTTTGTTTCTGCGGTAGTAAAAGGCAATAAATTCGTTGTGTTGGCGGTAGATTCTTTTCAGTCACCGGTTGCTACGAGGAAATTAAATATCCGACTTCCCGATGGTACAAAAACAACCATCACACTTTATGGAAACTGGCCTTCATTATACAAAGGTGTTTTAAAGTAGCTTGTAACATGTAACCAATCAGCCCCGATAATTTTAGGGATTATCGGGGCTGATTGGTATACAATGAAAATTCAATTCGGTGCATCACGCATCTATCTGTCCCGTCTGCTCAGATATTTCCAGTAAGCGGATTTCTTATCTCCCAAATACTGAGAGGCTTCCTCTAAGCTATGATGCTCTTTTATAGCTTCATAAATATTGGGGTATTTGTC
The DNA here is from genome assembly GCF_030929615.1 of Dyadobacter sp. LHD-138. GTDB lineage: Bacteria > Bacteroidota > Bacteroidia > Cytophagales > Spirosomataceae > Dyadobacter. The sequence goes on along the minus strand of NZ_JAVFVU010000004.1, from coordinate 34,449 downwards.
GTAAGCATACGGTATGAAAATTTGCTTGCCCGTAATTTTGTTTACAAGAATATTACTTTTAGCAGCCCTATAAAAATACGAAAACGGCCCTACCATACACAGCAAAATTATTCCTGAAAAAAGTACCCAGAATTTGAGATTTGAAGACCCGTCGCTGAAGTTTTTAACCCGTAGATTCCCCCTCAAAATAGCATAAAACAACAGCATCAATATGGGCATCGTTCCCCGGATCAGCCAATCATTCGCAAAACCAAACCTGAACAGCCCAAAAATAAGTATGGCTGCCAACAAGCTAAAAAAGTAGAGATCAGACACTTCTTTTCTATTGTTTATCAAGTATTTCCAGACAATCCCTAATAGCATTATATCCAGAGAGACACAAACAATATAATCAATTATGATGGGACGTATGGGATCAAAAGTCCAAATAAAACCGCGAATAGGAGTTCCTGAAGATGACAGAAAATAACACAGTATAGGTAAGCAAACCAGACCAGGAATAGCTATTTTTTTAAAAAAATCTCCCCATCCGATTTTAAAAAATTGCTTATACTCTCCGAAATGGAAAAAGACAAACAACGCAATAAAAGACAGGGTAACCGATGGGAATACGGACCATATTAAAACCAGGCTCAGAGGAAAAAAACAGGAAAGGATATTTCTGGACAGCATGCCATCACTGTAAATCAATGCAACCAGCAACATGGATGGTATAAACTGATTAGGTGCCCATAATAGCTGATTCAGCATATTCCAAACTTCTATAAAAACAATGGGATGTGTGAATCCGACACCCGCAATAATACCAAAAAGTACCTTTACCGTATGACCAATCCCCCCGATCAAAAAGAATAGCAATAGCCGTAAAACATCCTTTTTTACAAGAATATAAGTCATCGTAACGCCCATCAATATCCCCCAATACGTCCATAAAAATATCGCAACCTCCGAAATCTGACCTGTGAGCTTACCGACCAGTGCCGGAATCAAATAGAAACCCCAGTAGTAACAGCCAAAAGTATCCACACCTTTAAAGTATACAGGCCACGCATTGTTGGAAAGATCATAGAATTTCGAATTATGCCCAACATAATCATTGGTTTGATAACTGAAGCCCGTAATACCACTCAGCGCTACCAAAAAGAACGATAATGTGGCGATCAATAAAATATCAGGATAAGTCAGTACGACATACTCTGCTTTTTTTTCATAACTGGCACGGATATAAAAAAAGTACGATACAATCAATCCAGCCAAAGTAGCAATTGAAATTTCGGGACGAAACCAAAAAGCGTGAAAGAGAAGATTTGGTAAGAGTAAATAGAGAACAATTAGAATTTTTAAGACCCGAAGTGGCAAATGAATCATGCTTGAAAAATTATGACGATTAGTTTCCAAAAGACTATCAGCTGAAAATGATATGTCTCAAAGGAAAAATAACGAGTGTGATAAATAAATTGGCGAACATCAGTTTTTTAGAGGTTTCTTCACTGAGAAAACGGCAGCATAAACCAAAAGCAACAAAATAGATAAAATAACCAAAGCCCATACTTCTCGATGTGTCATAAACCATGTGTGCTATTAAATGATACAACGCGATGAACCCTATATAAGCCGCTAACACGAGCCAGGCTCTTATTCTTATAAGGTATAGCGCACCTATGACGATGTATACGATAAAAAATTTATGTGTGAGAATGATCGGGATTAAGGTTCTGAAAGTTGCGTAATAAGAGAGAATAGAAAAATTAGCATCTTCTTTCGGCGTGGCAAGGCCAACCACCATCGTCAGATACATTCTTATCAGGATATAAGTAAAATAACACGACAATAAGACGATCATTCTATTATCCCGAAAGACAAAATCACGAACCGTTTTCCAGTTTGAAAATCCTTTCAGTGATTCCTCAGTAGACTGGCACAGCCAGTATAGTGCAATTCCCAATGCGGCGACCAGCGTACGTTCATCGGTCCAGAACGCGGCTTGTAGAAACAAAAATCGCAGCCAGCCTTTCTTAGAAATCATTGCAAACAACAAAAACATAAAACTGAAAGCATCTCCCCAGGCCCTGAAATCATAAACGATAGCCTGTCCGGCATTGGTTGAGATGAAACACAAAAGGAATCCTGCTGCAAGAAACTGCGTATTTGAAATGGTATGTGCGAGCCGGTACACGCTATAAAAGAAAAATATTCCGACGAAGAGCTGGAAAATATAGACAGCCTGTCCATTGTGTCCAAAAACATTCAGTAATAACGGAATCGTAAATCTAAATGCCATATTCCCTTTATGGCAACCGGGCTGATAAGAAGGGCACGCTATGTTATGAAAAAGATCCGAAGCTTTTATGAGCTGATCTGGCCAGCAGTTATATTCCAACGTTCCGTCAATAAAAAAATTTCGGTCGAAGACTACCAATAAATCCTTGTTAAGATTAATAGGGTACAACAGGATGATAGAAACAACAGCACCCAGCACAATCCACCATGTAGAAATTTTACGATCATTTGTCAAAACCATTCTTTTTGTATATTTTGTTACATTTTATTTTCTCTCAAGGGAATTTCGATACCGGAGCGCTTTAACAGTTGAAAACAGAAATATAAACATTCCACTTTCCAACTGATAAGTCACTTATTGTTAGTTTATCTATATTATCTTTTTGTTAATTCCGGCCGGTCATCCGTATACCCGTTAGTATCGAATGATTCTCTGGATAAAGAACTGTATTACATTCGATTATCGAATATTTAGTTATAAACTAAAAAAAACTACTCTTACGACACGGCATTTTGCGATCAAATATATAAAAAACCAAATGGATATACATTTACAAACTATGAACACCTCCCGCATCAGACTACTCAGTGTAGGTTATTTGTTGTTAGCAACACTGCTATTTTTAAGTAACTGGTTTTACTTAAAATATGCGCTAATCTTTTTAATAGGACATATTTTATATTTCGTTTATTATTCCAGGTCAGCAAAAAAAGTGGAAGAAACAGATGTCTCCGGAAGCGCACTTATTTACCTGGGCATTATTTCATTCGTGTGGACACTTCTTATGGGCGTTGGGGGTATTTTCTTGCAAACAACCGATTTTATAGCGCATAACGCCAAATTCCATGAATTGTATGTCAATGAATGGCCCATAATCTTCAAAGAGAGGCAATCATTTTCATGTTATTATTATGGCTATTATCTCGTACCTGCCTTTCTTTTTAAAATATTAGGTCATTTCTCTGTCCCTATCATTATCGTATACACCTGGTTCGGTATCTGGCTTGGATTGATATGGATGTACCTTTTATTGTTTCGAAATTTATGGCTGATTGGAGTTTTGGTTATGAGTGGCGGCATTATTTTTTCACTGGAACTCCTGTCGTTAGGCCTTTTCCAAAAATCCTTCACCTATAACCCCTTGCTTTCTTTATTTATACAGTCTCTATACGTCCCAAATCAAATCATAGCCTCACTGCTTGTAACAGGAATCTTCTTATTTTACATAAAGAATTACAGGATTTCGTTCTACGCCATTACGCTGTCCTTTTATTGGGGCGTGTTTCCTGCTTCCCTGCTAGTCATATTATTTGGTATTATTTTTATTCAGGACTTCCTACGAAACAATAGTAATACGTCTTTAAAGGACTTCTTTTTTTATTACATATTCCCTTCATTCCTTTTCTTACCGGCCTTTATATTTTTAACTTCTTCTAATCAGATGCCGGTTCACGGTTTTTATACCTTTAATTCATTGCCAACACTAATTCCTTTTATTGACGTCTTGCTCATTGCTGCTATAACAATATGGCTCACACGTATCAAGGATAGCAATAACCAAAATCATTTAATTCAGCCCTATGTTTTTGTTCCTGCATTGTTGATTTTATCCATCACACTAACCTACCGTATTGGTCTTTATAATGACTTCTACTTACGTGGAAGTATTCCGTTATGCATCATTTTGCTTGTCAATATCTTACAACGACTCCATATCAGCATTAATAATGACTATTCTTCCTCTCCTGAACATTCTTTGAGCAGCGTTTCCGGCTATATATTTTCATTCAAGAAACACACTCTGATATTTCTGTGGCTGGGCATTAGCCTCTGCGCCTCCTTTTTCCAATTAAGCCGGTCTTTAAAAAATAACGTATTGGTAAGTAACTACCATCCAATACCTTATAAAACCTCTCCAAATTCTTATCAGGCCATGCTAAAGCACTTTGGACAGGAAGGCGCTAATCAATATGTAGGGAATCCTAATTCATTTTATTTTTTGTACCTCGCACCCAGGAAAGATCAGCGGTTGGAATTCTAAAAAAATCTTTTGTTGTGAGAAATTTGTGATGCATTCATCAAGCATTTTTGCGCACCCTGTCCCGGCTATCTTTAATTTAGTCAGTATCCTTATCATCTGTAAATGCTAAGAATACTAACTAATATTAAATTTACTCGTTAGAAATAATATACTTATTTTGCATCAAAATTCGTGCAACTTATGAAATCACTATACAGAGAAAGCTTATTTATCGTATTTTTTTTAGGTTTATTTTCAGCCGCCCAGGCCCAGCGTTTCTTTTCTGTTGTTTTTGACAAGCTCCCCAAAGACAATCAACTTTATGCACGTGATGATAAAAACGAAGCATCTATTCCAATATCCGGATTTATAGAAGTTGGCGGCTTTACACACATGGCAGCCGTAGTTTACAGAGATGATCAACGCGTAAGCTATTCAAAAAGCCCTTTAAAATATGAAGGAAACACCGCCACTTTTTCCGTACCAGCCAAAATCAAAGCTGAATTGGCCGAGTATTCTGTCGAGGTTTATGCCTGTAAGGCAGCGGATTCCATTATGATGGTAAAACGGACGAAAATAGTGGCTGGGGACTTCTATGTAATCAATGGACAATCCAACGCAGCAGCCGTTACTTCTTATAGGGTTCCAGCAGCTGATTACGTCATGAAATTCTCGAGAACTTTGGGGAGAATTCCTGACGAAAATCCGGGCTTCACACCGGCGGATACAAATTGGAAAACTCCTGATTGGGTGACTCCGGTAGAAGGTTACTGGGGCAGGGATTTGCAACGTCAGATTATAGAAACTTACAAGATTCCCGTTTGCGTAATTAACGGAGCAGTGCCGGGAACAAATATTTCTCAGCATTTGGACCGAAACAGTGCAAATCCAACGAACACCGGCTCTATCTATGGTCATTTACTATACCGGGTACAGAAATCGCAGGCAACCAAAATAAGGGCTTTTTTTTGGTACCAGGGTGAAGAGGATGCATGGAACGATCCCGAGAACTATCCCGGACGCTTTGACCAGCTCATGAAATTCTGGCAAAAGGATTATCCTATGGTTGACAAATTTGTTATCATTCAAATTAATATCATGGATCGCCCTCATTATGCTGCGGGAGCACTCAGAGAATTTCTGCGCCAGACAAAATACAAATATCCAAACACAGATCATTTTTCAGTCATAGGTCTCGGCCCTTTGGTGGACAACGTTCACTACACTGAAGAAGGTTATGGCAAATTTGCGCAACAATTACGCGATTATTTGGCTCCCAAAGTATACCAGTCAAAAGTCACGAAGAACATTGATTCACCTGATGTCCAGAAAGTATTTTATTCCAAGTCAAAAGATGCGATTACAATGGTTTTTGATGAGGAGCAGACCATGAGATGGCAAGCCGATACGATGTTCAACGGTTCTAAAATTGAGTTAAAGAATCAATTCTTCTTAGACGGAGATGAATCAAAACCTGCTCCTGTTTCGAGTTGGGAGGTTTCCGGTAACAGGGTAACGATGCGATTATCTCAAGCCTCTGCTGCAACCAGAATAAACTATCTTCCTTCCTTCCAAAATGGTTACTATCACGGCCCTTTTTTACAGAACACAAATGGGCTGGGCGCTTTCTCCTTTCATGAAGTGGCAATCAATCCGGCGCTTGCGGATAACAATCTAACTTCAAAAGTGTCGGCAGAAAACATTGTTGAGCTTAGCTGGCAAAAATCGGATGAGGCTCTATCCTACATTCTTGAAAAAAAACCAGAGGGACAATCAACATTCACAGCCTTGAAAACATTGGATAAAAACACACTATCCTTCAAGGATTCGGATGTAGCGCTTAATGCTACCTACACGTATAGGTTAAAAGCCATTGGAAGTCTATCTGAATCACCTTTCTCAGAAGCAATTGTAAAAACACTACTTATATTGGGTGTTGAGCCAGTCTCAGATATGGTATGGAAAACGTACCCTAACCCAACAAGAGACTTTGTAGAAATTGAGTTTAAAGATCTTGTTTCCGGCCATATCGTTCTGGCAACCGCAAACGGTACTAACCTCGTTTCACAAGAAGTAAATTCCTCGTCATCGGCAAGAATTGATTTAACCACCGCTCCTGCCGGACTATATTTCTTAACATTTCATAAAAAAAATGGTGACGTAACAACCAAAAGAATCATGAAATTCTAACTACATCCCTTTAAAATAGCACTTTAAACTAAAAGAGGAGTCACACGCAAAGTGCATGTGGCTCCTCTTTTTTATGGCGTAAAACCAATGTTACCAACACTGTCCACCTAAGAAACCCGAACGTAGCTTCCGAGCCATTTGATATGGCTACTGCCATATTTATGCATGATTTCCTGCACGTGCGGATCATTGATATGTCCCAGAAATTCCACTAAAAACCAGAAACGGAACGCAGATTCCCCACGGAGCGGGCGGCTTTCTATTTTTGTCAGGTTAATTCCCCTGTCGTTAAATTCTTTTAGAAATTCATACAAAACCCCCGGACGGTTCGTATTCGGCAGGTTCACGATAAGTGTCGTTTTATCGTCATCACTTTTTTGATTCACCACCCCTTTGGACAAAATCAGGAAGCGGGTCCTGTTCTGGTCATTGTCCTCAATGTTATCAAACAGGATCGGAACACCGAACAAACGGGCCGAGATCGACGAGCATATCGCCGCCGCGTCGACCTCCTCAGAAGCCATTTTTGCCGCTTTGGATGTTGAGTCAACCGCAATAAGTTCAATCCCCAATCCTTCCAGATATTCACTGATAAATTTACCGCATTGACGGAAAGCGATATCTTTCGAATAAATCCTCTTGATATTTTTTAAAGAATCCGACTGCGAAGCAAAAGTAAAATGAATAGGAAGAAGCACTTCGGCCACAATGGTCAGTTCTTTTTCCCGTAAAAAATCAGCCGTTTCAACAACAATACCTTCCTGGTTATTCTCAATCGGAACGACACCAAATTTCGCACGTCCCGTCTCCACGCTTTCAAATACAGAATGAATGGTAGGCAAAACCAGATATTCGCTCATACCCCCAAAACGGCTTTCGGCAGCCTGATGGGTAAAACTTCCTTCAGGTCCCAGATAAGAGATGCGCTCAGGTAATTCCAGATTTCTCGAAACCGCAAAGATTTCAAAAAAGATAGCATCAATTGCCTGACGGGTCAGAAGACCATTGTTTCTTTTTTCAAGACGGTCAAGAATTTGCTTTTCGCGTTCCGGACGATAAATAATCGATTTTGAAGAGCGTTTCAAATCGCCTACGCACTTAACCAGTTCCATCCTTTCGTTCAATATGGTCAGGAGCTGATCATCCAGCGCATCGATTCTATCTCTTAATTGTTGTAAATCCACAAATAGTCTAATTTTTTGTAATCGGTATTCTTAGTATTCCAGGTTATCTTTCTCGGTATTTATATCGCGATTGCCAGTTCTTCGATATTGTTTTCAATTTTCAGATTGTCAATAATAAAACGCTGACGTTCCGGCGTATTTTTACCCATATAATAGGTCAGCAATTTCTGAATCGACGTTTCTTTTTGAAGAATAATAGGTTCCAGGTGCATGTCCTCGCCAATAAACTTTCCGAATTCTTCGGGCGATATTTCACCCAGTCCTTTAAATCGGGTAATCTCCGGCTTGCTTCCCAGCTTGGCAATAGCGGCCTGTTTTTCCTCATCATTATAGCAATAATGCGTCTCCTTCTTGTTTCTAACCCTGAAAAGCGGCGTTTCCAGCACGTAAAGGTGTCCATTTCGAACAAGATCCGGAAAGAACTGAAGGAAAAATGTCATCAGCAGCAAACGGATGTGCATGCCGTCAACGTCGGCATCCGTCGCAATAACGATTCTGTTAAACCTTAAATTCTCAACGCCGTTCTCGATATCGAGTGCGTGCTGAAGCAGGTTAAACTCTTCATTTTCATAAACGATTTTTTTATTCAGCCCAAAACAGTTCAAAGGCTTGCCACGCAAACTAAATACTGCCTGCGTTTGAATGTTTCTCGACTTCGTGATAGAACCACTGGCAGAATCTCCCTCGGTGATAAACAAAGTGCTTTCATGACGTAATTCGTTTTTCAGATCCGTGAAGTGCAGGCGGCAGTCACGCAGCTTTTTGTTGTGCAGGTTTGCCTTTTTGGCACGATCATTCGCCAGTTTCTTAATACCAGCCAGTTCCTTACGCTCCCGCTCCGACTGCTCGATCCGCTTTTTCATGGCATCACGCGCTTCCGGGTTCATGTGCAGGTAATTATCCAATCTCTCCTTAACAAAATCATTTACGAAAGTCCGGATCGTCGTACTGTTCGGGTCCGGTGTGATGGTGTTCGAGCCCAGTTTGGTTTTCGTTTGCGATTCAAAAACCGGTTCCTGAACCCGGATAGCCACTGCGGCGATAATCGAAGAACGAATATCTTCCGGTGCGTAATCCTTTCCAAAATGCTCCCGTACGGCCTTCACAACCGCTTCCCGGAAGGCCGCCAGGTGTGTTCCGCCCTGCGTTGTATACTGACCGTTTACAAAGGAATAATATTCTTCGCCATATTGGTTTCCGTGGGTCATGGCAAATTCGATATCCTCCCCTTTCAGATGAATAATCGGATATCGAATGGCTTCCGCGTCAGATTTACTACCCAGCAAATCCAGCAAACCATTTTGAGAAATATATTTCTGACCATTGAAATTAATCGTCAGCCCCGCATTCAGGTAACAGTAATTCCAGATCATGTTATCCAGATACTGCGGTATATATCTGAAATTCTTAAAGATTATTCCATCCGGCTCAAAGGCAATATGGGTTCCGTTCCGCTGAGTCGTCGTAATTTCTCCCGATTCGTTGATTAATTCCCCTTGCTTAAACTCCGCATTTTTTGATTTCCCTTCTCTGAAAGACTGTACTTTAAAATAATGAGAAAGGGCATTGACCGCCTTGGTACCTACCCCGTTCAACCCTACTGATTTTTGAAAAGCACCGGAATCGTATTTCCCTCCGGTATTAATTTTAGAAACACAGTCGACCACTTTTCCCAGTGGAATACCCCGGCCGTAATCCCGGACTTCAACACGATGCTCGGAAATTTTTATTTCAATATTTTTACCATTTCCCATCATATGCTCATCGATGGAATTATCGACAATCTCTTTAACGAGAACATATATACCGTCATCAATGGAGGAACCGTCACCCAACTTCCCAATGTACATCCCAGGTCTCAAACGGATGTGTTCCTTCCAATCCAGTGACTTTATGCTATCCTCGTCGTATTGTATGCTGACAGTATTTTCCATAATCTATGAATACTCTAGTTTGGATAATTATGATTTTAATGTTGTATTTTAATATTTTGGGTCATATATCGTTACCCTATTGTACCTTTGCTCTTGCCATAGTTTGTGGCCGAATAATAGAAATTCTTTAAAAATAAGAAAAATCTAATTTACTTTGCCTTAAACTCGGAAATCTAATATTCCATTTGGGCTCGATTTTAGTACAAAAATAACAGCTCAAATACATTTTCTAAATGAACCGGTCGCATTTCATAGTACAATAAACTTCATATGAACACATTCAAGTTGGCTAAAAATTGCAAATTTATCTTACCTTATTTATTAAGTTTGATTATTTCTTTACCAGGCCTTGCTCAGGTGGCGACACCACAATCGGCACCCACTAGCGCACCTACATCTACAGGAACAAATCCAAGTGGCACGCAATCCGGGACACCTCGTTCCCAATCCGGCGCACAGGGAAACCAGCCAGCGAACCAACCAGCAAATTCAAATCAGCAGTCGAATACGCCGAAATCAAACGATCCGCAGTCTAATGAAAAAGGGAAGGCTGCTGCTAACAACGATCCGAATGCACCGCAAGAAGGCGCCGATCAAACAAAAATAAATACTTCGACAACCGGAACACTAAGTCCGGCTGAACAGGAAAAACTTGCGCTTCGTCAGAAAATTTACGGCTATTCTATTTTCGCCGATAAACAATTCAATCCGATCCCTGATTTACAGATCGCGACACCGACCAATTACGTGGTAGGTCCTGGTGACGAGCTCAATATTTTCATCTACAACTACGCGGAGGCTTCCTATAAAACAAAGGTTAGCCGGGATGGTTTCATTACGATTGAACGTCTTGGAAATATTTTTGTGAGCGGAAGAACAATTGAAGAAGTAAGAAAAATATTAATTGATAAATTTTCAAAGTTTACGCCAGGTCTTATTGGCGCAAACGGAGAAACGGCCAGAACCAAATTGATGGTTACGCTGGGTGAAATCAGAAATGTTAAAGTTTTTGTTACCGGTGAGGTTATCAACCCGGGAACTTACGAAATCACTTCCCTTGCTTCGGCATTTAACGCACTTTATCAGGCAGGCGGCCCCAATGAAATTGGTTCATTCCGCGATGTTCGTGTGGTACGTGCAGGAAAAGTAGTGTCGCATATGGACATATACGATTATCTGGTAAACGGAAAAATCGATGGTGATATCCGCGTACAGGACAATGACAACATTGTTGTGGGTTACTACCAGAAACGCGTTGAAGTTACCGGTATGGTGAAAAGACCGGGTATTTACGAATTGAAACCGGAAGAGAAACTAACTGATGTAATTAAGTATGCGGGTGGTTTTAACGACAATGCATACAAAGCCCGCGTAAAAATTGAAAGGATTACTTCAAAAGAAAGAAAAATTGTAGACGTTCCAGAAGAAAATTATTCCAGTGCCGAAGTGGTTACAGGTGATTTGATCAACGTTGAAACCATTTTGGACCGTGTTGAAAACATTGTCACCATCGAAGGCGCCGTTATGCGTCAGGGAAATTATTCTCTTGATAACAGCGGCACGTTGAAAAAACTGATTGAAAACGCTCAGGGTTTAAGAGAAGACGCTTTCACTGGCCGTATATCAGTTTTGAGGACCAGAACGGACCTAACCATCGAAAGTATCCAGCTCAACCTCGCTGATGTTTTGAACAACAGCGTTCCAGACCTTGTACTCACCCGTCTTGATCAAGTGGTGATTCCTTCTAAGTTTGACATGGCACAGTCTGCGATCGTGACCGTGGAAGGGGAAGTGAACAATCCTAAATTTGGCGAAAACGACGGCAAATATCCTTACGTTGCCAACATGACACTGGAAGATGTACTTGTAAAAGCAGGTGGCTTTAGAGAATCTGCCTTCACAACAGAGGTGGAAGTGATCAGAAGAAAAAGAAACAGCATTCCTGGCGCAGCAAATGCCCAGATCGCTGAGACTTTCAAATTCAATGTCAACCGTGACCTTTCAATAGGAAATACAGAAAGCAATTTCGTTCTTCTTCCTTTTGATCAGGTTATTGTCAGGAAATCACCTAACTATGTTGAACAGCAATCTGTATATCTTGAAGGGGAAATTCTTGTACCCGGCTCCTATACAATCATCAATAAAAATGATAAAATTAGTGATATCATTAAAAGATCAGGTGGCTTGACTGAGCTTGCCTATCCAGAAGGCGCTACTTTACTAAGAAGGACTTTTGTTAAAAATATCACTGCTCCAACTAACTTTTTGGAAGAGGCGGCAACACAGGAAAGCATTAAAGAAGGTACAATCACAGGAGATCTTCCAAACGTAAAAGAGGAATCGATCGGCATCAAACTGATCAGCATTTTGAAAAACCCGGGTTCTTTCGAGGATCTTGTGGTGCAGGAAGGTGATATCATCCGCATCCCTAAGAGACTTGAAACGGTTCAGGTAACGGGTGAAGTATTGTACCCAACGACTGTAAAATATGGCAGAGGATTATCTTTCGCAGATTACATTTCCCATTCAGGTGGTTTTACTACAAAATCTCTTCGTAAGAGCTCATATATCAAATATCCAAACGGATCAGTAGACCGGACAAGAAAATTCATGTTCTTTAATGTGTATCCAAAGGTTGAGCCAGGATCAGAGATTTTTGTCCCTGTAAGAGGAACGCCTACATTGACTCCTCAGCAAGCGATCCAGACCACAATCGGTGTGCTGAGCTCAGTGATGACACTTGTAGTAACTATTCTTGCCTTCCGTACTTTAAAATAATCATATAATGTCGAATACGACTAATCAAGCAGCTGAGGAACAAATAACACCGAGGGAAGTTATTTTGAAGGTGATTGATGCGAAGAATGCGCTCGTCAAAAGCTGGAAAGTCATCGTCCTGTTCATCGTATTGGGTGTGGGTATCGGTTACGCAATGGACCTTTACCTGATCAAACCTAATTCCTATGAGGCCACAATCGTTTTCAACATGGGTGGAAGTGCCCCTGGTAGCGATATGGGAAACCTTGCCGGTTTATTTGGTATGAGCGGAGCCACAGACGCTAATATTTTTACAGGAGAAAACTTCTTCTATTTCGTAAAATCCAGACCGGTTCTGGAAAGAGCATTAATGAAGGAGATTGACGTGAGAGGTAAAAAAATCCTGATGGCCAATTTCTTTATCGATTCCTGCGGGATAAAAGAGGACGAATGGAAAGGACGCCCGGAGCTTCATAATTTTAAATTCACAGAAAGAGATCCTGACTCACTGAAATCACAGTCACGGGTAGTTTTAAATGAACTGGTTCTTAAAGTAAAAGGAGTAACCGAAATCGGGACTCTGGAACGTAAGTCTTCTTTTATCTCGTTGACTACGACGATCCAAAACGAATCACTGGCTGCTTTGTGGGCTAAAACATTGCTAAAAACGGTTGAAGAGGTTTATACCGAAAAGCAAACACGCAAATCGCTTACCACATTAAAATTGCTCGAACGCCGTGCGGATTCGCTTGCCTTTATTTTGGGTAAAAGTGAACACAGACTCGCAAAAGAAATGGATTACAGCACGCAGCTTATTGTTCCTGAAGCGAAAATATCGGTTAATAAACTGGAAAGAAATAATACATTCCTGCAACAACTGTACTACGAAGCGATTGGTAATGCTGAAAAAATGCGCGTATCACTGGTTAGAGAGGCTCCTCTTTTTACGTTAATTGAAGATGTTAAAATACCTTTGGATTTAAAATCTGAAAGTAAAAAAAGAGCAAAAATTGGCGCTTTGGTGGGCTTGATGCTTGCACTGATCTATGTATATGTGAAGAGCATTTACAGGGCCATTTTGGACGACACTAAACAATTGCCTACTAAAGCATAAATTATTAATGCAGCATACTACTACGATTAAAGCCGGAGGATCTGAAAAAGATTACTGGAAAGATTTATGGAGAAATAAACAACTGCTCTGGATACTCTCGAAAAGAGATATATCCGTTCGGTATAAACAAACACTTTTAGGCGTAGCCTGGAGTGTTTTGCGGCCTATTATGACCATGACCGTGATGGTTTTTGTTTTTAGCTACGTCGCGAAATTAAAAGGGGATCCCGGAGTACCGTATCCATTAATGGTTTTATGCGGAATCACGATCTGGACTTTCTTCGCCAATACATTTTCCCAAATCAGCAACAGCATATTAATTAACTCCAATCTGGTTTCAAAAGTATATTTCCCGCGGCTTCTTATGCCGCTTAGTTCGGTAGCTGTTGGATTTGTTGACTTTTTAATCACGCTGGGAATATTTCTTGTTTTAACAACATTTTTCCATCATCCTTTAAGCTGGAATATTATCTATCTTCCTGCATTCCTTCTACTGGCCTTTATCACTTCCATGGGTTTTGGGTTAATATTTGCAGTGTTAAATGTACGATTCAGAGATATTGGTCAGCTGATACCCTTCGTTGTTCAGGTTGGATTTTATGTATGCCCGATCGCATACAGCAGCAGTCTTGCCAAGGATACCTGGTATGAAAAATATTATAATCTGAACCCAATGGTGGGCATTATTGATGGATTTAAATGGTGTTTATTGGGAGATAAAGCCTACTTTAATCCCGATAGTATCTATTCCACCGCAATTATCTCAGTCGTTATTTTGATATTATCCTTAATTTACTTCCGTAAAAAGGAAAATACCTTCGTAGATCATATTTAGAAACTGTTACTTTTGGCCATGTCTGTAATCACAGCTGAAAATATCAGCAAGAAATATATTATTGACCACAAGCACAAAGCGGGTGGTCCGTCAACTTTTCGCGACGTTGTCAGCGACTCGATTGGCAAAATTTTTTCACGTAAGCCGGGGCATTCTGAATATACGGAAAAAGAAGAGTTTTGGGCGCTTAAAGATGTAAACTTTACCATTGATCAGGGAGACCGTATCGGAATCGTTGGCCATAATGGTGCGGGCAAATCTACACTCCTGAAAATTTTGAGCCGGATTACTGAGCCAAGTACCGGTCAGATCAAAATTGAAGGCCGTGTTGCCAGTTTACTTGAAGTAGGAACGGGTTTCCATCCTGAATTAACAGGACGGGAAAACATATACCTGAACGGTGCTATCCTTGGCATGAATAAAAGTGAAATCAAACAATCTTTTGATGCGATTGTAGATTTTGCCGGCGTTGAGAAATTCCTGGATACCCCCGTTAAACGCTATTCTTCAGGTATGTATGTGCGTCTTGGCTTTGCCATTGCCGCGCATTTAAATCCTGAGATCTTAATCGTGGATGAAGTACTGGCCGTTGGAGATACCGAATTCCAGAAAAAATGTCTGGGTAAGATGCGTGACGTTTCGGAAAGCGGCAGAACGCTTATATTCGTAAGCCATAACCTTACCGCCATTCAGGCACTTTGCAATAAGTCGTTTTATTTTGAAAAAGGACAACTGATCGATCAGGGCGACACAACGCATATCGTAACCAATTATCTGAGCAAGGTATCGCATAAGCGGATGGAGCGTCACTGGGACGGTATCGACCAGGCACCGGGTAACGATCAGGTCCGGATCAAGAGTTTCAGACTGCTTGCCGAATATCAGGACAACCTGGTTCACATCGATGTTCGCACACCGATGAACTTCCAATTCGAATTTTGGAACATGGAAGAAGGTGCTAGTCTGAATTTAAGTATGCACCTTTACACCTTTACGGGTGAATGCATATTTAACGTCGGCACCGAGTCTCAGCAATTTGGGAAAGGTCTTGTGACCGGAGTTTGTGAAATTCCGGGTCATTTCCTGAACGATGGTTCTTATGTTGTTTCCATGATGATTGTAAAAGATACCAGTACGGTGGTTTACAACATGGAAGAGGCACTTGTTTTTGATATCGAGGATTATCGTGAAAACGTGACCTGGTATGGCAAATGGCCCGGCTACATTCGTCCTAAACTTAATTTTTCTATTCGTCAAACTGAACACCTGGTGAATGATTAACGTCACTAAAGCATATTTACCCGACCAGGAACAATACATTAAATACGTTCGTGAGATTTGGGATCGTGGGTACCTGACCAACAATGGTCCCCTGGTACAGGAACTGGAAGCCAAATTGAAGGAATATCTCAACGTAGATTATCTTTACTTTTGTGGTAACGGGACGATCGTACTTCAGATCGCCATGAAGGCGCTTCAGATCAAAGGAGACGTAATCACCACGCCTTTTTCCTACTGCGCTACTTCCAATGTAATTTTGTGGGAAAACTGTACACCCGCATTTGTTGACATAGATCCTGAAACTTTCAATATCAATGCCGATCTGATTGAGGCTGCGATCACACCGGAAACGTCTGCGATACTGGCAACACACGTGTACGGAAATCCATGTGACGTTGAGAAAATTGAAGCCATTGCCAAAAAGCATAACCTGAAAGTGATCTACGACGGAGCGCATGCATTTGGCGTAACTTATAAAGGTCGTTCCCTGTTTTCCTATGGTGATCTAAGTACATGCAGTTTCCACGCGACCAAAGTATTTCATACCATAGAGGGCGGGGCGCTGATTTCAAATCATCCTGAACTGGATAAAGAATTGCATCTGCTGCGTGCCTTCGGACACAAAGGCGATGAAGAATATTACTTTGCCGGGATCAACGGAAAAAATTCAGAATTCCATGCGGCGATGGGTCTTGTCAATTTGCCTAACGTACCCGATATCATCGCGGCACGCAAGGAAATTTTTGACGCGTATGACAGTTTCCTGAACTGGGATATGCTGTCAAAACCAAAGATCAGCCCGCACATCGAATACAATTATGCCTATTATCCGGTTGTCTTTCCGTCTGAACAGGTACTGAGAAACGTACAGCAGGCATTGGCGGCAGAGGATATAATACCTCGAAGATACTTTTATCCATCGCTTAATACACTGGCATTTATGCCGAAAATCATACCGTGCCCGGTCTCGGAGGATATGTCCGAAAGAGTGCTAAGTTTGCCGCTTTATGTCGGCCTGCCTCTTCCGGACGTAGAGCGAATCAGTAAAATTATCAACGATCATTTATCACCATAGTCTCATGGCTATTATTTATCTGCTTTCATTTTTCTTGTTTTTATATGGTGTTGGTTATACTTCCAAAAAAATAGTACAACCCTCACTGACCGAATGGCTCATCACATCCTTTATACTTTTTGCTGGAAGCATAATCCCCACCGGGTTTGTGCTTTCGGCATTGGATCTTACCGCCAGCACGCCTGCCTGGATCTTAGGTAATTTTATTACACTCGCTTTACATTTTACCGTCTGGACAAGACTGCTTCCTAAACAGACCGCATTTTCTGTTCGCGCTGCGATTGGCAACCGGATCAGCACTTTCAAACTCTGGACCCGGGAATTATCCCCCTATCTGAAATTTATTTTCCTGGCGATGTTTGGTACGCTGGCCATCATCGGTATTACCAACCTGATACTGGTGCTGTTCACCGTCCCGAACGAATGGGATAGTATGACAGGCCACCTGAACCGCGCCGTCCGTTATATGCAGCGCGGCACAATGGAACATTTTGGCGGTACCAACTGGAACATGGATACCTATCCCAAAAGCGTTACCACCATTCAGATCTATTCTTACCTGATCACGGGAAAAGTCGAAAACGCCTTCAAGCTGATTCACCACCTATCCTACTGGATGACACTCGTTGCCGTTTTTGGCATCGCACAGCGCATTGGCAGAAATCTCTCCGCAAGTTTTTTCTGCGCCTTGGCTTATGGCATGTTCCTGGATTTCCTGATGCAGGCGGTCACCACCGAAACCGATATTGTATTAACCGCTTACCTGAGCTGTCTGTTATACTTCCTGTTCACTTTTTACAACAGCCGCGATAACCGGTATCTGTATCTTGCCGGGATGACGTTCGGCATTGTGTTTGGGCACAAAATCACGTTTGCACTCTTATTGCCATCCGTGTTTGTGATTATGGTGTATGCAGTCTTTATTTCACCAAACTTCAAGGCTTTTTTCGACCGCTTTTTCAGGCTGGCTATCGCGATATTTCTGTCCGTCCTGATTTACACCTTGCCTACAGGTTATATTAAAAACATACAGGTTTTCGGGCACCCCATCGGTCCGCCGACTGCATTGAAACACCAGTCTATTGAACGATTCGAAACGCCGGCAAATTTGCTTAAACAAGGCACGAGAAATGTACTTCGTTACGGCTATGACTTTTTCAATCTGGATGGCATCCGTAATGCGCAATGGGGCTATGACTTGAATACGCAAATTAGGAAACCAATCATTCTCCTGGAAGACAAGCTGAATATGCGGCTCGATGAAGAAAAGGTTTACGCCATTGTTCCTTTCACTTTCCAGAGAAGATTTGATTTTTATAATGCCAACCCGTATTGGGGTGTTTTTGGCTTTGCTTTGATTATCCCTTTAATATTTCTGGTTTTCATCCGGGTGTTCTGGTCGAGGGTACACTGGTTCCTTGCCCTGGCTTTTATGTTTAACTTTATTACGGTTTCTTTTTCGGCTGTATACGATCCTTTCAAAGGAAGATATTTCATTGAATCGGGCTTATTTGGAGTCTTATTCCTGCTTCTTTTGTTTTCAAACCATCGGTTATCGATCATTAAACCAAGAAGAAAAATCTGGAAAGGTTATGTCCTGATGATCGTTTTACTAGGCTGTACATCGGCCTTGATGTCGGTATTTCTGAACGTCCGTTGCCTTCCTTTTGGTCTTTATGGTCACGAATCGGCACTAAAAATGGATCGCATCGCATTCCAGACCTTTGCACGCCCGGACGTAACCAAAGCCTATGAACGCTATGACTCCATTGTACCGCAGGATGCAACCGTAGCCCTGGCCACGATCAATGATGATTTTGAATATCCATTATACGGAGCAAAACTGACGAGAAAATTAATCTCGATCCACCCGTTTGAAAAAGGTTTACAGCCTATTCCAAAGGAAGCGGATTATCTGTTCTATGCCAGAAGCGTGATCAACGATACGACCAAAATCAAGGCCTTACCAACGGATCTGAGGCTGGGCAGCGATACAACCATGAAACATCTGATTGTTAAAGGTGAGGACTATTACCTCAGAAAGCTGAAATAGTTCTCAATGGATTAACAAGGTTAAAAAAAATTCACCACACTAAATAATCTTCCATGACCATTGCCATTATGCAACCTTATATATTCCCGTACATCGGGTATTTTCAGCTGATCAATGCTGTCGATAAGTTTGTAATATATGATGATGTCAACTTTATCAACAAAGGCTGGATCAACCGGAACCAGATACTCGTTTCGGGAAAAGGTCACCTGTTCACCATTCCGCTGAAAGACGCAAGTCAGAATAAACTCATTCAGGAAGTCGAACTGGCGCTTAATGATCCCTGGAAAAAGAAGTTTTTAAAAACCATCCAGCAATCGTATCAGAAAGCACCTAATTATCAAAAGGTTTTTCTTCTGATCGAAGAAATTGTAAATTTCGAATCTAAAACCATTGCTGAACTGACGCTGTATGCCCTACAAAAGGTATGTGCATACATGCATATTAAAACTGAGATTGTTCCCTCTTCCGGCATTTACAACAATACCGATTTAAAGGGGCAAGACAGGATACTGGATATTTGTAAGCAGGAAAATGCCACCCACTACATCAATCCGATTGGTGGTATGGAATTATACGAAAAAAATAAATTTGAAAAGGAGCATATCAGACTGGATTTTATCAAAAGTACAGCCAGCTCTTATCTTCAATTTAAAAATGCTTTCGTACCTTGGCTATCAATTATTGACATACTTATGTTTAACGATGATGAAAACATCGCTAAACTTCTTAAAGAATTCGAACTTATATAGAGAATGGCAAAGGTTATTATTTTTGGAGTTTTGGATACGGCAGAACTGGCCCATTACTATCTGGAAAATGATTCTGATCATGAAGTAGTTGCGTTCTCGGTCAACCGGGAGTATATCACGGAGGAATCATTCAGAGGTTTGCCTCTGGTGGCTTTCGAAGATGTTGAAAATATATTCTCTCCGGCTGAATATTCATTTTTTGCGCCTATGACAGGTCGTAACATGAACAGAAACCGGGAGGCTATCTACGATCAGGTTAAGGCAAAAGGCTATCAGTTCATTTCATACATCAGCTCTCACGCCACCATTCTCGACAGAAAAGTGATCGGGGATAACTGTTTCATCCTGGAAGACAATACCATACAACCTTTCACAACCGTTGGCAATAATGTCGTGATGTGGAGTGGAAACCATATTGGCCACCACGGGCAAATCAAAGATCACGTGTTTTTTACGTCGCACGTTGTCATGTCCGGTCACTGCGTTATTGAGTCCTATTCATTTTTTGGCGTCAACAGCACCATCCGGGATTACATGACCATTGCCCAGGGCACGTTGGTTGGAATGGCCTCTGCCATTACCAAGGATACGGAAGAATGGGGAATTTATATCGGTAATCCTGCTAAAAAGGTACCTGGAAAGAAAAGTTTCGAAGCTTATTAAGCAGCCCTCTATTATGATTTTGAGATCTGAAATCTGAGATTCAACTTACTTACCGAATGACCCAGCAGAAAATATTATTTATAAGCCACGACGCCAACCGGGCAGGGAGTCAACTCCTTTTGCTTCAGCTGCTTCGTTTGCTTAAAGAAAGAGGAGTTCCGATGCACCTGCTGCTTTGCAATGGTGGTGTATTGGAGGAGGAATTTGCTGAGGTCGTGACGATTACGAAGTTATACAACACAGAAAACAACGGTTCCAATTCTTTCTCCGGCAAGTTTTTACAAAAGGTTAAGCTTTATAAGCTCTACGAAAAACAAAACGCAGCGCGTGAAAACGACCGGATTATTGCCGAGTTGAAAAGTCAGAACATCGGATTGGTCTTTGTCAACTCAATCGCCAACGCTGAGGTTTACTGCGATTTCCTTACATTTTTGCACCATTTACCTGTAGTCCTGTTCGTACATGAACTGGGCATGTCGGTGAAGATATATACGTATGAGGACCGCTTGTCATTTTTGCTAAAAAAGACAAATCATCTCATTGCCGTTTCAAACGCTGTCGCCAATCATTATGTCCGTGCTTATCATTTCCCAACCGATCGCGTAAGCACATTTACGCTTATTGATCACGATCATATTGACGAAAAATTAAAAAATGCGCAGCCTGAGCTTTTAGAAAAAACGCATGCAATACCCAAAGACGCCGTTGTCATTGGTGGCTGCGGAAATGCTGAATGGCGAAAAGGTAATGATATATTCAACTGGATAGCCAGAAGGGTCATTCAGAAGACGGCGCCCCTGGACGTTTATTTTGTCTGGGTTGGTGCGGGCCCGCAGCATGAGATTTACGAGCTGATTAAGAATGATATCCATCTGATGGGGCTGGAAGACCGTATTATTTTAATACCGCCTACCCCACAGGCACTTGATTATATCAGCCGTTTTGATGTTTTGCTTTTAAGTTCAAGGGAGGATCCTTATCCGCTGGTTGTACTGGAAGCTGCGTTAAACGAAATTCCTGTCGTATGTTTTGACGGAGCCGGTGGCGCGCCAGAACTTATTGAGTCTGACGCCGGTTTTGTGGTGCCTTACCTGGATATTTCAGCAGCCTCAGAAGCGCTTATCAAATTGATCCTGGATCCTGCTTTGCGGGAAACCATGGGAGAAAAAGGTCGTACAAAAGTTTTGGAACGTCACAATACCGTGAAGAGTGTTACAAAAATTGAGGCGATCATTCAAAAGTATCTACCTTTGCAGGTTTCCGAAAAACACGATCAATGACCATTGCCTTTACAATCTGTTCAATTAACTATTTAGCCCAGGCCCGCACACTTGGAGATTCGTTAGCCGTCACCAATCCGGATATCTTATTCGTAATCGGATTGGTCGATAATCAGGAAGGCGTAAATTTCGAGCAGTCCTATACGCCGAAATACCCGATGATTGAAATAGATAAAATCGGAATTGAGGGCTTTGATGAAATGGCAAACCGCTACAATATCACCGAACTGAACACGGCGGTAAAGCCTTTTTATTTCACTTATTTTTTCAAGAATTATCCCGAGACCAAAAATGTCATCTATTTTGACCCCGATATCATCATATACCAGCCATTAACGGGTTTACTGGATTCGTTAAGGAAACATGAAGCCGTATTGACCCCGCATGTCAATACCCCAATTGAAGACAGACTGACTCCCAATGAATTACACCATTTAAATACGGGTATTTACAACCTCGGTTTTGTGGCATTCAGGAGGAGTATTCCCAATACGGAGTTTATCAAATGGTGGGAAGAAAAGCTTCGTTACGAGTGTCTGATTGATTTATGCAACGGATTGTTCGTGGATCAGAACTGGATGAATTTCCTGCCGGTTTTCGTTCCCAATACACATATTGAGCGGAACCCCGGTTACAACGCAGCCTACTGGAATTTACACGAGCGCGTTTTTTCGAAAAAAGCAGACACCTTTTATGTCAATGATGATCAGCCCCTTGTCTTTTTCCATTACAGCGGGTATGATCCGGAAAAACCCGACGTATTATCCAAATATCAGGACCGGTTTAAGTTATCAGATCGAACGGATGCCATTCCGCTTTTTGATATTTACAGAAACAGCCTGATCAGCAACGGAAATGCCTATTACCGCACATTCCCTTGCGCTTATATCAAACCGAATCAGGTAAAACGTTACCTCCGGGTGCGAAAATACCTGAACCGGCCCATTAAATACCTAATCGATCAGATTGATACCATGTAATGAAAGAACTCGTATCTGTACTGATTCCCATATTAAATGCGGAGTTGACACTCCATGAAGAAAAAGTTTTACAGCACAGTCTGAAGGCCCTGGCCAGATATCCTGTCATTTTGTTTACTTATGCAGGAGCCGATTTATCTGCCATCAAAACGGACCATGAGCGTGTTGAAATTTTAACTTTTAAGTCAAAGTATTTTCAGTCCCGGGATACTTTGTCAAATCTCTTTCTGATGGAAGATTTTTACAACCGTTTCACCTGGAGTGATTTTCTTCTGATTCATGAATTGAATAGCTGGATTGTCAAGGATGAAATCCATTACTGGTGTAAACAGGGTTATGACTACCTGCATGCCAATCCGGTTTTAGACAAATCTGTTTTTAAAAGTGACAGCATCAATGACTTTTCCCGGATTTTAGGTCTGAATGAAACAGAGAAAAAATCACTTGGGCAAAGTTTTGAAAATAACGGGCTGAAACTGTGCAATGTGCAGCGGATGATCAAAACATTGTCGTCCAGAAAAAAGGAAGCGCATGATTATCGCCAGCAGGAGAATTTCCCCAATAAGGATTCTGTATTTTGGGAGATTGAAGCCAACCGTTTCTGGCCGAATTTACGAAAACCGACACCGATCGTTCAGAGTCGTTTTTCCCAAAATATTACACACGTACATCCCGGATATGCAGATAACCGTGATGCATGGCCAACCGGATTGTCCGGCATTGACTTGGATAGTGCTGATAAACTTCCGTACTATAAGTAAGAAAGAGATCAATAAGAATGAACATATTTTTTACCGTTTGCAACAGATCTGAATTATCCAACGCGCTGGCTTTGGGTGCTTCCGTATTGCGTTTGCATCCCGACAGCATTTTTTATCTTGGCTGGGCCGACACCGTACCTTTACCTAATGTGCAGGATGGAATAAAATTATTATCAATTGAAAAAATTGATATCCCGGAGTGGGGAGAAATGTGCGCCCGTTATTACGATTTTGAAATTGTTTTCGCCGCGCGTCCATGGTTTGCAAAGGGAATACTAAGAAAACACAAAGATTGCAGCCGTTTGATTTTTCTCTCTCCAACCACTGTGCTGTTCAGTTCGGTATTTGAAGCAGGGGGTCAGGAAGCGGATCTGTTATTGACACCACATATCACAAAACCGCTTGCTGCTTCCAATAATCTGGACGACAAGCGTATTTTGAATATCGGCATGTTTCATTCCGGGAGTTGGATGCTAAAACCTGGTGAGGCTACGGTTCATTTGTTAGATTGGTGGGCGCACCGTACCATCGACCGTGCTAAATTTGACCTTTGCAACGGCATGTGCCTCGATCAGCTTTGGCTTAACTACGGTCCTGTCTGGGTTAAAAATACGGTTCAGATCAACCATGCCGGATGGCATTATGGTTTACATAGCATTTTGAACAAAACCTTAACAGAAGAAAACGGCAGTTATTTTGTCGACAATGAAAAGCTGATTTCCATCGATTATGCCGGTCTGAATACATTTCATCCGGTCTGGTCTGATCATGTTCAACTGATCGATCAAAATCCCGTTTTCAAAAAGCTGTTCGCAGCATACGAAACAACCGTAAAAAAATACGAAAAAGTTAATCTGAATAAGCAGCCAGGCTACGGCAAAACGTCCAATATCAGTAGCGACAGATTGCTGAGAAAGAAAATCGCCGCTAAGCTGGAAAATATCACAAAATTCATTGACCAATTTTAAGGTTAATACAAAGGAATAAAAATAAGTATGAAACCTCTTCAGGAAAGTACAACCGAACTTCGTGATTTTATATCGAAATTGACGGTAAATAATGCAGCGAATGATGAAAGCAGGCGTTTTCCAAAGCTTACCATCATTACGCCTTCTTATAACCAGGCGGATTTTCTGGAACGCACTATTTTAAGCGTTTTGAACCAGAATTATCCAAATCTTGAATACATCATTATCGATGGCGGTTCTACGGACAGAAGCGTTGAGGTTATTAAAAAATACGAAAAATACCTGACCTATTGGGTTTCCGAAAAAGACCGCGGACAGGTTCATGCCATCAATAAAGCACTGGAAAGGGCTACCGGTGAATGGATCAGTTTCCAAAATTCCGATGATGTATATTTTTCCGGGACCTTTCAGCGTTTTGGTAGAGCGACTTTGCAGCAGCCAGCAGATATTCTTTACGGTGATCTGTTCATGATCTCAACGGATGACGAAGTGACCGAAATATTGAAAACAACGTCATATAGCCTTACCTGCCAGATTTTGGAAGGTATGCAGATCCATAATCAGTCGTTGTTTTTCAAACGGGCACTGGTTGAAAAATATGGCAAGTTTGATGAATCGTATCGCTTTGCATTTGATTATGAATTCATCACACGCTATACCCTGCACGATACGACTAAAATCCGTAAGATCGACGGACTAGGCGGTGCACTCAGAATACATGCAGATGCCAAGTCATCCACGATCGCATCCGTTGGATCTGAGGAACATTTGAAGATACAAAAATTGTACAATTCTGCGATAACCTTCCCAGCTCTGAACAAAATACGGTATCTTTGGTGCAGGATCCGAAAAGTGTCCTATTTTTTGTTTCGATTTGATTTCAAATACATACGTTTCAGATTATCAAGATGAATTTGAATCTAGCAAGTTTAATCAAGAACTTTAATTTCCTGAGGTATTCTGTGGGCATCGCCATGATGTTCAACGGATTTCCTTTGATATTCTTTTTTCGGGACACACTGGGAATCGGACCTGCGAGCAGTACATTTACTGCTATTTTCTTCCTTTTGGCACTGGCACTGATGGTGCCGAGCAATCTGTTTCTGAGATTTTACAAGCCCAATCCTATCCTGTTTAATCTCGGCGTAGGTTTTCTTGCGATCTCGATGTATTACTTTTTCTTTTTCAATCCCATTGGAAAAGGGGTTACGGATGTCGGTAACTATGTATTTATTTTCGCTTTTTTGATTCTTCTGCTCAGTGTTCCCAGCGATGTAGCCGAAACTTTGGTACCGGTTTTGTTCCTGTTTTCACTGTTTTCAAATATTACCCTGGTTTACTCACTGATCACCGATCCAAGCTGGACCATCGGGATGCGTGCTGCCGTTAGTTTTTCCAATGAAGGTGCACAGGCAGGTGGAAATCCGCACATTACAGCCCGGAACGGGGTTATTTGTTTACTTTCCGCACTGGTGCTTATTCCCCGTTATAGGAGTATTTTTGGCCGGTTATTTTTATATTTTTCTGTTCTTTTCAGCCTGGCCGTTGTCATTCTTTCCCTGGCAAAATCCAGTTATCTGGGGGTTGGGATGATGCTGGGGCTCTATGTATTTTACAATTTCAAGCTTTCCAGAATGTTTTCGGCCGTTGGGAATTTCTTCACTTTCAAAAATATCATGATTTCCGGCCTCGTCCTGGTCGGTGTCAATTATTTCCTGAGCCAGTACGGCAACGTATATGATAGTCTTATGAATTACTGGAGTGTATTTGAAGACCGGATCATGGACGTAATTTTCACCTCTTTCGGCGTTAAACTTACCGAAACAGCAGATATTGATGCTTCTGCGATGGGGCGTGTCAGTGGTTTTTCCGACTTTCTTGAAACATTTTATTCATGGGATGTATTCCTCGGCAGAGGATATAAAAGCGGTTTCCTCGATATCCCGATTCTTGAAGCATGGGTCAACCACGGAATTATCGGCTTCTTGTTTTTCAATGGCTTTAATTTTTTCCTTTTCATTTATGCCGTTCAGGAGATCAAAAGAAACACAAGTCCGCTATCAACATTCCTGGCGTATTTCTTTGTTTCACTGATCGTTTTGTTAATATCTGGAGGCCGGCCTTACGATATTGCGTACTGGTTTCCTTACGCCGTCATGATCCGTTTCCTAGGGATTAAATATTTTGATAAATTCGCGGCCCCAAAAGCCAATAGACAGTTAGTGACCACCCCCTCCTAGCTATTAAACAAACACGATGAAAAGTAACCTCATAGTTTCACTTTATTGAGGTTAATGATACTTGCACATGAGACAAAGAGTAGAACAACTAGATGGTTTAAGAGGGATTTTTTCTATTCTTGTAATTGCCCATCACCATAACGCTTTTAGAGATTCCATTTTTTATAACAACTTTTTCGTTATCAATTCCAGCCTATTTGTTGATTTCTTCTTTGTTTTAAGTGGATTTGTAATTGCGATGAATTATGTAGAGAAACTTAATTCAACTGAAAGTTTTATCTCCTTCATAAAAAAAAGATTCATTCGACTTTACCCACTATTGTTTTTTACAGAGGTATTATTCATTGTAGCGAATCTCATTGGAAATCAAAGCACGCTTAAAAATGCGACAGACTTACCACTATTTTACTACCTTCAGTCAGGCCTGGATACCTTAACGTTTATGGGCTCGACACCTATTCTTGGCGACTGGATGGGCATCAATTATCCGGCATGGTCTATTTCTTCTGAAATGATTTCCTATGTCGTTTTCGGAATCGTTTTGGTATTGCTCCCGGCTAAAAAGTACTGGGTATTTGCACTGATCAGTGTTGCCTGTGTTGGATTTATTGTCTTTAAAGACGAGTACATGCTCGTTTACGACTACGGATTCATTCGCGGCCTCCTGTGTTTTTGCATGGGCATATTCACATTTGCACTGCTCCGGGAGAAAAGTTTCACGCTGACTTTGTATGAAATCCCGTATCTGATCCTGCTGGTTGGCGCCATGTACGCGACACATCATTATGAATGGAACCTGATCAGACTTATTTTCCCTGTGTTATTCGCGCTTGGGATCATCATTTTTGCGTCCTCTTCGGGAATCGTTACCAAATTGCTTTCCAGCAAGCCATTCCAATATCTGGGTCGTATCTCCTACTCGATCTACCTTAACCACGCGATCGTACTGATATTCGTGAACATCTGCCTTTTTCGTGTTTTAAAATGGCAACCAACGGAAAGCAGAATCGCGTTATCGCTGACCATATCCATTGTGCTGACTATTTTTTATTCCCATTTCACGTACGAATTCATCGAGAAACGTTTTGGGAAATTCCTCAAAAACAAACTGGGTTAGTTGCAGTGCGTATGATTTTTGATACTAAAATCGTACGCAGATTTTAAACCAATCCGCCGGAGGATTGGTTATTAAAGTGTACCAATCCATGCGAACAATGTCAGCATTTTCGGAATTAATCAATAGTAATAAACCGGTTCTCGTCGACTTTTCAGCCGAATGGTGTGGGCCGTGTAAAATGATGAAACCCATCCTGGAAGAATTGAAAGCGGGTTTGGGAGATAAGGCTACCATTGTAAAGGTGGATGTCGATAAAAATCCTTCTGCTGCCAAAGCATATAAAATTCAGGGCGTTCCCACTTTAATTGTCTTCAAACACGGTAAGGTTGTGTGGAGACAATCAGGCGTTGTGCAGGCAAACCAACTGCAAAACGTGATCAGCAAATATTTATAGACTCAATCAGGACTATTTTAATGTATAATAAAAGAAACGTCGAGTTAATCAGTAATATCGATTTCACAGGCCAATATCTTCCCCGTAACGGTTTTGAACAGGTCGAATTCTCCAACTGCACTTTTTCAGATCTCTCCGGAACTGACTTCACCGACTGTTCTTTTGTTGGATGTAATTTGAGCAATGCGGCCATCACCAACTGCAAATTGTTTGACGTTGAATTTATTGACTGTAAACTAATCGGAGTAAATTTTTCCGATACCAAAGACTTCGGATTTTCCGTTCGTTTTGAAAAATGTCTGCTGGATTACACGAATTTTGACAATAAAAAATTGAATAAGAGTGTTTTCAGTCATTGCAAAATAAATGGTGCAGATTTCACGCAGGCCGATTTATCCAAGTCGAAATTCTCGCACTGCGATTTGATGGGCGCCGTTTTTTCTTACAGCAATCTTAGCGGCGTTGACTTCACGACCAGTGAAAATTTCACCATTGACCCCGCGATTAATAATGTCAAAAAGGCCAAATTTTTATCTTCTGATTTAGCCGGTCTTTTGACTAAATTTGACATTATCATTAAATGATCCTGCCGAAATAATTCCTAAACCAAGACTTAAAAAATTCTGTTAACCAATGTCCTACCAAATATTCGCCGATAAGGTCTATACAGGCCATTCGCTTTTAACCAACCAGCTCATTACGATTGAAAATGGCAAGATATCGGCCATTGAACCGTCTGAAGGCATTCAGGGAATTAAACACGTCCAAAATATTTGCGCCGGACTATTCGATGTACACATCAATGGCGGCGAACGTTTTCATTTTACCGAAAAAGCGGACGAAGAAACCATCGACGACATTTACCAGGCAAGTTTATTGGAAGGGACAGCCTATGTTTTTCCAACACTGATCACCTCTTCACTGGAAAATATTTTAAAAGGCATTGAAGCCACCAGAAATTATATGTCTGACAACCCGGACTCCGGCGTATTAGGCATGCACCTGGAAGGCCCTTTTCTCAATCCCATCAAGCGAGGTGCGCACCTGACTGAATATGTACGCAAACCGTCTGACACCGAATTAGAGTCGATTATAGCACATGGCAGGGATGTGATTAAACTGATCACTATTGCTCCTGAAATGTTTACGCCTGAGCAAATTGATATGCTGCTAGCTTCGGGAATCATGGTTTCGGCGGGTCATTCCAATGCTACGTACGAAGAAGCAAGCCAGGCATTTGGGCAAGGCATAAACCTGGTCACACACCTGTATAACGCCATGTCTGCGTTTGGACATCGGCAGCCCGGCCTTGTGGGAGCGACTTTTGATACCGATTCTGTTTATGCGCCAATTATTGTAGACGGCGTGCATTGCGACTATGCGGCAGCCAGGGTTGCTTATAAAGCGAAAAAAGATAAATTGTTTCTAATTTCCGATGCCTTGTTCGTCGGTGAAAAAGTTACTGAATTTAAATGGGGTGAGTTTAATGCTGTTCTTCAGGATGGTCAGTACAACAACTCTGAAGGTAATCTCGCCGGTGCCACAATTTCTCTGGCTGATGCGGTGCGCAACACGGTACAACAACTCGATATCCCATTGCAGGAAGCGATTGAAATGGCAACGATTCGTCCTGCCCAAGCAGTGGGTCTCGCGGATCAAATTGGCAGTATTACCGTTGGTTATCCGGCTGTCTTCACCGTTTTTGACGACGACCTGAAAAAATTTGAAGTCTTAAAATAATCGTTTAACCGTCGCGAAGAAGTAACATCCGCGACGGTTAAATTTATACGATCAGCAATCCTCCGCTCTTTAAATCTTCCCAGATCTTCGACTTTGTAAAAATTTCAAAGTCGCCCAGACCCAGCGATTCATAGTCGTTCCGTAACTGTTCCAATGCATAAGGGTCGTGTTTTCCGATCAGCAAATCAGGCATACGGATTTCAAGCCACTCGCCTACTGTCGGAGAAGTTTCCAAAGCCCACTCCTGTTTCCTGTTATAAAAAACCAGTTCTGCTATCTCAACCACTTTCTTACCTTGCTTTTCCTCGAAAACAGAAAGAGTCGGCAGGCTCCCCATCCAGATCACCATCGCATTAGTACGCGGAATTGCATCGGGAAAATGGCTTATACTCTTCTCGATATACCTTGGTGGTATGGAAGTTGGCGGAACTTTAAAATCAAACCATTTTGACAAAGGAAAATCAAAACAAACGCCATGCATATAATTGAACAGCGACTTCCGTAAACCTTCCGAAAATAAGTCGTGATTAGCACCCAGCGGATCCTTATGTTCAAGATCGTTGTTGGCAAATCCTCCCAGATCCGGTCCGATACGCATCACATCAAACGCTTCCGGATGCAGACCGACAGGACTGTGCGCCGTCATCGCAAAACGATGCCAGAAACCCGACTGAACAATACCCTGCTGAAACAACTGACGGACCATTTCAAGGGCATCGATCGTTTCCTGTGCTGTCTGCGTAGGAAAACCGTACATCAGATATGCATGAACCATAATGCCTGCCTGCGTAAACGCATCCGCCACGCGCGCTACCTGAGCAACGGTCACACCTTTTTTCATGCGCTCCAACAGCCGGTCGGAAGCAACTTCCAGACCACCGGATATCGCAATACAACCCGAAGCTTTAAGCAGCAGGCAAAGGTCATGGGTGAAGTTTTTTTCAAAACGGATATTCGTCCACCAGACAACCGTTAGTTTACGACGGATAATTTCCAGCGCTAAATCCCTCAGCAAAGCCGGTGGGGCAGCCTCATCCACAAAATGAAATCCGTTTTGCTGCGTTTGTTCTATGATCTCTTCAATACGGTCGCATAGCAGCGCTGCCGTCATAGGCTCGTAACGTCTGATATAATCCAGTGAAATGTCACAGAAGGAACATTTCCCCCAATAACATCCGTGCGCAAGCGTCAGTTTATTCCACCTTCCATCACTCCAAAGCCTGTGCATCGGATTCACGATCTCGATCACCGAAAGGTAATCATGCAAAGGTAAATCGCTATAATCCGGCGTACCGGTATCACGCTGCGGCACATCCTTTTCTTTCGCTCCGTTATAATAGATAACTTTCCCGTCAGTACGCGCATATACCCGCTTTAAGCTCGTGATCTCACGTTCGCCGTCAAGATATTCAAGTAGGGATAAAAGCGGTGCTTCACCGTCGTCCAGACAAACAAAATTAATATAGTCAAAAACACGCGGTTCTTTCAGTGAACGCAATTCGGTATTGGCAAAACCACCGCCCATAACCACGGTCATCTCCGGATAAAATTTCCGGACATACTGGCCGCATTTCATCCCGCCATAAAGATTGCCCGGAAAAGGCACCGTTATGCAGAGAATATCCGGTTTATACTTTTGTATTTTCTCTTCGAGTATTTCAACCAGTAAAGTTGTCAATAATGTATCCGGCATTTTAAGGGCTTCACACATCTCATCAAAGTGCGTCGCGGACCTGCCCAAACGTTCTGCATACCGGCTGAATCCAAAGTGAGGATCAACGGCTTCCTGAATTAAATCACCCAGATCTTCCAGATACAAAGTGGCCAAATGCCGTGCTTTGTCGTGAATTCCCATCGTCCCGAATGCCCAGTCCATATCTTCCAATTGCTGAAAACGGCTGGCTTCGGGTAGATAGCTCCTGTCACAAATACTATGGGCAAGGGTTGGATTTTTGTTTTTCAGGAAACGGATAACGGGGTCAATCGTACTGATATATTCGTCGCGCAGGGAATAAATACGAAAACTGTTATCCGTCAGTTCAGCATCCGAATTATCCAAATCCTCAAACATTTTCCTCAGTCCCCGCGAGGAAAAAAGTGCCAGAATGACGTCAATACCCAGGTCAGCCTGGTACGACTCCCGACCCAGCGTGTTCAGGAAACCTTTCAGGTAGGCTGTCGCAGGATAAGGGGTATTCAGTTGCGTAAAAGGCGGAGTTATAAATAAGGTTTTCTTTTTCAAAGCACTGCGTATCTCAATTTTCACGACACAAAGGTACGGGAAGTTTTGAATGGATCGATGCAGAGCATCAGGAGTTCTCTCTGTTACAGATTCAGAATTCACATTATCATAACATCCCTTTATAGCCCATTCCTTTCCGAAAAGGGTATTATTGCAAATTAAAACCACGCGAACCCATGCAAGTCTTTTCCCGGTACAGATTCTCAATATGGCTGATATCGGCGATATTGTTCCTTTTGCCTTCTTTCGGTTTTGCACAGGAAAACAAATCCTATCCCGCATCCAGGTTTCCCGACCGGATCATTCTTGGTTGGAAAGGCGATCCTGTACACAGTCAGGCGGTGAACTGGCGAACAGATTCAACGATCGCAAAGGCTGTTGCGGCTATCCATGAAGCAGATCCCTCCCCCGATTTTCAGGCCAATGCAAAAATTGTCAACGCGCTTAGCCAATCTGTTATCCTTGATGGGAAGTCGGTGCAATACCATGAAGCCAATTTTACGGATCTTAAACCTGCCACACAATACATGTACCGCGTCGGCGACGGAACTTCGTGGAGCGAATGGTTTCATTTCACCACAGCTTCTGATAAAAGAGAACCAGTTTCCTTCCTTTATTTTGGTGATGCCCAAAACGATATACGATCGCTCTGGTCGCGTGCGATCCGGGGTGCTTATTCAACGCTTCCGAAAGCTGATTTCATGATTCATGCCGGCGATTTGATCAACAGTTCCAATGTTGACTACCAGTGGGGCGAATGGTTTGAGGCGGGAGGCTGGGTTAATGGTATGGTTCCTAGTCTGCCCACCCCCGGCAATCACGAATATTACAGAGATAGTGAAAAGAAACCCCATGTGTCCATGCACTGGCGCCCCCAGTTTGCACTACCGGAAAATGGCCCGGAAGGATTAACGGAAACGGCCTATTTCATCGACTATCAGGGCGTAAGGTTTATTGCAATGGATTCGCAGGCAGCGCTGCTTGACGCAACAATCATGGAAAAACAGGCAGCCTGGTTTGAAAAAGTTGCCAAAAATCACGGTATGCGCTGGACTGTTGTGATTCATCACCACCCTATTTACTCTACAAAAAACGGCCGGGATAACGAAGAATGGCGCGCGCGTATGGAGCCGTTATATAAAAAATATAATGTGGATATCGTATTACAGGGACACGATCACACCTATGGCCGCGGAATTAACATGCCTTTGGGTGTCAGCCGGAAAAAGCCGGATGGGCCCATTTATGTTGTTTCAGTAAGCGGGCCTAAAATGTACGATATCGGTTTACAAAACTGGATGGATCGCGCTGCTTCCAACACCCAGCTTTATCAGGTGATTACCATTGACGAAACGACGCTTGGTTTCAAGGCATACACGGTGAACGGAGATCTTTATGATGCGTTTGACTTACAAAAAGATAAAAAAGGGGAAAACACGTTGGTTGAACGTACGAATTCCTTACAAATGCAGGAACGTCTGGAATTGCCGGAACGTCTTCAAAAAAGCTTCAAAGCCGAAGAATTAAAGGAATACAATCAAAGGTTCCAGGAATATAAGGCCAGAAAGGGCAAGAAATAGGTCTTTTGCCACCGATACCTCGCAAAAGGAAAGTAGCATTTCCATCCATAGACCGGACACCGGATAATTCCGGCATTCGGTCTATTCGCTTGGTTGGATTCCGTAAACGAAACAATCTTGATTGATGCGATTTTGCTAATTTCCCCGACCTGCATAAAGTTGTTTATCGACACCACGTCTTTTTAAATCGGCCACGATATTTCCATTGTTTTGTTCCAAATGGGTAATGTTCCAGTTAATCATCACCTCATCCAGTGCGGCGTTAAGCAGTACAATGGTTTTGGGACGCCTGATATCCAGACAAACTTTCTCCATACGCTCTTCATAAATAAGTCTGGCATCCTCGGTGTAAAAGCGAATAATTGATCCCATCGGGATTTTTGCACTGGTTTCCACAACCCAGAAACCTTTGGGAGGCGTGGTACTGACGGGTGACTGCGCTTTGATTAAAGTGGCTGTCGCACTGAACAGCAGTGCCGCAAGCAACAAAGTTCTGATGCTGCACATTCCTGATTTGTTCATGACCATCATGATTAAAGATTTACCTATTCCAATTCCCCTCAGCAATTCATCGCATACCAGCGGCATGCGCAGGCCCTCATCTCATTAGTCGCAAAAACAAGTAAAAAAGAAACGGAAAATGTAGAAAAATATTAGTTTTTCTTACTGAGCGTAGCAAATTGGCTGAGCTAAATTAAACAGCGTTAGCAATCTTCCATAGCCATATCCGAGGTCCGTCGACAGACAGCAAGGTTTAACGGACGAATGGTGTGTTAAGGGGACAAGTCCAAATGTTGTGGACTTGGGATCAAGCTGAAAAGTTGGGGGGGAATGAAATAAATTATTTGCTTTGTAGCCCGAACCAATCCCGTTTGTGTTGAACGAATCCTATCAAGCCTTAGTCCGTATCCTTTTGCCAGAAGGCATCCTTGAATATTTCGAGCTTACCAAAATTGTGGAGTCTATTCCTGGCTTGAACATCTACCTTGAAGAGAAAAATATTGCTCC
>NZ_JAVFVU010000003.1 GCF_030929615.1 Dyadobacter sp. LHD-138 | reverse complement strand
GCCACTTTCTGACGGCTGATTTTTGTACCATTTTGATTTAAGGATGCCTTGATTCTCCGGCTGCCATAGCGTTTCATATTTCTGATAAACTCGATCCGAATCTCATGTTTGGGACGATTATACTTACTGTCCGCATAATAACTTTTACCTCGCTTGTATCGATAATATGCTGTTCTGCTTATTTCAAAAAGTGTACACAAATAGCTTATTTTGTGCTTCTTAGCAAGAGAGGACACTAAGTCATAGACGTCTCTTAATCGGACGAACTCAAGAGACCCAAGGCCTTTTTTAGGATTTCTCGGTCAGTTTTTAGCTTTGCGTTCTCAGCTTTGAGCTTTGCAATCTCGGCTATAAGCTTGACGCTGCTTTCAGACTCGGTGGATTTAGCTTTTGTCTTCATTTTTGATACCGTTTTCCAACGATACAGAAGATTTTTAGCAATTCCAAAGGTCTCAGAAACCTCCTTGACACTTTTCCCTGAAATCAGCATTCTTAGAATTTCGGCTTTAAAATCGGGTTCGTAACTGCGACGTCCTTTGTTCGCTTTTTGACTCTCCATTTTTGCAAATTTTATGCAAAAAAGCGTGCCGCTTTTCTAGACCACCTCAATTTTTGACCTGATACTTTTTGTCTCGCTTGCTCATTACTCTACGGATTTTATGCATCATGTACCAGATAGGCTCATAGCGTTTATGACCAAGCATGCGTTGCATTTCTAATGCGGAAAAACTCTTTTTACTTATAGTCATTAATTCTATGCAAATCAGCCAATACCTAAAGGGTAAATTGGTTTGTTCCATGACTGTCCCAGCCCGTGAGCTTTTACGACTGTGACACTTTTTGCGCTCAAATTTATAATCGGTCTTCCTGAAATAATGCTCTGTACAGCCACATTTTGGCAAACAACCCCAAGTTCAAGACGCTTGTTTTTGAACGCTTCAACACAGCTTGCTTCATCAGGGTATTTCTCAAAAAACTTACTCAGATTCATAAGTATATTGCGTTAGATTAACTACTACAATATAGCTATTTTTAACAAATAGTATAAGTAACGGATAGTCATATAAATTTTATACAATAGTTTTCGATACTACGATCAAAAATGTCGCCACGGACGGACCTTTAAAAATTTTCCGCACATCCGTGGCTTTAATGTTAGCTAACTTTCATTCAGCAGGTTGTTCAGTCGGAAATTTTGTTACATCCATATAAAACAGTTCCCAGGTATGGCCGTCAAAATCCTCTATGGTTCGTTGTTGCATAAACCCGTAGTCTCTTATTTCCACCGGCTCTGTGCCACCAGCATTCAATGCTGCTTCAGTGACACTGTTTACTTCATCCAAATTATCCAGCGATAGGGAAAACAACCCGGCAAGCCCCGTTTTTGTATCCGCAATAGGTTTGGTCGCAAAGGATGCGAATTTTTCATGTGTCATAATCATCAGAAAGATATCTTCACTCCACACCATACATTTTGCCGTATCGTCTGAAAATTGCGGATTGTTGCCAAACCCCATTTTCGTATAAAATTCCATGGAGCGGTTAACATCCTTTACTGCCAGATTGATGAAAATTTGTTTTGCCATTGTTGTAGATGTTTAGATTGCCATAGTGTTTAATTTCATCCCTTGCTTTACTTTTCGCATTCGGGATTTGAGCCATCTAAATAACGAATTTTTTAAATAACATGGTCCTGATTTCTTAAATACTGATCCTGAAAAATGACTTCGATGGCGGATGGTTCAGTAATGTCCACCGCTTTGCTGCGAACTTGCAGTAGCGTAACACAGACGACATTTTAACTTGTTAACTCAAAACAATCTTATGATAAAGTCGTACTATTTATTGCTTGCCTTATTGGCTTTTACACTAAACGTGCGCGGGCGGCAGGAGCCGCAAAAGATCAATTATCAAACCGCAGCGGGCAACGCTGCCGGTGCAACGGTAGTCAATCAGCATGTATCACGGAGGTTCAGCCTGCCTTTCTACATCTCTAAAACATGACGGTTTTTAGTTAAATTGTTTCATTTGTCCTATCCTAAAAATGGCCGATGACGGAAATTTTAGAACTAAATTTTCCGTCATCGACGTTTCCTCGAATTTACATATTATCTTCAAGTTGAGGATATAGATCCGATCTGTTTCCTTTTCAGATTTACGCAATCTTGTGAAAACAGCGAGTCTCATAACTGGCGTATTTGTTTTGCTGTGCACTCTGGCAAAAGCCCAACCGGGTGCGGTCGAGCGGAGCTCCGCCCGACGGAGCGCCGTCCGCCCCTACGTGGCGTGGGTAAAACACGATGGCCCGGAGAATGGTCTCGCGCACCGGGAGGTGAATGCCATTTTTCAGGACCGACAGGGATTTATGTGGTTCGGGACTAAGTTTGGGCTTAGCCGCTTCGATGGGAAAACCTTCACCAACTTCACCAAAGACCGAAACGGACTTGTATTTGATGATATCCAATCCATTACCCAGGATGCTGATGGATTGCTATGGCTCCTGGGCCCTTATGGTGAGTCAAGGATTTTCCTGTTCAATCCACTGACGGGTACGACCATTCCTTTTGAAAAAAAATTCGGTAAAAAGCATACGGTTAGCTACTTGGATTTTCCGAAGCGCCTATTGGGCAGTACGGACGGGACTATATTTTTTACAAATTATCATCAGGCCATACTTTCGTCCTATCATCCTAAGTCGGGCCTGAATTATGTCCGTCTTTCGCGGTTCAAAGAACGCACCATTCATCAGATAACCATCCGTAATACCATTTGGGCCATCGCTGACGGGCGGATTCTTCAGGAGTTTAAGCATTCACAGGACCTTTTTGCCAGTTGTTTGGGGCAACGCAACGCTGGAACCTACCAGTTGCTGATCAGGGCGCAGGCAGGCAACGGCCAACGGTCGGCCAATATGCTGACCATCGAGGTTAATGTCAGGCGGCCTTTTTATCTGCAGACCTGGTTTGTAGTGTTAGCAATACTCCTGTTGTTTGTCGGCATCTGGGGTTGGTTTAAATGGCGAATCTGGAACCATCAGCACGAACAACTCCGGCTCGAAGCGGAGATCAGGCGCGCTACCGCCCGTATTGAGCACGACAAAGAAGTCATTGAGCGCCAGGCGAAGTCGCTTCATCAGCTCAATGAAGCGAAATCCCGCTTTTTTGCCAATATCTCCCACGAGTTCCGGACACCGTTGACCGTTATTCTCGGCATGACTTCGGAGCTGAAACGATTTGGACCTCATGAGGTTGTGGAGCGGAGCCGTCGGGTGGCCGACTTGATTGAGCGGAACGGAAGCAGTCTGCTGCGGCTGATCAATCAGATCCTGGACCTTTCCAAACTCGAATCCGGGGCAATGTCCTGGCAACCCATCCGGGCCGATCTTGTCAGGTTCGCACGTTATGTAGCCGAGTCTTTTGACACCATGGCGGCGGCCAAGGACATTCAAATGCATTTCCGCTCCGATGAACGGGACTTGGAAGCTGATTTTGACAAGGATAAACTGCAAGATATCTTATCGAATCTTTTGACCAATGCCATCAAATTTACGCCAATTGGTGGCCAGGTCTGCCTGCGGTTGGCTACGGTTCCCACGGCCAATGACAACGGCCACCGTGAAAACGCAGGGTCATTCAGGAACGAGGGATATTACGAGGCCGTTTCGCCGGTGCAATCAACGGACGGGGAATGGATTTCAATCTATGTCCGCAATACCGGGCCGGGTATCGAGGCCGATAAGTTACCGCTGATTTTCGACCGGTTTTTTCAGGTTTCCGGCCAGCCAGCTTCCGAAACTGGTGGGACCGGCATCGGCCTGGCACTGGTACGCGAACTGGTGTCGCTTATGCAGGGTAGACTGTCGGTTCAAAGTGTACCCGGTGAGGGTGCCGAGTTTGTTGTCGGTTTCCGGCGGACCCGTCACGCTCCATTTGTTTTACTGCCACAGACGGAACCTATTCCCGGCATCCCTGACATGCCGGAAGCGACTGCCGTGAGGAGTGAAGCAGCGGAAGAAAAACCTGTTCTATTACTGGTGGAAGACAATGAGGATGTTTCCGCGTACATTGTCTCATCTTTAAACACCGATTACCACATCATTCGGGCCGACAACGGTCAGGCAGGTATTGATCTGGCTTTGGAAAACATCCCGGATATGATCCTGACCGATGTAATGATGCCCCTGAAAGACGGTTATGAATTGTGCGATACGCTGAAAAACGCCTCTGCGACCAGTCATATCCCCATCGTCATGCTGACTGCCCGGGCTGGTGCGGGTGACAGGATCACCGGACTTCGGCGTGGCGCCGACGCGTATCTGACCAAACCGTTTCAACGGGAAGAGCTGGAGGTGGTGCTGAATAATCTGCTACAATCCCGCCGCAGGTTACAAGCATATTACAGCCGGCAAGTCATGGGATCTTCTGAGTCGGACCTGGCACCGGTCGAGGAAAATGAGTCACTGGAGAATTTGTTTTTGCAAAGACTTCGGTCAGCGCTGGAAGAGCATTGTGGAAATAATCCGGCATCGATGGAAACGATTTGCCAACAGATCGGTATGAGCCGCTCTTCACTTCACCGGAAGATGATCGCCCTGACGGGCATGTCAGTGACGCGTTATGATCGCACCCTTCGCCTAACGCAGGCCCGCCAGCTGCTGACTACCACCCCAAAGAGCATTTCCGAAGTAGCTTATGCAGTGGGATTTGAAGATCCAAAGTATTTCAGCAGGTTGTTTTCCGAAGAATTTGACGTTTCCCCGACCGAATTCAGGCGGTTGAAACAATAGTCCACCTTTTTGGGCAGATCGTCCACTTCTTTCTCCATGCCCTTTCCTATGTTTGCTACCTGGGTTTTACGCCTTAGCCCTGTTTGATCCTGGCACATTTACAACCTCAACTATTTCACTAGAAACGATGACAACGAACCAGTCTACCGAACCTTCACCCGCGGGTATCCTTCAAATAGGTACCGGCTTTTGGGCATCCAAAGTATTGTTGGCTGCCGTCGACTTCGACCTTTTTACCCTGCTAACTGAAAGCAGTCCGCTGACTGCCGCCCAGCTGAAACAAAAGCTGAACCTGCATTGCAGCGACCGAAATATGTTCGATTTTTTAGATGCGCTCACCGGATTTGGCTTTTTGAACCGTACGGGCATCCTGGAAACCGCCGCTTATTCCAACACAGCTGATACCGATCTGTTTCTGGACCTGAAAAAACCAACTTATGTCGGGGGAATACTCAAAATGCTTAACAATCGCCTGTACGGTTTTTGGGGAACGTTGGAAGAAGGACTAAGAACCGGTATGCCCCAAAACGAAGCCAAACATGGGGAGAACCTGTTTGATGCAATTTACAAATCACCCGAACAATTGGAAAGCTTTATGAACGCCATGACCGGCATTCAGGTCGGGGCATTTATGGCTTTTGCTCAAAAGTTCGATTTTTCAAAATACAAAACGCTGACCGATGCAGGCGGTTCCAGCGGCATACTTTCCATGGTGGTTGCCAATCATCAGCCACATATGTCCTGCATAAGCATGGACCTACCGGGTGTGACCGCCATTGCGGAGAAAAAAATTGCTAAATCCGGTTTAAATGGCCGGGTCAAGGCGGTATCGGGCGACTTTTTTAACGATGCTTTTCCGACGGCCGATATGGTGGTTATGGGCAACATTCTTCATGACTGGGATGAGCAGCAAAAACTCAGCCTGATGAAGAGTGCGTACGCTGCGCTGCCCAAAGGAGGCGTTTTTGTAGCCATAGAAAATGTCATCGACGACGATAGAAGGGCCAATGTCTTCGGCCTGTTGATGAGTTTAAACATGCTGATCGAAACAGGCACGGGCTTCGACTACACTTTGGCCGACTTTAACCG
Organism: Dyadobacter sp. LHD-138; assembly: GCF_030929615.1. Taxonomy (GTDB): domain Bacteria; phylum Bacteroidota; class Bacteroidia; order Cytophagales; family Spirosomataceae; genus Dyadobacter. Next base: position 345,287 of record NZ_JAVFVU010000003.1, on the reverse strand, counting down.
GTGGGCTCAGCAAGTGGGATTCAGTTCCACTTCATTGCTGCCTCTGGCGGGGCCGACCAGTGCCGCCATTGCCGTTAAGTAATACAGCACCTTTCGTGAAAAAGGCGTCTGGTGTTCCGACGGACGCTTGAAAGACTTTTTTTCCAACTAATCGAAAAAATAATAATGGAAAAGATAGCACCAGAAATTTATAGCCAAATAGACAACGACCTTTACAAGGCAGAAGGCGACCTGTGGTGGAATCCGGAGAATGTTTTGCACATCTTAAAAACGTCTGTAAACCCTTGGCGGGTAGGTGTCGCCACTGATGCTTTAAGGAAGCTGAACTTTGACCCCAAAGGCAAAACAGCCCTTGAAGTGGGCAGCGGCGGTGGAATCCTGACCGAAGAAATTTGCAGGATGGGGTTTATCACGACCGGTATCGATCCCGCAGAGGAGTCGATCCGCACGGCGGCTGGTCATGCCAAAGCCATGGGGCTTGACATCACTTATGATCAGGGAACGGGGGAGCAGCTTCCTTATCCTGACGCGTCGTTCGACTGCGTGTTTTGCTGCGATGTGCTGGAACACGTCGCCGATTTGCCCAAGGTAATTTCTGAAATTTCAAGAGTGCTTAAACCCAATGGTGTTTTCCTTTATGACACACTCAACAGGACATTTATCAGCAAGGTTGTAGCCATTAAGATCTGGCAGGAATGGAAACGATGGGCATTTATGCCGCCTAATCTGCATGTATGGAAGATGTTTATCAAGCCGGAAGAAATCAAAAACCTTTTAGCGAAAAACGGTTTTGACTGGAAAGAACACAGAGGATCCGAACCTAATGTATCGATTCCTAAAATGCTGGGTTATCTTAGAAAGCGGGTTAAAGGGGAATGGACTTTTGTGGAACTTGGACAAAAGTTCCGTTTGGTTGAGAGCAACGACATGAACATACTCTACGCCGGTTACGCGGTGAAGAAGTATTGATAAGCCGGTTGACTTATCTGCCTGTTTTACTGAAATCGTAAAAGAAATTGGAGAAATGAATGCACAATAGATTTTTATCACGCATTATATTATTAAACCGTTTTGCCAATAGCACTACCAAGAAGTCAAAAAAGACGAGAAAATAAATGAAGTGCTTACAGCGATCTCTTAAGATCTACGAACTGCTGCTCCGGATTTCCGGAGCAGCAGTTCGTATTTTCGGAACAATATCCAGGCTAAAAAATAAATGCATTTTTATGAGCCGAATAGGGCCTTTCCTCCAAGGTCACATCATTGGCACAAAGATATGAGGCACGGCGAAAATCCCGGTGTTATGACATCCTGAGCAGACAAACTGTGAAAAGATTTGAATAAAGCAATAGCCGGTGTTGCAGTTCCCAGCGTACTTCCCCTGTGTTTGGCAGGGCATTATTTGAAGAGATAATTTTAACAAAGCATTTCAAAATCATTTCTGGTATGAAACAATCGGCAAGCTTCATTTTCCTCTTGTTTTTAAGTTTTCAAGCTTTGGCGGAAGTAAGACTTCCCAAAATTTTCAGTTCCAATATGGTTTTGCAACGCAGAAAACCTGTTCCGGTTTGGGGATGGGCCGATGCGGGAGAGAAGATAACGCTGCAGCTTTCTATGGGAGGGAAAACTGCGCAAATCAAAACGGGTAAGGCGGGACAGGATGGGAAATGGATGCTTCGTCTGGATGCGCTCGAAGCGGGAGGACCTTATGAACTGAAAGTCGGTGGAAAAAAGAAATCAATAACTTTTACGGATGTATTGATCGGAGAAGTCTGGATATGCTCGGGACAATCGAACATGGAATGGCCTCTGTCGCTGACCAACAATGCCGAAGAGGAAATTAGAAATGCGAATTATCCCGAAATCAGACATTTTGAGGTTCCAAAGGACATGAGCCTTTCTCCACTGGAGGATATTAAGGCCGGAGACTGGAAAGTGACGTCACCCGAAAATGCCCCTCGTTTTACTGCTGTGGGCTATTTTTATGCCCGTGAATTGTACAACAAACTTAAGATTCCCATCGGACTCGTCCATACCTCCTGGGGCGGTACGCAGGTTGAGAGCTGGATTAGTAAAGAAGGGATGAACAGTTTCGATGAGTTTTCGGAAGCCGTAGCGAAGCTGCCGACTACGATAGCGGATTATAATAGTATCAAAAAGAAAAAATTAGATGAACTGATTGTAGAGAAACACGGGGGTTTTCCTGAACCGGCGGAAGTGGCCAAATGGTCGACGGAAACTTTTGATGATCAGTCATGGAAAACCATGGATTTACCCAAAGCCTTTGACCGGGAATTGCTGCCTCATTTTGATGGGACTCTGTGGTTTAGAAGAAATTTTACACTTCCTGCACAGGTTTCGGGAGAGAGTCTCATCCTAAGTCTGGGCGTGATTTATGATGCGGATGTCACGTATATCAATGGGGTGAAAGTGGGATCCAGTAACCTGAAAGGAAAGAATCGTCAGTATATTATTCCCTCCTCTGTACTGAAATCGGGTGAAAATACCATTGCCGTAAAACTCGAAAACAAGAGCGGAGATGGTGGAATCCGGGGAAAGGCGGAACAGATTTATATAGGGAAAGACGATTTTAACCTGGCGTTGGCCGGTCCGTGGAAATACCATATTGAGTCGTCTGTCAATAATAGTCAGTTTGTTGGCCCTAATACTGCCGGGACTTTGCTGTACAACGCAATGATTGCACCGCTCGTGCCTTATGCGATTGCGGGGGCGATCTGGTATCAGGGCGAATCCAATGCCGGAAGGGCGTATCAATACCGCCAGTCTTTTCCATTGATGATAGCAGACTGGCGCAAAAAATGGGGTGGTGGAAATTTCCCTTTTTATTTTGTTCAACTGGCCAGCTTTGAGGACACCAAAGGCAATAGCCAAAAGGGAAGCAGGTGGGCGGAATTGCGGGAGGCGCAAACCATGACTTTGACAACCTCGCCGAATACGGGTATGGCAGTGACGCTGGACATTGGAAATCCCACGGACATTCACCCGCGGAATAAGCAGGATGTAGGCAAAAGGTTGGCTTTGAGTGCTTTGAAAAATACGTATGGCCAAAATGTAGAAGCCAGTGGGCCTGTGTATCAAACGATGCAGACTACGGGGAATAAAGTTACGCTAAGCTTCGGACACGTGGCGGGCGGACTGCATGCCATTGGGGGATATGGGTATCTGACGGGTTTTGAAGTGGCTGGGGAGGACCAGAAATTTCATTTGGCAAAAGGGGAGATCCAGGGCGATAAGGTCATACTTTCCTGCGATCAGGTTGCGCATCCCGTAGCGGTAAGATATGGGTGGGCGGATGATAATGCTGAGGCCAATCTTTTTAATGCGGCGAATCTTCCCGCTGTGCCTTTCCGGACGGATACCTGGAAGGGAATTACCGAAGGCGTGAAATTTAAATAAACCTGGGTAATTATAACAAAGCTATTGAAACGGCTACTGCTATATAAACGAAAAGCGTCGTGAAAAAACACACACGAAAAAAAACACATTTTTACCCCGAGAAGGAAAGTCATACACTTTGAAATACTAAATTATTTTTCGTTCACAACCTCTTTATGCTCGATTTAACACGTTTTTTTGCGCTGGCCATTTTTTCTGCGATTTGTTTGCCTAGAGAAAAGGCACAGGCAGAGATACAACCTGGAAAACTCACTTGTGAGTACCTGGAAAACCCGCTGGGAATAGAAGCAAAAAATCCAGGGCTAAGCTGGACAGTGGTTTCTTCCGAAAGAAATCAAATGCAGACGGCTTACGAGGTTCTTGTCAGTGATAAGCTGAGCGAGCTGGAAGTTTCAAAGGCGAAAATTTGGGAAAGTGGTAAAGTCCAAACGGCCAATAGTCTGCACATCACCTACCATGGAAAAGCGCTCCAGCCATTTACGCGTTACTACTGGCGGGTACGCATCTATGACCAGCATGGAAAGGCATCGGCCTGGAGTAAACCAGCCTGGTTTGAAACGGCGATGACCAGGGAGACAGACTGGCAGGCGAAATGGATCGGGGATGGCAGTAAACAGCGCGAGCGGGACGAGGATTTTTACAAAGAAGATGCAATGCCTTTGTTTCGAAAGAATTTCAAAGCGGGGAAAAGGGTGAGCAGTGCCCGACTTTATATCAGTGGACTGGGTTATTATGAGGCCTATTTTAATGGAAAAAAAGTAGGTGACCACATTTTGGATCCCGGCTGGACAACGTTTGAAAAACAGGTACTCTATACGGTATACGATGTTTCTGATCTGATCAGACAGGGAGATAATACGGCTGGAATTATGCTGGGCAATGGCTGGTATAATCCACTGCCACTCCGGTTTTTCGGGAAGTTCAATTTGCGTGACGTATTAAAGAACGGAAGACCTTGTGTGAAAGCCCAGATTCTGATTCAGTATGGGGATGGAACCCGGGAATGGATCAATACAGATGAATCCTGGGACACGGCGCCCGGACCGGTGGTCTTAAATAATGTGTACTTGGGAGAACATTACGATGCGCGTCTGGAAAAAACGGGTTGGAATGTTGCGGGTAAGGCTTCGGGTAGCTGGAAAAAGGCGGTGTCCGTGCAAGGCCCAGCCGGTACATTAACCGTACAAATGCAGCCGCCGGTACGGGTTACAAAAATCGTTAGACCGGTACGGATCACTAAACCTAAACCGGGTACTTTTATCTTTGACATGGGACAAAACTTTGCAGGAATCGCGCGGATCAAAGTAAAAGGGGAGTCAGGACGAAAAATTACCCTTCGTTACGGGGAAGAACTAAATCCTGACGGATCACTTAATGTCCTGACAACGGTAGCGGGGCAGATCAAACAAAAAGGAATAGGAGGGCCTGGGGCACCCGAAGTGGCCTGGCAGGAGGATAGTTATACGTTAAAAGGGAGCGGGGTTGAAGTCTGGTCGCCCCGTTTTACTTTCCATGGATTTCGCTATGTAGAGGTTTCCGGCTGGCCTGGAGAGCCCGCCTTAAATGCCTTGGAAGGACTTCGCCTGAGTGCGGACCTGCCAGAATCGGGTGATTTTTCCTGTTCGAATGAAATGTTCAACAAGGTGAATGAAATGAGCAAATGGACATTTTTGAGCAATGTGTTCAGCGTTCAGTCGGACTGTGCGGCCCGGGAGAAATTTGGCTATGGCGGTGATATCGTTGGCACGGCGGAATCATTTATTTACAGCTATGACATGGCTAATTTTTACAGAAAGGCCGTTCATGATTTTGCCAATGATCAGCGGGAAGAAGGCGGATTGACTGAAACCGCTCCATACATCGGTATTGCGGATCGGGGCCAGGGGGATGGAACGGGACCGCTGGGCTGGCAGTTGGCCTATCCTTATCTGATGAAACAACTGTATGATTTTTATGGAGATAAGCGTATTCTGGAAGAAAATTATGCACAGTTTCAGAAACAGATTGAATTCCTGAGGAAAAAAGCGGACAGTCATCTTTTTTATCGGGACATCAGCGATCATGAATCGCTGGATACCAAACCGGAAGCGCTTACGGCTTCTTCATTTTACCATCACCACCTGAAACTGATGGGGGAATTTGCAGGAGTATTGGGAAAATCTGATGATTCTCTGAAATATTCACGTTTGGCGGACCGCGTGGAAAAGGCGATTCTGGAAAAATTCTATGTTCCCAAAACAGGGAGGTTTGACAATGCGACTCAGGCTGCCCAAATATTTGGTTTATGGTATGATTTTCCACCGGTTGGAGAGAAAAAGGCAGCATTTGAGATATTGGAAAGAGAGTTTGATCGCAAAGACGGACATCTGGCAACGGGCATTTTTTCAACGAAAATGATGTTTGATGTGCTGCGTAATGAAAATCGCAATGACCTTGCTTACAGTATTGCAAACAAAAGGGATTTTCCGGGATGGGGATATATGGTGGAAAAAGGCGCGACTACGATCTGGGAAACCTGGGCTTATTCCGACGGGGTTTTCTCCCAAAACCATCCCATGTTCGGATCGGTCATCGAATGGTTTTATCGTTCTTTGCTGGGAATTAATGCGTTAAAGCCTGGTTTTGAGCGGGTGCAGATCAAACCGCAGCCAGCCGGTGATTTAACCTGGGCAAAAGGCAGCTATAATTCCATCCGGGGGAGTATCGGAAGCAACTGGCGTATTGAGCAATATCAGTTCAGACTGGATGTCAGTATTCCGGCCAATACAGTTGCAGAAGTATGGCTTCCATCCATGGATACCAGCCATATTCAGGAAGGCGGCAGGCCGATAGCCGATGTGGCTGGTATTCGTTGGCTGAGGGCAGAAAACGGAGCATCGGTGTATGCCGTAGGTTCCGGCCACTATTCCTTTACGACGAGCTGGCACTAACCAGTGATTTCTTACGAATAAGTTTTTAAATGAATTTAGTTGGTCTTTAATTTGGTCACATCACCCTTTCAGGGTTTGGGTCAAAGATGGTTGATTGGTTTTCTACAATACTTTCATTCCTTCGGGATTGTTGTTAATGGGTAGAGATTATTGCCTATCATGATCGTATTCATTTTCAAAACGATCAGCCACCAAAATAGACGCTGGCTTAACAATCCCGAAGGGATGATAGTATTATAGCCAAAGGCCGATCCCAAAAAACGATTAACCTCGAAGAGGTGACACCAATAATGCCTGGTAATAATAATTCAGTGCCTGAATATATTTAATATTGGTTTAACTTCTTGAAATTAAGTAAATTAATCACTTTAATTCTATCAAATATTTTCATTCACATACTTAAAACCTTCGGTCGTCCAAACAGAAAATAGTAGTGGAATTCGAGAAGGAAGTTTATTGCAGGTTCTTTGACCTCGTTGGCAGTCTTTTCCATTGTGCCCCGGCATGCATTGGGTTAAAGGGTTTATACCACCCAGTGATCAGTTGACAAAAGGGATTATAGGGTCGGGGGCGTATGTTTGTAGACGACGAAGGGGCAAACCGGCTGATTGATCAGCCGGTTTGCCCCTGGACGTTGTAGTAAGTCAACCCTGCCAGACCTTTTACAGATCTGGCAGGGACGATTTTACTTGCTTAAATCCCCGCTTGCTCTGTCAGGTAAAATCCCCACCCGCGTTTCAGCTGATCTACCTTAACCAGAATCGTGTTTTCCCCCTTGTTCATAGGAGCCGTGACCATATCCTGATTGGGTTCGGCCTTGCGGGAAACAGGCCGGTTCAAAACAAGCTTTCCGTTAATCCATACCTTTATTCCGTCATTACTGCCTATCCCAAATTTCATGGTTTTGGCTTCGGGAAGATGAATGGTTCTGCGGGCATAAGCTACCACATTTTCGGAGGGTGTAAACAACTTGCTGAAATCGACATAGCCCGAAGTCTTGTCTTCATGTTTTCGCCAGGCCACTTTACTGCCTCCTTTTCCGATAAACGACTGACTGGCATTAAATGCATTCTCGGGACCGTATATTGTCCCCAATCCTTTTTGATCCTCATTGTCGAAGGGGCCCGTAATCAACCAGTCATTATAAAATGTGAATGTTGTGGCGGCCTCTATTTTTTCAAGAAACTTGTCCAGATTTCCATAGGTTTGGGGCACGTCGCCAATCGCCTTGATCTGGTGTTTTTTGATGATCCTGTTAAAACGGGCAAATGCTTCCGGCATATCTTTTCCGGTTAAATAAGCCGTTCCGCCGATGGAGTAGAAATAAAGTTTGGAGTATAAAACGGGCAAATAGGCCAGCTCCACACGTGCCGCCGTGGCCATGTCTTTGGAGGTAGCCTGGATAGCCTGGGCAAAGAGGCTGTCTGCCTGATGTATCGTTTCCGGGTTTAGATAATTGACCTCTGTCGGTTGTGACCAGATGCTGAAATAAACACTATCGGGCTTTACCTGGTCATGTAACAATTTGATGTATGCGCCAATATATTTCCCTCCGTCTCCGTAAACCTGATTTACAAATTCGTCAATCAGTACTTGTCCGTCCTGATCCGGATTCCACATCAATTGTGAAAATACCCACGCCCGTAGTTCCGAAAACTCACCGCCGCCATTGTCGGGTACATTATTTCCCTGCGCGAATAAGCCGATAACGCCCTGATCTGCATAAAATTTAACATCCTGTTTCATCGCCCCGAAGTTTGGGAAAGGCATCAGATAATGTGCAAAATCGGTGAAATAATCCCAGACCGTGATACGTTTGGAAATGGCTTTCCATTGATCCAGCCGATCGCGGAACGGTTTGTGATGATTACAACCTTGAATGGGATGGGCTGAGCAATAATTGTAATGGCATAAACGAATGGTTACATTGTCTGCCGGACGAATGGTTTTAGGTGGAATTTCAGTATAGGCATAGGCCAGTGTCTGTAATTTTATTTCAGGATAAACCTTTCCAACAGTATCGGCGATCTGATTCACGAAAGTGAGCAATGTTCCCGAATGACTTCCCTCCTTATCGTCGATCTCCTTACAGTTTTTACACTCGCAATAACCCTCTCCGTCATTTTGGTCTATGGAGAAAACATTGGCTTCCGGATGCTCTTTGATCCATTGAAAAACCTTTTTTGTCGCCAATTTCAGGACTTCCGCGTTGGTCAGGCAAAGCTGTGAATCTTTTCTTTGTCCGGCAATCTCCGAAAAATACTCGGGGTGCGCGCCAAAATATTCAACAGGTGGCAAGAGATTATTAAAGGTATGAACGAAAGGGTAGGTGATGTAGCTGCCACCGAGTGAGTCGGGTATGGGTTTGGTACTCGGATTCAGACGGTTGTGGAGTGCCCATTGAGTGTCATAGGCTTCGTGGTACCAGGCTTCACGATATTCAAAAGCCGGTTTTTGACGGTCTTCTATTTTGCTTAGCGTGATGGTGGTCTGTTCGGGTGTTTTGACTACGTCACGCGTGTACCAGCGACACCCGAGATAATCAGACAAATAACCCAGTACACCATACAGGGTACCCCTGGTTCCGCCACCGGCAATGAATAGGTTGTTGCCATCCGAACGGATGATGTATTCTTCTTTTCCAAAACCGGCAGGTTTCAGATCTTTCAAAAGTGATTCCGGAGCCCCGCTAAAACCAATGTAGATCAGCTTATCTCCGGGTTTGGTTTCATGGACGATTTCCATGGTATAACCACTGATTTTATGAAAGTATTTTTGTAATTCAGCCGCCGCGTAGTGCTCCGGCTGCAAAGCGCTGCTGGAAATAAATATTTTGTAATCGCTCTTCCCGTTTTTAATCAGCGCATTTTCTGTGGAACAGCTATGCAATAGGAGCAGGATCGCTAGGCCGGATAGTAACCCACAGCATCGGGTAAGCAGTTTATGCATTAAAGTGTTATTCATTGGTGATCAGGTTTAGTGTATTTTTTGTTGTTTTGGGCAACGAGATTAGTGCATGACTATATTGCCGGAAGTGTTGTCGTTAAATGCTTTCCATTTCCTCTGTGTACCGTTGATTTCGGTATAAATCTTTGTGGAATAAAATCCAGTTTCCGGCCCTATGGTCAAAAGCACATTGATGAGGAACGGAAGGAAAAGTAAAAGAACGTATGGCTTTAGTACGCCGGAAAGGATGAACGGCCTATTCTTTTTTGAATAAATTATTGGATCTGAGGTGTGTCACGCCAGAAGAGAAGGAAACGGCTGATAGAATTCCAAACCAATTTTTTGGCATATTCCGGATACCTGGCGCGAAAATGCTTAGAGAAAAAAGCAAAGGATTTTAAGAAAGTGTTTTATTTAACACCATTGCAGGCTTTTTTAGACAGTAAAGCAATTGCTAAAAGCAAAAACATCAATGAGCTTTTCGGTAAAAGTGATCACTTTAAATTGCCTGGTAAAGCGGAAACGAGCTCTGATGGAGAGCAACTTGTCAGGAATAGCCAGGTCGACGGAAATGAAAAAGGGGCTGAGAATCTCCCGGCCCCTTCTCAAATTCATTTTTTGAGTAATACCTAAAAAACTCAACTGTCAGATCAAACCCTTGTAACGGGTCGTTGTTTTTTGTTCGTCATTAACATACTCTAAAATGTCACCTGGTTGGCATTCTAATACATTACAAATTGTTTCCAAAGTGCTAAATCTAATTGCCTTTGCTTTTCCTGTCTTTAATATGGAAAGGTTCGATAAAGTCAATCCAACTTTGTCGGAAAGTTCATTAAGTGACATTTTTCGTTTAGCCATTACAACGTCTAAATTTACTACAATTGCCATAGCCTAAACAGTTAAATCGTTTTCGTTTTGAATATCTACTCCTTTTTTGAAAATAGTCGCAATAATATATATTACAGCCCCCATCAGAATAAATGCTTGGCTGTCTGCCCAAAATTGGTCTAAGTTGTCGGTAACCAAACCGTGATGCGTTAAATTTTTAGCCAACTGTCTGGCAATGTAACTTAACAATCCAATTGAAAGGGTGTAATAACTAATTTGTGAAATTTGTCTCGCAACAAAAGTGTTGAATGGTTTTGACAAATCCATTGTGTGCATTAGTCTGATAACTATGTAAAATAGGCAAGCTTTTAAAATTGAAATGGTTAGAATAAAGCTATAGACACCGAAAAAAGCTAATCTACTGTCTTGATGCATTTCAGTTAAGTCCAACTTTTGATAAAGATTTTGGACAAATTCAGGATTATACAGACTGAAAAAGAAATTTACTATTAAGCCTCCTGCTTCAATGCTCAGGCCGACAAAAATGAGCCAGGCCACAATATATAAGCCCCAAAATATGAAGTTGTTTGTTTTTGACATCATTGTTCAAATTTATGTTGATGTGCCAAAGATATCAAATTTTATTGATAAACAATAAAAATAAATTTTTAATCAAAAAATATTCGTCGAATTTAAAAAGTGCTTTGTGATAATTTTCTGATTATTTTACGTTTTGTCATTAATTAAAATAGGTCTGCATAAGCAGGTGGGTTTTGTTTTGTGGGTAATTTGTCAGAGTTGCGGTGTCCTTTACAATGCCCGCTATGGTGGCGTCAAGGCGCACGATTTTACGGCCGTTGATGATAGTAAGGGGCTGGAGCTCCTGCCAATGGCTGTTTTTGGAAGTAAAATCCTCTCCAAGAAGCATGCTTCCGTCCCTGCCAGTGTCAAAAAGAAACCAGAAGCTGTAGTTTTTGCCGTTGTGCGTTATATCTGCCTTGAACTTGGGACGGTTTTGCTCGTAGAAGACAGGCAGCTTGGTGTAGGTTGCTGCTTTGGCAGGTACCTTTTTGTGTGCGATAAATTCCTTTTTGTCATAGTCTATCTCTATAACAGGGTTCCTGAAAAAGCCGTTTTCTATGATGAAGTCTTCGTAGGGTTGCATGTTTCCGACCTCGGTAAGTGGAACGCCACTCCAGTTGATGACGCCGGTGTTTAGCCGGTTGCCCATACTTTTCCTCTCTTTGTTTACTCCGTCTGTTTTGCTGACGATGGTGTATGTCCGGAGAATTCCAGGTCCAGTTTTTCAGAAGCGTTTCTGTTGACAAGGCTAGTTCCTGCGCCCAGGTCGAATGATTAAATCAAAATAAACGCACATTTAAATCAATCTGATCTATTCAAAATGGAGTAAAGAAAGTTGTATTCAGGTAAGGGAGGTAGGTGTAAACCCAACTGCCAGATTTAGTGTTGTCTATTGTAACTAATTATAAATTAATAAGTTAAGTGCTTTTGTTTAATCCCTCTCTTCGGGATGTTTGATGTCAAAGCAGCGTCAGAACAATAAACAATTATCCATTGATTTGTTAGTTCATTGTGGCTGCGGTGATTTACCTCAAAACCGCGCTTTGAATGTTCGAACTTGCCATTCAGCACTATTCTCATTCAACGTTGCGCAAATGACCTTCTTCCCATCGGTCCGAACATTAACTAAACCATAAACAATTCCGCCCACTACATATAGCTTATTTGCAGTTCTTGATTTACGGGCTGCATTCAGAGCACCGGCGGAAACCTCATTGTAATTGATCCTTACATCATGCATATTTTGGATGGTTGTCTCTACGCCGTTATGTTCTGTTACAATCTCAACGGGTTTCCCAAGCTTGTAGCTTCTCGAAATTTCGGTAGAATAAACCAGTGGGGTGATCAATTTGTCATTCTTGGTTTCCAAGAATCCGGTTAACGCTGAAGCCGCAACAATAGCTGGGCGCGGATGATCGTGACTTTCCGAATCTCCGCTACTAATCACTGTGGCTCCGGCCTGAATGTGCTGCAAAAATTCTAACGAACAATCATCACTTCCATGATGACAGGCTTTGGTTACATCTGATTGAAATACGGTACCTCTGTGACTCTCCAATAGTAGTTTTTGACTCGCTGCATTGAGGTCGCCAGTCAACAGCAGACGGAAATCGCCGTAGTCAAACCGTAACGCGACAGAATGACCGTTTGTATTCTGACTTGTCCCGGAAAATGCCCTATAGCCTTTCTTCCCATTGTTTTCGAACTGGACCGGCCCCAACACCCTGACTTCCACATTCTGATTAAATCCGGGCAGGAATTTCACGGGTGTTCCATGTTCGTGATAAAGCCGTCTAGTGGGAATTTGGAGACTGTTGACCAGCTTAATAAACGAGCCCCAGTCGCCTTGAAGTTTCCAGCTTGATCCAGGTAATTCTGTTTGGGATATGTGCTGATTGTCTTCCAAAATCGTTGTTAGCAACCCTTGCTCAATATCGCCGATGGTTCTAGCGCCTCCATTTTTTTTCCACCACGATACACCACAATGATAAAACTGCCCAACATTGACTTGTTGCAAATCTAGTTCGTCGATTTCATTCGGGTTGAGCAGGTCCCAAAGCCCGCCATAATGGTCCGCGTCCGGATGCGACGAGATCATCACGTCGATATCGATTGCGGTACGTTTATAATCCTTGGCAAACTTCCAATCCACAAAGTCAGCCGCATTTTTGCCGCTCGGCTGAGAATCTCGTTTGTAGCCTCCATCGACGAGGATATGGCGCCCATCTGGAGTCCTGATCAGCACACCATCGCCCTGGCCAACGTCAATAAAATAGAATTCGAGCAAGGATTCATCACCTAAGTACTTTTCTTCGAGCAGCCCGCGTCGCCCCCTTGCCCAACCCGTAACAAAGCCGTTATCAGGACCGCTTTCAATTTGAAACTGATCGCCCCAAAGTAGCTCCATTTTTACATCTCTGTTACCGTTTTTAACACTGAAAGGGGCAGTTTCACTTTTGATGTATCTGATCATTTGAGTCTATTTAAATCGAGCATGTAATTTCGTAAAAGGCAGCTTGATTCCAATGGATGCAAACATGAACTTACTATACGGTAATTTATTGATTATGAGTGTGATTGGGTGTCTGAAAAGTTGTAAAAGTTAAAGTAATGGTACAGTCGATTACAATTAGGTCGTGCGCAAAATTGTTTTTTTACGGTTAATAAGTTTGCCTTTCCTTTTCATTTTTAGTTCATTACATTTAATGCTGCAACCCACCCGGCATTAAATAATTCTTTTGACAGGACTCACTTATCCTTAAGCATTAATGCACTTTCGTTTATTTATTTTTGGAGTTTTTTTAGAGGAATTTTTCATTGTCAAATGGCAACAACAATCTCTCTTAACGTATGTTCATTTGCCGGAGAAAAAAGCGAGGACATCGTCTTTTTTTCGTCGGAAGGTTTACATGTGGATTCAGAAGAAAAGTTGGTTGCAAAGGTTCGACAAATACTTTCTTTGAGCCGAAATTTCGCGGCATCGTGCAAATTAATTATCAGAGTTCAGACTAGAGATCCAGAGTTCTTCATTCATGCAATTAAAAAACTGACCGTTACAAAATCGGACGTTAGACCGGCAAATCTTAGTATCCGGGAGATTGAAGTCCTTGGGTTGATCATGCAGGGATTAACAAATAACCAGATTGCGGAAAAACTCTTTATAAGCTTCGAAACGGTCAAATCGCACCGAAAGAACATTCTTGAAAAAACCGGTGCGAAAAATACGGCTGCTTTAATCCATCACTATCATCAGACATTTTTTGACAAGGAATAAAATCCCCCTTTTGCGGGATTGATCAAGTCAATTGAACGAAGCAATTTTACAAAGTGATCTTTTTCATTTTATTAAATTGTTTTTCCCTATGGACAGAAATTTAAATGGCTTGGTGAGCCAATATGAAACGCCTTTCTCAGATATTTTCACCAAAGAAGAAGGATATCTTGTTGAAACTGACCTGCGATCTAATAATTATGAATTTAAAATAGACAGCCCTTTTTCACGAACATATGAAGCATCTGAAAAAACTGTTTCCAACCGGTCTGCTGAGGATTATGTGAGTTTATTATCCGAATTAAATGATGCGGAATTTACAGAAACATTGTATGATCTGGGTAATGAACTGGAAGACACCTGGCGCAGCAAAGTTTCCGATGAACTTGCAATGGGAAATAATTATATTCCTTTTGTAACCCGGCAGACGAACGAGTATTTTGATCCCCTGCTGCGAGAAACTCATAGCATGATTGATCGCGTCGCACAGCATTATTCTGGTAATAATCTGGCAGATCACACTCTCACCGAATTCGAAAGCTTTTTTGACCGGCTCGAATTTAATCATGGTAATTTCAGTCCGGTACAAGAGCAGTTTTTTGGCAAGATTTTCAAGAAGGTCAAATCAGTGGTAAGTAAAGGGATAGACCTGGCCAAAAAGGGTATCGCAGCAGTTGGAAAGATAATGCCACTCAACATTGTCCTGGGCAAGATCAAAAGTCTCATCAACCCGTTGTTGCAGAAAGTACTCAAATTCGCTATTGGCAAATTACCGCAAAATCTGCGCCCCTACGCCCAAACGCTGGCTAAGAAATTTCTTAAAATTGACGTCCGGGCAGAAGCCTATCCCGAAGCAGAAGAGGAAGGAACAGAACTTGACAACATTCAGACTGAGCTGGACAACAACATCGCGCAACTCGTCTTTTCGTCCGATGAAATGGAGACTGACCAGATCGTTTCAGAATATGAGTTCTCATTTGAAAATATAGATCGGCTGAGCAGTTATGAAACGGGTGGATATCAGGAGCAGCAACCTTATTATGCAGCCAGGGAACAGTTTATTAATGAATTACAAACACTAGAGCCCGGTGAAAGTCCTGCACCGGCCATTGAAAAATTCCTTCCCGCTGCGTTAATTGCTCTTCAACCAGTAGTGAAAATAGCGCTCGGAATTATCGGACGGCAGAAGGTGATCAATTTTCTGGCCGGTTTGCTTGCCAAGCTGGTCGCCAAATATGTTCCGGCGAATGTGGCCAAACCGCTGGCTGCGAGCATTATTGATGTTGGTATGAGTGCTATCGGCTTTGAAACCAGCGACAACGGACGTACGGATATGGCCTACGAAGCCATCGCGAACACGATCGAAGGTACTATTCAGAACATGACACAATTGCAGGAAGCTTCCCTCAATGACAATGAAGAGCTGACCATGCATTTGCTTGAAGCCTTTGAGCAGGCTGCAGCTGACCATTTTCCACCTCAGTATATCCGTGAAGAATTAAGACCGACAAAACACAAGGCATTATGGGTGTCGTTGCCACTGAAAAATCCGGTGAAGGCATACAAGAAATTTACACATGTTTATGAAATTACGATAGACCCCAAAACAGCGGCTAGCGTACAAACTTATCGCAACCTGCCTCTGGCAAATTTCCTAAAAGACAAATACGGCATTGATGCATCGAAACCGGTAAAGGCGAAAGTGCATGTTTATGAAGTATCGAATGGTGGGAAACTCACGGCAATCAGCCGGTTCGAGAATCTACCCGGACTAAATGCAAGGCAACCAAGAGCATGGGTGCAATTACTGCCACTTACCTTGCAGGCATCGACAATGCTTCTTAAAGAGCCTTCTTTGGGCAAAGATGTGTCTCCCAGGAAAACAGCCACCCGTTTCCGTAAAGCAGAGGGTCAGCGATTCTACTACCTCGAAATCGACGGGGCGAGACTGCGGCTGCCACAAGTAAAACGAACCGACCATCGTACCACAGAAAACGGACAGCCGGCCACCGGGATCGAAAGCCGTTCAGCTGACGTACAGGCAATACTGAATTTTGTCAGGTCCGAGATCAGGCTAAACTATTATTTCAGTGAAGAGGACGCATTAGGAATCGTGGAAAGTTTGAACAAAAGCGATTACCTCGGGGCTGCGATGCATGTTCGCAATGCATTGAAAGTTGTTTTGAAAGATATTTTGAAGAAAAATATCGCGAGTAAGGTGAAGATTGTGCATGAAGCGATGCCGGAACTATATCTCGAAAATATCGGCGACCAGCAGGAACAGTTCGCACCATTGGACGCGCTCGGCAAGATAGCCGGCAAGGAGATCATCAGTAAGATCGTGGAGGCGCTCGTTGAAAAGCTGAGCAGCAAAGCCTACGATGCGGTACTTGCATTTTTCAAGGCACGGGCTACGGAGTTCAAAACTGCTCAGGCGCAACCTCAGGACGGGGTAACGATCAAATTGCTTTGGACCAATGTGCAGGGAATGTCGGCGATCAAAGCGGCCATCAGCGCGATACGGGGAGACTTTTCGATTGGGAGTCTGAAAGATCTCAGCATCCCCGCTATTTCTGCGCCGGATCTGAGCATTGTTGCAGACAAGAAATTTGACTAAACATTTAACTTAAGGATCATTCCATGTACGCTATCGAATCTATTAACAGGTCGTTGACACGGCAGGTAAACCACTGGTTCATGGCCGCAACGAGGCTGTCAGTCATAGAAAATCTGGCGTCCGCTAATGCCTGGCAGGGAATAGACCACGCGATGGAAACGTTGTTGAAAGAGTCGTTCAGGCAAAGTATCGAAGAAGTGCTCGCTTTTGCCACAGCCCTCAAAAATCAGCTTGAAAACGGTGCAGAGCAGGAAAATATGCGGAGTGTGAAACGTGGACTTTTACAGCTGCGCGACAAATATCTGAAAGCAGAAGAAACGATACAGTTTTACACAGTGGCCATCAATTCGAGGACCACTCCGAGATTGGCTGCATTACTGCGTGCCTGTGATATTCTCTGTATCAAAAGTATGCAGGAACTGCTGGAACCACTTGGCAGGAAAGCACCGCTTGTGCTGACATATGTCGATAAAGGGGTTGGGGCATCTATTCTCAAAGCAGGGCTAAAGTTGTGGGATGGCAGGATCAGTCCGGTTGCGGCAATCAAAGTGACACAGCACAATCTTTATCGTCCCACCGCTATCATACATGAAACCGGACATCAGGTCGCACACATGCTCAACTGGAATGAAGAATTGGCTCAGGCATTGCAAACAAAACTGGTAGATTATGGAGACGATGTTTCCAGTGCATTTAGCAGCTGGTCTTCTGAAATGGCTGCGGATGCTTTTGCTTTTGTACATACCGGCTTTGCTGCGGTGGCAGCACTTTCGGACGTGGTCAGCGGTACTCCCGGAGCGGTATTTGCGTACCACGCGCACGATCCTCATCCAATTTCTTACTTGCGTGTATTGATGAACGTTACTATGTGCAGGGAGTTTTATGGCAGTGGTCCGTGGGACGATCTGGCTGAGGCATTCCAGAACGACTACGACCTTGATCTGGTCAGCCATTCATCGATTCCACTTATAAGAAAATGTGTTGCCGCGCTTCCGGACGTGGTCCGGATCCTCCTTAAAATGAACTACCGTGCATTTGATGGAAAAGCTTTGGCAGAGATTATTAATCCGAATCGCGCCGGGCCATTGGAACTGAACAAACTTGAATATCTGGCCGGTCCGGCACTATTTACATCGCATGCCTGGATCTGGAAAGAAAGCCTCCGTTTGCTGGCGTTGAATGGCTACAAAATAGGGCTGGGTACGGGTGATCTCCAATCGCTTTACAAACAGCAGGAGGATTGGATGATTAAGCTCGGGTTTGCAATTGAATTGAATTAGGAACTTAAAATCTTACTATAATGAAAGAGTCTCTCGACACGCTGTTACAGATACAAGCAGCTCAGTTGGCTGTGTTATCGCTGGAAGATAAAAATGCGATCGATGCAATTTATCGGTACGTAACAAAAAAACAATCGCAATATGATAAACTGGAAGGATATCTGGATCAGGATCTGACGTTAGAAAAACTCAATTCTACGCATTCAAATTTGAACAACATCGAAAAGGACATCAACTCGAAAATCGAACAGTGCCGGCTGATTATTGCTAAAAGCAAAGGCGATACAGGCCATTCTGCAGACGATGAGATCGTACAGAAAGCATTATCATTTTCAAGACAAGGTGCTGTTGTTATCAGACCAACCAAAACAGGGAATTACAAAGCGCCTGCTACGAGACAAGTGAAAAAATAACATAAATAACTAAATCGCTAATAATCGAAATGGATATTCTAGATAACATCATATACGCAAATCAAACGAGTCTTTTGCTTCCAAATCCACCGCCAACTCTAATCGTCAGTGATTATATTCCGCCGACGGTCATTGCACCACCCGTTAATATAGGCGGAGCTGTAACACCACTCTACGCATACAGACTTGACGATAAAATGAGCTACTGTGCATACGCTGATCCTACGATTATCGAACGCTCAATTCAGAGGCATTGGTTTGATCTGAATGGTCAGGTTAACTATGACTCGAATGGCGTTGCTGCGATAAATACGCCTGTTGCCGCCGGAGCTATAAGATATTCTTCATTTGAAGAGTCTACCCATTATCATTTGATTTATGCTTACTTTCTGGAAAACACCAGAATTTTGCAAATATTTCAGCGATTTATGGAACGATATCTTTACGACGAGGACTTCGGGATCGCAGATAATTCCGAAGTATTCAACTGGATCCAAAATTCAGAAAGATTATTCTTCAAAAGCGACACTCCACGGACCTCGAACTTGCGAAGCCTAATTAGGCCAAGTGCCGATGCCAGCAGACGTAACGCATATCACAGATTGTTCGGCATGGATCTCGCATTTGGCGATATCAGTACCAACAATTCAGTAGAGTACTACAAGTCAAAATCATCCAATCAGCAATTTATCGTTCTCTTCGAAAAATATTTGTCCGAGATCTGGCAGGGATATATCAATGCAAGAAATGCGACCGGGGCCAATACTTCTGATATTAATATTATCGTCGACCTGGCGCAGGAACTCAGGGAGGTACTCATCGCACGACGTGGAAATGTTACATTAAACTCTTACGCCAATTTGAGCTTGTCGAGAGAAGAATATTCATCTGTCCTGATTACGTCCTGGTTTGCCTTTATCATATCTGACGATACACCTGTCGTGAATTTCCTGAATTGCCAGTCGAGTACAATCGGGGAGAGATTGATTAAAATTGGAAATAAGGTCGGAATATCTGCTCACAGTAAATGCCAGGCATTATTTGAAATGGCAGGCGCAGCATCGACCATTCTCACCACAATTGAAGCAGGGGGTATCCTGGACAATGATGCGAGCATGCAAAACATTATGTCAAGTCTAAATCCTCCGGCGGCACCTTCTATCCAGGCGAACTATATGTCAGATTTTCTCACAATTATCAACAACTGGGAAAAAGCCACGGGTCATAACATCAAAAATCCCCAGGCTAATATCACCGGTACGGTTCGCGTGCAATCTAATGGAACCAAGGTGTCTCAAAGTTTGAATTGATCAAAGGTATTTGAGGATCAGGCGTGACCATCAGGAACATTGATTACTTCTATATCTAAACATTTTAAAAATGGAATCTCCGTTTATCAATACTGTTTCCGTTGAGACTGAGGAATCAGACACCGGTAGTTGGAACTCACCTCCTATCCGACAACCTTTCATTGAAGAAGCAGAAACGAATACGTTCGACTCTTCAAATGATCCGGAACCAGATACGGAGGGGTTTTTGGTAAACTGGCAGTCTTTCCTGACTGAGGTTAAAGTCGGTGATGTCGTATTCAAAAAGGCCGGCGTAGAAATTGAGAATTCAGAAGAATATAAAGAGCCTGTCTTGTCGTATAATGCATTACTGGTCATAGACAAAACAAATCAAGGCTCAAAAATCAGCGCTAATTTTACAGTAAGGGAATTCGCGCGATCGGAATTGACAGGGGAGAAAAGCTGGGCATACGCAAGAATCGATCCGGATTTGGTTGCAAACGTACAGAAATTAAGGAGCTTTTTAAAAAAGCCGGTATCCATTATAGACGGGTACTACTCACCCGGCTATCTGCGGAAATTTTTAAAGCTTTCATCCTCACAAACCAGTGACACATACTTGCGGAATCCACATATTAGAGGACGGGGAGTTAAAATGTCTGTCAGTGATATCCAGTCCAACATTCACGAATTGGCAATAGCTGCCCTGGTTAGTTGCGATGAAAATATCCGGATAGGGATCGGCGCTTCTACGATGACGCTGGATGTTAAGCCTGAAATCAAAACCGGAGCTGGTGCACTTCCAGAAAATGCCCAGAGAATAACATCCTACATTCTTAACAATGAAAGCAACAAGCAAAACGCAATTAATTTTTGTATCAGCTTTAAAAACCTGATATCTGAGCCGGCGTATTCAGATTACGGGAAAGAAATGCACCGCGCCACTGCCGATCTGCTTGGGAATATTATCACCAAATATTATATCAAGAACTTTGGCGTAGATTGGTCGTCTGAACTCGGCACGATCATCTCACTCATGTATAAAAACGCACCGAGCGAACAGGTCATTCTTTATGCGCTGGCTTATTCTACTTATGGATGTCTTGCGCGATTCTATCTTAGAAATATCAATTCCCTGGACAAATTCGTCGATAGAACTAAAATATTGATGGTGCATCCGCAGGAATGGTCGAATATGAATCAGCCGGGGTCATTGTTTTACCTTGAAAAGCAGCCCGACAAACGACCTTTTTTGCAGGCAATGCGGGATAGATATTTTTTTAAGTTTAATGAATATCCAAGACATAAGATCGAGGCGGATACGTATTTCGACTGGAGAGGGAATAAGTCGGAAAAGGTATTTTATGATCAGATGTTGGGAATTATCCGCAGCGTATTTAAGGCGAATGGATACTCGAATACACTGGTTCCGCCGAAGTCACCGCAAGGCGGCACAAATAGAAATTTGACACTTTCGGAGCCGTCACCTGACAGGCCGGTAGCTGATCTGACTGGAAAATATCAGACGCTTCATGCTCAGGACAAAATTGGTGTAGCAGGAGCAAACCTGATCCTGAATCAGTCGGGGAGCTATGTATCAGGCAAATTGTGCTGGGTATTAAATTCAGCAATAGAAAATTATACCCTTCTGGATAAAAAGGTGAGGGATTTGCGGGATACAGTTGTTGGATTCTTCTGTAAAATGGATGCCAATGGCGTTGCTACCGGGTATCTCTATCCCCAAAGAACTGTCAGGATAGCGAAGCGCGGAGGTGGTGGCCAGTTGCAATTATTGATCATAGACAATTCTTCAGCTAATCCTGTCATCATATACCAGGGGATTTTTGAGCTAAGCCGGCAGGTTTCTTCCATTTCTTCGCGAATGATGGGCGCTCTGGCCGATAATTCAGGCTCACTAAAACTACTGCTTCCGCTCGCATGGAGTCATCCGCTCACAAAGAATATCAAGGATTTTATAGGTTCGATCGCTGCGAAGGAAGCTTCAATTGAGAAGGCGCTAACCAATTTTTACAGCGAGGATGAGACGCAACCATCCATCAGAAAGAGCAAGTTATCAGCATACTTTGATTCGTTATTTGCCGCTTCCGACATAAATTATGGTCTTGGCAGGAACACTTATCTGCCTGTCATGTATCAACCGGTATTTGAGTACTACCTCGTCCAATATTTTTCCAAAAAAGCACGTTGGCGGCCTGCATCAGATAAAGAATACGGCTCGAAATTGTATTGGATCAGAAGGATGATGGAAGATTATCGGGACGCGTATGGAACATTACAAAATCAGGCATTTTGTGAACGCTACGGAGTCGAGCCGGTGAAACCACAGGTTCTATACCGGTACAAAATTGAAATAAAACTTTCATCAATAGGCGTGGGACCTTTTTCAAGAAGTTCAGGAACTGCCACGATTACCAACAATACGGATTATTCCAAATATCCATCAGCTACAAAATGGAACTCGGCAACGACAACAAAATCTTTCCCGATCGTGCTCTGGAGCGCTCAGCTTTCTCTGAGTCCTGGCAAATGGGTTCCGAAGATTGGCATGTCGGCGGGATTGGAAGGAGAAGTGGAAAGCTCCATTGGCTACTACGAGACGGACTTTTCTGACGCATTCGTCCAAGTTACCGAAGCAGCTGTTTCTGAACTGCCACTGGCAATATCGCTGGGAAACGGCAACAAGGGAGGGACAAAAGTCGGATTTTTGACCGGGAAGATCATCCTGGTAAAAGGAAAAGGCAAAGGTAAACTGGAATTTTCGGAGTCAAGTCTTTTGGATATGCCCGACAGCATTGATATCTCCCATGATGACGATACTTCGGTAAGTATTTTTGATTTGCTACCCAGCATTACAATGTATACAGGTGAGATTAAGTCACAAACAACAAATGTCGAGGTTGTTGCAGTCCCCATGCCTGAAACATTTTCCAGCCGGTATGAACTGACAGATCTGGCTTATTTTAAACATGACGATGCTGCGTTAACAGCTGGTGGCATAGAAGCGGTCGGGCGGTTATGCTCAGAAGAACTCGCCGCTTTTTCGGATAGGGATAGTAAACTGGAAATTTACGGACATACGGATGCCTCGGGAGATAGCAGCTACAATCTGGCGCTCAGCGCAGCCCGGGCGGCGAACGTAATGCAGGCGATAGAGGACAGGCTTGGGACAAAAATGCAAATTAAGGCGGTGAAAGTTTCCGGGTTGGGAGAGCGTGATGCAAATAAATTATTCGGAGAGTTCACGCAAAAAAATGCCTGGCTCAGAAAAGTTGTCATCATTATCAACGGCAACGTGGTTTTGTCTTTGGGCGAACTTTAAATGATCATATCGACATGGAAAACACTCAGAATAATGGATTTACGCGGTTGTTGCCGGACTTTGAAGAAGAAAATCTTTATCCGTACGATGAGCCGGAATATACTGATCAGTTTGAAACAGAAGAGCATTTTTATGAGGTAGAAAATGAACAAAGCCCCTTCATTTATGAACAATTTGCCGAATCGGAACAACCAGACAGCACGCTGACGGTACTTTCGGTAAAAGTCAATTGGACTGCCACCGGGCGTAATAAGGAGCTCGTGCTGAAATCGGGAATTTCGAATACTGATATTTTGGAAAGGCTGAAAAAGAGTGTCGATCTGAATTTGATAAGAGAACAACTGTTATCCTACAACCGGCAAAATACGAGCTCTCCCTATCCGGTTGACCAGTCCGGAACGACTGTCGACGGAATTTTTACTGAGGCAATTCACCAGTACCAGATCAATCATTATCTGAATGAAAAGGATCAGGATGGGATTATTGGCAGGTCCACGCTGGAGACAATGGGCATTTATAACCACACGCTTAAATCAAAATTGGACAGCAGTACATTTTATGGGCAAAAACATCTCAGCCAGACAGCGATCAGATCTGAGGTGGAGCGGCTGACTAATTCCAGATTCAATGCAGCGAATTGGTTCCAGCATATATTAAAACCCGCGTGGCTGGGCGTCAAGTTTACAGATGGAGTCCACATTCTGCTTCTGGAAAAACTGAAGGAGGCGGAGCAGTGGCTTGTTTCCCAACCTCAGTATTCGGGGATGACACCGGCACAATTGGGGCGTGCGCTTGGATTTGATAGTGCGACGCGGTTTAGCGGAGCCAGGCTGTCATCGGAAAAAGAAGCAATGCACGGTTTCGGACTGGCGGTGGACATTCACGGTTTCGGGAATCCATGGATCGGGGCCGGCTGGACGGCGAGCACAAATAAAGAAAGGACACGTATGTTACAGGCACTTCGCAATGCGTCCCCCGGGCAGTCGCTGCCAGGTCAAACCGTATTTCAGTATTTGAACAACATAGCCCTCACGCAAGGAAAAATTTCCACAGCTGCCTATGATATTTTGAAAAAGAATAATAATGATTTTGTCACATACCTCCGGCAAAACCGCTCCGAATTGTCTTACTGGAGAGCGTCACTGACTTTTGGTGACAGAAATCCCCTGAACGGCTTTTTAAATCTGCACAGAGATCTCGTTTGTGCATTGCGGCAGGTAGCTGGACTTGCGTGGGGGGCGATCGACTTTGGCCCGAATGCGAGCGGAGATATCATGCATTTTGATTATCGAACCATTGGTGTCGGCAAATTCCTGTGTAAAAGTATTGCTGGTTTTGTCCCGGAGGAAGGGCACCCGGCGATTGAAAGAGAATTTGACAATGAGGGAGAAATTTTGGGGTTGAGAGAACGGGAAGAAGAGGAAGCCTATGGGTATGAGCGTCATGAAGCAATTGAAGAAGCGCTCATAGCGGAGGAGGATCCCGTTTTCGAGGCATTCGATCACGAAGATTTATACTTCGACAATCAACTCAGGGACTGGACAAAAGCGATCACTCTGAATCATCGTTATGCAAGCGCACTGGGTTGGGGACAATATTTTGAGCAGATCAACGATCTGCTGCTCCCTTTTTCCGGAGCAGAAAACGTAAGCCTGGGGGATGAAGCGTTCGCGGAGGCTGTTACAGCGTGGCAAACGCGGCAGGGATTCTCTGGAGGCAGCGCCGACGGTGTGATCGGACCTAATACCTGGGCGAGAATAAGGCCGCTGCTCACGGTACAGAATTCCCCGGTAAGTCCTGTTTCGGGCAATTTTCCGCCGATTTCAAAGCCTTTCGATTTCAACCGTTTTCATGCACAAAAAGTCCTGGATACGCTCAGCAACGGGCTGGTCACAGCCAATCCGTCCTTTGGCGCACAACAGCAACTTGAAAAGATTGTCAGGGGCGAAAAAGTTAATAACGTTGATCCGCGAACCTCCATCATTCAGATACTTCCGGTGATGGCCCATATTTGTGATAGTGCGGTAGCCGCGGGGTACGCAGACATTGTAATCGGTAGTTTCATCAGGCCGCCAGTGGCTGAGAAATGTACCGGTCATTGCCTTGGCAGAAGCATCGATATCAACGTGACAGGACGGACGTTTGACGATAGCCGCGCAATTGAAATGGTAAAAAATATACTTACTTCTTTAACGAGTTTGCCGGATGTATATCGGAAAGGAAGGATCGGTTTCGGCCTCCCGCTTCAAAGTGATTTTTTCGGAAGACGTAAAATTGCCAAATTCAAAAGCGTTAGTCCGACACTGATCATAAACCAGCAAATCAAACAACTAATCCCGCAACTCGGATACGTTTTTCCCGATAACGACAACCACCTGCATATTCAGGTGGGCTGGATTTAAAACTAAACGACTATTGGTCAGATATGAAAGGCCGATCTAAATTTCTGTCCGGGTCGAGAGAAAACGGGTTGCCTTTTGTTGATAGTTCAGGTATAAACGTACCAATTTTTCGTTATCACAGCAACTCCTGTAACAAATAGTCCTGTATTCGGAACTACTGACGAAATCGCATTCATACCTTTCGTAATGTTGCGAAAATTGGTAAGCGAATGGCTAATCATTTCGTCGGTTTGAATGATGTATTTCTGAATTTTGGCTCATTTTGGGCAATGTTTTGTCCCCCTGAAGAAAAGAAATTTGAACCCTAGAAAGCGATAAAAAAGGATCAAATTTTGCCATTAAAAGGCAATTTCGTAAATCATGGGAAATATAAGTTATTAACTATTTGTAAATAATTAAGTTACATGTGTATTCTGGACTTGCTACCTTTAAGCGGACACTGAGTTAAGTGAAACTTTTATAACTTAACATTTATGTCTGGAGAAAGAAGAGTATTTGATAAGGAGTTCAAACTGATGAGCGTCGAACTGAGCAATAGCCGCACAGACCTTAGTGCGTCAGCAAAAGAATTAGATGCCCCACCGGCGTGTTATACCGCTGGCGCAGAGAGTTTTCTGCGAAACAAACCGGTAGTTTCCCAGGTAATGGAAAGGTTATTCTGAGCGAAACGGAGTAGGAGTTGGTTCGGCTAAGAAAAGAACTCCGCGACACACAACTTGAACGAGATATATTAAAAAAGGCTGTTGGCGGTCCACCGCGCGGCATTTTCTCCAGGAGCGATGGCAAATATTCGGGTTCATAAAGAATCATCGGAAATTATTTCCCATCGAGAAAATGTGTATGGTTTTTAAGGTGAGCAGAAGCAGATTTTGTACCTGGTTGAGAAATGAATTGTCGGACACAGCCATTGAAAACCAGATCCTTACTGATAAAATCAAGATTGCTTATGGAAATAGTAAACAAACGTACGGGAGTCCCAGAATTACTCAGGAACTGTACAAATTGGATATAAAAGTTTCCCGCCAAGGGTTGCCAGACTAATGAAGAAAGCAAAAATACGGAGCATCGTTAAAAGAAAATTCCGTGTTACAACGGATTCTGAGCACAAATATCCGGTTGTCGAAAATAGGCTCAATAGAGAGTTTAAGGTAGAAAAAACAGCCACTGCCTGGGTATCGGATATTACCTATATTAAAACGACCCAAGGCTGGTTATACCTTACTACTATACTGGATTTGGCTAATAGGAAAATAATTGGATGGGCATTAAGTTCAACAATGAAAGCTATTGATACAGTGATCCCTGCATGGAATATGGCTCAGAATAACCGAAGCATAACGTCTAAATTAATTTTCCATCACACGGGCGACCCCGTCAGATCGAGGAATTCAGTATGCATGCAATGAATTTAAAAGTTTACTGGACAAAAATCCACTGGTAATCAGAAGTATGAACAGAAAAGGAAATTGCCGCGGCGGCGGACCGTTGGGATAACGCTGTCGCAGAGAGTTTTCGCTTCGGCGATCCGATTCAAGACCTTAAAAGTTGAATGTGTTTATCAAAACAGGTTCATTAATAAGCAGCAAGCGGCGATAATTGTTTTTGAATATATCGAAGTATGGTATAATAGAAAAAGACTCCATTCTGCCTTAGGATATTTATCCCCCAAAGAATTTGAAGAACTTTTAAATCAACAAAAAATTGCGGCTTAATCTTTTGTCCTCTTTATTGTTGCAAGTCCAACCCAAACCGGTATAAGCATCCTACAGGAGACTGGTTCCAATAATTCTAGTGGAAAATCCTGGTATTTAAGTGTCTCTTCTTCTAAAGCTGGACTTTTCTAATATCGAATGAGCTTTGACAGCCTCACAAAATATCGGTTTAAACGGTGCAAAGTTGAGACTAATGTAAGTTCAATTTTCGATATCAGAAATGATCCGCTCGATCATTCGCTCCGTCATATTGCAAACGCCATTTATTGCTCCGAAAGCAATACAAAGTGGAAAAATAGTGGGAATAAAAATGAACCATCGTAGTAATCGTGTTACATAATCTACTGTTTTGCGATTGCTATTATGTTCCCGAAATGAGTTTTACATGATTTCTTTCATTTATTCTTAACAAACCACTCCACGATTTGAGGGTATAAATCAGCTACTACTTGGCCCTCTCTCCGTTTTTTATACAATTGAATAAGAAATTGATCAAACTCAGCAAATTTTTTAAAGCCTCTGACCTCTACTTGGTATTTTTCCATCTTTGATATGAGCTTATCATGCTCAATAGGTGGGGCATAGTCTATATATCTTAAGCTTACTAGTGCCCAATTCATGTATTCATCAAAACAAGCACGAGCATTATTATATGCACGTTCAGCTGGGGAGCCTTCTTTTATCCACGCATTTAAATTTACAAAAGCATCTTTGATATTTTTTTGATATTCCTGTTTTTGTATTTCTGGGCCAATGAAGTTATGGTTCAATTCTGTAAACACAATATTTCCGTCTTTAACTTGAAGTGCTTCACTAGAAAATTCCTTTTTTTCTTCCTCATTTCTACGGGGAAAGTTTACATGGGCCTGAACTTCTTTAAATCCATTGTATTCAAACCAATTGGCAGACTGATTGTTACCGACTAAGGGGGAGAAAACAATTTTATAGGAATTGTATTTTGTTTTCGGAAAGTTCTTTCCTAACCATTTTTGCATTTCTGCTATACCTATTGAATCTCTATATGAACTAATTAGTTGATTATAAAAAGGTTGGTATTGCTTAAAAAAAGTCTCAAACTTAGAGTTATCAGAGAAACTCTGCAATTCTTCAAGATATGGCCTAAGGGTATTAACGCTAGTGAGCCTGTCGTAAACCTCATCTGGCACAATTTTCCCATTAGAACTAAACTTAAAAGAGTAGGCATTCATCTTAATAGAAAAATACTCGACGTAACTACTCGATAAAATCGAATCTATTTTCATAATAATGGGTTCTTTGTCATATTTGCTAAACCAACCGATTACTTCTTGGTAGTAGGCCGTATTTTTAACAACTAATCCCTCCTTATTTTTGCCCGTATTGGTTAAGGCAATAACGATATTAACCAATTCATATACAGCAGGTATTTCAACAAAAGTCTTTCCTTCGTGAGATTTTATATAGTCTTTGCTGAAATTAACGGCTGATTTGACAGTCCTTACCTGGGTAAATGCGCTATCTTTTTCATTCACAATAATGACAAAAGGGTATGTTTTGCCCTTTTCAACCCTAAATCGAAGAGAATCAACATCGGTGATAAATGTGACCAGCTTATACTTCTCATTTATTGCAATCGGCGCTTCATAAATATCAGGATTTACTTTTGTGTCTATATTCCATCGGCCTTTTCTGAAATCATCCCCATCCCGTATCGAAATGTTATACGTATGCGATTTCAGTACTGGTATCTTCTGGGCAAGACTATTGAAGGAAATAGTAAAAGGAAGTACTATTAACAAACAAAATTTTATGTCCTTCGTAATTTTTGCGCTTAAAATAAAGTAACGTAAGGTAGTGACTTGGTCGGGCATACTGATGAAAAAAATACCATAGATTTTATGTAACAATATAATCGAAGCAATCCCTTTACACTTGATTTTAAGTACCATATTTGACAATATTTTGTGGTTCGTCTGGTTAAAATTATTATCCTTGCTTACGAAACTAAGAATGATACCCTGACGTGATAACAGTCTTGCGTTCAATTGTGGCTGTTCTTTCTTTTCACTTACCGAAGAAAGACCCTCTAACTAATTCTCATATAAATACTGGACCAAAGCTTTCAATCCTCCAAGATGCGCTAAAAAGGCCTTTTTGTATATTGATATAATACATTCTTTGTCCATTTTTGAACAATACTGTACAGTGACGGACGCTTTGCTACGCAAACCCGCGTACTTTTGCTGCCAATTCAGCAGTTTTAACTTTAATTGACCAAATCTACTGTTTTGCACTTGCCCTTATGTTTGCGTAAGGGGTCGGCTTGCTAATTACGCACTCACTTTTTCAATTTATCCAGTAGTATGGGCGAGTCTATTGATTACTGTTTTAGCAACCAGATATCAGAAATTTTAGAGTTTTTGCGCCAGTTCAGATCCGATTCTTCGGGTCCGTCGAAAGTCACGGAGATTTTTCCGTCCTGCGTCAACGACAACGGGACGATCCATTCCTTAAACGAGTCCTGCTCCTTGTTGTAAAGAACGGGCGAAAGTCTCTTGCCATCCACACGCAACAATGCTTCACCAAAGCCAGCGACGCGGATCATGTAACGTGCATTCGGATCCAGATTTTCATAATCCAGCGCAGGCTCACGTTGAAAAAGCTGCGATGAAAGGCGTTTTCTGCTTTTACCGCTATCCCACCAGGCAACATCCGTAGCGTCGTCCGAAATGGTTTTTACTCTTGGTCCTTTGCTGACGCTCGAAATGTCGTCGTAATAACTGCCTGGTCCCGGATTTTCCCATGAACTGATTTTTTTGAGCTGAGCAAGCTGTTCAATGGGTTCTTTGATTTTTTTAATTTCTTCAAATTTGTCTGCCATCCACCAGCGGTTATTGAGCGGATAGTCAACAAAATCCATTACAGCGCCACGTTCCGGATTTCGGGGCTGATGCTTGGCTGTACTGGTCTGTAAACCAATGGAGATGTACAAGGCGTCGGTCAGATCTTCAATATGTTTTCTGATTGTTTTTGCAATGGGTTGTGTATCTGCTTTGTTGACTGTCGCCAGCGCAGCTTCCATCGATTCGTCGATGGTTTGCAAATCAGCTTTGGCAAGAATTTCGTTGGCCTGTTTTTCTAGCTCCTGTTCATTGATTAACCTTAGCCGAGTGTACTCATCGTAATATGCACGCATCAGAAGCATTTGCCACCGCCAGTTATCTTTCAGTTTTGGATTGGCCGTTTCGAGAGTTTTCCAGAAGGAGAAAGTCGCTTCCACGCCACCGTTTTCAGCCAATGGACCTTTCCAGTTTTGTTCCAGGGCCTCAATTCCGCTAGCCGCTTCCTGATCGATATTTTTGCCAAAGAAAAAAGACGCATACTCTTTCAGGATTTCATGAATGTTTTTTTGCGTATCCCATCCACGCATGCTCCACAATACTTTATTCACATCATCGTGGCTACCATCAGAATAAGAAACAAATCCGTCCGTAAACGGAGCGTATTTTTCATGAATTTTTGCGTAGGCATAGGGACGTGGATTGACGGACTCCCGCCCGAGCGTAAGGGCATACGCCTGATCAAATTTTTCGACAGGGAATTCGCAACGAATCTGGTGCGTGATGTCAGGATACTCTCTGTGCTTGTATTGTTTCGCAAGTCGGTAACGCGTTTCGGCCATAGGAGGGCTGCCAGGGCCCGACACCACGCCTTCCAGCCACAATGGTTTTTCCTTTGCCAGATATTGGTAGAAGTAGTCGATCTGTTCGACGCTGAAACCCTGCAGAGAAATCCACATTTTAGCGTTCGGGTGATATTTGACCAAACGACTTTGTAGTTCTTTGAGGAAAGGCATTACATTCGAAGGATGGTTATCACCAGGGTCACCGCCGGGAAAGAAAATATGATCCAGCCGGGGCGCTTTTTTGTAAAATTCTTCATGCATTTCAAGCTCTGCCTGCCTTTTCTCATTGTTTTTCAGATCAAAGGTTGCTGGCGTCCACACCCAGTAATCCATGTCATATTTCTGACACATTTCGCTCATCCGGATTCGCATTTCTGCTGAGGGAATTTTGAAATGAGGACTTGGCGCTTCACCCTCCTGGAAAGGAATTCCTTCGATGGCGTTTGTGCCGAAAATGGCAAGTTCACGAATGTATTGATCGAATTGGGCCGTTGACCATGCGTCGTAGGTATTGGCTGTTGTACGATAACCTAGTTGATGTCCGCGGATCGGATAAGCAGGCGAGGATGCGAAATCTGCCTTTTCATCGAGTTGAACTGTGCCTGCGGCCATACGCAAATTCCGCAGCAGCCAGCCCGCACCGAAAAGTAAGCCACGTGCATCGGCTCCGATGATCCAGGTAACATTTCCTTTTTCCGAAACGTCAGTCAATATCCGGTAGCCTTCTGTTTTAAATTCGGGACTATTCTGGTCTTTTTTTGCGGGCGTTGGTTTTCCGGATAGATCTGAATCGGAAGACAAAGCCAGGGCAATCACGGGAATTCCGGATTTTGGCCACGCACCAACAATTGGCAGAGCAGAACCTGATCTTTTTGAAATCTCCTCGGAAAGAACTTTAGCTGCCGTTTCCTTCATGGGAGACGTAACATTTGGCGAAACGATAATAACAGCGTTTTTAAAACTCAGGCTCTGGGCTGTGAGTGGATTTAAACCGCCAATAAAAAGGGAAATAAAATACAGCACGGAAAATACTGGAATCGGGGAAGAGCCGGTAACATTATTTTTTTGATTCATGGAGATATACGCTTCGCAGTTAAAAAACAAACTTATCCTATATACTCCGATCGGGACAAATGAGGCCAATGACTAAATTTTGGATTGGCTCGGATCTTGCCAAAGCAGGATTTTTCGTACAAGGGGTACACTAAAAAGCTGTACAAAGAGGTCGGGGGGTACTGAAAAAGTCTTTTAAGCATTAGAAGTTACAAAACGAGGTTCTATCTCCCATGTTGTTCTTTATCGTGGTTCGTGAAAACGGTTGTTTTCGGGTGTTGCGAAAAAACGGACATGAATTGAGTCCATCTTTTATCCATCTTGAGGTGGTAAGACTGTATTGCTACTAAGTGTTTTGTGAGTATTGGAACAACTTTTTCTGGCCATGAATAGGCGGAGACAATCTTCGGAGCATCCTTTTTAAGGATTACTGCAAATAGCAGATTAAAATTTGCGAATTTCGAAATACAGTTTAATAAGTCGAGTAACTCATTATCACAATAATTTCATAGATTGTAATTTAACCCTATGCAGCCCGACCCCCTCTCGGTTGGGCCAGTTCCTGATCCAGGTACTCATCGTTAATAATTGGGATACACCCAAGGTGCGTCCAGCTGAAAATCCGGAAGGCGATTACTTAAAAAAAGGAATTTATTAGTTCATTAAAACGAACGAACATTAGTGAGAAAACGCGGATAATTATGAGAATGCATATTTTTACGTGCGTGGCAATCCTTTTAGTTGGGTCAATCGGGTGTGACCTCAAACAAAAGAGTGATGCTAGAACCACAGAAATTGCTATGCGTGCGGACAGTACAACGTATACAATTCTTAATGAAAGTGAAATACAATCAATTCCTTTCTATGATACGTCTCAATATGCTATTTTCCCGGTGAGCTATGCACGACTGTTTTTAGGAGATGCTCAGCAAGCCACACTCAATGAGAAAGAAATTCTTGTCATTGAGTGTGCGGTAAGGAAATCGGTCACACTTTACAATGACAGAAGAGGAGCTTTTTTAATAGATCTGAAAAAATACAAGCGACAATATTTTCCTGGTATAACGGCCTCCGGTAATCTGGAAGTTTGGGTTAGATGCATTCGTGAAGACGTTATTGAAAATTTCAGCAGGTCCTCTACGCCGTATGATTGGCGAAAAGATAACAAAGTAATACACGATGGCGGTGATGGTGTTTTCTCCCTTAAAGTGAACCTTACTACTCATAAGACCTACGATTTTGTTACAAATGGGAGTGAAACACTTTGATCTGAATTTTTTAATGCCTCAAAAAACAAATATTATGGTTAAAATTATGCTTTTCATCTTACTCGGACTTCCTCATTTTCAATGCAGCAGCAAACGTGAATTTCACCAGAATATATTTCCTAACGCAAAAAACTTCGATTTACGCAATGAAGAACTGATTGAAATTGACAATCTCGTTAAGCTATGTATTCATGAAAATAAAGACCGGCTCTCAATGGACAATGCATCTTATGATAGACAGTACGCGGCAGTAGTAAATCAGCAAAACGAAAAAGAAGTAGGGGTGAATTGTGGGTGGAAGGAAAAATATAGACTGAACGAATATAAATACCGATTGATAGAAGCGAATGATGGTGGGGATTGCTATTTTAGGGTTAAAGTTAATTTAAACAAACATAAATATCATAGCTTATCTGTGAATGGAGAAGCTTGAATATGGCGGTATCCGCTTTGGTAAATCTCGAAAAATGATCGAAGTAAAAATTCCTAACTAACAATTCATTAGATTATTGGGGCTAAAATATGGAACCATTGAAGACGGCTACTTTGCAACTTCTCACCGAAAAGATCCGAGAAAATAGTGAAGCGACTTGCGTAACGGAGAAAAGGGACAAGTTGTATTTAATTGATATAGTCGATAATTCCGGTGCAGCAGATTCAGATTTTAACAGCAGTTGCCCGAACTGTGATTTTAGGTCCAGCTTCCATTGGTTGATATCAATTCCACTCTTCGCCGCCGGCTCATGTGACAGGGTTTGAAGCCATTGGTAGATTTTCAGAATCGTTTCCTGTTTGGCTTCGAAAGCGCTGTAATCCTTTCGGGTGGGTAGCTGCTCGAAGATTGGACGGTTGTTTTCCAGCAGATATAGGACCCGGTTGCGGATCAGGTTGATCTGCTGTCTTTTTGCGGGAGGTAGATACCGAAAGTTTAAAGGTCTTTGAAGGTATCTTTCAAAATCATCCAGGTAGTCCGCCGTGCTGTCATCAATCGAGAAGCTATACCGGTTGTGGTAAAGGACCAGCATCCGGTTCAGACAGGTCAGCTCATTTTGAAAAAAGCTCCCTTGAAATTCCTCGGATAAATACTTGAGTAACGGGTACTTGAAATTAGCAGGTTCGCCCTTCTCGC
This sequence comes from Dyadobacter sp. LHD-138, assembly GCF_030929615.1. GTDB lineage: Bacteria > Bacteroidota > Bacteroidia > Cytophagales > Spirosomataceae > Dyadobacter. Next base: position 311,146 of record NZ_JAVFVU010000003.1, on the reverse strand, counting down.
TGTTTGCGTTTCACATTTGACCTGAACAAAGCCATTTTGACTGACTTTGCGCTGCTAATGTAGAAAAGCAAAATGAGAATTGCTTCACCTATGCAAATTCTAAATAGTCAAACATTTCACTTTCTCTCTACGACTATATTTAGGGTTAGTGCAATCATTATCTTAAAACGATAGTAAAATGCTTCATAGGGACTCTATTGGAGAATTTGGGTACGATGACCAGTGGATTTTGGAGCAGAATGATTACTTTAAAGCGGTATTTTGTTAGCCGTATTTGTTTGTCAATTTTACAGATACGGAAATATTCAGCTACGTTGTTAAATTTTGATGTTACAATCGCATCAATTAATTTTTCGGAGGTTAGAAACACCATAAAATAAAAATTTACTTTTTAATTAAAATAATACAAAATAAAGTTTTAATATGCAGATGTAACCACCTCCATATATAAATGAGATTTCAACTAGTGCTAAAACCTTTAAGGGATCGGCAGCAATTATTGTTTAATTATCAATATCCATTACAAGCATGGATATACAAACTGTTAGACCGTGCTGATTCGGGATATGCCTCTTTTCTTCATGAAAAGGGATATAGTTTGCCAAATGGGCATAAGTTTTTCAAACACTTTACATTTTCTTCTTTGATCATCCCCAACATTAAAAAGCCCAGGCCGGGTGATTCGTGTATGGTGTTACGTTCGTCGGAAATCTCTTTGATTGTTTCGTTTTATATTGATCAGGCTGCGGAAAGTTTTATTGTCGGACTGTTTCAAAATCAGCAGCTAAGTCTTTACAACAAAGATTACCAGGCTGATTTTATTGTAGAGCGTGTAGAAACAATTCCGGTCAATATCCCGGAAGGTATGGCGCCGACAGTTCGGTTACGAACCCTTTCACCAATGGTTATCGCGGAGAAAATAGAGAACCTGGATCAGTATTTACATCCTGAAGATGAAAGATTTGCTATATTTTTAGCACAAAATGTGGTCGATAAATACCTGAGTGTGCAGGAAAACGGCGGTTTGGCTATGGATGCTGTTACTGCGCAACAGCTGGTAAAATTCAGATTGTTACCAGAACAAAAAATCAAACAACGCGGCATGCTGGTAAAAGAAGGCAAGGAAGGAAAACAGACCAAGGTTATTGGTTTTCATAATTTCGAATTTGAACTCACAGCGCCACGTCAGATTCTGGAAGTTGCGATTGCCAGCGGGATAGGGAAGTATTCGAGTACGTTGGGGTGTGGGTGCGTGGAAATCGCCGTCGTCATAAAGCAGCGGTAAATTACTAAAAAGCAGTTGCGCTATTCGCAACTGCTTGAAATCTAAAATGGTACGATTGTGTTGTTGCCAAATAACTATGTACTTATTTCAATTCCTAATTTAGATCACCAAGTAAAAGTAAACATTTTTTAATTTTTTAAGGGTCAAAAAAAGTGAATATTCGAAATTAATAGTAAATTACCATATACTTTGATTAGATTTTATTTTTCCCTTACTTTGTCAAGAACCTAAAACGACTTGTCATGGGAAGGGATGAAAAATTGATTAACAGACCTGCTAGAAAATGCCTGAATTGTTTATTGGATGAAAGTCAAATCGATAGCTGTGGCATTTGTAATGGATTTCATTTTTGGACTAATAGCGATAGCAACAATAAATATGATTAAAGAACTCTCCCAATTCGTTAATTCTCTCGATCCTGACTTTAAGGCGTTGGGCCTAAAACCCAAAGATGGCCTTCATATCTTGCTTCAAATTCAAACTGATGGAGAAACAAGTGTCGTAAATTACGAATCACTTTTAGGTTCGGTTTACACAAAAACCAAAAACCTGGGTTCGGATGAATTGACACTACTGAACCGTTTCGCAACTCTTTCGCAATTGTCCTGGTGTGTGAATACTAACAAATGTTTCGATCTGCCAACGAAGGCTATTCATACGTGTTCTCCATATTGCCTGGCTGTAAAGCGTGAAAATTTGGTAAATGGTGAAAAATATTTGGCTAACGCCTCCGTCGGAAAGTCTCAGGTCTATGAAAGAATTAACACCTATTTTGCCAAAGGATTCGATTTGCTGGATGATGAATCGGATAAGCAACGATTGGAAATTTTCAAATATGCAATCAATAGCGAGGATAAAATGCACGCTTTGCTGGATCGGATTCCGGAGTTCGCAGAAATGAAAGATGCTGAATATGTTATCTTTTATCTTGATGAACCCATCGAAAAGTATCACGCTGCTAACGCTAAATATCTGGCCGACAAATTGTTTAATACGAGTGATTACAATAAAACAATCGGAGATACCACATACGGTACCAGTGACTTTTTTAATGGTTTTCCAACTAAAAAAATCTTTTTAAGTCACCAATCCGCAAGTTTTGACATTTCGGGTAGAATTTCGGGAGAGGATGCAAAATCTCTTTACGAATTTCAGGATTTGATGGGTCGTAATATATTTCCAAGGCCGCTGCCGATTTTTATAAATAATGAAGAATTGAGAAATAAGTCAATCATGCTGTTCAAAGAGAATACTGGTGATGGCGGAAAAATGGGTTATAAGGAGATTATTGAGCGACTGTACGAGAATCACAAATCAGATATTGGAAACTACTATCTTTTGTTCTATCAGATGGGAGAAATAAAAGACTTCGACTTTGTGTCAAAATTCGAATATGAGCTAAAAGATGAAAATGACAATTCATGGAAGGTTGAAGATTTGTTCAATTGTAAATTCTCGCCTAAGGTTCATAACGTGTTTGATTTCCAGTATCTTATTCTGTTGAATATTTTTAATAACGCTCTCATTGTAAAAACAAAAAAAGGAGATTTTCAGCATAAATACTTTGACGACATTGATTCGGCCTACTGCAAATCGGATGTTACATTTCTTCAGGTAATGAAATACAGAAGGGCTTTTTATGATTTTATATTTAAGTCCCAGCGACATTCTGTTACCAAGTTAATGTTTGACGATATTTTACAGACAAGCATTATAGAAGACATGCGTCTCGATGAATTCAAAAACAATAATCACTCGCAATACCACTCCATTCACCAAAAGTTAAATATCTGGTTCAGCTTTTCGGAGAAATTTGATTTAAAAAATAACCAACCTCAATCCATGGCTAGTAAACTGAAAGAACACCGAATCTTTATCCAGCAGCTTACAAAAGGAGAAGCATCTATTGAAACAGATGACCAATATGCTTTTGTAGTAGGGCAGGTAATTGCCTATTTAATGACAAAGAGTAAAACTGCCGATAAGAGCTATCAAAGGTTAGAGCCGTTTCTTCAACAAGTGAAATCGAAAGAGCTAAATAAGGCTATCGCCAGGATGTTTGACACCTACAAGCATGAGAACTTTTCCGGCAATTTTCGATTGCCATTTGCAGAAGTGCTCGCTTATGAAACCACCTCGGTCAGGGGGTTGATTCCGACGATTCTGGCAGGTATTTTTTCTAAGAATGCGCTGTTTAGCGATAAAGAGGTATCCACGCCTGAAATATCCGGAGAGCAAGAAATACAAACTCAGGAATAAACCTTTCACATAAATCATAAATTAATAATGAGCAATTCATTTAAGAACAGGGTATTTGGTTGTGTAATTGTCAAATCAATTAACTCAAATTATAACGCAGATTTTACACATCAACCTAGAACTTTGCCGGATGGAACAGTTTATGCTACGGACAAAGCTTTAAAATATTCTGTCAGAAACTATATAGTAAAAAATTTTCCGGCCGAAAAGGTATTCTACTTTAAAAGTCTTAGCGACACCATGCAACCGCGAGACCTGGATCAGACTTATGTAAAACATTTTAGAGAGTTTCCTAAGATTGATAAAAAGGATGGTTCGAAGGCGCGTAAAGTAATTTTAGAAAAGTTACTGGACTGTATTGATGTAAGACTTTTCGGAGGCACATTCGCAAGTGAGGGTGCAAATTTATCGCTTCATGGAACTGTACAAATTACTCACGGGGTTAATCGCTTCCCTGAAAGCATCATATATTCTGAACAGATTTCTTCTCCATTTAGAAATTCCAACAACAACAGTGCTGATTCCATGCAAACTACACTTGGTACCCAATTCAAATTAAAGGAGGGACACTACGTACATCATTTTTCAATTAATCCCAGAAATTTGGAAGACATGGCTAAGCAGGTAGAAAGCAATGGCTTGAATTCCGATGACATTCCGAAGTTGAAAGAATCTTTGCGCTCTGGGGTAACCTTTTACGATTCAGCTGCCAAGTCAGGAAGCGAGAATGAACTGCTGCTATGGGTGCAATTGAAAGAGGGTTCCAAGCTAGTACTTCCTTCATTCGTAGAATTGATATCAGTAACCGAAAGCCGTGAGATTGACATGAGCAAAGTGTCTGCAATTCTATCGCGATCCAGTGTTGCTGCCGAAATAGAGGCAATTGAGCTCTATTATGACGAAGCTGTAACCACCGTTTTAAACGTTCCTGATGGTGCTAAGAAATTAGAAATGAATTAATTATGGCAAATGGTAATAAGTTAATTTCGTTTGACCTTACGGGAGATTTCGGATTTTTTAAAAAGCCTGATTACAACGATGGAATATTGTTATCCTACAACATGCTTCATAAACCAGCTCTGTTAGGCATCCTGGGTGCAATTATTGGTTTGAAAGGCTATGAACGTAAGGGGGAGTTTCCGGAATATCATCTGCGACTGAAAGATTTGCCTGTTGGGATCGAGCCCTTAGAGAATTCTCACGAAAGAGGAAGTTTTCAGAAAACTACGGTGAAATATAGCAATACGGTCGGATATGCAAATGCTGACGGGAATTTACTGATTGAGGAAGTAATGCTTATCAAGCCTGCATATAGATGTTATCTGTTACTTGATTTGTCAAACCCGGACCATTCGCACTTATACACCAATTTGAAAGAGGGCAAAGCTGAGTATATTCCGTATCTGGGTAAAAACGAGTTTCAAGCATGGTGGCTGGATGAAAACGGAGAATCCACTTTTCAGGAGTATGAGTTTGAAAGAAGAAAGGCTGATTCTGGTAGTTTTCAGGTTAGTACAATGATTAATAAGCGCAAAGTTATTTTGAAAGATGAAATTGTCGATGACGATTTTTGCGACAATTATAATCCCTTTGAAATTACTTTTAAAGCTGACACATTTATGTATTTTGAACGCTTGCCTGTTGGTTTCAATGCCGAATTATTTCAATACGAAATCTGTGATTTTACCTTGTCAAATTTTCCTTTGAAACCCAACACCGCATTAGACAATTTATATTTTCTGGCTGCACTTGATTATTATGTCCAACTCTCTTAATTCAGTAAAATCAATTCTTTCAACCACTCCTAATCTAAAGGAATGGTTGAAAGATGCTGATAAATATCTTGCACACACTTCGCCCGGACGTATCTCAGAAACCCTCGAAGAACATGTCACGTTGGTAGACCGTTACTTTGGGGATATCATACTGGCTCATGGATTAGATCCTGTCATTGATCAATTTATTCACAAATTAGTAGAGGAATGTAGTTTTCAATCAGGAGACCATTATGAGATTGCTACATTTATCAAGAATGCGTTTGTGAAAATTATACATTTTCATGATTTTGGGAAAGTTAATGAAGACTTTCAGGCAAGTTCTTCTAAGATGAATAATCCTTTGTTCAAGTCGGTTGTAAACAATCCGCTTGAATCCAAACATTCCGCTCTCGGTGCATATCTCTTTATTGCCAAACATTTGCAGGAATCAATGTCTTTGCCATTAAATGGAAAAGACATGTGGAAAATTCATTTTGTTGTGATCTTACTGTCATATCCCATTTTTAAACATCACGCGGCTTACCTGTCCAAGCCAATTAATGGAGACATAGAATTTAGGGAGGAGGTGAATGCGATGAAAGGATACCTGAAATTATATCATTTCGAGATACATCAAAGCTTTCAGGATAAAATATATCTGCAAGCCAAAAATGCCTTTTTTGACAGGTGGGAAACCTTTTCGATTTCTTTTTCGCTCTTCACATTAATTAAACTCAATTTCTCGTTGCTGACCGCCTCTGATTACCTCGCAACGCATGAGTACATGAGTGGTGAAAGAACTTCTGACTTTGGAGTTTTTAACAATCGTGAACGGATTGAACAAATTATTTCGAATCTTAGAACGACACATGCTCACAATCGGAATACGTTCTCAAATATTGGAGATTTTGAGTTTCAAGAGGCGAGTCTACGAGAGAAGTCAAAAACTAATCTGAATAAGTTGAGACAGGAAATGGCAGTAGAGCTAGTGCAAACGGTTAGAAAGCATACACAACATTATCTATTTTACATAGAAGCTCCAACTGGTGGAGGAAAAACCAATCTTTCTATGATTGCCCTTACTGAACTAATGGCAGCTAATCCCGAACTGAATAAGGTTTATTACGTTTTTCCTTTTACTACACTGATAACGCAGACTTACAAAGCACTGAAAGAAACACTCCTATTGGAAGATGACGAGTTGGTTGAGCTTCATTCCAAAGCGGGGTTTCACAGTAAGGATTTAAAAGTAGAGGAAAAGAAAGATGGCGAATTTGGGTCAGATAAAAAGGATTTTATTGATAATCTTTTTGCTCTTTATCCTTTAACTGTTCTCTCGCACGTAAGATTTTTTGAGGTACTAAAAACAAACAGAAAGGAAGCAAATTATCTCCTTCATCGACTCGCTAATTCGGTCGTGATCATTGACGAACTGCAAACTTACAATCCTAAGCTATGGGACAAGATGTTGTACTTTATTAATGAATACGCAAGAAGCTTCAATATTCGATTTATATTGATGTCGGCTACTTTACCAAAAATAAGCGATTTGGTTATTCAGGGAATCGTAAAACCGGAATTTATTGAACTGCTTCCCAATGCCCGTAAGTACATTACTAATCCGAATTTTGCGGAACGGGTAAAATTCAATTTCGAGCTTTTTGAACAAAAAGAATTACAATTAGATGAATTGGCAAAGATTGTCGTCGTCAAATCTTTTCAATACGTGGAAATTAATGATGCTGTACACACTATCGTAGAATTCATCTACAAAAAGACCGCATCAGAATTCAAAAATATTATTGATCAGAGTGAGCATATTTTTGACGAGATATTTGTGCTTTCCGGGACAGTCTTAGAACCTCAAAGACGAAAAATAATAACATTTTTAAAGAATGAGGATAATCGAAGATTAAATATCTTGCTGATTACGACCCAGGTAGTGGAGGCTGGTGTGGATATCGATATGGATTTAGGTTTTAAAAATATCTCATTGATTGACAGCGACGAGCAACTCGCCGGACGTGTTAATCGAAACGCTTCGAAGGAGGGGTGTGAGGTATACCTATTCCGTATAGATGATCCCAAACTGCTTTATAAAAACGATGACCGTTTTAAAGTGACTAGCGACAAAATTTCCAGAATAGAGTATGAGAATATCTTAAACAAGAAGAACTTTAAACACTTGTATCAACTGGTTTTTGAACGTCGGGATAAATTCAATGAGAATCTTGGTTGGGCTGATAATTTCCAAAATTCCTTCTTGGATCCGGGAATTAAGAAGCTCAATTACGAGATAGTTGACAAGGAATTCAAGATCATAGATCAGCAAAACGAATCAGTTTTCGTCCCCATTGAATTACCAGTTTTACTTGAAAACGGAGAGTTTATTTTTTCAAGAAGGGATTTGGAGTTTTTAGGAAATTTTGAAATTTATAAGGAAGACGATTTAGTTATCGACGGAAAACAAATTTGGGAGTTATATCAAGCATTAATTTTTCAAGGCAGTCAAAACAGGAAGAAAAAGATTGGATTTGACATGGAGCGCGCCGTTCAATTCAAAACACTACAAAGCATTATGTCAAAATTTACTTTTTCCCTCTTTTCGCATTCAAAAACTGTTGAAAAAATAAAGAGTTTGGGATTTGGCGAGGAAAAATATGGTTTTTTAAATCTAAATGCACGTGACTTAGATCTGAACAGGATTTACACCTTAGAAGGCGGACTGAGTGAGGTAGAACTAAATAATGACAACGAAAACCTTTTCCTTTAATCATGAACATCAACGCCACCCTCATCAATCTCTACCACGTTTGCAAGCGCGAAATGTGGCTCCACGCCCACGCCATCCGCATGGAACATACATCCGACATCGTATATGAAGGAAAGTTAATCGGAGAAACCACCTATCCGCAACGCGCCGAAAGATATACGGAGGTGGAGATTTCGGTCGAACCAACTGTGCAGGATGGAATTGGCTTGGCTGCCAAAATCGATTTTTATGATCCGCATAATGGTGTGGTGCATGAGGTGAAGAAATCGGCGGCGAAGGAGCAGGCACATATTGCACAGGTTCAGTTTTACATGTATGTTCTCAGGCGGAATGGTATCAAAGCTGAATATGGTATAATCGAATATCCAAAACTCCGGCAAACGGAACGGGTTGAGCTGGATAAAGACGGGGAAAATATTTTGGAGGGTTGGATTACAAACGCCAGCAGGATTATAGAATCCGAACAATGTCCGCCATTGTTGGCAAAGCCGAAATGCAAGTCGTGCAGCTATTTCGATTTTTGCTGGTCAGGGGAGGAGTAAAACCGGTTTTTAAGGAGAAAAGTAACTTACAACTTAGATTATGAAAAAATCTTTTTACTTGTTTAATCCCGGACGCCTGTCCCGAAAAGATAACACACTTTGCTTTCAGCCAGTTGATGAGGAAGGAAACGACTTGCAGCCGCGTTATCTGCCGATTGAGACGGTAGACAATCTGTATTGTTTTGGAAGTTTGGATGCCAATAGTGCTTTGTATAATTTTCTTGGTAAAAACCAGGTGGCCGTTCACTTTTTCGACTACTATGAACATTACACCGGATCGTTTATGCCAAAGGAATATTTATTGGCAGGTAAAATGCAAGTGGAACAAACCAGGCATTACCTTTCGGAGAAAAAGAGACAGGTTATCGCCAATAAATTTGTGGAAGGTGCATCGTTCAATATTTCCAAGAATCTGGCTTATTATTCCAATCGGGGAAAAGATGTAAGTCTGTCCATTGCCCGAATCGAAAACTATCATGCCCTGATCGGTCAGACATTGAAAGTCAATGAATTGATGGGTATTGAAGGTAATATTCGCCAGGCTTATTATGATTCTTTTGACGTGATTATCAATGATTTTGAAATGGGAGGACGAAGTAAACAACCTCCTAAAAATGAGATCAACGCGTTGATCTCATTCGGGAATATGCTGTGTTATACGGTATGTCTGGATCAGATTTATCATACTCAGCTAAATCCGACAATCAGTTTTTTGCATGAACCGGGAGCCCGGCGCTTTTCATTGGCATTGGATCTCGCTGAAATTTTCAAACCGTTGTTAGTTGACCGGACCATTTTTAGTATGTTGAACAAGAAACAGATTCAGGCAACAGATTTCCGGCAGGAATTAAACAGATGTGTACTGAAAGAAGGCGCTCGCAAGATGTTTGTAAAAACATTTGAAGAGCGTTTGAAGGAAACGTTTAAACACAGAAGTTTAGGAAGAAGCGTAAGTTATAAACATTTGGTAAAGCTGGAATGCTACAAGTTGCAAAAACATCTTTTGGGAATTGAAGATTACAAGCCTTTTAGGATGATGTGGTAGAGGATGCTTTCGGTAACCGGCTATACGGTCCGGTTGGGTGTCCCCAACTTTGGATTGCGAAGCTTTGATATTTCAAGAGTTAAACATTAGAATCAATGTACGTTATTTTGGTTTATGATATTGGAGAGAAGAGGGTAGGGAAGATGCTGAAACATTGCCGGAAATATTTGAATTGGATCCAGAATTCGGTCTTTGAGGGAGAGATTACAGAAGTCAAATTGAAGGAAATGGTGCAAAGTGCGCGGAGAATTATGGATGAAGATCGGGACAGTCTGATCATATTTAAAAGCCGCGAAGAGCGTTGGCTGGACAAAGAAGTGATTGGCCAGGAGCGAATGTCGACCGATAATTTCCTTTAGAAAATGAGAAGTAAAGTCGTCGAAGTGATTTTTCGATATGTTCTTTGACATGCTGAAATGAATAAAGTAGCCTAGATTAATGTGTAAATCGTTGATAATTAACAGTCGTCGATGCCCAGATAAAATCGTACCATCATGCATCGACGATTTTTTTGCTTGTTTTTGAGCTAAAAATGTTCGTTTATTGTAGAATAAGCTCGTTTTAGCGACGGGCTTCAATCGTACCATGTTGGAATTGAAATATGATTTTAACTCCGACACCCCCACCTAATGCACCCGCTTCAATCGTACCATGTTGGAATTGAAATATGCAACTCATCCATGAAGTGGGACGGCGTATTTCCGCTTCAATCGTACCATGTTGGAATTGAAATGTAACATTCCCGCCCTGCTCAGTGCCGGTGCCACAGCTTCAATCGTACCATGTTGGAATTGAAATTCCACTATTGACCTATCAAAAATGGCAGACAAAGCAGCTTCAATCGTACCATGTTGGAATTGAAATAGAGAACCGCCAACAGTTGGGTTGAATCCTTCGGGAAGCTTCAATCGTACCATGTTGGAATTGAAATTCCGGATATCGTTTTTGAACAAAGCCAAGTTTTAATAGCTTCAATCGTACCATGTTGGAATTGAAATAGCTTTAATTCGGTAAGCTTCTGGATCAATTCCTCTGCTTCAATCGTACCATGTTGGAATTGAAATAAAACAACGGGGTTGCAAATCGCTTTGGATAGCAAAGCTTCAATCGTACCATGTTGGAATTGAAATCTAAAACCAAGGACCTACAAGCGACTGAAAGTAAATGCTTCAATCGTACCATGTTGGAATTGAAATATGAAAAATAAGATTGCAGAGAATTACGAGTTATTGCTTCAATCGTACCATGTTGGAATTGAAATGAGGGTGGTTGAGAGAAAACAAATGTCTGGATTCAGCTTCAATCGTACCATGTTGGAATTGAAATTAATGATTCAAGAAGACGCGGAGCCGGATATTACCTGCTTCAATCGTACCATGTTGGAATTGAAATCATCTAAGGAAACAGGGACCGGGAAAACAGAATTTTGCTTCAATCGTACCATGTTGGAATTGAAATTGAATATATCGAACGGGTTTATAGGCATCGTCACCGGCTTCAATCGTACCATGTTGGAATTGAAATAAACCATACTCACGGTAAGCGCGTAATTAATCATGTGCTTCAATCGTACCATGTTGGAATTGAAATGCGAGTCATTCCAAGAACCCGATCCTGAGGTATTGAGCTTCAATCGTACCATGTTGGAATTGAAATATGTAAACTACAATTCTGTTCAGTCTTGCAAAAAGTGCTTCAATCGTACCATGTTGGAATTGAAATTGTATACCGATTGTTTGGCGATACTGACGGTGTTGAGCTTCAATCGTACCATGTTGGAATTGAAATAGATTTAATTAATGAAAAACGTTACTAAGCCACTTGCTTCAATCGTACCATGTTGGAATTGAAATTAAATTGGGATGTAATCGGCCAACGGGCCAATTTCCGCTTCAATCGTACCATGTTGGAATTGAAATACCTCCATACCGGAAGACAATAGCTCAACGGTACAGCTTCAATCGTACCATGTTGGAATTGAAATTATACATGAGCCGGGAGTATATCCCCACCCACGCCAGCTTCAATCGTACCATGTTGGAATTGAAATTCGCAAGCAGCTCTCTGGCTCTTCGGTCTTGAAGACGCTTCAATCGTACCATGTTGGAATTGAAATGGTTCTGGCTGGCGATTTCTCAGGTGCCGCACAAAGGCTTCAATCGTACCATGTTGGAATTGAAATGAGTCAACTTTAAACCCGGCTACTTTACCAACGGCGGCTTCAATCGTACCATGTTGGAATTGAAATGATGTTGCCCAAACGTATGCGCTATTCGGGCTTAGTGCTTCAATCGTACCATGTTGGAATTGAAATATTATTAGTTACGAACTGACGGTATTTTGTATTAAGCTTCAATCGTACCATGTTGGAATTGAAATATCACTCCGACCTGAGTAACCCCGTTGAAGAACACGCTTCAATCGTACCATGTTGGAATTGAAATTTCCAAAAGACCCACTGCCCGTAACCCCACCGCTCGCTTCAATCGTACCATGTTGGAATTGAAATCAGGCTAGAATAGGATTAATATTTGAAGAGCAATACGGCTTCAATCGTACCATGTTGGAATTGAAATGCAATCCTGATATTCCCATCCACGTAGCTTTGCAAAGCTTCAATCGTACCATGTTGGAATTGAAATGCAGAGCGCGTACGTAGATATTCAACGTTTGGGTAGCTTCAATCGTACCATGTTGGAATTGAAATAAGCCTGTTCCCTGGGCGTGGTACCGAAAGAAGTGGAGCTTCAATCGTACCATGTTGGAATTGAAATTGAATCCCAGCGGATCCGATTAGCTGCGCTATATAGCTTCAATCGTACCATGTTGGAATTGAAATAAGTCAATCACCTTTCCATTGGGTGCAGCATCCAAGCTTCAATCGTACCATGTTGGAATTGAAATCTTACTGAAATTGAAACACCTGGCAAAGACATAAAGCTTCAATCGTACCATGTTGGAATTGAAATAAACAACCCTGTATCTTTGAATTGTCAAGTTAATTATGCTTCAATCGTACCATGTTGGAATTGAAATCTATGAAAAAGGAGGAAACCAAGCAAGATGAACAGGCTTCAATCGTACCATGTTGGAATTGAAATTATTCTAGCCTGGTAGCAACGCAATTATCAGCAAGAGGCTTCAATCGTACCATGTTGGAATTGAAATAAAGAAAAATCAGTTGGGTAGAAAGATAACTTTCAGCTTCAATCGTACCATGTTGGAATTGAAATAACAGGATCCAAATCGGAATATGTTTTCCATTTGGCGCTTCAATCGTACCATGTTGGAATTGAAATAGTAGAACTTCCTGGGTAACGGGCGGTGTTCTCCAGCTTCAATCGTACCATGTTGGAATTGAAATATCCCGAACGCTGACTATAAATGGAACGTCTTACGGCTTCAATCGTACCATGTTGGAATTGAAATATAAAAAGTATGCAGTTGCCATTATATGTTGATGAAGCTTCAATCGTACCATGTTGGAATTGAAATGGCGTTGATCCGGTCACATCGAAATCAAATTCGGTTGCTTCAATCGTACCATGTTGGAATTGAAATGAGTAAAGTAGCGTCGGGGTTAAGAAACCTATCAAAGCTTCAATCGTACCATGTTGGAATTGAAATGCTCAAACTGCGTTTCAATCACGCCAACCTGAGTAAGCTTCAATCGTACCATGTTGGAATTGAAATCAGTATTAAGGTCAGAGACAGAGGTGAACGATGACAGCTTCAATCGTACCATGTTGGAATTGAAATTCAGCACGCCGTCAGATTTTTTTCTTGCCCGGCACTGCTTCAATCGTACCATGTTGGAATTGAAATGTGATAATTTCTCTGTTGAATTTTGCAGTATTCTCGCTTCAATCGTACCATGTTGGAATTGAAATGTGATAATTTCTCTGTTGAATTTTGCAGTATTCTCGCTTCAATCGTACCATGTTGGAATTGAAATAATGAGGCGTTGAAATGGAATACCCCATTTGACCCCGCTTCAATCGTACCATGTTGGAATTGAAATGACATTACCCCCGAATAGTCGAGCCGGTAAGAATCTGCTTCAATCGTACCATGTTGGAATTGAAATCTAGCTTAGATCAACAAACAAAAACCCTCCTAGCGGCTTCAATCGTACCATGTTGGAATTGAAATAAGCAGCTTTAATTCTATCTTGCTGCTCTTTCGAAAGCTTCAATCGTACCATGTTGGAATTGAAATACAGAATTTAGACATCTTGGCGGCGATAGATTTTTAGCTTCAATCGTACCATGTTGGAATTGAAATATGTTGATCGGCGCAAATGCCCCGGCGGTTGTTAACGCTTCAATCGTACCATGTTGGAATTGAAATATCAATACCGCTAATACCCCAAAGGTGAATCTTTTGCTTCAATCGTACCATGTTGGAATTGAAATCAAAACCGGAGCTATTAACAGAATCAAACCTATTGGAGTTTCAATCGTACCATGTTGGAATTGAAATCAAAACCGGAGCTATTAACAGAATCAAACCTATTGGAGTTTCAATCGTACCATGTTGGAATTGAAATCAAATTGTCGGCGGATTCTTTCCGTCCGGCAACGCAGTTTCAATCGTACCATGTTGGAATTGAAATAATTAAATTGGTGCCCGATAAAGAGCCGCCTGGACGTTTCAATCGTACCATGTTGGAATTGAAATGCTCTGGAATCCGATAGTTTCATGTACGCACTATTATGCTTCAATCGTACCATGTTGGAATTGAAATTACCTGACCTGACCTAACCTTACCACGCCTTTCCTAGCTTCAATCGTACCATGTTGGAATTGAAATAGGAATTTGATTACAGCTTCGATTTATCGTTTTCTGCTTCAATCGTACCATGTTGGAATTGAAATTTCCGTAGCGAGTATCTAATGATTTAACCCGTTGGGCGAAATAAAATAGTAAGAAAAAGAAAAGTTCATATTGGGTTAATGTATTGAAATTCAGTACATTGGAGTCGATAAACAGGCCTCAATATGCATGTTAAAATTAGTAAAAAATTACCATAAAATTCTTAAAACTATTGAGTCCTTAGACATTTCGCTTGATATAAGAAAAGTAGAAAGGAAACCTAAGATAACTGATTTACAGATTGTTGCATTGAGCCTAACGGTTGAGTATATGTCACTTGACAGTGAAAATCAGTTGATTCAAAATGATTCCAGAAGGTTCAATCGAAAACATTCTCGAAAGGAGCCAATTTAATAAACGCAGACATAAATTGTTTGGCCTGACCGAATGGATCAGGAGCAATCTAAGTCGCGATTTTGTAGAATTTGAAAACTACTTTGTTGTCGATTCAATGCCGCTTGAAATTTGTAAAATGACAAGAAGCAAAAGGGCTAAAATTTGTAAGGAAACCTTCTGAACAGTACCGGAAAAAGGTTATTATGCATCCCAAAACTCTTGGTGTTACAGGTGGTTCGCCGCGATGTATAAACTACACGGGATT
This sequence comes from Dyadobacter sp. LHD-138, assembly GCF_030929615.1. GTDB lineage: Bacteria > Bacteroidota > Bacteroidia > Cytophagales > Spirosomataceae > Dyadobacter. The sequence continues at coordinate 296,008 of NZ_JAVFVU010000003.1, read as the reverse complement.
TGCACAAAGACGGGTGTTTTTAGTTCAATTGACATAATGGTAAAATCACGGCCTCGACTTCCATTCAATATATCAACAAATATTATTCAAAAGGAACATCAGCAATATTAAAATTTAAATTACTTAATTTTACCCAACGGGTTATTTAAATATGACTGCGCAGTTGCATTATTTGGTGGTCAGCCCCACAGCATCAGCCGTTTTTGCAACCCCTTTAAGTATAGTAGATTCAATGGATGGGCTCCATTTTCCGGGTTGTCCATAAACCATTTGGGATGAAAAACCCTCGTAACCGCCTTCTTGCAAAATGGTTTCCGTCGGAATATAACCCATTACATCATTGCTATATGCCATTACGAAAGTTTCTTTTCCCAGCATTTTCTTGATCTGGATTGCGTAACCAATTGTCACTTCGCCTCCAAGCGTCACAAGCCCCTGCTTGCCCAATCTCCACACTTGTACAGGGTAGGGGTAAGTAGTTGGAGGCACCTGGGCGGTTGCTGATTTGCCAAGCATGCGGCTCGCCCACTTTTGCATGTAGCTGTCAGAGCTTTGCGCCATTTTTTTTAGTTCGGCCTGCGGAAGCGGAGTAAGGCCCAGGCTGAGTTCATTGTAGGCTGTCTTCAATTCCGGTGTAAGTTCTTCCATCGGCTCTTCCAATACGGCTTTCACAGCATTGGCCAATTCGAGTCCGTATTTTTTGGCTAGGGAAATCTTTTTTCTTGGCAGCGGATTCTGGTCGCCGGCGGCTCCTTGGAAAAACATCGCTGCAACGCCTGGAAAGGATGTTTCAAGTTCGCTTTGCGCATAACCTGGGTAATCGCCAGACCATTCATAGCCGTTCAGCACGGTGGCGTGGCATGCGTAGCCAAACAAAATCGCTTTGGTCTTTTTTTTGAGATCTACCACTTTGAAAACCGGAACTGCATAATCGTTCGGTCCCTTGAGTTCAGTTTGCTCTGCCAGATTGGCTTCCGCATTATTTCTCCGGTTTACCTGAAAGCGACTGACACCTTGCTGGGCGTAAATCCGAACGGGTTCCATTGTTCGGGCTGCTTTCAAAACCGCCTTAACGACTTCTTTTTCTAAATTATCAGTATATTGGTTGATCGCCATCTGTCGTGCCGAATCCAGCGGATAAATATCCTGCAATGCATCACCCAGCACCGGCCCCGAATGGGTATGAGAGCTGTTGAGAATGATCTGAGCCTTTGTCAGCCCCAGTGTGGTTTCGAGTTGCCCGCGTATACGGTCTGATACTTGTTTGGGAAATCCCAATAAATCGGAGGAAACCATTGCTGCTTTATTTCCAGATGCATCCTGAAGAACCAGCACCTTTATCCATAAATCACTCAGTTTTCCCTCTGCGGGATGTGTTCTGCTGGCATAACCGGCCATGAGCAGGGGCTGTTTAGGGGTAATATTCAGTCTGGCCGTCCCAGCCCGCCATGTTTGCTGGGCAATTGTGATGTGAGCTAGCAGCGACTGCATAGCGAATAGCATCAGAACCAGTGCGTACTTGCTTGTTTTCGGAAAGATGGGAATCTTCATATTCAAGGAGTCAAAATGGGAATTGAATCAGGAATAGTCAAAAGTATATAAATACATCGTGTACGTACCCGTAAATTTACATATTTCTCTCTCCAAAATATAGTTTTTTACAACTTAATGGTCAAAGTGGATTCGAATCTGGTGCTGAGGGCTTAGGTGGTCATTTTAAATTAAAAAAAGGTACTGAATAGTTTTACTGTGTAGGTTAACGATTCGCCAAATGACCGTTTTAAGTCATAATTTTTTAACTTGCATTCTATTTAGTTGCATTGAATAATGAGGAACAAAGAACGGGAAGAGTTGGTTGGCATTAAGGAGATTGCGAGACGCGCAAACGTATCCATAGGAACGGTAGACAGGGCGATCCATAATCGGCCCGGCGTGGCGAAGAAAACGAGGGAGCATGTTTTACAGATCGTCAGCGAACTCGACTACCAGCCTAATCTGCTGGCCCAGCGATTGGCTACCCGAAAAACCCTTCGCATTGCAACGCTTATCCCTATTGGTTCGGCGGAAACCAGTTTTTGGCAGGCTCCGCTGCAAGGGATTGAGCAGGCTCGCACTGAACTTAGTCAGCACGGCATTGTTATTGATCCTTATTTTTACGATCAGGATTCTATCGGTTCTTTTGTCGAAAAAACGGGCATTATCTTGCAAAGCGAACCGGATGGCATTCTGCTGGCACCCTCATTTATTGAAGAATCTGTCAGTTTTTCGCGCACTTGTAAACGGTTGAATATCCCTTATGTGCTGATTGACTCTGATTTGCCTAATAACGAAAGTCTCAATTACACGGGCCCTGACCTCTTTGACAGCGGCTATCTTAGCGCGCATTTAGCGAGTTATCTGGTTCAGCCAGAGGATAAAATCCTGATTGTCAATATTTCCAGGGAGATCGACGGTCATCACCATTTATTAAAAAAGGAAGATGGTTTCAGGACCTATTTTGACAAACAGCAGACCGCACCAGCAATAAGAAAAATCGATATCCGGAAAACTGATGTTGAATCCATTGATAATTGCCTTAGTGAGGAATTCCGTGATACGACGGGAATCAAGGTGGTTTTTGTAACGAATTCCCGCGTATCGACCGTTGCAAGATATTTGGAGAAAACAGAAAAAAAGGTTCTGCTGATCGGCTATGATTATATTGCTGAAAATCTGGCTTATCTGAAAAAAGGGATGATCGATTTTCTGATATGTCAGAAACCGGTAGAGCAGGCTTATCGGGGGATCATCGCCCTTTACCAGTATCTCGCTTACGGCATAGTACCTCCCCCAAAGGAGTTTATGCCAATCGACATTGTTACCCGTACCAATTTTCATGTCTACCGCAACTGAACGGCGCCTGCGGGAACCAATCACCGTTCCGGTAGCGGGTTATTGTTCTTTCACAAAAGGATTTGGGATACGGATCAGATCCTGGATCTCACTCCCTTCGTGCGCAAACCGGGCAAGACTATAAACCGCCCTGTCCTTGCTGATCGCAATGGCATTGACATAGGTGGGCCTCGATCCATCTGCATAGAAAACGGGACCGTGGTCCTGATAAGCACCGGTTGCAATGTGGTAGGTTATCAAATGCAGGTTCTCGAGTCCTTTCGCTGCACCTTTGGCAATCTCTGAAGCGCCCTTCACGCGCGCTCCGTTTTCATAAATGGGACCACCTGTCAGGTAGTAAATCGTTTCTTTGTCAGGACCAGGCTGAAAACCAAGATAGCCGTAGCTGAACTGGTCGAACATACCGCTTTTACGTGACGGAAGTGATGTAATCCGATCCAGGAGTGTAACTTCCTGTTTTTTAGTATCAAAACGGAAAAGATAACCTGAATTGCCATGAACGCCATAAGCCGCCGCTTCTCTTTCGTGCCAAAATATTTTACGCCAATTATAACCCATGGAGCCGGGTTTGGTGGGATCATATGTCCCAAAGTAATCGAGACGAAGGTCCACATTTGCAAGCGTTTCAAACGCTTGCATGCCAGGCTGATAACAACAGATATCGCCTTCCGCGGTGGAAAAGTAAACGGTGCCTGACCGAGGATCCACGAACATGGAACGACAAATAACCCGGTAATCGTAGCCCGGAATACCGCCTTCGCCTTTGCCGCAGGTTAGTCCCAGGTTTTTGAGCTGACCCGTTGCCAGATCGAGATCAAGCAGATAGCCGAGGGGCCAGGTGAGTGCGAAAATATGGCCGCGGTCCCCGTCGATGGTCATGGTCAGTATGCCCTCACCCTCAGGCGCAAGAGCCAGATCTTCAAATGTTCCTGTTGTAAGATCATAAGATAAAAAATGTCCACCAGGATAGCGTTCAAAACCGGATAATGGGTCGACTGGCAGGCGTTCCATACCGTCGATCATCTCATAAACCCCCAGATGTGTCCCGAAATATAATTTGCCAGCGTACTCATAAAACCGTACGTGACTTTTGCCTTGGGGAATGGCTTTGCGATTTTGTTCTCCGCAGATTTCTGTAAGGTCTGCCAGAAAAAATGTTTGATCAGTGATCGGATCGTATTGGTACATTTGCCCGCCTGTCTCGTAAGATTCCGAGCACAAAACGTAATAAATCTTTCCATCGCTCGCTGCGGTAATGGCATTATACGTATCATGCGCCAAGGGAAAGCCTGAATAATAGGGGGTTGCCGTCAGATGTTGTTGCGGCTCTGAAATTTCGGAAGCCGGGTTGGTTCGTGTTATCATTCAATATTTTATTTGCAAGAAATGAGCTCCATTTTATTTTGTAGGTGTTCCGTCTATTTTTTGCTGCGCGTTTTAATTTTTTCAGCGTTTTGATAGATCTTTTCAATGGCAGAGGCGATCCTTTCCATGTCATTGCGGGACGCCAGCAGCATGTTTTGAGTAAACCATACGGCTTCCTTGCATAACTGATCGTTTTGGGGGCAATGGTTGTGTTCTTTGTGAGAAGCCAGTAATTCCCTGGAATAGCTGTTTTGATATATCTTCGATTTGAAAGTTTCTGCCAGGAAGGGCTGCGTATTTAGTGTTGTATAACCGGAAGAACACGGAATGTCTTCAGCACGAAGCGCTTCCAGGAAGTCGGCGCGGGACAATCCTTTGAACTGCTGCGTGTCATAACGGAAAGGGAAGAGGTGAAATGCTGCCTTTGTCACGTGATCGTAAAGCCGGTAAGGCCGAATGCCGGGAATGTCTTTAATTTTGGATTTGAGGTAAGCTGCGTTTTCGTTTCGCAGTGTCGTTTGCGCATCCAGGCGTTGTAGTTGTGCCAGACCGATCGCCGCCTGGTATTCGGTCCAACGCAGCTTTGTGCCTTGCATGGTGCTGCCCGTGCTAACCGAGCCGACGGGAGTTCCGTATGGGTTCCCAAAGTTGGTATAGGAATAGCAGCGATCCATGAACGCGTTGTTATTACTTACGATCGCCCCGCCCTCGCCAACCGCCAGGTTTTTAGAGTTTTGGAAACTGAAACATCCGGCATCGCCAATGCTTCCTACCTTCTTGTTCTGATATTCGGCCAAATGTGCCTGGCAGGCGTCCTCGATCACAATCAGGTTATGTTTTTTTGCAATGGCCATGATCGGAGCCATGTCGGCTGGTAAGCCCAGGATATGGACGGGGATGATCGCTTTGGTACGCGGGGTTATTTTTGCTTCAATTTTCGCCGGATCGATCTGGAAGGTTTCCGGGTCGACATCAACAAACACAGGCAAGGCACCATTGCTTAATACGGCCGTTACCGTCGCGATAAAAGTGTAGGGCGGCACGATCACTTCGTCTCCTGCCTGTATATTGAATTGCGCGAGGGCAGTAACCAGCGCATTTGTACCATTTACAAGTGCCAGACAACGCTGAGTTCCCACGGCATTTGCCCATCGTTTCTCAAATTCAGTCACAGCTGTTGCCCGCGACCATATCCCGCTTCTGATAACCGATAGCAACTCTTTTTCGTCCGTTTCCGGATTCCATTGGGGCCATATCGGCCAGCTGCCTTTGTTCCAGGCAGGTTGCCCACCCAAAATGGCTGGCTGTGAGGCATGGTTCGCAATCAGGCTTAAAGGCAATCCCGATGCGAGCCCGGTAAGGGCGTTTCGTTTAATGAATTCCCGTCTGGTTAGCTGTTTTGTCATTTCGGTTATGAATTTAGGCGTTTCTTGTAGCGGTAATTTAGCGTATACTAACTTGAACGAATGCATTTAAAGGCGGAGAAAGATGTATACCTGCTTAGATTTATCGTGTACGTTAACAAAAGCAACAAAGAGCATATTTCTTTTAACTTTTTTAGATTTTTTTTTCGTACCCGTTTCTTAGGTAGTGAAAGCTATTAAGATATATTTTCTATAAAGTTTTTAATTTAGTATTAAATTTCTCTAAATCAGATATTTAATATTTTATTTTGCCAGCATACCCCATTTTTATAGAATCTAGTTCACTCCATTAGACATTCGCGTAAGGAATAGTGCCTGAGCAACAGGTGGGGGCAACAAGAAATGCTCGCAGTTTTTGCTTGAACGATTGATTCAAAAGTGAAAAAAAGTTAATATATTAATCAGTATAATATATTAACTTATGGCCTTAGTTTAGGTTTATTATTTCTTTTATTTCAAATTATTCAGAATAATATAAATATATATCTGGTTTATTTAAAATTTAATTTCTTTTTATATATTTGGCGTTAACGTACACGTTGTTTCGACTTGGCGTGTTATCGCCAAGTCGAAAAACAGTATTCAGGCAAGAAGTGAATTTGTTTTCCGGCAATACTGAATTTTACACTGCTTGTATGAAGGGTACGTAACCGATAGATGATAGGTGACTAGTAGTTTGTTATTTCATTTAACTGACCAATTTGCAATGGTTAAAAATGCCAATACGGTCATTAGTCGTATTGACAATATTACCTGGAAAAACGAGGCGGAGAAAAATCAGATCCTGGCAGAAGCACTGTGGCACCGTTCTTCCTGGTACTATCGGTTGATCGGCAATTACGGGGATCTTCCTTTTGTTCAGGAAGAGGTCAAAGGTGTTAAACTGGATTTTAAAACTCATTCACGCTGGCCATTTTAGATAAAATCCAGGCAGATATCGAGTTTGCAACGTAGTGGATGCCGGTAACAGACACCGCCGGAGTGCCTACCAAAGGTGCCGCGGATCATTTATTGACCAAAATCTATTTGGCTAATATGGAATTCGATAAGGCCGTTTCATTACCACAAACGCAGGGGAGGATCAATCAGAACAAGGGTTATGTGGGAGCAGATCGAAATGCGGTTCCGCTGGAGACAGTAGCATAAGCCTCACAATCAATGACGCTGTCTGGCAACTGTTGTTGTCAGGCAGCGTCATTTCAATTAAAATAGTCAAATATAAAACAGATTTTGTGACACAAATTTAACGGCTAGCTTTCCGATTGAATTATGTTTGTAAACCGTAGGCGTGATTGGAACCAAAAAATTACGTCGTGGTCAGGCTTTACTAAACGACGAAATTTCTCCCAATTTTCCTGAACTATCATTATCAATAAACAAAATGGTATTTGGATGTTTTCTTAAAATCGTCGAGGGAAAGGCTACTTCAATTTCCTCTTTCAAAGTATTATAAACTGCTTGTGCTTTATTCTCCCCCGGTACAATACAATAGGCAAAATTGGCTTTCAGTAAGGCTGGGATCGTGAGCGTAACTGCATCTTCGGGTACTTCATCCAGAGAATCGAAACATTTGTCGTTTACCTGCTGCTGGCGGCTCGCGATGTCAAGTGCCACTTTTTTTACCAGATTCCGGTCATTGAAATCGGCAACATGCGGATCGTTGAACGCAATATGACCGTTTTCTCCGATTCCCATACAAACGATGTCGGTTGGATATTCATTGAGTAACCCTTCGTAACGTTTACATTCCAGGTCTATGTCGGTAGCGTTACCGTCGATGTAGAAAATGGAATTTAACGGGATCTTATCAAACAATTTAACTTTTAGGAAATTGCCGAAATTTTGAGACGCATCAGCAGGCAAACCAACATATTCATCCATGTGGAAAGCATTGATCTGTTTCCAGGAGATACCTTTTTCCTCTGATAAAGCAGCCAGAAATTCGTTCTGAGAAGGAGCAGAGGCGAAAATGATATTGATGTATTCTTTTGTTTCCTGCATTTCACGGATTTTGTCAGCTACCATTTTCGCTGCGTTTTCACCCATTTCCTTTCTTGTTTCAAAAATTTCTATTTTCAAATTATCGACTTTCATTTTTTGTGTTGTTTTTGAATTTGTATTTAAATGATAACGTTGGTTTTTTTAGATTGAGATCTACGGTCTGAGGTTAACAAAACCTGGTGCTATATATCTCCCGATGCTTTGACAGTCGCACCGGGGAAATCCAGATTTCTTGCCGCATTAAAATCCCCATTTTCGTAGTTTATGTCCTTTTACAGCATAGAAGACTAGATATAGGTAACAGGGAAGTAATACCCAGTAGGCCTGGCGCAAATCGTAAACATCGGCGAAGTGACCATAAAAGAGCGGCATGATCGCGTTTCCGCAAAGCCCCATGATCATGATCGACGCACCCAGTTTGGTGAAGCGCCCGAGGTCGTCCAGTGCCAGTGGCCATATACCCGCCCAAACCAACGAATTGGCAAGACCAAGTAACACGACAAACCAGATTGAAACATCAGTTTCGTGTCCGATGAAGTTAAAATCCCCTTTTGCGAAAATAATAAGCAGAGTGAAAATGGTTCCGAGAACCGTGCAGATCCGGAGTGCATTAACCTGACTGATAAATTTTGGAATTAGGGTAATCCCAATCAGGTAACCACAAATGGTGCAGAACAGGGTGTAAGATGGAAATACTTTGGCTTCAAGTAAATCGATCCCCATTGAACCTGCATAACCAATAATGGTGTCAATCGCGATCACCTGTGTTCCTACGTGCAGGAAAATAGCGAGCGCGCCAAGTATCAGATGAGGAAATTGGAAAATACTGGTTTTGCCCGCATTGACCGTTGCCAGATTGTCATCTTCATGTTCTGTATCGATTTCAGGCAGGGGAGAGCGGTAAACGAGAATTCCGAGGATAAACAGGAAACACCCTAATCCAATATAGGGATTGATAACGCGGCGAATTAATTCATCCAGCGCAGCATTTCGCTGCATATCCGTCATGGAGCTGAGCTGGGTAAAAAGGTCCGTGTCCGTTGGTCTGAGAATTACCGCAGCAAAAACGATCGGAGATAAAATACCCGCCGCTTTGTTACAGATTCCCATGATACTGATCCGCTGGGCAGCACGGTTTTTAGGGCCTAGAATCGTGATGTATGGGTTGGCAGCCGTTTGCAGAATAGCAAGACCGATCCCTATCGTAAAAAGACCAAGTAAAAAGAGCTCATAGGTCCGTGACATCGCCGCCGGTACGAAGATAAATGCGCCCAGCGCCATTGCCCAGAAACCAAGCATCATTCCTTTTTTAAATCCGACGGCCCGGAGCAGATAGGAGGAAGGTACGGACATGACAAAGTAGGCAATGTAAAATGCGAAGGCTACCAGATAGGCCTGAAAACTGGTTAGTTCGCAGGCAATTTTAAAGTAGGGGATCAGAATGGAATTTACCCAGGAGACAAAGCCGAATATGAAAAACATTAATCCGATCAGGGAAATGGATAGCATCGTCTGGTGCTTTGTAAGGTTTTCAACCCTGACCGCTGTGGTTGCAATTTTCATTTAAAATGGGGGTTAAGATTTGGAAAATCCCGGACTGAGTCCGGGAGCAGTATTGTCAGACAGTTGGTTCCCAGCCTTTCTGATAATCACGTTTCCAAAGTTTTGCTGCTGCCTTGTTATTTTTGATATGACCATTTTTAGGGTCAATTTCAAGCATTCCGCCTGTGCGTACAGCGATGTTCCCAAGCTGACAGAGCAATGTACTTTGGTGACCGCCAACGATTTCCGCGTTGACTGCTGACCCGTTTTTAATACCGTCAAAAAAGTTCCGGATATGGATAGCATCCAGACCCTGCGAAGGATTCATTTTGTTTCTTGGGTCAATGACAAAATCATTTTTCACATGTTTTACCAACTTGTTATCCAGATCGTAAACCTTGTATTCATTTCCGCCATCGATCTGAAGAGAACCTTTTTCTCCATAAAACATCAGTCCGACACTGCTGCCTTCGATGGTGCGTCCATTGCAACTTCTGCCTTCCCAGGTCATGCCTGTGTTATTGGCGAAATTCCAGTTAATAACCTGTGTATCCGGCGTTTCCCAGTCGTCCTGAAAGCGGAACCGGCCTCCTGATGAGGTAACATGCGTCGGATATTCAACGCCCAGTCCCCAGCGCATCAGATCCACCATGTGCGTACCATTGTTCAATGCTTCTCCTGTTCCCCAGTTCCACATCCAGTGCCAGTTGTAATGCAGCAGATTGTCTTTGTACGCGGTGCGTGGTGCCGGACCCTGCCATAAATCGTAGTCCAGCCAGGCAGGAACGGCCGTTTCTTTTCCTACACCAATGGAAGCGCGGTTGTTGGTATACCATCCTTTTGCAAAATAGGTACGACCGATAATGCCATTCTGAATTTCCTTGATTGCAGCAGCAACATTTGGCCATGAACGGCGCTGGTTGCCCATTTGGATTACATTTTTGTATTTTTTTGCTGCTTCAATCAGTAATTCCCCTTCGTTAGGATTGTGACTGCATGGTTTTTCAAGATATACATGTTTTCCGGCCTTTGAAGCCAGAATGGCAGCCGGTGCGTGCCAGTGATCCGGTGCAGCGATAACGAGTGCATCCATATCCTTGTTTTCAAGTGCTTTCCTGAAATCCGGGGTGTTGACAGGTTTACTTTTCTGAATACCTTCAACCGTAGCTATACATTTTTGTGCAGCCCGGGAGTCCACATCGGAAATGGATACAACCTGACAATTCGGTTGCAAAGCGTAATTACTGGCCAATGCCAGCCCCCGGCTGTTAACACCCATTACGCCAACACGAACTTTTTCATTAGCTCCAACGATGTTTGCGTAGCTCTTGGGGCTAAAACCGGGAAGTATTCCTCCAAAGGACAGGAGTGCCGTGCCCGCGAGGGTTTTTTTGATAAAATCCCTGCGGGAATCGCTATTGTCGGTGGAGTCGCTTGTCGAAAGATTTTTATCGCTTGTCATCATGAGCATTTCGTTAAAGGTTGGATAAATGTCTATTTTGTTTTTGTTAAAATACTGGAAAAGAAACCGGATATCCGGGCGTACATAGGTTCGGTAATCCGGTTAATTTCTTTTGGATAATAAGCCTGTAAATTATTTGATTCTCCATGCAACCGGTAAATCTTACCTGCGTCAGAAAGTCCTTTTTTTATTGCTTCGGCATTGCTGTATCGATCCAGTTCGGGCGCAATGATTAATACGGGTCTGGGTGCGATGCAGGAGATCATTTCAGGATAGTCGACAGGGGTTTTCTCTGGCTTGTCAGCATACCATCCCAGCCTGGGGATGAGGCCATGCCAATGGGATAAGGTGCGGATGCTTTCGACTGTACTGTCAGCAGAACGTAAAGGCGAAAAGGCAGCAACGGTGGCTACACCTGCCACGCGTGTATCGGTGGTGGCGGTAAAAAGTGCAACCTGACCTCCAAGGGTATTTCCTAATAGAAATATTTTAGAGGAATCGATATCCTCAAAAGTTTGAAGCGCATCGATACAAGCTTTTGTATCACCTACCATTTTACCCATTTTAGACCAATCGGGAAAGCAGTCATAAAAGGATTGCGCTTCTTCCAGACGTGTTCCGAATCCAAACAGATCGAAGGCCAAAACAGCGAAACCCTGGTCAGTCAGCGACTGAAAAAGCCGTGCATTACCCTGTCTTTCTGCGCTGTATCCGTGTGCGAAACCATGTGCGTACGCATACTCATGAAGATATATGATGACAGGTATCTTTCCGTTGGCTTGTGTCCTTTTTTTGCCGGAAGCATCAACCGGGTAATAAATGGTCGCGCCCAAGTGATCACCAATGGCAGTGTATGGCCCAATATGTTCAGCTTTTGCTCCTTTGACAACGGGGCGTCCGGTAATTTTATCTATCCAGTCTACCCGGGAAGGGTCCGTAACAGCTACGGTATCCGGCTTTGCTCCTGAAGGTTGTTTTCCCAAAAGCCAGTTTACATTTTGCAGGATCTCTTTTTTTTGTCCCTGCCATTGTTCCTTTGTTTGGTCTGACTGAAGAAACACCGGTTTTCTGTCCGCAGCGCTGGCTTTTTCCGATTGATGATCTGATGCCCATTTGTCAAAATTGTAATCAAAATACAGCGTGGTTTGCCAGTTCAGATTTTTGAGGCCGAAACGAATGTCCAGAAAATCGATACACTTTTGTACATCCCGTGCAGCAACGGCGTGTTCGCCCATCCGTGGTGCCAGCGCAATGTTATCCGGTACTCCTAAAAATGAGAATACCTTTTTTGCCGAGTGATACGATTGTTCGCTGGCCCAGGGATTAAGCTGCTGTTCAACGGTAGAATATTGAAAGAGTATATTTCTCGGAGCAACAAGTGAGATAAGCAGATTTTGATCGACGGGCAATTTGTCTTCCCGCCCAAAGAAAAAGCGGAGCCGGGGATGAAACCAGTGTGCAGCGTTGGAGGTTATGTCATCCAGCGTCTGATTTACATACTGCGGATCGCTCATCCGCCAGGGGGTGATCCCCCCCGTGCCGCAGCTACTTGAAACAACGGCTGAAATACGATCATCGAAAGCACCCGCCCATAGCGCCTGTTTGCCATTACGGGAATGACCGGAAATAGCAATTTGCTTTGTATTAACCTCTTTTCTCGTGACCAGATAATCAATTACCCGCGAAGCTCCCCATGCGCGGCGCATCAGCGCTGTAAAATCATATTCAGGATAAATTGCCTGATAGGCCTGGGTATCATCTTTTGAATCGGCACCGGCATACACGCAGGCAATGTAACCGCGGCGAAGTGCGAGTTGCGCCCAGTTGCGGTGCGTCCATGGCGTCATGTAAACGGGAAATGGCCCGCTTCCCTCGGGAATCAGCAATTCAAAAGTCATTTTTGCCTGATAACCCGGGCCAAATGACAATGCTATGCGCTGGATTTTAGTCCCGTCCTCAACTTTATCAGAGAGGATTTTTACTTTGAAATCTTTTGGGGCAGGAGGCACGGTTCCCGAGACCCAGTGCTGAAATTGTTCTTTGATATATTCCCGCCGACTATTCCATTCCGCTTGTGTTTTAACCGGATATGATTTTCCTTTTTTTTGCATGATCAGCGGTTCAGGCAAAAAGGGGATGGATGGCATCTGATCAAAATCCGGAGGAAGTTCTCCGGTTCGCTGCTGCCATTCCATCCAGGTACTGTCCAATACCGTCACCCGGCGGCTAATCGGATGACGGTGGTCTTTTGACTGGTTAATTTTTAAAATTTCATCCAGATATTGCTTTCGCCGTTCCATGCCGGATTGTGCAGATGCAGCAAGGCAGCATAGCGTCAGCGGAAGCAATAAAAAATGGTTTAATTTAATCATGATAAGGGTTTAGCAAATCCTTCGATCAATTGATAATAATTAAAAGGTATAGTGCGGGTTTTGAACCAGCGCCTTATTCTTGTCCCAGGCTTCGCGTGGTATCGGGAACAAAATAGGGACTGTTGCAAGCCAGGGTTTTTTATCGATTTCAAGCGTAGCAGCATTCGGACGGTTTTCTTTTACAAAGGAAATAAATCGTCCGCGGCGGTTCAGATCCGAAAATGAGCCTGCCGGTTCCCAGATAAATTCCATACGTCTCTCATAAAAAATAGCATCCAGCACTGCATCTTTTGCCAGGCCTGATGGTTTGGGAGTTAGGCCTGCCCGGGTTCTGATTCTGTTGACCTGTTTCATGGCTTCTTCTGGTTTGCCGGTTTCGTTAAGCGCCTCGGCATAGTTTAAAAGTACTTCTGCAAACCGAAGCACGGGCGTGTTCACACCCGCATTGGTAAGCGCCGGTGCTTCCCAGTATTTGGTTACGATAAAACCTGTTTTGGACCAACCCGCAGGTACACTCGCCGGCATTACAAATGCTTTAATATCCTGGTGTGCTTCTCCCGGACCGATAATGACATCCCAATAACGGCTGTCCTTAATTTTCCCAGCGGCGTCTTTTTCAAAAGAATCAACCCAGTGTTTTTGGGGAACGAAATTACTCCACGCAGCACTTCCGGTATAAACAGACGGAGCCCCCCGAGGTGCAGTCCTTTTTACAAGGTTGTTGCCTTCTGCATCAACAGATGTCCGGAATTGGGTGGAGAACAGGATCTCTTTGTTATTCTCGTTTGTTTCCCTGAAAACGTCCCGGAATTTTGGCAAAAGATCGTGTACGTTTGCAGCAATAATTTCTTCACTGTATTTTACTGCATCAGTATATTTTGCCTGCCATAATGCCGCTTTCACCAGATAACCCAATGCCGCTGTTTTTGTAACACGTCCGATATTTGCACCTGTCCATGTTGCCGGTAAAACTGCAGCCGCTTCTTTCATATCGGCTTCGATGAGCGCCCAAACCTCAGACGCGGGAGCCCGTGAAATTTCCAGATTGGAGGAGGCATTCAGTTCTTCAGTAATCAACGGGACGCCGCCCCAATAATTTACCAGACGGAAATAAAATAAACTTCTCAGAAATTTGGCTTGTGCAATAATACTGGCTTTTGCAGTCGCACCGATTTTTTCCATCTTGGAAACTCTGCCAATCACCGTATTGGCCCGTCCGATTCCCTGATATGCACCCTGATAGACATCCCTTAAGATGGTGTTGTTGGCGGGAAGACTCAGGGAGTGCAGTTCAATACGGTTTGCACTCCCGTCCATTTCATACATATCTCCTGCCATAGCCCACTCAATATCAGCCGCATCGCGCACGTTGCTGAAAGTTTCCTCACGCTGTAAAATAGCGTATATGCCTGTTAGTGATGCCTGGGCATCGGATTCTGTTACAAAGAAATTAGCATCAGTGAGTATATCCTGAGGTTTCAGAGTCAGGAAACTGTCGCCGCAGGAGACCATTGCCAGTGAGGCAACGAATATGCCGATATGTTTTATGTATTTTTTCATCTTGATATACGAATGAAAGGTGATTTAAAAACCAAAATTAATACCTGCCATAAATGTCCTTGGCTGAGGATAAACGCCATTGTCGACACCGGACTGCAATGGATTGGTGCTGCCGACCTCCGGATCGAAACCTGAGTATTTTGTAAAGGTGAACAGGTTTTGAGCGCTCACATAAAAGCGTGCACTTTGGAACATACGTGTTTTAGTGATAAGCGTCTGAGGTATTCTGTATCCCAGTGTAATGTTACGGATACGCATATAGTCACCGTCTTCAACATAGAATGAGGAACTGTTGGCATAGTTACCGTTCGCATCCACATAGGCAAGGCGCGGGATTTCGTTGCGTCCGCTACCTGGTGTCCATCTGTTCAAAACGTCCTTTGAACCATTGACAACTCCTGAACCTCCAAAATATTTGAGCGGCGTAGTGGCAAATTTATTCGAGTGGAAGATCTGATTTCCTGCAACACCCTGCAACATGACATTCAGATCGAACCCTTTATAACCAAGATCCAGATTCATTCCATAAGTCATGGTTGGCCAAGGACTTCCCAGTTTTACCCGGTCAGCATCGGTAAGCCGGTTATCACCATTTACATCACGATATCTGAAATCTCCTGCTACTGCGTTAGGCTGTAAAGTCTTGTTTACTTCTGAATTTTCTTGATAGATACCATCGACGATGTAGCCGCGGAAATATCCGATCGACTGCCCCACTTCGGTATAGGAAGGACTGATACTTGTAAAACCCAGTGTAGGCCCGTTAATTGGTTGCCCTACACCAAGGCTCAATACTTCGTTCCGGAGTGTTGCTGCGTTTCCGCTTACATCATACGTAAATGCGCCGATCTCTCCGCGATAACCCAAAAGTAATTCTATACCGCTGTTTCTTACCTTGCCACCATTTACAGAAGGGGCTGCCTGAAAACCAGCTTCAAATGATACGGGCAAGCTTACCAGCATGTCCTTTGTTGTTTTGATGTAATAATCCGCAGTTAGGTACAAACGGTTATTCAACAAGCTGGCATCAATACCGAAGTTGGTTTGTTCGCTGGTTTCCCATTTCAGATTGGGGTTGCCCGGGCGAGACATGGAAGCTCCGATTTCAAGTGCCTGATTGGGCCCCAGAACGTAGTTGTCGTTTACCGTTCCAAGCCGAATGCTACTCAGGTATCCAAAAGAACCGATTGCATCGTTTCCAAGTTGCCCCCAGCTTGCACGAAGTTTTAGCGAATTAACAGGTGTAACATTTTTCATAAATGTTTCCTGTGCAATGTTCCAGCCGGCAGACACGGAAGGGAAATTTCCCCATTTATGACTTGGTCCAAAGTTGGAGGAACCGTCACGTCTGATGCTGGCAGAAAGCATGTATCGGTCTTTAAAAGCGTAATTTACCCTTGCCAGATACGAAGCTAGAGTATACTGTGATCCTGTACCGGAGGCTCTGCGCTCGGTATCCTTGCTTCCGTTAACAACGTGAAGTTGTTCATTCTGGAAGTCTCTGGCGGTAACGCCAATCCAGTTGTTTTTATTTTTTTGTGCGGTTTGCCCTACAACGGCAGATAAGCTGTGCCCTCCGAAAGTAGTGGAATAAGCCAAAGTGTTTTCAACAAGCCAATTCAGTCCCTGAGAGTAGGTTTCTCCCAAGGTCGCCTGCAGGTTTCTGTAGTGTCCTCTTTCTGCCTTAGGTTCCCAGGTGGAATTGCGGTTGTTATCGGTATCGATACCTACATTGGTTTTCCATTTCAAACCCCGAATGATTTCAAGTTCACCAAAAATATTTCCGAATACACGCATATTTTTCAACTGATTGTCAATCGATTTTGCACGTAGTAAGGGGTTATCCCCCTGTGTCGTGTAATAAGCAGAAGAGCCGTTAACAACATCATCCGGCCCAAGTGTAGGATAAAACTGCTGGGCGAGATTGAAAATACCGATGCGCATTTCCTGATTTTGCTGCCCCTTGGCTCTTGATAGTGCGAACGCAAGTGAGCTTCCAAAACGTAGTTTATCGCTTACCTTTAGATCACTGGTGATACGCCCTGTAAAGCGTTTGTACCAGGTTTCAATCAGTGTTCCCTGCTGATCGCGATAACCCAGGGATAGTGCACCGGTCATTTTTTTGCTTCCGCCTGAAATCCTCAAATCGTAGTTCTGAACAGGCGCATTGCCGAATACCTGATTGATCCAGTTCGTTCCTTTTCCAAAGGAAGCAGGATTGGCCCATTCGGGATTTGGTGTCATACCAGAATTGGTATATAATTCGTTGGCGAGCGTAGTAAATTCCGTAGCATTCAGGAATTCTGGTTTTCTCCATAACTGCTGTATTCCTGTGTAGGCGTCCAGATTAACCCTTGTCGTACCGTCTTTTCCACGTTTGGTTGTAATCAGGATTACACCGTTAGCAGCACGCGCTCCATAAATAGAAGCAGCTGCGGCATCTTTTAGTACCTCGATTGATTCAATGTCATTGGGATTGATGATTGACATGCCGTCGATGCGGTCTGAACTTCCTGAGATATCCATTCCTCCACCACCCAGAGGAAATCCGTCAACAACGTAAAGCGGTTGGTTGCCTCCCGTTGTACCCACACCCCTGATTCGGACAGAAGAAGCGCCACCTGGCGCACCGCTTGTCTGGTTGATAAAAACACCTGGGATTTTTCCCTGTAAAGCACTGGTAAAGCTATTGGACGCTACCTTTTGTATGTCATCAGCTTTAATGGAAGTGACAGCACCCGTAAGCTCACTTCTTTTCTGAGTACCGTAACCAATAACGACGAGCTCATCCAGGACGGTCATACTTGGATGTAGCAATACGTTGATCTGGGACTTTGTACCAACAGAAATTTCCTGTTTTTCATAGCCTATGAAAGACAGGACCAATGTTTCATTGCTGGAAGCATTGATACTGAATTTGCCATCAACATCAGTTGCGCCTCCACGCGTGGTGCCTTTTACCGAAATATTAACACCGGGTAAAGAGGTTCGGGAAGCACTGTCGAGAACGGTGACCTTGATTTCCCTGCTGTCCTGAGCAACTGACACCGTAGTGCCGGTCAAATAGAAAGTGAAGGCCAGTAGGGTTACCAACCTGAGATAAAGGTATTTGAAATTCATAGATATGGGGTTTTAGAGTTATTATTAGGAATATAGTTTTCTCCGATTTGATCTTCGGTTACGCACCCGTAAATTCTGTAAAATGTGAATGAACAGATTTGTAAAACAGTTGCTAGTTGTTTATGCCTTACGGGTACGTACCCGTAAGGCATAAACAAAATAATATCACTTAAATCGTATGTTTAAATGCGTTAATACAGAATATAATTTCATTTATTTTTGACTTTCGATAGCACACTTTCCAGTGTAATCTGCTTTCCGCCCTGGCGTTTACTTTCGTCGGCAGCTTCCATAAATGTGAATATTTCGATTGTCTCCTCAGGTGTTACAGGAACTTGTCCGGTTTGGAAGTATTTAATAATATCCGCCAAAAGGGGCTCATACCCACCATAAGGCCCGAGTGTTTTGTTGCCGTTTTGTGTGAAAACGGTTCCACCGTAGTCATGTTTTCCGGTTCGTGTTCCACGGAAAGTGCCCGTGCGTCCATCTGCCCAAATGCCGACAACGATATCGGTATCAGGCGTGTTGATGCGGGTCACGGTTTTACATCCCATACCCATCACGGTGTAAAGCGTTTCTACGCCATGAATCCCGTACCAGAATAAATCCGGATGCGTTTTTTCCAGTGCGGCAGGGCTAAATGTATCGGCCCCAACAACCTTTCCTTTATCTATTGCTTCAATGCCTTTGATGTAACGCAGGGAAGAAGCGGAAAAAATCGGTGTGTTATATTTTTTCGCCAGATCGTAAATAGCAATTGCGTCGGATAAGGAAGCCGAAACGGGCTTATCAATAAACATTTTTTTTCCTGACTTAAGCACTTCCGTTGCCTGTTCCAGGTGAAGGCGGCCATCATTGGTTTCCAGCATGATCACATCTACTTTTGTAAGCAGTTCCTTAATGGAGCCCGCTATTTCGACACCCAGTTTTTTTACCTGGTCGATGTAATCCGGAATCCGCTTAACGCTGGTCTCAATGTCTTTGCTGCCATAAGGGTAGGCTGCTACGACCCGATAGCCGTCATAGGCGGGATTAGGTTCTGCGGCATTCAAAACCTTGGTGAATGCGATACTGTGGGAAGTGTCCAGGCCAATGATTCCAATTCTTTTACCATCGGCTTTGCCTGCATGAGACGGGAGTATGTCCATCAAACTCAAAGCTGCACCGCTGGCCACGGCTGAACCTATAAATTTTCTTCTGCTAAGGTTATTCATTCAAAATGAAAGGAAAAGAGGTTAGGAATAGTTAAGATCAAATGAGCTTCGGGTACGTACCCGTAAAATTACAATTATTATGCATATATCATCGATTTATGGAAAAAAATTTGCATTTTATTTTGTGAAGCAGTGATTTCGAAGTTTTATTTTAACTCAATTTGTCAGAATAACCAATTTTTAATTGTTATATATAAATCGAGTAAACCGACCTGTTTTTGATATGATCACTGCAAATTGATCTTCTGATTTACATCAAATGGGTCTAAAAAGACAGCATATTAATTTTGATAAAATGCCTGGTTTTCCTGGGTGATGATATCGATTGGTATAAAATGTACTTTTTCAACGGAGGCTCCGATCACCATCAGTCATTTCCAGGAATGAGGAGTTGCGGGAAAGATTCGGGAAAGAGAACTTTAACCAGGTGCATTTGGGAGGAAAAATCTTGTATGTGTGCGGGAGCGCGTTCGTGAACAGCAGATCGCTGGTGAAGGCCTCTAAGGAAGCAGGACAGGAGGTTCTTTACATGTCAGAAAAATTATTTTGTTCAATCGAGCAGGGCAAAAGCTCATTGCCGGATGGACAGCAGAAATTATTGATAGCCTGGAAAGGAAAAACAAAGTAATTATAGCGACAAACCATCTGGATTGCCATGATGTTTTAGGTCTTCCGGCCAGGATCAGGGAGTCCATTGCGGAAGTGGTTGAAAATGTGATGAGCCCGGCAAAAGTCGAAGAATTGATCATTGAAGGTGGTTCAACGTCTTTCTCGATCATTCAAAGGTTGAATTACACGCGTTTTTATCCAACCCACGAATTTGGTCCGGGATTGATCAGAGTGCGGATCGAGGAGCAGAAAGGCATTTTTCTGACTTTGAAACCGGGGAGTTATGTCTGGGCAGAGTCAATTTGGGACTATCCGACGGACCATCAGATGAAATGAATATCTAGTATTAATACGTGCTAAATCCGATAAAATGAAAAACAATGCAGACAAGACAACGCTCCGGGAGTTAACCCGGCGCAATTTTATCAAATCAGCGGGAATCGGCGTGATCGCAGCGCCGTATATAGCGAAGAGTGCATGGTCGCAAACACCACCAAGTGACCAGATCAGGCATGCGGTCATCGGAACGGGCAGCATGGGCCGAAACCATGTCAAAACTTTTGCCAACACCAAAGGCTGCGACCTCGTGGCGCTTTGCGATGTGGATCCTCAGCAACTTGGAAAAGCGGTAAAAGATTTGCCTAATGCGGATAAGATCAGGAAATATGGCGATTTTAGGGAACTACTAAAAGACAAATCTATTGATTCTGTGTCGATTGCTTCACCGGACCACTGGCACACCCCGATTGCATTATGGGCATTGATGGCCGGAAAGCATGTCTATGTTGAAAAACCCTGCAGTCATAACATTAAGGAGACCAATTTGCTGGTTAAAGCTTCAAAACATTTCAATAAATGCGTTCAGCACGGTACCCAACGCCGGAGTAATGGTGCGCATATGGAAGGTATGAAGCAGCTTCAAAACGGCATTATTGGTAAAGTACACACGATCAAGGCCATTGACCATCAGTATCGTGAGGCGATCGGGCGGGCGCAGGCTGAGCCGGTTCCGGAAGGAGTGAATTATGATCTTTGGCTCGGAGCGGCCCCGAAAGTGTCATTTACCAAAAACCGCTGGCATTACAACTGGAGATGGTTTTGGGAATATGGCAATGGCGACGCCGCTAATGACGGAGTTCACCAGATCGACGTGGCTGTGTGGGCTTTGGGAGACCGCTATCCCAAACGGGTCGTGTCCTCCGGAGGCCAGTATTTTTACGATGACGACCACCAGACGCCTGACACGCAAACCACGATTTTCGAATACGATGACACGCAGATTATCTGGGAGATGCGCCTTTGGACACCTTATAATCTCGAAGGCCACGACAATGGCAACGTGGCTTATGGCACGGATGGTAAAATGGAGTTTGGTCGTGCAGGTGTAGTGGTGACAAAAGGGAAAGAGCAGATCAAAATCGAGTCGCCGGATGTTGTAGAGCCAATCATGCCTAATTTCCTGACTGCGGTGAGGGAAAATAATCCTTCAAAACTACATTCTCCGATAGAAAAGGGTGCTATTGCGACTAACATGGCACTTTTGGCCAACATTGCGACGCGCATCGGGGCTTCGTCACTGGAATATGACCCTTTAAAAGTTACAATAAAATCACCGGGATTCGACGCCAAGGCCAATGCATTGTTGGGCCGTGAATATAGAAAAGGCTACGAACTTCCCTGGAAAGGTTAAACCAAACTTTTGCTATAACTAAATTTAAACCTTTTGAATGATGAATGAAAATCCAACCTTAACCGCTTTTTTAAAACAGTTTACAAGCATATTGTGTGTAATGATTTGTACAACGTTGCTTGTTCATGACAAAGCCATAGCACAAAAAGCAAAGAAAACTTCCAGCCAGCCAGTGGTTGCTTTTCAGCAAAAACCTGGGGAATTGACGATCACAATCGGCGGGAAGCCTTTTGCCAGCTATGTATACGAAGATCCCAAGATCAGCCGCCCGTATTTTGCGCATGTGAAATCCTCTTGTGGCGTTCAGGTTACCCGTAATTATCCGCCCCAGGAAGGTGATCCGAAAGATCACGCCACATTTCACCCTGGAATATGGCTCAGTTTTGGCGACATTAACGGCAACGATTATTGGCGCCTAAAATCAAAAGTGGAGCACGAAATGTTTGTTGAACAGCCCAAAGGTGGCGCGGGATCCGGTTCATTTACCGTTAGAAATTACTATATGAGTGCGGATGGGAAAGACAGGGTTTTAGCCGAGCTGGTGAAATATACCATTTTGATCAGGCCTTCGGGCACATTGTTGCTGACCAACAGCAATTTTTCGTCTGAGTCAACAGATCTGGCCTTTGGGGATCAGGAAGAAATGGGGCTTGGTGTGCGCGTCAATACGAAGTTTACCGTGCAATACGGAAAAGGGCATTTGACCAATGCAGAAGGCTTGAAAGAAGGCGAGGGAACTTGGGGGAAAGCTTCCAAATGGGTGGATTACAGCGGCATTGTTGATGATAAAACGGTGGGCGTGACCATTATGCCGGATCCGGGAAATTTCCGTCCGAGCTGGTTTCATACGCGTGATTATGGTTTGATGGTGGCCAATGCTTTCGGCAGGGAGGCCATGAAACAGGGCGAGAAAAGCTCCATTGCTGTAAAAAAAGGCGAGAAATTTGAGCTTGGTTATGGCGTTTTGATCTATTGTAAACCAAAAGGTGCAAAAGCCGACATCGAGGGCGCATATCAGGACTATTTACAAGTTCTGAAAGACTAGGATTTTCTACATTAAGCTTCTTTACCGGACATTTTGCTTTGCCCTGCGTACACTTTTATCCGTCTGGAAGAAAAGTGTACGCAGGGATTTTTACTGACAAATATCCAGCCGAAACGGCCTGTTTTTAATTTTCGCAGTGGCTCCGAATTCTCCAACATGGGTTCGTCGGATGGATACAACCATACATTTAGTGCAAATGCAGCAGGAAATGCTGGAAAAATCGAAGGTTGTAATATTAGTAGAATGCGCGCGGCAGAGTATTGTTGGGCTATGAATTTAGGCCATCTGTTCTAAATAGGTCTGCTTAAACCGGGTTCAAGTTATTTAAATTCACTGATATTTCTTACCCTTACATTGGGCATAGTTTTGAAAATATCTTGCATGTATTGTTTATGATTGGCCCCGACAATAACGACCACTTTTTTCGCTTCTGCTACTCTCGCTCTATTGACAACATTGTCACACATTCCCTTATTCCTCATGATCCACCAATGTATTTTTGAAAGCATTTCTTCTTTTGGAAAGTTCTTCATCTCATACATCTCTGGCAAATAAAAATCTCCTGTGGCAGAAATGGCAGATGCCTCGTCCGTGTTTAACCATTCGGTTATGGTTTTTGAAGATTTTTCGATACTTTGATATTTTTCAAAACCATTATTGATAGTAGCCAAATTTGATTTCAGTTCTTTCGTAAAGGACGTAGTGGTATCTTTTTTTACCAAATTGAATTTTGAATCGAATGCTGCCCAGGATGCTCCCCAATTCAAATCATAATCCTGGCAATCCATAGGCAGCAATTCCTGGATTCCCATTTCCTGCATCATTGGAAATGCTATCAGTGCATATTCGGAAGTTTTCAATCTTCTCATGCTTCGCCCTGTTGTATCCAATTGAGGACTAAGTAATTTATTGACGTAGTTTTCCAGTTCAGCATCGGGTCTTTTCTGAAGTTTATTGAAAACTTGCCAGAATTGATAGTGGCCATTTGCGACATCCTGATCAAGATAATAAGCATGGGCTAAATCAGTTTTTACCTGATAGTCTTCCGGTTTTGATAAGGATATTTTTTTTAAACTGTCAATGGTTTTAGATAGCGATGCTA
Source organism: Dyadobacter sp. LHD-138 (assembly GCF_030929615.1). Taxonomy (GTDB): domain Bacteria; phylum Bacteroidota; class Bacteroidia; order Cytophagales; family Spirosomataceae; genus Dyadobacter. The sequence continues at coordinate 272,610 of NZ_JAVFVU010000003.1, read as the reverse complement.
TTGCTATACTTCGATTGTTGGTCAGTATGTTTAGCCGTTTGATATTGTCCTGCTTACACCAATAATCCATCACAAGCCGCTCATCTTCCTTACTGAGGAACTCGCCAAAAAAAGCATCAGGTTCGAATTTTTTGATCTTATTATAAATGCCGGAAAAATCCTGTTTAGGGTACTTACTATAGTTATGGGAAACGCCTATCAGCATAATGTCTACTGATTGCGCAAAGGTGTTAACCGATATGAAAAAAATAAGAAAGATGAAGTGCCTCATATTTCTGTCGTCTGTTTAAGGTTTTTGCCAGCGCTATTCATTGCGACCAATGACGACAGTTTGGCGATGGGGCTTCATCGTCATCTGTCTGTTGCTAAATTAATAAATAAAAATTCATTGTTTGCCCAAAGGGGATATTTCGGTGCCTGTGACCAGTTAAAAAGTGAATAAAGATCACAAAATCGGACATTTTAATTGAAGACAAATGATTGATTTGCTGTCCTCCCTGGTTGGGACTAACAAACCTGCCAGGAAATTGGATGGACAAGGCGCTTGAATTCTCCAAGTATGCCTCAATGGGTGAGGGACGCCCTCTTTTTTTACAAGCAATTCATACTAATAAAATTTAGTAAACAGGTTTATATTTAATTATTTTATTATTTTTTATAAATAAATCACCAAACAATGGGTTAGGTTTTGCCTGAAGAGCACTCTTTAAATAAAGAGCCCATTATGAGGAAACGTCTTACCGTAATTGAAGGAAAGCAACTTTGGGAAGAATATCAGCGCGGCAATATCCAGTCGCTCGGTAAACTTATGCAGGGTTATTATCCGGATCTTTTTCACTGGGGCATGCGACTTCATAACGAACGGGAACTGGTAAAAGATTGTATCCAGGAGGTGTTTCTAAACTTGTGGAGGCTGCATGAGTCCATTCCGGCTGTCGAAAATGTACGGGCATATTTGCTGATGGTTTTGAAAAGCCACATGCTGCGCGATCTCACCAACAAGCACGTGATGCTGCAATCCAGCATCCAGGAGGATTATTCGTTTTCTGTGGAGTTTTCGGCAGACATGCGGATGATCGAAGAAGAGCATGAGATTTATCAGATAAGGAAGCTTGAAGCTGCGATGAATCATTTGCCAAAGCGGCAGAAAGAACTTATTTATCTTCGTTTTCACCAGAATCTCAGCTTTGAAGAGATCGCAGATGTCATGAATTTGGGCAGGCAATCGGCATATAACCTGTTTCAAAAATCGCTTAATAATTTGAGAAAGCACTGGCCTGTTTTGACGCTTTTCACTGCTATATGGATTTTCTAAATGTAACACCTTAATGAAAAGAAACATCAGATGGCCATGAAAAATTATACCGCTTATACAATGGAGGACTTCGTCGGTGACGAAGATTTCAGGAACTGGGTCCAGGGGAGGGGCGATAGCGAAGAATTCTGGAAGGCCTTTATGGAGACGCATCCTGACAAGAAGGAGATGTTAAAAAATGCCCAACAGATCATCCTGGTCACAAATGTTGACGACGAGCACATTATTGAGGCCGAAATTGAAGAAGAAGTTGACAAATTTCTAAGAGCTGCTGGAAAGATTAATGGATTTTCATCACGATCTTATCCGGGGGACAAAATTTTGAAAATATGGCCTGTATGGCTGAAATTTTCGGGCATCGCGGCGTTGCTGATTTTAGGAATTTTCCTGGGAGCGTACTTTTTTTACGCAGATAAATCTCCACTTTTATCTGCGCTGGTAATCAACCAGATGGCGGAAACGACAAACGATTCCGACAACCCTTTACGGTTGATTTTGAGTGATCATTCGGTTGTTATTTTGAGTCCCAATAGCAGACTCCGGTATCCTTCGCAGTTTACCGGGAATTCGCGAAAGGTCTACCTGACCGGAGAGGCCAATTTTTCCGTCACCCATACTTCTCAGCCTTTTATGGTGTATGCCGGTGAAATGGTTACCAAGGTGCTGGGTACAAGGTTTGTGGTCCGTGCCTTTGAAAAAGACAAAAAGATCAGTGTTCAGGTTTTATCAGGAAAAGTATCAGTATACTCCGAAAAACCCTCAGGAACCGTCAATAGCAGAGAATTGAATGGCCTAATACTGACGGTAAACCAGGCGGCAATATTTGAAAAAGGAGTTCGACAACTTTCCAAAACACTGGTATCCAATCCGATCGTGATAGCGAAGGAAAATAAGGTTGTCAACTACTTCTATGATGAAGTTCCTTTGCCTGTGATTTTTAAAGAGCTGGAAAAAGGCTATGGGATTCCGATACAGTTTGATGAACAAAACTTTGAAAAATGCCATATTACGGCAACACTCGCCAACGAAACGCTTTACGAAAAGCTCGATCTGCTTTGCAAAACAGTATCGGCAAGTTATGAGATCGTCGACGGCCAGATCGCCATTTCTGGTAGTGGGTGTGATTGAAATTCTTAGACAAAAATCTCTAATTCCTAACCCTTAATCTTATGACCTGAAAGCAAAAAAATCGGCAATGGCCAGCCATTGCCGAAAGGTTAAAACACTGAATCTCCGCTCGCCAAAGTATCAATTCAGTGAAAAAAGTCCCGTAAGAGAACCTGAAACCTTTAACAAAACTATGAAAAAATATGCTATCCGACAATTCGGAATTAAACTGATGAAATTCTCTTTGACGCAAGGGTTGGCCATGGTGATGATGATGGGCGTATCTTACGCGCATAACTCCAATGCACAGCAGTATCTGGACAGGCGGCTGACGCTTGACGCCCAAAACAAACAGATAAAAAAGGTGTTTGAAGATATCGAGAAGGCCACAGAAGTGCGATTTATATACAGTTCGCAGGTGATCGGTTCGACTCAGCGTGTTTCAATTCACGAGAACAATACGACACTTTCACAAGTCCTAAACCAGCTTCTTACTCCGTTGAAAGTTAAGTACGAGCTTGTTGGGAGCAAGGTGGTGTTATCAACGGAGCTGATCACTGGAAAACTGAATAAGAAAGATGTGGGTTTAACCGAAAACAACGAGGTAGTTTTTGTAGAAAAAATAATGACCGGAAAGATTACGGACGAAAAAGGTGTCGCGCTGCCCGGTGTTAATGTTATTTTGAAAGGAACACAAAAAGGAAGCACGACCGATGCAGAAGGCAAATACGCAATTGAAGTACCTGATGACAATGCCGCGTTGATTTTCAGTTTTGTAGGCTATAAAAGTAAAGAAATTGTTGTCGGCGTGCGAAGTGAAATCTCTGCCTCACTTGTGCCGGAGGACAAAGCCCTGGAAGAAATTATTGTAGTCGGTTACGGAACGCAAAAGCAACGGGAAGTAACGGGCTCGATCGCAACCATTCAGGCCGCGCAGCTTGAAGATCAGCCTGTCGGGCAGTTCGCTCAAAAATTACAGGGCAGGGTTGCCGGTGTTCAGATCAATCAGTCGACAGGCGTACCGGGCGGCGGTATTTCGATCCGGATCCGTGGTGCGGCGTCTATCAATGCGGGTAATAACCCGCTTTATGTTGTCGACGGTTTCCCAATTGTTGGTGGTATTAACAACATCAATCCGAATGAAATTGAAAGTTTTTCAATCCTGAAAGGTGCTTCCGCTGCGGCTTTGTACGGCTCGCGGGCGGCCAACGGCGTAGTTTTGATCACAACAAAACAGGCCAAACCAGGCAAAACTTCAATACAGTTCAGTGCAACTTATGGCGTGGCCAAAGTGCCGCAAAGAGGTCGTGCAAAGCTGATGAACGCAAAGGAGTTTTTACAGGATAGAAAATCGATTTTTGAAGACAAGATCAAATACGAAGGTTACACAGGCAACATTCCTGAACTCTATCAAAATCCTGATGCGTATACGGGTAAAAGTACAGATTGGTATGAGGAGCTTTTACGTCCTGCGGGCCAGAATAGTTACAATCTTTCCCTGCTTTCCAATAAGGATAATTTCAGCACGGCGACCACGCTTGGCTATTATAAAGAAAAAGGCTCGATCATCAATTCGGATTTTCAGCGTTTTTCTTTACGATCAAATAATGAATACAAAATTAACAAAGCCTTGAAAGTCGGAGTGAATATTGCGCCAACATATCAGACAGGCAATAATCCGACTTCTCAGGCGCTGGATAATCCCACGGGCGACGGATTTTACAGTCTGATTTACTCTGCCATCATTACACCGCCGATCTTTTCTCCTGATGACACCAATCCGGATGGCACAAGGAAAGTGAGTTTTACCGGTCCCGGTTTATTTACATTTCCAAACTGGAAGCGATCCTTGGAAGAAGCTACAAACCGGACAAGCTCCACCAGGCTCTTGAGCAGTGCTTACGTACAGGCGGACTTTTTAACTGACTTCCGGTTTAAAAGTTCTGTTTCCATCGATCTGGAAAATAAAAAACAGCGGATTTTCAGTCCTTCAACGGTGGGGACGATCTTCGCCAATGCACCCAAACTGGCCACAGGTGCCTATGCCACGACCCAATACACATCCTGGCTGACGGAAAATACGCTGAATTACAACAAAACGATTGCCCGGGATCATTTCGTAGAAGTGCTTCTCGGTTATTCTGCCCAGTTGTTCAGGCAGGAGTATAATGCACTGACCGGAACGAGTTTTCCCGATGACGCCGTAAGCTGGATCGATGCAGCGGCGCTTAAAAGTGGAAGTAATAACTCGACAGAATGGTCGTTGCTTTCCATGTACAGTAGATTAAACTATAATTTCAAGGGCAAATATTTATTGGCCGCTTCCATTCGTCGCGACGGTTCCTCACGTTTTGGGTCTGACAACCGGTGGGGTACTTTTCCATCCATTTCCGCCGGCTGGATCATCTCTGACGAGGCGTTCGCACAACGCTGGCAAAAGCTGAGTTACCTGAAACTGAGGACGGAATTTGGTGACGCCGGTAACTTCAACATCGGAAATTACAGCCAGTTCGGAAACATCGCTTCGACAAACTATGTTTTGGGTGGTGGGCTGGTACAGGGGCGCAGTCCTTCCTCGATCGGCAACACAAAACTAACCTGGGAAACGACCCGTGGTATGGATGTCGGCCTGGATATCGGGTTGTTTAACGATCGCATCTCACTAACGCTCGATTATTATAACAAGAGTACTAAAAACATGCTTTATCAGGTTGATATTCCAAATGGAGCCGGTTTTTCCAACATACAGGACAACATCGGAGAATTCCATTTCTGGGGATATGAATTCGGCGCTACAACCAAGAATTTCGTGGGCGACCTGAAATGGAGCACCGACTTTAATGTGTCAGTCAACAGAAACAAAGTGATGAAGCTAGGCACCAATAACACGCCGATCGGTGGTATCGGTGAATATTCATCGGATATCTGGAAAACGGAAGTTGGACATCCCATGGGTCAGTTTTTTGGTTATGTTTTTGATGGCATTTATAGAAATCAGTCCGAATTTGATTCACAGCCCAAACACAGTACTTCCCAGGTTGGGACAATGCGTATGAAGGATCTGAATGGTGACGGCGTCATCAATACGCTGGATAGAACATACATCGGAAACCCAAGTCCCAAATTTTTGTTTGGGATCAACAACAGCCTGACTTATAAAAATTTTGATCTGAACCTCGTTTTCTCTGGCGCCTATGGCAACAAAATGTACTACTCGCTTGCAGAATGGTCTGAAACACTGGAAGGTATTTTCAATGTCGAAAAGTACATGAAAGACCGGTGGCGTTCACCTGAAAACCCGGGCGCCGGAATTGTCGGCCGTTCCTTGTCAGGTACTACCTCATTTCCGCGAAGCAATCAGGATCGGCTGGTGCTGGACGCCTCTTACGTGACGCTGAAAAACGTCACGCTAGGTTACACACTGCCCAAAATCAGGAGCGTTGCGAAAGCGCGCGTTTTCATAAGCATGCAACAGGCCTTTATTTTAACGAAATACAAGGGAGCCAATCCTGAAGCAAGTCTGAATGGTTTGAGTGGGTTGAAAGAAGGTGTCGACGTGAGTCCTTATCCGATTCCAAGGACGGTGGCGCTGGGTCTTAATTTCAATTTTTAATCTCAAAAATCTGACATGATGCAAAAGACAATATACATTCTCGCCTTTACCGCATTTTTTCTTGGGTCCTGTTCGGATGAATTCTTGAACCGCGTACCTGAAAGTTCGGTCACATCAGGTAATTTTTACGAAACCGAAGCTCAGTTCGATCAGGCGCTGGTGGGTGCATATGCGGCTGTTCGGGCGGCAAAAGGCTCAATAGCCTCATGGACAATGGGTGAGATGCGTTCGGATAACACCCATTTGGAATTCAATAACACAAACCGTGGCGGTCAGTATATTGAACGGGAGGATGCTGATTTTTTCATCGACCGCAGTGTAAGCGGCCTCGTTGCAGACAAATATAACAGCGCTTACGTGGGCATTGCGCGGGCAAACAACATCCTGGATTACGTGGTTCCGGCAGGTTTGAGCCAGCAGGCGGCCAACAGGTTAACGGGGCAGGCGAAGTTTTTACGTGCGCTTTTTTACTTTGATCTGGTCAGATATTTTGGCGGTGTGCCCTTGTATCTGAAAGCCGTTCAGGGTTCTGCTGACGCTTATGTACAACGTTCTTCTGTCGATGAGGTTTACAAGGTAATCGTTGATGACCTGAAAGATGCGATCAGCAAGTTGCCTGCGCCCACTTTTCCACAAACCGGAAGAGCGACGCAAGGGGCGGCCAGGATGCTGCTGGCTGATGTTTATTTAACTCAAAAGAATTTTGCCGGTGCAGAAACGGAGCTCAAAAGTGTCCTACAGATGGGTTATGCTTTACTGCCGGATTATGCTTCTGTTTTTGCTTTGGGAAATAAAAACAGCGCTGAATCGATTTTTGAAATACAATATCAGCAAGGGAACCAGGGCCAGAACAGTGATTTTCTTTACCCTTTTCTGCCACTTTCGTCAGATGTGAAGATCATTACCGGTATCACTTCGCAGAACCGTCAAGGCGGAGGATGGAATACACCTACGTTCGAGATGATCGGAACCTATGAACCAGGCGACAAGCGTCTGGAAGCTTCCATCGCTGTCGCAGAAGGAACCGGCGTTGTTGGTGACATGGTGATCGAGGTGGTAAAAAGCCCGATCGGCTATAAAGTGCCTGCCGGAAAACGTGCTTATCCGTTTATAAAAAAATATCTGCATCCGCACGCATTGGAACAAAACACGGACGATAATTTTCCAATCTATCGTTATGCAGACGCTTTGCTTGCCATGGCCGAAGCGTTGAATGAACAGAATAAATCCTCGGAGGCCCTTCCTTATTTGAATCAAATTCGTTCAAGAGCAGGTTTACCAGCAGCTACGACTTCCAATCAGGCTTCTTTGCGCGATATCATTTTGCATGAGCGACGCGTTGAACTTGCATTTGAGAATAAGAGATGGCTTGATCTTGTCAGGACCGGAAAGGCGATTGAAGTAATGACGAAAAATGGTGAATATATAAAATCGGCTCATGCTGGTGAGTCATATATCCCGGCCACCAGCTATGTGGTAAGCGAACAGAAATTGAATTTTCCGATCCCAAACCGTGAAATACTCATCGGTAACCTTCAACAGAATCCAGGTTATTGAGTTGATATTCAGACAGGAGAAATCAGCGCGTGCAGGAAATCTGCACGCATTTGACGAGTAAAAAAATGTGTTATTATGCTTTACTTTAATACTGAAAGGGTTTGTAGGATAAATACTATGGGGCTGATATTGAGCAAAGTTTTTTGGTTTCTTGCCATATTGCTTTGTATGACCTTGTTTTTCGGTTGTGGAAGCAATTCCGGCGATTCTGCGACAGGGCATATTCCGGACAAAGTCAGCTACAATTTCGACATCCGCCCAATCCTCTCGGACAAATGTATGACCTGTCATGGTCCCGATGCTAATAAAAGGGAAGCTGGTTTACGGCTGGACATTGCAGAAAATGCCTACAAAGCGCTGGCCGAGCATCCTTCTGCGCATGCGCTTGTCCCGGGAAAACCACAATTATCCGAAGTTTTTCTCCGCATTGCTACACAGGATACAAACAAGATAATGCCACCGAAATCCTCGAATTTGCGTCTTACGGAACGGGAGATCAGTTTGATTGAAAAATGGATAAAACAAGGTGCGAAATACGAGAAACACTGGGCTTTTGTCACACCGGAAAAGCAGACCGTGCCAGACGTGAAAGAAAAGGAATGGCCAAAAAACGAAATCGATCATTTTATCCTGGCTAAACAGGAGCAGCTCGGATTGAAGCCAAATGTAGAGGCAGACAAGGAAAGACTTTTGAAGAGAGTTAGTCTTGATTTAACTGGCCTGCCGCCAACCTTGGAAATGATGGATTCTTTTCTGGCAGATAAAAGTCCGGATGCTTATGAAAAATTAGTGGATCGGTTGCTGAAGATGCCCCAATATGGTGAACGGATGGCGTTGCCATGGCTTGATGTGGCCCGCTATTCTGATTCGTATGGTTATCAGATGGATAACTTTCGCACGCAGTGGCCGTGGCGCGATTGGGTGATTAATGCTTTCAATAAAAATATCTCTTACAAAGATTTTATCACCTGGCAGCTCGCTGGCGATTTGATTCCGAATGCGACCAAGGAACAACTGCTTGCGACTGGCTTCAACCGAAATCACAAAATAACCGAAGAAGGAGCCGTCGATGAGGAAGAATACCGCATCACTTACGTAACAGACCGCAGCGATACATTTGGCAAAGCCATGCTCGGTGTTACGATGGAATGTGCGCATTGCCATGACCATAAATACGATCCGTTTTCGCAGAAGGAATACTATCAGTTGTTTTCGTTTTTCAATAATGTGAATGAAATGCGACCGACTTATACCGCCATTGATCCGTCGGTCGGCAAGCCTGAGGCTTACGCCAAAAAACCGATGATGGAAATCAGCAATGAAGATGTGAAGAGCATTCTTAGTTTTGTTAACAAGCAGGATACCAGTAGATTGATTGTCTCGGTGATGGGTGACCTTGATTCGGTCAGGAAAACTTATATTCTGCAACGGGGTATTTTCAACTCCTATGGAGCCGAAGTACAGGCCGGAACGCCGAAATCTATTTTACCATTCAGCGCGAAATTTCCCAAAAATAGGCTTGGTCTTGCGCAATGGCTTTTTGATAAACAAAATCCGCTGACCGCACGTGTTTTTGTGAACAGGATCTGGCAGGAATTTTTTGGTCGAGGCATTGTAAAAACGGCCGGGGATTTTGGCATGCAGGGCGAGCTTCCCACACATCCGGAACTGCTGGACTGGCTTTCAGTTGACTTTATGGAACACAGTTGGGACATAAAGCGACTTGTCAGACAAATCGTTACATCGGCAACTTACCGGCAATCAGTCGTGGTGAGCAAAGAAAAACGGAATGCGGATCCTGAAAATATTTATTTGGCCCGGGCCCCGCGTTACCGCATCCAGGCCGAATTTGTGAAAGATATGGTCTTATCGAGCAGTGGACTACTCATTAAAACCATTGGCGGTCCAAGCGTAAAGCCATACCAGCCCGAGGGCTTATGGGAAGGCGCAACGGCTGGCGGCGATGGGCTTTTGTCAGTTTACCAGCAGGACCACGGCCAAAGTCTTTATCGCAGAGGAATGTATACTTTCGTAAAACGAACGGTGCCTCCGCCCTCGATGAGTATTTTTGATGCAAGCAACCGTGATCTTTGTGAAGTAAACCGGTTAAAGACCAACACACCATTGCAAGCGCTTGTGATGCTGAACGATCCAACTGTTTTGGAGGCATCCAGAGTATTAAGTGACAGACTTTTACATGAAAAAACGGAGGCAAAGGAAAAACTAATCAAAGCCTTTCGGCTGATCGTTTGCCGCAAACCGACAGACAAAGAGATTGCGGTGCTTACAACTTATTATATGGAAGAACTTAAAACAATGACCGGCCAAAATGCGAACCGACTGCTTTCGGTGGGGGAATATCCTGTATCCTCGAAAGTGGACCGTAAAATGCTGGCGGTAATGATGCGGGTTGTATCTACGATTTATAATTTGGAAGAAGCCATTACAAAATCCTGAGCGTTATGGAAAAAGAGATACTTGAACATTATCTGAGCTTCAACAGAAGAAGATTTTTGTCGAAACTAAGCCTGGGAATCGGAAGTGTGGCTTTGGGCTCGTTGCTTATTCCGGATCTCTTCAAAGATGGGGGAACGACGGATGAAACTGGTTTTACGCCTGGAATTCCCAGCTTTGCACCGAAAGCAAAAAGGGTTATTTATCTATTTCAAAACGGTGCACCCTCGCAACTCGAATCATTTGATTATAAACCCAAACTCCGAGAAATGGCAGGGCAGAATTTGCCGCCTTCCGTTCGCGGCGGGCAGCGTCTGACTGGTTTTACTGCGCTGCAGGCCAATTTACCGCTGGTCGGGTCCTTCACCAATTTTCAACAATATGGCGAATCGCGTGCTTGGATAAGCGACCTGTTTCCGCACACGGCCAAAATTGTGGATGATCTTTGCATCATCCGATCAATGCATACGGAAGCGATCAATCATGATCCGGCGATCACTTTTTTTCAAACCGGGTCGCAACAAGGAAACCGACCGAGTATGGGAGCGTGGCTGAGTTATGGCCTGGGTAGTGAAAACAAAAATCTGCCTGCATTCACCGTGCTGATTTCCAGAGGGAGAGGCAACGCGCAAGGGGTTTACTCAAAACTCTGGTCCAATGGTTTTCTGGATTCCATTCACCAGGGTGTTCAATTCAGTAAAGGCGAGGATCCGGTTTTGTATCTCAAAGATCCTGACGGAATGAACAAAGCGGACCGTCGTAAAATGCTTGATAAACTTTCGACACTCAACGAGCTGGCGTACGAAGAACTCGGCGATCCTGAGATCAACAGCAAAATCAGACAGTATGAAATGGCTTACCGCATGCAGACTGCCGTTCCTGAAACGCTGAATATTTCGGAAGAGCCAGATGATATCATCAAGCTCTATGGTACGGAATGTATGGTTCCCGGTACTTTTGCCGCTAATTGTTTACTTGCCCGAAAATTGTCTGAGAACGGTGTGCGTTTTGTACAGTTGTATCATCAGGGCTGGGATCAGCATGCCGACTTGCCGCGGGATATTTCCTGGCAGGCAAAAGACGTGGATCAAGCTTCCGCTGCACTGGTCACAGATTTGAAACAGAGAGGTTTGCTGGATGAAACGCTGGTGATCTGGGGTGGTGAATTTGGCCGTACCAATTTTAGCCAGGGACCAGTCACAAAAGATAATTACGGAAGAGATCATCATCCGCGTTGTTTTAGTATATGGATGGCTGGCGGCGGTATCAAGCCAGGGATTGTTTATGGAGAAACCGATGAGTTCGGATATAATATCATCAGGAATCCTGTTCACGTTCATGACTTTCATGCCACAGTTTTGAACCAATTGGGTCTGGACCATGAGAAATTAATTTTTAAACATTTGGGCAGAAGATTCCGGCTTACAGACGTTGCCGGAAAAGTGGTAAGAGATATTATCAGCTGAACCGCCGGAAAATAAATGGAGTGCTTTAATTATTGAAGTTGTTTAGGATTTATTTTTCATTTGAATTTTAAGCAAAAGCCGAACTGAAAAGGCTAGTTGAATCAAAGTGATCGTTTCAACCGCTGGTGTTTTGATGCTAACTTGAAATTCATTAGAATATTTCAAGTTAGCATGTCCATGAAAAGGTAAATTTGAATTAATCCGGTTTTATCCAGCGAGAAGAAAGAGTTTCCTGACCGGCTTAGCGGACAGGAAACTAAAAACTAACCACTATTGGATCCTTTCCACCTTACTGAAATTGAAATACCGGTATTGATCCAAAATTGACATATCCAATGAAAGTTTATACGTGCCCCATGGATATTTTACTTCTGTCACAATCGTTTCCTTCCTGGATTTCCTTGCCGGCTCTGATGTCTTTTTTAAGAATTCAGACATAATTCTGCCATCCATTTGCGTGGGAACAGGTAAGCCATAGATCCCAAGAAGGGTAGGCGTGATATCAACATTCGAGGTTGGCAAGGTATCATGGTAACCGCTTTTGAAATCAGGGCCTGAGACCATTAAAGCAATGTTGATCTCGTAAGGACTGGATCCGCCGTGCCCCGCTACCCCTCTTGAAAAATCCGTTCCTGGGTATTCTTTGTCGTTGATCTCATCGTTCCAGTTTGGCGCTACAAGAATGTCTCCCGACCGCCTGGGATGATTATAATGAATGGCCTCAAATGAAAGCGTTCCATACACCCAACCCTGCATACTACCTTTTTTCTTGGGTTTGGTAAAGACTGCGCCGACCCAGTTTTCTTTATGCAATGCAGAAACAATTTTTTTAATATTTTCTGCATTGTGGTCTTTGACATACACAGCACCCTCAGCAATGACCACATCATCAGAATCTTTGTCTTTTTTCAGGCCTTGGCTGATCAAAAAATCGGTCAGGTTTTGTTTGCCTGTATGGGTAACAAAACCATGGTCGGTTGAGATGATAATATTAAAAACAGTGGTTAGTCCCCTGGTCTGCAAAGAATCCAGCACCCGACCAAACTGCTGATCCACAAATGCTAAAGCTGAAATCGCTTGTTTTGATCCGATGCCATACCGGTGAGCAGAACCGTCGGGATCGGAAAGCCAGACTGCACTTACCAGCGGACCATCATTTTTTAAACCATATTTTAGCAGCGCATCAATAACCCATTTGTGTTTGCCATAGCCATTCTCCCCTTTTTGAGGAACATCACCAATTTCCGTTAGCACCTGCGACTTGAAAGATTCCGGAAGTATAAGTTCGGGGTTGACAATAGCTCCGTTTCCTACTTTATGGTTTTGTAAAAATGCCTGTCCAGTAGTTCCCGAACTAAAAACCATCATTTTTTCACCTGCTGATTGTAAAACTTCTCCCAATGAGACAGCAGTAAGCAGCTGGTTGGATTCCGATTCCTGCACTTTCATCAAATCCTCATAAGTTGTTCCGATCGCCTTGGATTTATTCACAGCCGGAAAATAAATCGCGTTGCCTAGCAGTCCGTGTGTGCCAGGGTAAGAACCCGTTGCATACGATGCTGAATTGACCCTTGTTACCGTAGGGAAAACACTGTGATGATGCATGCCAACCGAAGCTTTTTGTTTAAAAGCATACAAGTTTGGCATCAGTTCGGCCGTGATGTAGTCTGGTCTCAGGCCGTCAAAAAAGAATATCAGCGTTTTATTTTTAGCTGACTTATTTGTCTGCCCGTACGCGTCAGGGTATACCAATGCTAAGGCGACAAGAATTGAGCAAAAGTTTGCCAGTGATTTAAAAAAGTATTTTTTCATTTCAATATTTCGTCTAAATGTGAACCTTCTATCACCTATTTCTATAAGTAGGTTTCCAGGTTTTTATACCAAGTTTTTCAGTTTCCGGAAGAAGTGCACCCACATTGTTAACCAATACAAAATCCACACCCTGATCGAATAATCCCGCAAGTTCCTCAGCTGTTTCGGCAAAGAAAAAATTGATTTTGATCTTATTGTCCTTCAATGACGCTATTAACGGTTTACGGTCTTCCACAGATTCCGGGCGTAGCAGCTGGATAAATTCCGCCTTCATCTTGATCGTTTCTGCCACATATTTAACTGTATTTCGGCGGTAACTGTTTTCACCATTGCAGATCAGAATTTCCGGCACTTGTTTTTTTGCAGCTACGGCAGCTTTTTCGGAACAAGTCAGAAAAGCCTGGTGTAATCGCCCCGACTTTTTAAGCATAAGCGCAGCAGCTTTACCAACCGCTTCGTCGCCTTTTAGATGACAGTTAAGCCAGACATTCTGAGGCATTACCTCCAGCACCTCTTCAAAGGTCGGGATTAGCGTACCCTTGAATTTTTCAGACTTTTTAATACCGGCATCCAATGAACGTACATATTCATATGTAAGATCGGAAACATTTCCTTTTCCATTGGTTGTACGATCAACATGATCGTCGTGCATGACGATCATCACACTATTTTTGGTGAGTTGAATGTCAAACTCGATCATTTGCGCTCCCAGTGTTACGGCTTCCTGCAAAGCCGGCAATGTGTTTTCCGGATGCGTTTCCATCGCGCCACGATGTGCACATAAACCACGCTGTGGCATGATGATTTTGGACTTTTGTGCATACGCGTTACTTACCATGGATACACACAGAAATAAAATTCCTAAGTACCAATGCGCTACTATATTATTTTTCATTTCCCATTTTTAAATTTTCCTTCAATCAATTTCCAAATATTTACTTCTCCCACCAAACTTTAATGTTACTATTATCGCCTCCCATGGAGGCAATAGCAGTTTTCAATGCCTCAGGATTAAGTGATTGAAGATAAGTAGGATATGGAACGCGTGACGGAAAAATATTCTCTACCGGAATTCCTGATCCACGCGGCAAAACGGGAAAGCCAGTTCGTCTCTTTTCAAACCAGGACTGGTAATCGACAAAGAAATAGGCGTAGTACTTTTGAAGCATAATTTGTTCCAATTGTTTTTCTTCCGTTGCATTTGCGTCAAACAGTAGGCCTGGTTGCTTTGCAAAACCAGCTGGTACGTTTGCTCCCCATTGCGTCATCGATGCCGCAATGCCCGATTCGTAATGCTGCCCCGGTGTCGAGCCGGTGTTGAATCCTTTCAAAGCCAGCTCTGCCTTGATAAATTCAACCTCTGCCAAAGTCATCATTACGCCAAGCTGAGGCAATGTTTTCAGTCCGTCAGCATAACTTGAATTGGCGCCCACTGCATATTCAAGTGTTGTTGGATAACCACTTTCAATGCCTCTGTATATAGCTTCGGTGTCAGATTTGACCTGCGTACTCCAGACTGCTCTTCTTGGATCATTGGTCAGATTCATCTTATCCATAAAGAATTTGGTAAAATAATTTCCATCGCGCCAGTCTACTTGTCTTGCATTGTAAAATGGATTAAAAAACGGAAAGGTACCCGGATATCTGAAAATGGCTTCGTCGCTGTTTATCGTAAAAACCGGATTGTTGGTTGGGTCTGCTAAAATGGAAGTGATTTGTTCCTTCACATTTATTTCACCTTCTTTTTTTGATAAGCGGAGCAATAACCTTAAACGCAAAGAATTACAAAACTTTTTCCACTTCAAAATGCCATGGTTTTTCGCGCCTGAAAGTGCATTGGCATGATACAACATGTCTCCACCGTAAGTCAATGCTTTGGTATCATCCAGCAGGTTATTTGCCGTTTGAAGATCTTTCAGGATTTGAATGTAAATATCCTTTTGCTTGTCAAAAGTTGGTTTAAAGTTTCCTTCCAATGCTTTTGTTGCCTGAGAATAAGGTACATCGCCGTAAAGATCTGTAAGAATTGAGTAACTCCAGCTTTTATAGATCAATGAAATAGCCTTGTAATTATTTTCATTCAGCTTGTCTGCAATGACATAAATATCTTGAATGTCACTTAGATAAGTATAAAAATTAGTCCAGACACCTGTACCTGGATTGACAAGGTAACGGTGTAATCCACCACCACCGGCACTGGCCCTGGGTGCATCTACCTGCATGAGCTCATGCGTAAAATTGCGGCTGGCGTTAACGGTGCTGTTAATGATTTTATATTGTAATTGCCCCAGCATAACACCCGGGGTAATTTCTTTCGGACGGTTTGGATCCGTATTGAGTTCTTCAAAACCATCGTTGCATGAAATTAGCAGACCTGCTAAAAACAAAAGAGGAAAATATATTTTTCTTAACATGTTTCTGATCGTTAAAATTTAAGGGTAAGATTCATACCCATTGTTCTCGTGGATGGAAACTGCGCAAGTTCAACGCCTGGCGTCAGTGTTCCGTTGTTCAGGTTTCCGCCTTCGGGATCAAAACCTGGGAATTTGGTGAAGTTGAAAAGGTCCCTTCCGAAAAGAGCAAGGCTGGTTTGACGTACGCCAATCCTGTTTAACAATGCAGCTGGCAGATTAAACTCAACGCGCGCTTCTCTGATTTTTAAAAATGAAGCGTCGAAAATGTTAGTTTCCGCATTGGAAATCTGGTAGTAATTGTCGTAGTATGAACTGGCAGCTACTTTCACTGTATTCGGAGTAAAACTTCCATCAGCCTGTTTTACGACACCCTGACCGATAATCCCACCATCGCGGCCAGGCAAAGTAACCTTTGTTTTTCCCAGCGTGTTATTTTTGTGGTTGGTTTGTGAAAACATATTTCCACCTTTCTGCCCATCAAGAAGAATACTTACACGTACATTTTTGATCGTAAATTCATTGGATATACTTGCCTTCCAATCGGCAAAAGCATTCCCCCATTTTTTGGCGGTCGGATCTATTGCTGCCGGTAATCCCACAGAAGAATAAATGATTTGTCCATCTGGGGCGCGCTGAAAGCCACGACCATACATATCACCCATCAGTCCTCCAACTCTGGCTTCCACCGAAACGTTGGCATCATGCGCATAAATTACCTGGTTGGTAATACCTGATGCAAGCTCCCGCACGTAACTTCTGTTTCTGGACCAGAGCAGTGTAGTGTTCCAGCTAAAATTCTTTTTGGTTACAGGTTTAGCAGTAAGTTTTACTTCCACGCCACGGCTGTTGATCAAACCTGCATTGATCAGTGCATTCGCATATCCGGAAACAGGATCCAATGGAATGGCAAGAATCTGGTTACGGCTGTTGTTGTTATAATATGCAACATCCAACCCGACTAAATTTTTCAAAAGACGTACGTCAAGACCGAATTCATAACTTGCCGTTATTTCAGGTTTTAAGTCTGCATTGAACAGGGTTGAGGAATTGGTGAAGCTGTTACCATAAACCCGGTCATAATATCTGGCTGTTTGGTAAGGTCGGGTATCATTTCCAACCTGCGCCCATGAAGCTCTTACTTTTGCAAACGAGATGGCACGTGGAAGCTTAAAGATTTCATTCAATAAAAAACTCGAACTTACTGATGGATAAAAAAAAGAATTGTTTCCATAGGGCAGCGTGCTCGACCAGTCATTGCGGCCTGTTACATCCAAAAATATCTTTTCATCATAAGAAAACTGAGTGGCCGCGTACATACTGTTGATTGCCTTCTTCGTTTTCAGCGGATCTGCAACCGCCTGATCCAGACTATTGGATATTTGGTAAATACCCGGCTGAGCCAGCTGATCTGCATAAAGTCCTGCAAAATCATAAGACAGGCGCATGGCATTGGCACCAACCGAAGCGGTCACGTCAATCGTGTTGGCAATCTTGTCTTTATAATTGATAAGAAAGTCAGTATTGGATTCATAATTAAAAACATTTTGCTCCCGGTACATGCCTCTTGGGTAACGCGTCATGCTGAAAGGCCGCTGCTGAGAACGAAATTCATAAGCCATATCCAAACCTGTACGTACCAGGAAATCCAGTTTGTCTGAAATTTGGTAGGCCGCCGAAATATTACCGATCACGCCATGTTTATTCATTTTGTTAAGCATTTCATACATCCCCAGATATGGGTTATCCGGCGTTGGATTGAAAGGGCTTCTTTGCTGAATATTCTCTTTGCCCGGCACCCAGTATGGTTTGAACCATTCAGGTTTTAAGTTTGGCGCAGTTCCTAAAATAAGGAAATACATCAACGATTGATTGTTGTAACCGGCCATGGGAAGGTTGTCACTTTTCTTGTTGGTGTAATTAACTTTCCCATTGATTTTCAGGCGGTCCGATACTTTTTGGCTAACAGAAAGTGCCACATTCAGTCGCTCAAAACCGGTATTGGGAATGATCCATTTATTTTTCATATGAGTTAGAGACAGCCGTGCTGAGCCTTTATCCGTACCACCCTCCAATGAAATACTGTTTGAGAAAGTAGTACCTGTTTGGAAAAAACCTGAGATATAATCTTTACTGGCAACCCAGGGCGTGCGTACTATCGGTTTTCCGTCAGCTGCATCAGGATTGTACTGGAAATAAGACTGCCCGTCAAATTTAGGTCCCCAGGCCCTTCCGGCGCCTACCGTTGTTGCTGTGTTGGGGCCGTCCGCATTGTCGAGATAGGAGTAATAAGCGCTTGTCCGGCCTTCTCCGTATTGAAACTGATAATCAGGATATCGGTTGATTTGCTCGACACTAAAATTGGAATTGACTGTCACGCCAATGCCTTTGTCTTTACGAATGCCCGATTTTGTTGTAATAATAATGGCGCCGCCTGCGGCACGGCTTCCGTAAAGCGCCGTCGCACCCGGTCCTTTTAAAACGGTAACCTTCTCAATATCATCCGGATTAATGTCCGATAAACTGGATCCGTAATCAACCGGACTGTCCGCAGAAAGGTGGGAATTGAATCCCGTTCCTGTAATTTTACTGCTTACCGGTACGCCGTCGACCACGATCAAAGCCTGATTATTGTCCAGGTTAAGTGAAGATTCCCCCCGCAAAGTGATACGGGCTGATCCCATTGGCCCGGCACCAGCCCCCTGTATGTTTAGCCCTGCTACCTTTCCCGAAAGCGTATTGACCCAGTTATTGGATTTTGCATCTTTCACCGCGTTTTCATTGATTGTCTGTGCGGCAAACCCTAATGATTTTTCTTCTCTTTTGATGCCTAAGGCGGTAACAACAACCTCGTTAAGGATCTTTGTATCCTCAGCGAGAACGATGTCGATTACGCTTTGTGTTCCGATTATTTTTTCCTGTGGAATGAATCCAATTGCAGAAAATATTAATACTGATCCGGAGGAGGAAGTTTTCAAAACATACTCACCCAAAGCGTTTGTGGTGGTTCCGGAGCTGGTTCCTTTTAACAAAACATTTACACCCGGAAGTGGGTCTCCCGTGTGAGCGGTTACCTTACCGGTGATGTTAATAAGCTGCGCTTTTGACGGAAAAGGCAAACAGAAGCCCAACAGCAAGGCAAAAATTGCCAGCAGTAATAGTTTTTTCATATGATTGTTAGTGGTTATTTACATTTAACAGGAAAGACCGGACTGTTAAATCACATTTGTAATAAGTGACCAAAGGTACTGTGTCAATGAAAAGGCTTTGTCACCCTAGTGTTAAGGAATTATTATGTAAATGGGCGTGCATCAAAGTGTGTGAGCAATTGACTCTTTGATAATTTGAGAGGGATTTGAAAGCGTTGATGGCCCCACTTTGTCATGAAAATAAAAAATATTGTTCAGTCCGCGATTACTGGCCCTCGAACCGCGGTTTATCATTTGAAGGTACACATCCTGAATATTTCTCCAATGATTTACGGACACGTTATCATTGACGGCCTGGGAGAGCCAGCATTTTTATCGGGGATTTAGATCTGAGAGCTAGCGATATATGTTAAATATGTTTATGATTTTGGCGACTACTGGAAACACGAAATCCGTGTAGAGAAGGTTGAAAATACCAGGCCCGGATACCAGCATCCAATTTCAAGAGACAGACCGGTATTTATAAATTTAGTTGTTTCCACAAATTTATACCATATAGAACTTTGACCTCAATCCGGTTTTTCCTGTATTCTTTAAATGCTGTTGGGTCTTCAAGACTTAGCTTCATACCATTACAATAATGCTGATGTATGTTTGTGGAACTGAAAAGTGAATTTTGGACCTCCATAACATACTGCTCGTTATATTTGTACAAAACAATCCCATCGAGTTCCGGCCCCCCAATAAAATTTTTGAATTCGTCATTGAGCCATTTTAAATCGTTCACGGGATCTGCAACGCCACATGCACCATTCTTTTCTACCTCTTCAACCGGATGCCGCTGCCGTACTAACTTTTAATTTAACCCAGAGTTGGTTTTCATTCTCAATATCACTTACTTGACATAGATAAAAGCTAAAAAATGAACAAACTTTTTATAGCAGGCTATTTTGCTATTTTACTTCTTCCAATAGTCGTTTTTGGTCAAAAAAATGAGTCCGTAGTATGGGAAGTCTCAGGCAATGGATTATCTAAAAGTTCTTATTTATTCGGTACTGTCCATATTGCTTCGTCACAATTGCTACAACGCTTTCCAACGGTTATGAATATTGCTAAATCGTCCGATTTTGGATTGTTCGAAAAAGGTGGAAACGCGATCGGCAATGTTCAGGATACGGATATTTATTCGCCGCCGCTGGATTCCATTTTTACAAAAAGTGAGTATGCCCTTGTCGACAGTTTTTTCACAGCTTCGTCGTATGGAAGTATCAAACTGCACAACAATAGTGCATCCTTACAAGGTATGGCACAGGCGGTAATGATGATCAAAAAAGGAGAGACGAAGGATCAGGATATGACATTCGATGACTTTCTGCACTTTGAAATGCAGCGTTTAAATAAACCAACTTTTCAACTTGATGAAACGGGGCAAATGGCGCGCCATGAAGCAAAAGCAGATCATCGAAAAGTAGCCCAAGTGATTGTCATTTTGATCAAAAATAATCTCACAGAGGAAGAAATCACCACTCCTGATCTATATGATCCGAAAAGTTATCACGATTCGTTGCGAAATGATATGATGCTCGATCTGGAAGCGAGCGCGTACATCAAAGATAATACCATTGAAAGGCATGCATTGTGGCTACCTGAAATTTTGGCGAAAATGAGTGAAGGTTCATGTTTAGTCACAGTCGGACTGGCACATTTAAAATTTAAAACCGGATTAATTCAGTTACTTCGGGAAAAAGGGTTTATGGTCAGGGAGGTTAAGTTGTAGTATATTAAAAAAGTCTAATACAGGGCTTCTTTTATCTGACCAGTGCATGCATAACAAAACCCATATTTTGTTCATGTTGTTTTTATAGCCATTTTTATGTTAAGTGATTAAACACAGAACAAGGGGATGAGAGGTCTTTTGTGAAAGTTCTTGGTTTTGTACAAGGAGAGCGCACTTTTCCCACTTTGTTCTGGAGCCGCCGCCGCATCAAGTAAGGCCGGTCAATTCGTGCATGCATAAAAACGGCTTCTATGCGGCATTTGATTAATAAATTTTTATTGATATATTTATAAGGCATAGTAATTTTATTTGATGCCACTCTTCAGGTAGTGTATATCAAATCAAAAGATCAAAACTCTGTATTTAACCATATTACCTTCTTATGAACAAATTTATTATAAAGACAAATCACTTCCATAAGCCTCATATATGGATTTTACGATCAATACAGGCTATTCTAGCTTTGCTCATTTTATATGTTATAGACTTGCAAAATTTAGGAAACGATTTTCTTTGGATTGGTTATTCTCTTGCTATTCTGCTGGTACTTGCATTTTTCACACTTCCTATCGATGAACTTACTCTAGATACGGACCATCTTTACTTTGAAAAAAAATCGATAGTACCCTTTTTTAACAAGACAGTAAAATACCAAGTTTCTGAAATACAACAGGTTGGAGTTGGTGGGAATTTTGAAAGAATTGGAACATATGCACTTCTTGATCCCAGAATTCGTAGAAGCAGAATGGAAATAACTTTTAAAGATAATTCCTCAAAAATTTACGATTTATCTCTTTCAAAAAAAGAGTCAAAAGAAATAGCAAGTATGATAAGACAATTACTAAGCTAATTATCTACATCCCAAATAACCTCGGTTTTCTGGGACCAGCGCTGGCCGAGGTTTGACTGCCTAAAACAGCTCGAAAAGTGTATCAATTTCTTATCTCAGAGACTGTAAACCAAACTGTGTCACCTAACCTGATTATCCAAACTGATTTCCCTCAAAATTGATCCAAACCATTTGCGCCCAAGGCCATATAAAGATTAATTCTCTCAATTCGTTGTTGCAGGTCGAGATCAATGTTGTTCATTTCTTTTTTGATGAGGTCTCTTTGTTTTTGAAGTAATGCAAAACTATTGTTGCTTCCCACTTGAATTTGCTTTTTCGTGAGATCTATATTCTTTTGGAGCGCTGATATTGCATCTTTTTGAAAACCATTTTGCTTCTCTATTGAGCTTAGATTAGCTAAGGCCGATTCTACCTCGCTAAAAGCTACAAGAACGGATTTTGCATATTCTTCTATCACCTGTCTTTGTTCGGAGGTTTCTATTTCCACATTTTTTTTGAGTTTTCCGCCGTTTAAAATAGGTGTTGTCAGCCCACCGCCTATTTTTATCAAAGGGTTAGAGAAAAGATTGCTAATGCCTGCCACGTTGGTTCCCGCAACACCAAAACCTCTGGTAATATTGAGAGCGGGCAATCTTGCCGTTTTGGTTTCCTTCACTTCATAAAAGCTACTTTCTATCTGAAATTGCTGCGCCATAATATCAGATCTTTTTTCTAAAAGACGTAATGGAAATTGTGAAGGTAGCTCCTGTTTTAAAGCTGAAAACGCTGCATTTATCTTTAACAAACCTTCTGGGTACCGTCCGCAAAGCATCTCTAAACTTCTGCGAGATTGAGAATTGCCATTTTTGATTTTTTCTAAGTAAGCATTTAGTAATATAATTTCACTTTCTATATTGGATATATCCAGCGCATTACCCGTTCCTACTTTATTTTGTACCGAATATATTTTTTTAAGATTCTCTGTGGCGGTAATGTATTGGTTAACCTTTTGTTCTTGATATTGTCCGGCGATATTCAGAAAGTAAGTCTTGGCAATCATGGCTGCTATGGATTGCTTCAACATCTTTTGCCGAAATGCCGCTGAATAATATTGGTTTGCCATCGACATTTGTGATGATTTATTTTTACCCCAAAGATCCACTTCCCAATTAGCCTTCAGTTGTAAATTTCCAATATGACTGCCACTTACAAGATTATTGCTTGTATTTGCCAACGCGTTCACGCTTGGATAAAGGTTGCTTGCGGCAATATCCATTGACAATTCTATTTGATTAAGTTTCTCCTTGGAAACGATTATATCTGCATTGTGCGCAAGCCCTTCGTTTATTAAAGCTTCTAATTCTGAATTCAATAGCTCGTTCATCCATTGGTAAGAAAAGCCAAGGGTGTCTTGTCCTTTGTCTTGAATCCATTTGTCAGGAATTTCGGTATTTGCTTTTATCTCGCTCGTATTTTTTAAAACAGCTATGTTATCAGGTGTAGCATTTTTATAACCAATACAAGAGGTCATACTCAAAATAATAGCGCCGGTGATACCTATTTTCTTTAACATTTTAATGAAGTTTTAGAATTAAGTAGTTGAGTTTGCTATTTACGCGGACCATCACTTTCCGGATAAGGTGCAGCGGTTTTAGGTTATCAGAATAAATGACTGCGGTACCTCGTGCACCGACCGTTAAAGTCTGTTCTGTTTCGTCCAAAACAAATTTTGCGATCAGTTTTCCGTCAGTTTCTGGTAATTCTCGTGCCGTATTTGGAATTCCGGCAGTCGACCCGTTGCCCCCAATCATTCCTCCTGCATTGTTCATGATTCCCTGACTGGTGGCGTCTACGACATATTCTAATTTAGCTTTCACGACCTTTCCCGGGGTAGTTTTTAGCGCCAACTCAACTTCGTTACCACGCTTGACGGCTTCCAATTCATTTTGAGAATAGAATGCGATAATCGATTGTTGTTTTTGGATTAAAACAAAGGCCGACTTAAAGGGAGCCATCATAGCACCTTCATTCAATTGTACATTGGGAATGAATCCATCGGTGGGTGCCAAAACAACGGTTTGCAAGAGATTCCATTGGGCCTGTTCCAATTTTGCTTTTAGCACTGCAATCGATGCATTTTCTCCGTTATGTGTTGCATAGTATTTGGTTTCCAAAGACGATTGTTGCGCACGCGCCGCACTAATTCTCGAATCCAAATCTTGTGAAGTGGCCATTGCCTGTTCCAAATCAAACCGGTTGGCCGCTCCCGAATCTACCAACTCTTGATATTGTTTTATTCTTTTGTTACTTAAATCAAGCTGAGTTTGTAGGCCGGAAATATTTTTTCGCGATGCATCTATGTCCGAATTGTAGGACGAAACCATCGATTTCATATTGCTAATCTGTGCTTCAATGGATTTTACTTCTTGCTGAAAAGGCACTGGATCGAGTGTGAATAGTGTATCTCCTTTCTTAACTTCCTGATTAGTCTTTACATATACTTTTTTTACTTTTCCCAATGTTTGCGTGGTAATGTCTACACTTCGATTACCCACTTTTACATCGGAAGTGATGGGACAAAAGTAGTTAAGGCTTAATATGAGTGCTATGGACCCAAAAATTGGCAGGGAAAATACAACGACCTGTGTGTTGAAATTCCAGGGAATTAATTTCAGTTTTTTAATTAGAAGCCAACAAATGCCGGCATATATTCCGATTAGTAATTCTAACATGATTTCTTATACTTGGGGATTTTGTGATTTTTCTAATGATACTTGGTTTTCTTCAACTTCCTCTCCGGTTACGGAAGTAGAAGCATCATCTCCTTGATTGGAGGCGGAAGGACTTTCCTTTTTGTAATCGTAGTTAGCCCAAATCAAAGCAACAGGCCAAAGGAGGCCTCCAAAAATCAATGAAAGCAGGCACATAATTTTGATGGCATTCAATTGTGGATGGTTTTTCTGCTCCGCAATTTTTTCCGGATAAATATGAGCTTTCCAAAAAAGAATTATGCCGACAAAAGGTAGAATGAGCAAGATAATCCAAGACGCTCCGTCCGCAATTTTATCCTCAATTGCTCCTGTTGAAGCATGCGAAGTGCTGAAACATAAGAATACGAACAGTGATGTGAGTAACCTTTTCATAGTGAATAAGTTTTGATGATCGTATCGACATTGTCAAGAATGGCAATACCGCGAATCATGATTACGTGATGAATAATTAGTCGTTGATCCCATATTCCTCACGCAAAGATCTACGCAAAACTTCGACATTTTCATGGTAGATTTTACGCTGTTTTGGGCTGAGAATTTGGTCGAAATCTTTGTCAGTTTTCTTGAAAGCCTTTTGTAGTTTGCGTTCTGCACTCTTTTTTTTATTTTTATTAGAGGCAAAAAAATAGGCATCCAGATCTTTCCTTACATTTTCAACCACATTTTGATTGATATAGAAAACTGGCATTCGTTGATCTTCCGTTAAATCAAGCATATGTGCCATAACAAACGTTCTAAAAGCTGCCGCTCTCAATATTTTATTTTCTTGAAAATTTTGGAACTGTGCAGGCGTAAGAATTCCCTTTAAAGCAAGGCTTCTCTCTTTTAGAATTTTAGCAAAATCGTTAATGTTTTCTGATTGTGTGGAATTCAGAGAAATGCTTTTCTCCTCTAATTTTCCCACCGCATTAACTGCTTGTAGATTAATTTGATAGACTTGTTCTGCTTGTAAAGGTGTCATGTTCAGAAATGACATTTCCTGAGTCAAGTAGACGCCCATTTTTTCCGCATCCGGAGATTGGGCCTCTACCTTGTTACCTGCGAACATCAAGAATAAGCTCAGTAGGCCTATTCCTAAAAAATTTTTGGTCATTGTTTTTTCGTTTTATATCTTACGTACCCGAACTCAAATTGCTGTTTTACAGCTCATTGTAGGTGCAAAATTAGAGCGAAGAAACTCCGAAAAAGTATTCCTAAGTTATTTTTTTTGGTGCGTTTTCTTGTGTAGGCGTGCAGTCAATCGGGAAAGTGAATTGGGTGTGATACCTAAAAAATTGGCGATATGTTTGCGGCTTGCATTTCTTGTAATGAAAGAGCGATTTTTTAAAAAGGTTTCGTAGCGGGTGTTGGGCGATTGGCTGCAAAGCTGTTCTGTTCGATTACGCAGCGCATCGATTGTGATTTTTAGAGATTTAATATAAAACTGATAAATTCCTCGATACTGAAAAGCTAATTCCTCGAAGGCGTCTTTTTGAAACAATAGTAACTGTGTATCCATCACCGCTTCTATGTTGTACTTTGTCTTCCGCTGTTCATCATAAAATTCAGGAATACCAATGATGATCGCGTGTTCTTTTTCGGATGTTAGAAAAATATTGTTTTCGGTACCTTCATCTGAATCAAAATACCACCGAAGCAAACCTGAGGTCATCACAAAAACATGATCGAACATCTCCCCGGATTCTACAAGCCTGGACTTTTTGGGTAGAAACAATAGTCTGCATATTGCAGATAACGCCACATGCTCCTCATCACTAAGGTGGCGAAAAAGTTCTAAATCTTTTAATAATTCTGGCTGTGCTGCCATTTTTTTGGAATCTCTATTCAAAGTGAAAATCTATTTTAATTGGTTGAATTTGGAATGACATCAAATTTAAATTAATGACAAATCAATTTAGTAAAAAGTGATGAAGAATTAATTGCCTAGATACATAGGTAGAATATGCACCCGTTGTGCGGTTGGGGAGCAGTCATATTGCTTGCGGAATACTCAATACTAGAAAAACAGCATACCATTTCCAGGTCCTTTCATCTGATGTATGCAGGAGTAGGAAAATTCTGACTTTTGATTTACTTTGGTTTTTGCACTCCGCTACTCGGAGTAGCTATATTGTACATTTTCCAGTTGGTGACCAAAGTTCGGTATATTGCCAGCAATATCTTCTTATAGGGGTAGTTAATTGTTATTGTTTTGAACGTTTATGCCTTTTATTGCCCGACTTGTCATTAGTTTATCGTGCTTTATTTGTTTTTCGTTTCAATGCGTTGGACAGTCGAATGCATGGCAATCGCTTACCATTTCCGATGGATTGTCCCAAGGAATGGTCAACGACATGATACAGGATCGGCAAGGTTTTATGTGGTTTGCTACCAAAGACGGCTTAAACCGATACGACGGCTATAATTTTAAAATATTTACACGCGACGCCGATAACCCTTACAGCATTTCGGGAAACTTTTGTACGGCACTTTTAGAAGACACGAAGGGACGTATCTGGATTGGCACGGAAAAGGATGGATTGAATCTTTATGATCCAAAAACACACCGATTTACTCATATCGCGGTTTTCGATACGCAAAAAAAAAGAGAAGGGAATTATGGAATTGATTACTTAAAAGAAGATGCAAAGGGCAGGGTTTGGATTATTACCAGACAGCCGGGAACCTACTTTGTTATTTCTCAGGCTGGGGCGCGTGCGATTGAGGAGGGGAAAGGGAGTGAAATGGAGCGTGTAACGATTACTGGGATTGGCGAAATGCCTGATTTTGTTTCCGATCGGCATGCGCTGGAAGTGGGACATGCCCGTAGTATGTATCGTTTTGACGCGGCGTTTTATGCCCAGGAAAAGATGCTATCCGAATTGACCTTTGTGATGAAGGATCGGGAAGGATACTATTGGGGGACAGGTTTGGGTGAGATTTTGTGTTGGAGAGGAAATACTTTCAAAAAAGTAGCTGTTCCCCGGCAGTTCGTTCCTAGGTTAGGCATTCTGCGCGATGGGAGTGTGTGGGTTTGTTACGGAGGGAATGTATGGCTGTTCAAAAATATGTCGGAATTAACTTCATCTGCATTGCTTCCAGGTAAGGCTGTAAATGGATTTTTGGCTTCTGATAATCCAGCGAGTGTGTACGGTCCCGTGAATAATTTGTATTTGGATCGGGAACGAAATATTTGGGCAAGTAATCAGGGATATGGCTTGATTAAGGCAAATCGTTATACACGTTTTTTCCGTTCTTACTTACCCTTGGTTTCTCCCGGTTTACTCTACCAAAGCCGGGAAGGGAAGGTGTTTTTTCATGGTAATTACAGACCTACCTACCATTTCTTTGCGCTCAATAAAAGTGAAAATATGCTGGAACGTTTACCTAATTTGCTTTATGGGAAAAACCGTCAGCATGAAGCACTCGTCCAAGATAAGAATCGAGATTTTTGGCTTATCATTTGGAACGGACAGCAGCTGGTATTGGAAAGATATTCGCCCGAATGGCAATTGATTCAAAAAATTCCACTGCCTGATTTGGGTATGCGGCATCAACGCAATGCCAGATTGATGGAGGACAGCAGGGGAAATTTATGGATTGGACTCGTGAACGGTACGCTTCTTAAATTGAATCGTCAAACGGGGCAGTTTGTTGCTTTTGATTTTAACTCCCTTTTACCCCAGACTGGAGGGCGGGTGGAGACCCTGGCACTTTACGAGGATACTGCAAACAGCCTTTGGGTTGGGACACAGGCCGGTTTGATCAAAGCGAAGGATTTAGACAGCATTCCTTCATTTTCGCGGTACTGTAACGTAAACAAGGATCAGGAAAGTTTAAGCGAAAACGTCGTTTCCGGGATGGTGGATGACCCATTGCAGCCTCATCGATATCTTTGGGTGAGTACAAAAGGGGGTGGACTGGAAAGGCTGGATAAGCAGTCTGGCAGTTTTGAGCACTTTAATGAAAGTCGTGGTTTACCCAATCGGGTTGTTTATGGGGTTTTGGCAGGGCAGGATGGCAATCTTTGGATGAGTACCAACAGGGGTATTGCCCGACTGAATCCGAAATCGTTGGCATTTACCAATTTTGATAAATCGGATGGTTTGCAGGACGATGAGTTTAATACGGCCTCGTATTTTAACGCAGATACGGGGGAACTCCTTTTCGGGGGAGTCAAAGGGATTACCGTTTTTTACCCTTCCGATATGAAAGAAGAACAAAAAGAGCCGGTTGTAAAAATAATGGGATTGAAAATTAACAATCATACCATTACACCGGGTAAAGAAAGCAAGGTATTAAAAGAATCAATAGAATATGTATCGGAACTTGACCTGGAATTTGATCAGAATCAGGTTTCCATCGAATTTGCCCTGATGGACTTTACCAATCCTGCCAAAAATCGTTTTCGATATCAAATGCAAGGGATAGATCGGGAGTGGGTGGAGGTAGGTACCGACCATCTGGCCAATTTTGCACAAATACCCTACGGTCAATATACCTTTCGGGTACAAGGTACAGCTAATGGAGAAGTGTGGAGTAAGCCAGTGATCCTAAAGATCCGGATCCATCCCCCACTTTATCTTCGCTGGTGGGCATATCTGTTTTATATCCTATTGGGTGGGTATGGATTCTACCGCTTTTATCGGAATCAAATGAAAAGGGCTCTTCTTGAAAAACAAATACGGTTTAAAGAAAGGGAAACAGCCCGATTGGCTGAACTGGACGAACTGAAAACGAATTTTTTTACCAGTATATCCCATGAGTTTAGAACTCCTTTGACCCTCATTGCAGGTCCTGTGGATGATCTTCGTAAGAAATATCCCCAGGAATCAGTCCTGCCGGTTATTCAGCGGAACACGACTCGCTTGCTCACCTTGATCAATCAATTATTGGATTTGGGTAAGCTGGAAGCGAGGGAGATGCAACTTGATCCGCAGCCTGGTGATCTCGCGACATTCCTTCGGTATTTAGGTGGTTCGTTTCAATCTTATGCGGAAAGTTTGTCTATTTATTTTTCTTTCGATCAAAACCGGCAACATTACCCGACCGTATTTGATGCGGATAAAATAGAAAAAATCTTCACGAACCTGCTTTCAAATGCTTTTAAATTTACAGGAAGCCAGGGCCGTGTTGATTTGCGGGTTTCTTATAGCACCTCAGGCGTAGATGTAGTTTTGAGCGATACTGGTGTGGGCATAGCACCGGAAAAGCTTTCCAAAATCTTTGAGCGTTTTTATCAGGTAGATAACTCTGTCAAACGAAGTTATGAGGGTACTGGCATTGGGTTGGCGTTAGTCAAGGAATTAGTGGATTTGTTACAAGGTACCATTCGGGTGGAGAGTCAAGAGGGTGTTGGAACTGTATTTTGCTTATACTTACCCCTTCGTGAACAGGAGGGACTGGGTTTAGAGAGCGAGTCTGGTGGCGAATATGCGTTGGAACCGTGGCTGCCTGGGGAAGGGGAGGCGCCAACAGGGGTTGAAGAAAGAAAAAGTTATGCAGATCAAAATGACAACATTCTTTTGGTTGTGGATGATAACCGCGATTTACGAACTTATCTGCGGAGTATTTTTGAAAAGACTTATCAAGTTTTGGAAGCTTCCAACGGCCAGGAAGGGTTAGATCTGGCTTTGAAAGTGATACCGGATGTGGTTATTAGTGATTTAATGATGCCGATCATGGATGGTTTCGAATTTTGTCACGCGCTTAAAACAAATCAGAGAACCAGTCACATACCGATGGTATTGCTAACCGCAAAGGCTACATTGGAGGATCGTATGGAAGGGTTGGAGACAGGTGCGGATGATTACCTTGTGAAACCTTTCAATGCGATGGAGGTTACCACCAGGGTCCGGAACTTAATTGCAAGCCGGGAGCAGTTGAAAAAGTTCTATACCCAGTCGATGCTGACCAGTCAACCGATATCCTCAGAATTATCTACTTTGGAGGCGCCGTTTATAAAAAATGTAAAACAAATCGTGGAGAGAGCCTATAACAATAGCCGTTTTGATGTGGAACAGTTAGCCAAAGAAATGAATATGAGCTCCTCTCAGTTATTACGAAAACTCAAAGCATTGACCAATCTGACCACCGTGGAGTTTATTCGGGAATACCGTCTTCAAAAGGCCGCTGAGCTGCTTACACAAAAATCAATGAGCGTTTCCGAGGTGGCGTATCAAACCGGATTTGAAAGCCTTTCCTATTTCACCAAAGTATTTCAGCAGAAGTATGATCGTTTACCTTCTGATTACCCATAAGGACAGATTGAATGGTAAAAAATGCTCCAATAGCCGAATTTGGGGCATTTTTTTTACGCAATGCTGGAAATGAGCAAGAGGATGCCGGATATGTGTTAACGCCATTTTGGGAGAAAAGTCGAATTTTGTAGATATCATTCTATTCTCGACGATGAAATATTTCTGTCTCTTTCTTTTCATGCTGCTGTTAGATTTCCAAGCATCGGCTGTGTCTAAAAACTGGACGGGGGCTACCAGTTTAGATTGGAACACGGCCTCCAATTGGTCTCCATCCGGCGTTCCCGGCCCTGGTGACGATGTTACTCTTTTTAATGTGACGAATGCACCTCGGATCATCAATGGGACCACGGTTACCATCAATGATTTGGAAATGAAGAATGGATCCACATTAACCGTAGATCAGGGAGCCTCGTTGAATGTGATCAGGACTTCGGCGAATACGAAGCGTTATTCTTTATTGGAAATGGCTACCATTTATAATCATGGGACCATCGTGATGCGAAAAACCAAAATAGGTTCGGAAATTAGGCCTGGAGGCTTTTCCTTTTTTGGGCAGGTCCAGATTCATAATCATGCCTCTATGGATATCCAGGTGCCCGGAGAGGCCATTGTTTACTTCATGCCCAGTACGGGAATTTTTACCAACTATGGAACCGGAAGGGTCACCTTGGATTCGGAAATTGATATACAGTATTACGATCAGGGTCAGTTTATTAACCGGGGGATGCTTATTTCGAAAGGGAGATATGGGGCTTATATAACAACCTCTTCCGGTAGTTTTACGAATTATGGGGTTGTGCAAATGTCGGGCGAATTTATGAGTGGCGGAACTGTACTCAATCAACCCTGTGGGATCATGGTGGTTGGTTCTGTTTCCGCCACGCTCGGTTCGTTTACGAATTCAGGGTTTGTCTATATGGCGGGACCATTGAATGCCCAGTCTACCCGATTTACCAACAATGGGTTGGCAAAATATGGATCTTTAAATGGCGCGTATACCAACAATCATGTAGGTATAACCGATCATGCGGACCCCATTTTTTCCTTGGGCCCTCAGGTGAACGAAATCATTGAAGGTATTTACCTCGATCAGGATGTAACCGAACGCGCAGGGACCTATACCCAGTCTACCAATACCTTTGCCCCCAATCCAGATTTACCCCCTGGCCCGATAACCCTTTATGTGCAGGTGGAACCCACCGTTGGGGGGTGCTCCCATACAATTCCATTCGGGTATACGGTTAAGCCACTGCCGGTCAGACTGATTTCCTTCTCCGGAAAAAAAGGATTGGAGGATCAAAATCAATTGAAATGGGTGACCTCCGATGAAAAGGACTTCGACCGCTTTGACGTGGAGCGATCCGTAGATGCGAAGTTTTTTGAAACTATTGGATCTGTTCGGGGTGCCGTCAAGGGTGGTGCCCTTCAAACCTATTCGTTTGACGATACCTACGCCAAAGGGGACGCTTATTACCGATTAAAAATGATGGATACGGACAGAACCTTCACCTATTCCAGCATCATTTATGTGGGTAGCGGCATGCATGACGCGGATCAATCGGCTATCCTGGGGCCATTCTACCCTAATCCAGCGCTTGGGGGGGCTACTGCGGTGGATCTGTTTACTACGGAGGCTGGGCGTTGGACCGTTTCCGTTCTAGACCCTTCGGGTAAAGTCATGCGAAGAGAAAGTAAGGTGATGCAAAAAGGAATGAATAAAATAGGAGTGGATCAATTGCCAGAGGGGCTCCATCTGGTCCGTTTTGAAAATGAAAAGAAGACCATGATACGGAAACTTGTTTCACAGTGAAAGTGACTGTGCAACAGCATCATTCTTATTGTTTACAATTTATTTCTATTCTTATGAAAAAGCTTCAGTTGCTACTCGTCTTATGGCTTGTCTCTTTATATGGATGGGCGCAATGCCCCACAGGCAATGTTACCCTGGTGTCACAGCAAGACGTGACCAACTTTGTAACGGCTTATCCAAGTTGTACTACAATTACGGGTAATTTGACGATTGGAGACCCTTCTACACCTGCTTTGTCAAATATTACCAGTTTGCAAGGTCTTTCAGGTATCACTTCCATTCAAGGAGAGCTCACCGTTTCAGGTAATAGGCTTTTAACCACCTTAGCCGGTTTGGGGACTTTGGCTACGCTGGGTTCTTTGGATATCAGTTACAATACGTTGTTAAATTCGATAACCGCCCTTTCTAATATGCATCCATTGAATAGCAGTACGTTTGATGTGAACATTACACACAATGATGTACTTGCCTCCATTAAGGGGTTAGAAGGGATTTCACAAGCCCGAATGATCGTAATTCACAATTCCACTACGCTGCAAAATTTAGAAGGTCTCAACAACCTTGCGTCGGCCTCCATGGGTTTATCGTTGTTTGGGAACGGATTGAACAGTTTGCAAGGACTTGAAAGCCTGACAAGCCTGGGAGGTTTGGTTTTAAGTACGAATCCGAATTTGGTTAGTTTGCAGGGGCTTCACAATTTAACGCGTATGGACCAGGGAATGTTTCAGGGGAATAATGCTTTATCGAATTTCAAGGGGTTAGAAAATTTAAGTACTGTGCAGAGTCTTAGCATCGGTTTGCATACTTCATTAACTTCATTGGAAGGTTTAGGTAATTTTCCAGCTTTGAATCAATTCGTGTTGATTCAAAATCCTTTACTGACTTCCTGTGCAGTAAAACCAATTTGTCAGACCCTGGGAAACACAGCCGCAATGACTCAGGTGCAGAATAATGGATTGGGCTGCAATAGCATTGCCCAAATCGAAGCAGCTTGTTTAGTCCTGCCCGTCACCTTGGCCGATTTCAAAGTGAAGGCGGAGGGGAATACCGCTCAGTTGACCTGGACGACCACAGCGGAAGCGAATTCCGATTATTTTGAAATTCAGGTTAGCAACGATGCGCGTAAGTGGCTTACGCTGGGGAATTTATCGTCTCATGGAGACAGTGGGCAAACAAACCATTATTCGTTTACCCATCAGAAACCTCTCCAATCGATTCAATACTACCGCCTTCGTATGGTAGATCGGGATGGTTCCGCCGCTTTTTCACAAATTCGTAGTCTTACTTTTACTTCCTTACCCATGGTTCTGTATCCCAATCCGACCACTGACCGGGTACAATTGGTAAACGAAGATTGGCAGGACATAGAACGATTGCAGGTGGTGGATGTGCACGGCAAAGTGGTATTGGAACAAAAAGGAGATTTTGAAAAAGGTATTTCTTTAAATCAACAACCTGCCGGACTGTACGTGCTTAACCTATATAGTCTTCAGGGGGTGAAATCTACGTTTAAGGTGTTAAAAAAGTGAGGATGCGGAAACTTGGTTTTTCCGTTTAGAAAATAACCGAAACAATAGGGGCGCAATTTTCTTAGTATATTTCATTGTTAATAAGTTATTTGATTTTGATTGCACGATTCTCTATGATCTCGATTTTTGTATTTTAAAGATAAGTAGTAGTGAAAAATTAGTTTATATTATTGATTTTTATAATAAGCTATTAATCATTCGGTTACTGTGCTAATCGCATATTGCTAATTGCCAGCAGCTACTTAACAAAATTTCCATGTAGATAACTAATGAATAATAGAGCTGAAAACGGCTCGCCTGATATTGGTGATTGTCAAAGTATATTTTTAGAAATTAAGCTTTATTAAAATTTACACAACCTTGATTTTGATTAACGCTTCGCTTCGTAATCATATTCCTTACCGGCTGATCTCCAAGGGTGATGAAACAGAAGTATTGTGGCTTCATACCTTGGGTGTGGCTTATGACGCCCCATTTTTTGATGAAACGGTCCTTCAGTGCCTGACTGTAAATCCCGGTATGGCAAGTTTCAAATGCGTTTCTTCGGTTGAAACGATGATTGAGGCTGCAAATGATGTAGATTTTGTACCGGTTACTGCATTTATATTCCATGTCTCGCGATGTGGTTCAACGCTGCTTTCGCAAACACTGGTTCTTTCCGATGAACATATTGTTTTATCGGAGGTGCCCTTTTTTGATGCACTGTTACGGCATGATTTTCAGGATTTAAATCTAAAAAAACAAGCGTTGGAAGCTGCTGTGAGGTTGTACGGGCAAAAAAGGAAGGATTCCAGTAATCAGTTATATATTAAACTGGACAGTTGGTCTGTGTACTACTGGAAATTTCTGCGGGAGCTTTGGCCGGATACTCCGTTTCTTCTTTTGTACCGAAATCCGCTGGACGTCTGGCAGTCTCATCAAAAGCTGGCTGGCATGCACGCCGTTCCTGGTTTGCTTGAACCCTGGTTGTTTGAATTAGCCTCTGAAAATGTTAATGAAATGCATCGGGATACATATCTGGCAAAGGTATTGGCGTATTATGCCCGGCAATTTGAAAACATAGTTTTGACCGATAAAAACAGCTGTCTGATGAATTATCACGATGGTATCGAAAATATGATTCGGGTCTTGTTTGGACAAACCG
Organism: Dyadobacter sp. LHD-138; assembly: GCF_030929615.1. Classification (GTDB taxonomy): domain Bacteria; phylum Bacteroidota; class Bacteroidia; order Cytophagales; family Spirosomataceae; genus Dyadobacter. The sequence continues at coordinate 237,627 of NZ_JAVFVU010000003.1, read as the reverse complement.
GCATGTTGTTGAACAGCAGCTTTTTAACCAAATCAGCCGAACGTTCAAAATTTCATTCAAAAGACCGGACTAAGATTTTTTCAGAGTTATTACCGGACCGCCCCATCCCCGATATACTGAGGGATGCTTATCTGGGGTTTGAGAAGCTCGAAAAGCTAAAAAAGCGGAATTTTTAATTCTGTTTTTTAACGGGCGATGTTCCGCGCATTTAATTGATCTTCCATTTCTTTGGCCAGTCGCAATGACGTTTCGGATCCCAGAAGATATAGTGATTCGATAATCGAACGTGCAAGTGCTGGATCTGTTTCTTCGTCTTTTGAACTGATCTTTACGGGATCAGCGAATAGCTCGGTTAACCATGGATTGACTTCACAGTCGATAACCAAATGGATCCGGTCGGTTTCTCCACTGTTTTGAACGGAATGATACAGATTGGCATTAATGTACCAGCATTCGCCGATCTGCATCGGAAGTCTTTCATCGTCCAGTATGAACTTTACGTCACTATTGGTTTGCAGTGGTATATGGAGGCGCGCCTCTCCGTGTTCAAAGGAAAGCTCTACGTCGCGGTGCCTAAGAATGCTGGCTCCTGCGTGCAGTTTCATCAGCCTTACCGAATGTAGTGGGCACTTGAAATGACTTAAAATTTTACCGATCTCGGGAGTCTGGTCCAGTAGGGGCGTCGGCAGAAACTTTTCCTTGTTCAGTGCGTCCGGGTATGGAATATTCTTACCTCCGGGTGCGATCAGCGACAAAATATTCCAATCACCCTGATAGTGAGCGGTGTTCATGTGAAGATTCCAGTCCACACTGTTCAGGTTATGCAGGTCGGCTGACAGGTTGTTAAGGTTGGCTGGGAAATTAAGTTGGCAATAACGAATCATTTTTGTAGAAGAAGTTTTACCGTTGCCTAAAAATAATATTGTTTTTTAAATATTAAATAATATTTTTAGTTTTTGTAAAACGACTATACCCTCACAACGATTTATCGAAATGAGCATCATTAGTAACCCCCTTGCTTTTAAGTTGTATGAGATTGGAAAGTCAATCGGCGATTTTCGTATCGTGCGCTGCGGCCTAAACCACGAGAAGTTAGTTTCGGACAAAACAAGTGGTTTGCCTGTATTTTATGATCTTGATGGGCAGAAAGTATTTTCAACAATTGGCTTTTGTCAAAGGGAGGACCGCAGCGAATTTTTGCAGTGTGCTCATTCCACGGCCTGGTATCGCTTCGTCCACTGCCTGAACGAATTGAAATCAACGGATTATGGAAATGACCTGTATTTGCCCATAGAAGAGGTGAAGGAAACAATGCTTCGTATTTTCGAATTGGATCATGTTAAAAGTGCTCTTGAAAAAAGAAAGGCAGTTTTACTTTATGAGCAAGGTGACGAAACAATTGACGAGATGGATCAGAAATTGGCGCAGTGTTTGGAACACCATTCCCGGTATGTCGGTACACTTGAAATACAAAAAGAAATGATTTTGGAAAGTATTAATTCTGTGATACAATGTATTCAGGAATAACTACTGTTTAATACCAGAAAGATATCTCCACGTTGCGATGAAAATTATACTTTTTGCCAATTCTTTTTACCCGGTTACGCTTATTGACAGTCTGTTAAAAAGAGACATGGTTGCTGGCGTGATTGCTGCCCAGGAGCTTAATCCTTATAACGTACGGCTGGAAGAGTCGGTAAAGATGATGGGAATTCCATTCCGGAGATTTAGCAGGTCAGAACTTTCATCAACGGCTATGCAGTGGATTGAAAACATAAGGCCTGATATGATTCTGGTTTTTACTTTCGGCTATAAGATTCCCGGAGTAGTGCTCGGGATTCCGCGTTTAGGTTCCTATAATGTCCATTTTAGTCTGCTCCCAAAGTACCGTGGCATCGCACCATTATTCTGGCAGATCAGAAATGGCGACTTAAAAGGAGGCATTACCATTCATTGCATGGATGGCAGATTTGATACGGGCCCGATCGTTAGTCAGGTTTCTGTTGATATTTATCCTGGAGAAAACCAGGGGATATACGCCGCGCGCTTATCTTATGCAGCTGTGGAAGCGGTTTTGGCTGCCATTGAAATAATTACAAATCAGGAACCATCGTCATACCTGAAAGCCCAGGATGAAAGTGAGAGGAGTTGTCACAAAGCCCCGAGTATTCATGACTTAACCATAGACTGGTCTGCCCAGTCGGCGGCAGAAATAGTAAATCTTGTTAACGCAGCCAATCCGGCTTGCCAGGGAGCGATTACAATGTTCAGAGGCCAAATGATTCGTGTTCTCGAAGTTTCTTTGGCGATGCTGGGTGAAGGAGCACCAAAGTATACGCCCGGAACGATCGTTTTCGCAGATGTAAGCCAGGGAATATTTGTGCAATGTATTGAAGGGGAATTTTTGAGATTAAATGTAATCGAAATGGTTGAGGGGGTGATTTCAGGATTCAGAATGGCGGCATTGGGTGTAAGAGCAGGTGAAGTCTTTGAATCTTTTAACACTGAAGTTATAAATTTTTAAGTATCCACGATATCAACTTTTTTACATTTCAAACTTTCTTTTATCAATTAAATCTTATTCAACTATGGAAGCTTACATGGGAACAGTTATGGCTTGGGCACCAAATTTTGCCCCAAGAGGTTGGGCATTCTGTCAGGGACAAACTTTGTCTATCACGCAAAACTCGGCTTTATTTTCATTACTGGGTACTACTTACGGCGGTGACGGACAAACTACATTCAGATTACCTGATTTACGTGGCAGAACACCGCTTGGTGCCGGCAATGGGCCAGGATTATCTCCTTATGAATTAGGTCAGTCATCTGGAGCAGAGAGTGTTACGATTACACTGAATGAGATGCCTGCGCATAATCACGCGGCCCAGACGGGTAACGCCCCCATACAGGTAAGCGCATCGAATGCTGATACATCGACTCCTGCAAATGGTTTAAGTATTGCCGTACCTGGCACCGTATCGGGCCGGGATTTTAGCCCTACACTTGGATTTAACTCGGCTGCACCCAATGTTACGCTTAATCAGGCAACATCCGGACCTGCCGCTGTCAATGTTGGTGTTTCCGGAGGAAGTCACCCACATAATAATATGCAGCCGTATCTGGCTCTGAATTTTATCATTTGTATGCAAGGAATATTTCCTCCAAGAAATTAAATTAAAAGAGAGAAGCTCATCAGGAGCTTCTCTCTTTTAATTTAAACTTCGGCCTTCAAAACAATCACATTTTAAACGGTGTACACTTCCCGGATTTCTTTGCCGGAACCAGCGTTATCCTTATTAAGGAGTCAAAATAGCCCTATTCTGGCGATGATTCCATTTGTGCCTTATGTTGACATAACCGTTAAATAAATTCTATAATTTATTATCGTATAAATTCTATACATTAGTACTATTTAAAGTTAATGTATGTTTAAATTTATGTAGTATTTGAAAAAAGGTAAAATCTCCTCTATCCCAGTTTAAACTTTGTGAATCCTTCGGTATAGCGTTATGAAAAAAATCTCTATTTATCTTCTGGTTGTGGCCTCTATCATGGCCGGGACCTATTTGTTTTGCTCTTCTTTGGATCTGTCCGGCACAGAAGCCAATATTAAGGATGTTGTGATCATTGACAAATCGCTCGAAAATTATCAGGAACTTGTTGCATCATCCGAAGGGAAATCCCAGGTTATTCTTGTAGAAAATACAGACACAGGATTCCCGGCCCTGGAACGTGAAATCAGCTCCTTACATAACGTGGAACGCCTGCATATTCTGACGCATGGTACTTCCGGCAATTTTGTTTTGGGAAAACAGCAGCTCAACGAGCACAATCTCGAAAAGTTTAAAGGATTCTGGAAATCCATCAGCAATAGCCTGGCCTCTGAAAAATCTGAACTGTTGATTTACAGCTGTCAGCTTGCAAACGGGCGTGCCGGGAAAAGTTTTGTAAATCGCCTGCACAATATGTTAGGCATATCAGTGGCTGGTTCCGAGGATAATACGGGTTCGGATCGAAAGGGTGGAAATTGGGATTTAGAGTATGTTGCCGGTCGTATTATCAAAGAGCATGTATTAAAATATATCCATTTCAAAGGACTTCTTATCCCGTATTTTTCAGAATTAAGCGGAGCCAGCAGTCCATTTGATGCCATGACGATATTTACAGATAATCAGCTCATTTACGGTGATTTTGATTCCGATGGGGATGTTGACATTCACTTGTATCCATTTTCGGGCGCACTGGTAAATCAATTTTGGCGGAATAATGGGAGCGGAAGCTTTGCGCAAGTGACCGGCGCCAGCAACCCTTTTGACGGCATTACGGAAAAAGCAGCGTTTTATGGAGCCCAGTTTGCGTTCGTGGCAGACTGGGATAATGATGGAGATGATGATATTTTTGTTACAAGAAGATCAGCTCCGGGTCAAAATATTTTCTACAAAAACAACAATGGAGTTTATCAGGAAATCACAGGAGCCGCCAGTCCCTTTGATTTGATTACGATATCCGGTGATGATCAGCTGATTTACGGCGATTTTGATTCGGATGGCGATATAGACATTCACTCTTACGCGGGAGGAGGAGCTGCTGACAATGAATTCTGGAGAAATAATGGCAGCGGACAATTTGCAAAGGTTGTCGGCACAGGAAATCCGTTTAACGGTTTGAGTAGTAAAGCCGCGTTTTACTCAAGTGCAACCTTTGCACGCGTGGCAGACTGGGATAATGATGGTGATGTAGATGTCTTTGTTACCAAGGACATTAATAGCGGGGACAACGTTTTTTATCGGAATGACAGCGGAATTTTTGTGAAAATTTCCGGGGTAGCCAGCCCTTTTAAAAATATTACCATTGCATTTGACAACCAATACATTTTCGGTGATTTTGACGCTGACGGCGACATTGATATCCAGGCTTCAAGTTCGAATGCGGTCACAATATTAAAATTCTGGCAGAATAACGGGAGCGGGGTATTTACGGACGTGGTCGGTACCAATAACCCTTTTAACAACATTCCGAATAACGGTGCATTTTATAATGATGCAGCGAAAGCATTCGTAGCGGACTGGGACAATGATAACGATGCGGATGTTTTTGTTCCGTACAGAACTGCGACTGATCAGAATATTTTATTCAAACAGAATGGTACACCGCCAGTTTTAAGCAGCTCCGTTCCTGCGAATGCGGCAACGGGAGTGGCCGTGGACGCAAATATTGTCCTGACTTTTAGCAAGGCTGTGACGGCGGTTTCCGGTAAAAACATCGTCATCAAACGGACCTCGAATAATTCGACCGTGGCGACGATTCCTGTTACAAGCGCGCAGGTTACGGGGAGTTCAACGACAACGATCACCGTCAATCCAAGCGCTGATTTTGAAGGGACAACCGGACTCTACGTATTAATTGATGAAGGCGCTTTCGCAGATACCGACGGCAGAATCTATGCGGGTATAAGCAGCAGTACGGCGCTGGCGTTTACAACGGGGGCTACACCTGTTGCTCCCACACTTACCACGGCCGCTGTGACCGTATTTAGTACAACGTCTGCTACTTTGGGGGGGAACGTGACCAGTGACGGGGGAAAAGCGGTAACGGAGCGGGGCATTGTCTGGAATACGGTAACAGGCCCTACGGTTGGTAATAATAAAACTTCCATCGGGGCCGGAACAGGTAATTTTAGCCAGTCAATCGGCTCCCTTCCGGCGGGCACCAGGATATTTGTAAGAGCCTATGCGATAAATTCAGTAGGGACATCCTACGGTAATGAGGTGGATTTTTACACAAAAACAACGGTGACTTCGATCACAAGGGCGAATTCTTCTCCGACAAATGCCTCATCCGTGTCATATACTGTAACCTTCGCCCAGGGTGTGACCGGCCTAAATAACGCAGATTTTACGCTTACCACCACAGGTGTAGCCGGTGCGTCTTTATCGGGTCTCTCCGGATCTGGAACCACGTATACAGTAAACGTTAACACCGGGACAGGAAATGGTACGATCCGTCTTGATTTCACTGCAACCACCGGGACACAGCCTAACGTCGCTTCTGCTTTTACCTCTGGGGAGGTATACGATATTTACAAAGTGTCTGCCGCGTCCAATTATTTCAGAACGAAAAACAGTGATGCGGACTGGAACCAGGCGGCAAGCTGGGAATCATCACCAGACAATGTGTTCTGGATAACAGCCTCGATTTTCCCTAATTCTTCTGCTGCATCCGTTAACGTCAGCGCCGGTCAGACGATTAATCTTCCCAATGGATTTAATGCTGCAACCGGCAATCTTAACAACATGGGCATCGTCAACGTAAATTCAAGTACGCTGACTGTTTCGGGTACATTAGCAAACACAGGGACTATAAAAGGAAGCGGAACGATCGTCAACAGTAGCTTTACCAATGCGGGTACCATAGCACCGGGGAATTCTCCTGGCATCCTTTCCCATACAGGCAACCTGATCAATAACGGGACCGTTAATGTTGAGATTGGGGGAACAATTGCCGGTACGGGTTATGATAAAATTTTGGTGTCCGGCGCCATGACAATATCCGGAACGCTTAATGTATCCTTGATCAATGGTTATGTACCAGTTTTGGGTGATGAATTTACAATTATTGATGCGGCCAGTATCACGGGTACATTTTCGACGGAAAATCTTCCGTCTGTTTCGCCGAGAATCTGGCAAACAGCCTACAACAATGCGGACGGCACTGTTGTTTTAAAGGTCATCAATGACCCCTTGCCGGTGACTTTGGTAAGTTTTGGAATTGTAAAAAGAGAAGCTGCGGCTGTGCTGTCCTGGACTACTTCACTGGAAACCAATAGCAGTCATTTTGAAGTGGAAAGGAGCGCAAAAGGCTTGACATGGCGGGCAATCGGATCTGTAAAGGCGCTGACTGAAAGTAGCTCCCTGAAAAAATACGAATACCTGGATATGAATCCGTTGTCAGGCGAGAATCTTTACCGCCTTAAAATGATAGATCTTGACGGTACGTTCGCGTACAGCAAGATCCGGAGCGTGGTTTTTGATGAGGAGATGATTAGCATCGGCACATATCCTAATCCAACAGCAGACCGGTTGTTTTTAAATGTAAAAGATGCCAAAGCGATCAGCCAGTTAGGTATTTATAATCTTTCAGGCACGTTGATGTACACGTCGGAGTCGTATCCAACGGGCGGAGTTCAGGTCCGGGATTTGCCCGCCGGGTTGTATATTTTGAAACTAGTCACCTCCCGCAACGAGACCAGGCATTTTAAGTTTTTGAAAAACTAGAACTTTTAGCGGATTACAGGAGGTCGACGCCTGACAAAATATAAATTTGACAATATGCGTACCAATGCCCCGAATCAAATAAAGACAGGTCAATTTTTTTGTTCAATCCCTTTTGTATTTCTAATATCATTGCGACACTGAAAAAGGCCCTCTCTCTACATTGTAGACAGGGGGCTTAATCTTTGAGTCAAACCGCCGTACGCTTGATTAAGCATAAATAGAAACAAAACTTCACGACAGATTCAACAACAATATGAAATTAAACAATTGTATTTTATGGATGTTGCTAGAAATCGTTCTGTCAATTTTAGTGGAGAATTCGGAAGCATTGACCACCTGATTCCGTGGCGGATTGGGTCATCCCTACTTTTGGCGGTAAATTCGTTAATGGGTTTTGTTAGGTCGTGAAAGCTTTGATGACCACCAAAAACTTATTTTTTCCACCTCTGAAAAATTTGGAATTATAGCATTTGATAAGAAAGATTCCATACTTAGCATTTTGATAGTATCCTCCCTGTTACATAGGTCCTTTTCTAGGATTGTTTGGATTGTATGAGATCCGTTTCTCTATTTTACCGTCCCTTTTCCACGGTTGGTTTCCCAGTCTTTGACACAGCTAATCGCCGTTGCGATTGCAATGCCTTCATCCATATGTCGATCTTCCAGGACCGTGTTGGCGATCTCTATCGCTTTTTCTCTCACATCTGCCGACAGATTCTTCATCGAGTCCGGATACCGGCGTTTTGTCTACGGCATAATTTTATGCGAATTTTGTTATAACTGTTTGGAAGATAAAAATTATACCACATTGTGTATGCGTATTTTATTTTTAAAAAACATCAGACCGTCACCACCGGAATCTACCTTAGGAAGGGGCATGGAATGCAGATAGTTACGCAGATAAAATCGTAACTAACAAACGCAGCGCTCTCAGAAAGTTGCGTTTGTTAGTTACTGCGTTTGCTTTTGTAGGAATCTTTGCCAGTTCGGGACTTCTTCGCTTTTACGGAATTATGCCGTTGTTACATGTAATGGACCATCATCCGGCGGCATTCCTCCGCGCATCGGCTACATTCAATTGCACAACGCCGGCAATGATCCATTTCGGAATTTCTTTCGCATTCTGCGGCACAAAAGTCACAGATTTCAGAGCAGGCCTGGCAAAGATGGGCGGCGTTTGTACTACCCATACTCAGCAGTCTCGCCGTAGCGCTGCAAACGATAGCGCATTCACGATTTAGCGCGATGCATAATGAGAGCATTTTAATGTCGTCCTCTTTGAGGCACTCGGTCACACAGTTTTCGCATTCAGCAGCGCATAGAAAACAGGCTTCTATGCAGCTGCGATAGATTTTCGTGTCCATAAGCGGCATGTTTTAAGTCCAACATGATTACATTGAGACCTTGCAAATAGTTGTGCCAGTCGATAATTTGGATGAAGAAATTTTCGGAATATCTTCGAAGTACGTGGTCAAAAAAGACAGAGCAGAGCAGCATTATTTCCACCTGCATTTCCCGGTGACAGAACTGTAATTTTACAGTATAGAGGGCTGGACCAGGTAACCAGGACTACGCAGATATCGTTTTCTTTCACCATATAAAATAGATAATAAAAGCAATCTGTTGTTATTTCCGCTGACAGCGATGGAGACGCGCTGGATGGCACCCGATCTGTCACGGCATGTCCTTTTATTTCGGGTGACTCACCAACCAGGGGTGGAAGGACTGTTTTGATTCGATATCGTATCAAAGCGACGAATTATGCCAGGCGCCGGTTGCACTTTGCGAAGCTCAGGCTTACACCTATGCGGCCAAAATTCATGGTGCCAAACTAGCATTTCTTCTTTCAAACAGCACAATCAAGAGCGCAAAGGCGAAAAATATAGTTTTAAAGAGTTGAACTATCCGTCTTTATAAAAAAGGAGGTTGCCCTCTTTTACAAAGGAAACCTCCCTGTTAACCTATGTCCTTTCGCTGGCGTTGTCCAGATCAAGTTATGAGGATCTCATTCTCAGGTCTGGTAAACGGTTTCGTTTTCAGGCCACTCCTTAAGATTAACGATTAAAATAATCAAAAAACTATGCCAGTGACGAAAAGGTTATCATGGGACAGCCGGTGTATTTATCAGATATTTTATGGCGTGGGAGAAAGGTTTGGATCAGGATTTTTATAAGAGTATTTAGTTCGACTGCACTGAATAACAGGTTGTCAGGACAAAATGAAAAAGAGGGATGATGGTTATAATTTTGTGTTTGTTTCAGCCCCCCAAATCGACAGATGTCGATAGAATATTGGTTGTCGAGATCGTTGTTAAGGTAAAAATTGTACGCATAACCATTGTATTTTTATCAGTAAATGATTCTTATATGAAAGCGATACTTATTTTGACGGACTTTTCGGAAAACGCCTTTCGTGCAGCCGAATATGTCTGCGCATTGGCAGGCCCCTTGAGAGTAGACCGCGTTGTTTTATACCACGTTTATCAGACTGTGATTGTCGGCACAGATATGCCTGCAACGCTGGACGGCAATCAGATTTATACGGACAGTATGCAACAATTGAGGCTGATACGTGACCGGCTCAAACCCATGCTGGGGAGCCAGGTAAGAATTGATTTGATTGCCGAAGATGCCCATTTATCAGACCGGATCAACCCTTTTTGCAGGGAGCAGGCAATCGACATCGTAGTCATGGGTATATCCGGGAAATCGGCTATTGAAAAATTATTGCTGGGCAGTACCACCACGAGCATACAGCGGACAAGCGAATTTCCCGTATTGATGGTGCCCGGAGACGCAGGGGTCGGAAAACCGCTGGGCTCGATTATGTTCTCAGCAGATCTTCATGGCGATTTGCCTACCGAGACGGCCAATCAGCTTTTAGAGCTATTGGGTGCATTTAATGCAGATTTACATGTGGCGCATGTTGAGTCAGATGAAGAGGAAAAACTTTCAGATCAAAAGCGCGGCCTGCTCTCAAATTTACGCAGCAAGCTGGCGGGTTACAATCCCAATTTTCATTTTGTTCAGGGGGAGGATATCCCTGATCGTATTTTGGCTTTGTCGCATGAGTTTCATGCGTCTATGATCGTAACAATTCACAGACAACATGGATTTTTCTCTTCGTTGTTTCGTCAGCGTATTTCAAAAAAACTCATTTACGATTCACCAATTCCTTTGCTGTCGCTGCCAGACTTGTCGTAGGTTTTAATGGTAGGTGCGTTGCGGAATTTGAAAGCTGGTTACAGAGATGACTCTCGGGTCTTTTGCTAAGGCACGGGGTTCTTGAAACATTGATTTACCGTGTCTGTCGAGCTTTTTTTACGTTGTTCGAGGGGATAGGAAAATCGGATTTGGTACCAAAATTCGTGCCAGAAGCCAGTCGAGTATTTTGTTCCACGATTCAAGGAATAATCTCACGCTTTGTTTTTATTTGTCTTGAATTATGGCATGGATGCGAGGTGTTTTTTTAGTGACATATTAGTTAAGATGTTGAAAACTATTGAGATATGATCGGGTATCAGGCAATTTTTACAGACAGAACTGACGCAGGAAAACGGTTGGGTGTCCTTTTGAAAACAAAGATACACGACACCCGCCCACTGGTTCTGGGTATCCCCACAGGGGGTGTACAGGTTGCTTATGAAGTAGCCAAAATTTTGAAGGGCGACTTGTCTGTTGTCATTGCAAAGAAACTGCCAGATCCTAGTAGTGAAGAGGTCGCTATGGGGGCCATAGCCGAAGGCGACTTTGTTTGTTTTAGCAGACAATGGGAAAATTTAGACGAGGAGTTAAAAAGGAGCATCATCGACAGGCAGTCCAGAGAAGTTAAGCGGCGTATTGCGCGCTTTCGTGGCGGAAGACCCTTACCTGAAATGAAGGGGCGGACTGTGCTCCTTGTTGACGACGGAATTGCTACCGGCGCGACCATTGCTTCGGCAATTCTGTTATGTAAAACAAGAAATCCCAAGCGAATCATTGTTGCCGTTCCGGTTGCGGCAAACCATGATTTTTACAATATTTTTAAACATGCCGATCAGGTCGTTATCTTGGAGCAGCCTTCGGTATTTCACGCTGTGGGGGAGTTTTATCGGGATTTTCGTAATCTGCCCGATGAGGATCTCCTGGTGTTGTTGCAAGAGGCCGGACAGCCACCGGGGGGCAATAGTGGAGGGTGGAGCATTTGATCTTACTAAGCCGATGAACGATTTAAAGAAGGTTTCCTTTGCCTATGAAAGTGAAGCTAACAAGGCGCATGTTGAATTATATGGACTGAATGAATAAGCGGAGTTACTCTTTATTTTAACAGTGTAAAATTCTCTGTGTTTGTTAGGAAATCATTGCATCGTTAGAAAATGCTGTTCTTGGAGACGCGAACAAAGACCGGGGTAAAACGGATGTGACGGAAATGATGCCGCTTCTTACTTCTTTTGTGGTAACCCTAGGTTAATGGCATAGATCCATACGTGCGCTTTACGGTCAATGACAAACACAACACCTAAATGATTAAAATGGAAGGATGATTACCGATATTTGCAAAAAACACTGCGATATTTAGACAGACTTTAACATCATGAAAGCATTTTTATCAGCAACGGGTTTGTTTCAGGAAATCGGTCTGACATTTGTCAGGATCATCGTGGGGCTGTTTTTAGTGTATCATGGCTGGGAAATATTCGATGCAACAAAAATCGAGGAGTATGCCAAATGGGATGCTTTTAAGAAATTCTCCTCTCCATTGACAATGGTCTATTTTGGAAAAGGCTCAGAATTGGTTGCAGGGATATTGCTCACACTCGGCTTAATCACACGATTCGCATGTTTAATCACAGCAGGCACAATGCTGTACATCACCTTTTTTATTGGGAACGGCAGAATCTGGTACGAAGAACAACACCCGTTTCTTTTCGTGTTACTGGCTTTGGTATTCATTTTTACGGGTGGCGGGAAATATAGCTTGGACGCGAAGCTGTTCAGCAATAGATGATATCGATCTGCTTGCATCACCCATAGTAGCCGGTTGGATTTCCGATCAATCTTTAGTTAAGGCTGATTTGTTAGGTGCGCGATTGCTCCGTGGCAAGTTGAACCAAATGGATGTGTTTGAAATTAAAAGAAAGTAGGGAATTTAACCTTCCGGCTATTTTCACCAGGTTCTCTAAATTATTCCAACCCAATGCCTGTTTGATGGATTGGTATACCGGGAAGTACTAATCATTTTAGATGATCTCGCTGGAAGGAGCTGGCAGAATTAAAGACACCATATCTAAAAACTAAAAATCCATCCAGGTCTTGAACGACAAAGCTTTTTCCCTGCTCACTATAATTTCGATTTCTGGGTTTTTTGCCAGTTCGATTTTGAGTTTTCCGTTGAAGTAATTATGTACCTGTTTAATCGCATCAATGTGTACAATGTATTGTCGGTTAGCCCGGAAGAAGTATTTGGGATCTAACTGCTGATCGAGCTCTTCCAGGGTTTGGGTCAGTGTTTCTTCTGTCCCATTTATTAACCTGGCCTTTGTAATTCTAAGCTCGGAATAAATGTGTTCAATGTCGCTGACGAGTACGGTTTTAAACCCGTCGCGGTAGGGCAGCAGAAACCGGCTTCGATACTCCTTTTTATTCATTTGGCTCAGCAGGCCCTCAATGGATTTAGTCGTATCATTCTGCTGTTTTTCTTCAACCATTTGGAAGGAATTTTGGAGCTCTTCCTGCTCAATAGGTTTGAGAAGATAGTCGATGCTGTTAAATTTAAACGCACGGACTGCATATTCGTCATACGCCGTGGTGAAAATGATGGGACACTTTGGATGCACCTTCTCAAAAATTTCAAAACTAAGTCCATCGGCGAGCCTGACGTCCATCATAATTAAATCAGGACACTGGTTTTTCAAAAGCCAATCAACACTTTCAGAAACGCTTTCCAGAACGTCCAGAATATGCGCTTCAGGTTTCACGACCGAGATCAGCCTTTTTAGCCTGGCTGCATTGGGTTTTTCGTCTTCGATAATCAATATATGCTTAATCATGGTTTCAATAATGGAATGGATACGGTAAACAAATTGTCATTTGTATTTATTTCGGGAGTCCGATCTGAAAGAAGTAGATAGCGCTGTATGATGTTATGTAGCCCGATTCCGGAAGAAACCCCTTTTTTTTCCAGAGGGATGATGGAATTAGAAACGATCAGATCCATATTTTGACTGCTGTGAACCTTTATTTTTAAGGGGTTGGTTTTTACAAACTTGTTATGTTTCATGGCATTTTCAATTAACAATTGCAGCGTCATGGGCGGCAGACACAAACTTAAATGGGCATTATCAACCTGGATCTCGAATTCTAACCGACTACCGGCCCGGTGTTCAAGAAGGAAGATGTAGGCGTTGAGAAACTTTAATTCTTCTTCAAGTGTGATCAGGTTTCTTTTTGAATTCAGCAGCAGGTAGCGGTAGACTTTTGAGAAGTTTTCCGAGTAGTTGTACCCAAGTTGTTGATCTTCTAAAATGAGCTCTGAAAGTACACTGAGGTTATTGAAAACAAAATGAGGATCCAGTTGTAGTTTCAGCGCTTGCAGTTCGGCTTCTGCTGCTGCCTGCTTGTGCTCCGCAGATTTTAGCTTATGTTCTGTTGCTTCAAGATCCGCATTTTTCCAGTTCATGATCAGGTAATCTCCTGTATGAATGGCACTAATGATGAGGGCTATGAAGATGCTGACTGTTGACCATTGCCAATAAGCAATGGTCATTTCATGTTCACTATACCCCCCGTGACCATCTGCGATTAGGTACGACATGGAGATCAAAAGTGTGAAAATCAGCAAAACGACGCTTGCAATATTCAGGCAGGTTTCTATTCCCAGGCGCACCAATGGCTTTTCGATCCAGGGAATGGACTTGTTCAATTTTTCATGAATGGAAATACTCGACATAGATATCAGGACGCAAAACAACATCGATACAAACCACTCAATTAGCAGTTCCGTAACTGGTCTCGTAAAATAATTCTTCCAAAATCTGTCATAGGGGTCTAACATATATTGAAAAATATAAAACATCACAAAGGAAATTGAAGCCAGGATTATTGTCTTGCTTCTGTTTGTGATCAGTTTAGTGCGTGGGTTGTTCATACCGACCAGATCTGAATTATGAATTTTGCGAGTCATGCGTTAATCACGGTAATCGGGGACGACGTAAAGACAACACGTACATCCTTATTAACATAGGCTATTAAATCACGAATTTGATTATGATCCGAGACGATATCACTTTCTATGATCATCATATCTACCTTACAATAGATCAAATCGCTTATCGCATCTAAAACATCGTTAAACAAATTTACTGCTTCCGGCCTGATACTATTGCCTGGTATCATTACCGAATTTGGTTTGCAAACTATAAAAATTTTCATGTCTGTTTGCTAAAAGAGAGATGGAACGCTATCAATAGGCCCAGGTATCCACATTTTTTTAAGTGCTTGCTCAGATTTGAAAATGACCAACGGTGGCCCCCAGTTCTCTGGCGAAATTTTTAATTTTAACAGAGAGGTTATACTGTATTTCATGAAGGATTTCCGGGGAGAAATAAATACGGTTGACACCAAAACAATTTTTAGCGGAAAGCGCTTCAATGGAAAGTTTTGAAGATTGCTCAGTAGTTGGTACATGCGCTAGCAAATCCTTTTCGAGTGCGTTTGTTGCCATGCCGATAACCAGCGTGTTGGCACTGTATAGATCAACGTATTGCCTAACATCCCGTATGAAATCTCCGGAGATCAGGTGGAATTCCACAGGAAGGGCGTAGGTGTTGGCAATGATCTCTTTGGCCGCCGCTAATCTCTTGATTTGCATAGCAAGCCGGACATCTGCAGATGCAGCGGAAACACTGGCATTGAAGGCAAACAGTGATGGGTTGTATAGCGTAAGAAGGACTAACCTGGCTCCTGAGCGGTAGGCTGTATTTACGGCATAACGTATCGCATTGTCTCCGCTTTTTGAAAAATCTGTTGCTACGATGATGCTTTTCATTTAAACTGGTTTAGATCGTTGGTTGTGAAGTAAAATCATGGAAGCAATAAGTACTGTTTTCATCATTATAAATTTAACGGCGTAAACGATTCATTTTACTGATGCAAAACTAAATGCAGCAACTTGTGGTCTGTCTCAAAATTTAACTGAACCGGAGAAATTCGCGACTGAGCCGGAGACGGTTGCCTACCAAAGCGTAATACTCAATGTCTGCAACTATTTTACTGCGTTTTGATTGGCTAGATGAACGTACTTTCCGTAGTAGAATGTAGGATTACTTGGCATAAAGCCTGTTTTTGGTTCAGTTTAGCACGTCCCTCGTTTCAGTCGCGAAAAAATACGCTTCAGTCAAAAAAGCTTAATGACGCAGCGCGCCGCAGGGTTTCTTTGCATTCGAATTAAATATCACTTACAATGTCTTATCGTACTTTTAAAACAAACATGCTTCTTAAAGGCCTCTGGATATTGGCTATGGCTACCGTGTTAACCTCCTGCGGTTCGGGTACTGCGCAGACCGAAATGGGAGAGGCACCGCCACAGGAAACCGATTTTGTTGAATTGAGCAGCACCAGTGCACCCGTTCAAACATCGTATCCTGGCTCAATTGAAGGTAGTGTCAACGTTGATATCAAAGCGCAGGTATCGGGTTATCTGGATGCCATTTATGTAAAAGAAGGAGATTATGTCAAAAAGGGGCAGTCACTATTTAAGATAAAAAGTGATGCTTTTAACGAGCAGGTAAACAACAGCAGTGCAGGCCTTAAATCTGCTTTGGCTGCACAGGCAAGTGCCAGCCTGGAACTGGAAAAGATCCGTCCGTTGGTTGAAGGGAAAGTAGTTTCGGATATACAGTTGAAAGCGGCACAGGTCAGCTATGACGCAGCAGCAGCACAGGTGGCCCAGGCAAAAGCTGCTTTGGGTTCTTCCCAGATCAATGCCGGATTTGCGCATATAAAAGCGCCGGTAAGCGGATACATTGGACGTATACCTAACAGGGTTGGTAATCTGGTAACTCCTTCTGACCAGATTCCACTTACATCGTTGTCGGACATTGATCAGGTATTTGTTTATTTTTCGATGAGTGAAGCCGATTTTATTACATTCAAAAAAACAGGGATGGAAAAGAACCCAAAGGTGGAACTAATCACCGCTGACGGAGCAATTTATGACCATCAAGGAAAGCTTGAAAGCGCCAGCGGAAACCTTGATCCGACAACAGGAAGCATGAGTATGAAAGTTGTTTTTCCGAATCCCGACAAACTGCTGCGTTCCGGTGGAGCTGGCCGGATTGTTATTCACCAAACACTGAAAGGAGTACTTAACTTGCCTATGGAGAGTGTGAAGGATATTCAGGAAAAATACTTTGTCTTCAAACTCGCAGATAGTAACAAGGTCGCGATGACACCTATTCAGATCGCTGGAAAATCCGGCAATACATACCTGATAAAATCAGGTGTGCAAAACGGGGATAAAATTGCGCTCAACCGTATCGATGTGCTTAATGAAGGTATGAAGGTAACGCCCAAGGTAGTTTCTGCCGATTCTCTTTCCAAGTAATTCAAAGACAACTTATTTATGTTAAAAAAGATAATTGACAGGCCCGTAATGGCTACGGTGATTTCTGTCGTATTGCTAATCCTTGGTATTATCGGATTGACCCGGTTGCCAGTAACAAGATTTCCGGACATTTCTCCACCCACAGTTATGGTGTCGGGAACTTATCCAGGTGGTAACAGTGAGGCGGTGATCCGCTCGGTAGTAACTCCGCTGGAAGAACAGATCAATGGTGTTGAAAATATGCAATACATCAAATCGACAGCCAGTAACGACGGGTCGTTTTCAATCAGCGTTATTTTCAAACAGGGTGTGAATCCCGACCAGGCTGCTGTAAATGTCCAGAACCGTGTGCAGCAGGCTACGCCGATTCTTCCTCAGGAGGTGATCCAGATGGGTTTAACAACCTCAAAGCAGCAGAATAGTATGATCATGATTTTCAATGTCTACACAACAGACAATGAAAAATATGACGAATTGTTTCTTCAAAACTATGTCAATATCAACCTTGTTCCCCAGATTAAACGCGTACCCGGTGTAGGGCAGGCGCAGGCGTTTGGAGCAAAGGATTATTCAATGCGTGTATGGTTGAACCCTCAGAAGATGGCTAGCTACGGTCTTATTCCAGCCGATGTTAACCAGGCAATTGCTGATCAGAGTATAGAATCCGCGCCGGGGAAACTTGGGCAGGAATCAGACGCCTCACTCGAATATGTGATGCGTTACAAAGGCAAGATGAACCAGACCAGCGAGTATGAAAATATTGTCGTGAAAAGAAACGGAACTGAGATGGTCAGACTAAAAGATGTAGCCCGGATCGAATTTGGTTCTTTGAATTACAGTGGAAACTCAACATCTAACGGAAAAAGTGCTGTAACGGTCGCTATTTTGCAAACAACGGGTTCTAATGCCAATGAAATTGAGATCGGCGTTCAGAAGGAGCTTTTGAAAGCATCGAAATCTTTTCCTCCGGGAATCGAATATACGAGCCTGATGAGTACAAAAGAACGTTTGGATGAGGCCACCAGCCAGGTTAAGTCTACACTTATCGAGGCATTTATCCTGGTGTTTATTGTTGTGTTCCTTTTTCTTCAGGACTTTCGTTCAACCATCATTCCGGCCATTGCGGTGCCGGTGGCTATTGTGGGGACATTCTTTTTCCTGATGGCTTTTGGTTTTACAATCAACGTACTGACACTGTTTGCTTTGGTACTGGCCATTGGTATCGTGGTCGATGATGCCATTGTGGTCGTCGAGGCCGTACATAGTAAAATGGAAGGATCCCCTATGTCCGGGAAAGAAGCTACGCATAGCGCCATGGGCGAAATCACGGGTGCCGTAATTTCGATTACGCTTGTGATGTCGGCCGTGTTCATTCCTATCGGTTTTATGACCGGATCATCGGGTATTTTCTATAAACAATTCGCCTATACGCTGGCCATCGCGATCATCATTTCAGCTGTAAATGCCTTGACACTGACCCCGGCATTGTGCGCCCTGCTTTTGAAAAATACGCATGCCGAAGGCCATGATCATAAGCAAGTAAAACAGGGATTTAAAAAGCGCTTTTTTACGGCATTTAATGCCGGTTTTGACAATCTGACTGGAAAATATGTCAAAGGACTGAAGTTTCTGGTTAAGAGAAAATGGATTGGCGCGGGGCTGATTCTGCTGATTACACTTACCGCTGGCTGGCTAATGATGAGCACACCAAAAAGTTTTGTGCCGATGGAAGACGACGGTTTTATTATTTACAGTCTGAGTATGCCTCCGGGAACGGCTCTTGACCGTACAACGGTTGTTGCCGCTAAAATCGATAAGATACTGGCAGCAACGGAATCAGTCAAAAACAGTTCGACGATCACAGGTTTCAATATTTTATCCAACAGTGCCAGTCCGGCATACGCCATGGGTTTTATCAAATTGAAAGATAAAAAGGACCGGGGACAAATTCAGGATATAGATCAGATTATGGCGACGTTATCCGGACAGTTCGCAGGGATAAAAGAAGGTACTGTGATGGCATTCCGTAGTCCTCCTGTTGAAGGTTACGGTGTGACTGGTGGTGCGGAGATCGTCCTTCAGGACAAAACAGGTAAAGATGCCGCTGCTTTGAAGAAAATGTCAGACAAGGTCATTGGGGAGATTATGCAGCAGCCCGGCGTTCAGTATGCTTATACGACCTTCCGTACCGATTATCCGCAATTGGAAATGGAAGTGGACAAAGATAAAGCACAGCAGATGGGCGTAAGCATAAGTGGTATGATGGGTGCGATCCAGACTTATTTTTCTGGTGACCAGAGCCTGAACTTTACCAAGTTTGGCAAGTTTTACCGCGTGAGTGTGAAAGCGGATGGCGTATTCAGGGCTGATGAGCAGGCTTTCAATGAAATTTTTGTCCGCAATGACCAGAACCAGATGGTACCGGTTAAGTCGCTCATCAAGCTGCACAAAGTATACGGGCCGGAATCGGTGAACCGATATAATCTTTTCAATGCGCTGACAATTAGTGTTATACCACTACCCGGAGCAAGTAGCGGCGATATCATGGAAAACCTTGAAAAGAACGTGCTTGAAAAACTTCCTTCGGATTATGGCTACGAGTGGACCGGGCTTAGTCTGGAAGAAAAATCGGCGGGTAATCAAACCGTGTTTATTTTCGCCCTGTGTCTGCTGTTTGTGTACTTCCTTTTGGCGGCTCAATTTGAAAGTTATTTGCTGCCACTATCGGTACTCCTTTCTATTCCGACCGGTATCATCGGTGCTTTCGCAGCAATCAAAGCCATCGGACTTGACAATAACATTTATGTGCAGGTAGGGCTTATCATGCTCGTTGGGCTTCTAGCCAAAAACGCTATTCTAATCGTTGAGTTTGCCGTTCAGCGCAGAGCTTTGGGTAGCAGTATAAAAGAGTCTGCGATTGAGGGAGCCAAGTCCAGACTGCGTCCTATCCTCATGACTTCGCTGGCCTTTATTGTTGGGATGATTCCTTTGATGGTAGCCCAGGGAGGCTCCGCGGTGGGGAACAGGTCTATTAGTACGGGTGCTACGATCGGTATGCTGAGTGGGGTTGTCCTGGGGATTTTTGTGATACCGCTTTTGTACATGCTGTTCCAATACCTACAGGAAAAAATCTCCGGATCAAAACAAACAGTTCTCCAACCTGTTAACGAACTACAATGAAAGCAATGAACAGAAATATAATGGTGGGGTTGATTTTGGCAACAAGTTTGGGGTCCTGTGTGGTGGGTAAAAAATATGCCCGCCCGGATCTTCAAACCCCTGCCCAGTTCCGCAGCGAAATCGCTGTGACAGCTGATTCAGTGCAGCTGCCGTGGAGAACCTTCTTTAACGAACCGCAGTTGGTTGAGTTGATTGAAAAAGCGCTGGAAAAAAACAATGATATTGCCATAGCGCTGAAAAATATGGAGCAGCTTGACCTGGCAGTTCGTCAGGCAAAGTTAGGGCTATTGCCCAACCTGGATTTAAATGTAGGAGCAAGCCGCGCCTTTTTATCCAAGAATTCCCTTAATGGCTCTTTGAGCGAGCAGTTTGTAGGAACTTCTTACATGGACGATTACAACGCGTCGCTTCAACTTACCTGGGAAGCCGACATTTGGGGAAAGGTAAAAATGCAAAAGGAGGCCGCTGTTGCCAATTATTTTGGGCAGAAAGAAAATCTTTCCGCATTGAAGACACGTATCATCAGTCAGGTCGCTCAGGCTTATTACAATCTGATCAGTCTGGATGAGCAGTTGAAAATAGCGAGGCGAAACATAGCACTCAGTGACAGAACGCTGGATATGATGAGGCTGCAATACATTGCAGGCCAGATCAATTCTCTTGCCCTTGGCCAGGCCCAGGCGCAGAAAAAAACGGCTGAGCTGCTTGTGCCGCTGGCGATGCAGAATGTAGCCGTTCAGGAAAACGCGTTGAGTATTTTATGTGGCAGCTATCCGGACAGCATCAAAAGAGAAGGGGATCTTGCCCATGTAAAAGCCAATACCCAGTTTGCATCGGCTGTTCCTGCACAATTGCTAAGCCGAAGGCCGGATGTGAAAGCAGCGGAGTTTGCTGTGGTGAATGCCAATGCAAAAACGGGTCTTTCAAAAGCCGCGATGTATCCGACTTTCAGTCTTTCTCCGCAAATTGGGGCCAATTCGTTCAAATTTAACAGTTGGTTCGATTTGCCGGGATCGATGGCAAAGACCATTGCGATCAACCTGACTCAACCGATTTTTCAAAAGCATGCACTGAAAACGGCTTATGAAACGGCAGCCCTGGAACAGCAGAAAGCTGTGATACAATTTAAACAAACCGTGTTGACAGCCGTAAGCGAAGTATCGGATGCAATGGCAAAGTCCAAGGGTGCTTCGGAAAGAAAAGTGTTGGTGGAAGAGAAAACGGCGCTGTTAAATAAAGCGACAGATGACGCGATGAAACTTTATAAAAGTGGCATGACTACTTACCTGGAAGTTATAACGGCTCAAAATAACAGACTGCAAAACGATCTGGAAGCGATAACGATCCAATTGGAGCAGCTAAATGCTGTAACGGATCTGTACCGTGCGTTGGGCGGCGGAGTAAATTAAAATAATAGCATGCTTAAAGGGATTCTGCTTTAAGCATGCTGTTAAACCTGAATCGATGTAAACCGTCAATACTTTACTAATGCCCCGACGTATATCGTTGCAGGATAACCGAACCCAATTTTAATCCAGAGACATGAACCAATCATCAGAACACTTTATATACCAAAACGAAAGATTCGAGAGCGCCGACTATGCCGACAAAGATTTTAGTAACAGGGGTTTTGTAAAGTGTACATTTTCAAATTGCAACTTTCAAAGCATTGATTTGAGCAGTGTTAATTTCATTGACTGTCAATTCATCGACTGTCGTTTTTTGCATACCAAAGTTAAGGATTTCGGCTTTCGTAATGCCGTTTTTAATACCTGTGAAATCAGTACGACGGATTTATAATAAAAAGGCTC
The DNA here is from genome assembly GCF_030929615.1 of Dyadobacter sp. LHD-138. Taxonomy (GTDB): domain Bacteria; phylum Bacteroidota; class Bacteroidia; order Cytophagales; family Spirosomataceae; genus Dyadobacter. The sequence continues at coordinate 215,780 of NZ_JAVFVU010000003.1, read as the reverse complement.
TTACTTATGCCTCTGTTTATGATTGCGATTTGGTCCACTTACGCAAAAGCCCAAAATAGTCTTGGTTCTATTAAATGGCCAATTCCAAAAAATGTGCCGGGCCTGTTACTCTATATTCAAAGAGATCCGAATATCAATACGGTTTGCTATGCGCTAAACATGCAAAAGGACGGGCACTGGATCAAAAGGACCCGATCGACATATTCTGGATGAAATATGCCGATGATGGAAAAAAACAGAAACTGAATGCATTTCAACGTGAATTTGGTTATGGACTTTCTGCTACGGCTATGGGTGTCGACAGTTTTATGATAAAGGCGGTAGCTTTTCCTAACAGACTTATGCAGCTAAATAAAAATGAGCAGAGCAAATATGTTGTTCAAATTAAAATAAATGGGCAAATCTGTGAGCTGAAAAGAGTTTACATCCGTATCGTTGGAGGCACAGCGCTCTCCCCGGAAATTGAATACATTGAATTTTATGGTTTAAACCTGAAAACCCATCGGCCAGTCAGAGAACGGGTTGACATAAGATGAGTAATTTTTACCTATAAAACTGAAAAAATGATTAATCCTGAGATTCAAAAAACAAATCAGCTTGGGCATTTTTCTAATCCGGATATTGAATGTGTATTAGAATACATCAAAAGAGTCTGGAACGAGAAAAGATTTTCAGAAATAGCTGTTTATCTGGACGATCATTACATTGACCACTCGATGCCTTATGCTGTGGTTCAGAATCAACAAGGCCTGATAATCTACCTAAATGAGCTGGCAGAAGTGGTCTCTCATCAGACAGAAATCGTAGCGTTGACTATCTTGGGAGAGCTTGTCGTTTGTCATGTGAGAATTAGTGTGAGCGAACTTCTGTGCGTAGATGACAGCTGCAAGGTTACAGAAGTTTTTTATGGATACCGAATGTTCCGGATGAATGGGAACAAGATTGCCGAGCATTGGGAAATTTTGTAATGTCCGCTCTTCCATTGTGAAATGACAGTCCGGGTCATGGTCCGTGATGTCAAAGCATACTTTATAGCCAAATCCTCTATTAACGAAAGCTGCCAGGCAGATAAAGGAACTTAGAAATGAAAACGGTAAACCATTGAGGCTGTTGATTCAGGCTGGGGGTATAGGTGAGCTTATGGAGAGCCTAAAGACAAATCAGGATTTCCAATTCGTGGAGACAAAGTCTTTCTCCATATCAAACGTCGCAGATGGCTCAAGACGAATTCTGGTAAGGTCGTTTACAGGGACTGGACGGAAGTAGGAAAAGGAACGCGGAGAATTTTAAAAAATGAGGCACGATATAACGCAAGTTGTTATATTTTAGTAATTTAGTGCGGAGGCGAAAGGGATAGACATCTCTGCTCGTAAATTTTGAAACAGACGGCATCGAACTTGACCGCACATTTCCCGCCAGGCAAAGAGGATTATTGAATAAGTCACATTACTGTTAACGTAATGCAGGCAGCTCTTTTTTGGGAGAAAATTTTTTAGAACCAGTTATTTTAACTGAAAGTAGTGAATGAGCTTAAGAATAAAGGCATATGGTTGGCTGATAATTAAGAGTTATCTATAATTTTTTCAATTTTGGTTTTGTGCAAGGGAGGGTGAAGTTTCTTGATTCACAACAAAAAGCGCTGTTCATTGTTTGCTGTTGAACACCGGGAAAACAAAAATAGGTTATTAACTTTAAACATATTAGAACATGGCAAGATCAAAAACCATCGTACTCATTCATGGAAATTTTGTGAATAACACCAGTTGGGCAGAATGGAAACGCTACTATGAACAAAAAGGTTATAAAGTTTATACACCTGCAAATCCCGGGCATGAAGGCAACCCTGCGGAGCTGAGAGCAAAAGTTCATCCCGACCTTGTTAAAACTGGGTTTATCGATGTTGTAAACAACATCGCTCAATTAATAGATGGCTTACCGGAAAAACCGCTAATCATTGGGCATTCTATGGCGGGAATGGCAACATTGAAATTGGTAGAAATGGGAAAGGCAGTAGCAGGAGTAAGTATTGATGGAGCCCCACCGAAAAATGTTTTTCCACCGTTTCAAACGCTCAAGACTGTGTTGCCGGCCTTTGGATTTTTTTCTGCCAATAAATATTTCATGGGTAGCCGTAAATGGTACGATTATTCATTCTTCAACACCATACCCGATACCGAGAAAGAAAAAGCCTTTGAGAAATTTGCAGTGCCTGAAAGTTACAAAGTCAGTCGCCAATTGGTTTTGAATTCTTTTTCAAACATAGATTTTAAGAAGCCACACGCTCCAATTTTGTTCGTTGGCGGCGGTAATGACCATATCTTTCCGCTGGATCTTACCCAAACGATAGCAGGCAGGTATCAGGATGCAAATAGCCTGGTTAAGGTAAAAATATTTGAAGGCAAAAGCCATTTTATTTGTGGGGAACCAGGTTGGGAAAGGGTTGCAGATTATATTATCGATTGGTATGAAAATAAAAGCGGCCTTCAAGATCTTTCATGAGCATAGCGGGCGCATATACCTGCGAACTGCCATCAGGCATAACACTCTAGGCATTTTGGGGTGTCAGCTGGTCAAGAGAGTTGCCGGTTTGGGTGATTTCAAATACGCTGGAAAGATTTATCGGCCAAATAGATTGAATTAAAGAAAATTTTAAACAAAAGCATGATAGCGCAGGACAGTTGGCTGTGATTGTTCATAGATATTTACAAGAATATCATAAGCATTGCCCCGACGTATTGAAGTGTTAAGATTAATGTCACGTATGTTTTGTCCTGAATAATCGTGGAGCAAACAGCAGATCAACAGGAATTATACCTGTCCACCCGGTGGCAGCAATTTACTGCCGGCGATAAAAATGCATTTGGTGAGATTGCGGAGTGTCACTACGCAGCGTTGCACCATTACGGGACCCGGTTTACACAAGATCGGGAGCTGATAAAGGATTGCATACAGGATCTGTTTTTACAGATATGGGAAAGGCGGGATAGTTTGTCTGTTATTGACAGCATTAAACCTTATCTGTTTCAATCGTTGAGGAATAACCTTCTGCGGCGGATTAAAAAGCAAGCTGTTTTTTCGGATATCTCTAAAAATGAAAACGATCTGCTCGATGATCTTTCGCCCGAGTCGGACTGGATACTTCATGAAACCGATCAGTTAACGACAGACCGACTTGCACACGCAATCAACCTATTACCTAAACGTCAGCGAGAAGCACTGTATCTTAAATTTTATCAAAATCTTTCCTACGACGAAATTGCCGAAGTGATGGGACTCAATCGTCAGGCTGTGGCTAATTATCTTCAGTATGGTCTTCAAAAACTGCGTGAATACTGGCAGCATACAATTATATTTCTCACGCTGTTGCCAGGATTTTTATCAAATGTAAAAATACATTGAAAAAGTAGTAAAAATTTTCCATACTCATGGGTACTATTTGTTTCCGGGATACTCATCGTATCAGAAGGGAGTAATCAAATCGTTCCATGAACAATTATCAAAACTTTGAGGTAAAGGATTGGCTGGAAGACCGGAAGTTTCAGGACTGGGTTTACTTGCAGGAGTCTAATTCTTTTTGGCTGAATTTTCTGGAAAATACGCCGCATCAGATTTCCAATATGGAGCAAGCCCGGAGCATTTTACTGGCTGTTCGCGGAGAAGCGCATTCCATTTCGCCCGGTGAGGTAAAATTAAAGGTTGCTGAGATACTGAATAAAATACCGGAGGAGAAAGTCCGGGTTATTCCTCTCTGGAAAAGTAAGTGGTTTCTGGCCGCTTCGGTCATCTTGCTTATCGGACTCGGCTCGGTTAGCCTTTATCTGAAAAAGAGCTTCGGAGAACGGGAGCTTTATTATTCGATGGGCAAAAAGTCTGCCGGACCAGAGCTCATTGAAGTAAAAAATAAATCGCAGCTGGTGAAAATGGTTAACCTGCCCGACGGGAGCTCGGTAATACTAAAAAAAGGAGGCAGAATAGCTTATCCCAAAGAATTTGCAAAGGACAGACGGGACGTTTTTATTTTAGGGGAGGTTTTTTTTGAAGTTCGTAAAAATCCCCAACAACCATTTTATGTATTTGCGGGAGAGATGCTTACGAAAGTTACCGGGACGAGTTTCAGTATTCAGGCCAATGAAGATGATGATGAAATAACCCTGGTAGTGAAAAGTGGCGTAGTGGAAGTTTCAACTCTTGAAAAAGAAGAACAAGGGAAGAAGATTGGCGGGACAAAACAGATACTTAATCCGAATCAGCAGGTAACGTTTAATAAAAAGAGTCTGGCTTTGAACAAGAAAAACATCGAAAACGCAGTTTTGCTTAACCTTCCTGTGGAATCCCATGATTTTTCTTTCAACAGAACCAAACTTAAAGACGTATTCAGCCTGCTGGAAAAATCGTATGGTCTGCACATAGACTTTGATCAGGACCTGACGGCCAATTGCAGTATTACCGCCGAACTAGGCGACGAGCCGGTTTACGAAAAACTTGAAATGATATGCGCTGTGATCAATGCGAAATTTGAAGCAAAAGGTGGGAATATCAGAGTCATTTCGGCAGGATGCGACGGACCTTAACTTGATTTTATAAGAAATGAAAATTTTCACGCTATAACTTATATCGCCTATGCGTAAAAAATGACTCATAAAAAAAGCCGGTAATGCTGGTAACATTACCGACTCCAAATTTGCAAAATCTCCCTGAAACAGTCTGGTAAACTGTTTGTGCCTGGGTAGGCGTTGGGAGAGGTTCGGAATGATTTCTATTTAAACCTAAACCTGAACAAAACTATGAAAAAACGTCGACAACGGGACGAGATTCTATTGAAACTTATGAGGATCACTATACTCCAGGTTATACTTTCGGTGCTTTTTATCGGTATTTCCATAGCCGGAGACCTGAGGGCACAGGAGGTTTTGAATCAACGTATAAATATATCCGTTTCTGAAATGGGCATGGACAAAGTGCTCGAAAAAATTGAAAGCCAAAGCAAGGTGAAATTCATTTACAGTTTTGAAGTGATCCAGGCTAACCGAAAAGTGACGCTGAATTTCAAAAATGAAAAACTGGCTACGGTTTTTGACGCCTTGTTCAAACCGATGAAAATTGATTATTCGATTTCGGGGAACCGAAGGATACTTTTAAATAAGTCCAGAACAGTGGCGGATCATGCGCGTGAAACCGATGAATCCATGGCTTCAACGGCAGAATTTTCCAAGGAAGCCAATGCAGAAATCAGGCTGAAAGGAAAGGTTACAGATGATAAGGGAGATCTGTTGCCCGGGGTAAGTGTTGTTGTGAAAGGAACGGCCCAAGGTACTTCTACAGGCATGAATGGTGAATATCAGATTTCAGTTTCTGACCAGACGTCGATACTTATTTTCAGCTTTGTCGGGTATGTCAGTAAAGAAATCCAGGTTGGTAACCACTCGACAATTGATGTGGTTTTGACCGTCGACGAAAAAGCGCTTGAGGAAGTGGTAGTGGTGGGTTTTGGAGAACAAAAGAAAGTATCTGTCACTGGTGCCGTCTCGACGATCAATAGCGACGCCCTCCGGCAAAATTCATCGGCTAGTCTGGCTAATGCCTTGTCCGGCCGTTTGCCGGGGTTAACCTCCATTCAATCGGCAGGAGGGCAACCCGGACGTGATGACGCAACCATGTATTTGCGTGGTGCTGCTACTACCAACGGCCGCAGTCCATTGATTCTAATTGACGGAGTTCCCCGTGATAACATCCGGACACTGGATGCCAATGAGGTGGCTTCGGTTTCAATTCTTAAGGACGCTTCTGCCACGGCCGTTTTCGGGGTCCGTGGGGCCAATGGTGTAATTTTGATCACAACCAAGCGGGGTACTGCCGGTAAAACGGAGTTAAATATTAACGCCGAGCAAAGTTACGCTTCTTTTACCCGGGAGCCCGAACGTCTTCATTCGCTCGAATATATGAGGCTGAGAAACGAGGCATCCAAAAATGACGGGATCACCCCTCTTCCTTTCGATCAGGCGACGATGGATAAATATGCAAATCCGCTTGCCGGGCTGGATCCCAACGATCCGGATTATGCCAAGAAGGCGATGGTAAGAAAGTACATGTATCCTGATCATGACTACTACCGTGAATATATTTCCCGCTATGCACCTCAGACGCGCATTAACATGAACGTGACGGGAGGAACGGATAAGGTATCTTATTTTGTAAATGGTGCCTTTTTGCATCAGGGTGGAAACCTGAATACGGAGCCGAAATCAGTGCTGGGTTATGACCCTTCCGCCAAAATGGATCGTTTTAATTTCCGGGCCAATCTGGACTATAAGGTTACCAAAGCCCTGAAAGCATTTCTGAATATCGGCAGTTACATCGAACGTGTTAATATGCCTGCTGCCTGGCTTTACAACAATGATACAAACTGGATGATGCGTGATTTGCTTTATCAGGCGCAGACCATTCTTCCCATCACGCCGGGCCCTACAACCATTGATGGTTTCGGGGTGAAACCCGGACAAATCGTAGATCCGGGATACATGGATCGCTCCGCATTTGAAATCATGAACCGTTTTGGTTACAGAAATGAAGTGAGGTCTAATTTGAATGCATCCTTCGGTCTTGAACAGGATCTGGGCAAGTTCGTAAAGGGATTAAGCATCAAAGCAATGATCTCCTACGATTCCAAGTCTACAACGGCTATGCAGGGTGGGAAATCTGAACGGCTCTATCTGGCAGAGGTAAATCCAACCAATAATTTATTGACCTATGCAGTGAAACGCTCGGATGAAACTTTGTTGTCACTGGCAAAAGGTGCCGATTCCAGATATAACATCAACGCGCAGGGTTCTATCAATTATGCCCGCGTTTTTGGAAATAAACATGACGTTACCGGGATGATCCTTGCTCAGCGCGATACTTGGGAAACAACGGCCGGTGAGATCCCCTACAATGTATTGGGTGTAGCCGGTCGTCTGACCTATGGTTATGACTCCCGCTATCTGGCCGAAATCAACCTTGGTTATAACGGTTCCGAGCAGTTTGCACCTTCCCAACGTTTCGGCTTTTTTCCGGCGGTTTCTGTTGGCTGGATATTGAGCAATGAAAATTTCCTGAAAAATAATCGTATGCTCACCAACCTGAAATTAAGAGCGTCTTATGGTAAGGTTGGCAACGACAAAATGGGTAATGCCCGGTTTCTTTATCAAAGCAATATTACGCTGGGTGGCGGTCCGCTGGGTAGTTTAGGACTTGGACAAGGGATCAATCAAGGACTTTTGGGTAATCCGAATCTGACCTGGGAGATTGCAAAAAAACAAAATTATGGCGTTGATCTTCAATTATTTAATGATTTGAGTTTATCTGCTGATTATTTTATTGAGCACCGCAGTAATATCCTTATTTCAAGGGGGACCGTTCCTGAGTTTCAGGGAGTGCCACTGGGTAATATTCCCAGAGTAAATATGGGACTTGTAGATAATAAAGGTTATGAACTGGAACTTACCTATAACAAGGCGGTTACGAAGGGATTTAATATCATAATCCGCGGAAATTTCGGATACAATCAAAACAAGGTGAAGTTTCTGGATGAACCTGCCAGCGACGATACTTACGCGTATAGCTACCGTCAAACGGGATTTTCTTTAAACCAGTCATTTGGATATAAGATTGATTACAGCAATGGAAACGGCTTTTTTAATTCCAAAGAGGAGCTGGACGCATATCTGGCAAAGACAACTTATGGCTTTGGTGAGCCGCGGGTTGGAGATTTCAAATACATGGATTTGAATGCCGACGGAGTTATTAACGACAAAGACCGGGCACCGATCGGATACTCAAATATTCCCCGGATCAGTTATGGGTTGTCACTGACCTTCGATTACAAATCGTTCGATGTTACCACTTTTTTCCAGGGGATCGGTAAATATTCGAGCAATTATGCGCAGCAAGGCGTGTACGAAAATATTATTCGGGGGACTTATTTCGACTACCATAAAACTGCCTGGACACCGGAGCGTTTTGCCAATAACGAAAAGATAACCTATCCTGCTTTAAGCACGCACAGCACGACCAACCACACGGCCAATGATTTTTTCATCATGAATCGCTCTTTTATCAGGTTGAAAAATATTGTGCTGGGTTATACGCTGCCAACTGACGCATTGAAAAAAATTGGTGTGCAGAAGCTGAGGATCTACATAAGCGCCCAGAATTATTTTACATGGGACAAATTGAAAATGGGCCATCTTGATCCTGAAAACGATGATTCGATTGGCTACCCGGTAACTAAGATGGCAAATTTTGGTGTGAACATTACTTTCTAAACCGCAGAAATTATGAGGATGAAATTTATCATATTGACATTTGTATTTGCTCTGTTGTCCCTGGGTTCGTGCAAGAATGTGCTTGATATGGCGCCGGATGGTAAACTGACTATGGATGAGGTCTTCGCCGACAATGATAAGGTTGGTGCATTTTTAAACAGCTGTTATTCAAATATTCCAGTCAAAGGTACCCGTTATTTCTTCTGGAGCCGTGGCCCTGTAAACTGGAGTGATGAGTCCTGGGACACAGATGCCGAAGCAGAATCATGGATTATGTCTGGCAGGATGTACAATGGTGATGCTTCGGCGGCAAATCATCCGGTAACCAATATCAGCGCGGATGCAGGAAATGGCGAGTATTGGGCAAGATACTGGAATTCGATCAGGAACTGTACCATTTTTATCAGCAACATTGAGAAAGCGACCGTTAAAAGTGAACTGGACCGAAAACGTTGGAAGGCAGAAGCACATTTGCTTCGCGCATACTACTATGCAGAGCTATTAAAATGGTTCGGTGCCGTTTTGCCAATTGAGCGCGAGGCTTACAATTTTTCGGATGACTTTTCAAGCGTCAAGAAAGAAAGTTACTACGATATCGTGAAATTTATCATCGAAGATTGTGACGTTGCGCTGGCAACCAGTGAGCTTCCCTGGCGTATAACTACCGAGGGAGAAGCCGGACGCGTGAGTAAAGCATTGGCTGAGGCGATCAAATCTAAAATGATACTTTTTGCTGCCAGTCCGCAAAATAATACGGGACAGAATTTATGGCAGGAAGCTTATCAGATCAATAAAAAATCGCTGGAAAATTTGAAAGCCAATGGTTATGCACTTTACAATAAGGTGAATTTGCCCCAAACTTACCTGTCAGAAACGGCTTATTTAGGCCCCGATAAGAACGAAAAGACCGCTTTATATAACGAGTATTTTACTCAGACGATGCGTTATTCTTCCAATCCTGTCGACCGGGAGACCATTTGGCAAAACCGCGAAAATCAGGGTAATGTATGGAATATTGATGGAATAGGAGCACAGGATGGATATAAGTCGGGTACCTGCCCAACGCAAGAGCTGGTTGACGCCTATGAGACTAAAGACGGGAAGTCGATATTGAATCTTGAAAATCCATATTTGGATGATCAGCATCTTAAACCAAACTACAACGCCGCGAATACAATGTATAATCCCAACGACCCTTATGTAAACCGGGATCCGCGTTTTTACGCTTGCATTTATTACAACGGGTCCAAAAGAAAGGCGATGTGGAATTTTGCCGAAGCAGCAGAGTCACATGAAAATTATCCGGCTCCGATCGGTAACCGGACAAGGGTTATTGCAACTTACGCAGGCGAGCCGCAAACAGGTACTCATGCTACCACGCGAAGGGCGACAAGGACAGGTTATTTTGAAAGAAAATTTCTGCATCCAAATTCAGGAAATGATAACCCGATCGCAGGTGCAAACTGGAAAATGTTCCGCCTGGGAGAAATTATTCTAAACTATGCCGAAGCGGCAGCCGAAGCAGGGCAGCTCACTGACGCCGCGGCCGCTGTAAATGAGATCAGGACTAGGGCCGGGATGCCTGATCTGCCGACGGGACTGAGCAAAGATGAGCTGATCAGGCGGATCCGTAATGAAAGAAGGGTGGAGCTTGCGATGGAGGAAAACCGTTATTTCGATTTACGGCGCTGGACATTGCCAACAGGTGATCTTGCCAAAACAGACCGCTGGATTACGGCGGCTGACATTACCAGGAAGGCTGACGGGACTTACACATATGGACGAAAACTGGTACGGAATGTAGAGCGGAAAAATTATACCAATAAGTTTCTGTGGATTCCCATCCCGTTAAATGAAGCGAATCGTATGCGCTCAATCACTGGCGCTGACTGGCAGAATAAAGGATGGTAAAACACTGAGTTTTCAACTGACTGATTTAGGATAGATCATATGAAACAGCAATATAAAAATCGTTTAACGTTAGTGCTCGTGTTTTTTATCTTGGTTTTTAGCGGAACCAGGTTACGGGCGCAGGAAATATCCATTGCGGTTGATGGAAAAATAACCGACGAATATTACAAACCGTTACAAGGTGTTATCGTTACATCTGAAAATGGCAGAAACGGGAGCATTACGGATATTAATGGAGAATATGCGATCATAGTCAATGACAACAGCAAGTCTTTATTGTTTTCTTTTCCCGGTCACATATTGCAAAAACTGGCTATCGGCGAGCACAAACAATTGGACGTAAAACTTGTTTATGATGCGCATCATAAAGACGATTTCGTTCAGCTGGGTTATTCAGAACAACGAAGAGGGGACCTTACCGGGGCGGTTTCGACGGTTTCCGGTGCAGAACTGGAAAGGGCCCCGGTTGCCAATCTTACGCAAACGCTGGCCGGCCGGTTAAATGGTCTGTTTACGCAGGAAACATTTTCAGAATTGTCACGTGCCAATACGAACTTGTATATCCGGGGTATTTCTTCTGCCAGAAAAAACGGCCCGCTTGTGATCATCGACGGGATTATAAATTCCTATAACAGCAACCAGACGCTGGATTACATTTCGGCAAACGAAATTGAGTCGGTCACGATTCTTAAAGATGCCTCCACGCAGGCACTGTATGGGATACAAGGTGCAAACGGACTGATCGTTGTTAAAACTAAAAGAGGCGTCAAAGGAGGTTTGCAGATCAAAACACGATTTGACCAGTCGTTTCAAGAGGTCACTACAAAGCCCGCTTTTTACAACTCGGCTGATTATGCGCAGCTTCGTAATCAGGCAGCATTTAACGATGGTCTGGGGCAGAATTATCTTTTCAGTCCATCCCAGATTGCTGGTTACCGTTCTGGCGAGAATAAGGAATTGTACCCGAACAATAACTGGTACAGCCAGTTTATGAAAGATTTTGCCATGATGCAGCGGGTTGGTGTCAACGTGACGGGTGGAAATGATAAAGTACAGTTTTTCTCAAACATCAATTTCATGCATCAGGGAGGCCAGTTTAAAACGGACCAAACCAGATATGATCCTAACGCCAACAATGTTTGGGTAAATTATCGTACTAATATTGACATGAAATTGAACAATTACCTGAAAGCATTTGTCAGGTTGAGTGGCAACGTGAAACGGGAACGTACCCCCGGGGCTTCAAATGACGAAGTGTATAGAAGTTTGTTTATGATGCCGCCAACAACCTATGGTCCGGTTACACCGGCTGTGATCAATGGAGGTGAAATCGTTGATCCGGGTGGAAAGGTGATCACCACGGAGCGGGTAGAGTCACCGACTTATGGGATGTTGAACCGCACGGGTTACCGCAGACATACCGTTACCAATATCACTTCGCAGTTTGGATTGGACCTGGACATGAGCTTTTTGACAAAGGGACTTAATCTGACTGGTGTGATGGCTTATCAGACCAATTCTGTCGGCAGTTTAAGCACAACGCAGAATTATGAAAGATATGTAAGAAACAACGATTCGACCACGCTGGGATTTAATAAAAAGGGTTCGGCTAATAATACACCACTAGCGTACGGTAAGTCGCATTCCTATTATTACCATCTGACCTATAACATTGCCATGAATTACAAGCGTGATTTTGGCCGTCATAATGTTTCAGCACTGGCGTATATGTTTTATCAAAACCTGACAAAGGCTGATAACTCCTCGCCGAATCTGTTGCCTTATAATCGGGTAAGCTCTGGTTTTGAGGCTACTTACGGGTTTGAAAACAAGTATTTGCTAAAATTTGATCTGGGTTATTCCGGTTCAGAGCAATATGCACGCAGCAACCGTTTTATTGCAACACCGGCAATTTCAGGCGCCTGGGTTATTTCCAACGAAGCATTTCTCCGTGATCAGCATTTGCTGAGTTACTTGAAACTGAGAGCATCTTATGGTAAGACAGCGAATGACCAAAGCGGGCTGGCCCGGTACGCGTACCTTGATAATGTAACGGTTTCAAAGGGAGGAACGATCAATTATCTGCAATACATTGTACAGGAAAACCAGCGTGCGAATCCCAATATTCAGGCGGAGGTGGCCACCAAGCAGAATTTGGGGGTTGATCTTGGGCTCTTAAAGGCCTTCAATATTTCAGTGGATGTTTTTAAAGAAAGGATGAATAACATGGTGGTAAGCGCGCTCGCTACTATACCGCTTTATCAGGGCATTCCTTTAAGCAACTATCCCACGACCAACTCAGGAACTTTTGAAAATAAAGGAGTAGAAATATCGGTGAATTATAACAAAAGCGTCAACAGAAATCTATCGGTTTTTGTGGGAGGAATGATCGGTTACGCTAAAAATACCATCGTCAATTGGAATGAAGCACGAAAAACGGAGGATTACGCTTTCAGGAAATGGCAGGAGGGTTATTCCTTCGGTCAGGAATTTGGATATCTGGTAGATTACAGCAACGGCAATGGTTTTTTTAATACACAAGCAGAGCTTATGCAAAGTAACCTGACTTATGGATTTGGCGTACCACGTTTGGGAGATTTGAAATTCCGCGATTTAAACGGTGATCATAAAATTGATGATCGTGATAAAGCACCTATCGGCAACGGGTCAATTCCCCGCACAACCTATGCAGTCTCGGGAGGACTGAAATTTAAAGGATTTGACCTGAACCTTCTTTTTCAGGGGGTAGGTAAATATGCTTCGATCATTGGAGGACAGGGGGTTTGGGAAACGACGTATGACGGCGTTTTTGGTTCGTTGCACAAAGAGGCGTGGACACAGGAGCGCTACGAAAAAGGTGAGAAAATTGCATCTCCCGCACTTTCGCTGGCCAAAACGGTCAATCATGAAGCCAGTGATTATTACAATTACAACCGCTCTTATGTCCGTCTGAAAAACCTTGAACTGGGGTATACCTTGCCTTTGCATGTTTCCAAAGTTATTTCCGCCGAAAAACTGAGGGTTTTGGTAAGCGGACAAAACCTGATTACGTGGGATAAAATGAAATCAAAGGATTTTGGACCTGAAAACAGCGATTACGCTACTTTTCCAGTGTATCGGGTTTTTAACATTGGAGTAAATGTAATATTCTAAACAGAGCTGATTATTAATCTGAAATATTATTAGGTATGACAAAACATCATATTATTCTTCTGATCACGGCTGTTTCGGCGTTGCTGTTTTCATGCAACGACCAGCTGGACCTGCCTACCGACGGGCGCATTACGATGGACCAGGTTTTCAGTGATTATAACCGTACCCGCGGATATCTTAATTCCTGCTATGGGTATGTTCCGGCACCCTACATGGATCGCTCTTCTTTTACAGACGAGGCACAGGACGCGGATGATATCACACCTGGCTCCCGGTATATTATCTGGTATGGCGGAAATATTACTTCGGTAACCTATCCGGTTTATTCTGTTGATAATAGCCCATGGGGGAATCTTTTCATCGGGATCGGTAAGTGTAATACGTTCATTGAAAGCATGAAGACGGCCACCGTTTATGCTCCGGAAGGTGAGAAGGCCTCCTGGATTGCGCAGGCACATGTGCTCCGGGCACTTTATTATCTGCAACTGATCAAGCGTTACGGTGGGGTACCTATTTTCGATAAACCGCTCGATCTTAGTCATGATTTTTCAAAGGACAAGCGGGCAGGATTTGGCGAGGTAGTGAAATTTATACTCGCCGATTGCGATAAGGCGCTGTCCTATCCTGCTTCACGCGATGGGCTGGCCTGGGATATTTTTGACAATCAATATGGTATTATGAGCCGGGCCGTGGCTTATGCTATTAAATCCGAGGCGGTGACTTATGCTGCCAGTCCGTTGTGGTCGGATGGTACTTTTAGCTGGTCAGATGCAGCCGCGATCAATGCGGAAGCACTTTCGCAATGTCTTGCGAACGGCTATAAATTATTTGATGAAAAACCTGCGGTCGATATAGCCCAGAACGCCTATGCGTTGTATTTTTTCACCGGTTCCAACGACCAGCGCGCGATTGATAAAGAGACCATTTACCATGCGGGATCAAAAATGCAGATATGGAAATTTGCCGGAATGCCAACAAATCCAGGCATGGACCGCACAGGGCCATGTCCGACGCAGGAGCTTGTAGACAGTTTCGAAATGGCTAACGGAGAGGCACCGGTTACCGGCTATTCGGACGCGGCTCATTTGGTGCCTGTAATCAATGAGGCATCAGGTTATAAAGAGAATGATCCCTATGCCGGTCGTGACCCAAGATTTTATGCCTCGATTTATTACAATGGCTCGGTTCGGAATCTGGATCAACCTGCCGGTAAAAAAGTAGAAACATTTGTGGGTGGGACAGAGGAGATCTCTGATATTAACAGGAAAAATACACGCACAGGATATTATCTCCGCAAATTTAATAATTACAAATCAGGTCAGAATAATGATGCTGACGGAGCGATCCGTCTGTTCCGTCTGGCAGAATTGTATTTAAATTTTGCAGAATCTGCCTATCAGTCCGTTGGTCCGGATGTGGCGGTTAGTGCAGGGAAAATATCGATGTCGGCCCGAGAAGCCATTAATGTGGTTCGCGCCAGAGCCGGGATGCCGGCTTTTCCGATTGGTATGACAAAAGAAGCCTTTGAAAAAAAATACAGAAATGAGCGCCGCATAGAATTTGTTTTTGAAGAACACCGCTTTTTTGATGTTCGGCGCTGGAAGATTCTGGATCAGACCGATAAATTTGTTACGGGTATGCGGATCACTAAAAACGGTACGGCTTTTAACTATAAGCGGTTCAAATTTACAGACCGGAATGCATGGTCGGCGAAATATCTGATGTATCCGATCGATCAGTCCGAAGTCAATAAGGTTATTGGGCTGTCAGGTGAAAACTGGCAGAATCCCGGATGGCTTGATTAGCACTATAACCATAACAACTCATCTATCGGCTGGGCGCAGTCACGGTCCTTACGCTGATGGCTCAGGTAGTCTTTGACTGCGCTTTTAAAGTTTCATTGATGTAAAAATTAATTTCTGATAATGATGAATAAAACAAGCCGACCAACTATTATTTTCCTTGCTGCATTTATGTTTACTGCAACATTGTGCCAAAGTCAGCCTCTGGCCGGAACGGATGATTTGGGCAGGACACTTCCTCAGAACAATACTGTTGGCAACCCGAAAACAAACCGGCAGATCGCTATGTTTTACTTTTTGTGGCATGACGTTGCTCCTGCAACGTATTGGGATCTGAGTGAAATCATTCCCAATCACCCCGAAGTATTGGAGGATTTTGACAATGTTTACTGGGGCGGAGGAAAAGATAAAGGTGTCGGAATGTATTATTGGGGAAAACCAATTTACGGGTATTATAAGGCAGATGATTACTGGGTTCATCTCAGAAGTATTCAGTTGCTGACGGATGCAGGTGTGGATATGCTTGTGATTGACGCAACCAACCGGCTTACTTACCCTAAGCAGGCCGATGTTCTGATGAAAGCCATGGATGCTGTCAGGGCGCAGGGCAAAAATCCTCCTAAAATTGTGTTTTATACCAATACATCTTCCGGTGAAACGATGCAGGAAGCTTATGATAATTTCTACAAGCCGGGAGCGCCTTACCGACATCCGGAATGCTGGTATAATCTGGATGGAAAGCCGCTTATTTTGGGTTTGTCGGAAGAGGCAAAAGGGAAAAATTTTCAGCCGTTTTTTACTTACAGAGAATCGCAATGGCCTACTGAAAAGCAGAAAACCAACGGTTGGCCGTGGATTGAGTTTGAAAGACCCCAGAAAGTGTATTTCAATTCAAAAGGAGAAAAGGAAATTATCAATGTTTCTGTTGCTCAGCACCCGAACCCAACGGCTGGAATGGGCGGTTCGGCATTTTATAAAAACATGGACAACTGGGGGAGGAGTTATCGGAATGGCGCTCATGGAAATCCGGAAAAAGATATTGTGTATGGCTATAATGTGCAGGAACAGTGGGATTTTGCGATTAAACAAAACACACCATTTATTTA
Organism: Dyadobacter sp. LHD-138; assembly: GCF_030929615.1. Lineage (GTDB taxonomy): Bacteria > Bacteroidota > Bacteroidia > Cytophagales > Spirosomataceae > Dyadobacter. The sequence goes on along the minus strand of NZ_JAVFVU010000003.1, from coordinate 199,505 downwards.
TGTTACAGGCTGGAACGAGTGGATTGCGGGAAAATTCCCAAGCCACGATAAGAACCCTGAACACTCCTGGTTTTGTGATCAGGCGAGTCCGGAATACAGCCGGGATATCGAACCTTCCTTAACAGCTGGTCTCAGAGATCATTACTATATGCAGCTTGTCGACAATATCAGAAGGTATAAGGGAGTGGAAGAAAACCCACGGTTGAGTGCTGTAACGTCGATTGTTAATTTTAGTAATTGGGATGACGTTTTGCCGGTTTATAAAGATTACACCGGCGATACACAGGAGCGTAATCATCCAGGTGCACAATCAGAACCGGCTACAATTTATACCAATAAAACTGGGCGAAATGACTTGGATGAAATGAAGGTAGCGAGAGATAACAACTTCGTTTACTTCTATGCAAAAACAGTTACGGATATTACAGAAAATGCCGGTAAAAACTGGATGACTTTACTGATTGATACCGACCGGAATTTCAAAACAGGATGGAATGGGTATGATTATCGCGTTGTTGGTGGAAAAGTATTGCAGCGCTATGCCAATGGAAACTGGAAAGACCAAAAAACAGTGAAATACAGAGTTTCAGGCAATCAGATGACGATCAGCATCCCGAAAAACAGTATTCCGGAGGTTTTGAAAAACCTGAATATTGAGTTTAAATGGTCTGACAATATGCAGGATGAAAAAGAGCCGCTGGACTGGTATATCAATGGAGACACCGCCCCGGGAGGGCGTTTTAATTTTATCGCAAATCAATAGTCGGCAAGCGATTGCTGACAACCGAAGGCCACCTGATCAAACCTTTTCATTATGAATTTAAGAATAACCATTACTTCGCTGTTAGCCTTGATTTTTTTGGATCTTTCTGCGCAGACGTTGCCTGGCAATTATGGATATGGTCTGCCTGCAACGGATGCGTTGGGAAGAAAGTTGCCGGAACACCATGAAACCGGGAGCGTGAAGAAGGACAAATTTGTGGGGCTGTTTTATTGGACATGGCATACGCAGCCCGGCATTAAAAGTCCTCCGTTTAATGTTACCGAATATCTGGCGAGAGAGCCAAAGGCAAAAGAAGATTTTAACAATCCGATCTGGCCAAAGGGGAATAGTCCGTGGTTCTGGGCTGAACCTTTATTTGGGTATTATCTGGATACCGATGAATGGATATTGCGTAAACATGCCGAAATGCTCGCCGATGCTGCCGTGGATGTCATTGTTTTTGACTGCACCAATGGCAACATTACCTGGAAGGAGTCTTATATGAAACTGTGCGAAGTTTTCACCAAGGCACGTAAGGATGGCGTAAAAACTCCGCAAATCGCCTTTATGCTCCCGTTTTGGGTGGGGGACGGAGGTAAGGAAATTCTTCGTGAAATATACCAGGATCTCTACAAGCCCGGCAAATATCAGGACCTATGGTTTATCTGGAAAGGCAAGCCTTTGGTGATGGGTTCTTCCGAATTTGCGGATGATATCAAGGGAAAATCCAATGACCCGGGTTTGAAAAAGGAAATGCAGGAATTTTTTACTTTCCGTACCGGACAGCCTGTTTACAATAAAGGCCCTGAAAAGCCGGACCATTGGGGACGGCTTGAAATAACCCCGCAGCATGGTTTTTACAAGAATTCAAAAGGCGGTTTTGAGCAGGCCACAGTTGGTGTTGCTCAGAATTGGAGTAAGGAAGGGGGACTAACCGCAATGAATGCACCGGGAGCTTTTGGCAGAAGTTATACGCATGAAAAAGGCCAAATCACCGAGCTCGGTGCCGTTAATTATGGCTACAATTTTCAGGAACAGTGGAACAGGGCATTGGAAATCGATCCGGAATTTATTTTCATTACAGGCTGGAATGAATGGATTGCGGGCCGTTACGAAACCTGGCAGCAGCAAACCAACGCCTTTCCTGATGAATTCAACCAGGAGGGAAGCCGTGATATTGAACCCATGAAAGGAGGGCATAGCGATAATTATTACTATCAGATGATTTCGAATATCCGTCGTTTCAAGGGGATGCCAGCTCCGGAACTTTATTCTTCGCCGACTACGATCAGCTTTGACGGAAAATTTACGGAATGGAGTAAAGTAAACCCTTCTTTTTTAGCTTACAGGGGTAATACGTTACATCGGAATAGTCCAGGCTGGGGGAGCCTGATCTATACAAATAATACAGGAAGGAATGATATTGTGCTCTCCAAGGTAACCCGTGACAAAAGTTTCATTTACTTCTATGTTGAAACCGCCGCACCGTTAACGCTCAAAAGCGATCCTGGCTGGATGCGGCTTTTTATTAACATTGACCGCGATAAAAACACCGGTTGGGAAGGCTATGATTTTGTGGTCAACCGTATCAATCCCTCGGCAAAGGCCGTTTTGGAAAAGACAGATGGAGCCTGGAACTGGCAGAAGACTGGTGAGGTGGATTATGCGGTGAGCGGTAACAAACTTGAAATTAAAATACCCAAGTCGCTGCTAAAAATCTACGACAAAGTTGACTTTGAATTTAAATGGAGTGACAACATGCAACAGCAGGGAGATATTATGGATTTTTGGATCAACGGTGATGTAGCACCTGCCGGAAGATTCAATTACAGATATTCGGAACCCTGAGCGATAGGGGTTCTTTTAGGCTAAATCTGCAACGCTGGACTTAAATCGGTACACATAAGGTGCTCTGTTGGAGGCACCCTTGAATTTCTTGTATAGTTTTCCCAACTGGAATATAGGCGAACTAGGACGGTTGGAACTTGCCTCGTGCCACAAGGCCGTCCCCGTTGCTTGCACATTCAACGGACCCAAATGCATACGGAATCAGGAATATTGGTAGAAGAATCAGGAATTTGTATACGCACAATCACCAGGAAAAGCCAGAACTTCGCAGGCGCCGAATATCTCTTGCTATCGGTATAAGCGTGCTGTTCGTCGAAAAATTTGGTTGTTGGACGAATGTTTGATATCCGCCTTTTGTGTTGCTGGTAGAATGATTATCTTAGCTTTTATCTATTAATTATAAAAATATTAATACCGTGGCAGCATTTAGTTTAAAGATCAATGGAAAGATCAAAAAGGTAGATGTTGATCCATCTACGCCCGTTCTTTGGGTTTTGCGTGACCACCTCGATATGCAGGGAACAAAATATGGTTGCGGAATTGCACAGTGCGGCGCATGCACCGTTCATTTGGACGGGAATGCGGTACGTTCCTGCCAGCTACCTGTTTCCGCAGTGGGTAAGGCATCTATCACAACGATAGAAGGATTATCTGAAAAAGGAGATCATCCCGTTCAAAAGGCCTGGATTGAGCATGATGTGGCACAATGTGGTTATTGCCAGTCGGGGCAGATTATGAGTGCGGCTGCATTGCTGAAATCTAATCCAAATCCATCCGACCAGGATATTGAAGTCCATATGAGCGGAAACATTTGTCGGTGTGGTACCTACCTACGGATCAAAGAAGCTGTCAAATCAGCGGCGAAGAAATAATGTTATTTTCACCTGGAAATTAAGAATTTCACCATGAATAATAATAACAAAACGACCTTGGACAGGCGCTCGTTTCTTAAAGCCTCCCTTATGTCCGGTGGCGGGATGATGCTAACTGTTAGCTGGTTATCCAGCTTTAAGTCTGCTGACGAAGCTCAGGGATTGACCCTGCCGGAGCAAGGGCCACAGCTCAATGGCTACATTCAGATTATGGCAGATAACCGCATAAAGCTCATTTGTCCTAATCCTGAATTCGGACAAAATGTAATGACTTCGTTGCCGATGATTCTGGCAGAGGAACTGGATGTAGAATGGAAAAACGTCACGGTCGAAATGGGGCCGCATGATAGTGTGAAATTGGGACCACAGTTTACTGGCGGAAGCAATTCAGTCAGAATGTATTGGAAACCACTTCGGGAAGCCGGGGCAGCCGCAAGACAAATGCTACGGGAGGCTGCGGCCCAAACCTGGAATGTTCCGGTCGGTGAGGTGACGACCAAAGCAGGAACCCTGTATCATTCCAGTGGAAAGTCGGCAAAATATGGAGATATGGCTAGCAAAGCGGCTACCCTGCCAGTCCCAAAAGATTTCCAGCTGAAAGCTCCCAGGGATTTTACGATTGTCAGAAAACCCAAGAAGAATGTAGAAGGAAAGAAGATCGTAACGGGTAAACCGCTTTTCGGGTTAGATTACCGGGTAGACGGTATGCTCATCGCCATGATTCAGCATCCGCCAGCTTTTGGAATGAAACTAAAATCCTTCGATGCCGCTGAATCCCTGAAAATGCCCGGTATCAAAGATGTTTTCAGCCTGAAATTATATGAGGATGGTTTTGAACAAGGTGGTTTCGACACCCGTACCTTCAATGAATTGCTGGTGGTAGTGGGTAATACCACCTGGGAAGTGATGAATGCCCGTAAAAAGCTGGTCGCGCATTGGGAAGCTGCCGGTGAGGTAAAGGACACGATGTCGGGCCGGAGCGGTAAAAGAGAGGTTATCATTCCAGGGGCGCTTGAAAGTACAAACACGCAACTGGAGAAAATGCAGGAGTACGCAAAAAAGCCTGCCCAGCAGTTGAGGAAAGACGGCGATCCCGAAACAGCTTTTAAGAATGCAGCACAGGTGATCGAGCGGACGTATAATGCGCCGTTTTTGGCCCACAACTGCATGGAGCCAATGAATTTTTTTGCCCATGTAACAGACGAAAAGGCGCTGTTGGCAGGGCCGTTGCAGGCACCTGGTTGGACAGAACCTACGCTCGTAAAATTATTGAATCTTCCTGCCGACAAAATTGAAATACAAATGACCCGTATGGGTGGTGGCTTTGGTCGCAGGGCGTACGGGCATTATCTCTCAGAAGCTGCACTGATTTCTAAGAAAGTTAAAGCACCTGTTAAATTGATGTACACACGCGAGGATGACATGACTTATGGAATTTATCGTCCGATGTATACGGCGACTTACCGCGCGGCACTGGATGCGGATAAAAATCTGATTGCTTTCCATGTAAAGGGGGGCGGAATACCTGAACATGCGATTCATGCGAACCGTTTTCCGGCCGGAGCCGTAGATAACTATCTGGCGGAAGGATGGCAGATCGCTTCCAATATCACAATAGGCGCTTTCAGAGCTCCGCGTTCCAATTTTAATGCAGCAGCCGAACAATCATTTCTGGATGAAGTCGCGGAGGCCGCAGGCAAAGACCCCATCGAATTTAGGTTGGCGCTTTTAAAAAGGGCAAAGGAGAATCCGGTTGGCAAGAATAACGAATACGACGCGGGCCGGTATGCCGGTGTTCTGGAACTGCTGCGCGACAAATCGGGCTGGAATAAGCCTGGAAATGAGAAGTATAGCCGTGGTGTGGCCGCTTATTTCTGTCACAATTCTTATGCGGCGCATGTCGTGGATATGGTAACCCGGGAGGGGCAGCCTTATGTGGAGCGGGTGTTCAGTGCGATGGACTGCGGTATTGTTGTGAATCCCGATGCTGCCACCAATATGGTGCAGGGAGCGGTTGTGGATGGGATTGGCAATGCGTTTTACGGCGCCTTAACACATAAAGACGGAGTCCCACAGCAGACCAATTTTAACAATTACCGGATGATACGCCATAATGAAGCACCCAAACGGATCGAAGTTTATTTCGTCGAAAACGATTTAGACCCGACGGGTTTAGGAGAACCTCCATTTCCACCGGTGTTTGGTGCAGTGGCTAACGCACTTTACAAAAATAAGGGCAGACGATTCTATAATCAGCCTTTTCAGCCGGATTTTGAAAAAGCAATTTGAGCAGGTGTGCTTTTAGTGCATGCCTGAGGGGGATTATTTGTTAACACCGATTTTTAAATTGATACAATGCTCAGAAATTGAAACTCTGACCAAGACATTTGTAAAGAAAATTAAAGGATACAAATCTATTCTTGAACTGAGAAATGGTTGAGATGGAGCGTGTTTGCCTCTAATCCATCTTGTCTGGAGTGTAATGCCGGCGGAATTTGCCAAGGCTGAGCATTTTAAAAATTGCGCTTTTACAAAATCAACAGAAGGTCAAAAAGCAGACAGCCTTGTTGGAATAAGCAGCTGATTTGACAAAAGAAATACAAGAATTTTTTTGGACTTTTCTATGGTAATAGATTTATTCAAGTTACCCATAATGTCTGAAATTGCAGAACCATTAATATTTTTGAAAAACGAAAATAATTCTAGTTGATCCAAATAAACTAAAGGTCGCTCCAGGTTAGGATGAATCAGTGCTTGTTTTATTACGATGCAATCATTATCGATGGCATAGACAGATTTAAAAGTAACCTTGGCAGAAACAACGATTTCCTCATTCCAAAGCCTAAGCAAAATATAATCAACAGGAATTGGTTCTATTGCTTTATGTTCAAATATGGGCCTGTCATTATTAAATTCCTTTTCCAATTTAAGTGTAAAACCGGTTTTATTTTTCGAAATATCAAGTTGAAAGCTGGCTCTTTTTATCCAGAATGCTGTTTTTTTGCAGTAAGCCCATGCTTGGCGATAATAATCAGCTGTCCAATGTGTATGATTTACAACCGATTCCAACATTTTTTCTTCATAGAAATTCTTTGGATGTTGTGAATGCGGGTCTTTCAAATACGTATTTACTGCAATAGCAACCTGCAGGGAAAAGCGCATTGCCTTTTCTACACCGGTGGAAGAGAGTGGGTCTAACGTAAAAGCGGCTTCTCCTAGCTTGACAAACTGCTCGTTCCATGGAGTCTGACTGACAAATGAAGTAACCAAACATGTTGCTATGGAACTACTCCCAATTTTGCGTACAAATGGAGAAAATAATTTTGTTTTGCTCATTAAAGCTGAAAGATGCAATGCACCATTTTTTTTCAATGCGCCTGGATCTGTAAAAGCCATAATGCGGTAGCGGTTTCCGGAAACAGGAGATCCCCATAGCCAGCCATCATCCGTAACCTCAACAAATGATTCATCAAAAGAGGAATTATCTATATGTGTCCATGCCGCAACTACTGAGGGTGCAATTGAGACTCTTTCATCCAAAAGTGTTCCTTTACGGCCCCGTGCATCTAAGATTATTTTCGAATTAATTCTAATTTCGATCGAATCATTTACTATTTCTAATATCCAACCGTTTCCGGATTTTATGGATTGTTTTAATTTAGCGGGCTGCATTAAACATAATCCCTTAGAGACAGCGAATTTGAGTAATTCCTGATCGAGTTTACTTCTATCAACAATTATCCCTTGAGTGTTTTGGCCGAGCCGATCGTATGTGTGCGTTTCATTTTCCCAGATAACCTTTGCTGAAATATTTTTTATGTAGGTTGAATCTTCAAGTAAACGACCTGCATTTAAATATTCGAAAATATTGTAAATTCCCGGAGAAAGGGATTCGCCTATTTGCGATCTGGGAAATTGTTCTTGTTCGAGCATGCCAACAACATGTCCCATATCCAATAAACGTATGGCTGCGCATAAGCCAGCCGGGCCTGCTCCAAGAATAAACACATCAAAATTTTCAGGCAACGTATTCATTACAATCAGTTATTCCAATTGGGTTTTAATCGTGATAATCTTTCATTGGCTTGTATCGTATAAAACAACCATGATCTTATATAATTACAGGCTGGTCTTCCCTTTTCAATGACTTCATGATGACATCCGCCACCGCAGAGATAACGGGCCCAGCATTGCGAGCATGGCTCCTGTGTATTTACATGGCGGGAGGCAAGCCAGTTGTTTTGCAGATCGGGCTGTACGCCTTTGTTCAGGTCGCCCATTTTACCGACATCTTCGTTAACAAAACGGTGGCAGGCGAATAAATCTTCATCAGCAGATACACCCATATAACCCGCACCGGCACCACATGGATAAGGCCTGTGGGTTCCTTTCGAAATTTCTTTTAATGCATTTACCATATTCAGGAACGGATAACGTTTTCCTGCTAAAACATTCTTTTCAAAATTAAGGCCGCAAGCAATCATATTTTCCAACATGACGGATAGTTGTTCCTGATTCATTTCGTTTTGCCCGTTACTGGATCTTAACAACGGTGAAAAACCCACGCCATGAAAACCCATATGGATGAATTCATCCAAAACATCCGGAAGGTTGGTGTTTTCGGGAGTAACCGTTACTCTTGCAGACACCTGCATTTTTTTTTGTAAAGACAATAACGGCCGGATGTTTTGTATGATCCTGTCATAGCTGCCTTTACCGCCCTTCATAGGGCGATTAAGATCGTGGTCTTTACCAATTCCATCCAGGCTAATGGTTACCGAAAAGCCATATTCTTCAAAAAAAACAGCATCACTTTCTGTAACCAAAGTGCCATTTGTGGTTATAGAATAATTGACCCGTATGTTTCTCTGTTTTGCAATTGTTTCGGCATAAACAACAGCCTCTCTGATCGCCTGTCTATTGATGAGGGGTTCTCCGCCTAAAAAAGTAAGTTGCGCTTTACCTCCTTCGGGACAATCTTTTAATAGCAGATCTATGGCTTTAAAAGCAGTTTCCAGAGACATGTTTTTTGTAGGTCCCCCGAAATCACCTTGATCTGCATAGCAATAGGTACAACCCATATTACATTTTTGCGCGATTGCTAATGACAAAGCGTGCAATGGGGGGCTTTGCAATGGCTCATTTGTAATGTATTCAGGAGCATCCAGTCCCAAAATGATCAGCTCATCTTGCAGGCCTTTCTCATCCTTTTTATTCATTAAAGAAGTTATCCTTTGCTCTACATCCTGAGAGACGGTATAAAGCCGACTTCCGTTTGGGATAAAAATCTGGGTTGATGGCCCGCCTTTTATCAAATGTACATGAGCAGAGCGAGGTTTTGATTGCGGAACAATCATTTGCGCCAACCTGATTGCAATCGGCACATTCTGTATCTTTTCGACTAAACTTCCAGCAGTCCCTATCATTTCTTTTTTGTTGATTTGGGTTTTACGGTGCTGCTTTCTACGGCATCTTTCCCTTCTATGATAAAATTGAGTTCCCCTTGCCAGTTATCAAAGAGATCCTGATAGGAAAGCAATCTTGAATTCTTCCAATCATCCGGTATATAGGATCCCGTCCGCTTTTTTGACATCCATAAATCGCCGGTGCTCAGGCCATTTTCATCCGGAACAATATTTACAAAATCAGGCCTGCTGGCTGCCCAATAGTAACAAGAACATTCGCGATAGTCATTTTGCCAGGGTGCACAAAGGCCTTGAGTCAATTCTCCTGGTTTTAAAATCGTATCTGAAAATGCCGCACTGTTGCCATCGAATATCTTATTGACTACTAATGTTACCGGAATATACTTTTCCGTATCATTCAAATTACTTAAATCAACCACTACTTCCTCCGGCGAAGGCGCAGCCGTAAAATGACATATTACTTCCTGGCCTTGTTTTTGCAAAACTTGAACCATAGAATTTGACCATTCCATAAATGAAACACCGTTTGGATTTGCGTCGGTCTTTAAAGGCACATTGGCTCCGTCCGGAAACACAGGGCCAAAAGTCTGTACCATTGTCGGCTGTCCGTCTATGGCAACCAACCGGTGTCCCGTTAAATTTTCAAACTTTGCGTCAGAAGCCTCCAGTACGTAATTATTATTCTCCGTAAGGATGATTCCGTTAAATGCTCTTCTCCAAAGATTCCTGAAATCAAATTCCAGTCCCGGAAAACAATTGGAAATTGCTGTTCTTGGCAAAACCGCAATAGGGTTTCCAGTCCCCCTGTAATGCAATTGTGCCGTTAAATTTGCGGCTTTCAGCGGCGAGCCATATGAAACAGGCAACGTATCAGGATTAACGTCCTTGAACATCGAAGTAGCGGCGGCCTTTATAATCATATTGATTTGACGGTAGGTAAAGGTAAGCGACCTACCGTCGGCGCCACGCATTAATGCAGGCATTTTTCGAAGTGCTTTACTGGATAGATCTCCTATTTCGGTTGGCTTTCGTAATAAGTCACCGAACCAGGGAGAAGCGCCTGAACTTAGCCCATTGAATACCCGTTCATGTAACATTTGGAGGGCAAGATTATCAACCAGGGAGGTGGCCATAATCGGTTCAAAAAGACGCCCGAAATCATTTGTGTTTTGGCGCACCATCGTACTGGCTACATTTTGCTTGCCTTCGTAACTATTGCCGTTCATGATCGCTGTATTCATCAAACGAATGGTTTCAAAAGCCCTGCGGATAATTTCTTCGGCTTCTACGATACTTACCTCGCCTTCAATATCTGTACTTAATATAATTTGCTCTAACTCATCAGACACCACGCGAATTGGCAAAGTATCCGGAGCAAAAGAAGGAGGTCCTGCACTGATATGTGCTTTGGCGGTTAGCGTCTTTTTATCGGATATTTTTAGTTTAACCGTCACGAAACCATCACATTCATCATCAATATATCCCCAGCTTACCTGCCAGGTTTCTCCTTGCTTATCAGTATAAGAATAGCCGGCAAAAATTTGTGCGGGAACGGTGTAGAGTATATTAGGATTGCTGCCTTCCTTGTATTTATCACACCATTTGCCTTTTTCCGCATCATAGAGTATGCGGTCTGCTTTATTGACAAAAGTCGGGTCGGTTTCTGTATCGTTATCATTTGGCCCCGTCTTTCTGAATAGTCTGGAACCATAAACGATTCCTCCGGCAGGGGTATATCGCAATCTTAATTCCGGAAACTCTTCTGTTGGTTTTATAAACTGCACAGCGCCCAGCGGTAATTTTTTGTCCGGTAAAAAGTTGTTGCAATCAGCCAATAATGGTTTTAATTCGTGTGAATTGATATTGTTGATTTTTGCTGTCATTTTATCATTTTCATCCCCGGTCCTCCTGAATATTTTTATGTTGGCCACATCTACATCCCAACTAATATCTTGTAGGCTTAATCCGGATTGAACAAGGATCTCTTCTGTAAGGGGAACTAATTCATCCGGCTTTTGATCTGTTATGGCAAACACTTCCAGGAAAGGAGAAACAGGATGTATTTTCCCTTTTCTGTTCGCCAGGCTTGAAACATCCTTGAATTTTATATTTACAGGGTTATGTGCCTTAATCTTCCCTGTCACCGGATCTACAGATAACGTTGTTTGGGGGATGATTTTTCTATAATCAAGTGGCTTCTCCTCCGACAATTCAAGATCATATGCTTCCATTGGTACATCTGATTCACCTAGCCGACCGATTGCAATAGGAGGGAGAATGCGTAATTCTATAATTTTCATATCATGATATTTAAAGACCTGAACTGACTTGAATTAGTTTGAAATTATACCAGATTATCTTCTGTCAGGCTCACAATGGCTTGTAACAGTTTCTGATCGGCTTCTTGTAATCCATTTAAATATTGAATATGCGGTTGATTTTTAAGATTCTTTAACTGCTTTATAATGTTACTTGATCCCTCCAGAAGGTCTCTATGCAATCTCCATCGGTTGTGTTCCCCGAAAGGCAAATCAAATGTATACGGGAGTGTAAACGGAGGCCCGGCCATTTTTTCGCTGTTTTTAGCTATTGGAGTCTGAACCAGGATGGTAGCCAAACTTCTTAAATTATACATTTCTCCAAAAGCAGAATTGATGATCATGCCACGGGGAGAAGAATTCCCCGAATGATTAAAGCCGTTATCGAGTAAAAAACTATGGTTCAGGAAATTAAGCAATAATCGATAGCGAATATCACACAAGTTGGCCCAAAGTATAGCCTGCGGGTCTGTAATTTCATCAGTTTCTTGTTCGCTGGAATCAGACACTGAGTCCGCTGTTAGATCAGATTTTGAGCCCACATAGGGATTGGTAGCTACATTTCGGGAAGGATCAAAAGCACCACCGGTTTCTTCCAGTATCGCTTTGTATTCTTTGTAAATGTGCAAAAACCGTTCAAAATGAGATGGTACAACATCCTCCTTCGTATCTAAACCTTCTCCCTGTTCCGCTATTTCCGCTAATGCATTGTAAGCATCGTCACGGGATAATAATGGCGCGACCAATACATCGGGGCTTCTTGTGTAAATGCCTTTACCGTCACTTCCTCTGTTGCCCCCGGTATATCCCCGGCCCCACTCATCAAATTTAGCCTGATAGTTATAAGTTCCTGCTTGAAAAGTTTCATCCGATATTACGTCAGGATTATTAATTAATTGAAGCAGCACGATAAACAAAGCGCCGACAGTGTGCGGATCAGATACGGTTGCATCTACTGAATCCCGAATTTCTACGGCTAAGGGATCGTCGCCTTCCAGCCAATCACAAGGCGCTTCTGCATATACATATTTAGCAAGCGAACCAAGAGAGAATTTTTCTAAAGTGAAAGGGAAAGGATAAAAAGCACTATCCCAGGGATAACTTTCCCTGCCAAAATTTAATGGGGCCCCAATCACTTTCAACACGTTTTGAACAGAGATGAAATGTCCCATTTCTTCTTTTGCAATACCCAAAATGATGTTTTGCCAGGTATGAACTCTCTCCCGATGCTTTCCTGATATGTGCGGCCCGCCAATACTATAGGCTGCGTAAAGATACTGTAACATGAGTCCCTGCTCAATTTCGGCATCTACCTGAAGCAGCAGCGTAATGTAATCCTTCCCATTAAATTGAGAAGGTACCTTAAAAGGTTTGGCGTTTTTTAAATTATCACAGTGGCTTAGAGGCTTGCCACCGGCCATAAGCATACTTTTTGCTGCACTCGCCTTTGGCTTAGTATTGGTTTGGGCCCACTCTAATATTGGTGAAATGAAATGATCCCTTTTCTGGTTGAAATTCATAATATCACTATTTAGTCAAGTTTCTATTTAATACTATGCTTGCTGCCAGCCCAGTTATCAGGTGCCGGGGAGCACCACAGCACCCAATAGCGGCGTGCCGTGGTGCCCTTTTGCATTTACTCTTTATGGTGAGGGCATCCTGATGTCCGTGCAGAAGATAAAATTGTATTAGCATCCGGGAATTGCTCTTCAATTAAACGTCTCTGCTCAGGAGAAACATCTTCTATTTTACGAAGCGTATTGATCTGTATGTGCGGCCAGCTCGTAGTACCACCGTCATCTCCAAAAGCGAATTCGAAAAATATTACTTGTTCGTATTGCAGCTGAAGGATTTCTATGCCGTCTTCTACAACCGTTTCAACCCACATCCGCATGTTCATTTCGACTGTGGGAACAAAACGGTTTACGAATGGAACATTTAATATACCCCCTTGAGCCCCCGTTTTATTTTTGGATGACATCTGGATAAGTACATGGTTTTTAATATTTTCTCCTTTGATGGAATCCCGAAGCCGTAAATCAGGCCTTACAGAATAAGGATATAAATCATGAGCCAGTATTCGCTGTGTATAGATTTTATTTTCTCCGGGGTCATTCTGATCGTCAAGCTTTTCGAATACCCAGGCAGGTGCAGGTTTGTCAAGATTTATCGGGTTGGTTTCGCTTGCACCAGCTCCTCCCATGGTTCTTGAAAGTGAAAGATGGTCATATTTCCAGGCAGCATCACCTTCTGGAAATTGCGGTGCACCGGCCATTAGAAAACCTGAACTATTTTGAACCAGATCTCCTAACAACGTGACAGTACTGCCATGCGGGATTACACCGCTCCGGGAAATAGCGTAATCGGGTATAAAATAGGGTCCTGTCTGGCCTGCACCGGGTTTAAGTTCCTTGGCTGCAATAATTTCATAGTATGGACGTCCATTTAAATTTTCGAGCGTCACATATTCTTTTACCCCCTTCTCATTGACAATCAGGAAAAGTGTTTCATCCTGGTATCCGCTTTTATATAAATCTTTGTTCGGGTTATCGGGTGACACAGCGTGTATACCGCGGTCTTCTGCAATGGTTTTTTCAGTTGCAGCATAGTTAAATATATCACTAAGCCATAGGTACATGCCGGTCTCCTCGTGAATCGGGGTATATTTCAGGGATGTCTCACCTGTTACACTGTTTACGCTTTTAATACTTTGCTCGTATTTAACAGCCCCGCAAAATTGTTCATTTCCTCCGCCCCGGTTACGAACTCCACCCGGAACCAAATTAAATACCAGCTTTTCAATATACTGTTCACAATCGAAACTATATTTTCCGGGAATACCGCCTGAATTTGTACCTGGCGACGGCATAATCGTAGTATGTACGCCACTTCCGATCAAAGGACTTTTGCTTTGGTTATTAGCACCGTTGTTATAGCTGACCCAGGTACCTTCTAATACTCTTAAGACGCCATAGTCTACATTGTCTACTATAGCCTGCAGCTGATTCTCATCAAAGGGCCTAATTGGGTCTTCAATCAGGACTTTTGAATATCCTGACATCAGATTCTCTAATATACCTTTGCTGTCTTCCTGAGCAACTTTCAATGATACTTTATTTTCCTCTTCACCCGAATTTGCGGGTCTTTGAAGTAAATTTATCCCTTCTGCAAGATTTTTACGTTTAAGCATAATATCATTTTTTAAATTAATAATTTATGTATTCAAGGTCGGACCTTCATTGTTGAGAAAAATGGTAGTGCCGGTAAGCCAACCGCATGTTCTTGCAAAACATACATTACATGATAGATTTTCTTACATCCATTATCGCACTTTTAAATAGGTACAATAATCGCCTACTTGTAGGAGTGTATATATTACATGTAAGTTTTCGCTAGTTTAGTTAGAAATAGGTCTACGATTACCACTGAAATTATTCTACATGGAAATGTACTGAATTATATTTAAATTGTTTTAAATTGAATATTAAATATGAATAAATTTATTATTCGGTAATTTCTGAGTAAAACATTCAATACAATGCCCTGTATTTTGCAGTTAGCTATCAATTGGTAGTTAGGCCAGAGATTTGCCAAACGTGCTAACTTTAAGGAGGCCAACCTTGGGAATTTGATTAGCGGAGACATTTTAACAGGCAGCCTTTGTCTCCGTGTGCAGGTCCATGTCGCTCAAAATAACCCGCGCGCCGTCACGTGCAAATGCTTCTCCAAGGGCATAACCGATGCCGCTGGTAGCGCCTGTAATAGAAATCACTTTTTGGAAGGATATAATCAGGGGACTAAGGGCATAAAGCGAATATTACTTTTCATTGATTTTGAGACGAAATCGTAAATTTTTGTTAGATATTCAGAGTTTACGGTAATCGTTCGGTGTCCTACTTTTTAACTTTCTGCGAAGGTCACACGAAACTGTTGTTTGAAAAAATTACAAAACGCAGTAGCCCGCCTTCTTCCAACCGGTGTATACGTTATAAATTAGCGCTTCAGTATTTCTTTGCATAATGTTTGATCAGTTCTAAAAAGCGGGACCGCTTGCGGTTTCGTCTTTTAGAAAATTTACGATTTTCATATTCGCTCAAATCCTAAGTATGCTATTCGTTTCAAGGTTTTTTACAATCCAATTTTACATTATTCTCTCTTGTGCGTCGAAAGTTTATACTTCTGCTATTTTTGATGATGCTCGGTCGATTTACCCAGGCCCAAAAACTTCGGCTGGAAGAAAGGGTTGAAAGGATTGATAGTTTGGCCATGTACTACAGCAACTATAGGCTGGCAGATAGCGAAGCGAATGAATTGTACGATTTACTAACAAAAAAATATACGGGAAAAGAATACAGGAAAATTAAGATTCGTGTGATGCTGCTGAAAGCGATTATTTATTCTTTAAACGGAGATCATCACAAAAGTCTCCGGATATCTCTTCAAGCATTGGACGAAGCTGAAACCTATAAAATACCAGACAACATTTACAACAGCTGTTGGGTAATAGCCATCATGTACGAGCTAGCCGGCGACCTGGACTCTTGCAAAAAATATCTCGATAAATGCTATGAAATATACAGAGAGCACAAGCTTGACCATGTTTATGCTATTTATTGTATTCGTATGTCGTCTTATTACGCCCGCTTGAATCAGAAGGACTCCGCTGTTTATTATGCATACAGAGGATTGGACTATGCGAAAAAATACCATAATGTCAGAGAGGAGCGGGATGCCTATTTATTGCTGGGGTCAGCTTTGCCTGAAAATCGGTATTGGGAATCGGTTAAATACAGATCGCTTGCCGCGCGGGAATTTGTAGAAATAAAGGATTTTACGTCGGCTGCCAGTCAGCTTACAAATGCTGCGGATCTTTTGATTAAGCACAACCATATGGCAGAAGCTTTTGTATACAGTGATTCTGCCTTTTCAGTACTCAAAAACACCCATGCGTATGTTAATCCGCATGTTTATGAAACAAGGGGCAAGCTGTTGGAAACTATCGGAAATATAGATTCTGCTTATTATTACTTTAAAAAATTCCATGACACCTATGTGGGTGAACTTAGGAAAATGGAAACTGCCGAAATAAAAAAGATTGACGAGCAATATCAAAATGACAAAAAAGAAGCGGTCATAAAAAGTAAAAACCAGCAAGTGATTTTTGTAACCAGTTTGCTGGCCGT
This sequence comes from Dyadobacter sp. LHD-138, assembly GCF_030929615.1. Lineage (GTDB taxonomy): Bacteria > Bacteroidota > Bacteroidia > Cytophagales > Spirosomataceae > Dyadobacter. The sequence goes on along the minus strand of NZ_JAVFVU010000003.1, from coordinate 183,095 downwards.
GATTGGTTTGGCCGTGATTTTACTAGCAAGAAAAAACAGGAAGATTAACCTGCAAAATGCGGTCATCAGCAAACAGGTGGAAGAGTTAATGAGGGTTTTGGAGCAGAAACAGGTGCTTTTGTCGGAATTGCAGCACCGGGTAAAAAACAACCTTCAGCATGTTATCAGCATACTGGAAATGCAGAAAGAATCCGTTAATTTCAACAATATTGACGAGCTCATCCGGGGGAATCAAAACCGTATTCACTCTATTGCATTGCTTCATAAAAAGCTGAATATGTCGGAGCGTGTCAATGAGGTGGATTTAAAAAAATACGTTCTTGATCTTTCGGAATTGGTTAAAGAATCTTATGACAATAATCGAAAAAAAATAAGTCTCCATGTCACTTGTGAAATCGAAAAGGTCTCCATTGAAAAAGCACTGCCTTTGGGTCTTATCCTGGTAGAGCTCGTTAGCAACAGTATGAAACATGCTTTCAGGAAGCCGGTTGGCATTATTGATATTGTTCTTACCAATGAAAACGATGTACGGAAAAATAAGCTGTACTACGCAGACAACGGTGTTGGTTTCGATTTTAATATGGTAAGTGAAAAAGGACTGGGCATGGAAATCATCAAAGGGTTGATCGGGCAGTTGGATGCCACCTTGGAAAGCAGCCAGAGCAACGGGTTTGAACTTACACTTTGTTTCAAATAAATTAGTTTATGCAAACCAAAACAATCTTGCTGGTAGAAGACGATTTTCTTAACCGAAGGCTGTCCAAAAAAACGCTGTCGGAAAACGGATATCAAATTCTGGAAGCAAAAAATACCCGCGAAGCATTTGAGATATTAAAAAAAGAAAAGGTAGACCTGGCCATCCTGGATATTAACCTGGGTGAAGATGAGCAGGATGGAATAAGTCTGGGACAGGAGCTTCAAACCAGATATACCATTCCATTTTTGTATCTGACGGCCTACGACAATACTGAAATTGCTACAAAGGCCGTAGCCACCGCTCCATGTGCATACATTACCAAGCCATTTAAAAATATTGATTTGCTAACGGCAACTATGCTTGCTATTCGCCAATTTGCCGATCAGCAACCGCGCAAGCCCTGGGTTTTGGTGAAAGATGAAAAATACAATGTGGAACTGCCCATAGAAGAAATAGACTACATCGAATCTGAGGGGAATTATATTTTATTCTATACCAGCGACAGCGTGTATAAAAGCCGTTCTACCGTCAAGCAAATATTGGAATTACTGCCGGCAACGATGTTCATTCAAACGCACAGGGCCTTTGTTGTAAATAAAACTAAAATAGATAAATACAACTTTAAGGAATTGATTATCAGAGGTAAAATGATCCCTGTCTCCAAAAACTATCTGAACGACATGAGTGCGATTTACAAGTAAAGTTTCTGGGTGGTATAAGCATACCGTTAGCTCCGCCAGGTCCAAAACTGCGTGGAGCTAACGGTATGCATTTTTATCCCTAAAAAAGCCAATCTATCCCGGGAATTTTCAAAATAAAACGCAGCCGGTTAGTTTGCAACTTCTTAAAACAGACCCAAATCTATCATGAAAACAAAACTATTTATTTTTTGCGCATGCCTGCTCTCGGCAGGATTAATGTTTGTGAGTTGCAAAGGTGACGAGGGCGCCGTAGGGCCTGCCGGTGCAAAAGGAGATGCCGGGATCAAAGGAGATGCCGGTTCAGCCAATGTGATTTATAGCGACTGGTTACCCATGCCTGCCTCTGCCACTGCCAGTAATGCGAACCGGAAAAACTTCAGTTTTGCCGCTCCTAAAATTACGCAGGATGTGTTCGATAAAGGTCATGTATATGGTTATGTAAAGTATAGCCCTACTGGGTTAGTCCCTTTGCCCTATGCAGATAAGTATACAGAAGCTAACGGAGAAGTTGGCGGGAGCTTCTTAAGCACTATCCTGGTAGGTATTGGATCGATTTCCTTCAACCAGGACTGGCTTACCCCGGGCACTATTCCCAGTTCTTTTGCAGATTCAAAAAAAGTGGTAGGGTCCTACACACATCTTCGTTATGTAATTGTTCCCGGTGGTACGCCTGCCGGCAGACAAGCTGCCGTAGATTATAGTGACTATGCCGCGGTGAAGAAATATTATAATCTGCCGGACTGAATTTTACCCATCCTTTGGGCAAAACATAAATGGAGGACGCTGAAAATCCTGAAAAGAGTAAGCAATCGTGAACCTAAATCATTTATCAGTATGAAAAAATTATTTTTAGTACTTTCCATGGCCTTGTTCATTGGCCATTATGCAGCTGCACAAAATCACGGAACGCTATGGTGTGACAAGAATCCTGCAAAGAAGGGGTCAAATAATATCGTGACACAACGCAGTGAGAAGGGCGTGTTGAAAGTACTGGTCAATTGGGAAGGGAAAAGTGGGGGTTCAACTTTTGCACCACAGAACTTAGCAATTACCAATGGCACTTGTGAAACATGTAAGCCACTCGGTGGGATCGGCACGAACCGTCCGCAAGAACTCTGGACGATTAAAGTAACTGACGTAACCAAACCAGTCATATTAGCCTGGAATACTGAAGGTACCAAGAATTATTGTGGAAACGGGTCTCTTTTGATACCATCGCCTGTTTTTAACCGCTAATGTGGTAAAAGGTAATTCTTTTATGTACAGAATGTCCCGTTACCAGGGACATTCTATACATAAAAGGCTGGCTGATATCCCCTAATTTTATAGCGTTTTTTTTCCGAAGCTTTAACAAAGATGCTGCTCAAGGGAACATTCTTAATGAATACCCAACTTTTTGTTGATGCTACCTTGGTCTGTTTCTAACTGAATTATATACATACCGGCTGAAAGACTGCTCACATTCAACTGCGCCTTTCCATTAACCATTTGTGTAACGGATACTGGTACTTCGGTACCGGATGCATTCCAAATGGTAATTTTTCCAGACGGGGAGTTTGCTTCCAATGTAACAGGGAAAGTTTTCTCTGCCGGATTTGGGTATACGTTCACAAGCAATCGGCTATCTCTCGAAGTGCAATGCATTGGCTTCGCTCGTTGTCTTCCATTGCAGCAAAGCTTCTTTTTCCACTTCGCGGGCCGTAAAACTGGCCAGCGTAACGGGTAAGGCACTTTCAGGAATAGCACCCAAGGTAAACGGACTCCATGACGATACCACTTGATTGGTAACATTTCCTTTAACGACCAGACTGCCGTCATTTTTAAGATTGCCGCTCAGGTTGCTGAGATTACCGTTAACATGGACTGCCGCGCCGCTTTTTATTTCAATCGCAGCGCCATTATTTTATAACGCCTGGCCATGTACCCAAAAAGATTGCAAGGCTAAAAGCAATGCAGAATAGATATATTTTTTCATTTGTAAAAGAGTTTTCAGGTATAATTAAAGTACAAGTATGCCTATCTAAATGGTAGTCACAATCTTGTCACTGCACCTGGAGACTATAATACAGGTATTTTGTTGCCCGGCAGCGTTGATGTTCGCGGTTCCTACTATTTTTACGGCGATTGTTTCCCCGGCAGCAAGCGTCAGGCCGGTCAGATTGATCGTTTGCAAATTCGCATTCGACACGCCAATGGTTGTGGCGGACAGATCGGTATAGGAATAATTACCACCACTTGGTGTGCCGCGTCTTAATGAAAGCGTATAGAGGCTCGTAATGGTCCCTGCTAAGGAAGCTATCGCATCACTGATCAGTACATTTTTCTAATTCCCGAACAGTAATCAGAAGGCAGTACAATTTTATTTCCTGAATGAAATAAAATAATTTCTAAAAAAAATAGGTGTTTTTTTAGATGTGAAACGTCTATAAGTAAAGGATCACGAACAGGTATTCTCCTTGATACACCAAAGGGCCTAATTACGAAATATGGACAGAACAGGCAATTTTAACCATGATGACGAGGAGGCACTTTTTCCTTCCCTGTATCAGGAAGATGCACATGAATCCAGGAAGACAGGTTTTAACCTGGATTACGAAATCATGATCAGAAAGGCATTTGAAACCGATACCAATCAGGGAATAGAACTGCTTTTCAGGTATTATTACCGACCGCTCTGTAGCCATGCCGTCAGGTACGTTTCGTCCAAGGAAGTGGCGGAAGACATTGTCTCGGATATTTTTTACAAGTTCCACGCTGAGCAGATATTCGTGCAGGTGCAGGGCTCTTACCGTGCTTATCTTTTTACTTCGGTCCGTTACCGGGCCTTCGATTATGTGAAGGCCGATCTAAAGCGTAACGCCTCCATACAGTATGCCGAATATGTGCCCATTCAGACCGATCAGCAACCGGACTATATCACGCAATACGAAGACTTGTATAACGACGTAGAAAATGCCGTAAACAGTCTTCCCCCCAAACGGCGCCGTATTTACGTCATGCACCGTTTCGAAGGGAAAAAATTCAAAGAAATAGCGCTGGAATTGGACCTGTCACTGCGCACGGTCGAGGCACAGATGTACCAGGCCCTTCATCAGGTAAGAAATCTTCTGAGGGAAAAATGGTTTTTTATTTTCCTGGTTTTTATAGCGTAGAAACAGCACACAAATTATCAACAGACAGATCTACGGGCTCGTTCGATCCCTGTGATCCTAAAGACGTCAATATGAATACTGAAATAAATAAAGAGCTTATTTTCAATCACTTTGCCGGTCGGGCAACCGCTATCCAGAAACAGATGATTGAAGAATGGGTCACAGAACCGGCTAACCGTGAGCAATACTTTCTCTGGTTACAGGAATGGGAACAGCACAATTGGCAGTATGTGCCGGATGTGGAGAAGGGGATGGAACGTCACTGGAACAGGATCAATAACCCGGAGTACGACGGGCGGGAGCCCGGGATTGATTATTGCTCCGAAGAAGGGGAAATAGCCCGGCCAAACCTTTTCAAAAAGATATACTGGCTCGTAGCTGCATCTTTTCTGATAACCCTATGGGCCGGTGGCTGGGTTTTCAGAGACCGGATCCGATATGAGACTTTCACCACAGGCTACGGTGAGACCCGGCGGATTGACCTTGCGGATGGCAGCAAGGTCGTGCTTAATTCCAATTCTTCCCTGAGTGTTCCCCGCTTTGGCTTCGGCCGCCAAACCAGAGAGGTGCTGCTAAATGGCGAAGCGGATTTTGACATCCGCCATACAGCCGATCATCAGCGATTCATTGTAAAAACATACAAAAGCCTGGAGGTGGAAGTACTGGGGACGGAGTTTAACGTATATGCCAGACCGCGCGGAACGAAAGTAGTCCTCAATAAGGGTAAGGTACAGCTGCACTACCAGGAAGGGGAATCGCTTCGGCAGTTGACCATGAAACCCGGAGATCTGGTGACCATGGATAGTCAGGGAAGGGCTAACCTTCAGAAAACAGAAAATCCGAGGAAATTCTCGGCCTGGAAAGCACACCGCTTTGTGTTTGAAAAAACAAGTCTTCGTGAAGTTTGTTATCTGTTTGAAGACAATTTCGGGGTTCGCGTGCAAATACCGGACACCAGTCTGGCGGAATTAACGATCTCGGGATCGTTCACGGCTTTGAATGCAGAAGAGCTGTTGGGAATACTAACGGAAGACTCGGGCCTTAATTATGAGAAGTCCGAAGACGGCAAAACAATCGTCTTATCCTATTAATACGCGTACCGATTATTTCTAAACCATTTTTCAAATCATTTTTCCCACAATTATGAAAAAAACGATACGTTTACTTGTATTGGTTGCGCTGCTGTGCAGCAGTGTGGAGCCTGCCTTCTCGCAGCTCATTGCGCATTTACATAGGCAGAATCATCCAGTGGTGATAACGAAGCCTTCGTTCAAGACGTTGAAGGATATTCTTCAGGAGTTCAAGTCGCACTACAAAGTGGATATCCTTTATTTTGATCATCTCGTTGAAGGATACAAAATCTCTGCTGACGCTGTGGTGCTGGACCCGAATGTAGAGCAAAGTCTGGGAAATCTACTTAAACCACTGGGGCTTCGGTATAAAAGGACTGGCAATGGCGGGTATGTGATCATCAAAAAGACGAGTCAGGAAAAGGTCGAAAAAAAATCGGCATCTCTTGACGAATCCACGTCGCTGATCAGTGAACCCCAGCTGGTTGATTACAGGAACGGTTTATCCCTTGCAAAAATCAACCGCGTTATTGAAAAACCATTGGTTGTCGAAAAAGTGGTAAGCGGAAGAATCACGGAATCCGCTAAGGGTGAGGGGCTTCCCGGTGTAAACATTCTGATCAAAGGAAGTACGACCGGCGTAGTGACCGATGTAGAGGGAAACTATAAGATCAATATCCCGGACGGTCCTGTAAGCCTGGTTTTTTCCTTTGTCGGCTACATAAGCCAGGAGATAAAGATTGGCTCTGAAAGTGTGCTGGATGTCGTTTTACTTACGGATACAAGAGCGCTGGAAGAACTCGTTGTCGTGGGTTATGGTACGCAGAAAAAGATCAACCTTACGGGTGCAGTTGCCAACGTGGGGGCAGAAGTCATTGAAAGCAGACCTGTCGCCAATCTGGGCCAGGCACTGCAGGGGACTGTTTCAAATCTGAACATTACGCAAAGTTCCGGTGCACTGGGCACCGGCGCGACATTCAACATCCGCGGAAATACTTCCATCAACGGCGGAGGGCCGCTGATCCTTGTCAACAATATTCCCATGGATGTAAACCTGATCAGTCCCAATGATATTGAAACGGTGACTGTCCTTAAGGATGCTGCTTCGGCCGCGATTTATGGCGCACGCGCAGCTTATGGGGTTGTTTTAATCACGACCAAAAGTGGCAAGAAATCCATGAAACCAGTTGTAAATGTGTCGATGAACTACTCAACCAACAGGCCAGTAGTGAAATTTGAGACCATGGATGCAATGGAACGGATGACCTACATGAACACAGCAAACATCAAGGCGAACGGAAGACCGTATTATCAGTTTGACGAGTTTTATGAAAAGGCCATTACTGCGCATTACAACGACCCAAGTCAGCCTGAAACCTTTCAGCACCCGAACGAATCCCCCAGTGTTTACGCATTTTCTGCGAATACCGACTGGCCAAGATTACTTTTGCGGGACAGCTATCCTATGCAGCAGTATAACGCATCGGTTTCAGGGGGTAATGACAAATTCGATTATTATACATCTCTTGCCTATTTCAAGGCCAAAGGAATTCCCAAAAATTTTGACGAAAAATATACCAGATATAACATCATGGCCAATCTGAACTACAGCATCACCAAATGGATGAAGGTTGGTACCAAGATCTCGGTCAACACGAGTAAGAAAATGTATCCGCCGAACGACCGGACCAATAACTTTGATGAAAACAGAAACATGTTTCAGGTACATTCCTGGGCGAACTGGCCTGCTTATCTGCCTGACGGTAATTACGCGTCAATCGGATCTGTACCAAACGTGCTTCAGATGCATAAGGAAGGCGGTTACCGCTCGAGGGATATCCTGGATTCCTGGCTGACCGGACTTGTGAAGCTGACGCCGATCAAAAACATGACCATTAATCTGGACTATTCGGTCAATATGAATGATACGAAGGAACTCGATTATAGAAAGCAGCTTCCCATGTACGACCGCCAGGGCCAAAGCGGATTTTACCCTTACACCAATCCAAGCTCGGTAACCCGCAGCGCTTATAGCAACCGCTACCATGTCCTGAATGCTTATGCTGATTATGAGAACACTTTCAAAAGCAAGCATTATGTGAAAATGATGGTAGGTTTCAACCAGGAAAATGCCAACTACGGTTATTTTGCCGCGTCCAAAGAAAAACTGATTGTAAATTCCATGCCTTACATGAATCTGGCCTATGGCGAACGGTATGCTTATGACTCTGAATCGGAATACTCCATACGCGGCGCTTTCTCCCGCCTGAATTATAGCTATGACGACCGCTATCTGATCGAATTTAACGGCCGCTATGACGGTAGTTCGAAATTTCCAAAAAAAGATCGCTTCGCATTTTTTCCATCGGTATCGGTAGGATGGCGGATGGATAATGAAGGATTCTTTGAATCGCTGAGAAATACCGTAAATATGCTGAAAATCAGGGCTTCGTATGGTAGCCTCGGCAACCAGAACCTCGATCCGGCACGTTACGGTTATTACCCCTACATTGCCAATTACACGGCCGGGTTGAGCGGTTATCTGCTGAATGGAGAGAATCCGATGTCGGTTTATGCGCCCGGACTGGTAAGCTCTTCACTGACCTGGGAAACAGTAACGCAGCAGGATCTGGGGCTTGACTTTTCTATTTTGGGCAATAAACTGAGCGGGTCTTTTGATATGTACAGAAGGGATACCAAAAACATGCTCACCAAGTCTCAGACGTTGCCTGCCTTGCTGGCCGTCAACGAACCACAGGCAAACGCGGCAAACATGAAAACCACCGGGTTTGATTTCACCATAGGCTGGAATCACAATGTGAATAAGGTGAAATATGGCATTACGCTGTTGCTGTCCGATTATTCGGCGAAGATCACCAAGTTCAGCAATCCTTCGGGGATTATTTCTGACAAATATGTGGGGCGTAAAGAAGGGGAAATCTGGGGACTTGAAACGGGTGGCATTTTTCAGACAGACGAAGAAGCACTGAAACTGGATCAGACGCAGATTAGTGGCCGTAAACGTGAAGCGGGCGATTTATTCTTCGTTGACCAGAATGGTGACGGCAAGATAACGAGAGGCAAGCAGACGCTGTCCGATCATGGTGACATGAAAATCATTGGAAATAACACGCCCCGTTTCAGCTATGGTTTCAGATCCAACCTGTCCTGGAAAGGTTTCGATGTGGATCTTTTCTTCCAGGGTGTTGCCAAACGTGATATGGTTATTTCCGCAAACTACTTTGTTGGTCAGTACAACGACGAATGGGGGGTGCAGGGTAAAGTGGGCACCGACTGGTGGTCACCCGAAAACCGGGATGCTTATTTCCCAAGACCGCTTATTACCGGCGGATCGGATGTAACGACCACACAGACACGCTACCTGCAAAATGCCGCATACCTGAGATTGAAGCAACTAACGGTGAGTTACACAATTCCAACGGTGATTACCGAAAAAATAGGATCGAGAAGAATACAGGTTTATTTCTCAGGAAACAACATGTGGGAAACGACCAAAATGATCCGCATATCGGATCCTGAGCAGGCCAGTGCAATGGCCTATCCACTGAACAGGGCGTTTTCTATAGGTGCAAATTTGGGTTTCTGATACTAAAAAATCAATTGCTGAATAATTATGAAAAATTACCGGTTCACTTTAATACTGTTGCTTGCCACACTTGTGACGGCTTGTAACGACAGTTTCCTGGAAAAGTATCCACTGGACAAGATCAACGATGCCAGCTTTTGGAAAACTGCATCGGATGTAGAGATGTATGCCAACCAGTTTTATATAAACTTAAAAGATCCGAATTATATCTGGACCAAGGACAATGTCACCGACAACCAGGGGCCGGGTGCACGGGAGGTCTACGTCTGGAACGAGTACACGGTACCCGCTACGGACGGAGGCTGGGGCAAGGCTGATTGGCTTGGCATCAGGAGCTGTAACTATGCGCTCGACCATATTCCCAATATGCCCAAGAGCGCAGCACTGTCGACGGCCGAAGGGGAAATACGGTTTTTTAAAGCATTTCTTTACTTTATCAAAGTAAAGCGCTACGGCGATGTTCCTTGGCTTGAAACCGCCCTGACGACCGAATCGGCAGAGTTGTTCGCAGCAAGGGACAGCCGGAAAACGGTAATTGCCAATATGCTTAAAGATCTTGATTTCGCTATTGCCAACCTGCCTGAAAAATCGGCCACAGACCGCCTTACAAAATTTGCAGCCCTCGCGTTCAAGGCCGATGTATGCCTGTATGAAGGAACATTCCGGAAATATCATAAGCTGGGTGACCACGAATCACTGCTGAAGGAAGCGGTAACTGCGGCAGAATTGATCATGAATTCCAAGCAATTTTCGCTGTATTCGACAGGGAAGCCCAATGATGATTATTTCGATCTTTTTGTCCAGTATGAGCTGAAAGGAAATCCTGAGGGCATCATGGTTCAACGCTTTTTGCCTGATAAGCGGATGCACAACAATGTACGCCAGCTAGGCGAACCGCGGACAGGTTATACCAAAGATTTTGTCGAGTCCTATCTTTGCACGGATGGCCTGCCGATTTCGATAAGTCCCTTGTACAAAGGAGACGCCACGTTCGGAACAGAATTTACGAACCGGGATCCCCGCATGAAGCAGTCTGTTTACCAGGCCGACAGGGTATACCGCATTTACGAAAACGGCTCTAAAGAATTTAAGCCTATGCCGGAATTTGACAATAACTACGCGCCGACTAGTTATTACATCCTCAAAGGATATTCACCCTATGAACGTGACCGCCAACAATTGCAAACCATCGTGGATGATTTTATATTTCGCTACGCTGAAGTGCTCCTTAACTATGCAGAAGCGCAGGCTGAGCTGGGACTGGCTACACAGGAAGTACTGGATAAATCGATTAATCTCCTGAGAGGCCGGGTGGGAATGCCGGGACTGAAACTGGAAGTTGGTTTTACGGATCCTGCGTGGCCAAACTGGGAAATTCCTGTTACGCCGCTGATCAACGAAATTCGCCGCGAGCGCAGGCTGGAACTTAGTGCCGAAGGCAAGCGCTGGGATGATATCGTGCGCTGGAAAGCGGGTAAATTGCTGGACAATGTAAAAACGTATACAGGGGCAAAAGATCCTGTAACAAAAGCCAACCGTATTTTATATCCTGGCTTCACCAGAAAATGGAACGATAAACTGTACCTGTTCCCGTTGCCTACCCAGGAAATCGCCTTGAATGCCAAACTGACCCAGAATCCGGGCTGGTAATACAGGCCAGCGGGACTGGATTTTAGCGTCGGTCCCGCTGGTCTCTTCACGTTATTGTCTATTTTAAATCTTTAAGGAAGAGTAAATTCTGACCTTTTAACTGCTTGAGCGTATAAGGACCTCATTCATGCATACTGAGGATCCAACCGCTTTTCTACCAACAACGTATATGATAGCCAAAACTGCCGTTTGTTTTTCTTCCGTGCTTATCGCTTTGAGTATCCTTTTGCCTGATCATGCAGGCGCAGCCGAATTGTATGTGGGGGCTTCCACGGTGGATATTACACCAGCAATGCCCGTTGCACTGGATGGCCAGATGCAGCTTCGCGTTGCCAAAACGATAGAGACTCCGCTGACCGCCAATGTGGTCGTCTTGGATTCAAGAGAGGGTAACACCGGCACGAATGTCAGTGTATTTGTATCCTGTGATCTGGTGGCGATACCGAAAGAATTTTTGAAAATGATTCGCGACGCTGTCTCTACCCGTGTCCATGGAATAGATCCTGACAAAATTATTGTCAACGCAACGCACACCCATACCGCAGCTGTGGTACGGGACGGATGGTATACCATTCCAAAGGAGGTAACACAGGTGAAAAGTTACCAGCAATTTGCAGCCGGGAGAATAGGGGAAGCGATCTTAAAGGCGTGGGCACAGCGAAAGCCAGGGCGTGCAACCTGGGGAATGAGCTATGCAAAAGTGGCTTACAACAGACGGGCAGTGTATGCAGATGGTACCGCAAAAATGTATGGGAACACCAGTCTTCCCGAATTTCGGGGCATAGAGGGTGTTGAAGATCAAAGTATCAATACGTTGTTTTTTTGGAATGAATCCGGAAAGCTGATCGCGGCCTGTGTAAATGTTTCCAGTCCAGCGCAGGTGGTTGAATCAAGATCGACCGTCAATGCGGATTACTGGTACCCGGTACGGATTGCCTTGCAAAAAAAGCTGGGAACAGATCTGGTTGTACTGGGATGGATAGGAGCGGCAGGTGATCAAAGCCCCCACGTGATGTATAACAATGCAGCGGAGCTCCGTATGAGCGGACTTATCAATGGTAGCAGCAATGAAACCGCAGCCCCGGGAACCAAGGAAGCCGCCGATGCCCATCTTCACGAAATTGCACGCAGGGTTACGGAGGCAGTTGTGCAGACTTATGAAGCCGTGAAGGGTGACCGTCACAAGGATGTCAGGATAAGCCATACCGTTACCGAGCTGCATTTACCCGCTCGTATGGTCACGAAGGAAGAATATGACCTGGCAAAAAAAATGAGCGATGAAGACCGAAAAGATCCAAAACAGGCTGTTCTTTTAAGCAGGCGCATTGCCTGGAATGAGGAGGTGATGAAACGCTTTGACAATCAAAAAATAAATCCGAAACCAACTTATCCGGCAGAAGTCCATGTGATGCGGATAGGAGATGTCGTGCTCTGTACGAATCCTTTTGAGCTTTTTACTGAATTTGGTGTCCAGATGAAATCGAGGAGCAAGGCCCTGCAAACCATCGTGTTACAGCTCGCGGGGCCGGGTACCTATCTTCCTACGAAGCAGGCTGTAAAAGACGGGCATTATTCCGCCATCATCCAGAGCAATCAGGTTGGACCGGAAGGCGGGCAGGTGCTGGTGGACAATACCGTAGAAATGATCAACAAACTCTGGCCTTGATCCGTGAATTTTGAAAAACCTGGCCGTTCGCAGCCGGTTCATTCCTTGTATCATTCGCTCATTCAAAATTAAATAGTTAGTTATGAGATACTTTGCAAGATGTATTTACTTACCTGTTCTTTTATTCACCAACATTATATTTTCGGATGTATCAGCTGCGGATGTTCTCTATATCGGACGTGCCACTGCGGATATTACCCCCAAGCTTCCAATAGCTGTATCCGGACAGTTTAATCTTCGTATCGCTAAACAGGCCGAAACTCCGATTCGTGCCAGCGTGCTTGTTCTTGAAACGAGGAAAAGCAATCAACCGGCAGATCTGGCCATCATGGTTTCCTGTGATCTGCTGTACATCCCGATTGACCTGATCAGCCAGTTGAGACAGGAGGTGACAAAAAATATTCCGGGACTGGATGTTAACAAGATTATTGTCAATGCAACCCATACCCACACGGCTCCCGTCGTTACCGAAAACGGAGAATATGCCATTCCCGGGCAGGGGGTAACGCAGGTAAAAGACTATCGGCTTTTCTTTGTTGGCAAAGTGGCAGCGGCCATATCTGAAGCCTGGAAACAGCGCGCCGAGGGTAGTGTTGCCTGGGGGTTCAGCTATGCCGTTGCGGGTTACAACCGACGCATTTCCTATTCCGATGGTACTTCCGGTATGAGCAGCAGAACCAATCTTCCCGAGTTCCAAAATCTGGAAGGCTCCGAGGATCATGATATCAACACGTTGTTTTTCTGGGATATACAGGGGAAATTGATTGCGACGGTCATAGGTGTTGCAAGTCCGGCGCAGGAAGTGGAAGGGAATTATGCCGTCAATGCAGACTTTTGGCATCCCGTACGCGAAGGTATCCGCAAACGTTTCGGTACGGACGTATGCGTTGTTCCCTGGCTTGGAGCGGCGGGCGACCTCACGCCACACATCCGGTACCGACAGGCCGCCGACGACCGCATGCGCGAACTAAGAAAACTAAGCAGGACTGAAGAAATCGCCCGCCGGATTATACTGGCTGTGGAAGAGGCTTATGAAGTGGTGAAAAACGACAAACACACAACCCTGGTGATGCAGCACAAAACTGAAATGCTGCCGCTGCCGGAAAGACTCGTCACCGACAGGGATTATAACGAGGCCACGGTTTTCGTTACAAATGCACAAAAACAGATAGCCACCGATCCAAAAGCGGCAGACAGGCTATACCGGATGATGAAATGGCAGGAAGCGACGCTTGAACGGCATGAACGGCAAAAAAATAACCGTAATGCTTTGTATCATATGGAGTTGCATGTGATCAGGCTCGGTGATGTGGCGATCTGCACCAACGAGTTTGAGCTGTTTTCGGATTATGGTATCAGAATACAATCCCGCAGCAAAGCACTGCAGACGTTTGTGATTCAGCTTGCGGGCAGTCCTGCCTGGGGCGCCTACCTGCCCACCGAAAAAGCGGTGAAAGGCGGGGCATATAGTGCAGTGATCCATAGCTCACTCATTGGGCCGCAGGGGGGACAGATATTGGTAGACAGGACGGTTGAGCTGATCAATAGCCTATGGCCTGAATGACATTGCCGGATTACACTGTGATTGTTAATATTAAACCTGAATGAATTTCATGACACAACGCGCTTCGATTACATATGCCACGCTATACCTGCGTTTGCTGGCCGGTTTGCTGGTTTTCTTTACCTTGACCCGCAGTGTTTTTGCCCAGGAAAAGGTATTTCGCGCCGGAGCTTCTACCACCAATATAACGCCGTCGTTGGGAGCTGGGATTGTGGGGAACTTTGGCACACCGCCACCGGCTCTGCATGTCCACGACGAACTGCATACCCGTACGCTTGTACTCGACGACGGTAAAACGATGCTCGTGTTTGTGATTTCGGACAACGTAGGGATCAGCCGTCAGGTGTTTGATCAGGCCAAAAGCTTTATCACGCAGGAAACAAAGATTCCTGCCGAACATATCATGATGTCATCAAATCATACCCATTCGGGCGTCAGTGCATACGGAGATTATGAGGAGCGCAGGCCGGGTGTCGAAAAACCGCTGGACGCTTATCAGCAATTTATGGCACGGCGCATGGCTGATGGTGTCCGCATCGCCATCCATAACCTGGAACCGGCAAAGATCGGATGGGGCGCAGGCAGTATGCCCCAGCATGTCTTCAACCGCCGCTGGAAAATGAAGGAAAAAGTCATGAATCCGTTTGGTGCGTTGGATGAAGTACAGTTCAACCCCGGCGTGGGCAATACCAATAAAAAAGAACCCGCTGGACCGACCGACCCTGAGATATCTTTCCTTTCCGTCCAGACACAGGCGGGCCGGCCGCTTGCCCTGTTGGCAAATTACTCGTTGCATTATGTCGGAGGTGTTCCTAAAAACGATATCTCTGCGGACTACTTCGCTGTGTTTGCCGACAGGATCCAGGAATTATTGAAGGCCAATCGTCAGGACCCGCCATTTGTAGCCATGATGACCAACGGTACATCCGGTGATGTCAATAACATCAATTTTCGCGGACCTGCCGAGAATCATCCGCCTTATGCAAAGATGAAAATTGTAGCCAACGACGTAGCCAATGAAGTCCTTAAAGGTTATCGGACTGTAAAATACCAGAACTGGGTATCACTTAAGGCGGCCCAATCGGAGCTTAAACTTGATGTACGGAAACCGACACCCGAAATGCTGGCCCGTGCAAAAAAGATACAGGCACGCCCCGATAGTGAAAAAGGCGATCACCCGCTGGATAAAACCTATGCCGACCGAATCATCAAATTGCAGGAACTTTGGCCGGATCAGATCAGCGCGATCATGCAGGTTTTCAGGATTGGGGATCTGGGTGTCGCGGCCATACCCTTCGAAGTGTTCACGGAAATAGGGTTGGAGATCAAAGCAAAAAGTCCTTTTAAACCCATATTCAGCATCGGCCTGGCCAACGGTTACTACGGATACCTGCCGACTCCCGAACAGCATTTGCTCGGCGGATATGAAACCTGGCTCGGAACAAACCGGGTTGAGAAAAACGCCTCCCGGAAAATCGTGTCTGAAATACTGAAACTGTTTAATGAGGTAAAATAATTGCCTGCCGACCATGTTTTACGGCAGGCATCAATCCTAAACAACAAAAATATTATCTACCCTAAGCCTAATAACATGCATCAGCCTAATTTATCCTGCGCAGTCACGCGACCGTTCAGCCGCTCCGTTTTTATCACCGGATTGTTACTTTCCTTACTTTCAGGTTTTCTGACGGTCAGAGCGACCGAAATTCACGTCGGTACATCCACGGCGGATATCAGCCCCAAACTACCGGTGGCGCTCATGGGACAGTTTGATTTGAGAATAGCAAAATCGGCAGAAACGCCGCTGTACGCGGGTATTATTGCGATCGAATCCAAAGAAGGAAACAGGTCGCTGGACACCGCAGTCTTTGTTTCCTGTGATCTGATCCTGATCTCTGCCAGTTTGCAGGAAGAAGTGAGGGCCGAAGTGTTGAGGCTTATTCCGGGGTTCAATGTCAATAAGATTATCCTCAGCGCTACGCATACCCATACCGCGCCGGTATTGGATGATGATCCCGATAAAGCATTTGTTTACCCCATCCCCAAAGAGGGCGTCGTAAAGGTGAAGGATTACCGGGACCTGTTTAGCCAGAGGGTGGCCGCAGCCATCGAAAAAGCGTGGAAAAGCCGGGCGAAAGGCAGTGTTACCTGGGGACTGAACCGCGCCGCAGTGGGTTACAATCGCCGTGCGGTTTATAAAGACGGAACAACCGTCATGTATGGAAAAACGGACAAATCAGATTTTCAGAATTTGGAAGGATATGAAGATCATGACGTCAACTCGCTGTTTTTTTGGGATGCAAAGGCAAAGCTGATCGCCATGAGCATCGATGTGGCCTGCCCGGCGCAGGAATTTGAGCACAGAGAATTTGTTAATGCCGACTACTGGCATCCGGTTCGTCAGGCGCTCAACAAGCGTTTTGGCGCCGATGTGAGTATTCTGGGATGGATCGGTGCCGCCGGAGACCAGTCGCCGCACAGCATGTATCGGAAGGCTGGCGAGGCTCGTATGCAAAAGCTCTCCAGTAAGACCCGCATGGACGACATCGTAGCCAGGATCACCAGAGCGGCCGAAGAAACGTACGAGATCGTAAAAGACGACAAGCATTCGGACGTAGCTTTTTCCCACAAAACCGAAAAGCTGAAATTGCCCCAGCGTATCATTACCGCAGCCGAATATCTTGAATCTAAAAAAGTCGAGGAGGATTGTGCCGCACAGATAGCACTGGATCCTAAGAAAGCAGGAGCCCTGTATGCAAAAATGACCTGGTTTGGAGACGTCCTTAGACGTTTTAAAGCGCAGCAGGGCGTCAAGAACCCGGTTTATGAAACGGAGATACACGTCCTGCGTATCGGCGATGCTGCCATTTGTACCAATCAGTTTGAGCTTTTTACGGACTATGGTATCCGTATGCAGGCCAGAAGTAAAGCGGTGCAAACCTTTGTTATCCAGCTCGCGGGCCCCGGTACCTATCTGCCATCTGCCAAGGCGGTGAGTGGGGGAGGTTATAGTGCCATTTGTCAAAGCAATGTCGTGGGTGCTGAGGGAGGACAGGTCCTGGTTGACAGGACGGTAGAAATGATCAATAGCCTCTGGCCGTAGTCGCTTTGAAGTGCAAATTTTCAACATTTATACAAGGGTGATAAAGCATCCGAAGGGGTACCTTTTGGTCTGTCCTTTTGGATTGCCATTTTAGAATGACTTTGATTTATGAAAAAAGCAAATAAATACCATTCAATTTCCGTGTCCCCCGTCATTTGGATAGTGATCCTGTTTTGCAGTGTTTGCAGTTGTGCAAAAAAACAGGAAACCGGGTCCAGGGAAGGTTCAACACCGGCAGACAAAGCACTGGCCACCTTCGAAGTTGAGCCGGGTTTTAAGATCGAGCTGCTAGCCAGTGAACCCGAAGTAACCAGTCCGGTGGATATGGAAATAGATGAATACGGAAGGCTGTATGTGGTTGAAATGCCGGGTTATCCGCTTGACAAAAGCGGCACCGGAAGAATAAAATTACTGTCGGATTCCGACGGTGATGGTAAGATGGATAAAAGTACCATCTTTGCCGAAGACCTGATTTTGCCCAATGGGATTCTGCGTTGGAAAAAGGGAATTATGATCACCGATGCTCCCAATGTGCTCTACCTTGAGGATACGGATGGGGACGGAAAAGCGGATGTGCGGGATACGCTGCTGACAGGCTTCTCCTTGTCCAATCCGCATGTGAATGTTAACAATCCGGAGTACGGACTGGATAACTGGGTGCACCTGTCGCATCTGGGGCATATCGGAACCCGGAAATATGGCACCGAGTTTGGCGACCTGGGATCCGAGATACACTTTCCGGATCAGCCGGATTCGCCCCGCCTTCCCAAAAATGCCGAGGGCCACAACGTGCGGTTCCGTCCGGATAGCCATGAACTTGAAATGGGCTCTGGCAGATCACAGTTCGGACATACGTTTGACCAATGGGGACGCCATTTTCTTACCCACAACCAGAACCATATTTATGAAGAAGTGATCAGTGCAGCCTACCTGAAACGCAATCCTGACCTGCTCATTTCTGACGCCACTGAGGCTATTTCCGATCATGGCAAGGCCACGGAGGTTTTTCAGATCACCAAAAATCCGGACCGTCAGCTGTTTACGCCAGTGGGTGTAACCACTTCATCCAGTGGTATTACAGCCTACCTGGGCGGCGCATTTCCTGCTCCCTACGACAGCATCACCTTTGTGGCCGAGTCGGTAAGTAACCTTGTTCATGCCGATATTATCCGGGGAAAAGGGGCCAGTTTTACAGCCGTCCGTCAACATAAAGACAAGGAGTTTCTGGCTTCCACGGATTCCTGGTCACGCCCGGTTAATATGTACGTGGGACCCGACGGAGCGCTGTATGTGCTGGACTATTACCGTCAGACCATCGAACATCCGGAGTGGATGTCTGAGGAGGCGGTAAAAGCCGGTGGACTGTATAACGGATTTGATATGGGGAGAATTTACAGAATCACACCAACGGCAGCCAAGGGGCCGCAATGGACAAAAGGGCTTAAATTGGGCGATGCGACCAGCGAACAACTTGTGCAATACCTGGCAGATCCCAATATCTGGTGGCGGAAAAATGCACAGCGACTGCTTGTTGACCGAAATGATGCAGGCGTAATTCCCGCATTGGAAAAACAAACAACCAACACCAGCTCAGCAATGGCCCGGCTCCACGCGCTCTGGACGCTGGAAGGTATGAAATCACTAAAATCCAGCCTTATTGCTACTGCACTGAAGGATGCTGTTCCCGGCATAAGGGAAAACGGGATCAGACTTGCAGAATTGCACCGCGGGGATTTTCCGGAACTTACTAACAATCTGATAGCCCTTCAGAATGATCCGGATCCTAAGGTCAGGTATCAGCTTTTATGTACCCTCGGATACATGGATACCCCTCAGGTGGGCGCGATCAGACAGAAATTGTTATTTAAAGATCTGGACGACGATTGGGTTCAGATTGCGGCATTGTCTGCAAATGCTTCCCAAACAGCCCCTCTTTTGAAAACGATGCTGGATAACTACAAAACGGAGAATCCAGCCTATGCATCGCTGGTTCAGCGACTGACCACGATGGTCGGTGCAGGAAGCGATCCGGAACCCATCAAAGTGCTGATTCAGAAAGCAACGCGCTCGGTTCCTGAAAAGCAGGCAGCCTGGCAAACCCCTGTGCTGAATGGTCTTACGGATGGACTTAAAAGGAAGAAAATTGATTTCACGCTTTTGGCTAATGAACAAAAAATGCTGATCAGCAGTGCTTTTGAAAACCCAACTCAGGGTGTAAGAAAGGCCTCGCTTCAAATTCTGAAAGTGATCGGTGTGGAAGACAAAATACAATTAAAAGCGACGATTGAAAAAGCAATAATGATTGCCAAAGATAGGAAGCTATCCGACGAAAAAAGGTCGGAGGCTATTGATTTTCTTGTCCTTGGCGATCCGGCTCCCTACGCGGCAACGCTGGAAAAGCTGATTATTCCCCAGGAGCAACCCGCAGTGCAGCTGGCTTCTCTAAAGGTACTCAGCCTGATACCGGATCAGACGGCCGCAAATTATATCCTGAAACAGTGGGAAACTCTGACACCCGAAATTAGGGATGCGGCATTGAACGCGTTCCTGACAACGCCGGAAAGAGTGACGCTGCTGCTGGATGCTATTGAGTCCGATAAAGTAAAACCGGCAAGCATAGGCTGGCCCAGAAGCGTGCAGCTGATGAGTCATTCTGATGAAAAATTAAGAGAAAAAGCGCGCAAACTGCTGACAAGAAATGACCAGGAAAAAGTCAATAAAGACTATCAAAAAGCCCTTATGCTGCCAGGTGATCTGACAAGGGGGAAGCTGGTATACATGCAGAACTGTGCACTTTGCCATCAGGTACGCGGGGAAATCGGGGTTTCGTATGGTCCCGACCTGGGCACCGTACACAACTGGGGTTCCAGGGATCTTATGGCCAATATTCTCGACCCAAACCTATCGGTAGCACCAGGTTTCGATTTGTGGGAAGTAGAACTCAGGGATGGAGAACCGGTACAGGGCATGATCATGAACGAAACTTCGGCGGCGATCAATCTGCGGACTGCTCCCGGGATCGACAAGACCATCAACCGTCAGGATGTTAAATCGGTGAAGGTTTTGAATATGTCGGTGATGCCCGTGCTGGCAAGTCAGATCGATCACCAGAAGATGGCTGACCTGATCGTGTTTTTGAAAAACAGTAAAAGTAACTAAACCAGACGCCATGATGAACCGGGGTACCTTTATAAAAAACAGCCTGTTGGCTGGTGCAGCCATGTTATCCGGAACCACAGTCCCGGTAATGTCTGCTGTTTTACCGAAAAAAGAAAAACCCTTTACGATGAAGTTCTCTCCGGAGTTCGGGATCTTTAAGGAGGTGGTTGGAAAGGATGTCGTCGAACAAATCAGATGGGGATATGATCAGGGGTTCAGGGCCTGGGAAAGTACCTTTCTCGCCCGCAGGCCTGTGGATGAGCAGGAGCGGATCAGCCAAACGGTGCAGCAACTGGGGATGGAGTTCGGGCAATTTGTAGGTACGATGAATTTCAAGGAACCTACCTTTGCAAGCCGGGACGGGAACATCAGGGAAAATGTACTGAAAGAGGTAAAAGCCTCCGTTGAAATTGCAAAAAGGATGAATACCAAATTCATTCACAATGTACTGGGCATGGCTGATCCCAAGCTTCCCTGGGATTTTCAGATGGCTAATGCGATCGAGCTCCTCAAAAGGGTGGCTGCTATCTATGAACCCCACGGCATTGTGATGGTGATGGAAACCATGAACCATAAGATCAATCACCCGGGCATGTTCCTGCATTCCATCCCGCAGGCCTATGCCATGGCGAAGGCCGTGGGCAGCCCGAGCCTGAAACTTCTGTTTGATTTTTATCATGTCCAGATACAGGAAGGTAATATTATGCCAACCCTTGATTACGCATGGGATGAGATCGCCTACATGCAGATAGGGGATACTCCCGGGCGCAACGAACCGACTTCGGGAGAAATCAATTTTGTGAACGTATTGCAACATGTTCACAACAAAGGGTATCGGGGATTTATGGGCATGGAACACGGGGTCAGCAAGCCTGGAAAAGCGGGAGAACTTGCTGCGCTTGCCGCCTACCGGACGGTAGATCCCAAATAGTATTTACTTTATTAATCATCTGTCATTATCTTAAAAGGACTTTCTTCGTATGATCAAGAAAATAACAACCCGTTTTGTGCCGATCCTCCTTTTGTTGGTTGCGGGTGCCTGCTGGGTCAGTTTTACCAAAAATCAGGGGCCACTAAAACCCTTGAAATGGAAGACCGGCGTCGCACTGTATTCATTCAACCGCTTTGCATTTCCGGAAACACTGGAAAAGGCCGATAGCGCTGGTGCGAAATATGTGGAGGGTTTTTTCTTTCATAAGTTGGGGGACGACTTTAACGGCCATTCCATACCGGGCCTTTCAGATAATGAAATCGTTAAAATGAAAGCCCTTATGGATAAAAAGGGTATCGAAATGCGCTCACTTTATGCGGGCGGAGCTAAAAATGCTGCGGAATGGAAAGCGTTCTTTGAATTCTCTAAAAAGATCGGGATTGAATTCCTGGTCTGCGAACCGGATAAGAAGGATTGGGATCTGCTGGATAGCCTTGCGGGAATCTATAAAATAAAGATCGCCATCCATGAACATGCCAAAGGTTCCAGCGTTTACTGGCATCCGGACTCTGTACTTGCTGCGATTAAAGGCCATCCGAATTTTGGCGCCTGTGCCGATTTGGGTCATTGGGCAAGAAGTGGCCTCGATCCGGTTAAATGTCTCCAGACGTTAAAGGGGCATGTCATCAGTGTACACGTAAAAGACCTGGATACGTTTGACAACCTTAAAGCGAACGACGTGGTCGTAGGCACCGGGGTGATCAAATATCCAGCAGTAATTGAAGAGCTGAAAAGACAAAACTTTACCGGTATGGCCTATATCGAACGGGAAGCAAACTGGGAGCATAACATGCCTGACGTGCGCCAGGCTCTGAAATATATCGGCGATCTGGCCGGGAAGTAGGGAAAAATTTTGTACTTCAAATCAGCCTAACAAACCTTAAAAAGCATGGTTGTCTTCCTGACGGCCATGCTTTTTAAGGTATTGGCGCGCCCAATAACCGAAAATGTATTCGGTTAAAAGTTAAGAATCCTATCATGATCTTTGAACCACTTGACGCCTTTTTTGCTATCGGGCAGTGATTTTCTTCCCCTTTCGCGCACACATTTCAATACAGTATAGCCCCTGAAAAATAGTATTACAAAAGCAAACAAAAGTAGAGGAACGACAGTAGCGCAGAACTTAGTTTTGTAAAAGTTAAAATGTGCAAAACCTTCTAAGCTTATTGTTATGCAAGATAAAATATTACTTAATCTTTTTTGCTGGAAGCATTGTTTGTTACCTGTCGTGTTAATGTGCTTGTGTGGATATGCTACATTCTCACAAACGACGTCTATCGTTTCCGGCAAAGTCGTTGACGAACAAAACGATGCGCTGCCTGGTGTGAATATTCAGGTAAAAGGAACCACAACCGGTGGCAATACGGATGCAAACGGACATTATTCTATAACTATTCCTTCAGGTGGATCGCTGATCTTCTCATTTATCGGATACCAAAGCCAGGATGTTCCGGTTGGAAACAGGTCGGTGATAAATGTTACGCTCAAAGCAGACATTGCGGTGTTAAAAGAGGTACTTGTGGTGGGTTATGGAACCCAGTCCAGGGAAACGCTGACAACATCCATATCCAAGCTCGATAACAAGGTTCTGGAAAATGTACCTTACGCCAATGCGGCCTCAGCGCTTCAGGGAACCATATCCGGGGTGCGGGTCCAAAGCACATCCGGGCAGCCTGGTTCGGCCCCAAGGGTTATTGTCAGAGGCGGAACATCAATCAATAATCCGAACGGAGCAAGCCCATTGTATATTATTGACGGTGTGATCCGAACGGATATGAATGACATTAATTCAGATGATATTGAATCAATGCAGGTATTAAAGGATGCTGCCTCTACCTCCATATATGGTGCAAGAGGTTCGAATGGTGTGGTCATCATCACCACTAAAAATGGAAAAGCAGGACAGACCCGAATTTCTTATTCCTACGATTTAACCACTTCAAAGCCAGGGAAACTCTTTGAAATGGCGAATGCAAGGGATTATCTGACCATAAATAGGTTAGGTGTTTTTGGAGCGGCAAAATTTGGAGATTATACTTCCAGATTAACGCTGCCCATGGGATACGGTACGGGGAATGACCTTACGAACAACACGGCATTTACCACGCAATATCTTACCGGCGCGAACGAACATAAACTGAAAGAAGGATGGCAGAGCATGCCCGATCCGGCTGACCCTAGTAAAACATTAATTTTTCAGGATACGGATTTTCAGGCGCTGATGTACCGGACAGGTATTTCCCATAATCATAATTTATCCGTATCGGGCGGTACCGAAAAGGCGACTTTCAATGCAGGGGTGGGTTACATGACTGCGGATGGAACCGTGATTACGACCAAGTACAGCCGTTTGAGTTTTAATATCAATGGAGATATTAAGGTCAGAGACAACCTGAGTTTTTTTTCGAGAGTCATGTTTTCTAAATCCGTATCCAACACGCCTTACGGATCTACGGCCGTGACCTTTTACCGCAATGTGGGCCTGGCACCCACCGCTAAATATAAATTTGAAGATGGGACATTGGCGCCGGGTACCAACAACGGCATCGGAAATCCAGAGTATCATATGAATTCAAGAGTGAACGATAATTCAAATGAAAAACTCACTTTGACCCTTGGCTCTCACTGGGACATTCTTCCCGGGCTGTCATTTGATCCGCAGGTGTCTTTGTATAACGTAACCGGAGATTCCTATACATTCCAGCCTGGATATTGGAATGGCCCGCTTGCGTTTGTCGATTCGCGGGTTGCTACGGCCAACAATTCCAGATGGAGGCAGACTCAGGCTGACGGTGTTTTTTCATATACCAGAATTTTACTGAAAGACCACAGTTTTGATGCAAAAGCGGGTATTTCATATTTTGCCAGAACAAATTCCAGTCTGAGTGCAAGCGGCAGGGGGGCATCTACTGATTTGATCCCAACCTTAAATGCATCAGGAGAAGCTACGGCTGTGAATAGTTCCATTAGCAAGCAGGTCATTTTAGGTTACTTTGCAAGTGCCAATTACAATTACCGGTTAAAATATCTGCTGACCGTAAACATGCGGTATGACGGAGCCTCCAATTTGGGTGATGCGTATAAATGGGGCTTTTTTCCGGGTGTTTCCCTTGGCTGGAATATTCATAAAGAAGATTTTTGGAGCGGCATGTCAAGAACCGTGTCGCAGCTGAAATTAAGAGGAAGTTATGGAGTGAACGGTAACATCAGCGGGCTTGGAGATTTTACCGCGCAGGGAGCCTATGGCGTTGGGGCTAAATATGGAGGCGCGGCAGCCATCCAAAATACGGTGATACCCAACAAGGACCTGAAATGGGAACAGTCTAAAACTTTCGATATTGGTGCGGACTTCGGCTTTTTGGATAATCGTGTCACCATGATTCTGGATTATTACAAAAGGACAACCAGCAACTTATTGACGAACCTTCCATTGCCTCAGTCCACAGGTTTTGGCAGTGTACTGACAAATTTGGGCACACTTGAAAACAGAGGATTTGAAATTGAGCTGGGGGCAAGGATGCTTCCTGTGAATGCTCCGTTGCAATGGAATTTATCCTTTAATGCTTCCAGAACCAAAAATAAAATCCTGAAACTGCCCTACAACGGAACTGAAAACAACCGGGTTGGCGGGGTGCTGGTCTGGGATGATGCAAAGCAGGATTACGCCTGGAAGGGAGGACTTCAGGAAGGCGGTCGTCTCGGGGAAATGTATGATCGCCAGCAGGTAAGGATATACGCTACGGATGAGGATGCGCGGAAGGGACCCGTCGCTTCTTACATTGTCGGCGCGGATAAAACCCAGTACGGTGGTGACGTGGAATTTTATGATGCCGACAAAAATGGGATCATCGATTCCCGTGATAAACGATACATGGGGAATGCCTATCCGCTATGGACGGGAGGCTTCTCGAATACGCTGAGTTTCAAAAATTTTAATTTGTATGTCAGAATGGATTACACCACGGGACATACCATTTTTAACTGGGGAAGAATGTTCCTGGATGGCAATATGTATTCGGATGGAAACCTTACCCAAAGAATGGTAGACCGCTCCTGGAAAAAGCAGGGCGATGTTACCGACATGCCCCGTTCTTACTGGGGCGGCGAAAGGGTGCAGCGTAATTTGTTCGATGGGGTGACCAATTCGGGAACCTCTCTTTACAATGAGCCGGGTGATTTTCTGGCCATCAGGGAAGTTACATTGAGCTACAATGTACCATCTAAAATATTGCGCAAACTAAAAATTGCAAACCTGCGCTTTAATGTAACCGCAAACAACATTCATTATTTCACCAAATATCTTGGATTGAACCCGGAAGAAGGGGGCGTGGATGACGGACGGTACGCTATGCCTAAAAATATAATTTTCGGAGCCAATATCTCATTTTGACAAATCGAAATCATGAAAAAAATTAAAATAATCTCATTTGTATTAACCGTTTGTTTTGGCACATTTTCCTGTGATGTATTGGATGTATCACCAACCAGTGTGATTACAACCACCTCGTTCTGGAAAACCCAAAATGACGCCGAAGGCGCGCTGAACGGCATGTATGTAAACCTGAGAAACGTGTCAGGTGCCATTTATACCCTTGGTGAGCAGCGAAGCGAGGTTTTCGAGGGAGGTGTTTACGGCAGTGGAAGAAACGACCTTTTTTTGAACGAGATCAGCGGCGATCAGCCAAACCATCCCGACTGGAGCGGCTTCTATACGGTTGTCAATGCTGCAAACCTGATTTTAAAATATGCCCCGGCAGTACAATTCAAAACCGATGCCGCTAAAAACAGTATTTTGGCACAGGCCTATGCAATGCGTGCCTACACCTATTTCGTGATGACCAGAACCTGGGGAGATCTTATTATCCGCACCGAGCCTACGGAAAGTTCCAGTGCCGAGGTCACCATCAAGGAAAGAGTACCGCAGGCAGAAGTCTTCAGATTGATTAAAGACGATCTGGAAAAGGCCATTACACTTTTCCCGGATAACAATTTGCCATCAGGAAGATTTAAGTGGTCCAAAGCAGCTGCCAATGCATTGAAAGCGGACGTATTTCTATGGACAGGAAAAAAGCTAAATGGAGGTCAGGCCGATTTTACCACCGCACTGAATGCGATCAGTGAAGTTGAAAAGGCGGATGTGTCATTATTGCCTAATTTTTCGGACCTTTTTGAATACGTGAACAAAGGAAACAAAGAAACGATTATGACCATCCGTTACCAGGATCTTGACGGGGCGGCCAACAATCAATTCTGGCTGCATTGGATCATCGATAGCGCCATTCCTGCCAATACTGATGCGGCGACCAAGGCATTGATACAGCCGGTTGGCGGAGGCCAGGGACTGCTTGTGTTAACCGGGCTGGTGCGTAACCAGTTTACAGAAGACGACACGAGAAAGAAAGGATCATTTCATGAAATTTTCACCTATGATCAGGCGGGTAAGGCGACTTTCTATACCACGCTGGCCATGAAGGGAAGGGGCCTTTTGACCGGAGGGAGCAGGTTATTCCTCAGTGATATTGTTCTTTACAGGTATGCCGACATACTTTTAATGAAAGCCGAGCTAAAAAATGCGCTTGGCCAGGATCCATCGGAGGATATCAACAAAGTGCGTCAAAGAGCCTACAAAACAAGTTATGACAAACACATATTTGTAAATGGTACGAAGGAAGCCAACGATGAAGCGATATTAAAAGAGCGGCTGTTTGAATTGGTTTACGAAGGAAAAAGATGGTGGGATCTGGTGCGGTTCAATAAAGCGTTTGATCTGGTTCCTAATCTTAAAAGTAAAAAAGGGCAGGACAATCTGTTACTTTTTCCCATAGCCAATACGATTCTTAGTCTCGAACCGAAAGTGAAACAAAACCCGGGTTACAAGTGAGTTGGATTTACTTGTCAGGGAAAATTCCACATGTATTGGTGGCGAACAAAGGAAGTAGACTGCTATCACATGTGAAGTGCTTGGAGCCCGCGCTAAGGCCCCGCAAAGTTAGTTGGTATATGGTCTGTCAATCTGAAAATTTTGGAAACAATGGATATTGAATTAATAAAAAAGAAATTTGATGCAGATGGTTACGTTTTTTTGCCAGGTTTTTTGTCCGGCTCAGAAATTGATCATTTAAATCAAAAACTGGAATTTTTTATTGAAAATAAAGTGCCGGGAATACCCGCCACGGATGTGTTTTACGAAGATAAAAGTGATCCGTCTACTTTAAAGCAAATCATGCATGTCTCGGCGTATGAACCCGATTTTCACCCGCTGCTGGCAGACAGCAAATTCAGCCGGATAGCGGAGGAACTGCTGGGGGATAAAGTTATTCCCCGCATCCTGGAATATTTTAACAAACCGCCAAAAATCGGAAAGCCCACACCACCGCATCAGGATGGATATTATTTCATGCTCAAACCGGCAAAAGCCGTCACGATGTGGATGGCACTTGAAAATGTGGATGAGGCCAACGGATGTGTTCGTTATGTAAAAGGATCCCACCGGAAGGGAATGCGGACACATGGCCGGACGCAGACTTTGGGGTTTTCTCAGGGGATTGTTGATTACGGCCTGCCTGATGATCTGGAAAATGAAATTGCTTTTCCGGCCAAACCGGGCGATTTGCTCATTCATGATTCCCTCACCATTCACCGTGCCGATGGCAACCAGACGAATGATCGCAGCCGGAAAGCACTTGGGTTTATCTATTTTGGGGAATCGGCAAAAGAAGATGTAGAGGCTAAGGCGGCTTATCAGGCCATGCTGCAAAAGGAAATGCGGGTAAAAGAGGCGGTTTCCGGCTCATAATGCGCTGGTCATTTTAATCATTATTTTTTATATCGATAAGTTATGATGAAAGTTAAACCCTTGCTGCTAGCACTGCTGCTTGGCGGATCCTGCTTTACGCAGACAAAGGCTGCGACTGCTTTGGATTCCCTTGAAGTGACCAAAATTTGGGATCGGGAAAAACACAATGCATTTCCCGATCTGATCAAGTTCAAAGATTATTTTTACTGTACTTTCAGGGAGGCTGTCAATCACGTTGGGAACGGAAACAAGGGCAAAGTGAGAGTGATCCGATCCCGAAATGGGCATGAATGGCAGGAGATCGCTTTGTTTGAAATGGAAGCTGATGACGTCAGGGAAGCGCGCTTATCGATAACACCGGATGGGAAATTAATGGCAATTGTTGCCGCGGGCATTTTTAATGAGGGCAGGTATCTCACGCTTGCTCCCTATGTTTCTTTTTCGGATAAATCGGGGACAAATTTTTCAAAACCTGAAAAAACCAACTTTAGCCAGGAAATTACACCATCTCTTGACTGGATCTGGCGGGTAACCTGGCATAAGGGAATCGGGTACGGGATTATGTACTCGGTTGACTATAAAATGGATAAGGGGAAAACCGTCAGAACCATGTATGCCCAGCTGTTAAGTACAAAAGATGGCAGGCATTACAAGAAAGTATCTCAACTGGATGTCGACGGAAGTCCCAATGAATCTACCATCCGGTTTGATAAAAACGACAAGATGTATGTGATGGTCAGAAGGGAAACCAATGATCAGATGGGCGTGCTGGCTGTCAGTGAATTTCCATATCAGAAGTGGAACAGCAAAAAGTTGAGTTTTAGATTGGGAGGTCCTAATTTTCTGTTTCTGGGTAAGAACAGATTAATCATGGGTTCAAGGTTTCACGAACGGAAAGGTACTTCAACGGCCTTACATCTCACCGACCTGAATGGAAAAGTGCTGAAAACGATAAAACTTCCTAGCGGCGGCGATAATAGTTACCCCGGAATGTTGATGGATCAGAAAAAATTATGGGTTGCTTACTATTCCAGCCACGAAGGAAAATCGGCTGTTTATCTGGCAAAGATTCCCGAAAAGGAATTGCAGTAATCCTCCAAACCCAATAGAGTCCCTAAACCCATATAAATTATGTCAATGTTTAAATTTAAAGGTTTTGTACTTTTTGCCCTCTTCATCGCGGGTTTCGATGCCTCGTCGCGCGCGTCTAATGTTTTGGCAGCCTCCGACACGCTGCGGCCTATGCTCATATCCAAAGGCGGAGATGCCGGCGAATATCAGGCATTCCCTGACGCCTGCCGCTTGAAAAACGGTGACATCGTTGCCGTTTTTTATGCGGGTGACGAGCACGTAACCAAGCAAAGCGAAAAATATCCGAATGCAGGAAGGATTTGCCTGGTAAGATCGAAAGATGAAGGCCGCACCTGGAGCAAACCTGTAACGATTTACGACGATGTTGATGATAACCGGGATCCGCATATTGCCCAGCTGCGTGATGGGTCACTGGTATGCAGTTTCTTTTCCCTTCAATACGCATCTTTCGGTGCCACAGCTTACAAGCCATTGGGAAGCCCACAGTTGATCCGGTCTAAGGACAACGGCAGGACCTGGGAGAAAAAAGCGATGGTTCTTGAGACAGGCGACATCGACTGGCTATGCTCGGCTCAACTGCGTGAAATGCCGGATGGAAGTACAATTTTACCGGTTTACCACCAGGAAGGTAAGGGCGGACTGATCGCCTGGGGAGGTGTGGTACGGTCCGTGGACAAGGGTAAAACCTGGGGGCCGGTTATTCCCATCGGGGAAAAGGCCAATCTGCCGCTGGCAGCCGAAACGGATGTCGTCTTATTAAAGGACGGTACGCTTTATGCAGCCTTACGTGCACAAAAGGAGGTTCACATGCATTATGCCACCAGCAAAGATCTGGGCAAAACCTGGTCGGAAGTGCAGGATATTGGTTTTCGGGGACATTCTCCGTCGTTTACAAGACTAAAAACAGGAGAGATATTACTGTCTACGAGGGCTTTTAAAGAAGGGCCGGTTAAAAGCGGATACACGGGTTTGCGTGTAAGCCGGGATGAAGCCAAAACCTGGGAAGGACCGTATCTGGTGGATGAAACGCTGGGCGCTTATCCTTCCACCGTTGAACTTAAAGACGGCTCGATTCTGGTTGTTTATTATGAAGAGGGTAAAGGCAGCGGTATCAGGACGTATCGGTTCAAATTACCTGAGAAGACCCAAGGCCAGCAATTTTCCGAACCCCGGAAATTGAAACTGCTTAGCCTGAATTAAAGTAATCGGGTACTTCATGATAACACCTCATTTCTATTTCCTTAACAAGCCTCATTCCAAATTATTTATGAAAAATTATTTTAGTCGATGTTTAGCAACTTGTTTTCTTACACTGATAATAAGTCTGGTGGTGTTAAAAACGGAGGCAGGTTCTTTTACGGCAACCGACAGTGTTCCTGGTGTCCGCAAAATACAGGATGTGGTGATTTATCAGGACAATAAATTTCATGCTGCGTTTCCCTCCGTGATAAAGAAAAAAAATGGAGAAATAATCCTGGCTTTCCGCAGAGCTCCCGATCGTAAAGGCTTCGGCGAAAAGGGGACCAGTCACGTAGATCCGAACAGTTATCTGGTTGCCGTGAAATCAAAGGATGGTAAAACCTGGACGGCGGAACCGGAGTTGATTTACGCACATCCGTTTGGTGGTTCGCAGGATCCCTGCCTGCTTCAGTTGAAAGACGGAACCTTGTTGTGTGCAAGTTATGGCTGGGCCTTTGTTCGTCCGGATGGTGTCCCCAATCTGAAAAAGCCGTATTTCCAAGCCGGAGAAGCTACATTTCTGGGCGGTTATGTACTGCGTTCAACGGATGGAGCCAAATCGTGGCAGGGGCCTCTGTATCCGCCGCATATCCAACCTGAAATTAATCATACGCCGCTGGGAAACATGGTTCCTGCCTACAACCGTGGTGCCATGTATGAAGGAAAAGATGGTCGCATTTTCTGGGTTGTAGCTGCAACGGACCGTGAAAAGCCGAGCAAAACATCGAACCATTTACTGATTTCTTCGGATAAGGGAATGACCTGGCAATATTCCTGCCCGGTGGCCGTGGATGACAAAGTATCTTTCAATGAAACCTCCATTTACGAAACCCCTAAGGGCGATCTGGTTGCCTTCATGCGAACCGCTGGTTTGGACGACCAGGCATGTATTGCACGTTCCACGGATGGAGGCAAAACTTTCACGGCCTGGGAAAAGATGGGTTTTCAGGGGCATCCGTTGCAGGCATTGCGGCTACCGGATAACCGGGTCCTGGTATCTTATGGGTATCGTCACAAACCGCTTGGCATTAGGGCCCGGATATTGAATGCAGAATGCACCGATTTTGCTACCGCCCCGGAAATTGTGCTGCGTACTGATGGCGGCACTGGCGATCTGGGTTATCCCTGGGCGGTGCAGCTTGATAAAAGCAAGGTACTGATCAGTTATTACTTTAATGTGCCGGGTGGGCCGCAGCACATCGCAGGAACCATTTTGGAGATCAAATAGATTTTTCGTGCCTGAACAGATTGAAGGCGAATTTCTGAGAACGATTAAAGGTATGTTTAAGACTGATACTATGTTTCGCTACAAATGCTGTTTTTGTATGGCAATCTTTTTGCTGACTTTAAACAGGGGTTACGGTCAGCAGATTTCCTGGGATAGTATTTCCCGACCTGAGATTTATCCGTCAAGGGTGGCTTTGATGCGAACATTCAGACATACAAAAAAGGACATCGTGTTTTTGGGGAACAGCATTATATTTTGGACCGAATGGAATGAATTGCTGAGAAACAGACATGTGAAAAACCGGGGGATTCCGGGAGATACCAGCTATGGCGTGCTGGACCGGCTGGATGAGGTTACATCCGGAAAACCGGCCAAGGTATTTTTATTGATCGGCATCAATGATCTGGCCCGAAATATCCCGGCAGACGTACTGCTGCAAAATTTTAGTCGGATTATCAGGCGTGTGAAGTCAGAATCTGCTTCTACACGCATCTATATTCAGACCATACTGCCTACAAATGATTCCTTCAACAAATTGCCAAACCACTGCAATAAGGATGCGCTGATCAGAAAAGTCAACAGCGAGCTGTTGAAACTGGCTCAGGAAGAACATGTTATTTTTATTGACCTGTACAGCCATTTTGCAGATCAGGCAGGGAAATTGAAAAAAGAACTAACCTGGGACGGCGTCCATTTAACACAGGAAGGGTATAAAAAATGGGCGGATATCCTCAAAAACGAGAAATATTTATAAGCAAAGAAAACAGACATGGTGAAAACAGAAAGTGTTGTATCGCAAACAAACCGCGCCTTTTATCCCTGGCTGGTAGTGGCGATGCTCTGCGTGGTAGGCTGCCTGAATTATCTGGACCGTATGATGCTCACGACCATGCGGAGCTCTATTACCGAGGCTATGCCGATGACCGATGCACAGTTTGGCCTGCTGACTTCTGTTTTTCTATGGGTGTATGGATTATTAAGCCCTTTCGCCGGTTTTCTTGCAGATAAGTACAACCGGAGCCGGGTGATCATCGGCAGTTTGTTTGTATGGTCGGCTGTAACCTGGTTAACGTCTTACGCGACAACCTTTGAAGAGCTTTTAATCACAAGGGCATTGATGGGCGTCAGCGAAGCCTGTTACATTCCCGCAGCGCTGGCATTAATCGTTGATTACCACAAAGGGCCAACCAGATCTCTGGCCACAGGCATTCATATCGCAGGTATTATGGTGGGACAAAGCCTGGGATTTGTCGGAGGCTGGATTGCTGAGAAACATCACTGGAGTACTTCTTTTAGTATTTTCGGTGTTTTTGGTATTCTGTACACGCTGGTTTTACTGTTTGCGCTAAAAGATTCCCCCAAAAGCATAAAGCCTCGGGATACGAAAAAGGATCAGGATGTTGACTTTTTTAAAGCGCTCAAAAGTCTTTTTAGTCAGAGTTCTTTTGTGCTGCTGCTTTTGCTTTGGTCTGCACTGGGCATCATCGGCTGGATGGTTATGGGCTGGATGCCGACCTATTACAAGGAGCATTTCAACCTGACCCAGGGAATGGCTGGTTTGTATGCAACGGGATATTTGTACCCCGCATCGATTGTAGGCGTTATTCTTGGTGGTTTTCTTACCGATCGATGGAGCAAAACCAATCCGCGTGCGCAGATTATGATACCGGCAATCGGCCTGAGCATTGCTGCTCCCTGTATTTTCATCGCAAGCAATACGTCTGTACTTCCGGTGGCCATTGGTATGTTTATGCTTTATGGGCTTACCCGCATGTTCAGCGATGCCAACATCATGCCTATTCTTTGCCTTACAGCCGATCCTCGTTACAGGGCCACCGGTTACGGCGTGCTGAATTTATCGGCCTGTATTGTGGGTGGAATTAGTCTTTATGCAGGTGGGGTTTTAAGAGATATGGATGTCGATTTGGGGCGGATTTTCCAGTCAGCTGCGGTCCTGATGGTTGTATGCATTGGGTTGTTAATGCTTATAAACAAAAAAACGGCTGATCCGGAAGTATGACTTTTCAAAATTAGGGCTTGGCATTTCAAATAACAAAGCAGCATGACTTTAACAAACAGTTTTCCGGATTTATTCACTCTAAAAGACAGGAGTATCTGGGTTTTTGGCGGAGCGGGTTACCTTGGATAGGAGACGATTTTATGCCTTAAAAAACAGGGGGCAAACATACTTTGTATAGACCTCGATAACCGGGCTGAATCCTTCGTGAAAAAATACAATCTCACCGATGTGGTCTGGGCAGCGCTGGATATTCGGGACACTCCGCAAGCTGAACAGTTTGTAAAAGAGCAGGTTGCTCAGCGGGGAGTTCCGCACGGTTATGTTAATTTAATAACGGCCACCACGGCTCAAAAAATGGAGGAAATCACCGCAGATGAATTTGATCAGGTGAATCATGGGGGCCTAACGGCCGCCTTTATCCTGACGCGTGCGATTGGTATGCAGATGGCTGCCCTCAACCGTGGTAGTATTGTGCTCTTTTCAAGTATGTACGGATCGGTTTCTCCATATCCGGAAGTATACCTAGACCCGATGACCAAAAATCCGTTGGAATATGGTGTCGGCAAGGCAGGTATTATTCAAATGACGCGTTACCTGGCTGTTCACTGGGGCAAGTCCAACGTCAGATGTAACTGCATTTCACCAGGGCCGTTTCCTAATCCGGCAGTGCAGCGGGATCACCCTGGATTTGTAGGAAGACTTGCCGGCAAATCGCCGCTTGGCAGGGTTGGTCAGGCGGAGGAAATAGCGGGCTCGGTTGCCTTTCTGTTATCTGAGGCCTCGTCTTATATTACCGGCCATAACCTGGCGGTCGACGGTGGCTGGACAAGCTGGTGAAAAACCCTTAGCAACTGTTTTTTGTGTGGCGATTTTCTACTATTTAACTCTGAAAACACTGTCCGTGAAAATTTATCAATTCATTTTATTTTTCGTCATGATTTTAACCGGAGGGTGTATTCGTATTAAACCAGACCAGGCGTCTCAAAATCAGCAGGCGCTTGCAGTACTTCGGCACGTCATGGCTACGCAATCCGAATGG
Organism: Dyadobacter sp. LHD-138; assembly: GCF_030929615.1. Lineage (GTDB taxonomy): Bacteria > Bacteroidota > Bacteroidia > Cytophagales > Spirosomataceae > Dyadobacter. The sequence goes on along the minus strand of NZ_JAVFVU010000003.1, from coordinate 148,321 downwards.
GTAAAGGTGCACGCAGCCGAGTATTTGATATGGTCAGGCAATCCACAGGGTGTACAGGAGCGTTTCCTGCTGGAAGATAAACTTTATGGCAGCAAGCCTCAATACCGGATTGGCATCTGGCGGGTTTTGGCGCAGCTGGCGGCAACAGCCGGGGAGCGAAAAGTCTGGACCGATAAAATAAAGGCGGCGTTTCTGGACCCTGCCGGAACCGACCGGCTTCATGCCGCAGAAACACTGGCGAAACTCAGAATTTCTCCCCTGCATGACAATCAATTACTGACAGAAGAGACGTTAAAAAGCGAGGTTAAACCGCTTGCACTGTATACTTTCTGGAGTGTTTGCTTTACTTCGCAGGATTCACAGCAAGCGGCACCCGGCCAATTTCTGGAAATGATCCAACAAGCCGGTAAGGATGCCGTGCAAAAAACCATTCCGGCCTATGCAATGCGTCAGTTGAAGGGACTTTCTGAACCGCAATGGCAACGTTTTTCGAAGATTGCCCTGGCTGAGCCCACCGGTTCTTCTGCCCGGATATATCTGCTTAGTGCCGCCTTTTCAACGGCAGATACAAAAGATTTCCCTCCATTGTTAACAGCATTGCATTCCGAATTGATAAAATACAAAGACGCCCCCTCAAAAGGTGAAAGAACAGAAATGACGGCTGCACTTGCCGAAAACGGCACATCGGCGGATCTGCCACTTTTGCTCTCATTGTTTAAAAATGAAAATCCTTTTGGCAATGAAACGGATTCGGAAGATGTAAGGGCCGCCGCGGCTTATGCCATTTTAAAGATCAATCAGCGATCCCGTTAACCAGGAACCGATACAAATCCATTTTTGTGAAAGATTGTACCATAAACAGGTGTGAAAGTAATAGATGCTCAGGATTTACTACATTACTTTTGACAATATAAAACGACCCAATTCCAACCCTTTAACCATCGAAAAAGTGAAAATGCGTGAAAGCCGGGTATTGAAAAAACTGAGAGCAGGAGAAGTAGTGAGTTGTTTCAAAATAAATCTCTCGGATGCCAGAGTCGCTGAGATTGCTGCGCTATCCGGGTTTGATTGTGTGTGGACGGATCAGGAGCATATTGGCCAGGACTGGTCAATTCTGGCGGCGAATATATGGGCCACAAAAGCGCATGATACCGATATCCTGGTGCGCGTCCCGAGGGGAAGTTACAGCGACTATGTCCGCCCGCTGGAACTGGATGCCACGGGTATTATGGTGCCCCACATCATGAGCCTGGCCGATGCAAAAGGTGTAATCGAAATGACGCGCTTCCATCCCACAGGTCGCCGCCCAATCGATGGTGGTAATACCGATGGAGCTTATACGTTTATGGATTTTAATGAGTATCTGGTGCAGGCAAATCAGCAGCGGTTTGTCATTTTGCAGATAGAAGATCCGGAACCATTGGATGAACTGGAAGAAATTGCCGCACTGGATGGTTTTGATATGCTCTTTTTTGGTCCGGGTGATTTTAGTCAGGGCATTGGCGCTCCGGGAGAATGGAACCATCCGAAGCTAATTGAAACCCGTAAAAGGGTGGCAGAAGTAGCACGTAAGCATGGCAAATTTGCCGGAACGGTTGGTGGTCCGGGTAATCTGGATGAACTGATTGCGATGGGATATCAATTTGTCAGCATGGGTGCCGATGTGGTGGGTGTAAAAAATTACTGTCGGGATCTGGTGGGTGCCTTTAGTAAATCGGCCTCCGGCGGATCGAAAACCTCTTATCTGGAAAACTGATGCAGACGCTTTGATAGCGTGGCAACAAAATTAGCACAACTTAAAAATGAAAAAACGGCAGCTGGGAAAAACGGGACTGGAAGTTTCTGAAATTGCTTTTGGGGGCGTTGAAATAGGACTTCCTTACGGGATTGGTATCGAAACTGCGGAAGATATGCTCTCCCAAGCGGATGCCATTCACCTGCTTCACGCGGCTCAGGAAAAGGGTATCAATTTTTTTGATACGGCCCGCTTGTATGGGGAAAGTGAAACAATCATGGGAAAGGCATTTTTCGGACGAAGAAACGATATTGTGCTTGCTACAAAATGCGTTCATTTTCGTGATAAGGATGGGAATTTGCCATCTGAAAAGCAGTTGGAACGGGTAATTGAAAGTTCGTTGAAAATGAGCCTTCAGTTACTGAAAACCAGCTATGTTGATGTATTTATGTTGCATCAGGCAGATATTGAAATTCTGAACAATCCGGTGATTGCAGCGGTATTTGCCGGGTTAAAAGAAAAAGGGATCATCAGGGCAACAGGTGCATCAACTTATACTATCGAAGAAACTGAGCTTGCCATAAAAACAGGGAATTGGGACGTGATACAGCTTCCCTTTAATCTGATGGACCAGCGGCACGGCGCATATTTTGAAAGTGCGAACCAGCAGGGTGTTGGCATTGTGATCCGCTCGGTTTTGCTGAAAGGATTATTGAGCGACCGCGGTAGCAATCTGCACCCGGCGCTGGCGGATGTAGCTGGACATATTCGAAGTTACCATGAACTCATTGGGGATCAATTTCCGGATTTACCAACATTGGCCACACAGTTTGCCTTGTCGTTTGAAGGCGTATCGTCCGTTTTGGTGGGAATTGACAAGCTGGAATATTTATACAAAGCGCTTGCAACGGCCAACGGGCAATACATGAGCCAAACAGCGTTGGATAATGTCCGTAATCTGGCCTATCCTGACCCGGCATTTTTAAATTTACCGCATTGGGACAGAATGGGTTGGTTAAAATAATTGAAAGATAAATTTCAGGAAAAGGGTGATTTTTTCCGAATTGCGAACAGTTCAAAATTATTATGATAAAAATTGGAATCATCGGGATGAGCCCGGGAAATGCACATCCGTATTCGTGGTCTGCCATCATAAACGGGACTTTTGATGCGGAGGAAATAACCAAGGTGGGTTATCCGGCCGTGGCGTCCTATCTGGCTGCCAATCAGGATACGCTTGGGATTCCTTCGGCCCGGGTGACACATATCTGGTCTCAGGATCCTGCAATCTCAGAAAGTATTGCCAGGTCCGTCGGTGTAGTCCATGTTGTGGATACGCTGGAAGATATGGTCGGAAAGGTTGACGCAGTACTTCTTGCGAGAGATGATCCTGAAAATCATAAGGAAATGGCCAGACCTTTTATTGAGGCAGGAATTCCGATTTTCATTGACAAGCCGCTGGCCTATTCAAGAGAAGATCTACATTGGTTTTCAGAGCAAAATGCGAAAGGAAAGTTCATCATGTCATGTTCCTCCATGCGGTATGCCAGCGAGTGCCGGGCTGCACGCCAGGATTTGCAGCTGATTGGTAAACTGGAATTGGTGACGGCGGTAGGAAAGAAGGATTGGAAAAAATATGGCGTTCACCTTCTGGAAGCCGCATTTGGCATGCTGGATGATCCGGAACCATTATCTGTAAGACATATTGGAGAACCTGATAAGGAAATTGTGCAGCTGCGTCTTAAAAGCGGCCTGGAATTGACATTCCATTTATTCACAAACATCACAGGCACATTCCAGCTTTCGCTATTTGGACAACAGGGCTGGAAACTCGTTGATATTAAAAACTCCTATGCCATGTTTCGTGACAATATAATTGAATTTGTGAGATCGGTTGAGGAAGGCAAGCCACGGTTGGCCTTTGAGAAAACGGAGAATATTATCCGGATTATCATTGCTGCCAGAGAAAGTATGGAGCAGGGGGGAAGGCCGGTTTATTTGTAGCCGGGATAATGGGTTTTATGTGCAGGAGGAGCGTTTTAATCTAATAATTTATCATGAATGTAAAAGACTTACTCTGTTTAAAAAATAAGGTTATTCTGGTAACGGGCGGATCGGGCAATTACGGGAAGTGCATTGTTGAGGGCCTGGCGGAAGCCGATGCGACAGTCATTACGACATCCAGAGATATTGCCTCGGCGCAGAAAAACGCAGATTACTTCCGTCAAATGGGGTTGGATGTCCACGCCATGCAGGCTGACCAGGGTGAACGGGAATCGGTAAAGATTTTAAAAGCACAGATCCTGGAGAAGTTCGGCAGACTTGATGGCTTTGTAAACAATGCGGTTTCCAGACCTATGAAAGGTTACAATGCCCCCATTGAACAGTTTGAAGAATCGATGCAGGTGAATGCTACCGGCATGATGGATCTTTTAAGAGAAATGACGGATCTGATCGTGCAAAGCGGGGGAGGGAGCGTGATCAACATCGCGTCAATGATGGGTATGTTCGGGCCAGATTTATCCAATTATGAAGGAACCCGGAACATGGGTGATTTGCCGCCGGATTACTTTTTTCACAACGCCGGGCTGATCAATCTCAACCGTTACATGGTACAAATGAATGCAGGGAAAAATATCCGTTTCAACTGCATAAGCCCGGGCGGTTTGTTCAACAATCAGCCTGAGGCTTTTCTGAACAATTATTATAAGAAAGTGCCCCTGAGACGGATGGCTAATCAGGATGATATCAAAGGGCTTGTCGTACTATTGTCTTCCGACGCCGGCGCCTATATCAACGGCGAAAATATACTCATGGATGGCGGACTGAATGCCTGACAGGGTTTGCTCCGACTTCGGATATTCCAACTGAAATCTGTTCGGGTGGGCCAGGAATCCGGTTATCTGTTTTTAAATAAGAAATAACAAGAAAAAAACCTGCAATTGGCCATTTTAAGGCCAATTGCAGGTTTTTTCGATTTTTTACAAAGATAGAAAAGGAGAGAATAGCCACATGAGCAAAGTGCGGACGAACTATTGTTTATCCCACCAAACTCTTGTTTTGAAATTATCAGCACCCTGACGGCCTACGGCAGCATTATAATTTGCCGTATTCAATACCGGTTCATCCTCCGGGTAGCGCAATCTGCGTGGGTACGTGCCATCCGTTTCGTTGCTCGGATAGTTTGTTGGAACCAGCTTTGGGTACCCCGAGCGGCGGACGTTGGCGAAGGCTTCAAGACCATTCATGAAACATGCCGCCCAATATTGCGTATTGATCTGCTCATATGCTTTTTCCTTGTCGGCAATGCCCACGAAAGGATTTGCTGTCAGATAAGTATTGATTTCAGCATCGGTGATTACGGCAGACGCGTCATATTTGGCCAGGTTTTTCATGGCACCGGTTACACCATTTTTGTAAAGCGCCGCCGCATCGCCGGTGATCCAGCCCCGAACGGCCGCCTCTGCCAGCATAAACTGGACTTCACCATAGGTAATGCACATTCTGGGACCATCCAGCTTGGCATAAACATCACGGTTGATTCCGGAGTACTGATGCTGGTCCAACTTAGGATTCCAGCTTGCATCCGCTTGAATGGTTACCAGGTTGAACCCATTGGGCATGCCCTTCTGAACCGAAGGATCTGTATTTTTGGTACTTGCCTGGGTTGGATTTGAGTAAACGGCCACCATGTATTTCAGGCGTGGATCGCTGTTGTTTTTCATAAAGTTGAAGATCGTCGCACTGATCTTGCCAGGCGATACACCTGATACGGACAACGTCCAGCTTTCTCCGTTCACGAGTGCCTGATTGGCCCCGGTTTTGTCGGTTGCCTTGAAAAACATATTGTCGTCGACAGAAGTAAATACACCGCCTGCAAAAGCCTTTTTTACCCAGGCTTCGGCTGTCGCCGGTTCTACTTTCTGCAACCGCATACCCAGACGAAGCATCATCGAGTATCCGAATTTTTTCCATTTTGCGATATCGCCTGCGTAGATAATATCAGCGGTTACAGCGGGTTTGGATGCATCCAGTTTGGCCGTGGCATCTTCCAGTTCGCTCAACATGCTATAATAGATATCTTTCTGGGTATCGTATTTGGGTTTGTAGTTCTGCGAATAGTATCCCTGATTTGCTTCGGAATAGGGTACATCCCCATACATGTCCGTCAGACGGGAGTATATCACGGTTTTCCAAATCCTGGCCATGTTGTACAGATTGCTTAACGCTGGTTTGTCCTTGGACAATTGTATCGCATCTTCGAGAAACTTGCTGCCGCCAAGCTCCGCATTGAACGTATGTTTCCACAAATTCTCGCTTCCCCCTTTATTGTATACGTACTTGTCCCCAAAAAAATCGAAGGTTCCGGCGTCACTGAGTGTCGAAAAATGCTGAACAAAAGTTTCACCATAGTAAAGGGAGGCCGCATCGTCGCCTTTTGAGGAGAAAAGCTGAGCGGAAGTAAACAAATAGGCGGGATTGAATTGATCGCCGGTAGCCGCATTGGGGTCGTTGTTCAATTTTTCAAAATCGCCATCACAGGCCGACATGAACACCATGCCGCTTGCAAATAACAGGCTTAGTATTTTTTTCATTTCAAATAGATTTATTCCGTTCCTGATTTAGAATTTCAAATTCACATTAAAACCATAGCTCCTGGTTGGTGGCAGCGCCGTATTTTCCAGCCCCTGGTCGTTGCCCGCAGAAAGATTAGACTCCGGATCGATACCAGGCGTGTGCTTCATCAGGACCTGAAGGTTTCTGCCAACAAGCGACACACTGGCTCCCTTTATAAACCCGATTTTTTCGTACAAGGCTCTCGGCAGGTTATACGTAAGTGATACATAACGGAGTTTGATAAAGCTGGCATTATAAAGATAGTCGTCCAGGGCATCGCGACGTCTAACGATGATATCCCTGTTGTTGACCCGGGCAGCGGTGACCAGAACTTTGTTCTCCTCGCCCTTCTCCGTCACGCCTGGTAATATAACGCCATTATCTCTTCCCAGTAATGACCGGTACGACATGCCCCGATGTTCCAGGTTGTAGTTTGTGTTAGCGTAGATATACCCTCCGAATTTACCATCCACCTGAGCCGAAAGCGTCAGCGCCTTGTAACTAAAGGTGTTGGTAATACCAGTTGTGTATCGCTGAATACCCGAACCGAATGCCTTAACATCCTGAGGTACGATGGGCAGACCACCGGCATCCATCACATCCCGTCCATTTGCATCCCGCTTAATCGTACGTCCTACGATTTGTGAATATTCCTCACCCACGACCTGTTTGATGAAAACTTTCGTTGCGGTCGCCAGAAGAAGTTCTTTGGCCGAATTAGAGATTTTTAGAATTTTACTTTTGTTGTAGGCCACGTTTAGCGAAACATCCCAGCTGAAATTTTTCTTCGTCAGTGGCCTTACAGAAAGCAGCATTTCGACACCACGGTTCCGAAGTTCACCCACGGTAACTACGGCACCATTATAGCCGGTAACAGTGGTTATACTTTCTGTGGTAATGTCGTTGGTCGTAACCCGGTTATAGGCGGCAATATCCAATCCCAACTTGCTGTTGAACAAGCGGAGGTCCAAACCTGCTTCCAATTCGTTCACGCTCAATGGGCGTAGGTTCTTGTTGGGAACCACGGCCTGTTTGATTGAGCCCAGCGGCTTACCCTCGTAGCTGTAAGGCAATACGTCGTAGGTCAGATTGAGCTGGTAGGGATCGGTATCCCCACCCACGGATGCGTAGGACATTCTGAATTTACCGAAACTAATGGCTTTGGGTAAATCGAAGGCATCCGAGAACACATAACTAAGACTGGCAGAAGGATAAAAATAATTGTTTGATTCCGGGCTCAGGGTCGAAAACCAGTCATTCCGGCCGGTGACATTCAGGAATAGGTAATTTTTGTATGCCAGCTCGGCGGTACCAAACAAAGAATTGATTTTTTTATCTGTAATATTCGTCGTTGTCTTGCGAACCGAGGTGTTGTTAATAACCTCCAGACGTGGTGTAATGATACCGGAACCGCTGATGTTCGTACCATTGCTATGCTGGGACATCATGTTTCCTCCCAGGTTCACGACTAAGTTGAGAGACTTGTTCAATGCCTTGTTCAGTCCGATCATCCCTTCAAAGTTTCTTTCGTAGAAATTGGTCTGTATTTGGTCGATTTGGCCATTCGGACGGTACCCGGTACCTTCCGGTACGATCTTGTTGAGCTGATAGGAAAAATAATCCTGTCCTGCTTTTCCCTGTACAAATAGCCAGTCAAAAATATTCCAGCGCGCATTTACGGCAGCAATGAAGCGGTCTTTCTTCGTATTGTTTTTGATCTGATTCAATGTATAGTACGGGTTTGTGGCGCCCAGGTCCGTACCCAGATTTTTTTCTTTAAAAGTAACAGGATCGTATCCCGGAGCAAGTGCGCTGGTAGGCATGTTGCTGTTCACGTACAAAATGGTTCCGGCACTGTTGGCATTATTGCTTTCCAGGACGTAGCGATTGTCAACCTGCTCGTTGATGTAATCCACATTGGCACTGATGGCAATGTTTTTTGTGGCGTTCTGGTTGATGCTCAGGCTGATATTATCCCTGCGCATTTTCGCATTGGGGATGATGCCTTTATTGCGCATATCGGTAACAGCCACTCTGAAATTGCCTTTATCCCCACCGCCTGTAAAGGCGATGTTGTTGGAAGAAGTAAACCCGTTGCCATAAAAATCCTTTAAAACCTGGTCCTTTACATAGGAATAAGGCCTTTCCACGCCATCCAGCTGGACAACCGGTGTTCCGTCATAACGGGCACCCCAGTGATTTTGCCCGTGTGCCGCAGCCACGCCCACATTTGCAGGTTTTACGCCATTATAGCCCTGTCCGAATTCCTTTTGCAGTTGCCAAATAAAGTACGGTACTTCAACGGTATTGTTGGTATTGAATTCGATACCAATCCCTTTGTTGCCTTTTCCCGATTTGGTGGTGATAATAATGGCACCGTTTTTCGCCCTTGATCCGTACAGGGCGGCAGCCGCTGCTCCTTTCAAGACGGTCATTTCTTCGACGTCGTCGGGATTGATACTCGATATGTTGTCACCCCAATCCGGATTGTCGCCCTGTGTTTTCCCGAACTGTGTATTGTTCATGGGCAAACCGTTGATAATAAACAATGGCGCGTTGTCTCCCTTGATCGATGTGTTACCGCGGATGGTGATTCTGCTTGATCCGGCAGGCCCCGTCGCCGCCGCAGAAACATTGACACCCGCCACTTTTCCAGCCAGAGAGTTTCCGATATTGGTTTCCCGGGTTTTTGTGAATGCGCCGCCGTCTATTTTCGTCACGGAATAACCAACTGATTTCACCTCTTTCTTAATACCCAAAGCGGTTACCACCACCTCATTTAGCGACTTGGTATCCGTAAGCATTTTAATTTCCAGGTTCGACATATTCCCCACCTGAACTTCCTGCAGCTGATATCCCACAAACGAAAATACCAGCACCGAATTCGCCGCGGGCGTTTCAATACTAAAGAGTCCTGATATATCCGAGGTGGTTCCTTGCTGCGTTCCCTTTACCAGAATGTTTACGCCCGGTAGAGGGTCTCCTTTGTCGTCGGTTACCTTTCCTTTGATGGTCTCAGCGACATTTGGTAAAATCAAAATAGGACGCACTGTGATCCCCTTACTTTCCGGTGCCACCGGATTCATTGATGCTGTGGCGTAGCCGCTCATGGCGATGGTGGCCATGGCAAGCACCAGGCTACACTTCTTGCTAAAAGACGTGAAGCATGTACCGTGCTCTGGTAAAATTTTCTGTTTCATGCACTTTAATGAGGTTATGTTTTAGAAAAGGTCGGCACAGCCCTCGTTATTGCTAAAAAAGACGTGTCGATGATAACTACATGTACGCGACAAAGTCAATATTAGGCATGTGATTAATTCTATTTTTTTATAATAAATTCATAAATAGTTACAGTGCTGATTATGTACGTACTATGCAATATTTAAATTACCATATTTTGTGTGCGAAAAACTGTGTTCTGGCTCATATCGTCATTGGGAAAATTACAAGACTAAAAAAAGTTGCATGGGATGGTGACCAATCGTATTCATTTTCAGTACTCTTTTATAGACACCGATAAATCCTAACGATTAACGTTAAAATGAAAATGGAGCAAGAACTTACCCGACGAAAATTTCTGGAAAAAATGGCACCTGCGACGCTCAGTCTCCTGGTTGGCAGCGAATTGATGAAGCCCGGATATGCGCTGGCCAACAAGCCGGATCCTGCATTTTCAGGTTCGGTAGGAACGAGCGAAAAAAAGTTTGTCCCCGTGATGATTACGCCTTTCACCGCCAGTCTAAAGATCGATTACGATAAGGTTTCGCGTATCATTGACTTTTACCTGGCTGCGGGTGCGAAAGGTTTTTTTGCCAATTGCCTGAGCAGCGAAATGTATTTTATGAACGATCAGGAACGCATAGACCTGACCCGTCACGTGGTGAAATATGTAAACGGGAAAGTTCCTGTCGTATCAACCGGTTCATTCGGAGATTCTATTGCAAGCAAAGCACTATTTGCAAAGAAAATTCATGATACCGGTGCCGATGGGGTTATCCTGATATCCAGCCATTTTGCGGAAAAAAATCAGAGCGATGCTGTGTTAATGGAGAATTTAGAAAAGTTTTTTGCCCTTACCGGAGACATCCGATTGGGGACATACGAATGCCCGTCTCCCTACAAAAGAATCATTTCTCCGGAAGTGTTCAAATTCCTCGTTTCCAATAAAAACATGATCTACCACAAGGATACGACGGAGGACCTGAAAGCGATTGAGGGCAAACTTGTCATTTCGAACGGAACCCAGATGGAATTTTACAACGCACATGCAGCAACGGCGCTGAAATCCTTACAAAAAGGCGGAAAAGGCATGTCACCTATTTCCGGAAACTTCTATCCGGAAATACACACCTGGCTTTGTAAAAATGCCAATAATCCGGCCAAATCTGAAGATGCGAACTGGATACAGGCGGAGATCGCACGGATGGAACCGTTGATATCCATACCTTATCCACTCAGTTCAAAATATTTCTTAAAGAAAAGAGGGCTTCCGATTGAGTTGGTATGCAGGGCAAAAAGCAAGGTTGTATCGCCGGAACAACAGCAAACGCTGGACTATGCCCACAGCGTGTTTCTTGGCTGGTGCGACCGGCTGCATATAAAGACGGTAAAAGGGTAATTTTATTTATTCAGCGCACAAACTTTTTCTTATGAACCGTGTTGTCCCAATAAATAATTGAGAGAACATATACTCCCTGCGGCAGCGTTTCAACAGCGAATATCCCGTCCGCCGGTGGCAATACATTGTATACGTCGATCCCTGCGAGGTTGTGAATCGTTACAGTTTTGACTTTTTCCAGTCATCAATGCTGATTGTTAAATTACTGCCTACAGGGTTTGTAAATACTTGGTTCAGGAATGGGGAGTCAAAATTTACATTACGAATGGTACTATACGAGAAGGTTTGGTCCTGGTCGATCATTTTAAGTCGGTACAGGTTTTGACCCCCGCAGCGGGTTTGGGTCTTCAAAGGTATGTTACTAACTTTTGACTGTTGCGCTGGGCAGGAATGTCTTTGCTGCAAGGATTGTTAAATTGAACCCCTTAAATTTATTGTTATCTGGTAATGAGGGTCTTGTGTGTTACGAAGGTCCCGTATATCAAATTTTCAGTCCTCTTTACGAACATTTTCATAATGATCAAGGGATGAATTTTGTGAAGGGGCTGGTGATGTTCAAATATAAACAGCATCCTGTTGAATCGAAATGTTTCTAGAAATCCATGTTACTACGATAATTTGAGGACGTATTTATTTGCTGCGTGACCGGTCGAACGGTCTTTTGCAGCATAGATGGTTATTTGTATCAGCTGGAATAAAAGCCTCTTTAAATTTTGACGCACACATGCATATATTTCTACTTCTTTTGACTTTTCATTCAAATGACTTTGAACACTAATATCGTGATCGGTTATCGGGATACTCCCTGCGGTATTTTACACACGTGATAAAAAGTAACAATTCATGGGAGATTTGAAAAAGGACTTGGAAAATGAAGAATACGTTCTTTGGCTGCGCTTCAAAAGCGGAGATAGCAATGCTTTTTCCCAAATCTATAGCAGGTATGTAGGGATTCTCTATAACTACGGCTATCACATCCTGCCCGATACTTTTTTAGTGCAAGACGCCATACAGGATCTGTTTGCAGATCTTTGGCGCACGAGACAAAATCTGTCCGATACGAGTTCTATTAAATATTACCTTTTTAGATCGCTTCGCCGTAAAATTCATCGTCTTACTGAAGATGAACAGCTTTTCGACTCATTTCCCGAAGCAGATCAAATTGCCTCCATCCCTTGCACGCCTTCAGATGAGACGCTTCAAATCGAAAGCGAAACGATGGATGAACAAATCCATACGCTGCAAAGGGCTCTGTTGAGTCTACCCCCGCGGCAAGCTGAGGCAATTCGTTTACGGTTTTATGATGGATTTGAATTGCATGAAGTTGCCAATATCATGCAAATGAATGAACAATCCGTTCGAAACCTTATCCAGCGGTCAATCCGAAAATTGAGACTGTCTTTTAATTTACTGATGATTCTATATCTCATTTATAATTTTTTCTAAAAAAATATAAAATAAGTGAGTTAAAATGTGAAAAAGCTTCTTTGGTACTTACGAAGGAGTTAATCTATTGCATTTATCCCTGTAATTTTATGAATTATTGCATTTTCAAGACAGAGGACTTTTTGCTGGACCCTTCTTTCGTACAATGGGCGAGGAATGGTGAGAATGATGAATTCTGGCAAACATTCCTCATTAAAAACCCTTCTAAAACCGACGATGTAGAACGCGCGAGATTATTGATTCTTGCAGCAAAATCGCTTCCGGTATTTTCGTTAAGTGCGGAAAGTCAGGATTCTTTATGGGAACGGGTGCAACAAAAAATTGCAGACGAGACAGAGCCTTATTCAAATCCGGTTCCGTTGCTGAGAAGAATCTGGTGGGTGGCGGCCTCGATACTAATGATTGCTGGTTGGCTGGGTTGGCAAACGATGCATAAGGAGAAATTAGCGTCAGTGACCTATGAAAAATTAATTGCAGGCACAGAAGCAAAAAAGGACAATTTGGTGGAATACATTAACAGCACCAATAAAGTTATGCCGGTCAGTCTGCCGGATGGAAGTTCTGTATTGCTGCAGGGTAGAAGTCGCTTGGGTTATTTTAAAGACCGTTTTGGAATAACCAAACGGGAAGTGTACATATCCGGCGAGGCTTTTTTTGAAGTTGCGAGAAATCCTGAAAAGCCGTTTTTGGTGTATGCCAATGAGTTGATAACAAAAGTGTTGGGTACGAGCTTTACGGTCAGGGCATACCCTGACGATAAACAGGTAAATGTATCCGTAAAGACCGGGAAGGTTTCTGTGTTTACCCGGTTGGAAGCAAAAAAGAACTCGGAGCTTAGCGGTTGTGAACTAAGCGGTGTGGTACTCACACCAAATCAACATATCACGCTCAATAGACAGGAACTTAAGCTTTCGAAGATATTGATTCGCCAGCCTGAATTACACGCTGCGATAGCGCAGGAGCAACTTCAGTCTTTTGAATTCGACGATGTGCCGGTTTCTGATATTTTTGAAAAAATTGAGAAAGCTTACGGTGTCGAGATTGTTTACGACCAGGCATTATTGGCAAAATGCAGAATAACTGCATCCTTAACGAAAGAACCGCTCTACAAAAAAATACGATTGATCTGCGAGGGATTAGGCGCTAGCTATGAAATGATCGATGCGCGAATCGTAATACAATCAAATGGCTGTAAATAAATTACTTAATTTTTTATATGTGACAGAGAAGATCCAATTTTTTTAAAAAAAAGGTCAGTGGTGTTTTGCACGACTGACCTCAATGAACTCTCTCTACTTGTTGGTCCTTGGAGCGAGAGCCTTTTTGTCAAATTTCCTAATCTAACAAAATCATCCCAAATGTATGAAAAATTCTGTACTGTTCAGTAGGTTAGCGCTTAAATTTGTGCGGCTCACTTTTATGCAGCTCATGCTATCGGCTTTGCTCGTCAGTGTCGTATCCGCCCGTGAAGGCAAGACGCAGGAGCTTCTTAACCAGCGAATTACCATCAAGAAAAAGCAGGAGACCATCAAATCGATACTCCTGGAGATCGAAAAGTCTCTTGATGTCAAATTTCTTTACAGTTCAAACATTCTCAATCCCAACCAGAAAATAACTTTCTCGGTAAAAAACGAAACACTGGGAGCGGTTTTAACAAAAATATTAAAACCACTTGACCTGGGATATGAAGTATCGGACAAGCAAATTATCATTAAACCTATATTGGTACCGTTAGAACAAAAACGGCAGGCGAGTTTAACGACGTCGGCACGCATGGATAGTTTGGTAAAGGGGATTGTGATCGATGAAAAAGGAGAAGCCCTACCAGGTGTAAACGTTTTGTTAAAAGGCACCCAAAGAGGAACGGTCACAGATGAAAAGGGAAATTTCAGCATTGATGTCTCCGATGCTGTCAGGACTTTGGTATTCAGCTATGTGGGGTTTTTATCTCAGGAGGTCGACGTTAACAACGCCAGTTCGTTGAAGATTTCTCTTCTCGCCGACCAGAAATCGCTCGAAGAAGTAGTGGTGGTTGGCTATGGAACACAGAAAAGGAGTTCAATTTTAGGATCAGTCGCATCCGTATCTGCTGATGAAATCAAGGCAATTACCTCGTCAAATATTGTCAACGGGCTAGCCGGTAAGCTACCAGGTTTGCGGGTTACGCAAAGGACCAGCGAACCGGGTGCATACAATACGGCATTTGATATTCGGGGCTACGGAGCGGCTCTTATTGTGGTGGATGGCGTGGTGCGGGACGACTTTAACCGATTCGACCCCAATGAAATCGAGAGCATATCGGTGCTTAAAGATGCTTCCGCCGCGGTTTATGGCATAAAGGCTGCCAATGGCGTAGTATTGGTGACCACAAAAAAGGGAAGTACGAGCGGAAAGCCGGTTATTACCTATTCTACCAAATACGAGATTGCAAAAATCCTAAAAATGCCAGAAGTAGGGGATGCTTATCAGTTTGCGGTGCTTACGACTGAAAACGAAATTTTTCAGGGAAAGGGAATCGGTTCCACAACATTTTCAAAGGAAGATATTGAAAAATTTAAGGACGGAACCTATCCCAGCACCGACTGGCTGGATGTTGCATTCAATAAGTATGGCAACCTGATGCATCATAACTTAAATGTTACCGGAGGAAATGACAAGGTGAAATATTTCGCTTCGGCGGGGTATCTTAATGAAATGGGTCTGTATAAAAGTAAGGATTTGAATTATCAGAAATACAACGTCCGGTCGAGTGTGAGCATTAATCTGACAGACAATCTTTCGGCCCAGTTGAATATTGACGCCATGTCTGAGAACCGGAATGAATCCTCTTATCCGGCGGCGAATGTTATGCATTACACGTGGATGAACAAGCCGACATTTTCTACCTATGCCAATAACACAGCGCCCTACATGCAGGATTTTTCATATCCTTTTCACCCGATTGCAGTCACAACAGCGGACATAGGTGGATACCGGAAAACCAAAACATTGACTGTGCAGGCCAATGCCAGTGTCGATTATAAATTCCGGAAGATAGAGGGGCTTAAGCTAAGAGGAATGTTTAGCTATTATACCAGGCCGTCTTTTGAAAAACTGTGGAACAAACGTTACAGTGTTTACACGTACGATCCGCTGACAGAAACATATTTAGAAACCGGCGTTCAAAACTCGCCTTCCAGACTTACGGGTAATTATTTTACCCTGAACAGGAGTACGATGATGGGGCAGGCAGATTACAGTAAAACATTTGCCGATAAGCACAACCTGAACGTAGCGCTGGTATATGAGCAAAGGCGCGAGCAAACAGACAATATGTCCGCTACGAAAGAGTTTGCAATAGATGTTGACCAGTTTTTTGCAGGGGTGTCGGCTAATGCACAGATAAATTCAGGCAACATTTATGAAAACGCCAACAAAAATTTTATTGGTAGAGTAAATTACAATTTTTCGTCAAAATATCTGGTGGAAGCCGGGTTTAATTATGGTGCTTCGTCCCGGTTTCCGTCGGAAAGCAGATGGGGCTTTTTTCCTTTTGTTTCCGGGGGATGGATCATTTCACAGGAAAATTTCTTTAAAGATGCGCTGCCCTTTGTTACGAGCTTAAAAATCAGAGGATCATGGGGGAAGATGGGCGATGATGGCGCTTCGTCCTTTCAGTTTCTTACCGGGTATAATTATCCCAGTGGTAATTTCGTATTCAACAACAATGTCGTTTCAGGCTTGGGTTTTCGCGGTGCGGCCAATCCGAACATTACCTGGTTTACCGCAACAACAAAAAACCTGGGGATTGATTTAAGCCTGTTTAACCGGAAATTATCGTTTGAGTTTGATGTTTTTCAACGTGACCGGTCGGGTCTGCTGGGGACGAGGACCCTTTCTTTGCCGGCATCCGTTGGGGCCGCGCTTCCGCAGGAGAATCTTAACAGCGATATGAGAAGAGGTTTTGAGTTGGTCGTTACGCATCAGAACAGGGTAGGAGAACTTGCCTATTCGGTCTCGGGAAATGTAACTTATACCAGGGGGAAAATGACCTATATCGACCGGGCTCCGGACGGGAACTCTTATACGAACTGGAGAAATAACACGACAGACCGCTGGAATAATTTCTTTTGGGGATATAATCAAATCGGACAATTTAAAACACAACAGGAGGTCTACGAATCTCCGGTGCAGGATGGCCAGGGGAATAGGACTTTGCGGCCGGGAAATATTAAGTACGAAGATCTTAACCATGACGGAATAATCGACGCCGGGGATATGAAGCCAATCGGAAGGGACAATACGCCTGAAATCTTTTTTGGTTTGAACGTGACTTTAAACTGGCGAAAATTTGATCTGGCCGTTTTCGCCCAGGGTGCTGCTAATTTTAATATCCCATGGCAATTTCAAATGAACCCACTGAACTGGGGCAGAAATAGTATGACGCTTGTATTCGACAGATGGCACCATGAAGATATTTTTGACCCGTCCAGTCCATGGGTGGAAGGTAAATATCCTCCGATAAACTGGGCTCCGTCGGATACCTGGGAGTCAACTTTTTGGAGAACCAACGCGAGCTACCTTAGATTGAAAAATCTTGAAATAGGCTATACCATTGAGAATCCTTCTGTTTTTGGTAAAAAGATTCTGGATAGAGTCAGAATATCCGCGAGCGGGTTCAATGTCCTGACTTTGACCAAGGAAGATCTGAGTGCCAGAGATCCCGAACAGCAGGTTGGAGGATATCCATTGACGAAAAGTTACAATCTAGGTCTATCAGTTACTTTTTAACATTACGAAGATGCGATTCAGAATAAAAAATATTTTACTAATCTGGCTGTTTTTAACGATAAGTATTTCTTGTAATAATAGCCTTGATATTTTGCCGCTGGACATACTTACGACGGATCAGGTGTTTGAAAGTAAGTCGACAATTACGGCTTATTTGGCCACATTGTACAACAATTTACCGGTCCAGGATTTCAGGTACCGCGGTTGGGGGGCTGATTTGGCTAATTATACCGACGAATCCCTGGCCTCGTCCGCCACGGAGACCACCGCCATTCCAAACGGAACAGAATTCGGAATCTGGCCCTATCAGTGGATAAGAGCTATCAATGACCTTATCGAAAAAACACCGACGGCTAAGCTTTCGGACAAAGAAAAAGGCGAACTGATTGGTGAGGCGAAGTTCCTCAGGGCCTTTTATTACTTCGGGTTGGTAAAATTGCACGGAGGAGTTCCAATCATCAAGGTTGTACAGAAGTTTACCGGGGATAATATCAAGGATTTACAGGTTCCCCGAAATACGGAAAAGGAGGTCTATGATTTTATTGCTGCTGATCTGGACGAGGCCGCTTTAGCGTTGCCTGAAAACAGTGTTACAGGCAGAGCGAACAAATATTCGGCTCTGGCGCTAAAAAGTCGGGCCATGTTGTATGCTGCCTCCATTGCCAAATCGGGTTCGGTGATGTTAAATGGCACGCTTGGGTTTCCAGCTGCGGACGCTGCGCTGTACTGGCAAAAGGCTTATGACGCAAGTAAGTTGATTATTGATTCAAAGAAGTACGCTTTGTACGCAAAAAATACGAACAAGGAGCTCAATTTCACCGAGTTATTTATTGATCAAAATAATCCGGAGGCTATTTTTTCTATCCAGTTTAAATATCCTGATAAAGGGCATGTTTTTGATCGGAGCAATCTTCCTTTTAGTGTAAGGGCTCCAAGTGGATACGGCGCCGGTATTGGCCCATATCTTGATCTGGTTGAACAGTTTGAATATGTCGACGGGTCGGAAGGTAAGCTAAAAATCAACAACGCAGACGGCTCTCCGGTCTATTATAAACGTGCTACCGATATTTTTCTCAACAAGGATCCGCGCTGTCTCGCCACCGTGATAGCTCCATTCTCAACATTCAGGGGGAATATTATAGATGTTCAGGCGGGAATTTATGATCTGGGTGTAAAATGGGAGGCTGGGGATGAAAAGAGTTTTTTCAATCCGGAAACGCATAAACCGGATAAAGAAAAAGGTACGATAAGGATTGTAGGCGTTAATGGCTTTGGATCGGGGGCGACAGAGAAATCGCAAACGGGTTTCTATATACGCAAATATCTCAATTACACGATGGAGCAAAGCAGGGCGAACGTATCGGATCAGGCATGGCTGGAGTTTCGCTACGCGGAGATTCTCTTAAACTACGCCGAGGCAGCAAAGGAACTGAACAAAACGTCTGATGCAAACTGGGCTATTAACCTGATTCGCAACCGGGCGGGTATAAAACTCCTTTCAGAAGCCGAAACGACACTGGAGAAAGTCCGACATGAACGGTTGGTTGAGCTGGCTTTTGAAAACCACCGATGGTTTGATTACCGCAGATGGCGCATTGCAGATAAGGTACTGTCCAATTCCAAATTCAGTGCGTTGAAGCCTTACTGGGATATTCAGGAGAATGCCTACCGCTTCGAAAAGGTATTGGCGGGACGATATTTCAAAACTTTTGATGTCCGTGCTTATTATGAGCGCATCGATCCGGCAGAAATAAGCAGAAATCCAAAACTGGTTCAAAATCCTGGTTACTAAAAATATAACTTTATGATACGTTTAACTTCTTTTTTCATTTTGTCCATTTGCGTCATTTGTTCGTCATGCAAAATTGACGATTACACTTTTCCGAATGGTGCTATTTATGGAACCATCACAGATAAGCTCACCAATGAACCTCTTCAGACCGAACAACCCAATGGGGTCGTTATCAGGCTGTATGAGCGGGGGAAGTCCAAAAATGCCCCGATTTCGTTCACCGGCAAACCTGATGGATCTTTCGAAAATGCGATGATATTTCAAAATGAGTATCAGGCTATTCCGGTCGAGGGCGCTTTCTTTCCAATCGGGGACACCGCTGCCGTGAAGGTGGAAAGTCGTACTGAGGTTAACTTTTCGGTAACACCTTTTCTGGCTATATTAAATACCAAGATTACCGCCTCGACAGGGAAAATTATTGTTAGTTATAGTCTTGCCAGAGAGAAGGTCGGGGATAAAATAGTAGAAAGAAAGGTTTTGGTGTCAAAAATTCCCACGGTCAACAATGTGGTTTTTGATTTTAAAAAGGAAACGAATCTGACGAGTGTCCCGGACGTGGATATTTTAAAAACTCCGTTTACCGATGAAGTCACCGGTCTGGCTGCCGGGGGCTATTATGTTCGTGTGGGCGCGAGGACTGACAATTCGTTAAGAAAGTACAATTACAGCAAACCTTATAAGATAACCGTTCCCTAACAGCATTTTTTATATCAAAATCAAACAAATGAGATTAGCCGCAGGGAGTGTTGGAATCGCTCCCTGCCTGATCTTCATTTGCTTGGGCAATGAAATGCCGATAGGTAGTTTTTATCATAAGAATAGTCATTAACTGATGAAAAAACAGATTTTCTTTTTAGTAACGTTTTTAGGCATTACCGCAACACTGGTTGTCTCGTGTTTTCAAAAGAATGGCACCTTGCAAAGCAAGTCAGGCAACGAGACGGTAAGCTATAATTTCGATATACGGCCTATTTTATCCGACAAATGCTACGCATGTCATGGCCCGGATGCGAAAAAACGGGAAGCAGGGTTGAGGTTGGATATTGCCGATGGGGCCTATGCCAAATTAAAGGAAGGCAAGGGCGTTGCGATTTTTCCGGGTAAACCTGAACAGTCGGAGGTTTATAAAAGGATAACTTCGGTGGATCCCTCGTATCAGATGCCCACACCTGAGTCGCACCTGGGACTTTTAAATGAAAGTGAAATCGGGTTGGTACGCAAATGGATCGAGCAGGGCGCAAAATATGAGAAGCACTGGGCCTTTACAGCCCCGGTACTGCCCGCTGTTCCGGAGGTTTCCAATACGGAGTGGCCTAAAAATGAGATCGATCATTTCGTCCTGCAAAAGATGGAAGGTGCAGGGTTGTCCCCTAATGAGGAAGCCGGCAAGAGCCATTTGTTGAAGCGTGTGGCGCTGGATCTGACTGGTCTGCCGCCGACGCTCGAAATGCAGAAAAAATTTGAGACCGACGGAAGTGAAAAGGCCTATGGGAAAGTCGTGGATGAACTGTTGGGACAGAAAACATATGGCGAAAAAATGGCCGTTTACTGGCTCGATGTGGCGCGTTACGCCGATTCCTACGGATATCAGGACGATGAGGTCAGGACCCAGTGGCCATGGCGTGACTGGCTGATTAACGCGTTTAACAAAAATATGCCCTATGACAAGTTTCTTACCCTGCAAATAGCGGGTGATATGCTGAAAAACGCCAATAAGGAGCAGATTTTAGCGACGGCTTTTTTCAGAAATCACAAGTATACGGAAGAGGGCGGCGTAATTCCGGAAGAGTACCGGGTCGAATACAATATCGACAAGACGAAAACTTTCAGTACAGGTGTTTTGGGCCTGACCGTTGAGTGTGCCCAATGTCATGATCATAAATATGATCCAATTTCTCAGGAAGATTACTACCGTCTTTTCGCCTTTTTTAATAACTCAAAGGAAGTCGGATACGAAGGCACCGTGTTTGACTCTAAACCAGCTAAAAAACCGACTTTAACCATTTCGGATGAAGACGCCAGAACGTTGCTTTCTTTTATCAACCGACCCGACACCAGCCGTCTGATGGTTTCCGTTTTGGGTGAAAGGGATACATTGAGACCAACCTACATCCTTAACCGGGGTGTCTATGACGCCCCTGGGAAGGTCGTGACGGCATCGGCACTGCCCTCGGTTATGAAGTTTGATACAGCCAAACTTCCCCAGAACAGGTTGGGATTGGCAAAATGGACAACGAGCAAAAGTAACCCGCTTACGGCAAGGGTTTTTGTCAATCAGGTCTGGCAGGAATTCTTTGGGCGCGGGATCGTAAAAAGTACAGGCGACTTTGGTATGCAGGGCGAGTTGCCATCAAACCCCGCGCTACTGGACTGGCTTGCGGTCGATTTTATGAATCATGACTGGGATATTAAAAGGCTGGTCAAGCAGATCGTTACTTCTGCGACTTACAGACAATCTGCTAAAATTAGCGACGAAAAACGTAAAGCGGATCCTGACAATATTTTTCTCTCACACGGCCCCAGGTACCGCATCCCTGCCGAAATGATTCGTGATATGGTGCTCTCAACGAGTGGACTGCTAAACCTTAAAACTGGCGGGCCGAGTGTGAAACCCTACCAGCCCAAGGGGTTATGGGAAGCTGCGACATCGGGACGCGGTTCACTCAAAAGCTACCAACAGGATAAGGGAGAAGCCTTATACCGGAGAGGAATGTATACGTTTATCAAACTTACGGTCCCACCGCCTTCGATGATCATTTTCGATGCGAGTAACCGGGATCACTGCGAGATAAAACGCTCTAAAACCAACACACCCTTGCAGGCTTTGGTGATGCTTAATGATCCTACCGTCCTGGAAGCCTCACGCGTACTTGCCGAACGGATAAGTCTGAAATCAACGAATACGGAAAGCAAAATCAAAGAATCATTCCAGCGTATTGTGTGCCGGGCTCCCACGGAAAAGGAACTGAAACTTTTGACGGACTACTACAACAGCGAGATTTCCATGTTTGCAAAGGACAAAAAACAAGCTTCCAAAGTATTGAGTATAGGGGAGTATCCACGTGAAGCAAAGGTCAATGAAGTTCAGGCAGCGGCTTTGATGCGGTTAATCAATACACTTTATAATATGGAGGAGACAATTACGAAAAGCTAAAGGCTGGTCATTATGGAAAAACAAGTTTTTGATTTTGGAGTAAATACTACCCGGCGCCACTTTTTGTCCAAACTTAGTTTGGGCGTTGGCAGTGCTGCGCTGGGTTCTCTGCTGATTCCCGACCTTTTTAAGGGTGGTGGAGGTGAAGGCGACGTAAATGAGTTTATGGCAGGATTGCCGCATTTTGCTCCCAAAGCCAAACGTGTCATTTATCTTTTTCAAAACGGTGCGCCATCACAGCTTGATTTGTTTGATTACAAACCAATGCTGAATAAAATGCACGGGCAGGACCTTCCAGAATCCATTCGTGGTGGACAAAGGCTTACTGGTATGACGGCCAATCAGGCCAAGTTCCCACTCGCGGGTTCAATATTTAATTTTAAACAAAATGGCAAAGCCGGGGCATGGATGAGTGATTTGCTGCCACACATGGCTAATATTGTAGATGATCTTTGCATCATAAAAACCCTGAACACCGAAGCCATCAATCATGATCCTGCTCTGACATTTTTCCAGACGGGTGCACAGGTCGGTAACCGCCCAAGTTTCGGTTCCTGGCTCAGCTACGGGCTTGGAAGTGAAAATCAGAACCTGCCCGGTTTTTGCGTGCTGTTGTCGAGAGGAAAGGGGAACGGCCAGGGCGTATATTCGAAACTATGGACGAATGGTTTTCTGGATTCGGTGCATCAGGGCGTGCAGTTCAGCAGCGGCGAAAACCCCGTATTGTATCTCAATGACCCCGACGGTATGGACCGGACGCGTCGACGAAAAATGCTCGACAACCTGGCTGAACTGAACCAGGGCACATATAATGAATTCGGTGACCCGGAAATTACTGCCAAAGTACAGCAGTACGAAATGGCATTCAGGATGCAGACAGCTGTTCCGGAAATTACAGATATGAGCAAGGAACCAGAATCCATTGTGAAAATGTACGGTCCTGAATGTTTGGTTCCGGGAACTTATGCTGCGAACTGCCTTCTCGCCAGGAAGTTGTCTGAGCAAGGGGTGAGGTTTATTCAGCTCTACCACCAGGGCTGGGATAGTCACGGGGGGCTGCCAAACGAAATAAAAGGTCAATGTCTGGATGTGGATCAATCATCGGCAGCGCTAATAACGGATCTGAAACAGCGTGGATTGCTTGATGAAACTCTGGTGATCTGGGGCGGAGAGTTCGGACGTACTAATTATTGTCAGGGAACGCTCACCAAAGATAATTACGGTCGTGATCATCACCCAAGGGCATTTACGGTGCTGATGGCAGGCGGTGGGATTAAACCGGGAATCGTTTATGGTGAAACAGATGAATTTGGGTATAATATTGTCAAAGATCCGGTGCATGTCCATGATTTTCATGCAACGATACTCAATCAGCTAGGGCTAGACCACGAAAAGCTTGTATACAAACATCAGGGACGTCGTTATCGACTTACGGACGTTGCCGGTAAATTAGTGAAAGGAATTATTGCTTAATTTATTAATCTTAGAAACAGTGCGCCAATACTTGTCTGATTGGAAAGGGCTTATCTATAATTTGGCCTTTTTCGTAAATGGGTTACTCATTTTCCTTCTTCTGTTCGAAAGCCGGTTTTCTGTACCCTTTTGGATGCAGTCAATTGGCAGAATGCATCCCTTGGTGCTACATTTTCCCCTGGTTGCTTTAATGCTCTATGGTTTTTGGGTAATTATTGTGAAAAAGTCTGAATCGACGCATTGGAACCCTGAACTGGCTGATGCGCTGTTGTTAATAGGGACATTTATGGCATCCATTGCAGCCTTTTCCGGATTTATTTTATCGAAGGAAGAGGGTTATGAAGCCGATGCGATTTTCTGGCATAAATGGCTGGGCATTGCCATATCGTTGGTTAGTCTTACCTGGTATAGCTTTCGGGTGTATTTATCTCCCTGGAAAACTTTGTCAAAATTGATTGCGTCCGGCTTCTTGTTGCTTCTTTTCATAGGCGGACACTTAGGCGGAAATCTGACCCATGGAGAGGATTTTTTAATTTCTCCGGTAAAATCCTCCGGCGAAGGTGCTGCGAAAGTAGCATTTGATCAGGCTAAAATATTTCAGGATCTTGTTCAGCCGGTGTTGGACCAAAAGTGCATTTCGTGTCATAACGAGGAAAAGTCAAAAGGGAATTTACAAATGCAAACCCAGGCCTTGCTGGCAAAAGGAGGGAAGAACGGTGTTCTTTGGGATACAACGAAAACAGATCTTGGGTTGCTGATCAGCAGGGTGCATTTGCCCCTGGATGATAAGAAGCACATGCCGCCAAGAGGTAAGGTCCAGCTTACTGACGAAGAAATTGAGCTGATCGCAGCCTGGGTCAAATTGGGTTCCAGGTTCGATCAGCTTGTGAGCTCGCTGCCTCCTCAGAATCCAATCCAGACCTACGCACAAAATGTTTTGGGGGGAAGCTCTGCGGAGGAAAAGTATGATTTCGGCGCTGCTGATCCGGATGAGGTTTCAAAGCTCAATACAACTTACCGTTTGATCAAACCTTTGTCGGCGGAGTCGCCTGCATTGTTGGTTAATTTTTACAATCGGGCTAATTTTAAAAGTGAAGCGATAGAGGCCTTGCTGCCGTTGAAAGATCAGATTATTTCTATGGATCTGAGTAAAATGCCTGTTAAGGATGGGGATCTCAAGACACTGGCCAAATTTCATGCGCTGCGCAGACTGATTTTGAATTTCACGGAGATTACCGGAGCATCTTTGGCTGACTTAAAAAAACTGACCAACCTGAAAGAATTGTCATTGAGCGGTACAACCGTTAAAGCCGGGCAAGTTAAATCACTTGCAAGTTTCCCGTCTCTGAAAAAGGCTTTTGTCTGGAGCACCGGGCTTACTCCGGAGGAGCTGGCTCAGTTGAAGAAAGAAAAGAAAATTACTTTCGAAACAGGTTTCAGAAGTGACACATTGATTCTACCGCTTAATGCTCCGATGATAGAAAATGAAAATCAGATCATTGCCGGCAATGCACCTATCTCAATGAAACACCAGATTCCAGGCACCGTAATTCGGTACACGCTGGACGGAACAGAACCGGATAGTGTTAAATCTCCCGTTTATAACAAGCCATTTGCCATTGGGAAAAATACCTTTTTGAAAGCCAGGGCTTTCAAAAAGGGCTGGTACGGGAGTAAACAGGCGGAGAAGTTTTTCTTCAAAGCAGGTTTTCACATTGACAGTGTAAAATTAATCACAGCGGTCGACCAGAAGTACAAAGCCAATGGCAATATTACGATCGCCGATGGTGTCAAAAGTGAGAGGCAGCAAAATAGTGGAAAGTGGCTGGGTTATCGCGACAATGAGTTTCAGAGTTATCTGCTGTTCAAAAAACCGGTTAAAGCAAGTAACGTTACGCTGAGTATGCTCCGTAATGTAGGCGGATTTGTTTTTCCGCCGGTGCGTATAGAGGTGTGGGGCGGTGCTAATGAGAAATCACTCAAGTTACTAAAAGTGATAACGCCCGAAATGCCGGTAAAAGAAACGCCGAATTCGGAAAACCTTATTTTCGATGCGGGATTTGAGCCTCAGGAGCTCAGTTGTATAAAGTTGGTTGCCCGGCCTTTGTCAAAGTTACCCGCCTGGCATCCTAAGAAAGGGGAGAAGGCCTGGGTATTGGTGGATGAGGTATTTGTGAATTAAAGGTATCCGTCCGACGCATGTATTGATAAGTTGATAAATAAATTATCCAAATAAAAATCCGGATTCTGTTCACTGAACGGAATCCAGATTTTTAAAAGCGAAAAAGATTTGTACACCCGGGCTACTTAAAATTTGAAAGAAAAGTTAACCACAAAGTTTCTGGAGAATTGCGGGTTTCCTACCGAGTCCCAGTACTTTACATTTGATATGTTGTTTAGTTTAAAACCAAGTTTCCATTTTTCCTTTTGGTAAAAGGCGGTGGTATTGATGGTGTGATAGGCCGGGATCGTATACGTGTTGCTGGAATTAAAATACGAGTCCCCCACATAGTTTCCGCCAAAACCCAGTCCAACCCCTTTAAGATTTTGGAAAGGCAGGCGGTAGCTAACCCAGTAATTAACGATATGTTGCGGCGCCTGGGTTTCGAAATTACCTTCATACACATCGGCCTTGACAAATTTGTTTTCATTGAATCCATATCCGGTTACAACACTCAGGCCGGTCAGCGGGTTGGCAGTAAGTTCAACCTCAACGCCCTTGCTAACCTGTTTGCCGTCTTGAAAACTATACTGAGCGTCATCGGTACGCAACGCATTGTCAATGCCGATATGATAATAGCTGATGCTGCCACTCAGTTTATTTCCTGGTAATTCAGCTTTTACACCGCCTTCCAATTGGTTGGCAAAAACGGGTTTGGGTTTAAAGAGGCTGCCGTTGGGCTGCTCAACCGGCCCTTGATTTCGAAAACCGTTCATGAAGTTTCCAAACAACGATACCTGGTCTTTCACTACCTGATACACAATGCCTAACTTGGGCGAAAGCGATGGCTGAACAAAACCTCCTTCATAGGTTTGCTCAAAACGATCAAAACGCAGGCTCAGCATGGTTGACAAACGATCGGTCCAGTTGATTACATCAGAAACATAGACGCCAAAAGCATTGCCTCCGTAGGCGTCGTGCGAGGCAGCTGTTGAAGGATCTGCCAAAATACTATTCACGCGGCTCAGGCCTGATTTTTCAAAAGGTTTATTGACGTTTACTTTATCAAGAGGGACAACGCTGTAAGTAAGTGTTTCGTCATTGTATTCATAACTGGCTCCGATCAACAGGTTATGATGAAATCTACCGGTGTTAAAACTGCCGTTGAAATTCTGCTGGACATTGGCATAAGTTCTTTCTCTTGGACCAAAATGTCTGATACTCGTCACGGCCGTGTCAGCACCAATCCAGTTGACATAGGGCTGGTAGCTATGATTTAAAAATTCATTTACATGGGATATCCCTGTCGTGGATGTCCAGTTTTTACTGATCTGATACCTGGCCTGTCCAAAATATTTTGTGGCTGCTGCATCGCTGAGCAGATCATTTTGAAAAAAGGATTTTTTAAAACCCAACGGAATATCTTTTGCAGTTTTGAAGGGCACTTCATCCGCAAAAAGCAACGTATAGGCTAAACGGGTTGCGTCACTTTTAAAATATTCAAAATCGAACAGGAATGAAAGGCGTTCGCTGGCCTGGTAAGAAAGGCTTGGACTGATGACAAACCTTTTGTTTTTACCATATTCGTTTGAACTGTTTTGCTGATGCCTAACGGCATTGAACCTTAACAATACTGTTTTTTCCTTATCTAGCGGGGTATTGATGTCAACTGTGGCCCTGCTTAAATCAAAACTCCCCATGCTGTAAGACACTTCACCCCCAAAACCCGCGTAGGGTTTTTTCGTGACCAAATTCATGGCTCCGCCAAAAGTGGATACCTGAGAGCCAAAAAGAGTACCTGACGGACCTTTGATTAACTCGATGCGTTCGAGATTAGCGATTTCCGTTCCTGACCTGTACACTGAGGTCGCCATACCGTTTCGGGCATAGTCGAAGTTGGTAAATCCCCTAAATACGACGGCAAAACTTCCGGTGACATACTCCGTAGGAGCAACCCCGGCCGCAGCCCGAAAGACTTCCTTGACGTCCGTCATCATTTGCTCTTTCATCAGGTCTTTACCTACAACATTATACACCTGTGGATTTTCGAGATTTTTCAAAGGCATCCGCGCAACATACTCGGTTTCCTTGTTCATCAGCCGGCTATCACCGCTCACAACGACTTCCTGCAATTGCCGGTTGTCTTCGGCTAAAGTAAAATTCACGGAACTGGTTTCTCCCGCTGTCACGGTTACCGTATTTTTTTGCGTAACAAGTCCCGTAAAACTCGCTGTAAGCGTGTAGGTTCCGGCTGGGACTTTATTGAGTGTGTAATGACCCGCTTCATTGACCACCGTGCCCCTGGCCGTTCTTTCCAGAACGATATTTACAAATTCGGCAGGTTTGCCATCCGAAGTGATTACTGTCCCCTTGATAGTACCCGTTTGGGCAAGAGCCTGCGCCGAAAAGATGCAGAAAAATAACGTTAGAAATCGTAACATATGTTTCATTTTATTTGGACTAAATTTAAATAAATGCAAATGTAAAAAAACTTTGCAATCATTTCCGCAAAGCACCAATATTTTAAAACCAGTCACGTCCCGCAACGAGACCAGGTATTTTAAGTTTTTGAAAAGCCAGAACTTTTAACAGATTAAGGGAGGCTGGGTGACTTGTAAAATGTATATTTGGAGACAAGCTATCAATGACCCGACCCGAATGGTCTCTTACATTCCATATGAATAAAATGAAATGGTACATAATTTTCTTTTGTCTTGCTGACATTTCAGCCTTGGCTCAAACCGAATCACTTACCGAGGTCAATAAAACGCTGGAAGCAGTGCATGCGGTAGATCAAAATGCGAGAAGCAGCTTAAGATCATGCGAAGCTAGGTTTGGCGTTTCCGCTACCGAGTGTAAACCATTGGTAATGAAGATGGATAGTCTGGATTCCATCAATCAGGAAGTTGTTTTTCAATTACTTGAAAAAGGCTGGCCGAATGCGGGTCAGATATCCGAAAAGGCAAACGACGCCATATTCCTGGTTGTCCAGCATTCCTCTTTAGAAAAACAAATAAAATATTCGGCTGTACTGAAAGAAGCCTTTGTTCTGGGGAAAGTTAGTCCGTCGAAATACGCCATGTTTCAAGACAGACTAAATGTAAGGCAGGGGAAATTACAAACCTATGGTAGTCAAACCGGTGCAGATCAGTATGGTAACGTCTTCTTTTATCCAATTCATAATATTACTCGGGTGGATAGTGCCCGGCGGGAAGTCGGACTATCATCCATTGACGCGTACAAACTTAATTTTCCAGGCGGTAATGTGTATCTTGACACTGCCCGTCATGTTTCAAACGCTAATATAATCTTGATTGTCCATGTTGGTAATGGTAAACAGCAGGCACTAAAAGGAATAAAACTTTTCGTCCAAAATGAGGTAATCGGTGAAACAGACGATAAAGGGTTCATGTATGTTTTAATACCTCGGGAAAACTATCAGGATTTGAGTTTGAAATTTGTGGCAAATGATCAAAAACAAATTCGCTATGCTTTAAAGGGAGACAGAGATTTCTTTGACATTTACCTCATGTTCAATACACTGTAAGGCGTATTTTAATGGAATCAATTGCATTGCGCTGCCTGGGAATAATTATATTCGCAATGATCCAGGAAAAACCGGTACGATCTCTGAAAGGTTACGGAGTAACTTGGGAAGGCGACGCAGTAGAAGATCAAAAAGCAATTAGAAAAGGATATTTTTGGAACATTATAAATAAAAGATGACTAAAACCATTTTGTCTAATCTAATTTTGATAATACTTCTTTCTAGTTCAGAAAAAAACGAATCAGCACTTGGTTTATATAGTGATCTGAAAAACAAAGAAACAGAGGTAAGAAAGGTCGATGGCATATCGAAAACAGTTAACCAATCCACGATTAAGCATCAATCATGAAAGGAAATATATGAGATCGTGAAAGAAATTGTGTAAATGTTCAAATAGCGATAAGGAAGCGGAATTACGCATCAGAACTTAAAAATGGCAAAGCATTAGATTTACGTGCTCACCGAAAGAAAGTGCCTAGCTGCCGACATCTGAAAGAGGATACTGTTATGATTGTGTTATGACATCACTGTACACCGAGTAGCGCAAGTGTTCAATTTGCTTTCTTAGGTAGTAAATAAACCAAACCATTTGCATGGATTCAAGAAGAGAGTTTTTGAAAAAGGCGGCCCTGTTAACCAGCGGCGCAGGAATGATGGGTTTTTTACCCGAATCGGTGCAGCGCGCCATGGCCATTCATCCTGATCCGGGCACGACATACCTCGATGCCGAACATGTCGTTATTTTGATGCAGGAAAACCGTTCCTTCGATCACACTTATGGTAAGCTGCAGGGGGTGCGGGGTTTCAATGATCCGCGTGCGATTTCTTTGCCCAATAAGAATAAGGTATGGCTGCAGACGGACAAGAAAGGAGATACTTACGCACCTTTCCGGCTCGATATGAAGAATACCAAAGCTACCTGGATGCACGATCTGCCGCATTCGAGGGAATCGCAGGTGGATGCTTACAATGGAGGTAAATACGACAAATGGCTGTCCTCGAAAAGATCCGGCCATAAGGAATATGCGGATATGCCGCTCACCCTTGGTTATTATGACCGCGAAGACCTGCCATTTTACTATGCATTCGCAGACGCCTTCACGGTCTGTGACCAGAATTTTTGTTCGTCGATGCCCCCCACGCATCCGAACCGTTATTTCTTGTGGTCTGGCACGATCCGTGAAAATCCGGATATTGACTCGCTGGCGGTGGTGCGGAACAGTTATTTTTCTATCAATAAGCCGGTCAAATGGAAGACATTTCCGGAGCGGCTGCAAGAGGCGGACGTTTCATGGAAATTTTATCAGAATGAAGTTGGCGCCATCATGCAGTTTCATCCGGGACTTGGTTCCTGGTTGAGTAACTTTGGGTGCAATCCGCTGGAAAGGTATGCCCAATACCACGTTAAATCGTCTGAGGATTACATTCGGTATGCTAAACTGGAAGTAGAAAAGCTCAAAGGTGAATTATCTGGTTTGAAGGAAAAGCTGGCGGCCGCCTCAGCAGAGGAAAAAGTGAAGCTTTCAAAAAGCTATGACAACCAGGCAGCATTGCTGGAGAAATACGAGGAAGATCTGGCTCGATATAGTGACGAAAATCTCAAAAAATTCTCAGTGGCCGAGCGCGACCTGCATAAGCGCGCATTTGTGTCCAATCGGGAAGATCCGGATTACCTTAAACTTAGTACCATTACGTACGAGGAGAATGGAGAGAAAAGGAAAGTGCAAGTTCCGAAATCTGACATTTTTTACCAGTTCCGGAAGGATGTCAAGGAAGGTAAGCTGCCGACGGTTTCCTACCTTGCCGCTCCGCAAAACTTTTCTGATCACCCGTCTGCACCCTGGTATGGAGCCTGGTACGTATCAGAAACGCTCGATATTCTTACCCAAAATCCCGAGGTCTGGAAGAAGACGATTTTCATATTGTGTTATGATGAAAATGACGGTTACTACGACCACGTTCCACCATTTTCCATTCCCAATCCGTTCAAATCCGATTCTGGAAAAGTCTCGGAAGGTATTGATATCAAAGCCGAGTACGTAACGCTGGAACAGGATATGTCCCAGGTACCAAAAGGCAATGCGCGGGAAGGTGCTATTGGGCTCGGTTTCCGGGTTCCGCTGGTCGTCGCTTCGCCTTGGTCGCGCGGGGGAAAAGTTTGCTCACAGGTGTTTGACCATACTTCCATTATTCAGTTCCTGGAAGAATTTACGAGTCATAAATCAGGTAAAAAAATAAAGGAAACCAATATTTCCGAGTGGAGAAGGACGATATGTGGCAACATCAGTTCTGTTTTTCAACCATACGATCCTTCTGTTTACAAGAAGCCGCAGCCTGTTAATCGCGACGAAATTGTGACAACGATCCATAAAGCACAATTCCGTGATGCGCCTGCAAATTTTAAATCGTTGTCAGAGAAGGAAATTGCGGAGGTTAATAAGAATGCAGCAATCAGTGCGTTTCTGCCCAGACAGGAGCCAGGCACCCGGCCGTCCTGCGCAATTCCATACGAGCTGTATGTTGGAGGCAACCTATCCAAAGACAAAACGACGTTTGAAATATCGCTGCATGCAGGAAATAAGGCTTTTGGTAAAAAAGCTGTCGGTGCACCATTTATCATATATGCCATAAATCCTTATCAGGGTGAGGAGCTCAGGGTCTGGAATTATGCTGTCAAAGCTGGGGACACTTTAACGCAAACCTGGAATCTATCCGATTTCGAAGGCGGAAAATATCATCTGAGAATTTATGGTCCGAATGGATTTTTTCGCGAATTCGCTGGCGATGGCCGGGATTTGAATACCACGGTAATCTGTGCGTACACCCAGGACAAGGTGGGTAAACTGAAAGGCGACCTGGAATTCAGGATACACAACAATGGCGCTAAGATGGCCTCGGTTTCCATCATCGACAATGTTTACGGAGCACAACCATTAAAACTGAAAGTATCGGCAGGAGGCCAGTCATCCGGACTTGTGAAACTTGATAAAAGTCATAACTGGTATGATATTAGTATACAAATCGACCAATCCGTAACGATCAGACGCTATGCCGGGCATGTTGAAACGGGAAGGGAAAGCGTAACGGATCCGTTTATGGGAAAGCGTTAATGTAAGACTTCGCAAGTGCGCGGTGTACTTATGGGCGGCTGATGCTTGCGAAAACGAGATAGGTTCTTAACAGCGAACATGATGTCCTTGTCAAATAAAAAAAACCTGCCTCCAAAATTCGGGGGCAGGTTTCAACGATCTGATGCGCATACGATACCTCAAACCAAAGCAACTGGGTCTGTTAAGTAAGGCATAATGTTACGTAAGCCGCGTTCAATGTATTCTTCTTTTTCTCCGACCGGCGCAACATAGTGCAGCGCATCTTTGGCAGCGTCGATGCCTTCCAATCGTGCGATGATCCAGGCCGCCAGGTAATGCGACGCTAAACAACCGCCTGCCCTGGTCTGACCATTTACACGATAAATTGAAGCAATTGGGCCTCTTGGCTAAAACGATGGTGTAGTTCAAATCATTCTCATAAAATCAGGACTTCCTACAAAAAAAATCATGGTCAGTATTTTTGGATTTAATGTTAAACGGTCCTTTTGATACCGGAAAACTGTCCTTTTTCTAAGCCATCGCTTTTCATGGTATAGCTTCGATGTTTCTGAAACATTGAAGCTGCCACCGCACGTCCCTACTAAAAAAACAAAGAAAGGCTACACGGGTTTGAGGTATAGTTTTAAAATTATTCGGTCGGTTACATATGATTTACTATGATAGTATCAGAATTCTGAATGATAGTATGAGTAATTGGTACGTGTGAAATATATTTTTGTTAAAAAATAATAAACAAAACAATATTTGTTTTTGAGTGAATATTCGGTAGAAGTGATAGTTGTTAAGTGCAATTGGAGATATAATATATTTTTAATATGACCCTTCTGAAATACCTGATTCTATATGTTTTACTCCAATTCACCGGCGGCGCCGCGTTTGCACAAGAAAATAAACAGCCCGAAGCTTCCCTGACTTATGAGATATTGCGGGCAAAACAACCCCTGAAAATCGACGCAGACTGGGACAAGGCAAGCTGGAAAAAGGTGCGGTCTGTCACAATTGAAAAATACATGGGCGCAATTCCAGCCTTCAAGCCGGCTGTGGAAGCGAAGATGATGTATGATGATGAAAATGTGTTCGTTATTTTCCGCGTCAAAGACAGGTATGTCCGGAGCCTGGTGCAGGAGTATAACGGCAATGTTTCCGGCGATGCCTGTGTAGAATTTTTCTTTTCCCCGGACTCAGCCCTGCCAGAAAGGTATTTCAATCTCGAAGTGAACGCAGGTGGCACACCTCTTATTTTTTATGTCACCAAGCCATGGACAGGATTTCAGAAACTGGAAGCGGCAGACATCAGGCAGATCGAGATTGCCCACTCGTTGCCGGCAAAAATTGACCCTGAAATTTCCGAACCTGTTACCTGGACCATCGAGTATCGTATCCCTTTGTCCATGCTTAAAAAATTCTCGAACGTAACTGCGCCCGCACCTGGCGTTAAATGGAAGGCCAATTTTTACAAAACCGCCAGCCAGAGCACCAATCCGCACTGGATCACCTGGTCTTATGTAAACAATCCTAAACCCAACTTTCATCTGCCGCAATTTTTCGGCACACTCATCTTCAAGTAACGTATACAATGAAAATCAACATTTCAGGGAATTCAATAATCCGGTTTTTATCTTTAACCCTTTTGTTCGTGGAAATAGCTCCTTATAACCAGGCACAACCGGCATCTGCCGGACCCCTATACGAGTCTTCAGTTTTTACAGCCGCCCACAGTTTTACATCAGGTATCGAAGGGCCTGCCGTTGACCGGAAAGGTGTATTATATGCTGTGAATTTTGAAAAACAGGGTACGATCGGACAGGTTATGCCCGGAGGGAAAGGCAGCATTTTTGTGGAGTTGCCTGGAGGTAGCATTGGCAACGGAATTCGGTTTCACAGCGATGGACGCATGTTTATCGCAGATTATAAGAACCACAACATATTGCAGGTGAATATGGCTTCTAAGCAGCTCAGCGTATATGCGCATGAGCCAAAAATGAACCAGCCCAACGACATCGCAATAGACGACAAAAACCGGCTTTATGCCAGTGATCCCAATTGGGGCAACGGCTCTGGTAACATTTGGCGCATCGATACCGACGGAAAGGTAACCCTGCTGGAAGCCAATGCGGGCACCACCAATGGCATTGAAGTAAGTCCGGATAACAAGACATTATACGTGAATGAAACAGTGCAGCGCAGAGTCTGGGCCTATGATCTGGCTGCTGACGGAGGCATCAGCAACAAGCGCTTGCTGATCGAATTTCCGGATTTTGGTATGGACGGCATGCGCTGCGATATAAAAGGCAACCTCTATATCACCCGCCATGGAAAAGGGATCATCGTAAAAGTTTCGCCAGCCGGAAAAGTTCTCCGTGAAATTCAGGTCGGTGGCAAACAGCCAAGTAA
The DNA here is from genome assembly GCF_030929615.1 of Dyadobacter sp. LHD-138. Taxonomy (GTDB): domain Bacteria; phylum Bacteroidota; class Bacteroidia; order Cytophagales; family Spirosomataceae; genus Dyadobacter. The sequence goes on along the minus strand of NZ_JAVFVU010000003.1, from coordinate 113,504 downwards.
CCTGGCCTTTGGTGGTAGAAATGGCTGCACTGTCTACGTCACGTTGCAGGACAATGGAAATATTGAAAAGTTTCAGGTAGAAGATCCGGGCCGTGAGTGGAAAATGCTAAAAAAATGAATAGAAATCTATTTTACAAGACCGTACTCGCAGTATCGCTGATCTCCATGCTGGTAACACTCTGGATGATTTTTAAAGGAAGTATCTCGTCCGCAGGTCCGTTTTTTATCACTTTTCTGATAGCCTTATCGATTGGTTTTAGAGATATACCCCTGCTGAAGGGGCTGGCCTTCACCGTTTTTATTTTGGGCGTTTCCACTACTGCCCTTTACTACCCGGTGTTGTTTACCCGTTTCAATGGTTTCGAGCTCGCCCTGCTGATTACTCCGCTAATCCAGCTGATCATGTTCGGGACCGGATCCTCGATGGGTTTCAAAGACTTTATTGAACTTTCAAAATCGCCCAAATCGGTGATTGTGGGTGTGCTGGCACAGTTTATCGTGATGCCATTACTGGGTTTCCTGCTTGCGAAATGCAATGATTTTTCTCCGGAAATTTCCGCGGGGATCATTCTGTTGGGTTGTGCGCCCACTTCGGTGACGGCAAGCCTGTTTGCGTATCTTGCCAAAGCCAATGTTGCCCTTGCGATCACGATTACGTCCGTCACCACGTTGCTGGCTCCACTGCTTATACCCTTGCTGATGAAACTTTTTGCCGGCGGCTTTGTCGAAATCGATGTGCTTGGTATGATGTGGGGAATGATCAAGATTGTACTCCTACCGATCGGGGCCGGACTTTTATTTAATAAACTGCTTAGCGGTCGTGCACAATGGCTCCGCGGCGCCATGCCCTACGTATCCATGTTCGGCGTGGCGTTGATCGTCGCGATCATCATGGCGGCAGGGCGTGACAGCATTTTGAACATTGGTTTTATGCTGCTGCTGGTTGTGCTCATACATAATCTCCTAGGCTATGTGTTTGGTTACGCTGCCGCACGGCTCTTCCAGCTGACCGAACGTGACGCCCGGACCATCGCGATTGCCACCGGGATGCAAAACGCCGGACTCGTTTCAGGTATTGCAAAAGTGATGGGTAAAATTGCCACCGTCGGTCTGGCGTCGGCGATTTGCGGACCGATCATGGGGCTCACAGCCTCGGTCCTGGGTTCTTACTGGAGTGGACTTGAAGCAAAGCGCGTTATTGAAAATGAAGAAGTGATATGATTTTATGCCAATGACTTAATTGAATTAGTATTAAAAGGATTTATGATGCCAAAAAGGATAGCGCTACTGGGAATTTATCACGAATCGAACACCTTCGTTGAAAACCAGACAACCCTGGTTGATTTTAAAAGAGGGCATTCGCTGACTGGAGAAAACATCAGAAAGGAATATCAGGATGCTCATCATGAAGTAGGAGGAATGATAGAGGTGATCGACCGGGCCGGGATGGAATTGGTGCCCGTCGTTTTTTCGGAAGCCACACCGGGCGGTACGGTTTCCGCCCAGACCTACCGCACGTTGCTAAAAGAAATGATGGATTTGCTGGACGGCGTATTGCCCGTGGACGGCGTGCTTGTTGTCCCGCATGGGGCCGGTGTGAGTGAGGATTTTCCAGATATGGACGGACATTGGATCAATGTGATCAGGGAACGGGTAGGGCTAGATGTGCCGGTTGTGGGCTCTCTGGATCTTCATGCCAACGTCAGCGAGTGCATGGCCAGTGCTGTTGATGCCTTTGTATCTTATAAAAAGAACCCGCATATAGACCAGCGTTATACGGGAAAGGCGGCGGCCGAAATCATGGTCAAAATATTGGAAGGGAAAATAAAACCAAAACAAGTGCTTATCCAGGTGCCGCTGGCGATCAGTATTGAACAGCAGTTTACGAGCAATGAACCATGCAAAAGCCTGTACAACCTGGCCGATGAACTCTCGAAAACGGAGGGGATCCTGTCTATTAGTATTTTACTAGGGTTCCCTTATGCAGATGTAGCCGAAATGGGTACATCGTTCATTGTAGTTTCCGACAACGACCCTGAGCTGGCGTTACATGTCGGAAAGCAGCTTGAATCCTGTATTCTCAATAACCGCGAAAGTTTTGTAGGGACTAAAAATGATATCCCCGCCGCGATATGTACGGCGTCGGAAATAGAAAAGCCAGTTTTGCTGCTGGATATGGGCGACAATATTGGGGGAGGGAGCCCGGGCAACAATATTTGCCTGCTCGAAGGCCTGGAAGCTAACGGCACACTCAAATATTTTGTGTGTATCTGTGATCCCGCTGCTGCGGAAGTGGCATCCGGTTACCGTCCCGGTGATTCGTTTCACTTATCCCTAAAAGGGACAACCGGTGCCGGTGTGAAGGAGGTAACATTTTCGGTTATCCTGCTGACTTTGTCCGATGGGCATTTCAGGGAAGATAATCCAAGGCACGGTGGACAGGTTAATTACTACATGGGAAAAACTGCGGTAGTGGCCAGGCCCGACGGGAGTGTCATCATGCTCACGTCCTTACGGGTACCACCTTTCAGTCTCGGTCAGCTTACATCCTGTAACCTCGATCCGAGGTCATTTGATGTGCTCATTGCCAAAGGCGTTATCGCGCCAATCGCAGCCTATGCACCCGTCTGTCCTTCGATTATTCAGGTTAATACCCCTGGCGTCACCCAGGCCGATATGACGATGTTTACCTACAAAAACCGTAGAAAACCGCTTTTCCCTTTCGAAAATTTCTGACGCCCATTTACCATCATTCTTAATGACTAATTAATAAAAATGAAGAAACTATTCCTTAACCCGCTATTTATCCTGCTTTTGTTTGCGCAATCTGTGACTGCACAAGTAAAGAGCTATGATCCTGAGGCTCGTCTGAAAGAAATGGGGATCGTATTGAAAAAACCTGGAAAACCGACCGCTAACTTCTTGCTCGCCGTACGGGTGGGTAATCTGGTTTACCTTTCCGGGCACGGGCCGGTTAAGGAAGACGGAGAATATATGAAGGGGAAAGTGGGTGATGAGATCAACTTTGAGCAGGCGCAGGAGGCTGCACGTCTTACCGGAATTGCTCTTCTAGCTGCGCTGAAAGCCGAAATAGGGGATTTAAATAAAGTTAAACGATTGGTTAAAGTGCTTGGTATGGTCAATGCGGTTCCTACATTCGACCGGCATTCGCAGGTTATCAACGGTTTTTCGGACCTAATGTTTGCAGTTTTTGGAGAAAACGGTAAACACGCCCGTTCCGCGATCGGCCTGGGTTCGCTGCCCATGGGTATACCGGTAGAAATTGAAATGATTGTGGAACTGAAAGAATAGCGCGCCTGATGATGAAAATAAAAATTATTCCGGTCCTTAACAATATCTTGATTTTCGCCCTGACAGGTACATATTTTCTTGGGAATATGAGCAATGCAACGGCCCAGGTCGCGAAGCATAACCTCCGCCCGGCATCTATGGGAAAGCAGGGTATGGTGGCTTCGGCCAATCCACTTGCCAGCCTCGCGGGTCAGAAAATCCTGATTAAGGGTGGCAATGCGATTGATGCAATAGTTGCAACGGCCGCTTCCCTTAATGCTGTGGAACCTTATATGTCAGGCACCGCGGGGGTGGGTTACATGCTTTTTTATTCGGCTAAAGACAAAAAAGTGAGGTCACTTGTTTTTGGAGGCTGGGTACCCAAGAACTTCGATCCGAAAGCCATAAAAACCGATGCAAAGCTGGCTGATGGGGCCGGGCACGGTGGAATGGAAACCATCGGGCCGAGAACGCCTGCCGTGCCGGGAAATCTTGCGGGCTGGAACCGGGCGCTGAAAGATTATGGCACCATGTCCCTTTCCGAAGTTCTTGAAAGTACGATCGATTATCTTGAAAATGGTGTGCCTGTTACGGAGTTTGATCAGGCCATGTGGGAAGGAACGCTCGACCGGGTTGCGCCGCATCCCGAATCAGCCGCAATTTTTTTGAAATCAGACAAATCAACTTACAAAATAGGGGACATTTTTACGAACAAACCGCTGGCCAGGACCATGCGGAGGATTGCAAAAGAGGGCATCGATGTCTTTTATAAAGGTGAGATCGCGCAGGAAATGGCCGCGGCATTCAAACGTGACGGCGGATTTATCAGTGTCGAAGACCTGGCCTCGGTACCAGACAAAGTGCAGTGGGCAGAGCCAATTTCTATTAAGTATCGGGATTATACGGTGTACAATAACCCGCCTCCAGGCATGGGCATTCAGCAATTACAGGTATTGAAGATCATGGAAGGTTTTGACTTGCAGAAAATGGGACATAATAGCGTGGACTATCTGGCCCATTTGATGGAGGCCATTTATCTCAGCCGGATTGATACGGATAAGTACATTGGCGATCCGAAATTTGTGAAAGTGCCTGTGACCATGCTGCTGTCGGATAGCTACATAGCTTCTCAAAGAACCAAAGTTGTAGCCAATATTAAGGATCGGAAAGCGAACATGAAAAAGCAGTCGCTGTTGGAAAAAGTGCCCGGGCCTTTTGAAAATGTCGTTCCGGACCAATATAAATATGCGACTACCAGCCTGTCGGCAGTAGACCGGTGGGGAAATGCGGTGGTGATCATTCAGACACACGGGGGTGGTTTTGGTTCCGGTTACGTAGCCGGAAAAACGGGTGTGGTTTTCAACAGTGCCCTGGACTGGATGACACTAACTCCGGGCCAGCCGAACACTGCAGAACCGGGCAAGGCGGTAGGCTGGTGTATCGGCGGTATGATGCAGTTTCACAAAAACGGAAAACCGGAGCTGATGGTAGGATCTCCCGGTAGCTTCGGGATCCTGCAATCGGTCCCTCAAGTGGCCATGAACGTGGTGGATTTTGGCATGAATATCCAGGATGCGATCAGCGCGCCGAGGTTCCGCTGGAAGGATGAACTGGGTTCGGTACCGGCGAAGGAGCTGATCATTGAAACCAGGATTCCGGACAAGACACTTCAGGAGCTCAGAAATATGGGCTACGTGCTCGATACCAGTCTCGGCGACTGGTCAATGACCGTTGGCGGTGCGCAGGGCATTACAACCGACCATCAAACCGGCTGGTTTATGGGCGGTGCAGACCCACGCAGAAACGGCTATTCCATTGGTTGGTAATTTAACCCGATAACTTTTATCATGACAAAAGAAGAGAATAATTCCCGAAGGACATTCATCAAAAAATCAGCCGGTGCGGCTGCCAGTCTTTCAATGTTGTCAGGACTTTTTCCAAACGGTTTTACCAATCTGACAGGCTCAGATACTGACATTGCTGTACAAAATCCCGCAGCATTGAAACGCATTGCGGTCATTGCGAATATCTATCGCAATAGCGCCCATGCAGACGTGATCATTACGAAACTTTTTGCAGGTATCCCAACGGACGACGGCATGGTGGCCCCGGAAGTGCAGATCGTATCGATGTGGATTGACCAGATCGGTGCGAACGATACCGGCGTAAGAATTGCCAAAATGAATAATGCGACCCTGTATCCAACCATTGCCGAAGCACTGATGCTCGGTGGCGACAAGCTGGCGGTGGATGCAGTGATTTATATAGGTGAGCACGGCGATTATCCCAATAGCCGTCTGGGTGTGAAAATGTATCCGAGAATGAATTATCTTGAACAGATATTCAGGGTTTTTGACGCCTCCAACCGATCCGTTCCGCTTTTTTCAGACAAGCATCTGGCCTATTCGTGGCTGGACAGCAAATGGGTGTACGACCGTGCGCAGGAACTTCATGTGTCCATGATGGCCGGATCGTCACTTCCGTATTGCTGGCGTGATCCCATGCTGGTACATCCGCTGGGAACGAAGATCAGTGAAGCCGTGGCTATTGGCTATGCCTCGCTGGATGCTTATGGATTTCATGTCATGGAAATTCTTCAGTGCATGGTGGAACGCAGGGCAGGAGGAGAAACCGGGGTGACAAGTGTGCAGGGAGTAACGGGTAATGAAGTCTGGAAAGCTATTGATGACGGAAAAATATCAAAAGACCTCGTAGATGCTGCCTGCAATGCTATCAAGATCAGGGCGGCCGGTAATATGCGTGAAATTGTTAAAGATCCGAAAGCGGTTATTATCAGATACAACGACGGTCTGAAGGGTGCTATACTGATGCTCGATGAGCTTGTGAATACGGGTTGGGCCTACGCTGCCAGGACGGGTGGGAAAATCGTGGCAACCGAGTTTGTACTGGACAATGGTATGGCCTATTCGCATTTCAGTTACCTTACTCTCAACATTCAGAAGTTTTTGTTATCAGGTAAACCGCAAGGAGCCGTGGAAAGGACGCTGCTCACGAGTGGGATGATTGACATGGGTATAAGATCTGTTGTCGATGGTGGCAAGGAGCGAAAAGCACCCTTTTTGAATGTGAAATATTCCGTCGCTGGCATTGAACCCATATTGCCTTCGAGTCCACGGCCTACTGGCCAGAGTATTGGCCCCTGGCCCCCGAAAGGATATGAGTTTATTATTCCTGATAAGTTCAAAAAACAGTAGAATCTTAAAACCCAAAAACATATGCGCCGTCGGAATTTGTTGAAAGGATTATCCGTGCTGCCGGTGGCAGGCGCGGCATTAGGTCGGGTTTTTGCTGCAGAGACCGTGGTTTCTCCTCCAAAGCGGGACCTTTTTAAAGAGCTGGGACTTCGCACATTTATCAATGCTGCCGGAAATTATACGACCATGACAGCCTCGTTGATGCCTCAGGAGGTGCTGGATGCTATCAATTCAGGAGCGGGTGAGTATGTCATGCTCGATGAAGTCCAGGATAAGGTCGGCGAAAAGATTGCTGCTATCTGTCATTCGGAAGCTGCAATAGTAACTGCAGGCTGCTGGTCTGCGCTGGTATTGGGCATGGCGGGTGTACTCACGGGGCTTGACAATAAAAGAGTCGCGCAGTTACCATTTCTGGAAGGAACAGGTATGAAATCGGAAGTAATTGTGCAAAAGGCCCATGCCAATGGTTACCATCTGGCGCTTAAAAATGCAGGCGTCAGTATCGTCGTTGTGGAGACGCGGGAAGAAGTTGAAAAAGCGATCAACGAGAAAACCGCGCTGCTCTGGTTTCTGAACCGCGAAGCGCCCGAAGGAAAGATCCAGCATCAGGAGTGGCTTGACATTGCGAAAAAGCATAAGCTGCCGACAATGATCGATATTGCGGCGGACGTGCCCCCCGTGGAAAATCTCTGGAAATACAACGATATGGGCTTTGATCTGGTCTGCATCTCCGGTGGCAAGGCAATGCGCGGGCCACAAAGCGCCGGGATTCTTATGGGCAAAAAAGACCTGATCGCAGCAGCCCGGCTCAGCGCTCCTCCACGCAGCGGGATAGGACGTGGCCAAAAGGTGAACAAGGAGGAAATTCTGGGAATGTACGTTGCCTTGGAAAAATATGTGCAACAAGATCACGCCAAAGAATGGAAAATTTGGGAACAGAAAATTGCGCTGATCGATAATGCTGTAAAAAATTTCGATGGTGTGAAAACGGAAATGGTTCTGCCGCCCATCGCCAATCATACGCCTTCGCTGCGTATTTCCTGGGACGAAAAGAAGGTCAGACTGACCGGGGAGACATTGGGAGACAAGCTCCGCAAAGGCAGTCCGTCTATTGAAATAATAGGCTGGGAAGCTAAAAATAACATCAGGCTGACCGTTTTTATGCTGAAACCTGGACAAGAAAAGATCGTAGCGCAGCGGATCAAAGAAGAACTCAGCCAGGCATCTGTCTGAAATTAAATATTTATAGTACCTATTCCTGAACTCATGAACAGAATCATTTTTTTTGTATTGTCGCTCCTGTCCCCGTCGGCCGCTTCATGGGCGCAGTCTTATGACATTGTTATCAAAGGTGGGCGCGTGATCGACCCGAAGAATAGCATCAACAGGGTCATGGATGTTGCGATTAAAGATGGTAAAATTGCGGAGGTTGCCAAAAATATTGCGGCAGGAGCGGGTAAGCAGGTCATCGATGCAGCTGGTCTGTATGTAACACCCGGCCTTATTGATATGCACGGTCACGTTTTTGCGGGAACAACTGCGGACGGCGACCTGAGCAATGGTTTTAGTGCGCTGCCTCCAGACGGCTTCACTTTTCGCGTCGGTGTGACGACGATTGTGGATGCGGGTGGTGCCGGCTCTAAATCGTTTCCGGAGTTCAAAAAAAATATCATAGACCGGTCCCAGACGCGCGTGCTGGCTTTTCTGAATATTTCCAGTGAAGGTATGCGCGGGGATGAATATTCTGTGTATCAGCAGGATGTGAAGTTTATGGACCCAGAGCTGGCAGCTAATACAGCGAAAGATTATAAAGATTATATTGTCGGGGTAAAGGTGGCCCATTTTCATAAATCGGATTTTATTGCCGTAGACCGGGCACTCGAAGCCGGAAAACTTGCAAACATTCCGGTGATGATCGATTTCGGAGGTAGTAAACCCAGGTTGTCAATCGAAGATCTTTTCATGAAGAGGCTGCGTCCCGGTGATATTTTTACGCACGCATACGGGCAGATATTGGAAACGAAAGAATCGATTGTTGATCTGGAAACGGGCAAACTGCGCCCTTTTGTCATGGAGGCCCGCAAGAAAGGGGTGATTTTCGATGTCGGTCATGGAGGTGGAAGTTTTACCTATTCACAGGCAATACCGGCTACGAAAGCAGGTTTTTACCCGGAAACGATCAGTACCGACCTGCATACCGGAAGTATGAACGGTGCTATGAAGGATATGCTCAATGTGATGTCAAAATTTATGGCTTTGAAGATGGATCTGCAAAGCGTTATCACCGCCAGTACCTGGGCACCGGCCAAAGCGATCAAACGCGAGGAACTCGGGCATATTTCGGTAGGTGCCCATGCTGATGTGGCGATCCTGTACCTCCGCAAAGGAAAATTTGGCTTTTATGACGTGGCCCGTTATAAATCGGAAGGTACGGAAAAGCTGGAATGTGAGGTGACGATCAAAGGCGGGAAGATCGTTTACGATCTTAATGCCCGCTCCATGACGCTTCCCTCCCGACCATAAAAACAGTGAATATTTATCATCCCTAACCTCATTTTCTGTAAGAATGAAATATTTTTTTTACACGCTTTATAGTACCTTATCCAAGGTGAAGTTTTTGGTTGTCGGCTTGGCGGTTTTGTTGCTGAGTATCAGTTTTGTTAGCTACGATACGATCAGCAAGCTGCCTAAGGGTGATCCTGACAATGGCGGTCTGGCACTGCCCGGTGGTTTTGAAGCCGTGGTCGTGGCGGATAGTGTAGGTTCGGCCAGGCATTTGGCGGTTAACCAGAACGGTGATATTTATGTTAAATTACGAAGTGTGACACCCAAAGGCGGCAGTGTTGCCCTGCGGGATATCGACAATGACGGGAAGGCGGATGTCATCCAGCATTTTGGGGATTATCAGGATCCTGGCAGATACGGCACTGCAATGCGTATTTACAATGATTATCTTTATTACAGTACTGCCGGGGTGGTTTTTCGAAATAAGCTTACGCCTGGAAAACTCATTCCGGAAAGTAAAACGGAAGTAATCCTGACGGACGATTATAAAAATAAAGTGCATGGTTCGGAACATATAGCCAAGCCGATCACATTTGATAACGCGGGACATATGTACGTGCCTTTCGGTGCACCGGGGGATGTGTGCCAGCTTGAAAACCGGGTTCCGGGTCTGGCAGGACAGGATCCTTGCCCTCAGCTTGAGGAGCACGGAGGTGTATGGCAATTTGACGCTAATAAAATTGGACAATTGCAGTCGGACGGGAAAAAGTACGCCACGGGTATTCGCAGTGTTGTGGCTATGGACTGGAACAAATCGGATAACAATCTCTATGTCTTGCAGCATGGCCGCGATAATCTGGTACGGACCTGGCCCGACCTTTACAACAACTGGCAAAGTGCCGTGTTGCCCTCGGAAGAGTTTCTCCGGGTGAAAGAAAATTCCGACGCAGGCTGGCCTTACTATTATTACGACCATAGGCAGGGCAAAAAACTGCTGAATCCTGAGTATGGAGGGGACGGTACAAAAGTGGGAAAGGGTGCAGAATTTGAGCAGCCCATCATTGGTTTCCCAGGACATTGGGCACCAAACGACCTCCATTTTTACCAGGGCGACCAATTTCCGGCGCGGTATAAAAATGGCGCATTCATTGCCTTCCACGGGTCAACTATTCGTGCACCTTATCCGCAGGCAGGTTACTTTGTTTGCTTTGTCCCTTTCAAAAATGGCGCTCCGTCTGGCCCCTGGGAGGTTTTTGCGGATGGCTTTGCAAGCGTTGACACGATCGTTAATACGGCAGATGCCAAGGCGCGTCCCATGGGTATCGCCATGGGCCCCGACGGTTCGCTGTACATTACTGAAAGTGTGAAAGGTAAAATCTGGCGGATCATGTACAAAGGCGACCGTAATAAATTTGGCAAAGCACAGCTTGCCGGCATGGAAAAACGCAAGCAACGCACGAACATCAAAGAGCCCGATATCGTAAAAGATAACCTTGAGAAGAAAGTTCTGGAAGCTGGTGAGCAGGCTTATAAACTGTACTGCGGGGCCTGTCATCAGGGCGACGGTAAGGGTGACGGTAGCCGTTTTCCTCCTTTAGCAGGATCGGAGCGGGTTATCGGCGATAAACGAAAACTAATCGAAGTGGTACTGAAAGGTATGAGCGGACCGCTTACTGTCAAGGGGGTGGATTACAACGGTGTGATGCCGGCCCACGACTTTCTGAAAAATGAAGAGATCGCCCAGATACTGACGTATATTAGAAAGAGTTTTGGCAATAATGCCAGTAGTATCGGTGTTGGTGAGGTGCTGAAAGTTAAGAGTCTGCAATAACCGCCTATTGCAGTATATTAAGGGGCTTTCGCGACACACAAGTCCGAAGCCTTTTAATATCTCGCCTGATTATTTATACATAATAAATTGTAATATTCCGTAGCGAAATTTCTCTACCATTGACCAGGTAGCTATTTTTTAGGATAAAGAATATCAAAAGTTCACCAGGTAAAACACGGTGTCAGGAAATTATGGTTTTTTAAGAAATAGGTCTATCGTGGACCAAAATGTTATGGTCAAAGATTTCAGTATTATAAAACGATGTTTTGATAATATGGATGAACGGCAATTCTGTATTGATCAGGGTGTTATCGTTCAATTGTTTGCTAATTCTAAAATTTGAAAGATAGTAGGATAATTGAGTAAAATAGTATCAGTTTTTGACCCCGATAAACTTTAATATTGACAATGTTGCAGAATTCAAAATAATGTATCGTTCTATCTAATCACAAAGTTATTATGTACGGAGAATCTTTACCAATTCCATCTAGGTGGATGAATTGTACTTTTTTACTTTGGGGACATGCGGCGCAGATGCGGGCCACCTCACGTAAACGATTTAAAATGTTGTTAGTCTTCATGCTGCTGGCGGCATGCTCTGCTTTAACAGCAGTGGGACAAGAGTTGAAGGTTACTGGAAAAGTGGTGGACGATATGGGCACGGCATTACCCGGCGTAAACGTGCTTATTAAAGGATCGACGAAAGGCACGTCAACGGACGTGAGCGGTAGCTATACGATATCATTATCGTCTGGCTCGGAGTCTCTCATCTTTTCGTTTATCGGCTATGCTTCCATGGATGTACCGGTGAATGGCCGATCAGTCGTAAATGTGACGCTTAAAGAAGACGCAACCCAGCTCGGGGAAGTGGTGGTAACCGCCCTTGGTATTGAGAGAAGCGCTAAAACGCTGACCTACGCTACCCAGCAGCTTTCGGGAAAACAGCTGGCTGACGTGCGGGACGCTAACTTTGTAAACACGCTTTCGGGTAAAGTTGCCGGTATTGTGGTAACACAAGGCTCTTCGGGACCCGGCTCTGCTACACGGGTGACGTTGAGAGGTAACCGTTCGATCGGCGGAAACAACAATGCCTTGTTTGTGGTGGACGGTGTTCCCATTGATAATTCCGTACGTAGTCAGGTGAATTCAGATTTCGGTGGGGTAAACCGCAGTGATGGCGCGGCCAACATCAACCCCGATGATATTGAATCCATGAACGTGTTAAAAGGGCCTGCGGCATCAGCCTTATATGGTAGCCGTGCTGCGAATGGGGTAATTATGATCACCACAAAAAAGGGAAAAGCCGGTAAAATCAGCACAGATATCAACTCAGGGGTATCGATAGAGTCTCCTTTGCTTTTACCAAGCTTTCAAAATACTTATGGACAGGGAGCAGGAGGGAAGTCAAGTGAAAACGCGTCTGGTAGTTGGGGGGCTGTGGCCACTACCTATCCTGATAACATTAAAAATTTTTACAGAAACGGGATTTCAACAAATAATTCGATTGGCTTGTCCGGGGGGAGTGAAAATATTCAGACTTACATGTCCTATACCCACAATAAAAACCAGGGTTTGATTCCCAACAATGACCTGCAACGTCATACGCTGAATTTGAGGATCAACGCAAAACTGACCAAGAGGCTGAGCGTCGATGGCAAGATCACTTACATCAATCAGGATATCAAAAACAAACCTTTCTCCGGTGAGAACAGTGGGCCGATCATGAATTTGCTCAAAACACCGCGTAGTGTGGATTTGAATGACTATAAAAATTACCAGACCGAGACGGGCACACCCAGATACTGGACGAGTTCGGGTATCTATATGAATCCCTACTGGACACTAAACAAAACCTTTGGCAGTGAAAAAAGAGACCGTTCCATTATTCTTGGATCTGCTAAATATGAAATTGCAAAATGGCTGAATGTACAGGGACGAATCAGCTACGACACCTATGTTGACGCGTATGAACGCGGATATGCCAATAACACGCTTTTGTATGCCGCAGCCGGAGGTAATTATGAAAATTTTGACGGTAAAACGCTGGAACGAAATATGGACCTGATTTTTTCCGGTAATCATAAAATAGGTGATAAATTTGGTTTTACCTATAATTTTGGTGCGGGTTCGACCTACAACAAATATTCTGAAGTAGGTGGATTAGCAACGGGGCTTTCCGTTGTGGATAAATTTGACCTGTCGTTCGCTACAAACCTTACCCGCGTTTCAACTTTCTCGGAAAAAGAACTCCAGTATGTTTTTGGTGCGGCATCGTTTTCTTTCAAGGACTACCTTACATTCGATGCCTCTATTCGTAACGACTGGTCTTCCACGCTTCCAAATCCTTATTCCTACACATATTTTGCCTTTGGGGGAAATTTTATTCTTTCTGATGCCGTACAATTACCATCATGGGTAAGTTTTGCGAAAGTCCGGGGATCATGGGCGCAGGTGGGTAACGATACGAGTCCTTACCAGCTTGATCCGTTCTATGTCTTCACGCCTGGTGGCACTGTGGGCTATATTTCAAGAAACACAACCCTCCCCAACGCAAATCTTAAACCTGAAATTTCTTCCGCCACTGAATTTGGTATCGATTTCAGAGCTTTCAATGGACGGGTCGGATTGGATGTTACTTACTATAACAGCAACACGATCAACCAGATTTTACCCCTTCCTTTGGCTTCACCTTCGGGGTTTAACACACAAATTATCAATGCCGGTAAAATCAATAACAAAGGAGTTGAGATCGTCGCTTCCGGGAGTCCGTTAAAAGGAGATAAATTTTCGTGGGAAACAAGCGTGAATTTTGCACGCAATATCAACAAGGTGGTTTATCTGCATGAAAGTATCAAAAAGGTAAGCTTGGGTAGTGGTATCAGATCCGCTTCGCCGATTGTTGCCGAGGGTGGTTCCTTTGGAGATATGGAGGCAAATACCTGGTTGAAAGATGCGCAGGGAAGGTATGTGGTAACCGCAGCGGGTGTACCGGCCGTGGGCCCCATCTCAATCATAGGAAACTATAATCCTAAGTTTACCATAGGTTGGAACAACACCTTTAACTACAAGAACTTTGTGTTCTCTTTCCTGGTGGACGGCCGGGTAGGGGGTATTGTAACGTCTGGGACAGAAGCCAACCTTGCTTTCGATGGTACCGCTGATTATACCGAAGAAAATCGTGCCGGTGGATGGGTACTTCCGGCTGTGCGGGCTGACGGTGCTGCCAATACCACAGCGATCAACGCGGAAGCATTTTGGCAAACCGTGTCACAAGGGCGTTATTCCTGGGGTGAGTTCTTTACTTATTCTGCGACTAATTTCCGTTTACGAGAGCTTACGCTCGGTTATAACATTCCTGTTTCGCAGGGTACTTTTCTGAAAAGTGCGAGGTTATCATTTACCGCCCGCAACCTTTTCTTTCTTTACAGAGGAAACGCAACAATGGATATTCCCGGTCTGGCCAAACGCAAGCTGCCGTTCGATCCTGACATGAACCTTGGTGCAGGCAATTTCCAGGGCCTTGATTATGGTAACCTTCCATCGTCCAGAACAATCGGATTGAATCTTAAACTTAGTTTTTAATTGAAGTTCAGGAACGGGTATATTTTTAAATATTGAAATATCATGAAACGACATATAAATCAGAAATTAAGAAGAATTTTAAGCGTTGGTTCGATTGGGCTGGTTGGTTTTTTCGGCGCTGCCTGTACAGACGACTACGACGCCATGAACAAAAGTAAAACGTCTCTCGTCGTATTGACTCCGGCAGAATATCCGAAATTGTTTTCCCAGGCATTGTCGCAGGGTTCGTACCATCCTTCCTACCAGACTGCTACCAATCTTTTTGCGGATCTGTACGCGCAGTATTTTGCAACGAGTACGCCCAACTTTCAGTCAGACAGGTATTTTACCAACATGTCCTGGATCAATTCGCACTGGAACCCTATTTATATTCAGGTTGTGCCACAATTGAGAACATTGTTTGAAAACTACGATGCAAAGACTGCGGAACATTCGGTGGCTAGTATCTGGTGGGTATTTTCCTTTCACCGGGTTACCGATTATTATGGTCCGATACCTTATTTTGACGCCGGTATACCTGCCCAAAGCGTAAAGTACGATGCTCAGGATGCGATTTATGACGATTTTTTCAAAAGACTGGACGCTGCCGTAGCGGTATTGAAAACCAAAACGGGTGAAAAACCTTTCGGGTCTGCGGATATTATGTACGCAGGAGATGTGAACAAATGGATCAAATTTGCGAACACTTTACGCCTGCGTCTTGCTTTACGTATTTCAAAAGTGGACCCTGCCCGTGCCAAGACCGAGGCGGAAGCCGCAGTGGCAGCGGGTGTACTGACGACGGCCAGTGAAGATGCCATGATGGTGCGGACGGCTGTGAGCAGTGCGGATGCCAACGGACTTTCCCGGATCGCAGCATGGGGTGAATTCCGCATGAGTGCTACAATGGAGTCCATTCTGAAGGGATATAAGGATCCGCGTATGGAACAATTTTTCCAACCGGCGTTCAAAACTAAAACATACGAAGGTATGCGTAACGGCCTGAGTCCTGGCCAGCTGATCGAAGAATTGAACACCAACGACAACAATTCCAATATCGGTGCGAGATGGATCCGTAATACGGGTACCGGCTCGGGATGGGAAAACCTGCTGGCCGTAAAAGCCGACATCATGCACGCCGCAGAGGCTTATTTTCTCAAAGCGGAAGGCGCGCTTAATGGCTGGAACATGGGCGGTGACGCAAAGGGTTTTTATGAAGAGGGCATTCGCCAATCCATGGCAACCTGGGGTTATAGCGGTGCCGTAGTGGAAACTTATGTCAATGGCACGACGCCTCCGATCGCACCCGGCGATTCACAAAACTCTCCCGCTGTTAGCAATATTCCTGTAAAATGGGGCGCAACAGTAGCCGAGCAGCGGGAACAGATCGGTACGCAAAAATGGCTGGCATTATATCCCGATGGCTCTGAGGCATGGGCTGAGTTCAGAAGATCCCTTTTTCCGAAGTTATACCATGTTGTAAACTCAGTGAATCCTGATGTACCCAATACCGGATTTATCAGAAGATTTCCTTTTATCGATTCAGAAAAAGCGAACAACAAAGCCGCGGTAACCGAAGCTGTGAAGCTGCTCAAAGGAGAAGACAAGGCCAGTACGCCGCTATGGTGGGATAAAAATTAAGTTTTCGACGTAAAATGTAAAGTATCCCGGCGCAATGCAGTATTGCGGCCGGGATATTCGCTGTTTTATTGCTTTTAATGTATAAAGACTGCTAAACTAATCCTTTACGAAAATGGCCAAAGCAAAATCTTACATTTATCCCCTTGTTATCATTGCGATCCTGTTTTTTGTTTTTGGCTTTATTACCTGGGTCAACGGTATCCTGATCCCGTATTTTCAGATCTGTTTGGAACTTACCAATTTTCAATCCCTGCTGGTAGCGTTCGCTTCATACATTGCATACTTTTTCATGGCGATACCTTCGGCCTGGATACTGAAATATACCGGTTATAAAAAAGGGATGGTTATTGGTTTGCTGATCATGGCGCTTGGAACTGCCATGTTCATTCCTGCGGCCTTTTCCCGGACTTATGTATTTTTTCTCGGTGGTTTGTTCGTTACCGGTACCGGACTTGCACTTTTGCAGACAGCTGCTAATCCTTATGTGGCCATTATCGGTCCTGTTGAGAGTACGGCCCAGCGGATTGGCTTTATGGGTATTGCAAATAAAACCGCAGGAATATTAAGTCAGCGCATCCTGGGCGCTATCTTTTTATTAAATGCGGATTCAATCGTCGCCAGTATTTCTACGGCCAGTGCGGCTGAAAGGGCCGCGATCCTCGATGATTATGTTTTAAAAGTAGTCGATCCCTATCTCGTCATTACGGCGATCCTTGCGCTTCTGGCAGTGATGGTGTTTTTATCCAAACTGCCCGAGGTGGAGGAGAGCGACGATGAGCCATCCGAATTTGAAACGCAAGAAGCTGGCAAAACATCGGTATTTCAATATCCTTATCTTGTACTTGGCGTAGTCGCGCTGTTTATGGCCGGGGGCTGTGAGGTAATCCCGATAGACGGGATCATTTTGTATAGCCGGTCGCTGGGTATTCCTTTGCAGGAAGCCAGACATTTTGCGGAGTATACTTTATATGCCATGCTGGTCGGTTATGTAGCCAGTACGGTGTTGATTCCCAAATGGTTTTCTCAACAAGCTGCCCTTAAATATTGTGCGATTGCAGGTCTTGTATTGGTCACTGCTGCTTATTTTACCTCGGGTATGATCTCTATTTACTGTCTGATCTGTACCGGTTTCGGTGCAGCGTTACTATGGGGGACGATCTGGGGACTGGCTATCCGCAATCTCAAAAAGTTTACTAAAATCGGCTCAGCTTTGCTGTTGATGTCGGTTATCGGAGGCGGGATATTTCCGTTGTTATTCGGAAGTCTGATAGACTGGGCCCCTGCAGCGCCACAAACTTCACTGCTCGTGTTGATTCCCTGTTATCTGTTTTTGTATTATTATTCGGTATGGGGCTTCAAAAAACGGACGTGGAAGAATCAGGTCGTGGGTGAAGCAGCTGAGGTTCTTCACTAGAAACAGTCACGCAAAATGGATACACGAAAGCGTAACCGAAAAGTCCTGATACACGGCGATAAGTGAAAAATAACAAACCGGAAATTTCCTGAATCCATTATGCAAATCATTCTTCTATGAAAAACAATGGTCATGTTTTTTGTTTCCTGATTCCGTTTTTTTTAATAATATCTCAAAAAAATTATGCGCAGACTGCGGCTGAAACGTTGCGTATCAATAAGCTGGTCAGGCAGCGGACGGTATCACTGTTTAACGGCAGGAATCTCGCCGGCTGGTATACATTTCTGCAAAAGCAAGGCCGTGATAAAGATCCTGATCAGGTTTTTAAGGTAGAAAGAAAGCAGATTCATATTTCGGGTTACGAATACGGTTGCATCACAACAGACAAGGAATATGAAGATTATGATCTGGAAGTAGAATTTAAATGGGGTTCCAAAACCCATGAGCCGAGAATTAACGCCGCCCGCGATAATGGTGTGCTTATCCATTCGCAGGGAAAGGACGGCGCTTTTTCCGGGAACTGGATGTATTCGATTGAGTGTCAGATTATCGAAGGTGGTACCGGTGATTTTCTGGTGGTAGGAGATGGCAGCGATAAGTTTTCCATCACCTGTCCGGTCGCACCCCAAAATCAAGGAGGGGCTTATTTCTATAAACCTGATGGGGATACCGTTACGATCCATAAGGGACGAATAAACTGGTTTGCGCGGGATCCCGGGTGGAAAGACGTGAAGGGTTTCAGAGGTGCAAAGGATATAGAAAAACCAGTTGGAAAGTGGAACAAGATCAGAGTGATTGCGATGGATGATGACGTTTATTTTTATCTTAATGGTGTGTTGGTAAATCGGGCGATGCGGGTAAGACCATCCGTCGGGCGAATTCAGATCCAGTCCGAAGGTGCGGAAATGTTTGTGCGAAAAGTGGAACTAACGCCACTTCTGGCTGTTCCGCAACCACAATAACCCTTTTACAAGATCTCATCCCAGCTTTACGTGAGATAATTTACTTTCGTCATTGCTTACTATTATATTCTTCATCGGTTACGGGTTGTAACCAGGTAACGCGCCCTGCTGCTGCATTGGGTGTTACGGCGATCTGGGTAAACCCGACCTGGGGTGAGGCGCCATGCCAGTGAGGCGTATTAGGAGGACATTTAACAGAATCTCCTTTCCGCAGTATCCGAACAGGTTTGCCTTTCTCCTGATAATAGCCAATGCCATCAATAGCGATCAGCGCCTGGCCACCGCCATGCGTATGCCAATGCGACCTTGCACCTGGCTCAAAGGTTACGTTCGCAACCGGAATATTAAATGCACTGTCCGCCTCAATCAGCGGATACACCCAGGCAGTGCCTGTAAAATTACTTTCCGGGGCTTTCCGTCCTTTGGGGAAAATGGATTGCTGGCTTTGGGAAGCCACTGATTTATCCTGGGCATTGGCGAGAAAACTGGTAAAAATCAGAGCAGCCATTAGCTGTAATCTGAATAAGTTTATCGGGTTTTTCATAAGTGTTAACAGGTGGTTTTTTAATTCAAATCTTTAAACATCCGGTATTCGTTAGGTGACTGACCCACCCGTTGTTTAAATACCCTGCTGAAATGCTGTGGATATTTAAAACCCAATTCGAAGGCTATTTCATTGATCGTTTTGTTGCCATCAAATATTCTCTCTTTGGCAGCCTCAATCACTTTGCTTTGGATATACTCCTGAGCGGATTGGCCAGTTTCCTTTTTTATCAGGTCGCCAAAATATTTAGCCGACAAATTTAGTTCTCCTGCGCAGTATGCTACCGATGGCAAGCCAATTGTCTGGGGTTTATCTGAAGTGAAATAGCCGCTTAAAAGTGACTCAAATCGTGTTAAAACGCCTTTATGTACTGTGTCGCGGGTGATAAACTGACGATCGTAGAAACGTACGCAGTAATCCAAAAACAATTCAATGTTGGAAACGATCAGTCTTTTGCTGTGTTTGTCGATCGCGTGTTCGAGTTCATACTTGATTTTTTCCAGGCAATCCATTACAATCTGGGTTTCGCGTTTGGATAAATGCAGCGCTTCATTTACCTGATAGCTAAAAAACGAATACTCATTCATTTTCGAATTCAGGGAAGTGCCAAGCAGTAAATCCGGATGAAAGACCAGCGCATGACCTTTGGGTTGATAGAGCTCTCCGTCATTTTCCACGGTGAACACTTGTCCGGGAGCCATGAAAACAAGCGTGCCTTCCTGGTAGTCATAATATTCCTTGCCATACCGAAGATCGCCGCATAGGGTTTCCTTTAGAAAAACGCCATAGCATCCCATATACTGGCTGGTTTTTCGTCTGGGACTCGCTGTTGACAAATCGATAACGGTTACCAGTGGGTGCAAAGTCTCCTGCTGGTTGAATGCATTGTATTGACTTACCGAGTCAAACCGAATCAAGTCTTCCATAATCTGTGTAGTTTAAGTGATGCTAAATTACGGTTTGCGTATTACATTTTGTAATCAGCCTATCCAAATCAGGAATATTGGTAGGTAAAACAGGAATTGGTATACAAAATGTACTCCCACAAGTAAGGACCTTTGCATGGTCAACAAAATAAAGACATGATGGAGACTGTAAAATTGAATAATGGCGTTGAAATGCCGATCTTGGGTTTCGGGGTATTCCAGGTTGCTGATCTTAGGGAATGTGAGAAAAGCGTACGCGATGCAATTGATACAGGTTACCGTTTGATTGATACGGCCGCCTCCTATGGGAACGAAGAAGCCGTCGGTGCCGCTATTAAAAAAAGTGGTGTCCCTCGAAGAGACCTTTTCATAACGACCAAGCTCTGGATACAGACCAATGGATATCAGGATGCAAAAAAAGCCTTCGAAGTATCACTAAGAAAATTACAACTGGATTACCTGGATCTCTATTTGATTCACCAACCTTTTGGCGACGTGTACGGTGCGTGGAGGGCCATGCAGGAGTTGTATAAAGAGGGCAAAATCAGAGCTATCGGTGTCAGCAATTTTCAACCCGACAGACTTATGGATTTGATTGTTCATAACGAAATCATCCCGGCTGTCAATCAAATTGAAACGCATCCTTTTTACCAGCAGGTGGAAATACAAAAGTTCCTGATTGAAAAAAATGTGCAGATCGAATCGTGGGGACCTTTTGCAGAAGGTAAAAACGGCCTGTTTCAAAATGGGCTTTTGGCATCTATAGGCAACAAATACAACAAAACGATAGCACAGGTAGTTGTCCGCTGGCTTACACAAAGAGGGGTCGTTGCCATTCCTAAAACCATTCGAAAAGAAAGGATGCTGGAGAATCTGGATGTCTTCGATTTTCACCTGAGTGATCAGGATATGGAAGCTATTAAGGCGTTGGATACAAATTCCAGTGCTTTTTTTAACCACCGGGATCCAGCCATGGTAAGATGGCTTAGTGAAAGGAAGTTAGATGATAAATGAACTTGTAAACACTTAATCTAAAAATCTATGCAAACCCAAACATTTGTAAAATCATTTCTGAAAGCATCAATTCTTGGATTGTGCTTTATGTTTTTCCGTGCCGAATCTTCCCAGGCACAAAGTGCTATCAATGTGGAGCAACAAATTATTACGCTTTCCAAAGACAAATGGCAGTGGATGGCCGATAAGAATGTGGACAAACTGGCTCAGCTCTTTGATGATAAGGCGAAATTTGTCCATATGAGTGGAACCTGGAAAAAGGACGAAGAGCTCGATATCATCAAAACCGGGAGCATTTGGTACAAAAAAGCGGATGTACACGATGTTGCCGTAGAACTTTTTGACGATACGGCCATCATCTGGAGTCGTATTACGCTGGCAGCTATGGTGCGGGGCAATGAGGCAAATACGGAGTTTACCGTGACTGAAGTCTATAAAAAACAAGGGAAGGAATGGAAAATGTTAGCCCTGACATTTAGCAGCGTACGGGATACCCATGTTATTAAACATTAGATAGTTAAATAAATAAAATACGCATTATGAAAGTATTCATCAATCGTCAATGGCTGGTTACCGGTTTCAATGCTTCCATTTGCGGACTAGGCCTTTTACTAATCAGTTTGGAAGGGAGCTGGGCACAAACACAAAATGATAGCATTTCTGGAAATTCTCAACAGCAGGTTGTTACGCTCTCCAAAGATAAATGGCGCTGGATGGCCGACAAGAATGTAGACTCGCTGGCCGCGCTTTTTGAAGAAAAATCGGTCTTTGTGCACATGGGCGGTTCCTGGGGAAAGCAGCAGGAAGTCAACATTATTAAATCCGGCGGTATCCATTACAAGAAAGCGGATATCCATAAGGTGTCGGTGAATATCATTGGAACGACGGCTGTACTGTTAAATAGAATAACGCTGTTAGCAGTCGTTGGCGGCAGAGAAGTTACCAATGAGTTCGAAGTCACCGAAGTGTATATTCAGCAAAATGGAACATGGAAATTAGGATCTCTGTCTTTCACGAAGGTAGGAGGTTAAGAATCCATTCCTTTGTAAGCGAATTGCAGAAAATTAGATAGCTTAATCAATGAGCAGGCATTGATTAAGCATCCGCTATGAAGAAAAAGAGCTCGTTTGCAAAATTTACGCCAGCTTCCTCAGATGTTGAATTGCCCAAAAATGATAAATATGAAAAGGATAGTTTTTTTGTTAACAACCGTTTTGTGTGTCATTTGGGTTAAGTCAAATGCACAATTGATTGCTCCTGAAAAAGTATTGGTTGTGTATCTGTCACGAACAAATAACACGAAGGCGGTGGCAGAAATGATACAAAAGAATGTGGGAGGAACATTGGTCGCTTTGGAACTCGAAAAGCCTTATCCCCAAAACTATCAGGAAACCGTTGCACAGGTAAGTAGTGAAAACGAAACGGGCTATTTGCCGCCTTTAAAAACAAAGATAGAGGCTATTGAAAAGTACGATGTTGTTTTTGTTGGTTTTCCTACCTGGGGCATGAAATTGCCACCGCCTGTGAAAACCTTTTTTAAACAGTATGATCTCAGCGGCAAAACCATCATCCCTTTTAACACCAATGGTGGTTATGGTATTGGAAGTAGTTTCCAGACTGTAAAGGAGCTCTGCCTCAAGAGTAAAGTTTTGGAAGGTTTTACGGTCCGGGGAGGATCTGAAAGAGACGGGCAACTGCTGATGATTAAAACGGATAAAGCAAAGCAGACAGAGGCCGATGTGAAGAAGTGGCTGTTAAAACTTAAGATAATTTAAGACGATCTGAAATTTTGCTCGTCGCTTATAGCAAAATTTTCAAAGTGAACACATGGCTTATGCGTAAAGTAAAAAGAGTAAACCGAAATCTGTTACAGATTTTGTTATCCATAACCGGATCTGTTTTCATTAGTGCCTGTGCTTCTATCAAAGGAGGTAAAAGCATTGATGATTTAGTCATTCAGCAGCAAGGCAGCTTTGCTGTGGGCGGGAATGTTATCACAAATCCGGGGACCTTTGATCCAATTAAACATGGGGCATATAATCCAACAAACCCGGTCTCAGAAGGTCAGACACTGCACGGGGATCATGCCTATGTTTTTTATCAGATACCCAAAAATGCCCGGAAACTTCCACTCGTATTTTGGCATGGCCACGGGCAATCTGCAACAACCTGGGAAACCACGCCCGATGGACGTGAGGGATACCAGAATATTTTCCTTCGCCGAGGCTTCCCGGTGTATTTGGTTGACCAGCCAAGGCGTGGCTGGGCAGCAAAAAGTACAAAAGCCATAAGTATCGCAGCTGCTGCCGATGAACAGCTTTGGTTTGGTATTTTTCGTCTTGGGGCCTATCCCGACTTTTATCCCGGTGTGCAGTTTTCCGAAAAACCGCAGGCGCTGGAACAGTTCTACCGTCAGGCAGTACTCAACACAGGCCCTTATGATCCGCAGCTGAATATCAATGCATTTGCTTCTTTGTTTGACAAGATCGGATCAGGTATTCTGCTCACCCATTCGCAAAGCGGTGGTCCGGGGTGGCGTACTGCGATGAAAAATGATAAGGTTAAAGCTGTTATTTCCTTTGAACCAGGCGCTGACTTTGTTTTTCCGCAAGGCGAGGCACCTGACAGCATTAAGCTTTCGGGCCGTACGATCATACCGGTAAGCGTTCCCATGACTGAATTTATGAAGCTTACGAAAATTCCGATTTTGATCTATTACGCAGACAATATACCCGAAAGCCCGTCGACCAGGACAGGAGCAGTGGCGTGTTTTTCTTTCCGTGGCCAGGCAGTTCAGGGATGTGGTAAATAAGCACGGGGGAGATGTCACGCTGGTATATTTGCCAGAAATCGGAATAAAAGGAAATACGCACTTTCCAATGTCGGATTTAAACAACCTGGAAATTGCGGATCATCTTTCGGCATTTCTTAAAAGCAAGCGCCTGGACTGAATCAACTCACGAATCATTTTTTTATGAAACTAAAACGATATTTATGATCATTTCAGCGTTTGTTTCTTACGAAGTGAACGCTGACAGCAAAAATTTTGAAACGAATAGTCTGGATGCGAAGCAGCAAAGTATCGTAGCCATTGCTGCATTTACAGCCAAGGGAGATTTACCCGGTTTGAAGCAGGCACTGAGCGTAGGCCTTAAAGCTGGTCTTACCATCAACGAGATCAAAGAAGAGCTCGTCCACCTGTCTGCCTACTGTGGTTTTCCCAGAAGCCTGAATGGAATTAACACATTTAATGCCGTCCTGAACGAGCGAAAATCGAAAGGTATTGCAGATACGGAAGGGCCGAAGCCATCAAAAGTAGCAGACACGAACAAATATCAAACCGGGAAAAAGGTTTTGGAATCACTGACAGGAAGGCCTGAAACAGGTCCCAAAACCGGGTATGCAGCTTTTGTTCCCGCGATTGACACGCTTTTAAAAGAACATCTTTTTAACGATATTTTCACCCGGGGCGTCCTTGATCACAAGCAGCGGGAGCTTACTACGGTATCGGCGCTGGTCTTGTTAGGCGGTGTGGAATCTCAACTGGGCGGGCACCTAGGGATTTGCCTGCATCTGGGATTTACGGAGCAAGCGCTCCGGCAAGTGCTTTCAATCATTGAAATCAATATAGGGAAAAAGGAAGCAGATGCAGGCAGGCAAGTTTTAGAGCGAATTAAGAGTGCAAGGAAATAATTAAACTAAACGCACCATGGCGAAAATTATTTTAAACATCAACAGCAAGAAGTATCCACTTGAGGCTGATCCTCAGATGCCGCTTTTGTGGGCGATCAGGGATCTGGCAGGATTGAAGGGCACGAAGTACGGCTGCGGCGTGGCCCAGTGCGGCGCTTGTGTCGTGCACCTGGATGGAGAAGCCGTGCGTTCGTGCGTCACCAAAGTCAGCCGTGCAGTGGGGAAAAAAGTGGTGACGATTGAAGGTTTGTCGGAAACCAATTCTCACCCGGTGCAAAAGGCCTGGCAGGATATCGATGTGCCGCAATGTGGATATTGTCATTCGGGACAGATCATGTCCGCGGCTGTTTTGCTGCGTGAAAAACCAGATCCGACCGATCAGGATATTGATGACGCGATGGCAGGAAATATTTGCCGGTGCGGTACATATCTGCGCATTCGCAAGGCGATACACATGGCTGCCGAAGTGCAGAAAAAAGCCGTCAAGGGTTAACTCCGATCACCTCAATTTGACAATTATGAAGCGAGATAGGAAAACTGGAAAGCGTAAGCTTTTTTCAGTACAGGCTGCCACGGTGCTGGCTATGCTATTATTTATCGTCGCCGTAGGTGCATCCGCTTTCAGGAAAGACGATGCCCCGGTGAAAGAAATCAGGTTGGGTGTCATGAACCGTGACAGCATTGAATCGGTAAAAGCATTTGAAACGGTTTATAAGGTCTTGATGAGTCCGAGATGTATGAATTGTCATCCGGCTGGAGATATACCGCTGCAAGGCGATGACAGCCATTTGCATACCATGGGACCGAAGCGGGGTAAAGACGGTAAGGGCGTGTATGCGATGAAATGTTTAAATTGTCACCAGGAAACCAATACGCCGGGACTGCATACACCGCCGGGAAACTCGCACTGGCATTTACCTCCGGCCGCTATGAAGATGGTATTTCAGGGGAAGAGTGCCCATGAGCTTGCCAAACAACTGGTTGACAAGAAAAAGAACGGTAATAAAGATATCAGGAAATTGATAACACATGCCGATGATGGGCTGGTGCTGGGAGCGTGGAATCCGGGAGAAGGAAGGACACTGCCACCGGTAAGTCACGCGGAGTTTAAAAAAGCATGGCTGACCTGGATACAAAAAGGTGCGTACGCGCCGAAGCTATGATCTCATTCAACAGAAACTGAATCCAATATGGAGAACCAGA
Source organism: Dyadobacter sp. LHD-138 (assembly GCF_030929615.1). GTDB lineage: Bacteria > Bacteroidota > Bacteroidia > Cytophagales > Spirosomataceae > Dyadobacter. The sequence goes on along the minus strand of NZ_JAVFVU010000003.1, from coordinate 87,704 downwards.
CATTATCCAGAAGGAATTTCCTTAAATCGTCCGCCGTGACCGGTACTGTATTTTCGCTGGGCTTTTACTGGCCAAACGACGCCAAATCGGCGAAGATAATCCAGGCAACCGAAGCGGATAACTTCGGGGTTGAGATGAATTCCTGGGTACACATTGATACATCAGGGAAGGTCACGATTTTTGACCACCGTGCAGAGATGGGACAAGGTTCGTATCAGGCCGTTCCGCAAATTGTTGCTGAAGAGCTGGAAGTAAATCTTAGTGAAATCAATGTCGTTTTTGCACCTGGTGACAGCAAGAAATATGGTAACCAGGTAACAGGCGGAAGCTCAACAGTACGCGGTTCGTATAAGAACTTGCTAAAACTCAGCGCTACCGCGCGCGAAATGCTGATCCAGGCTGCTGCGACGCAATGGGGCGTACCCAAAATGGAATGTTATGCCGAAGGTGGCCACGTCATGCACAAACCTTCCGGAAAGCGGAAGCACTATGGAGAACTTGTCGAAGCCGCATCGAAACTGGTAGCTCCCAAAGATGTGGTGCTCAAAAAACGTTCAGACTACAAGCTGATCGGTAAGCCGCTCCGGCGACTGGATACGCCACTGAAAACCAATGGTACTGCGGTTTTCGGATTGGACAAACATATTCCGGGTATGCTGTATGCAGCGGTTGAAAGAAATCCCAGATTAAGAGGTAAGGTGAAAAGTTTTGATGACACTGGGGCCAGAAAAATCGTTGGTGTGAAAAATGTTTTCAAAGTAAAAATGGGCGTTTTCAATACCTACCGGGAAGGTGTAGCCGTAGTGGCAGATTCTACCTGGGCGGCTATTCAGGGGAAAAAAGCTTTGAAAGTGGAATGGGACGACTCGGGATTTGAACATTTAGATACCGAAGAAATTTACAAACGTCAGGCAGAAGCATTGCAAACGCAGGAGGGATTGCTGTTCAAAACGCAGGGTGAACCTTCTGAAATTATTGCAAAAGCGGCAAAAAAGATAGATGTTATCTATGAAACGCCTTATCAGTATCACGCCGCGATGGAACCGCTCAACTGCATTGCTCATTATCAGGACGATAAACTGGAAATCTGGGGGCCTATCCAGGCTCCGGAATGGGTTCAGGATTATATCAGCAAAGAAATGTCGATTCCCCGGGAAAAGGTGATTGTGAATATGACCTTTCTGGGTGGTGGCTTTGGTCGTAAAGCATTCATGGATTATCCGCATGAGGCTGCCGTGATTTCAAAGGAAATAAAAGCGCCGGTACAGGTGGTTTGGACCCGGGAGGACGATGCCACGCAGGGACCATTTCGTCCGGGTATTACCTACCGGTGTGAAGGCGTGATCAGCAATGGTGAGATCGATGCGTTTAAAGTCAGGATGGCCGGGCAAAATAATGATCACTGGCGTGGCGGTAAAAAAGACGTCGCCAACCGCAGTACCTCGGAAGGATTTCTGAAACCCTATATGGATTCGATAAAAAACCTAGCGATCATGGATGTGCCGTTCGAAACGCCCATCCCGACCATGTGGTGGCGCTCTGTTTATGCGTCCACAAATGGGTTTGCCTATGAAAGTTTTCTGGATGAACTGGCATTGGAAGCCGGAAAAGATCCATTGGACTTTAGGCGTGCGTATTTAAAAGAAGAGCGTTTGCAAAAGCTGATCGATAAGATTCAGGAAGTATCAGGCTGGAAAGACCGGAAGAAAGGCGATGGTTACGGCGTAGCGATCACCGAATGTTTTGCCAGCACCGTGGCACAGGTCGTAAAAGTTTCCAGGGCTCCGGCAGGCGGTGTAAAAATAGACAAGGTCTGGGCGGTAATGGATTGCGGTTGGTACGTAAATCCGGATACGATCAAAGCGCAGATCGAAGGCTCTGTTGTGATGGCGCTGGGTGCAGCAACGATTCATCAGGTCAAATTCAAAGATGGTATGGCAGTCGACAATAATTTTAGCACCTACCAAATGCCGCGCATTACCGATATTCCTCCAATTGAAATATACATTATGGATAATGATGCGGACGCTGGTGGCGTGGGAGAGCCGGGACTTCCGCCTTTCGCACCCGCGTTGACAAATGCGGTTTTTGATTTGACCGGCAAGCGTATCCGTACGTTGCCATTCAGCTTACAGGCTGTCTAATAAACTTTGCTTTGGCCCGAATTTTTGATTCTGGCCAAAGTATTTTTGTTCCCTGTTTCGTTTGTGCACTTACTTCCTTAAAATTTTCTCCATTGCCTTACCTTTGGCCAGTTCATCAACCAACTTATCTAAATAACGAACTTGCTGGATTAGTTTGTCTTCAATTTCCTCCACACGATAACCGCAAATTACACCCGTGATTTTTGAAACATTCGGATTTATTTGCGGTGCTTGGGCGAAAAAATTTTCAAAATCCGTTTTGTTGTCAATGTGCAGTTGCAGGGTTTTTTGATCATATCCTGTCAGCCAGCATATGATTTCATCCACCTCATCTTTTGTCCTTCCCTTTTTCTCCGCTTTTTGAATGTAATGCGGATAAACGCCGGCAAAAGACATTTTATATACTCTCGTATTATTCGTATTCATTTTTGTTGCTCTTGATTTTCAAAATTAACCGTTTTTCTTGAACATCAATATATCATCCAGTGGAAACAGATAAGGACAAATCCGGATCCATCTGATCAAGTCTAAGTCGTTCAAACAGCGATTCAAGAAAAGCGAAGGAGCGCTCAGAGCTCGGCTGACATGTCAATCCAAGAAATGATATTTTAACCGCTACTGATAGCCGACGTATAAACGGTCTTACAATATAATTCGTGACAACGTCTATTACTGCTTAGCAATCTTAAAGGTATATTTCCGCATCCCTGCATGCACATGCACAACATACGCTCCCGGCTTTGACAAAATGAGCAGGTATGCAAAAGTGAAAGAGGGAAGGTGGAATTTCACAACCAATGGCCAGGTTCGATCGTTTCAGAAGAAAACCGACACTGTTTAAGCTGTGGTGGACCGCCATCCTCTTTCTTTCAATAATCCCGGATTACTTCTGTTTTGATGGTAGAACTTTCTCAATTTCCGAGGGTGGGGGTGTGATCGATGATTTTTGCTGCTCGAAAAGGGCAGTCAGCTCCTTGACAATATCCGGATGCGTTTTTGCGATATCATATTTTTCACTTGGATCGTTCTCGATATTGTATAACAGCGGAACGGCATGCGTCGCAGGGGCGACTGGCGAATACGACGCGTGGGTGATAAAATGCGCTTTCCAGGGCCCTTTTCTTATCGCGTATAAGTTTTCGTTGATGTAGTAGGGGAGGATTTCTCTGCTTTGGTTGCTTTTACCGAACAAAATCTGAGATATATCGACACCATCTAAGGTGGTGTTTTTGGGCAATTCAGATTTTGTGAGGGCAGCTACCGTTGTGAACAGGTCCATAGCGCTGGTAAGGCTGGTACTCGTGACATTGGCTTTTATTTTTCCAGGCCACCACGCGATTGTCGGCACTCGCGAACCACCTTCGTATGTCGAATTTTTACCTTCGAAAAGTATGCCTGCCGATCCGCCGTGGTCTTTCTGAAAAAGCCATGGACCGTTATCACTCGTAAAAATGACAAGAGTGTTTTCATCTAATTTCAAATCTTTCAGTGTTTTTAGAATCTGTCCGACGCTCCAGTCCAGTTCGGTAACAACGTCTCCATACAGACCTCTTGCACTTTTACCTTCGAATTCGGTGGAGGCATACAAGGGCGTGTGCGGGAAATTGCTCGCGTAATAGGTGAAAAATGGTTTATCCTTATTGTTTTTGATAAATTGAATCACTTCCTGGGTATATCTTTTGGTGAGCCGGCGCTGATCCGGTTCGAATTCAATTACCTTTTCATTTTGATATAACGGTAAGGACGGCGCATTGGCTCTGGGGCCGGACGGAACCGGGAAATCGGGATCGATTCTGGTGGTAAACACTTTACCCATGTCGTTGGAATACGGTGTGCCAAACCAGTAATCAAACCCCTGCCGGGTGGGGAGGTATTCCGCTACACTGCCTAAATGCCATTTTCCGATCAGGCTCGTGGCATAACCTTTTTTCTTTAACATTTCTGCCATGGTAAACTCTTCCAAAGGCAACCCTGTCGCAGAGTTCTGCCGGAATACATCGCCTTTTCCATAAACCCCTGTCCTGACAGGCAGTCGTCCGGTCATCAGCGCTGCCCTGCTGGGTGTACATACCGCGGCACCAGCATAAAACTGCGTAAAGCGCATTCCCTGGGACGCCATTTTGTCCAGATTTGGTGTCATAATCGTGGGGTGCCCGTAGCATCCCAAATCCCCGTATCCCAGGTCATCGGCAAGGATCACAATGATATTAGGGCTGTTTTGAGCCAGCCCAAGTATCGGGATGCTTGAAAAAAGTATAGCTGTGGCCAGACGTTTTACCGTTTTTTTCATAGTCAAATTTTGTAAGTTAATATCCTGGATTTTGGTCTTCTGGTGATATATCAGCATTGTTGTCAATTTCCTGCTTAGGGATCGGCATCAGCAAAACGGCGTCTGATATCGTTAAACCCTTGGCTTCTTTGATCACGCTTTTTGCTTTTCCGGTGCGGATCAGATCGTACCAGCGTTTGCCCTCTACTAAAAATTCGTAAGCACGTTCCTTCAAAACCAGATCCCGAAAGGTGGTAGCGTTGTAATCTCCGATTTTGAAGTCAACGGATGAAGCTGCGCCCGCTTCCTGACCATAGGCTCTTCTGTGAACCATATTCAGTCTTTCAACGGCAAGCGGTGTCGGCCCCTGACTGGCCTGACTTGCTGCTTCGGCATATATCAGAAGCGCTTCTGCATAGCGATAAATCGGAAAATCTATTCCATGCGCCGCCGATGCCGGCACATTTACGTCCTTAAATTTCCCAAACCGTATCGGCTGCGTTGCACTATTGGCGACGGTTACGCCTTGTTTATTTGGGCCTGAGGTATACAAGTTAAAGTCCTTTCTCAGGTCGGAGCCCCGCCAATCCCTAAGCAGTGGATAAGTTGGGAAACCGAAAAATGTTCCAAAGCCGGATGTAGCCCAAATGCTTGTCGGTAAATGGTAAAGCTGGGGAATAGAATTGCCTCCGGCTACACTGTGCTGATATTTTATGTAGAAGATTTCCTCAGAAGAAGTCGTTATTTCAGAACCGAATATTTTTTCAAAATCTGCGGAGGTTTTCACACCAACCAGACTATACTTTTTAGAGGAAATAACCTCTTCCGCTTTGTCACGTGCGTCAGCCCACTGTTCCCTAACCAGATAAACATCAGCCAGCATTGTTTTGGCAGCACCTGCCGTGGGTCTTCCCGTTTGTGTCTGTGTGGCCGGCAAAGTCTGTTCTGCTGTCTTCAAATCAGCAATGACCAATGCATAAACCTTTTCTAACGGTTCCCGCTTGCCACCGGTCTGCGTCAGATTTTCTGTCGGTTCCGTCCTGATTGGAACGGCACCAAAGTTTTTAGCGAGGTTATAGTATGCAAAGGCCCGGTAAAAATATGCTTCGCCAAGAATCTTACTTTTTTCGGCCTCATCCATCGGTATGGCGGGGACGTATTTAAGAACCCTGTTCGAAGCATCAATCGCCCGATAAAATCCCGTCCAATATCCATCTGTAACGGCCATAATGGGCGTAGTGATCTGGTATTGCGACATGGGTATATAAAATCCCTGCCCCGACGCATAATCTTCCAGGGCCGTAGTATGTGCTGCATACCGAAGATTGAACATGGATGCCTGGTGAAATATACTTGAAATAGCATTGACCGCCGTTGTCGCGTCAGCAGCAGTTTTATAAAACTTATCCGTTGACAAAAGGCTTTGGGGATCTTCTTCCAGCAAGTTCTGACACGAGATGGTACTTCCACACAAAGCAACTAAAAAGAGCTTTACAATATTTTTCATAGTAGATAGCTTTCAGGAATTTTAAAAATTTAAATGAGCACCAACAGTATAGGTTTTCGCGGTGGGGTAGCCAGTCTGGTCAACGCCAACAGAAATGGAATTGGAGCCGCCAAGGGTATTGACTTCCGGATCAAACCAGGAGTATTTTGTGCATGTCAAAAGGTTTTGACCACTGACATAAATTTCTGCTTTTTTCAACCATTTTATCCCAAGGCGACTTGTAGGGATAGCGTATGCCAGCTGTATATTTTTGAGCCGCAGGAAAGAGCCGTCTTCTACAAACCTGTCCGATTCCTTGAACGAGGTGCTTGCACTGACCTTGGGGTATTTGGCCGTCGGATCAGGGCTTGACGTTTTCCAGTGATTAAGGTAAACATCTTTGAGCTGGTTCTCGCCAAAGTACATGCTGCTCGCCTGACTTGTCAAATTACTATTGAAAATCTCGCCGCCCTGCTTGCCAAGCCAGAACATATTCAAGGTAAAGTTTTTGAATGAGATGCGGGAGTTAAAATTGTAAAGGAAGTCCGGGTTCGGGTCCCCGATAACGGTCTTATCTGCCAGCGAAATGGCCCCGTCATTATTCAGATCTTTGTATTTGATCGCTCCTTTTTCATCCAGTCCGTTTTCAAGGTATCCATAAAAGACAGCAATCGGCTGGTTAACGCGAATAAGATTAACCGGAACAGACAGTGGCTGACCTAATGCAGTGCCGAAAACGTCACTGCCGGAAGCAAGTTTCAAAACCTTGCTGCGGTTGCGGGAAATGTTCAGATTTAGATCCCATTTTACATGATTTGTTTTAACCAGATTTGCCGTTAAGCCTAATTCTACTCCACTGTTACGTATCTGGCCAATGTTTTGAATTGTGTTATTGTACCCCGTAGACAGTTGAAGCGGAACAATCGCGAGCAGGTCACGCGTGTTTTTTATATAATAATCCAGGCTCAAAGAAAACCGGTTGCGCAGTAAGCCCAGATCCACTCCTGCATTCCATTGTCCTGTCGACTCCCATTTCAGATCCGGGTTTGTCAGCAAGGTGCCTGTTAACTGGCCAACGGCAAGCTGGTCATTGTAAACGGTTTGTACAGGGCTTAATGTAAATAAGGTCTGGTAGGGTGAAAGTGCTGTATTGCCTGTCACGCCAAAGGACGTCCGTAATTTCAAATCGGAGAGTGATGACACATTTTGCAAAAAGGGTTCTTCAATGATTCTCCAGGCAAAAGCGGCAGAAGGGAAATATCCCCATTTGTTTGCCTTTCCAAATCTGGATGACCCGTCAGCACGGATGCTTGCAGTCAAAAGATAGCGGCTCTTAAAGGAATAGTTGGCGCGAGCCAGATATGAAAACAATTTCCATTGATAGGATGTGCTGGTTGGCACGGCTGGATTACGTCCCACTCCGATGTTTTCTGATTCCATACCTTCGTAGCTAAACCCGGTAGCACCCGCATTAAATAACCTGCTCTTCTCGGTCTGGTAGGTAATGCCGGCTAAAAGAGTCAACGCATGATTTTTCGGAAGCTCAAACACATAGTTGGCTGTGTTTTCATTTAAGAAATTGAATTTGTTTGCATAGTCAATGGTTGCTGAACCGGTGGGCGTCGTGGTGATCACGGATGGTGAATACAGGTCTCCTCTGATCGAACTGTTTTCTATGCCAACGGAGGAGCGGATCGTCAGATTCTTGATCGGTTGGAAGCTTAGCGCCATGCTTGTCAAAACATAGAATTCGTTGCTTTTTTGTTTTCTGGCTTCCGCAAGAGCGAGGGGATTTTCCAGTGAATTGGGGCTAAAGGCATAAGGCTTTATAAAACTGTAATTGCCATTTTCGTCATACGGTGCGATGGTCGGCGGCGCGATCAGCGTTGCAGAGGTTACCGTATTGCCTTTGAATCCATTATCTGTGTTTAATAGTGCCCGGCCGGTATTGCTGAGCATGGAGTTATAGTAAAGTTTTAGCTTGTCATTTAGTTTTTGTGTTAAGTTTACCCTGAGATTTGCACGGTCATAATGAGAGCCCCGGATGATTCCTTTTTGACTGATGTAATTTCCGGATATGGCGTACTGGGTATTTTCATTGCCCCCTGAAACCGATAGCGCATGATTATGCATGGGTGCATTTCTGAACATTACATCTTGCCAGTCGGTGCCCTTTCCGAAATTTTTGATCTGCTCCTCTGTAAAATACGGGGCAAATCCGTCATTGCTGGCACGTTCATTGGCGAGTGTCGCAAATTCCTGGGCATTCATCAGATTGAGTTTCTTACCCACTTTTTGCATCGCATAGTATGAATCCAGAGACACCTGCATCTTGCCGGCCTTACCGACTTTTGTCGTGATGATAACCACACCGTTTGCCCCTCTGGATCCATAGATAGCTGTTGCGGAAGCATCTTTTAAAATTTCCATGGATTCGATTTCGTCGGGACTTATTGCTGTTGGCGGGCCGGACAATGCAAATCCGTCGACGACGTACAAAGGTTCATTACTGCCTTGCAATGAATTGCCGCCACGGACCCGCACACTTAATGTAGCGCCGGGAGCACCTGAATTTTGCATGACTTGTACACCAGGTGCTCTGCCTTGCAATCCCTGAACGGCACTCGTGGTGGGGAATGAGGTGAGTTCGGTGGCAGTTACAGAACCGACAGAACCGGTGATATCACTTTTCTTAACCGTCCCGTAACCTACCACAACTACTTCATCAAGAGTTTTATCGTTTTGCTTCAAAACAACATTCATTTCTGACCGGTTGTCAACGGTAACCTCCAGCGTGGTGTAACCGACTAAGGAGAACACCAGGATATTGACAGGTCCTTCAGGCAGGTTCAAAGTGAATTTCCCATCGATGTCTGTGCTGGTACCGCGGGTGGTTCCTTTTAAAACCACATTTGCCCCAGGCAAACCTTCTTGATCATCTCCGGTTACCCTTCCTGTTATCGTGCGGTCGGTGTTCACGATTGAACTGACCTTTATGCTAGTCCTGGAAGGATCCTCAGTGGGAAGGCTGGGGGATGCAGAAGCTCTTTTTTTTGATTCTTCCTGGAAACCGCCCTGGCCGCCGACGGCATTTTGACGGATCATGTAAGCACCATTTTTTATTTTTTTGTAATTCAAATTGGTGTCCTTCAATAATGCGTTTAGGACCTGTTCGATACTGGTGTTTTTTTCAAGTACGGGTGGCGTAACGGTAACACCGCGAACGAGCTGATCGGCAAAAATAATATCTGAGCCGTAATGAATTTTGAGCTCTTTGAGAACTTCCCCCAGATTACGTTTTACCGTATTGGCGTGCCTGGCAGGAGTCTCCTTGGGTTGTGAATACGTAAGATTGGCCAGAGACCCGGGCAATTCCAGGCATACCAACAGGCCCAGTGTAGATAAGCAATGGAGATTTATATTCATCATGATAAGTGATTTGATATCTTGTATTGGATGAAAGAGAAAGATTGAACGGCAAGGCCATACTTTTCCATGCACGATTTTGAGATCGCGATAGCAAGAAGATACGGGTTGTAATGTGTTTGAAACTTTACTTTCTAGGGATACGCGGCTATAAGATCGGCCCTGCGCTAAGAACTATGACGTTGTCCTTTGTTTTGGTAATTTTAAGATTCAGGGCTTCTGTAATAACATCGAGTAATTCTTCTGGATTTTCATAAGAATATGCACCGGAAAGCGTTAGGCTGGCGACTTCCGCACTGGCAATTTTAAGGTTAATCCCAAAGTTATCTTTGAATAAATGAACGATTTCCTGAATTGAGGATTCCTCAAAGACATATCTGTTATTGAGCCATTCCGAAGAATTTCCTGGTGATGTCACAGGCTTTAAACTGGCAATTCCTCCTCGGGCAACGGTCACCAAATCTCCTGGTTTCATGGTAACCCGGGCATCTTTGTGATTAGCATTTTGGTAATGGAACTGTACTTTGCCCTTTTGTAAAACCACTTTTGTGCCCCTTTGCCTTGTAAATAAATTAAATTCGGTTCCCAAAACTTCCACTTGCTCACCATTGGCGGTCTCAACCACAAATTTTTTATTATCCAGGGTATGTTTCACAGAAAAGAGTGCTTCTCCTTCCAGTTTGACAAGCCGCATCCCGGATTTTAAGGCAAATCGGGGCACCCAAAGGGTTGAATTTGAATTGAGGGCAACGGTACTTCCATCTTCTAAGCGCAGTACTTTTTTTTGATTAAATCCGGTGCTGAATGTGTAATTCAATATTCCGTCATGAAACTTCCATAAGCCGAAGCATATCAGCACCGTGGCGGCCGTGCTGATCCACCATGTCCTGCGCGCTCTTTTAACTCCGCCGCTCAATACATCTGTATCATACAGCGGGATTTGATTTTTATCCGGGCTGTTCAAATATTGCTGGTAACGTTGCAATGCGGGTTGTTCATCAGCAAGATATTGCAGGTGTCTCTTTTCCCATTCCTGAAGCCATTGATAAAATAATTCCTCATTAGCGCCCTCCTTGACCCACGAGTCGATCGCTTTTTTTTGCAGAGAAGTGGCTTTTCCTTCGAAGCAGTCAAATATGAGTTGTTTATTTACCATGGCCTGCGTATGTTAATTTCTTTGTAGGATGACACATTCAGAATATAAAACCCTTAACAGCAAAGCCGAAAATAGTCCCGAAAACGATTAAGAAACAACGGTATCTCAGCAAGTCCCTCAGCGTGATTGTCGCTAATCGTATGTGGACTTCAACGGTCCTTACGGAAATGCCAAGTTCCTCGGCAATTTCTGCATATTTTTTTCCATCAAAACGGTTCATTAAATACACCCTTCTTCGTTGAAAAGGAAGTGAGTCTATAGCCCTTTCTACGGTCAGGTAAAGTTCGTCGTATTGGGTAATTGCATCCGGTTGCTGTTCCTCATGGGAAGCTTCCAGGGAAGCATCATCCAGCGTAGTGTCACGGTTAAAATTTTGACGAACATAGTTATACGCACGGTTACGTACGGTTTTGAACAGGTAGGCGCGATAAGAGGTTTCTATTGTGGAAAATATCTGCTTTTCATAAAAGTTGCAGAATATGTCGGCAACTAAATCCTCCGCAACTGCCTTGGATCCCAGAAAACGGACCGCATGACTGCACAGTTCTGTATAATGTCTTCTAAATAAAAGCTCGCAACCCAGTTTTGGATTGTCTTGAAACGTTACCCTTATGAACAGCTCCTGATCTGAAAGGTGCTTATCCTGATCATCCATGATCTCAGTTTGGGGGAAACCGGGTTCAGTATTTGAACTTTTCAGTAAAACTGTTTTTGCCTGCATTTCCTGATAATTAACACTTTTAGACATAATCGATGATCGCTCTCGTAAAGAAGACACAATTCTCATAAAGAACCCTTAATTCAAACAGGATATTTTAAATAAAAATTTTACTAATTCTTTGGTGTGTGAAATGCAGGTTTAGAAGTAAAAGGAAAATATGTAGCAATGAGATCATTTTTTTTATGATCTTGATTGCTACCTTTTAGTCGCCGCAAGTACCGAAATGTAGGGTAAGGATTTTATACAAAGTGAAATAAGTAACCATCTTATTATTAGGTATTTAAAATTTATTTTCCTCTGCTGATCTGAATTGAGATTGGAGACGTATGTCTTTTGTGAAATAATTATTTTTCAAATTGATATTGAAATAATTTTATTATTTTTGAATCCAATTTTTGTTTGGATTGTTTTCACGAGCCGCGTGTCAGCCTCTTTGATACCTGGAGTAATTTAGGATTTACTTATTGATGTTTTCCGAATTCTCATTTCAATCTCTGTTTTCATATCTAAACATTTTTACTTTATGCAAATTTCTGCTTTGCGCCTTTGCCGGCTCAGGATAGGATTCCTAAGCTGTGCGCTACCGCTCTTTTTAGCGGCGGGAGCTTACGCCTCCAGTCATCGGGAGGCTCCCTTGATCTCCAATGATCCGTTGGCCGACAACACGGATGTTTATGCTTTCAAAAGTCCGGATGACCCCAACAGCATTACGATTATCGCAAACTACATTCCCTTTGAGTCTCCGGAAGGTGGTCCTAATTATTACAGTTTTGGCAGTAACATTCGCTACGAAATTCACATCAAAAACAAAACATCAACAGCCGGGGACGACATCACGTATCGCTTTACTTTTTCAAGTATTAATGAAGATCCGACCACTTTTTTCAACATACGTTTAGGAAAACAAAACCTAAAAACGACTTACAAATGTGAAAAAAGTACGGATGGAGGCATGTCTTTTACCACAATTGTGGCAAGCGGAATCGTTCCACCAGCTAACATCGGCCCGCGCTCCATTGAGGGGAAAACAGTAGGTCTGGAAGCTTCCGATTACAACGCGCTGGTTGAAAAAGCAATCGTAACAACTGCGGGCGGCGAGAAAATATTCTGCGGTCCTGTGGATGATCCGTTCTTTGTAGATCTGGCAGGCGCATTTGATGTCGGTAATTTCCGGCCGGAAGGCAACACGACCAACGCACCCAAAGATGGGTTAAGCCGTTTCAACGTACATACCATCGCCATTAAAGTGCCTGTGAAATTACTTCAAAAAGATGGCAAGGGCATGGATGGCATAAAAAATATCCTTGATCCGGATTATGTAATCGGTGTGTGGGCCTCTGCCAGCCGTCAAATGATCAGGACGATTTATTCAGAAGGGGATATGGCTTATGACGGTAAATTTGTTCAGGTTTCCCGGCTTGGCATGCCTTTAACCAATGAAGCGGTTATTCCCATTGGCATGAAAGACCGTTGGAATGCAACAAGTCCTTACAACGGCGAAGATCTTCAATTTGCGAAGTATTTTACCAATCCGGAGCTTGCTCTTTACATGGACGATTCTCAGTTCGGAGGCGCGGTTCCTTCCCTGAACGCATTACGTATTCAGTCAAAATCACTGGGGGCGTTTGATTTTCGCAATGGGAAACCAGGCTTATTTGGATTGAAGGGAAATGCGGCATTAGATGGAACAGCGCTTGCTGAGGTGACTTTTGGCGGTGTTTTATTGCCAGATGGAGCCAGCCCGCGTGCGGTGGATCTGCTGCCGATCTTTTATACCGGCGTTCCTAATTTGATTCCTTATCAGTTGGCTACCGGCAAAAACAACAATCCGCTTGCGAAAGGAAAACCGTTCATTCATAACTTTTTGCCTACACTTGGTGACATGCTAAGGTTGAACATGGCCGTTCCGGCAACGCCCCGCAACGATCCGGAGTTCAGTTCCCTTGGGCTGGTTCAGGCTGCGGTTTTAGGTATCACCAACGATAAGTACAACAAGACAACTGACTTGCAATGGATCCCGAACATGGATGGTTTTCCCAATGGACGTCGTCTCGAAGATGACGTAACCACCATCGAGCTTCAGGCGGTTTCAGGCGTGGTACTTGCCGCGGTTGGCCTTTTCTATGATGATGCAACAAAAGAAGCACCGGTTTCTCCGGCATTGATCAGTGTGCTTTCCTTCACCTCTGGTCCGACAAAAAACGACGTTGCGCTCAAAAGCGTATTTCCTTACGTACAAAACCCCTGGAGGGGCTTTGACTATACTGAAAAAGCCAGGTTTTAAACAACCCCTGTAACAAACCAAATTTTATGAAAAGGATTATATATCTGGTTGGGCTGCTGGCATCTATATGTCTGGCCCCCATCGAAACGTATGCTTCTTCGCACCGGGAAGCGCCGCTGATTTCTACCGATCCGCTTGCTGACAATACGGACGTGTATGCTTTTAAGAGCCCTGTAAACAAAGAGAATATCGTTCTGATCGCGAATTACATTCCTTTTGAACATCCCGCTGGTGGACCAAACTGGTATTCTTTCGGCGAAAATGTCCGTTATGAAATCCATGTTGACAACAATGCGCAAACCAAAGGAGAGGATATCGTATATAGATTTACGTTCAGGAAGATCAATGAAGATCCGTCGACATTCTTTTTGATTCGGCTTGGGAAGGAAAATCTTAAAACAACCTACAAATGCGAGCGCAGTATGGATGGGGGCAGAAGTTTCACAACCATTGTTGAAAATGGAACAGTTCCTCCGCCACACATCGGGCCTCGTTCGATCGATAACAAGACCGTTGGCCTTGGCTCATCGTACGACAAACTGGTTGAAAAGTCGATTATGACAGCCAGTACCGGCGAAAAAATATTTGCCGGTCCGGTGGATGACCCTTTCTTTGTTGATCTGGGTGGTATTTTTGATCTTGGAAACGTTCGCAAATCGGCAGGCAGAGATGGGGTTGCCAAGTTCAACTGCCACTCCATTGTAATTGAAGTGCCCGTTGCTACTTTGCAGAAAAACCATAAAGCGGTTGCTGATGCGGCCAATATTCTGGATGGTGATTATGTAATCGGTGTTTATGCTTCTGCCAGCCGTCAAAAGATTAAAACGTTGTATGGCGGAGGTGACGTTGGTTACGATGGTGAATGGGTACAGGTTTCCCGCCTGGGTATGCCGCTTACCAACGAGGCGATTATCCCCATTGGCATGAAGGATAAATGGAATGCTTTGACGCCTGATAAAGATCTTCAGTTTGCAAAATATTTCACAAATCCGGAGCTTGCCCTATATCTGGATGACTCACAGTTTGGCAAAGCAGTACCGGGTCTGGCAGATCTTCGTATTCAGACAAAATCACTGGGATCCTTTGATTTTCGCAATGGAAAACCCGGCTTATTTGGATTGAAAGGCAATGCCGCACTCGACGGTACCGCGCTGTCTGAAGCTGCTTTTGGCTCTATTTTACTTCCCGATGCTGCAAGCCCGCGCGCTGTTGATATTCTTCCGATTTTTTATACGGGCGTACCCAATATCAGGCCCTATCAGCTTGCCACAGGGAAAAATGGAGATCCGCTTGCAGAAGGCAAACCATTCATTAATAATTTCCTGCCAACGCTTGGTGACTGGCTGCGTCTGAATATGGCCGTTCCCGCAACGCCAAGGAATGACGCAAAATTCAGCTCGCTTGGTTTGGTTCAGGCCGCGGCCCTTGGTCTGACCGATCCGGCATATAATACAACCAAAACACTGCAATGGATTCCCAACATGGATGGATTTCCCAATGGCCGTCGTTTGGAAGATGACGTGACGACCATTGAGCTGCAAGCCGTTGGCGGCGTTGTTCTGGCGGCTATCGGGCTTTGGTATGATGATTATATCCCCAAAGTTACAGCCAGTCCGGTGACACCAAACCTGCTCAGCGTTCTGACTTTCAATGCAGGTGTTACCAAAAATGACACTACGCTTAAATCGGTATTTCCATACGAGCAAAATCCATGGCCAGGATTCCGGGGGAACAGCTATCAGGGCGATGTTGTAGAAACCCAGCAGCCTGGTCCGCTCGTAGCGGTTGTTTTAAACTACGACTGTATGACCGGCGCCATTACCTTTGGACGTACCGGCGGTGATCCGGGCAAGACGATCGAATATTCTGCTGCGGGTGTGGTCAATGGCATTTGGGGCACGAGCACGATGCGTATGATCGAAACAGAACTTCGCAAGGATAATAACAGCCGCAGTGTCCTGGTGGTAAAGGCGCGTTATCTCGGTGAACCAGCGTCGGAAGTATCGACTGATTTCGAATTCCGTAAGCCCTGTCAATCCAATATGCGAATCGGATTGTCGGCCGGAGAAAATGCTCCCGAATCTTTATCGGCTGTTGTGATGGGTAATCCGACGAACAATGAGCAAGTTGTAATTGAAATCAGAGGCGCGGAAGGTAAAAAAGTTCAGCTCGACCTTGCCAATAATAAAGGACAGGTGATTGGTCAGCAAGTGATTTACAACGCCAGCGCATCTGAGCGCCGAAGTATCAAACTCGGTCAGGCAAGTGGAATTTACTATCTGCGGGTCAGCACTGTCAATTCAAAGTACACCGTGAAAGTATTACGTTTGCAGTAGGAACCTGAAAATAGTTGATCGGATAGTAAGGCCAGAGGTAAGTAAGGATATTTTGAGATTTTACTTTCGAACCTCTGGCTGTTTTTAACATGATTTTCTCGACCTAAAAATTTATTATTATGAGACTAAAAATATTTATATCCGTTTGGGCAGTTTTTTTACTAATGATTCAAATAAGCTGCACTGAAAAAAAGAAAACGACTTCAAAGGAAACCGGTCCGGTAAGCCTGGATATTCCTGTTTTGTATGAACGTTCCGGAGAACTGGCATCGGCCGCCGAGTGGCAAAAAACTAAAATAAAAGTTGAAGAGCTTCGGAAAAAGATAAAAGAAAATCCCTCAGATGTAAAACCTCGTTTGCAGGTTGTGGTTATCTATTTGGCAGAAGCGAGGATTACAGGCGAACATCCCTATTATTATCCGGCAGTTTTGAAAATACTGGATGGGATTTTATCAATAGATCCGCAGAATTTTGAGGCTACTACTTTCAAAGCCTCTGTGAAAATGTCGCAGCACCAGTTTTCGCAGGCAAGAGATCTGGCAGAAAAGGCTCGTCAGATTAACCCAAGCAATGCATATGTTTACGGCGTTTTGGTAGATGCCAACGTTGAGCTTGGCGACTATGAACAGGCTGTGGTGATGTCCGATAAAATGCAGGAGTTAAAACCTTCGTTGGAAGCGTATTCCCGGGCATCCTATCTGCGGGAGATTTATGGTAATTATCAGAGTTCCATTCAGGCGATGAAGCTTGCTGTACAGGCAGGGCTGCCCGGGTCGGAGCCGCAATGCTGGAGTAAAAATGCGCTTGGACACTTGTATGAAACCACCGGACAGCTTAATGAGGCAGAACAGCAGTATGATCAGATTTTAGCGATGCGTCCGAGTTATGCCTTTGCACTCCGTGGAAAGGCTCAGGTATTTAAGGCCAGAAAAGAGTATGATAAGGCTCTGGTCGAACTGGACAAAGCCGCCCGGATCATGCCCGAATTTTCGTTTCAGGAGGAAATGGCTGATATTTATGCACTCAAAGGAGAAAGCCAAAAAGCCAGGGACAAGTATGCAGAGGTTGTTAAAATGTTGAGCGAAGATGCAAAATCGGGCCACGCCGTGGATCTTGAACTTTGTAAATTATATACAAAAACCGGCCAGCTAGATTCAGCTTTGGTATACGGATTGAAGGAGTATAACAAAAGACCTAAGAATATTGATGTAAACCATGCACTGGCCTGGGTATATTTCAAAGAAAAAAATATCGATAAGGCGCAGCAGCATATCATGGTGGCATTACGTACAGGCAGTAAAGATCCTGAACTTTTGCAAATGGCAAGTGTCATTGAGGTTGCTGCCGGAAACAAAGATAAAGGTGGAAAGCTGTTGGCACAGGCAAGAAAGACCAATCCAAATTTCGTTTTGTAACGTAATCAACTACTGACTATTAAAAGCCATGTTCCCTCGATCTCTTTTGGCGATACTGATTTTAGTTAACTACCTGTGGCTTGCAGCTACGGGCTATATCAGCAGGCCTGAACAGAATCCTTATATGCTAAAAATTCAAACCAGTACTTCCCAACAGCAGGAACGATATGAAGAATGCCGGTACCTGAGAATGGATGGTTTGGAAGACTTTATGGCCGAAGCACTGGCGACCCGTTACCAGGAAGCTTCCGATGGGAATGAATTGCATACCTTTTCGGTGGTATCCGGCATTGATACACATTTTTTCTCAGAGTATTTGGCATTTACAATACAAGTTGTTTTTCCCGAAAAAACGATTAGACCTATCCTTGCCGTACCTGCGGTCATCGAGATGACGCCCGCTGTGGATTCTCCGCCTGAATAAGCATTTCAAAATCTCTATGCCCAAGTCGGTAAGACTTTGGGATTCAAATTTTTGATTTTGATCTGATTATTCTTTTTGATCATGAATAAACTTCTATTGATATTACTACTTGCGTGCACGCATTTTTGTGCTGACGCGCACCACGGAAATCTTTCCGGTGTCATCTATAATCACACGACCGGTTTACCCCTGCGTGGGGTAAGTGTTCAGATTTCGAGTTTGAACAAAGCGACATTTACCAATGAATTGGGTCAGTTCAGGTTTGATAATCTGGTTGCCGCCGAGTATAAGATTGAACTTTCCCATTTGGGTTTTCAACCGAAAATTATTCGCCAGATCGTGCAGGATGATCAGACGGCCTTCGTGAAAATTGAGCTTGCTGCTTCGGAAGTTTCGCTCGGCGAGGTGGTTGTTTCTTCTGTTCGTGCACACGATCAGCAGCTTATCAGCAGCCTTGATATTAAACTCCGGCCTATAACCAATTCTCAGGAAATACTGCGTATGGTGCCGGGATTATTTATCGGGCAGCACGCCGGGGGAGGGAAGGCAGAGCAGATATTTTTACGTGGATTTGACCTGGATCATGGAACCGACATTCGTCTTACCGTAGATGGAATGCCGGTAAATATGGTTTCCCATGCGCACGGCCAGGGTTATGCGGACCTGCATTTCGTAATTCCTGAACTTGTGGAAGGGGTTGATTTTAAAAAAGGGCCGTATAATGCAGAAAAGGGCAATTTTACGACAGCCGGCTGGGTTGATTTCAGAACGAAAAATGCCCTGGAACGTTCTTTTGTAAAGCTTGAAGGAGGTCAGTATGACAGTTACAGAGCCGTAGCCGGTATTGATTTATTAGGTCAAAAAGGAAGGGATAAAAATCAGTCTGCCTATATCGGCTCTGAATATTCTTTTACAAATTCCTATTTTGATCACCCACAGGACTTCAACAGGTTGAATTTGATCGGGAAATATCATGGACATATCTGGCCTAATACCAATCTGACGCTGACGGCTTCAACGTTTTGGAGCAAATGGAATCATTCCGGTCAAATCCCGGACCGTGCCTATGAGTCAGGTGAAATTGGGTTTTATGGCTCTGTTGACCCTACGGAGGGTGGTGAGACGAGCCGAACAAATTTTAATGCCCAGTTTGTGACAGCTACGGACAAAAACTACGTAGTCAAAAATCAGTTTTTTTACAGCCGATATAACTTTGCGCTTTACTCTAATTTTACCTTTTTTCTGCAAGACTCAATAAACGGAGATCAGATCCGTCAGAAGGAAAGACGCGACTTATTTGGGTACAACGGAAGTATTTCCAAACATGTTTTTCTGGGAAAATCCCAATGGACAACGACATTTGGTCTGCAATACCGTCATGATCTGACGCATGGCACGGAGCTGTCGCATACAAAAGACAGGGATATTACTTTACAACGAAATCAATATGGTCATGTAAATGAGCTGAATGCCGGCGCTTATGTAGATGAGCTGATTCAGGTTAATGAAAGGCTGACAATTAATGCAGGTTTGAGACTGGACTTTTTTAGGAGCCAATATACGGATCTTTTGGTACAACCTGTTAACGCAAAACAGGCTAGGGACGCGATCTTTTCACCCAAGTTGAACTTCTATTACACCTTCAATCCCTCTTTGCAGCTCTATCTGAACTCGGGAAAAGGATTTCACTCCAATGATGCCCGGGTTGTAGTTCCCAAGACGGGTAAGCGGATTCTGCCAGGCGCGTATGGTTCTGATCTGGGATTAATTTTAAAACCGCTGCCTAAGCTGCTGATCAACGTGGCAGCCTGGTATCTATGGCTTGAACAGGAGTTTGTATACGTGGGCGATGCCGGCGTGATTGAGCCAAGTGGGAAATCCCGCAGGCAGGGACTTGACGTTTCGATACGCTATCAGCTTACTAAAATGTTATTTATGGATGCCGATGTGAGTTCGGCAAAACCGCGTGCGATTGGGGTGCTGGAAGGTATGAATTATCTGCCGCTGGCTCCTTTGTTTAGTTCTACCGGAGGGTTTTCTGTGAAAATACCTAACGGGCTGAGTGGTTCTTTGCGCTACCGCTATATGGCCAACCGACCAGCCAACGATGATAACTCGATTGTAGCAAAAGGATACTTTGTAACGGATGCACAGTTGAATTATACGAAGCAAAAATACAATGTTGGTCTATCGGTGCAGAACCTTTTAAATACCCGCTGGAAAGAAACGCAGTTTGATACCGAAAGCAGATTAAAAGGTGAGACGGTACCCGTGGAGGAGATACATTTTACACCCGGAACCCCGTTTTTTGCCAGATTGAGTTGCACGCTTTTCTTTTGACGGGGCCGAGCGCTTGCAGATGGTGATCATAAACGATGTTTGGCCTAAAAGCCATAAGATTCTCTTACTTCCTTCTTTTTCACGATTAATTACAAACAACTTTAACGATGAAAAAATCAATATTATTTTTTGGATTGGGCGCAATGATCTTAATCCAAAGCTGCGGTGAAAAACCGGCAATTGATTCAGCTACTTTGCTTAATGAATCGCAAATTGAAGATGTGTTTAAAGCGATGGATGGTGTGGTTGTTGGCGTTGATTCGATACCGATCTATAAAAGTATAACCGAGCAGCAGGATAAATCCGGCATACCCGTTGAGCGTCTGGTGACTGATCTGGACAGTTATTGCAATGTGCCCGAAAAAGCGTCTGATTTAAACAGTGGTACGGATATTAAAATCTACAAATTTGATTATAACGCTTCAAAAGATGCAGCGGCAATGGGCTTTACAGGAAAGATTAAGAAAGGTGAGATTCTGCTTGTGGAAGACTGTTTCAGGTATTCAACGGTGCTTTGCAACGGAAAAACTAAAAAGCTGGGTGTAGGCCTCCGGTGTTTTATTGTCGTGAGCGGGCTTAAAGGAGAGCTGGCGATTGCTTCGTTGGCTGGCATCGCGTCAAGCGTGGAGCTGTATAGGGCCAAAGCCAAGTTTGAGGTGAAATCACTGGGAACGGGGATAGACGGGGAGTTGTTGGCGCAAAACCTGAAATCTCCGACAGGGGAGTACAATGTAGATAATTTTACGCAGCTGGCCCTTACATTTTCCAACATGCTGACCATGTTGGAAAACAAGAATTTCGAAACGAAAATCAGACCGGTGCTTCTCCTTTGACCTGTTTAATAATAAGGATGTCAGTGAAACGAGTCGTTGAAGGTTTTGTTGCAACAATACTGCTGGCTGACATTTGCCAGATTTTTTTGAGTGTAGAAACATTCAGAGGAAGAAATACAATGGTTCCTAAGATACCATTGTATTTCTTCCTCTTGTCATTGTTAAACGTCCAGGCTGATTGTCGTCTCGTAGTTTTGGTAATTTGTAGCGCTTCCCCAGTTGTCCTTTATTTTATACGTGCCGGAACCGCTGGGTTTGATCGAAAGACCATAAGCCAAATCCTTTTACAGAACATTCAGCAGTTTTTGAATGCCTCCGTCAGCATATTTAATCCAGCATATTGTGATCGGATCCTTTTCGTTAAGCTGGCCGGATGTCAGAAACGATAACCCACCCCCAGATTTAAATACAGATTATGCAGGTCAAAATCAATGCTTTGAAAATCCTTTTTCATAAGCGGCGTCAAAGCGTAATTGAACATAGCGGAGGCAAACAAGCGGGAATTGAGACGGTAGTCGGCACCGATTTCCACGCCCGCATTAACCGGGCGGACCTCCTTGGAAAAATCGTAATAAGCTTCATCGATTTCTTCTTTCAGGCCAACCGGTGTCTGGTCGCGGACGTAGCCATTTCTGGCTTTTCCAGAGAAGTTATTTTCGAGTAACAGCGATACAAAGGCACCGGCTTTTACGGTTAGCGGCGAATTAAACGCGTAGGTCGCGTGAATGGGGAGTGTCAGGTAACTATTTTTGACTTTTGTTTCAACTGTCCCCCAAAAGTACCCTATAATACTTTGAGACCGGCTATTACTCCCTTCATTGAACGTTGTGTAATAGCCTTTGACCCTGGACTGGGTGGTCATGCCTTTTTGTTCCAAACGCAGGGCTGTTGCCAGACCGAATTTTCCTGGTAGCGGATAATGTAATCCCGCTTCAAGGCTTAGCAGCAGGCCAGGGTTGTATGACTCGATCTTTCTGATCGTAACCGGGATACCAATCGGTGTGGAGGCGCCAATGGAAAAACCCGCGCGAACATTGAAGTTCAGTTTCTTGTCCGATTGAGCCTTGATCTCAGGAGTCAAAAATGGCAAGATCGCCAGCAGTATGACGTTAAGTTTTTTCATGGGATATAGAATCAGGTTTCAGGCTATTCTATTACTATTTTTACATCGTCCACGTACAGTTTACTGCCGACTGCTCCTTCGAAGGTGGCGCCGTTTTTGCTCGATGTAAAAATGATAGAAAGTTTATAAGCATATCCGGCAAGATCTGCCGGATCAATTTCTCCACGGTATTTGAAAGTGATGTCAAAAGGATGATAGCCGCTTCCCGATGTCTGGTTTCCGTTGGGTAATTGCGCCACGGCCACGACGTTTTGATCAGTCAGGATATTGCTTCCGTTCAGATAAGGCTTGTCCGCAGAAGCCTTAAACAAAACGGCATAGATATCACATTGGTCATCGCGTTGCGGGGAAACCGGCGTGCCGGTTTTATCCGTTACCGGACCGGCTGGCAGATATCGATAGGAACCAGTAAAACGCAAAGGTTTTTTGTTAAAAGGAATGCCAAACAACGTTGCTTCCAGCGGAGCCGTCAGCGATTTGGAGCCATCAAAACTCCCGAGAAAAAGATTACCCGCAGCAAGCGGCATACCCACAAGCGCCCCCAATGCGCCAGTTGATTTGGTTTCCAGATATGCAGCATAATTGCCTTCCAGTGCATTTGGTGACCGTTGTGTTGGATAGGCTTCTGGTTTTTTCTCCGGCGCAACCAGTGAAAAACCGCTGTTGCCAGATGCCCATACGTTCTGATTTTCCCCGTTGACAATTTCGTAGGGGGTATTGTAGTTTGCCTCTGGAGTTAATGTCCAGTTTTCAAATGCAAAGGTGTTGGAAACAGTATTCTGGAGTAGACTGATCTTGTAATTTTTTTGCCATTTGCCGTCCTCCGAGTAAACCGTGTAGGTTACTGGTGTGGTAAAGTTTTGAGGAACACCTGATGCCGGGCTTATCCGGGCACCGTCGGTTACCACAAATTTTGGAGCAAAGGCGGTAATGTCCAGTTTGTCGTACCTGACAAAGGCGGTGACGGAATTATTACTAATTACAGGCGGAGCAATAAGGACCGAGTCCGGGAGATCAACTTTTACAATATCCGCCTCCATATTTTCAGCCTCCGGTTTAATACACCCTGACAGTGAAAAAAAAGCCGGAATTATTAAGTAGAAAATAGTATTTTTCATTGATCTTTTTGTTGATGGGCAGGTTTTGGTTTTTATAAACTATGCTTTCGCAATAGTAAACATTTTGTAGCCATTATATACATATTGCGTAGAAAAACTTATCTGTTGGAGCTACATTTAAAGAAAAATGTTCTAGATTGAAACGAAATTTTTGTTCACTCAGAAAACGTGCTTTGTTAGGAATATTATAATTATCATACCAAACCTGTTTATCTGATATTTTAACTATTCCCCATTTTTTTCGATGAAAAGTATTAAAGGTTTTTTTCTTGTTCTTTGTATGGCTACGGTCGTAATTAACGGCTGCAATACGGATACCAGCAAATCTCATACCACCGAATCCGGAATGACCGGGGCAGATTCGTCCGAAGGTTTGAAAAAGGACGTTTTGTTTGATCCGGATACCACCGACACGATTGCTCCGCCGGATTATGCGGCAAATGCAGCCGATACTGCAACAGCGTCATTCATTCGTAAAGTGCTTCCCGGGATATTGGAAAAACAGTTGGTAGGCGTGGAGCCAAAGGACCGCAAATTTGTATATTATCAAACGGATTTGAATGCTGACGGCAAGGATGAATTGTTCGTTGGCTTTACGGGCATGAACTGGTGCGGTTCGGGCGGATGTACGGCTTTGCTGTTGTCTGCTGATGGGAAACTGATCACTTATTTCACCGTTGTAGATTTCCCTTTCCGCATTATGAACGAAAAGACAAACGGATGGAATGATCTGGTGGTTTATAGCGGTGGTGCGAACCGTGTTTTGAAATGGAACAAAAACAAATATCCGTCAAATCCCTCGGTTGCTCCGAAGTATCGGGCTACACTGGGAGATGAACCCAAAGCATTAGGGTTTGCTGAAAAACCATATCCTTGGTTTACTTTTTGATATCAGAACTAAAAATGAACGAGTCATTTATTTATCGCACGGATGCAGTAATCCTCGTCGGCGCACTCTTTGTTATCATGTTATTTGTTTTGTCGGTGGCCAGTGCATTTTACGCCGGATATATATCAGTTGGTAAGGGCAAAATGGACTGGTTCATCATCGTTGGTTTCTGTCTGCTAACTTCGGTGGTGATATACATTACCCTGGATCTGGACAGACCCAGGAGAGGTTTTATCAGGTTGGAAGGAAGCGAACAGGCCATGCTGGATTTGCGTAAATTCTGATCGGGCCGGATAGCTTACTTTTTAGCCCGGATATCCAGATTGTGAAATACAAATACACGCTGTACATTATTGCTGTTAAAATGATTTCCGGAAGGAAGCTGCTGAAACTGGTTCATGTAGCCAACCTGTAAATTAAGTTCTTTGGTAAACTGATAACCGAGTCCGACAAAAAGCCGGTTCTGGTCAAACATGTTGTAAGTAATCTGTTTCCCTGCATTAATATGGATTTCATCATTAAAGGCGAAAAACAGCGTTTTAGGTTCTATGAAGTCTCTGTTCAACGGTACCATCAGGTTTAAAAGATAACGAAACCTGAAATTGAAATTCGAACCGTCCAGCAGCTGATCATTTGCAATTTTGCGGTTGAAACGCTGTTCAAGACGTATCCACTGCTGGGTGTGCAGACGCTTTTGTCGGCTTGTCCAGAGTACCTGTTGCCAGAGCCTGTTTTCGGGGCGGACGGTATGAAGGCCGACTGCCGGAAAGCTCCGGGCATAAACGTAGCCTGCCGTAAAACGAAGGTGATCATTGGCATAGTACGTGATACCGGGTCGGATAAGCTGGGCAGCCCAACGATCCAGAAAATCTGTTCTTCGGGCGTGTACATCCAGCCAGATTCCCCACTTATCGGTAAGCCTGGTCTGGTTAAAATAACCCAGCCATAGGCCATTTTGTTTGTTGATCTGTTTTTGGGCGAATGATGG
This sequence comes from Dyadobacter sp. LHD-138, assembly GCF_030929615.1. GTDB lineage: Bacteria > Bacteroidota > Bacteroidia > Cytophagales > Spirosomataceae > Dyadobacter. Next base: position 62,752 of record NZ_JAVFVU010000003.1, on the reverse strand, counting down.
AATTGTAAATAATGTCAACAGCAGTAAAATCAGTTTTTTCATAAAATCAGTTTACAAATATGTTTTGATGCAAAAGCCAAGGATTGCGGCTATTAGAATAATGTACGGTTCCTGTAATTTTTTAATGTAGAGTAGTGCGAGCACCGTTAGTATTGCAATCATCGCCGATGCAATATCGACGATCGAACGTGTGGCAATGACAAACACCGATCCGACAAGGGCACCTACAACCGCTGCCGTAATGCCATCTACAAATGCTTTGATACTAGCGTTTTTGGATATTTTCTTAAAATAAGGTGCAGGCAAAACGGTGAAAACAAAACATGGCAGAAAAACACCTATTGCCGCCACCGCTGCTCCGGAAAATCCAGAGACCAGAAAGCCAATAAAACCGACGGTGATAACCACAGGACCGGGTGTGATCATGGCAACGGCAACTGAATCCAGAAACTGCTGCTCGTTAAGCCAGCCCATTTTGTTGACAACACCAGCCTGCAAAAAAGGAATAATCGCCAGTCCGCTACCAAAAACAAATGCCCCTGCCTCTGTAAAAAACAATCCCAGTTTGATCAGCTCGTCAGGCTCATATTGCCAAAAAACAGTACCGGCCAAAAGAACGACAGACAAAGAGGCTTTTCTTTTGTAAAGCCATTTTGGAGGTGCTTTAACCACCATGTATGTAAAGCCAAGCACTATAAAAAGCCAAACTTCCTCTCGCTGGGTAATTGCTGTAACTACGACCATGACCAAAAAGAAGAGCCAAAGGATCCACCTGCTTTTGATAGCATCCGTTTCGAGTTTGCTCACCGATTTAATTGTCAGCTTGTAACAGCTGAGGGAGATGATTCCGATCACAGCCGAACCAACCCCATAAAACACTGACTGCATCCACGGCAGGCCGCCGTAAAGTTTGTAGGCCATGCCAAGTAAAACAACCATGACAAAAGAAGGAAGCACAAAGGCCAGGCCGGTGAGCGTGGCGCCCCAAACACCGTAGTGTACATAGCCAAGATAAATGCCCAGCTGGGCGGCCAACGGCCCAGGCGCGAGCTGGGCCAGCGCCAATCCTTCACGGTATTCATCTTCACTGATCCATTTACGGTCTTCGACCAGATCCCGGTGCATATAACCGATCAGTGCTACCGGGCCTCCAAAGCCGAATGTTCCCAGTTTCAGGAAATATCTGGTAAGATCTGAGAGACTGTACTTTTTTGTTTCCAAAGTCATGTTTGTTATTTGGTAGTTGCAATACTAGCGCAGCCACTAGCCAAATAATAGAATAAAAATGACGATTTGTACAGGAATTACTTTTTGATCAAACTTTTTCTGTAATTAGACGGGTTCTGCCCGGTATGGGCTTTAAAAATCCGGTTAAAATGGCTTTGATCAGAAAAACCGGTCAGATAGGCAACCTCTGACAAGGTGTGATCAGAGGTTGATAGCAGGTCAATCGCTTTTTCAATCCGAAGTTTGCGTATGTATTCTCCGAAAGACAGATTACTGAAATATTTTGAAAATTCCCTGGACACATACGAAGGATGGATCTGCAACCCTTCCGCAATTTCCTTCAGACTTAAACTAAGATTTGTGTCTATCTGGTCCTGTATGATTTCTTTTAGCTCTTTCGCCCATTTGGGGGTTTTAAGCTCTTCCGACTTTTGTTTATCCAGGTAGGTATTAAAAACTGCCAGCAGCAGCTTTTCAGCAGGGCTCTGCGTGTGCTTTTGTTTTTGCAAATGCTTTGCCCAGCTGTACAGGGAATCATAAATGAGCATACCTTTTTCCAGTAGCTGTTGGTCATCGGTAATGTTATAGGCCAGCCCCGCGGAAATCGCCCATAACCCAGCCGACTGGCTCGCAAGGGAATGGTCATCGGTATCGGCACCACGGATGATTACTGCCATGTCTTTTAAGGCCGGATCCTGGATTTCATATCTTTCCAGAAAAAAATCAAAGGTGCAGCGGTCTTCGTAGTGGGTAAATTCCGTATCCGGAATATCAAAAGGTGTGGCGTCCAGTTCGCGGGCTTTGATCCTTACCTGATCAAATGGGACGTAAAATATCTGGGCATCGGGATCGATAAACCTCTTAATTAGCCAGGGACAGGCGATACGGTCAATCTTGGGGCGCTCTCGGGTGATCCAGTTCATTTTTCAATGCGTCGTTTTATGATAATCATATTTCAAAGATAGACAGAGTATATAATTATTCAGTTGGATCACTTTCAAACAGCCGGTACAATGCCAGATCAGATAACATGGTACAACGAAAACACAAGAAATCGTGCACTTGCCTGGTACAGTACTTAAGCGCTGAGCGACAGTACATTCTCTGTCACTCAGCGTTTGAAATTCAGACTGTCCGATGTGCTAATACCCGGGGTTTTGGGTCATGTTTGGGTTTCCCTCCATTTCCCTCGCTGGAATTGGCCATAGATAATCTTTTTGAGAAAAGGTACGGGTTTCAACGTTAACTGCCTTTTTTGTTTTTGGATTAACGGCTCCTTCAACGATACCATGCATTACTTTTTCACCGATTTTCCACCTTCTTATATCGAACAAACGGCTTCCTTCAAAGGCCAGTTCAATCCGTCGTTCCCGTCGGTACAGCTCTCTTATTTTAGCTTCCGAGTTATAAACTGACACATCCACATTTGGCATTTTTGCCCTGTTTCGGATTTGATTGAGATATTTGACTACATCCGGATCGTTCCATTTGCCACTTTCAACCAAAGCCTCAACATACATCAGTAACAAATCTCCATAGCGATATATCATGTAATCCAGTGAACCGCCTTTTCCTTTGTCTGCCAGATCCACGTACTTCCTGAGCCAGTAGCCGGTTTTGGAAGAATAAATGGCAGCCAGTCTGTTGGGGTTGTTAGGCGAATCGTCCCAGGGGTCAAGCTTACCATAATAGGTTGAGCCGGGATAAGCAATCGTGGCGTCCATCCGAGGGTCCCGGTTGGATTTATAGCTGGGGTTTTCCTTGTAAATTTCCATGCTGTCTGTCCCGAGTTCTGTCAGGGTTTTACCCTGTTTGGTTTCATAGGCATTCATAAGAGAACCCGTTGGATTAAGACAGGCATTTCCGCCAAGATATCCTGGTGCACTCCGGTAAAAACTGTCATTGTTTCCAGCCTGTTTTATAAATATTCGTTCTTCATTTACCTGACCTTCGTAATTGAACAAGGTGGCATAATTAGGATGAAGTTTGTACAGGTTCAGATCAATGACCTGCTTGGCCGCCGCCGCTGCCTGGCTATACTGGTGGTTATTGAGCAAGGCAACAGTTTTCATCGTGTAACAAGCTCCCTTGGTAATTCTCTTTATATCATTGATTGCATAGGTCGCTGGCAAATCGGCCGAGGCGGCATCCAGTTCTGCAACAACAAAGTCCAGGATTTCCTGCCGGGAATTTCTTTTTAGGTCGGTTTCTGTCGGAAGGACCACCGTAGTAACGATTGGTACTTCGCCATAATATAAAAAAAGATCAAGGTGAAGCCAGGCTCTCAAAGCGCGCGCTTCTGCAAAGTATCGTTTTTTTAGGTTCGGTTCTATCAGTGCCTTTCCGGCATGTTCCAGAAACCTGTTGGCCCGTCGGATCGCAATATAATTTTCTTCCCAAACCGGCTGTACCGCATACCAGTCCACGCCCCGCATTTGCGAATTGGCATTCCCAAGGGCAATCGTGTTGACTTCCCCAAAGAAATTTGCATACCAAACGGCATTGTCCGTCATGCCTTCAAAGGTGATCCGGGTATTTTTTCTATATTGAAACTGACCAGTCGGTACCTGTTCGTAAATCGCGTTAAGTGCTGTATTGATTTCACCCTCTGTATTCCAGAAGTTTTCGTCCGTGGTGGCCGTCGGGTGATCCTTTGTCAGAAATTCATCATTACAAGAGGTCAGGAAAAACCCGGTAATTAATAAAAGATATATCCTTTTCATAATTTAGTTGCGTTTAAAATTTAACGTTTAATCCAACTGTATAGACTTTCATCATCGGGTAGTTGGCTTCGCTGCCCCTTGTTTCGGGGTCAAAGTATTTCATCTTGCTCAGTGTGATTGCATTTTGAGCGTTTACAAATACACGGAGATTACTGATTCGCAGTTTTCTAACAAGCTGCGGATGGAAGTTATAGCCAAGTTGTATGTACTTTACCCTCAAAAATGCGGCGTTCGTTAGCCAGTAATCTGCCGGAAGGACATTATTGCCGGGAGCAGGTGCCAGTCTTGGAAACATCGCGTTTGGATTTTGGGGAGTCCAGTAATCTGTCTGAAATTGCATCGGTGTTCCTCCGTCAAAATTTGAAGTGACATTCAGCGGCGTTTGGTAGCGTCCCGTGTAGTAGGCCAGGCTCTTTGTGAAACCATTGATCTGGGTTTCAAGAGAGAATCTTTTGTATGCAAAGTTCAGGTTTGTAAAATAGCTGCCCTGGGGATTCGGATTGCCCGATATTACTTTGTCGGCTTTGTCTATATTTTTGTCCCCATTGATATCAATGTATTTAATATCTCCGATTTGTTGTCCCGGTAATAGTGTGGCGCCGCCTTCAATGTCCTTTTGCGTCAGCAGGCCATCTGTTTTGTACAAATAATAGCTGTTGATCGGGTGCCCGATTTCGTTGATGTCAAGACCGCTGCCTCCTATATAGGGTCCGCCTCTGAGCGATAGAATTTTATTGCTGTAATACGAGTATCCGACACTGGCACTCATTTCGAGATCTTTGCTGAACGTTTTGGAATAATTGAGCATAAACTCCCAGCCTTTATTGGAAACTGAACCGGAATTGATCGGAAGTGTGGCTACCCCGGATGAAAGTGACAGGGGCGGTGTAAGCAAAATGTTATCAGTTGTTTTGCTAAACCAGTCGATCGTCAGACCCAGGTTTTGAAATAATCGGATATCGGTTCCTATGTCCAGCATTTTAACAGTTTCCCAGGTAATTTCCGGATTTCCGATCGAAGTTTCTCTGCCATCTCCGCCGTTGATCAGACTTTGATAGCGGTAAAGTTCGTTGACATCGTCGTTTCGGCCATTGTTGCCCATCAGCCCATAAGATGCTCTTAATTTGAAACTGGTGACGGCTTTAACGTCTTTGAGGAAATCCTCGTTATGTACATTCCAGCCCAGTGCTACAGACGGAAATGTTCCCCATTTGTGGCCGGGGCCAAATTTGGAAGAGCCATCCGTTCTGACAGTGCTTTCAAGAAGGTACTTATTGTTGAAAACATAATTAAACTTGACGAAATAGGATGCCAGGGTCGCCTGGTCAAAATTGGAAATGAAATTTGCTTCACGCGAGAGCCCACCTATGGCATAAATAAAATGTTTACCGTAGGTTTGGGAAAATTCAAGGTTGGAAGACAGGTAGTTGTAGGTGGATCGCCCCACACTGGATCCTTTTGCATTGCCATAGGTGAAAACCAGGTTTCCCGTATAATAGTCAAGGAAATTATAAGAATCCCGGTTGGTTAAGCCGCCCTCCGAATTGACACGATAAAGATACTGCCCCCTTAGTTTTAATTCCGGCGTAACTTGCCAAACCGGCTGAAAATTGATGTTGATCTGATCTTTCTTATTTTGCGCATAACCGCCTCTTTCCAGCTCAGCCATCGGATTCATCATTTCTCCAAAATTCCCATACGCCTGATAACCGTCTTCTTTCAACGGATATTTCGGAACGATGTTGGGAGGTGTTGTATAAACCAAATGGAGAGAGTTTCCGAACCGCACCAGTTCAGATCGGTTTCTGCTTCTTGTGGCAACCAAATCCAGCGACATGGAGACGTCTTTGGTAAGGGTAACGCCCGTATTGGCCCGAAATGAGAATCTTTCGAAATCGCGTTTATGTGTTAGTCCGTCCTGATACAGGTAGTTCCCGCTCACAGCAAAACGGGCTAGGTCATTGCCACCCGAAATGCTGACAGAGTGGCTTTGGATCACCGGATTTTTTTTCAACATCAGTTTAGACCAGTTTGTATTGGGATAGCTGACCGGGTCGGAACCATCGATCGTCTTCTGAATGGTTGTCGGGCTGTAAGGTTCCAGACCTCCGATGTTGGCGTATGCCTCATTTACCATGGTCATGTACTTTGGCGCGTCAACAAATTTTGGAAGGTAAGTTGCATTCTGAACACCGCCATAGCCATCATAAGTGACGGACAACTTGCCGGGAATACCTCTTTTGGTCGTCACCAGAATTACGCCGTTTGCCGCCCGAGCTCCGTAAATCGACGCGGCTGCTGCATCTTTTAAAACAGTGATACTTTCCACCGTAGTGGGGTCAACTGAATTGATGTCGAAAGGAACACCATCCACCAGAACAAGCGGAGAGGTACCGCCGATGGTGGAAATACCGCGGATCAGAATATTGGAGCGGTCTTCACCGGCCATACCGCTTCCCTGCATTACGGTTAGCCCGGTTACACCGCCTTGCAATGCCTGCGATAACTGGGTGATCGGCTTGTTCGCAACGGCTGATTTGATGTCCAGTTTGCCAATAGAATTGGCTAAATTTCGTGCTTTTTGTTCTGAATATCCCGTGACGACGACCTCGTTCAGGGCTGTATTTTGCTCAGCAAGGGAGATCACCATATTTTTCGTGCCGGAAATCACGATTTCTTTGGTATCCAGACCAATATATGTAAACACAAGTACTTCTCCTTTTCTGACGGGAATTTCGAAATTTCCATTGGGATCGGTACTTACGCCGCGATCCGTGTTTTTAACTTGAATCGTTACGCCTGGCAGCGCAACGGGTGGCTCGTGGTTGTCGAAAACCTGTCCCTTGATATTAAAACTGCTGTCAGGTAATGCTGGGAAACTTTGTCTGGGCTTATCCGGCGTTTTTAAAGCGGATGTTTTCACCTGACCGCGTTTGAGAAGGATCGTGTTTTTGTTTGACAGCTTATAAGTGATCCCAAGCGGATCCAAAATGCCCTTCAGAACGGATTCTAACCGGTTGTTGTGATCGCGCACTGAAATTTTACGGTCGGCATCGATCATATTGTGGCTGTAAATAAACCGTACATTCACTTGTTTCTCGATTTTTTCGAGTACCTGGTCGAGGGTTATGTCGCTAACTGTAATAGATATACGTTTGTCTAGGATGTTCTGTTTGTCCGGTCCTTTGGCAAAAATTGACCCGGCAAGCAGGGAAATGAGTATAATTTGGGCAAACAAGTTCCTTGTAAGGTGAACCAATACCATGATTTTTTGTCGATTTTTTTGCATAATTTTGAATTAGGTTTTGTATTCTTTTCATACCAGAGTTGCAAACCTTCTCCGTGGCCTTTTGAAGCGTACCCGGTGTGCGAAACCGGATCATAAAGACCGCATTGGAGATGTAATTTTGCCGGTGATGTTGAAGCATTACCGGCTTTTTTCAGTAGATATTCTATTTCATTGGCTCAGTTGGGTTAAGTTGTTGACTACTCGTTTTCATTTTTCACAGCCATTGGAGTAAACTGAAATCGTATTGTTTTTCATTTCAAATCTCGCATTCAAAACCTCACAAATCATTTCCAGTTTTTCCCGGATAGGTTCGTCACCCAGTCTGGCAGTAATGTTACATTTGGAAGTGACTTGCATATCAAAATTGATATTTACACCGTAGGCCAGTTCCAGTGCCTTGAAAACATCTTTTACGGGGGTCTTTTTGAAAGTGAAATATTGAGACTCAATCGGAAGGTTGATCAGTACGGGTTCTGTTACATTTCGTTTTTCGAATTGATTGTTTTCCCGGTTCAGTGTAACAAGCTGATTAGGATTCAATGTTAGCTGATTTGTTTTTGTTTTGTTGACGGCATTGTTTACCGAAATTTCGACTACGCCTGTTTTAACGACGAGCTGAACCTGCTTTTCTGTGGCATTGGCTTTAATACTGAAACTGGTTCCTGTAACTTTTGTCAGCATTTCACCTGAGTAAATGAAAAAAGGTTTGTCCGGGTTCTTTTGAACTTCAAAAAAAGCTTCTCCCTGCATAACGACTTCCCGTTTATCCGCAGAAAATTCGTCGGGATAGCTGATGCGTGCGTTTTTTTTGAGTATTACCGAACTTCCATCCGGCAGGGTCACCAGTTTTACTTTTTCGTTGTTATTGATTACCTCAATGATGGTGGTGTTTTCTAAACGGGAGAGGACGGCATTGTAAGGGGTTTTCGTAAAGTGTTTCCAGTAATACCCGCCAAAACCCAGCGTAAGTAACAATATCGCCGCAGCCTGAAACCATCTTCCCCGCCACCAGGACCGAACCTGGCCTTCCTGAGAAATGTAGCCAAGTAATTTTGATTTTCTGGAAGCCAGCTCTTCGTCGGAAATGTTGTCGAGTTCTCCCCGGACCATTCGTAAAATATCGATGGCCTGCTCAATGTTTTCAGTCTGCGAGGGGGTGTTTTCAAGGACTGAAACCCAAAAGGAATCCTGTTCACCTCGGTAAACCCATTTACGAAATCCAGGATGGTCAATCCAGTCCTTTACCTCGAAGTTGTTATAATTATTCATGGAATTGTTAAAAGTAGTTACCTCTGACACGATGAGTGAACAGTTGCTATTCCATACCCATGGATTTTGAAAAAAAATCAAAAAAAATCTTTTTCTTCAAAATGACGTGCTCAAAGCATGAAATCGATGATCATTGCCAGTAGAATGGTTTTGTATTTCCAGTATTCCCGTAGCTTCTGAATACCATAATGCAGATAATTGGCAACTGCCTGTCGCTGTAATCCCATGACAGCGGCAATTTCTTCATGTGAAAGGTCTTCATAATACTTCAGGTATAATGCTTCCCGCTGTCTTTTGGGCAGCAGTTCAATTCCATTTACAAGACGGCTGTTGTTTAGCGCCTCGGTTTCGTCCGTGATCCATTTTAATTCCGGGGTACTGTCATTTGAGACTTGCTCCTCGTCTGCAGAAAGATTGGAAAATCTGGATTGTTTTTTAAGACGCGCAATCAGATTATTACGTAATGATTGGAAAAGATAGGGTTTGATTGAAATAATATGATCCAGTTTTTCCCTCTTTTCCCAGATTTCCAGAAACAGATCCTGGATGCAATCCTTGATGAGGCCTTTGTCCGGAGAGAACCGGGTACCGTAATGATAAAGAGAGGTGAAGTTGTGATCTACCAGATCGCCAAAGGCAGTTTTATCCCCTGCGCAGAACTGTAACCAGCGCTCGGACAAATAAGTATCATGTAAATATTCTTTTTGTTTCACGCAAATCCGGTATAAAACTCCGCATTGATCCGTTAAAATTCACTTTACATTATGCAAATATTTCTTGCAATCGGAATGTAAATAAGCAGGTTCCCCTTTTGGTAACTGTCCTGCACTGTCTTGTTTTGGAAAAAAGTGGTTGTAGTGTTGTTCACCGGGTTGTCCTATTTGCCGCTCTGTCTCATGGGCAATCGGAGCATTGCATGCATCGCCAGTCAATATTTGGAATAATATTGCAGATGAAAATATCCGTTGGGGTTAATTAAACGCCTCAGATTTATGATATTTATCGAAAAAGCCTTAAAATGTGTCACCGAGGCATTTTTTGCGGCGGGCAAACTTTTCGTGGATTTTAAATGAATTACAAAAAACGCTTATTTTTCATTGGAGGACTGATCATACTCGGCCTGATTGTTTTCAAAGCCAGAGATTTTCTTTTAGTAGATAATACAGGGCAAAGTGCTGTTGATCATGATTTTAAAGAACCTGTTCTGGGGATATTTGACCGTTCCGGTAAGTTATCAAATTATTCCGTGGATTCATTGGCGCATGTTTGCATTACGCTGGATAAATCAGCTAACCACGACACACTGCAAAAACTGGCAGCTGCGATGGCTTCCCTGCACGACGTTATGATCACGATTAAAATGCAGTCCGGCTCGAAGGACTTTGTGTTGAAGGAAGTCGCGAAGGGCGAATTTGATGAAATTTTGAAATTGTTTGGTGCGGTAATTGCGCGTCATCAGCAGCATGTATTTGTCCGGTGGAACCCGGAAATGGAAGTGCCGGTTAAGCTTTATGAATGGCAGTATCAGTCTCCCGATAATTATATCGAAGCATTTAAACACTTTTCCGGTGTTTGTAAAAAATACTCCCCCAATGTCAGTATCGTTTGGGGCCCTGCAGGTTATCCGGGTACAGAGGAATATTGGCCGGGTAAGGAAGCCGTGGATTTGGTGAGTGTGACATTAAATAGCAAATCAGAGGGCTTGGCAATGGCATATCCAATCGAACGCGATTTGAAAACCTCGATAAAAAGGAAAATACACCGGGTCAGATTTATGAATAAACCCGTTTTGATCCTGGGGGCTGAAAAACAGAACCCTTTATCGAAAACAGCCATTGCGAGGGCTCTAATGGAAATGAAAAATGATGCACCGACGATTTACGGCACGGCCGAAATGGATGAGTCGGGAAGACTGCCTTCTTTAGTGTCCAAGCCCGTTATCGGTGTTTATGACCCTAAATTGTTACTGGTTTCATCACCCGCTGTGCGGACGGAACATGTTTTTATTGACCTGCGGCATATCCAGGAGGGAACATTTCAAAAGGATTTCGATGCAGTCATCAAGCGTGATCACGATATCATTGTAAGCTTTGAACCCTGGCGTGACCAAAAAGTAAGGAAGGATACCAACGTATTGCAAAACACCATCCAGGGTATTTATGATAAAGAATTCGAGGAATTATATCGCATTCTTGCTTCTTCAAAAAGAACAGTTTATCTCCGTTTTGCCCATGAAATGGAGATTCCGATTCACCGGTATGCGTGGCAAAGTCAAGATCCGGTGCTTTACATCAAAGCATTTCGTTATTTCATGAACTTCAACAAGTCGAATCGCGGCAATATTAAAAAAGTCTGGGGGCCGGCAGGCGACCGTGGTTCGATGGAGTGGTGGCCGGGCAAGGACGTGGTGGATTTTGTAAGCGTTGCTATTTATGGCTTGCCGGATAAAAACATAACGGATCCGACAAAACAGGAATCCTTCGAAACCATTTATAACCGAAAATTCAACAGGATTCGCCTGGGAGGAAAGCCTGTTTTTATAACGGAATTCGGCGTTAAAGGCCCGGAAGATTACAAAAAGCGATGGATGGAAAATGCGGCTGGCGTTATCAATAACCACAAGGAAATCGCGGGCGTTTGTTACTTCAACCTGGCTGATAACCCCGAAGTCTGGGGGGATATTCCCGCCCCGGACTGGAGTATCAAAAGGGAGACGTTCAACCATTTTATCCAAACGCTGACCGTAGATAAGCATTAATTTATTCGATATTTTCTGTCATGGTGAGTGGCGTATTGAGCGTCGATTTACAGGTGGCAATAATCGTTTTGTCTTTGATCACATAGAGATGAAGCCGGTATTGAGCGGCATTTTTTGGAATCTTCAAGGTCAGACGGGGGCCATTGCCAACCTCATTTAAAGCAATCGGATTGCCGAATCCATCTGTCCGGATCAGTTTCCATTCGTACTTAAGACCGGAAGCCGATGAACTTGCCAGCATCCATTGGCCATTTTTCCTGACCAAAGCATTGTAGACAAGTTCTGCTCCTGCAAATGTACCTGCCGCGGGTTTCAGTATTTTCACAAGCGGAACACCCGGAAGTGCCCCGGTAGTATTCCATTTGTTTTTTAACTTTAAGAAAGACAGCTTTTTACGGCCCGTGAAGTCTTTTATCCCGTCCAGTTGCACCTTGTCCGTCAATTGTTCATCCTGCCAGTTTGATATGAATACGCCGACATGGGTATTGGTCAATTTTTCATAATCCGCAACTTCGGTATAACTTATGAAATAGGGTACATTTAACTTTTTCAGCTGCGCAGCGGAAACAGGCCGGTCTTTCACAAGCAATCCGAAAGCGTCAATCTGAGGTACAATATCGTTGAGCCTTTTTACCACGTAAGGCAGGTCATCCGTTGCTGCTACATCCACGGTTACCGGCCGGTTAGGATCTGTTTTTTTTATGTTGTCAATAAGTTCACGGAGCCACAAGAGGTAAGCGTCCTGCTGGTAAATTAATTCAGGTTTACGGTAGTTGTTTTGCAACGCCTGTATGACCGGATTTCCAATATTCCACGCCGTTATGTTTTTGTCGTCTTTATGATCCTTGATTGTGTTTAAAATTTCAGATGTCATTTCGTCAAGTTGATCCGTATCTTTTCTGAAATCAATATCCGAAGGAATCCAAAAACCGTAATGAATTTTCATATCAGCCTCATTGGCAGACTTTAAAATGTTGCGGTCGTAAATTCCGGGGCCATAATGTTTAAGGGTATTAACCCCCAGTGCTTTCATTTCTGCGAGATCACTGGTCAATTCGTCTTTCGTGAAAACACGCAGGCTTTTAGTCCAGTCTTGCCCCTTGGTGTAATTGATTCCTTTAACGTGCTGAAAACTGACTTTGATCTTTTCTTTGGTGGGCGGATTTTGAGCCAGGGGAGCTTTTGTCAAAAGCGTCGGAGTTTCGCCACGGTCGCTGAATGGTTTTTGCCCTAAGTATTTTCTTAAATCATCACCTGAAATGCTGCCGATGGGGCCGCCGGACAGAACAATTCCCTCAATTGGAATGGAAACTTTTTTCGCATCGGCCAGCGTATTTCTTAGCCAGAATTTATCCGGGCTGGTTGAAACCGGTTGCACGATCATGAGGGGCAATCCCAAACCGGCAAGCGATTTTTGCCTTAAAAAATCTCCGGGTAACGATACTGCGATCCAGTCAACATATTGTTTTCCGGGAAAATAGTGTTCCGAATTTTCGTTTTGCGGCGCCTGCCATACCCGGATTAGGTTGTAGACGCCATGATTTTCAAGAAAATCAAAGACATATTTCCAGGCTGCTTTAAACTCGGCAGGCTGCGACTTATTCGCCAATTCAGTTTCAAAGCGAATGTAAACAGGCCGTCTCAACGAGCGGATCCGATCAGAAAAAATAGTAAGATATGCATCGTGCTGCCCATCGATGACGCGACGGGCGAGATTGGTTTCCGTCTCAATTGAGTTTTTCGATTGGGAATGTAAATTTTTGTCCAGACGCCACGTGATCAAAGGTATGGAACCGTTGGCATAGATCGAATCCATACTTTGAAGGGCATTCGATGGGTTTTCCAGATTTTCTCCCCAGGGTAAATCAAGTGCTATAAGGTCAAATCCGACCTTCTGGCTCGTTTGAAATACGCGGATATCTTTTGTTAAATCGCCGGGATTTTTATTTTCGTTCAGATGAGTTCCCAATAAAAAAGGAGCATTTTTATCGGCAGCTTTTAAATTTGGACTTTCAATGTCATTTCCGGCATTATTAAAATAGACCAGCGTACACAATAGCATTGTGCTGATCAGCAAGGCCATTGATCGGACTCCCGCATAAATACGGCGGCGAAGAATCCAGAAATATCCTTTGAATTCGCGAATCCGTTTCATTGAATCGCTTAGCAGCTTGTATCGTAAGCCCCATTTTTGTACGTGATGCTGCCGACTTGCCGCCATGACAAAAACCATAAAAAAGCAGTTCATCGAGGCAAATCCGGCTATGGCCAGATTGTAGGGATTCCAGTCTGTCGACAGTCCATACGAAATCGCGGTCAGGGATAAAATCAGGATGACCGCGTTGGGCACGTTAAGGATCCAGCTGGTATCTTCATTTCCTTCCTTTGGTGTAGGTACGTAAGGGACTTTTTTGCGAAGGATTGTATAAACGAGGCCGGTAATAAATATCCACCAGGTCCCGATCATCAACAGCCCGCCGACGACGTGAAACCCTCTTTCTTCGTCCTCCATCACCCACCACTGCACGTAATGCCGGATCAGTATGATCGCGGCGGAAAGTGGTAATAACACCAGTCCAAATTCAAACAGGTTGAGGTATACCGGACTTTCGTTGAAGAATAAAGCGATAACGGGAATAAGAAAATTGATCAGAAATATGAGGCCTGAAACATAATGCAGCGGTATAAACGCATAATGAAGCTTCTGCTGCCAGGTAAATTGTTTAAAAAGTTTTGGGTAAGCAATGACCAGTAAATCAAAAACGCCTCTCGACCATTTCAATTGCTGCTGATAATAAGCCGACAAGGTAGAGGGAACCAATCCCCGCGCCAGTACGGCGGGAACATAAACGGATTTCCAGCCTTTGGCATGAAGGTGCATGGACGTATGCATATCTTCCGCCAGTCCGGCCGCGTGTCCGCCGATCGATTCAAGGGCCGTTCGCCTGAAAGTACAATTGGCGCCGATCGCCTGAACGGTTCCGTACTTGTTCATGGTCATCATCATTGGCCCATAAAACTGGTAGGTTTGCTGGGCAGCGCCTTTGGCGATCAGGCCTTCGTTGTGGTTTTTATAGGCCTGCACAATCTGGACAAAGCCAACTTCAGGATTATTAAAATGAGATACAATGGGGTCGAGGAAGTCGGGAAAGGGCACGTGATCCGGGTCAAGCACTACACACAATTCTCCGTCCGACTGGCCCAGCGCATTGTTGATATTACCCGCTTTGGCATTAATTTTGAGTGTTCTCGTGACATGATAAACCCCGAGCTGCTTGCATAATTCCCGTAAGTAAGGATCGTCGGCTTCGTCGCAGAGATAGGTCTTATGGGGATACGTGATTGCCTGAAGTGCCGTTAATGTTTCTTCAATCATCTGAATCGGCTCGCCCGCGCAGAAGGTGGTGAAAATATCGACGCTATAAGTTTTGGTAAGCGGAGGTGTTTTGGGGACCGTGATAAAAAAATAGTGCGTCCACTCATGCAGTATTTTCAACCCGCCAAAAACGAATGTCGTCACCAGCATCCAATACAAAACCGCGTTGCCTCTGACAGCATGCGACAACACGGTATCCAGAAAAAACCACATCGAAACCAGGCCAAGAAATATCATCAGGCGCAGCGTTATGAGTTCTGTTTTCGTGGGAGGTTTTACGGTAATTGTTTTTTTCATTTGGCACTCACGACATAGAATGGTGTATTACAGGAAGCAAAATGCCCGTTCTCATCATAAATGGTCGCGAAAAGGCGATACGGACCTTCCTGGGACGGTGCGGTAAAACGGATCTTCAAACTATTTTCTGACAGAATCAAGTCTTTCAATGGTTTAAGTTTTTGCGTACTGTTCTCATTATTTTTTTTGTACCAATCCTCCCGGAAAATGTTCCAGCGTATTTTTTTTATATTTTCAGTATTGCTAAACAAGAGCACTTCCGCCGAGGCTGCCGCATTGGTGTTCAGAATGATATTGTCCCTTGCACCTTTTTCATTCAAAAGCATGTATTGAATATCGGGGTATTTCTCATCTGGTTTTTTTCCGGTCCATATCCATTGCATCGTACCAACGGCTTCGGAAGCTGCACCCGTTTCGTCAAAAATGCTGAACCAGGTGTGTGTTGTTTCCTGTTTGTTTCCCCAGAAAAATACCGATGCGCCAAGAAACCTTGGATCGTCGAACGGCATATTTTTTTGATATCGTTCTTTATAAATTTCAGCCTTTTTCTTGCTTGTGTCTTCAATATAGGCCCCCCAGGCCGTTTGCTCGGTGTCCTTCCAGGGACCATTAATTCCCCATTCCAGCAACATATAGGGGCCACTCCAAAACCATGTGATATCTTTCAGTTCTTCACGAAGCTGTGGTAACCTGCTGAAAATATTGAATGAAATAACATCAACATCGCAGCGCATTGTCAGATTGAAAATGTATTTTGTATTGAAATTAAGAACGGTGGTTGTCACAGGATGATCCGGATCGTCGCGGTGAATCATGTCCGTTAGCTCATTAAAGGCTTGATAGAACGAATAAAATGAGAGCCGGTAAGGGAAGTCAAGCTCGTTTCCCACACACCACATCAGCAGGGCAGGATGATTTTTGTATTTATTCACGATTGCCGTGAATGCCTGATGCTGGGATTTTACTTTCGCAGGATTCGGGTAAAATGTATGATCATTGTTATTAACAACCGGAAGGCCAGCGATAACCGTCAGGTTGTTTTGGGCGGCGCTATCCAGAATGGCACCGAGGTGTGTGGTGTCCCAGGTTCTGATCGTATTGCCACCGCAGTCGCTTAGTGTTTTGAAATGCGAATCGCCGCTGGCACTTTTTATTTGAAACGGTTTTCCGTCCCTGTAGACGGTATATTTTCCGTTAAGCTTCTCAATATGTACTTTACCGTTCCGGAAACTTTTGTCTCCGTCTTTGCAAGCACTGAATACTATCGTGAGCAATAGCAAAGAATATAATTTTAAAAAAAATAGAGCTTGGATTCGAAAAACCACCAGACGGACGATGCTTATATAAGTTAAAACTTTTTTAAAAATAGGAAAGATTTTTCAGTCAAAGTAACCGATGTGCAATTTTAAATCATTGTGCAACCTGAAAAAAGTTCACTATCATATCATTGGCTATTTTATCTGTATCATTTTTAATAGTCGAATCATCGACCAGACCTTTGGATGCGAGTAGCTATTTTACACAGTAGATTTTGGAAACATTTCATATTTTTGTCCTATGCGGATTCAATTGTATGATATTCAGCCACAATTACGAGCCTATGTAAAGGTAATATGTTGCATGGAATGCGACGGCGATGCAGACTGGAATCAGATCCGTGTGTTGCCCGATACTTGTGTAGAATTGTTTCTCAACTACACCAGCGGTCCGGTGGCTGTTATTGATAAGGTGCTTTATAATCGCAGCATTATCTCTTTTCGCATGAGCCGCCCTGTGGATGTTCAGATGCGTAAAGGTTCGGGATGTCTGGCTATCTGTTTTCATCCGGGAATGGCTTATCCATTTTTTCACAGGCCGATGCATTTGTTTAAGGATGCAACAATAAATCTCTCCGGCTTATGGAACGAAATGACTTCGGAACTTGAAGAGAAGCTGGCAAACCTTTCTGACAATGAAGCGCGTGTGGCTATGGTACAGGAATTTTTGCTGCGCCAATTGGCAACGGGCAAACAGGATTTGCAGGTGGCCTACTGCCTGAATCAGGCGCAGCTTTCTGGCGGCAAAATATCTGTAGGTAAGCTGGTTCATGAAACAGGCATTAGCCAGCGCCAGCTGTCAAGACGATTTCAGCAAAGTATTGGCTTATCTCCAAAAGAATACCTGGGTGTTTGCAGGTTTGTATCTTCACTTCGCTATCTGACAAAATATCCTCAGATCTCACTGACGGAAGTCGCTTACCTAAGCGGATACTATGATCAGGCCCATTTTATACGTGACTATAAGGTATACACAGGTCATCCGCCGGGCGAAGTTGCAACCGCGAAACATATTTTATTCTGATGTCCGTTTTGTACAATTCGGGCAAATGGAATACGTTTAGATTTGCCCTAAAAATAACAAAAACATGCGAAAATTAATTTTAGGGCTGGCTATCACATTAGACGGATACATTGAAGGCCCCAATGGAGAATTTGACTGGTGTTTTACGGATCAGGATTATGGTTTGAACGAGTTCTTTACCGAAATTGATGCCATCTTCATTGGCCGTAAAAGTTATGAAGTTGCACAGCAATTTGCCGAAAGCAGTAGCGGGGAAGCGATTTTGAGTATGCCGCCATTGACGGAATACGTTTTTTCTACAACTTTAAAATCCGTAAAAACAGGGGCTGTCCTCATTTCAAAGGATGCGATGGCAGAAGCGCGCAAAATTAAGGAACAACCTGGTAAAGATATCTGGCTATACGGCGGGGCTTTTCTTACCGAGGCGCTGATGAATGAAGGTCTTGTCGACGAGTTATGGCTATCCGTGCATCCAATACTGCTTGGTGGTGGCAGACGATTGTTTGGCCAATCCAACGACCGCATTCAGCTTACACTCTTAAACAGCAAAACCTATGCGACAGGTTTGGTATCGCTCCGGTACAGTATCAAAAAGGATGGGAACTAGTATTGGCCATGTTCAAAAATAATGAAATGCTTTTAGAGAGTATCAGGGACCAGCACCAGCGCTTCCAGGCGCTGGTAGGTTTTGTACGAGAGGTCTTCCTGAAACCTTATCGTATCATAAATTACAGTGTAAACATCAGTTGTGCATTAAAACCTAGCCGATAAGCGCGCATGTGAATACCCGAAGGAGGGATTGCATAGCTGAAAGTTGGCTGTGCAATAAGTGATAGATGCGGAGAAAATTGGTAAACTACTCCTGCCCCGACCATGGGCGATACCCGTGAAGTATTCCGATCGGATTTAAAAATAGCGGTTCCCATGTCAGGAATATCCACACGACTTGTCGTGCCGAAATTCCATAATGCCCCTGCAGAAAAATAGGGCGATAATTTTCTTTCAGATGTCTGAAAATTGACCATGACAGGAATGGAGAAATTATGTGACCGGCCAAGGGAAGCAGATGTCTTTGATCTGGACTGACTGAACCACAATCCGGTTGATGCGGACCATTTTTTGGAAAGAGAATATCTTCCGTTCAAGCCGATCCAATAACCCTTCGGTGATGATTCTGATTTGAACTCCTGGGGAGATAATGTGCCGCTACCGTTATAATCGGGGAGTATGACGGTTGTTGAGGTTTTGGTATGCCCGTAAAACGGAGCTACAATAGCGGAAAATGCGAACTTACGCTGGGCGAAAGTGGCTGACGAGGAAAAAAAGAATCCAGCCAGAATCATTAAGGTAATACATATTGATCTCATTATTTCTCTTTGTTAACGGGTTTGTTTTTTGTTGTGGAAACTTGATCACGGCCTTAATTTTCAGGACACTTTTATTTTTAAGATACGCTTTAAACAGTGAAGTTGTTTAAGCTTATGGATAATCCCGAAGGGATGATATTATTGTAGAAAAAAGCAAGCAAACATTCAGGTTTTAACCCTGAAAGGGTGACATAACTATTTCAGAAATCAAATTTACAACGCCCCAAAGATAAGTTTAGACAACTTCAGTGCAAGTAAGTTTATGTAGCCATTAATTTACTACAAAAATATAATAAAGTGGTAAATAAATAGCATTATGCCAATTTATTTACCACTTTATTAGAAAAAGACTATTTGGGATTCAGGAGTTATCACCCAGTTGACTGAGCAAATGGACGAAATGTCTATCAATAGAACAGATTTTACTGATTTTGGATTATATCTCCGAGGATTGAGAATAAAAATTATTAAATTTGTTCAATAATGATTCATTGTTTCAGTTCCTGGAAAAGACTCCTCCGATATGTCATTGCAACCCGAATTATCAGATAGTGCTTTGTGGGAAGCGGTCCGCGCGGGTGATGCCGAGGCTTTTACGGGTATGATCAAGCGATATTCCAGATTCCTTATCGGCTATGGAAGAAAGCTTACCAACGATCAGGAATTGGTAAAAGACTGTATCCAGGATCTATTTGCCGATATCTGGCTCTATCGGAGCAACCTGTCACCGAGTGCCGCTGTGCATACCTATCTGCTGGTTTCGTTGCGGCGAAAAATACATCGTTCGACGAGAGGTAATGATTATATCCAGTTTAAAGAGTCCGAGGCGGATGATTATCCTTTTATGGTCACCTTTTCCGTACAGGATCAATGGCTTCAGTCGGAAACGGAGCATCAGCAACTTTTGCAACTTAACCATGTTATTAATGCGCTTCCTGAGCGGCAGAAGGAAGTTTTGTATCTAAAGTTTTATCAAAATCTGGATCATTACGAAATTGCCGAATTGCTTGACATACAGTATCAATCCGTATCCAACCTCGTCCAGCGCGCCCTGGCTCATCTGCGTAAAAACTGGCGTGAAGAATTTACCCCGCTGTTGTTTTTTATGTTATCTGCTGATTTTTTGTAAAAATATCTTTTGTCAGGTGAGTACATGCCTGAAACTGCTGACTCTCTCTACATAGAAACTTCTAATGCTATGTCGAATCCATTACCTATTGATCTTAATTATCTGTTATCTGATTCCACCTTTCGGCGATGGGTGTATGCGGGAGGTGTATCTGATGAGGGGTTCGACTGGGCCGAATGGATTAAGCAAAATCCGGACAAAACAGAACTGGTGAAACAGGCAACGGCAATCCTGAAGGCGACTCATCTGGATGAATCGGTCAATGATAAAGAGCTTGACGAAATAGTGACAGGAAGCTGGGATAGAATTGCCGGGCGGGAATCAAAGCATGCGCGACGCCTGAATTCGTTCTGGTGGAGCGCTGCTGCGGCCGCGGTGATTCTTATGGTCATCTCTTACGCATGGAAAAACAAGCTTTCTGTGTTTGAAACCAGTCAGGTTACTGCTTACCGGGATGTGCCGGATTCCTGGATTAAGAATAAAAATACAGGTACAAATGCGAAACTGATCATTCTTTCGGATAGCAGTTCGGTCATGCTGTTTCCAGGAAGTACGCTTTCTTATCCGAAATCTTTCGAACAGGATACCCGGGAAGTAAGCCTGCGCGGTGCAGCCTTTTTTGAAATAGCGAAACAAAAACAACATCCTTTTCTGGTTCAGGCAAATGGTCTGATGACCCGGGTGACCGGTACCAGTTTTAGCGTACGCGCCTTTAACCAAGAGCCTAATGTGCAGGTTATTGTAAAAACAGGTCATGTAACAGTTTATGCTGACCGGGAAACATACAAAGAACCAGGCAAAGACGCCGTAACGCTGAGAGCCGAGCAACAGGCGGTGTTTAGCAAACAACAATCCACAATTACCCAGGGGGTGGCCCTTGCCTCTGCCAGCATCTTTATCACACAGCATACCTCCTTCAATTTTACGGATATACCCGTAGCGGCCTTATTGGACTCCATAGCGCATACATACGGACTAAATATTAGTTATGATGCGAAAAAACTCAAGAAATGTGTGTTGACAACCGCTTTGAATGATTTGCCTTTGCAGGGGAAATTGAAAATTATCTGCAAAGCGTTGGGTGACCAGGTCCAATATCAGTTAACCGATAAACAAATCCTGATCACAGGCCTTCCGGGCTGCAATTAAATTTATTTCCTAATCCCTTTCCTTTTTCAATGAAGTAAACAAAATGATTCCATAGCAAGAACCTGCCCCCCACATTAATTTCCATTTTTAACGCTGCCGTCATGCAATGTCTTTACAGACATAAGGTACTTTTTTTGCCCTAATTTTAACCTTTAAAACCATCTATTACCCATGAAAAGACACCGACGCCTGAAGCACTGGCTTTGCTGCACATTGAAAATCTCTCTTATAACGGTACTGATATTCGGAGGACCGGTATCCGCGGCAAAGAGAAATAATCAGGAACTGATGGATCATAAAATAACAATGAAAGCTTCTCAGATAGAGTTGCGATCAGTTTTGAACCAGATCAGTAAAACAGTTGACGTAAACTTTACCTATAATTCAAAAGCCATACAGGCAGAACGCCGCGTTGATGTAAATTTTACCGACACAAAGCTCTCCGTTGTACTCGATCGCCTCCTTAAACCGCTTGCGATACAGCATCTGATTGTTGACGGGCAAATACTGCTGCGTCCTGAGTCGCAGCCACAGGGCAGGGCTGTGCTCCCGCCTTTGTCCGAAGAAAAGGTTTCTGACCGGACGATTACCGGGAAAATTACCGATGATAAAGGGGAGATTCTGCCCGGCGTTAGCATTGTACTAAAGGGCACCCAAAGAGGAACTTCGACCTCCGAAAACGGGACTTACACGCTGACGATTCCTGAGGGTGAGGGGACCCTGATCTTCTCTTTCGTAGGTTACATTTCACAGGAAGTTAATCTTTCGGGTAAATCCGTAGTCGATATCATGCTGCTTTCTGATACCAAAGCATTGCAGGAAGTGGTGGTGGTGGGTTATGGCTCCATGGAAAAAGCGGATATAACCGGCGCCATGTCTTCTGTGAAAGCTACGGAACTGGCAAAAGTTCCTTTTCCGCGTGCGGATCAGGCACTGCAGGGCCAGGCGGCTGGTGTGGTGGTTTCCAATTTTGGGTCACAGCCGGGTGGACAGGTGAATATCCGTATTCGCGGCGGGAACTCCATTAATGGCAGTAACGATCCTTTGATTGTTGTGGATGGTATTCTGGGGGTGGATTTTAATTCCGTCAATCCGAATGATATTGAGTCCATGGATATTCTTAAAGATGCCTCAGCGACAGCTATTTACGGATCACGCGGATCCAACGGGGTTATTATCATCACGACGAAAAGAGGGAAATCGGGGAAGACACAAGTTTCTTACTCTAACTTTTTCACCTTCTCAAAGGTGGCGAAAAAGATGGATTTGTTGAACGCAAAAGAGCATTATCAGCTTTTAAAGGAAATTGGTACATACAGTTCCGTGATCAAAAATTACGATCCTGATGCACCTGGTACGGATTGGCAAAAAGAGGTTTTTACGGTTGCGCCAACCATGGAACATCAGCTGGCACTTTCAGGTGGTTCTGAAAAGACGCAGTTCCGGATATCCGCCAATTATTTTAATCAGAAGGGGATCATTAAAAATACCGGATTTAAAAGAGGAACCCTCCGTTTTAATCTGGACCACACCGTATCCTCCCGACTTAAGATCGGACTTAATTTTAATGTTTTAAGATCGGGTCAGGACAACACCATCATCAATGCAGGCGCCGGATCCGACGGTGGCGGGGTTACCCAGGCCGCATTCCGGTTTTCTCCTTTGGTACCGGTATACGATGCTAATGGAAATTACTCCAAACCACTTCTGGTAGGTTCTCAGATCAACAATCCCATGGCCATTATCAACGATCGGACTGACAAGCTGATTACCAATAATATTCAGTCGCTCTTGTATGGTGAATGGAAAGTAATGGATAACCTTACATTTCGTTCCAGCATAGCTTATACGCTTAATCAAAGTACACGGAAATACTGGGCATCGAGCAATCTGCTTGAAGCAGCAGGTATGGGAGCCGGGATAATTGCAAACAGAGAAAACACGTTTTGGCTGAGTGAAAATATTTTGACTTATGATAAAAGCTTCAACCGCCACAAAATCAACGCGGTTGTAGGTTTCACGGCGCAGGGAACTGATAACTTCTCATCCGGTGCTACCGGTAAAGGGTTTTCGACGGAATCGCTGATGTACAATAACCTGTCGCTATCTCAGATCAATCAGATGCGTGTGGAGTCTAATGCAATCAACTCCAATATTGCGTCTTATCTGGGACGTGTCAATTATTCTTTTGACAATAAATATCTCTTTACTGTCAGCGGACGTGCGGATGGATCTTCCAAATTCTCTAAAAATCACAAATGGGGGTTTTTCCCATCGGCGGCGGCAGGATGGAGAATCAGCGAAGAAGAATTCCTGCGTAACAACGACAAGATCAGTAACCTGAAACTACGGGCCAGCTACGGAGCAACCGGTAGTGAGGCAATCCGTAGTTACCAGTCTCTGGCGACGATGAACATTACAACGTATTCATTGGGTACAGCCGAACTGGTTGGTCTCAATCTCGGATCGGTTGCCAACCCCGATTTGAAATGGGAAACCACCTATCAAACCAACATCGGTATTGACGCAGGGTTCCTGAACAACCGTATTTCACTATCCGTTGATTACTTCAAGAAATCGACCAGAGATCTGCTTTATCCTAAAAACGTTCCGTTCTATACGGGTTATTCGACGCAGATCCAGAACGTAGGAACCATGCAGAACAGAGGTTGGGAATTCAGTGCCACGTCGGTCAACACGACGAAGGGTTTGAAGTGGTCGACCACAGCGAATTTTTCTCTGATGAGAAATAAGATCGTTGATCTGGGAGGGGACTATGAATACACTGTGAACGCTTCCGGCGGTACCATTGCTGATTTCTCTACCACCGGGATCATGCGTGTAGGACAGCCTGCCGGTCTGTTTTATGGGTATATTTTCGACGGTATTTATCAGAATCAGTCAGCAGTGGATGCACTCCCTGCGGCAGGAGCGAAGCCTGGTGCAGTTAAGTTCAAAGATATCGATAATGACGGTGTGATTACGACGAAAGACAGAACCATCATTGGTAACCCGCAGCCGAGATTCATTTTTGGACTCACCAATAATTTCTCCTACAAAAATTTCAGCCTAAGCACACTTTTGCAGGGGACAACCGGAAACAAGGTTTTCAATATCAACCGGTATTTACTGGAATGGCCGGGAAGAGATGACAACACGCTTCGGTCTACATTGGGTTACTGGCACGGTGAAGGAACCTCAAATACCATGCAGGCATTGGGTGAAGCGCCAGGAGCGATGTCTACCCGTTTTATTGAAGACGGTTCTTATTTGAGATTGAAAAATGTAATGCTCAGCTATGACCTGCCTGCCGGTCTGTTAAGTAAAATCGGTGTTGGTAGCTTCAAAGTATATGTAAGCGGTCAGAATTTACTTACGATAACGAATTATTCTGGATTTGATCCGGAAGTCAATTCAAGAGACGGCAACTGGCAGATTGGTATCGACTATGGTGCATACCCTTCTGTAAAAGCTTATACAGTTGGATTAAATGTTAATTTCTAATCGGAAAATACTTGAAAATGAAAACTAAAATAATATTCTCGCTGTTGGCAACACTGATTTTTGTTTCCGGATGCGGTGATTTTCTTGAAGAAAAACCCCAATCAATTCTTTCTCCCGATGTTTTGCCTAAATCGGAAAAGGATGCAGATATGATGCTTCTGGGTACTGAGAGATACCTGGCCAATATGTACGATCGTCCTTTGTTTTTTCTGACCGAGATCAGTGCAGACCACGACTCGATTCACAACGAATCCATGGACTGGCTTTCTATTGCAAATTATACCTATACCAATGAAAGCGTTACGATTTCGGATACCTGGTTGGAACTGTACCGCATGGTCAATTCAGCCAATGTAATGATCGACAAGATACCAGGGGCGCCCATTGCACCGACGGTAAAGACGCAATATGTTCAGGCGGCTCAGTTTCTTCGCGCTTTGGGTTACTTCCATTTGGTACGCCTGTTTGGTGAAATTCCTTTGATCGATAAGCCGGTTGAAAATTTCAGTGAGGCCATGAAAATACAGAAAAGCAGTGTTCAGGATGTTTACAAGCTGATTCTTTCTGACCTGGCCGAAGCGGAAAAACTTCCTGCCAAGTGGGATCCCGTAGGGCGCCCAACAAGCGGAGCGGCCAAGGCACTTCTGGCAAAAGTATACATAACCATGGCCGGTTTTCCCTTAAAAGATCAATCCAAATGGGCACTGGCGGCAAGCAAAGCAAAAGAGGTTATTGATAATTACGGATACAGCCTGTTGCCGGCCGTATCGGATTTATGGCTGATCAAAAACAAGAACAGTAATGAACACATCTTTTCTGTTCAGAATAATGCGGGCGATGGCTCCCGTTCCATGCTTTCTGTTCAGGCACGTCCAAGAGAAGGGCTGGGCTCAGAATCGGGTTGGGGAACGTATTATACAACCAAACGTACCATGGCTTTGTTCGACGACAGCGATACACGTAAATCCGCTTCTTTCCTCACTGAAGTTACACTTCCGACGGGAAAAATCACCTATAAAGATGCCGGTTGGTGGAAGAATACGCCTCACATGAAAAAATTCTACGATTCCAACCGGTCTAACTTTTTGGAACGAAACCGTCGTACTGATATGAATTTTCCAATTTTTCGCCTTGCTGAGATGTATCTGATTCACGCGGAAGCGACCAATGAAGTGTCGGGTCCTGCGAATGCCTATACCTCAATCAACAAGTTGCGCGAACGGGCCTATGGTAATTCGGCAAACAATCTGGCGGGCTTGTCAAAAGAGCAATTCCGAGAAGCGGTAAAAAAGGAGTGGACCTATGAAACCATTTTCGAAGGAAAAAGAAGATATAATCTGATCCGGTGGGAAGACTTCGAGAAAGCCATGAAAGCCAACCCGCTTTCCGCTCCTTCGTTTTCTATCACCAAACATTTATACTATCCGGTTCCTTACAGAGAGAGTAACATCAATCCCAATCTGTAATATTTTCAAGGCTATTTCCTAATCCTGACACCTGCATGCGAAGCGGCGTTAAAACTTAAATGAAAAGTTTTAACGCCGCTTCAATGGTGATTACTCATTTCTCTTAAGATTGACCCGTTAACATTTAGGTTCTGGACAATTCGGATTTTAGTTTTGTCATTTCTCCCAATAAGGCTGTCACCGGAACATGGACTTTACCCGTCAAAAGCGCTGCTTTGACGATTGCGAAATTTAGTGTTTCGATCTCCGTTTCCCGCTTATTGAGTATGTCCTGATAGGTTGATATTTTCTGCCCGTCAGACATTTTACTGATAGCAAGTACGTTTTGTAGTACCTCATCTTCTGTTAACTGAATACCATTTTCCTTTGCCACAGCCAGGCATTCACGGATCACTGTTTTTGCAATTTGCAAGGCAGATTCATTCCGATGAAATATACCGTTATCCGTTTCAAGCAAAGGGCAAATCGAATTGAACACACAGTTGCTGATCACTTTTTTCCAGATTACTTGCTGAATGTCCGCTTCTGCCCGGAAAGAAAAAATGTCCGTATCGAGCTGTTCGATAATACGGTTGAGTACTTCCTCCGAGCCCTTAACCACGCCAACCGGTGATGAAGCAACCGACCTAAACCTTACTTTATTTTTTGTGATGGATTGACTGGTTGCCAGTAAAACACATCGGTAGAGTTCCGTAAAACCCAGCTCAATAAAGCTACTTTCGATGTACAGACCATTTTGCAGAAAAACGATTGGTGATTGTTTTGCTTTTAATTTAAGCTTGTCGGCCAGTCCCTGATTCCCAAATGATTTATTTGTTAACAATATGATTCCATCCAGCTTATCATAATTGCTTATCGAGCTAATCGTAACATCAGCCGCTAATATCCGGTCCCCAATTTCTATCTGGATATTTTCACAGACAACAGCTTGCTCATCCGTGCTCCCGCGTAGGATCGTCACCTTTCTTCCGTGGACGGTCAGTGCAACGGCCAGGGCTTTTGCAATTACCCCATTGCCGACAATGTATAAATCCTGATTGAAACCTGCTCCGTTTTTTGCTATTGACTCCATATTTAAATTAATACTTGAATGTTATTGTAGTACAGCATCGCCGTGAAAGTTCCTGTCACGACCGCCATAGCGGCAGCAATTCCCATCATTATTGAACCGCAACAATAGTAAAGATGAAGATAATCTAAACATTTTTTCACAATTAAAGGTGATGTTGGATTTTTTTGAGTTCGTGGACCGAAAAAATAATTTTCAACACAACTAACAATTTTTGCAATTGATTTTACTTTATTTGTATAAATGTTTGAACAAATATAATAAATCAGTTGTGGTTGCTCCGTGAATCTCTTTCTTTTCAAGTATAGGAGATGGTAGAATTACCAATTGATAAAAGCCTAATTGCCGATAAATTGACACAATTAGGTGATTAGAATAATATACTTTTTTATGTACATACATTTGAACATAAAAATCACAAAGAAGGAGGCTTTATGGTGGCGTATAATTTTTACAAATAAATGCCTTATGATGAAAGTGAGTGGAAGTATCTGTAAACGGATTCGGATCATTCTACCGGAAAATCGTTCGCCCCGAAACAGGCTTTATTTATCGTGTGTGTGAAAATGCCGCATGAAGTTATAGTGAGTTTAATTTTTAATTTTTTAATAGTTACAATGAAGAAAATCGGGTTTATAGGGCTTTTGTTGTGCATATCGGTTGCTGCAAACGCTCAGAAAAATACGGATAAAGCGTTGGCTTCTAAAATTTTACGGGACAGTCGGCTGGATACTGTTCAGAACCGCGCGCTAAATTTACTCAGTGGTTTCACTGCAGGTACCTCCTATGGCGAGGTCTGGATACGGGACTTTAATACCTTTATCAACGGTTCGTTGAAAATTCATAAGAAAGAAAAGGTAAAAGACTTGTTACTGGCATTTTTCCGGTTTCAGGGGAAGGACGGGAACATTGTGGATGGGTATATTCCCGACGAGAAGGCTGATAAGAGCTATATGCCCGACCGGTTTATCTATTCCAAACTCATGCCTGGTTATGCGGCGCACAAAAATACTGTCGAGACCGATCAGGAATCTTCCCTGATTCAGGCCATTGGAAAATATATCGACTATACGTCCGACACCTCTATTCTCAACGAGACTGTGGACGGCATTTCGGTCCTGAAAAGAATGGAAATGGCTATGAATTTTATTTTAACAAAACGCTGGTCGCCCAAACATGGACTGGTTATCGGTGCGACTACGGTCGACTGGGGGGATGTGCAGCCGGATACAAGCAGTATCGGGGTGGAGATCAATAAGGAAACAAAATGGGCGATCGACGTATATGACAATGCGATGTTTTACATGGCGATCAATGATTTTGTCCGTCTGGCGCCTAAAAATTATAAGCCGGAGAAGAACTGGGTGAAAATCGCGGGCGAGCTGAAAAAAAATACCCGTACTCATTTGTGGCGTGCAGGGCAGCAAAAGTATATTCCGCACCTTTATCTTAACGGAAGTCCATTTTCTGCTGATTTTAAGGAAGATGAGCTGCTGTATTCGGGCGGCAGCGCCTGTGCGGTACTGGCCGGGTTGAACACAGTTGCGGAAATCAAACAGATCAATCAGCAATTACTGGCCATGGCTGCGAAAGAAAAATACGCAACCGTCGGCGTGACGGTTTATCCGCCATATCCCTTGAAGGAATTTCCCAATATGGCGCCCTATGTTTACCAGAACGCAGGTGACTGGACCTGGTTTGGCGGACGATTTGTGCAGGGGCTGATCAAGTATAATCTCGTCCAGGAAGCCTATGCCGACCTAAATCCGATGATCGACAGAGTACTTAAAAACAAAGGATTCTATGAGTGGTACGATATCAGAACCGGAGCCCCTAAGGGATCAGGCGAGTTCCGCGGTGAGGCGGGCGTGTTATTGGATGCGATTACGATGCTGCGCACTTGGGCGAAATTGAACCAATAACCAATCAGGTTATTGACTGATCGCGCCTGGTGGCTGTAATTCATATTGGTTTTGCAAACATTGTATTATAAAATGCCAATCGAAAATCATTTTGTAGGATTAAATGATAATATTTTTGCATAAAATATGCAAAGTCGAATCGTTTGATATTGGTTTACCGACCCGATGTGATGGCCGGTAGCATGGATGATTCTGTAAATAGTTAAAATAAATAGAATAGTTTAAATGAAAAAAAGCGTTTTTCTGGGTTTGGGCGTATTCGTGATACTGATTTCGGTTGTCTGGTGGAAAGGTGGTCTGTTTGAGCATCAGGTGGACTATAACACGGAGGTAAAACCCATTCTGAATAAAAACTGCATGGGGTGCCACGGTGGTGTCAAGAAGGCAGGGGACGTCAGCTTTTTGTTTGAGCACGAAATGCTTGAACCGGGGAAGTCCGGTAAATTTCCCGTTGTGCGGGGTGATGCGCACGCGAGTGAAATGATCCGCCGGATTCTGACAGATGATGCCGATGAAAAAATGCCGAAAAACGGTAACCCGCTCAGCAAAGATGAAGTGGATATACTAACAAAATGGATTGATCAGGGGGCGAAATGGGAAACACATTGGTCGTACCGACGTATCGAAAAGCCGGAAGTCCCTTCTGTTCATAATGTTTGGAATCTTTTTGGTCTCTTTGACGGAGAGGGAAGAAACTGGGCGAAAAATGAGATCGATCAGTTTACGCTGCAAAAATTAAAAGAAAAAGAGCTTTCACCTTCTTCGGAGGCCGACAAGGCAACCTTGCTCAGACGGGTTAGCCTGGATTTGACCGGACTTCCCCCCACGGAAAAAGAAGTAGCGGATTTTGAAAAAGACAATTCTACAAACGCTTATGAAAAGGTGGTTGACAGGTTGTTGAAATCACAATCTTTCGGGGAACGATGGACGTCGATGTGGCTCGATCTGGCCCGCTATGCCGATACCAAAGGATATGAAAAAGACAATGGAAGAAGGATCTGGCGTTACCGGGACTATGTCGTTAAATCTTTTAACGCCGATAAACCGTTCGATTTGTTTACCATTGAACAGCTGGCGGGGGATCTTATGCCTCAAAAGAATGGTTTGCCTGCTGATGAACAGATGATCGCGACGGGTTTTCACCGAAATACCATGAATAACGACGAGGGCGGTACTTCTGACGAGGAGTTCCGGGTCGCAGCCCTGATTGACCGTACCAATACGACATGGGAGGTTTGGCAGGGGACCACCTTTGCCTGCATCCAATGCCACAGCCATCCTTACGATCCCATCTCGCACGATGAATATTATAAGTACATGGCATTTTTCAACAACACGCGTGATGAAGATGTGCCCAACGACTCGCCTACGCTGCGTTTCTACAAAGGTGATGACTCGCTGAAAGTAGCGCGGATCATTGATTGGGTTTCTAAACACGATCCGAAGCAAACCAACAATTTTGCTCAGTTTATGCGGGTGATGGAGCCCAAAATTAATTCGCATGATTTCAAAATTATTGGCGGGGCCACGTTGCTGGACGGAAAATATCTTGGTTTAAAGCATAAAACATCAGGAAAGCTTCCGGCGGCAAATCTGCAAGGGATGAACCGTATGTTAATTTCTATGGGCAGCGACATTGATAAGGCGGTTTTGACCATAAAAAGGGATACGCTGGACAAAGCGATTATTGCCCGGGTTAATGTTCCGAATACCGGTGGCCGGGATACCGTGATGGTGGTGTCGATAGCGGATGTGACGGGTAAACAGGACTTGTATTTTAGCCTGGAAAGTCCGAAAATGCCGCAAAACTGGGTTCGGATTAAATGGCTGACGTTTCAAAAGGAGATTCCCGGAAAAAACGAAAGTGATTATCCTGCGATAGTGGCTGATTATTCCGGACTTCTGAATAAAGGAATTGAAGACATTCCTGTTTTCTGGGAAGGGCGGGGAGATTTCGCCAGAAAGACGAATGTCTTCGTTCGGGGCAACTGGATGGTAAAAGGCGCGGAGGTTAAGCCCGACGTTCCCAAACTGCTTTATGCGATGCCAAAGGAATATTCGCGGGACCGTTTGGGACTGGCAAAATGGATTGTCAACCGTGAAAACGCGTTAACCGGGCGGGTTATTGTCAACCGTTTCTGGGAACAGCTTTTTGGGCGGGGCATTGTTGAAACCGTAGAGGATTTTGGTTCACAAGGCAGTGAACCGACGCATCGGGAGCTTTTGGATTGGCTGGCCGTTGAATTTATGGAAACCGACCATTGGAGCGTTAAGAAACTCTTAAAACGAATTGTCATGTCGGCGACCTACCGTCAAAGCTCAAAAACGGATAATGAAAAACTGGAAAAGGATCCTTACAATATCTGGATATCCAGAGGACCCCGGGTGAGGCTGAGCGCTGAGCAGGTACGCGATCAGGCTTTGGCATGCAGTGGATTACTTTCGCGTAAAATGTATGGCCCGGGCGTAATGCCTGCGCAACCTGATAAAATCTGGCAGTCACCATACAGCGGGGAAAAGTGGGTGCTCAGCGAGGGTGAAGACCGTTACCGCAGAGGACTTTATACGTATTGGAAGCGCACGTCGCCTTATCCTTCGATGGTCACCTTTGATGCACCAAGCAGGGAGTTTTGCCAGTCAAGACGAATACTTACCAACACGCCTCTTCAGGCATTGGTAACACTGAATGACCCCGTTTATCTGGAAGCGGCTGAAAACCTTGCGGCAAACATGCAAAAACGGGGGAAGACACCGGAACAGCAACTGACAGAAGGATATCGGATGCTAACCTTCCGTAACATTGAGAAGAAGAACTTACACGTCTTGGTTGATGTGTACCGGCAGGCATTGAGTGCTTATAAAAAGAAGCCGGTGGAAGCCGATAGCATGCTGCCGTATGGCAAAGAAAAATCTCCGGAACTGGCTGCGCTGACGGTTTCGGCCAATGTCATGCTCAATCTCGACAATGTAGTAACCAAGGAATAACAAGAAAGTTAATACGCAGGATTTTAAATCATTATGGAAAAGCTGCTCAGGGAATTACAACATACAAAATTGCACAGTCAAACCAGGCGTCATTTTTTGCAATCAGCCGGTTTTGGGCTGGGGGCTTTGGGTTTAGGATCTTTGCTGGGGTCCTGCGGAACTTCGGCGGCTGAAAGTAGCGTGGCGGCAGGGGGATTAAAGGCGGGTATCCCGCAATTTGCGCCCAAAGCCAAACGGGTCATCTACATCCATATGGCAGGAGCACCATCGCAACTTGAACTCTTTGATTATAAGCCGGAACTGATTAAATACCACGGCAAGGATTGTCCGGCAGAGTTTCTGGAAGGGAAGAAATTTGCTTTTATACAAGGCGTCCCCAAGATGCTCGGTCCGCAAGGAGAATTTAGACAGCATGGGCAATCCGGAGCATGGATATCCGATTATTTGCCCCATTTACAAACCGTAGCCGATGAAATTACATTTCTGAAGGCAGTTCATACCGATCAGTTTAATCATGCTCCTGCACAATTATTGATGCATACGGGAAGCCCGCGTTTAGGGCGGCCGAGTTTAGGTGCTTGGGCTGTTTATGGTCTGGGTTCTGAAAATCAGAATTTGCCGGGATTTATTGTTTTGGCATCCGGTGGTCAGCAGCCTGATGCGGGTAAAAGCGTGTACGGAAGTGGTTTTTTACCGTCTGTTTATCAGGGTGTTCAGTGCCGGACAGGCGGGGATCCGGTGTTGTATGTGAGTGATCCTGACGGAATGAACCGTGATATTCGCAAACAAACGATTGAAGCCATCAATAAAATCAACAAACAAACCTACGAGGACGTCCGCGACCCTGAAATTTTGACCCGCATAAGTCAGTATGAAATGGCATTCAGGATGCAAATGTCCGTTCCGGAGGTGATGGATGTTTCGAAAGAACCGCAGTTTATTCTGGATATGTACGGCGTAAAACCTGGTGAAGGGACCTTTGCAATGAATTGCCTGCTGGCCCGGAAACTGGTTGAAAATGACGTTCGTTTTGTGCAGCTTTTTGACTGGGGCTGGGATGGTCATGGTACATCGGAAAAAGACAATGTCGAAGGCGGTTTACGCCAGAAATGTCGGGCTTCCGACAAACCCGTGGCTGCCTTGATTCAGGACCTTAAAATGCGGGGACTTTTGGAAGACACACTGGTGATCTGGGGTGCGGAATTTGGCCGGACACCCATGCAGGAAAACAGAAATGGCCTCGTAATGCCATACATGGGACGCGATCATCACCTGGAAGCGTTTACAATGTGGATGGCCGGCGGCGGAGTTAAAAATGGTATTTCCCATGGTGAAACCGACGAACTGGGTTATTATGGCGTAAAAGACCGTGTGCACGTGCATGACCTGCACGCGACTATTCTGCATCAAATGGGCTTCGATCACGAGAAGTTTACATATCCCTTTCAGGGAAGAAATTTTAGGCTCACCGATACTGAGGGTAAGGTCATTAAACAGATTTTAGCCTAATTCATCTTTATAAAATATGTTTGACATTCTTCTGCAATCGTCCGGCTGGACGCTCTTTGTTGGCAGGTTTCATCCTGTTCTGGTTCATTTGCCAATAGGCTTTTTATTAATAGCCGCTTTATTGGAAATAGGACGCCGCGCAGGTAAAATACCTGTGAGCGTATCGGTCATTAACTTTATTTTATTCTGGTCTGCTGTCGGTGCTTCTGTTGCTTGCGTGGCCGGTTACTTTCTTTCGTTAGGCGGTGGTTATGATGCAGCATTACTCGAAAGTCATAAATGGCAAGGGGTGGGTGTTGCTGTTTTTGCATGGGTGGCGTGGATGGTAAGTTCCGGCTGGTTTAATAAAAAAATGCCCCGTATTTCCGTGCTTTATTTACCGGCATTCGGGCTGTCTACTTTGCTTACGCTAACGGCCGGGCATGACGGAGGTTCGTTGACGCATGGAGAGGGATATCTCACCCAAAACATGCCCGGACCTTTACGCAATTTGGCCGGAATACCACCCGCCGAGGTACTGTCAACGGATATAAAGCCGATCGGAAATATTGAACAAGCCGTTGTTTATGAGGATATTGTAAAACCCATGATGAAACAAAGCTGTGTGCAATGCCACAACGAAAGTAAGAAAAAAGGGGATTTACGCCTTGACGAGTTTGCCTTTATGATGAAAGGAGGGGAGGGCGGTCCCGCTTTGGTTGCGGGTAAAAGTACGGAAAGCGATTTGGTCAAACGGTGTCTGCTTCCTGAAAACGATGATGACCATATGCCTCCCAAGGGAAAACCGCAACTGACGAGTGAGCAGATTACGCTTTTGTCGTGGTGGATCGACCAGGGGGCACCGGTTGACAAGAAAGTATCCGACTTAAAAGTTTCTGATCAGGTTAAACCGGCACTTGCGTCCTTGAAATCAACGGCAAAAGGTACGGGCTCCGGGATAGGAGGAAGATCCGAA
The DNA here is from genome assembly GCF_030929615.1 of Dyadobacter sp. LHD-138. Classification (GTDB taxonomy): domain Bacteria; phylum Bacteroidota; class Bacteroidia; order Cytophagales; family Spirosomataceae; genus Dyadobacter. The sequence goes on along the minus strand of NZ_JAVFVU010000003.1, from coordinate 28,418 downwards.
TCTTTGATCGCTAAGTTAGCGGTTTCTGTGCCGGACCAAAAGAGTATTGAAGCGTTGCGGAAAGCGGGTTTGACGGTGAATAAACTTTCACAAGATCAGAATCTGCTGGAAGTCAGTGCCGTTAACGCGCCGGGTTTTGGTGATGCACAAATCAGCTTGCTATTACCTTTGTCCGAACAGATCACCTGGCTGAAACTGGGTGGAACAAAAATATCAGATCAGTCTTTGAAAGAAATAGCCAGACTGAAAAATCTTAATAAATTGCACCTCGAACATACTGCGGTAACTGACGCAGGCATTGCAGATTTGAAATCGCTTTCCTATCTCCAGTATGTGAATCTGTTTGATACGAAAATCTCGGACAGCGGCTTGAAAAATATCGCCGGAATGAAAAGTTTAAGATCCGTTTATGTCTGGCAGTCTGGTGTGACGGACAGCGTTGTCAGTCAGGTTGCAAAGCAGTATCCCAATCTGTCAATCGTTCATGGCCTTAGTGCGTCTGCCATGGCCAGATTTATCAAGTCGGATGATACGACGGCGGCAGGAATTGTTGCAAAATAAGTTGCCTATTGTTTCAATTAAATTGTTAAAAATGAATCGTCGTAATTTTATGGGAGCCGGCATTGCAAGTGCGGGAATCCTGGCTGGAATTGAAAGAATTGAAGATAAAGAGGCAGCCCCTGTTCGTTTTAATGACAAACGATCACTCAAAATTTTTGCGACGAACTGGGGGTTTTCCGGGTCTGTCGACACGTTTTGCGCCGCCATTAAAAAAGAAGGCTATGACGGGACGGAAATGTGGTGGCCAGGAAATAAGGAAAAACAGGCTGAATTATTTACAGCCCTAAAAAAGTACGAACTTGAAGTTGGCTTTTTATGCGGTTCGGGTTCGGTCGATTATGCGGATCACCGGGATTCTTTTAAAAAGTCCATCAATGCAGCTACCTCGGAATTTGGACAAAAGCCGCTTTTTATCAATTGCCATAGCGGAAAGGATTTTTTCACCTACGAGCAAAATAAGGTGTTGATTGACCACACAACTGAAGTTTCGTCCAGAACGGGTATTCCAATTTATCATGAAACGCATCGGGGACGTATGCTTTTTGCCGCCCACATTGCCCGAAACTTTATTGAGAAAAATCCCGGACTCAAACTGACGCTGGATATTTCGCATTGGTGCAATGTTCATGAGAGCCTCTTGCAAGATCAGGAAGAAACGATTAAACTTGCACTCAGCAGAGTGGGACATATTCATTCCAGGATTGGTCATGAAGAAGGGCCTCAGGTGAACGACCCCCGTGCTCCTGAATGGGAAGCGGCCGTAAAGGCGCATCTGGGCTGGTGGGATACCGTGGTAAGCCATAAGGTGAAAAGTGGTGAAACACTTACTGTTTTAACAGAATTTGGTCCGCCCAATTATATGCAAACGCTGCCGTACACCAAACGGCCCGTTGCCGATCAGTGGGATATCAATGTGTATATGATGAATTTATTCAGAAAACGATATGTGAAGTAAGAGATCAAATAGTACCGATGATGGACTAGAGCGAGTAGTATATTTTGGTCTTCGTCTTCTAGCTAAGATTATTTCTTTAACGGGCATATGAAAGTGCTTGTCCGGTGGAAAGTCTGCGGGTAAAGTTAGTTTGCAAAATTATCATCATCACGTCAAGCGTATGCAAAGTATTTTTATAAGCAATGAGCTATTAGTTGAGAGGTTAGAACAGGGAGATGAATATGCATTCGAGCAAATCTATGATCGGTACTGGCATAGGCTTTACAGGGCCGCGCTGAACAAAATCAAAGTGCCGGATGAGGCCAAGGAAATCGTGCAGGACATTTTCCTTGATTTATGGCTTCGGCATGGAACCGTGTGCATCGGCGAATTAGAGAATTATCTTCATCGTGCGGTTAAGTTTAAAGTCCTGGATTTTTTCAAAAAAGAAATAGTCCGGAGGAATTATGACAAATTTGCCTTCGTTAACATGTCGGAAGTTGCTTGGGACACGGAGGAAGAGCTGGCATACAACGACCTAAATCAGCTACTGATAGCCTGTATTGACCTTTTGCCTCCAAAAACCAGGGTTGTTTTCGAGTTGAGTAAGATACAACATAAGTCCAACGGAGAGGTCGCAAAAATGCTGAAAATATCAACAAGATCCGTGGAGTATCATCTTAGCCAGGGATTAAAAACGCTTCGCATCCAATTGCAGGATTATGACATTTACATATTTCTGCTTTTATCCCAATATCTGCTGTCACAAAGGCTGTGAAATTTTATATAAATATTTTAATATATTTTAGATTAAATGCATTGTTTAGTATAAACTTTCCAATACTTAATAAAATTATTTGTGGCTGGTACCCTGGCAAGTCTACTTACACATAGGAACAATTCTGTTTTTAACGTTAAGGTACAGACATGCACAAGAGTTGGAAAGGATTTTACCGGCTGTTACATCGTTATCAGAACGGAACGATTAACCCGATCAAGAAACAGGTGATGGATTTTTGGTATGATTCCATTAATCATGCCAAGGCTGATGATGTACCAGTGGAGAATCTGAGGTTGAAAGAGGATATGTGGAACGCTATCCGGCAGAAAATGTATGAAAAACCGGAAGTGCAGGAATCATTTGTTATTAAAAAGTGGTGGCAATCGGTATACTTCAAGTTTGCAGCCACGGCTCTTTTTCTGATATCAAGTTTTATTTTTTATAAAGCCGTTACGGAACGGAAGACGATTATTGCGGAGGTTCCCGACTCGGTGATCAGTGCGTTGGTGCAGCAAGTTAACAATAGCCAAAAGCTCAAATTAATAAAACTCTCTGATGGCAGCGAGGTCTCACTTTATCCCGGATCAACATTATTTTATCCGGAAGTTTTTAAAGGCGGAGAGCGTAAAGTTTTTTTGAAAGGAGATGGTTTTTTTGATGTGGCGCATGATCGTAGCAAGCCTTTCCTGGTCTATTCTGACCATATCATCACAAAAGTTGTCGGTACGAGCTTTACGATCAAAAGGAACAGCCGCAGCGGTATTGAGGTATCGGTTTTAACCGGTTTGGTTAAAGTTCGGGAAAATTTAGACTACAAAGGCACGATCCTGACCGGCAGGGAGGTCACGCTGACGCCAAACAAGAAGGTGACTTTTTCGCCAGACAGCAGGGAAATGATAACCGGATTGGTGAAAGAACCCATCGTTGTGCAACGGCTGGAAGGAATTGCTTATAAGTCTGGTCGTTTCAACTATAATGACACGCCTGTTTCCACGATCATCTCACAGTTGGAAAAAGCCTATGGCGTGTCCATTGTTCCCGAAAACAAAAATCTTGCGAATTGCAGCATAACAGCCGATGCATCGAATATAGAAAATCTGTTCGAAGTACTGGACATTTTATGCGCCGCGATAGACGCCAGCTACGAGGTAAAGGGAGAGCGGATTTTCCTGAATGGCCCCGGATGCAAGCCTATCTGATCGTTTTTTTTAATTTATCCTTTAACAACAGCTACATGAATACAAACTCTACTTAACTAAAAAGGACCGAATATGCAGGAAACATAGTTCGGTCCCAACCCCATCCCCGGAAAATCCTGGTTGTTTCATTCTGGACAAATGAAATACTGGGAGCATTTAAATCGACTAATGATCTAAAAGGTGTAAAAAAATGAAAAAAAGACTAGAAATCATAGAGTCTTGTTGGCTTCTTATGAGAATATCATCTTTACAAATAGTTATCGCGCTTATCGCCTGTACTTATTCTTACGGTGGTAAAACGCATGCCCAGGAGCTTTTGCTTAGGAAAGTTTCGGTTGTGGCCCAGCAAAAAACGATACGATCCGTACTGACGGAGCTCGGAATTTCTCAAAATATTAAATTCGTATATAGTAAAGAGTTACTTCCGGTTGAACGAAAGGTTACATTTTCTGCCCATGATAAAATGATGGCGGAGGTTCTGGATCAGCTGTTTAGTCCGGATAACATTTCTTATAAAATTGTCAGAAACCGGGTTATTCTCAGGCCCGCTTCTCCGCAGTCGTCGGGCAGTGCCATACGGGATAATGGCACGCAGATAAACCAGGGTCAAAATGCCGCGGATAAGCGTGTAAAGGGAATCGTGACTTCGGATACCAGGGAAGTCCTGCCGGGCGTAAACATTTCCATAAAGGGAACAACCCGGGGAACTTCTTCAGACGCCAATGGTGCTTATGCGCTGGATGTCCCGGAGGGTGCGATTTTGGTATTCTCTTTCGTTGGCCATGTGACGCAGGAGGTAAAAGTCGGTGACGCGACGGAGATCAATGTCAATTTGTTGTTGGACAACAAAGCGCTGGATGAGGTGGTTGTGGTGGGTTATAATTCGCAAAGTAAACGCAATCTGATCAGTGCCGTTTCAACTGTTTCGGGAGAAGCCATAACCAAGCGGGTCGCAACAAACCCGGTTAGTTTGCTGCAAGGGCAGCTGCCGGGGCTTCAGGTGATACAGAATTCGGGAGAGCCTGGCAACGAGGGTATTCAGTTGCGTGTAAGAGGCACGGGCACATTTAGTAACGCCGGGAATGAACCTCTGGTCATTGTAGATGGGTTGCCTGGTAATCTGGCTATTTTAAACCCAAATAATATAGAATCCATTACCGTACTGAAAGATGCAGCTTCCGCAGCGATTTACGGTGCCAGGGGAGCTAACGGTGTTATTGTGGTCAAAACGAAAAATGGAAATGGCGGTGGTTTTGCCTTTGGATACGGCTTTAATATTGGTATTTCCAATCCAACCCAAATCCCGAAGACCATTACGAATTCTGCTGAATTTATGGAGCTATCCAACGAAGCCCGGACAAATTCGAATTTACAGCCGCTGTATACGCAGGATCAGATTAATTTGTATAAAAATGCGACCGACCGGGTTAAATACCCTAATCACAATTGGCTGGACGATCTTTTCAAACCTGCTTACGTTAAAAACCACTTTCTGAATATGTCGGGTGGAAGTAAGGATGGGACTACTTTTAATGTCGGTTTGGGAATAACAGACCAGCCTGGCGTTATGATCGGGTTCAGCTACAAAAAATACACCATGAACCTGGGGCTGTCTTCCAAAATTCATAAACGTGTTACGCTGGGAACAAATCTGCAATTCCGTTATGGGGATCAGCAGGCGCCCAGCAATGGGAGTACCGATATGTTTTTATCAACCATGGCGCAGTCGCCGCTTTACCCTCCGAAAACGGCTGATGGAAAATGGATCAAGAGAGCTTTTCCTAATGAACAGGGAAACAAAAATACCATCGCTACGGTCGAGGAGAAATCCATTCAATATACGAAAGACTACTACGCACAGGGAAATATGTCGCTGGATGTAGATGTACTGGATGGTCTCAGATGGGAAAATAAGGCGGGATTTAATTATCAAAATGTCAAATCGAGCACTTTCAGACCCGTAGTGCCGATGTATTACTTCAATGATATGAGCTCGGCAGGATTGCTTGATGTGGGTACTCCCGGATTTAATGTGCGGCGCGATGATTTGATGTATAGCGTTTTTTATAGTCAGCTTAATTACCACAAGACTTTTGGCGACCATGCAATTGCCATTCTCGGCGGATATCAGCAGGAAAAGAATCAGACAAGTAGGCTACTGGCATCGAGACGGCAATATCCGACCAATCTTTTAACAGAATTAGACGCAGGACCCGCCGATGGACAAACCAATGCAGGCACTTCCGAGCGGTGGGCTATTCATTCGGCGTACGCCACCGCCAATTACAGTTTGAAAGATAAATACTTGCTGGGCGGAAGTATCCGGTACGACGGTACGTCCCGTCTACCATCCGATACGCGCTGGGGGCTGTTTTATTCTTTCTCGGGAGGCTGGCGGATATCGAAGGAGCGCTTTTTGCAAAATGCCAACTGGCTTAATGACATGAAGATACGGGCCTCTTATGGTCAGCTGGGCAATCAGAACATTGGCACTTACCCTTATCAGGCAACTTTGAGCAATACCAATTATGCTTTTGGCGGAACAACTTCCACAGGGTTTGCCGCACGGTCTATTGTGGACCCGAATCTTACCTGGGAAACGACACGCTCGGTTAATGCAGGAGTGGATTTGACAGCTTTCAATAACAAAGTCACCTTCTCGGCCGATGTTTTTAATAAGTATACTTTTGACATTCTGCGCAGTTCGCAAGTACCGCTGTGGCTGGGTCTGGATGCGCCTACGATCAATAATGGTGCTGTAAGAAACAAAGGAATTGAACTTAATGTGGCCTATGCAGACCGCACTGCTCGTGGGTTCTCATATAACTTCGGGGTGAATTTGCAGGCTTATAAAAACATTCTGGAAAAATTCGGAAAAAAGGAGATTATTGACAATTCAATTCGGGAGGAAGGTCATGCCCTGGATGAGTTTTATGTCTACATCTGGGATGGAATTTTTCAGAGCCAGGATGAAATAAACGTCTCTCCAAAACAACCTGTTACGCCTACACCGGGTGATCTTAAAATTAAGGACGTCAACAAGGATGGTGTTATTGATGACAAAGACCGCACCTATCAGAAAGGCAAGTATCCGGCCATGCAGCTTGGGATAAATTTATCTGCCGATTGGAAAGGATTTGATATGTCGGCCCAGGTTTTCGGCTCGATCGGACAAAAGATCTATGTAAGAGGATGGGGGATTGAGCCTTTCAGACAGGGATCTGTACCGACGACAGACTGGCGCGACCGGTGGACGCCTTCCAATCACAGCAATTCGATGCCGAAGATCTACGTCGCCGACGGTTATGCCCCCGTTCAGAACTACAATTCGACGTATTTCCTGAAAAATGCCTCATTTGTCCGTTTAAAGAATATTCAGCTGGGTTATACGATACCTAAAAGTGTAATCAACAAGATCAGAATCAAATCGATCAGGTTTTTTGCATCTGCCGATAATGTGTTGACTGCCAGTAAATATCCCGGACTTGATCCTGAAAGAGTGAATAGCGGAAACTACCTGGCTTATCCTCAAAACAGGACGTATACATTTGGTGTTAACGCGCAATTTTAATAGGACCTAAAATATTGAGAATATGAAAAATTTACTAAAATATACTGTTTTAACGTTCCTGATACTTATTGTTTCCGTCACCTCCTGCACCAACGATCTGGATGTGGTTCCGCCAGATAAGCTGTCGGCTTCTATTTTCTGGAAATCAGAAGCGGATGCTGACCTGGCTTTGACCGGTCTGTATAATTTTTTGTATGCCCCGGGTGGTGGTTATGCAACGTCTCAGTATCAGGTGTTTGCATGGGATAATTTCAGCGACGATTCCTATGGACAATACAATTATGGCGGTGGTACCAGTGCGCTTTCATCGGGAATTACAGCGCAATCGGGTGACTTTGTTTATAGCTATTATGCCAACAATTACAAGGCAATTGCGGCGATAAACACGTTTTTGGCAAATGTAGGGAAGGTATTGAAAGGAGATAAACTTAATCAGTATCAGGGGGAAGCGTATTTTTTACGTGCGTTCAATTACTTCTGGCTGGCGCAGCTTTATGGAAATGTGGTTATCACAACAGAAGATCCGTTCGGCATTGATTTTAAATCTACAAAAGCAAAATCCGAAAAGGCAGAGGTGTTGAAACTGATTGAAGAGGATCTTGCCAAAGCAATCGCTTCTTTGCCCGACAAGGCCTATAAAGATGGGCATGTCGTTAAAAGTTCGGCCCAGGGATATCTTGTAAGGGTATTGTTGTATGAGAAAAAATATGCGGAGGCAGCGGCCCTGGCAAAGCAGATTATTGCGGGGAATAAGTATGCGCTGTCAACCAGCTATGCGGGGAATTTCTTCAAGCCCGATCAAAACAGCAGCACGGAAATCATGTTTTCAGTAAAGTATCTTCAGCCGAATTTGCAGCATCAGGATGTTGCGTTGGGGGTATCCCTTCAGCGCTGGAAGGGTGAACAGGGAACGCAGGATCTGATTAACGAATATGAGGCTATTGACGGCAAGGATATTGGAACTTCTGCCGTTTATGATCCGAAAAATCCGTTTGACAAAAGGGATCCACGTATGCGACTTACCTTCTTTTTTCCCGGCGATACGAAGGAGCAGGGGTGGCCATTCACCGGGGATTTGTCGGTGGCAACGCCTGGGAAAGATAGCTGGACGAACGGTTTTTATGCGGTGAAAAAATGGCTTGATCCATCGCTAGTCAACCCGGATTACGGCGCGATTGATGAGGGCGATTTTGTTTTGCTGCGTTATGCGGATATTTTACTCATGTACGCAGAAGCTGAGAACGAAGCCAGTGGGCCATCAAATGCAATGGACGCAGTCAATCAGGTTAGGGCCAGGGCGGGTATGCCAGCGCTTGCCACGGGACTTTCACAAGCGGATATGAGAGAAAAGATCCGACATGAAAGGCGGGTGGAATTTGCCCTTGAGGGACAGCGTTATTTTGATTTGAGAAGATGGGGAATTGCGACGAAAAAGCTAAACGGATTTATTCAGAATCCTCTGGCACCTACTGTAAAGAGCAAATACGAAGATAAATTTGAGTTCTGGCCAATTCCACAAACGGAAATTGATCGTAACGCACCGGTATTGAAACAGAATCCGGGTTATTGACGGTCGAAAATCTTTCAACTTTCACCTTAAACATGTTTTCATGTTTAAGGTGAAAGTTTAGATCCATATGCGAAGCGTTTAGGTTTCATTTGAATTGTGTAAGTAGTAGTGAAAAATTAGTTTATATTATTGATTTTTATAATAAGCTATTAATCATCCGGTTACTGAGCTAATCGCATATAGCTAATTGCCAACAGCTACTTAAATTGAAGTCGTTAAACTTCAAGACAAACCCGAAGGGATGCCATTATAGTAGAAAATGCTGGCAAATTTCAGTTGATAAGTGTTTTTACCAGGAAGTTCCCGTTTTAACATCGAAGTGCTATCTTTGCGAATCCATGCGCTGTGGAGTGTCCTTGTTTAATGCCTGGTTAAATGATTACAAAGTACGTCACGTGGATGGACAAAAGGTATCCACAGAATTATCTGATCCAGAGACCGGTGCATGGTTCGGTTCTCATGGCCTTTTACAGCTTCCTGTTTGTTATAATTTACAAGCCATTCGATCTTAATCCCAGCGGCAGGCTGAGTTTTGAGGCCACGATGGCACTATATGTGTTGGCTATGATACTGCCGCATATTTTGCTGGTTTACGTATTGAGGCGAATCTCGTTATTCTCAAGTCCGGATCAATGGACTGTAAAAAAGGAATTTTTGGCGATTTTGTTAATCCTTGGCGGATTGAGCGTTTTTATATATGGATTTGGCTTTTTGATGGAGGATCCGGTCAACCGGTTTAACCTTGACACTTTTATGGGCTCCTGCAAGATTGTTTTTCTAACCTGTGCTATTTTGTATGGGTTTTTAGCATTCATTAACTTCAGGGCTCTTGGTGCTGCGCCGGTAAACAGCGATGGCAATGAACAGATCGTGCAGATCAAATCCAAACTGAAAGGTGAGACGCTGACACTCTCCGTTGGGGACCTTATTTATGTGGAATCCGACGGAAACTATGTCGTTTTTCACTTATTGCAGGACGGACAGACCCGAAAAGAAATCATTCGAAACTCAATCAGTGAAGTAGAACAAATGCTCAATGGAATTCCATTTATTGTCAGGACCCACCGGGCGTTCATTGTCAATATGATGAAAATCAATAAGTATAATGGGAATTCTTCTGGCTATCGGTTACAGCTCGAGGGAACCACTGAGGAAATCCCGGTATCCCGAAGCAACATTGAAAAATTTGATCGTCTGTACTTGTCAAACCGCTAGTCATTCGTCACAAAATGTTACATTTCATACCAAAAATGGCTGCACAATAATGCATTGACGTCAAATGCTGGTCAAGTATCCCACACTGTTGCCGCATTAAGATACATTCTCTCCCTTTGTGTCCGATTATCAATTTACCTCGGATAAAAGGACGCATATGTATTTCATTTTTAAACTATCTCAGCCATTTGTTTGGGCTTTATTTTTTTTACTGACCGTGCATTGCGCACTGGCGCAGCAAACCTGGAAAGGCTCGGTCAAGGGCGTTTTAATCGAAGAGGACGCTCCAAATCCGATTCCCTTTATCAATGTAACCCTATACAACCGGACAGATTCAATGCCTTTGGGTGGGACGCAAAGTTTACAAGACGGGCGGTTCGTGTTGTCTGGTATTCTAAGGGGCAGGTACATGCTGCGGTTTACGTCGGTAGCCTATACAGAGAAGCGTGTTGAAATTGAATTGGCGCATGAGCAGGTGCTGGATCTGGACACCATATTGCTGTCGTATGGGCAGTCGGGTTTACAAGAGGTAACAATTCGGGGGGTGCGCGAAAAGGCGAAATCGGAGGTCGACAAAACAGTATTTCAAATCAGCAGCAAGATGCTCGATGTTGCTTCAACCGGTGTAGACTTGCTTAAATTACTGCCGGGATTCAGTATTGACCTCATGCAAAATATCAGTTTGGAAGGAAGCGATAATGTAATCTTCCTGGTGAATGGTATGGAGCGGGACGGAAAATATCTCAATCAATTACAGGCAGCGGACATCGATAAAATTGAAATAATGGCAAGTCCGCCGACCCGGTACGAGGGTGGTGCATCCAGGGTGGTCAATGTGATTCTCAAAAGTGACAAACAAAGGGGAATGGCCGTAAACGTCAATTTTGAAGCGCCTACTTCCGTGAAACAGATATACACTTTTCCTTCGGCCCGGCTTAGTTATGGCCGGGATAAAATCGATATGTTTGTGTCATACAATGGGTCTTTGGGGTATTTCGACATTCTGGAAGAAAGTCAAAGGGAAATTGATACCCCCGATGGCGAGAGGAGAATTACGTCATACCGAAAGGAAAGGCAAAAAAACTGGTCGCACCGCTTTCAGTATGGTGTTGACTACGCGCTAAACAAGCGGAATTCAATTACTTTGTATGGCTATTTTAACCCGTACTCCCAACAGCTGGACGGTTACGCTGAAACACTTTATGAAGGACCAGCCAAAAAAACATGGAATACCCGAAAAGAAGATGACGACAAGAATCTTGGCAGTTTTTACGCGCTGTTTTATAAGGGTAATCCGGGAAAACGCGAAGGGAGCGAGTTCACCGTCGATGGCAGCCTGTATGGCCTGCGGGCAAAAAATCAGAATGTATTTACAGACATTGCAATAGGCAGTACACAAATCAATTTGATTCAGCCGCTGCAAAACTCATACAACCTCAGGGCCGATTATACCATCCCAATGTATAAGAACCTAAGAATCGTAACTGGTTTTCAGGTCAAACGGCATCGATTTGCGGATAGAAATGCAAGCAGCTTTACTTACCTAAGTGACAGCCAGGCATTACACGGGAGTGTCAGGTTCTCAAAAGGGAAATTCACAACTGATGTGGCTATACGTGTTGAAAGAGCGACACTTGGTTTGGAAACTGCCAAATCCCGGATATTTACGAACTTCCTGCCCAATCTAGCCTTTCAATACCAACTTGCGGAAGGAAGGAGCTTAAAGGCTACCTACCAAAAATCGCTCGAATATCCCGGATTGTATCAGCTCAACCCATATGTCGTCATGGAAGATCCATATACTTACCGCAGCGGAAATCCATTGATGGGGCCGGTTGATATCCGTAATGCAGGAGTGGAATACAGCCGTGGTATCGGTAAAAGCTGGATCGCCTTTCGCACTTTTTATCACAGCAGAACAGATGTTATCAATGAACTAGCCCGCGTAGATGAAAATGAAAAATTGTATACGCAACTTTTTAATGCAGGGAGAATCCAGCAGTATGGCGGCCAGCTGACGGGTACATTTTCGATCGGTCAGGCCATACAAATGCAAAGCTATTTGAAACTATTCCGGGTATTTACCCGGGCAAGCAGCCTTGCCCGCTATCATGACCTGGAAAACCAGCAAAAAACAGCGTATGAAATCGCCCTGTCAGGTAACGCCTCCTTGCCGTATGGGTTTGTAATATCCGCTCAGTTCACCTACAACAGCCCTGTCCCGGAAATGCAGAAAATTGTTTTTGCAGATCCGCTGTATTTTATTTCCTTCCAAAAAACTTTTTCCAAAGCACTCAGGACCGGCTTAACATTCGCTTTTCCATTCGGCAGAACTTTTACTTTTCAAGGCGAAAGGATTTCTTCCGGAACCTTCTCTGGTCGCTCGAAGAAAGTCATACAGTTATCAGCACTTCCCGTATTTTTGAAAGTCACCTACAATTTCAATAAAGGCGGCAAACGAAAGGATATGGGCAGTGCCAAAGAAAATATGGATGCCAAACGAAGCAAGGGCTTTTAACTACGGGGCCGTGCGGATTGCTCCGTAGCAGCGGGTTGGTTTAAAGGTTTTTAAATTCGATAAAAAAAATTGCCAGAGCTTAGGAAATTATCTTTGAAAATCATTTACTTTGTATTGCAAAGTACTTTTTATTTATCAGGTAAACGTATTTACTGTTTTATGAAAGACGAAATCCTATCAAATCTCGACAATCCCGGAAACCTTGAGCGGTTGTATCGGAGAGACAAACCAACTTTTAAGCGCGCATTTAAATCTTTGTATCCTGAGCTTAAGGACAATACCCTTGCCGGATTTTGGAATGAGCGCCTCAACTTCGGCAGCGAAGACGTTTTCTGGGGGAGCAGTAAGGACCTGGCATTTGTAATCATTGCTTCTTTTCTGGCAGCTATGATCGCAAAGTTGCCGAAATTTTTATCGATTGACGAAGACTATTTCTTTCTTCGAAACATCGGTTTTATCACCTTTCCCCTGTTATCGACCTACTTTGCCTGGAAAAATAAATTATCAACTGGTAAAATTGTGTTTATAGCCGGTTCCACGCTCGCCAGTGCGATTTTTATCAATTTCCTTCCCGATGTTAAGACGAGTGATACGTTAACTTTATCGTGCATGCATTTACTCTTATTTCTATGGGCAATATTGGGTTTTGCTTTTGCCGGTGAAAAAGGAAACAATGCGGAGAAACGGCTTGGTTATTTAAGGTATAACGGCGACCTGATCGTGATGACAACGCTCATTCTGATATCCGGCGGAATCATGACGGCTATCACCATTAATCTTTTCAAGCTGATCGGTTTCGAAATCGAAAAATTTTATTTCGATTATGTTGGCATTTTCGGACTGACCGCTGCACCAATCGTGGGCACTTATCTTACACAGACCAATCCCCAGTTAGTCGGTAAAGTTTCGCCGGTGATCGCTAAAATATTCAGTCCGTTGGTTTTAGTGATGCTGACCATTTATCTGGTGGCCATGGTTTACTCAGGCAAGGATCCCTATAATGACCGGGAATTTTTACAGATTTTTAATGGGTTGTTAATTGGTGTTATGGCCATTATTTTCTTTTCTGTGGCCGAAACCTCGAAGACAACGGAAAATCGGGCAGGGACCTGGGTGCTGTTTCTTTTATCTGTTGTAACGGTAATTGTAAGCGGTATTGCGTTGTCCGCGATTTTGTTCAGGATTTCAGCCTGGGGCATTACGCCGAACAGAGCTGCGGTTTTAGGCGGCAATGCTTTAATTTTAATAAACCTGCTGCTGGTCACTGCACAGCTTTTCAAAGTACTTTCAAAAAAGGCTGAGTTAGCCAGCGTGGGAAAGGTTATTTCAGCCTATCTGCCCATTTATGTTATCTGGACCATTATCGTGACTTTTATATTTCCGTTGCTGTTTTCGTTCAAGTAAAGAAAATTGTGGGCAATGCGATTTTTATCATTAAAGTTGGTCGAGCTTGTGGATAATCCCGAAGGGATGGTATTATTGTAGAAAATGCGTGCAAATATTCAGGTCATAACCCTGAAAGGGTGATATAACCATTTCAGAAACCGAATTTACAACAACAAAAAACTTTTTCCGTGGCTAATTACAACGAATCTGGCACCCGGACGGGGTTTGGTGGAACGACCTGACATTTACTTTCTACAATAATACCATCCCTCCTGGATTTTTGGGGACTAATAGATTTTTTGTAACGCTATTGGCGGGCCACCCAGGTTATCGTATGAAGGCAAGGGATGAAATTTTAATGGTAACGATGGTATTAAATTTACGACGGTTTCATTGATCAAACCGTCATAAACTTCATTTGGCCAAAACAAGTTTAATCGCTCTCAGATCCAGCAAAGCGCCTTCCTTAAACTTTGCGTTAGGCCGAAATACAACTTTTTGCTTTCCCGGGGTTAGCTGAATCTGCCCGATGGTTTTTTTTCTGAAAGTTTCCCAGGAACCTGTTTTTTCAACCTTTCCGTCGAATTTTATTCCGGATGCTTCCAGTGTAAAGGGTTTTCCCGCTTCCTTATCATCTACGGACCAGTCAAGCTGGATTTCGTACTTTCCAGCTTTATTGACCTCTACGTCCCATTCAACACGGTCATCCGAAGTGAACCATCCGAAAGCCTTCCAGTCGGGCATGTACTGGATTTTTGGACCGATGCCCTTTCCTTTGTTCGCGCTCAAAATAATTTCGTTAGCGCTGTTGGAGCCAACCATCTCCGGAATGTTGATCGTGTCGCGGGCCGCTTTTACATAGGCGGCTACCTCACCAACGGGGGCGATCCAAATACCGTTGGCGGGATCTTTCGCGTATTCGCAGAGCCTACGCAACACATCCAGTCGTGTCGTTTGTGGGCCTGAGGTTGCGGTTTCATGTCCTGCCAGAACGAGCCATTGACCACCCTTTTTTGCGTCATTGATGGTATTCAGTATTTGCTCAAAATTCTTTCCGTCCATTTCCATGCCGGTAAGTTGTGCCATATCGCAATAGGCGGGGTCAACCGGCGCCTCATCCAGCCAGCCACGGCCAGCCAGGAAAAGGTCAGAAACCAACGGTACAAAACTCTGCGTATTTTTTCCACGGCCGATGAAAGTTTGGCCGCAGGGGTAGGCATAGGTGGTAGGTGTGACCCCGAGCATTTCTTTAATTTGTCTGTTGGTTTCCAGCAATTCTTCCCGCATTTTTTCCAACGTGTAGTTTTCCAGTGGATTTCCCCGCGCCCAGACAAAATTGCCGCTGCAGGCGTGATTAATGGAATGATTTCCCATTTCATGACCTTTTGCTACCGCTTTTTTCCAGCCTTCCAGACGCTTTTTTGCACTGCCAGGGACCAGGTAAAAAGTGGCTTTTACATCATATTCGTCCAGTAATGCAGTTCCGCCCTCGACATTGCTGATTCTGGCGTCATCAAAACTTAAACTGATTGCCATTTTTTTGCCGTTTGGCCAGGAAAAAGGATGCTTTTGGGCCAATGCCTTTTGGGCAGGATTACAGATTAGCAACGGGAATGCGATAAGGCCGAGAAAACGCTTCATATTTATAATTTTGGTTTCAGGTTTAAAAGGATGATTAGTGTCCGCTGCGCATTTCACTCTGCAGATAATTGGAAACGGCTTCCGTCAGGGATTTTGCAGCACCCGGCGCATAAGGTGAAACGGTAGGTTCGTATCCGCCGTATTTCAACTCTTCTTCGGCAAGCAAATAGCCGAGCCAACCATTGGTGTATCCGAAATAAAACGTATAGGGAAATGGTGAGCGGTCGCGTATCTCGTTTGATATCTCACAAAACAATTCAAGCGGTGCGCTCCAGATCGCTACGTCGTCATTAATTTTAAGAAAGCGGACGGGTAATTTCACCATGTTCGTACCAGCTTTTGTCGTGCGGGTGTAGCTGTCCAGATCATCCGGCCAGCCTAAACCTTCTTTTCTTGGGATCTCAACAATGGTCCCGGATGCTTTCAGGGTAACTTCATTGGTTGTTGCACCGATCTTTTTACTGGCATCAAGAATCTTTTCACCCAGCATCGCTTTGAACTGGTTTAAACGCCCAGCTCCGGGGCTTGGGTAAACACTGTAAATAGGAGCGATGTTGCCAGCCGCCCCGTTGATGTAAAGGAGGGGGGCTCCGGTCTTTTCTTCCACATATTCTGATACGATTCCGGGGCCGTCTCCGCTGATCAACAGGTTTTCACCGCTCATGACGGTGCCATGCATGGCGTAGTTGGCAACCAGGGCCATGAGGCTGCCGTCGGCCTTTTCAAGTCGCATCATACCAATCCGCCGATCGACCGGGCCGTCAGGATTCATACCCAGACTCGTTTTGCCGTCGATACCTCGCGCACGGCGGTTGATATTTGCATTGGACAATCCCCAACCCATGCCCAGTTTGGCGGGAGCAAGATTTTTCTTCGCATCCCTTATACCGTCTATGATCTTCTGTTCAACCAAATCGGTATATTTTGCGTCAAAGTCGTGCTTGTAGCGGTCACCGAGGAAAACGGAGGGCAAGCCAGCCGGACCTACTTCCGGCGCCGAATGGGTATGCGTAGCTGACCACCAAATATGCATTGGATTGATTCCAAGTTCTTTTTGTAACCTGGCAGCCAGTTTGTCGTATTGAGACGGTGAAATGAGACAGATATCGGTGGAGATCAGGTAAAACTGTGTTTTGCCATCGTCCATTGCTACAATTCGGTGGTAAATCTTGTCGTGTACACCCGTTGATTTTCTTGCGTGGTAGCCAAGTAGTTGCTGCGCGTTATCAGGGGTAATATCTACCTTGACCACAGATGCCCGGAAGCGCTGCGCCACTGACACGTCTGGCAGGATTGTAATTGCGAAAAGGAAACAAAAAAACAGGCTCCGAAATGAAAGTTTTTGCATAGCTATATCTTATTTGGGTTGTTTGATGTAGGCCAGTAAGTCGGCCATGGCCTGTTGGTCAATTTCAGCTTCCAGTCCGGCTGGCATACTGGACATGCCCAGGGCTTTCAGGGATTTAATTTCTTTACGGGCAATTACCGTTTTATGGCCGCCATAATTGCTCATCGTGATGGCGGTAGGCGTTTCGGCTGAAATCAGTCCTTGTACGGATTCGCCAGATTTCAGTTCAATAATCCAGATATCATAACCATCGGCAATGGAAAGGTTGGGATCCAGAATATCCCCAACGATCGACTCCGGCCGACGGTTACGGATTGTGCCAAGGTCAGGCCCGAAAGAAACACCTTCACTTCCACCGATCTGGTGACATACCGAGCAATTTTTTTGGTAGACCTGTTTTCCTGACGATGCATTGCCCGTAAGTGTCAATGCGTCGTTGTACTTTTTAATAACTGTACCTCTGGCATCGTCTTTTTTTGTCAGCAATACCCGCGATCTGTTTCTAAGTGCTTCATTTGCCTGCGCCATAAGTCCCACACTGCGTGGCCAGCCGATCGTTTCCTGCTGAATTTTTCCTGATTCAACACCATCAAGCAACAACTTAATCCGTTTGTCATTGACCATGAAGGTATTGATGGCCGCATCGCGCAGTTCAGGCGTGAGCGATGACCATTGTTCCAAAAGAAAATTACTCACGGTTTCATCCGGAATGGAACTTAGTGTTTTCAGCGCAGTGAGCTGAATGGACTTTGGCTCCTTGGGCGTAATCAGTTTTTTAAGGATCTGCGCATATTTTGACGGATTATCCAATGAAAGGAATTGAATGGCATCCGTTCTCCGGTCAGGTGCTGCGGTTGGGTCGGCGGCTACCTTTGCCGACCGCTGCATAGCCAGTTTTGACGCAGTATTTTGCGGTAATCCTGTTTTTTTTAGCAGTTTCAAACTGGACTCACGCAAAGCTGCGGAACGGTTAGTAAGTGCGGCCTGCAACAGCAGGGTTTTCATCTCCCCGAGTGCGGCAGGATTGGTGGGCTTGTTCATACTTTGCGCTAGTCCTTGCAATACCGCGGGCTGCCAGTCGGATTTACCGTTTGTTACTCCCTGAACGGCCAAAGCATTTTTTACCAGATTTTTAATGGCAATCGTGTCTCCGCTGGCACCGGTCATCGTGCTGAGGCGCTCGGCCAGGGAGGCATAGGCTGAAACCCCAGACTTGTAATTTTTCAATACGGCGTCCATCAAAGCGCCATCGCTCGCGTTGGCCGCCGATAGTGCCGCTATTTGTATCCAGGGGTCGTTTAAGTCTTTAAAAAGTATGGCCTGGCGTGCCTGAGCAGCTTGCGGTGTATTCACAAAACCCAAAGTACACAGGAGCTGAAAACGAACTTTTGCATTGCCGTCATTTTTTAATTTCAATAGCTTTTCAACAAGCTCGGGCGAGCTGTCCAGAAAAAGTTCGGCCAGTTTGACGGCATTTTCTCGCACACCGGCTTCCTTGTCATCCAGACTGGTGATGATGTGTTTACTGTTTAGTTTATCCATTCCTTCCAGCGTCCAAAGGGCATGAAGCCTCCCGACGGGAGAAGAAGGGTTAACCGCCATTTGTTCCAGCGCTGGAACTGCGTTCAGGGCTTTGCGATCCAAAAGCAACCGTTGCGCATTTTTTCTCCACCAGATGTTGGGATTTGCCAGCTGCTTCACCAGCTCATCATCCGAGGCGTCGCCTAATTTTAAACCGGCAGTCCAGGCAGCCTTTCCGGTTCCTTTGGGCGTGATCCGATAAATTCTGCCTTTATCCACCCCGTTGTATAACGCTCCGGATTTGATTACATCGTCGGCCATCCATTCCGGGTGTTCGATGATCTGCCGGTAATAATCCACCACATACAAAGCACCGTCGGGTCCCACATACATGTTCACAGGTCTGAACCAGGAATCTGTTGATGCCAGAAATTCTTTATCCTTATAAAGTCGGCCGGCCGTAAAACTGGCGCCTTTGTCCCGGACAATATCGGCGTGAACAATGTTACTCACAGGCTCCGCAACGAATGTGACGCTGTCAAAAGGGGAGGGGAATAGCCCCCCCTGATAACTGGTAATTCCGCAGGCGGAAGTGAAGACACCCACGTCTGTCAAAAGCTGATGCAGCGGGTTTTTGGTGATTGGAAAGACCTCAGACGAATGATCCGAAATTGTTTGGGTCACATTGGAAACCAACAGGTTGGGGTTTCGATTAAGGTATCTTGAGGCAATTACTTCATGATAGCCCGGATTGGCATTGCTGACCAGGAGATAACGTCCCCAGGTATCGAATGTGTGCCCAAACTGCGTATAGCTCGAAAGGATTTCCAGATCTTGTTTACCCGGTTTGAAACGGACACCCCTTCCCAGTGCATTCTGGGGGAGTTTTTTGCCGTCTTTAATTTGGGGATAAAAGATCTCACCACCGCGGTCTCCAAACTCTTCCTGGAAAACCTTAGCTGTTACTGCGGGTTCGTGTCCCAGGTAAATCCAGTTGTCTATTCCCAGCAGCGGATTGTTGAAATTATGCTGTGGGTTGGACATTGCGAAGCCTGTCAGCAGCGTGTCCCTTATATCCGACTTGCCATCTCCGTCGCTGTCTTCCAGATAGAGTACGTTTGGGGGATCGGTTACGATAATTCCCTTTTTCCATCGCATGATACCTGTTGGAAGCACCAGTCCTTCGGCAAACACAGTTGTTTTGTCCATTTTGCCATCACCGTCGGAATCCGCCAGCAGCCTGACTTTTCCAGTACCGCTTTTGTCCAATGGATAGCCGTGCATTTCCACGACATACATTCGGCCGTACTCATCAATTTCCATGGCCACTGGGTCCGATAGGAGCGGTTCGCTGGCTACCAGCTCGATTTGGAAACCATCGGGTAGCTGAAATGTGCTGAGGGCCTTTTCAGGTGGCACTTCACTGGAAACAGGTTTGGTCCGTAGGCCGGCACTTGTTGTTACCAGCAGTATCGGCATTAAGCAAAAGCCAAGAAATTTTAAAACAGACATTGGTGTATTTTTGTAAAATGAAATACAGATTTCATTTTCGATTTATATTGACTTAATAATTAGGGTTTTGTGTCAGTTTTGAATTGCGGTCAATGGCTGACTGCGGAACAGGGAAAACATAGTTTTTTTCAGCAAAGAAAGTTCTTGATCCGTCGGGTGCAGGTACCACCTTGTAATTCCATTTTCCGCTCGTCTGTTCGATAACCATCGCGTGAAGCGTCCCATTCAGGTTTTTTTCTGCCAGTTTCAAACGCATCAGGTCGTACCATCTTTTTTCTTCAAAAGCCAGTTCTACACGACGCTCTCTGTAAATGGCCACCCGCATTTGTTCCTGGGTAAGCCCTGTTTTCAGTGCCGGCAGTTCGGATCTTGCTCTTACCTTATTCACCGCTTCGTACACGGAGGCATCGGGGCCGGTTGCTTCGTTTTGTGCTTCTGCATAGTTTAAAAGCACTTCGGCATAACGAAAAATAACAAAGTTGGCACTGCTTAACCTGTGGTCACCGTTAACCGCGTATTTGGGATCCAACCCCTTCTTAAGATAATAACCTGTATTGGTTGCTTCATTGGTATTACTCAAATCTGTTGCATTACGACTACCGACACCTTGTTTCATGATCATTTCTTTGTCCAGCCAGGATGCGCCGTCATAGATAACGGATTGATAAAACCTCTTTTCCCGGTTTGTATAGGGTTTCTGTGGATCATAACCCGAAGCAGGGTCGGAAATTGAAAGTCCGTTGGCCATCGCATATTCGTCAACGAGCTCTTGAGTTGGGTTTACGCCACCATAGGCATGCTGGATACCGCCGACAATCCATGGCCCCTGCAAACCTTCTCTGCCGCCACCGAGTGATGTTCCGCCGAGATACTGCTTGGCGAAAATGATTTCATTGTTGTTGTTATTGGCTTCCAGTAACATGGTTTCATAATTTGGGAACAGAGAATAGGTTGCCTGGTCGATCACTTTTTTACTGGTCTGTGCCGCTTTCAGCCACTTGGCCTTGTCGTTGGTTGGGTTGTAGAGCGGACTGGCCTGATAAAGTTCACAAAATCCCTGTAAAGTCAGTGCGGCTCCTTTGGATGCCCTGCCTGCCTGCACCGTTTCCGGTAAATCATTGGCAATGGCCGCACACTCGGATACAATAAACTGGTAGGTTTCCTCTGCGGTATTTCGGGCACGGAAAATTTCATCTCCCTGCTCATTTTGGTTCAGCACATTGTCGATGATGGGAACGCCCCCATAATTTGTCCAGAGCAGCATGTAATAATAAGCCCTTACAAACCGTGCCTCTGCCAGCCTCACTTTTTTCCAGGGTTCAGGAAGTTGAGAAGCCGTGACTTTTTCAATAAACAAATTGCAAGCCCTGATGTTGGTAAACCTGCCCCAGGCACTGGGCGCGTTGCTGGGCGTATATACCGAGTTGGCATAAAGTGTCCGGCTGGTCTGGCCGTTCACACCGTTCATGGCATTGTCTGTGAAATTTTCACCCGGGTCAAAAGTGTTGAACGGACCGGGAATGCCTGAATAGACATTGTTCAGGAAAAGGTCTGCATTACCCGTTGTTTGCCACAGGGTAGCGTCAGAAACCTGTTCTCTGGATTCAACTTCCAGAAAATCAGAGCAGGAGAGTTGTGTCAATAACAAACATACTAAAATGGCTTTCCCACTGTACTTGCGTATAATTCCGATGTTGATCATGATGTAGTGATTTAGCGGGTTTAAAACGTAATGTTCAGACCTATTGAAGTTACTTTTTGCTGCGGGTAATTCCATCCCCGGCTGTGCCCCACCTCCGGATCAAAATTTCGCAGTGTTGTCCAGGTAAGCATATTCTGGGCGGATACGTAAAATCTGGTACTTTGTGTTTTGATTTTCTTGCTGATTGCGGCAGGCAGCGTGTAAGAGATCGTCGCGCTTTTTAGTCTCAGGTAACTTGCATTGCCCATCCAGAAGCTCGACTTCTGCGTATTGTTGGTGGTAGGAGCCGCCGTTATTCTAGGATTTTTAGCATTACGGTTTTCGGGTGTCCAGTAATCCATGTGGTCCGTGAAGGCGCCCATTCCATTGAAAAATGCCCAGCCAGCGTCCATTTCATAATAGAAATTTGTTTTTGCAGCGCCCTGGAAAAGCAGGTCGAGATTAAAGTTTTTGTAACGCACACCCGGTGAAATTCCATAAATAATTCGCGGACTGGATACAGGGTCTCCAATGGTTGTTATATCGTCATCATTGATTTTACCATCGGCATTCATGTCCTGGTAACGGATATCGCCCGGCTGTACTTTTCCCCAAGGCTGAACGGCAAAGTCCGACCTGAGCTTTCCCGATTCATCAAAATCTTCAACCTGAAAAAAGCCTAATGCGTGGAAACCATATTGGGTGCCTAAGGGGCGGCCGGTAACTCTTCTGTTGGGATTGTTAAAAGTGGTAGCCGTTTCAAAAACCTGTAATACCTTATTCTTTGCATAGGTCAGATTGCCCGATAAAGAAATTTGCAGATCATTTGAAATACGATAATTTGAACCCAGAGAAAGATCAAAACCACGGTTGTCCATAATCCCGTTATTGACCTGACTCAGGCCGATTCCATATTCCAAAGGAAGAATGACGTCAGGATTAACGAGCATATTGGAGCGTTTTTCGTAAAAATAATCCACTTCAAAATTCAGAAGTCCGCGCCACAAGGTGCCTTCCAGGCCAACATCCGTTTTCCGGGCTCTTTCCCAGGTAATGTTCGGGTTGGATTGATTTCTTTCACGGACAGCCTGCACGGCATTTCCGCCAATAACATAAGCCGGGCCAGCTACACTGTATGTGCTAAGGTATTGGAACGGGCTTCCTGCCAGGGCGCCCACTTCACCGTAGGATGCCCTTAGTTTTAGATTATCAAGCCAGTTTGCTTTCCCTTTTAAAAAGGGTTCTTCCGATAGTCGCCATCCCACCGAAAATGCGGGGAAAAAGCCAAATCGTTGTTCTGGTGAAAAATAATAGCTTCCGTCGTACCGGCCACTGGCTTCCAAAAGATACTTGTCGGCGTAATCATAGGTCACACGGTACACCACGCCAAGCTGCCTTGCAGAAGAGGAGGTTCCGCTGGTGGTCATGTCGGCATTGCTGGAACTGCCCATATTGATTTCGTCGATCGTAAGATTGTAGTTCCGGCGTGAAGCGGCAAGGCTTCTGCCGTCGTTTGCCTTTGCTTCAAACAACCCCAGAACACCAATATTGTTCTTGCCGAATGAACGGTTATAATTTAATCCGGCCTGATACGTCAATTGATGATAGTTGGAGATACTTTCGTTCAGCGAAGGCAGGGGCTGGCCAAAAATACCGTCGGTAATGACATAGGGTTTTTGGGTGGTATTGATAGAAGCCATATGAACAGGTAACACCCATGTTTTACTCATGTCCGTGGTCGGGTCATAAGCCACAGTTGCTTTCAGATTCAACCCAGGAATGAAAGTCACCTGCTGCTCAATGGAAAGCTGTGAGTAGATGCTTGTCGTTTTATCACGTTGATAACCACTATTGAGAATGCTCCCTGTAACATACGAACCATTCATGCCGTTACTGAAAAACAAGGGGCCGTTCTGCGGATGCGCGTAATGAAGCAGTTCGAAAATCCGGGGGGTACTGATGGAGGGATAGAGCGATTTCTGCACACGGCCATTTACATTCAGGGAGACTTTTGTAGAATTTGTAACATTGGCATCCAGGTTGAGCGCCAGGTTATAACGGTTGGTATTTGTGGATTGCCACATACCGCCCTGATGCATGTAGCCGACACTGGCATAGTAGGAAACACGCTCGGCACCACCTGAAAGTTCAATATTATGGGTTGTGATGACAGAATTCTTAGCGATCAGTTCTTTTCGGACATCATGACTTGGATAGGCATCTTTGTCTGAACCGTCGAGGAACTTCTGAAGGGCCTCATCTGAGTAGGGTTTAGGTAAATTGGCAGCTGCTGCTGCCGCATTTTTCAATAGACCGAACTGGTGGGCACTTACGTAATCGGGCAGGACTGTCGGATTCTGAAAACCTACATAGCCATTGTACGTGAGACTTGGCGTGCCCTTTTTTCCTCTTTTGGTGGTTACAAGCACCACACCGTTTGCACCTGCTACGCCATACGGGGCAACTGCTGCTGCATCTTTTAATACCGTGAACGATTCAATGGTGTTGGGGTCGAGGTGCTGGAAACTACGCGGGATATTGTCGACAATTAGGAGGGGCTGATTGGCTCCGGTTGAAGAAATACCTCTGATAAAAATGCTGGAACCATCCCTTCCAGGCTCTCCGGAACCTTGTTTTACAATGACACCCGACAATCTTCCTCCAAGGCTGTTCGTCAGATTGGTAACCGGAATGGCTGCTACTTCATCGCCCTTCAGTGTGGAAACTGCCGCAGTGACCGATGTTTTTTTCTGAACGCCATAACCCACCACCACCATCTCCGACAGCGATTTAATATCTGCCGTCATTTGCAGGTTAACAGTGGCTTTGTCCACAGAGATCTCTTTGCTTTGGTACCCCACAAAGCTGAAAATAAGTGTCACAGCACCCTCCGGTACAGTTAGTTTGTAATGGCCGTCACCATCCGTACTGGTCCCCTGATTACTTCCTTTGATCATGATGCTCACACCCGGCAATGCTTCACCACGTTCATCTGTAACGCGTCCGCTCACGGATTTATCGATCATGTTTTGTATCTGCGACTGGTCATTTTTTCCGGGTTGGGATATCGGGGACGAGTTGCTTAAAATGACCTGTTTTCCGGTCACGTCGTAAGAAATTTGCATGGGCGTGAGCAATTGCTTCAGAACTTCTCCTAAAGTTACATCCTTTACGGAAAGGGTAACGGGCCTACTCGATTCGATAACCTGCGGACTATACGAAAAATGTATACCTGTGGCCTTTTCTATTTCTTTTAATACCACTTTTATTTTTCTCTCCTTTACATCCAGAGAAAGACGCCGGTTGAGCAATTCCTGTGCAGCCAGGTCATTTGCCCACGAAACTCCGAAAAATGCGCAAAACATAAATATTTGCACCAATGAGATTTTCATAAATAGGAATAGTAAATTTCTGGCATGTTCCATATTTTTGATTGTTTGTTCGTAATTGTTGAAAGATTCGGACATAAGGCTCCCTATCAGTCTGGCAAGGCTGTTATAGAAAAGGAAGTCTGGGCCAACGATGGAGCAAGCATCGTTGGCCTTTTTTGGTGGGTTACTTTAAGTTGGTTTTTTCATTGGGCAGTGATTAAATTAAGGGTTTAGCAATATTAATTTTTTGTGTTACTACAACCTTTGGCGGTAATAATGATCTGCGCATCGACGATTTCATAGGTAGCCCCGATGGACCGGCAGATGATATCCAGCTTGCCTCTAAGCGGTTCTTCGGCAAGATTCGCGGTCAGATCGCAGCTTTGCAGCAGTTCGTTGCTGAAAACAATGTCCACACCGTAAGCAGCCCCGACATTTTTTAAAACCTGCGTGACCGGTGTTTCATCGTATACAAACTGATCGGTAGTTGGTGTCAGAAGTAAGGCAGGTTTTTCTACAAGCGTTTTATTAAATTGTTCTCCGGTTCTTTTAAATATCACCTGCTGATTTGGCATAAGTAACACGCCCGCTTTTTCCGAACTGGGGTTGGGACTGTTCACATATTCCTTCTCCTGGTACACTGATACTTGCCCGCTTTGGACTTTAACGACAACGTCTTTGTCTTTTTCGAAAGCACTTACTTCAAAACGGGTGCCCAGTACCTTCGTGATAATTTCGTTTGCGTACACTAAAAATGGTCTTTCAGGATTTTTACGCACATCGAAAACAGCTTTCCCTGTCAGGTATACGTTTCTGTTGTCATTTCCATAGGTTGTCGGGTAACTCATTTTACTGGCAGGGAAAAGCAGAACCTCGGAGCTGTCGGGCAGGTAAATCAGTTTAGGTTCCTTTTGTGAATTGACTTGTTCAATGAGCGTATTCCGGAGTTCTGAGGTTTGCTGCTGATAAATTGAATCCCCGGAAATACTGTAAAGACTCAGCCAGTATCCCAGACCTATGACCGCCAAGGCGATGCAGGCAGCCAGTAAACGACTTTGCTTCCAGATCGTTGCAGGTATTACTTTTGCCTGGCGGATTTCTTCCAAATAATTGGTTTCCCTTATTCTTTTGAGCAGTTCTTCCTCTGCTTCCTTGGAAAGGTATGTGCGGGTATAGTCTGTCAATCCCAGTTGGACTGCTTCCACAAGCTTGCGTGCTTCCTCCCATTCGGCTATTTTGCCCGGATTGTTAAGGAGCCAGTTATTCCAAAAATGTTCGGATTCGGAAGTCGAAGACAGATAGTGCCGAAGAAATGCCTCATCTGTTGCCAGGTCAATCGTTCCGAAATTTGTATAGTCTGTATTCACCTTTTTTGCTGTTATTTATCAGTAGATAACAAAACAGCCCTGTTCATACTCACCTGGAATTAAAAAATGTATAAAAAGTAGAAAAAAATAGATAATACGGTCAAATAAGCCATTCGCGCAATTTCTGAACGGCGCGATACACCAGATTTTGGGCAGATTGCCGGTTTACATCAAGGATATTGCCAATTTCCTGATAATCCATATTTTCGGTGAAACGGAGCCGGATTGCTTCCTGCTGGCGATGGGGTAGAAGCGCGATTAATTTGCGCATCATTTCCTGCCGATTTTCTGCCTCTTCTTTCTGGACATACAGCTCGTCTATGGAAGGCTCTGACCACAGATCGTCAAATTCTTCCCGGGTCAGGGACGAATGTGGTTTTTCTTGTCGTTGCAAGAGATGTATAATTCTGACTTTTAATGATTTTAAAAGGTAGTAACGAACATTTTCAGGTATAGACAATCGCTCTCTCTTCACCCATATCTCGGTGAAAACATCATGAATACAGTCAAATACAAAGGCCTCGGAAACGGATACAAGGCTCATGCCGTAACGATACATTGCTTTTACATGCAGCCGGTAGAGGCTGGTGTAGGCATCCTCATTTCCTGATTGAAATGCGCTCCATAACTGTTGTTCATCCAAGGGGCCGTTAGTCATTGTTTGACTCTATAAATCGGTAAATTGCAGGATTGTGAATAAGATAAAGTTCCGCTTGCAAAAATGCAAAAATTTATGTCTTGCAATAATACTATTTTTAGTTTACCAATGTATGGATAATCTTTTTCTTAATATTACTATACAAAAGGATACTGGTATCCTTTTGTATAGTAATATATTTTATATAGTTAGTGTAGTTAAATTTGTATCGTCAAAAAAAACGGACAGACTTAGAGAATTTTAACGTTGTTTAGGTCTGATTGCAACAAAAAGTTTGGCCCGGTTTGTGCGCAGACCGGGGTATAATTATAAACAAGTAGATCGTATGGAGATTGGAATAGACAGTTTTGCCTCGGCAATGTTAAGTAATGCAGGCGGAAGCGTGCTCAGTAGCGTAGATGCGATGAGCGAGTTACTGGAACGAATCGAAATTGCCGACCAGGCAGGCCTGCATGTTTTTGGTATCGGTGAACACCACAAAAAAGAGTATCTGGATTCTGCACCGGCTGTTATTCTGGCAGCGGCAGCGGCCCGTACAAAAAAGATAAAGTTAACGAGTGCCGTCACGGTGCTGAGTGCGGCTGATCCTGTAAGGGTTTTTCAAGAGTATGCAACGCTGGATCTGATCTCAAAAGGACGCGCTGAAATGGTGGTGGGGCGTGGTTCTTCGGTCGATGCTTTTCCACTGTTTGGTTTTAACCTTGCAGATTATGACCAGCTCTTCATCGAGAAACTGGAGCTTTTGCTTTCGATCCGCAGCAATGAATTCATTACCTGGTCGGGCAGGTTTCGCCCAACGCTTAATAGCCAGGCTATTTATCCCCGGCCGTTGCAGGAGCAGCTTCCCATCTGGCTTGGTGTGGGAGGAACGCCTGAATCCTTCGCAAGGGCGGGAACGCTTGGCCTGCCGCTTATGGTGGCCGTCATCGGAGGGGAGACCCATCGTTTCGCTCCCTTGGTGGATCTTTACAGGAACGCGGGTAAAAAAGCAGGTTTTTCACCTGAGCAGTTGAAAGTAGGCTTGCACTCATTTGGGTATGTGGCCGAAACCACAGAGCAGGCCATTGATGAGTACTATCCGGGTCACGCGGAAACAATGACCAAAGTTGGCCGGGAACGCGGCTGGCCTCCCGTAACTCGTCAAGGTTTTGATGCCCAAAGAAGTCTTAGGGGAGCGTACGTGATTGGGAATCCCCAGGAAGTTGCTGATAAAATCATCAGGCACAGCCAGGCTTTGGGAGGAATTTCAAGATTTACTTTTCAAATGGATAATGCCGGATTGTCACATGAACAACTGATGCAATCTATAAAGCTGATCGGCAGTCAGGTGATTCCGCTTGTTAATGGGGCAGTTTAAGCCTGGGATAGATCGTGACTTTATAGAGTATAATGAGGGCGTCTCAAATTCGAATTGAGGCGCCCTCTTTGTTTTGTATAGGCTTTCGTGATGTTTTATCTTTTTTAAGCTTCTATCAAAAGCTCAGAGCGTTATCAGATTGAATTATGTAATAACAAGCCCTTCTAAGCAGCTTTTTTTCTAATATTCTGTGCTATTGCAAGCAATCCCCATTCAATTTCGACTTT
>NZ_JAVFVU010000002.1 GCF_030929615.1 Dyadobacter sp. LHD-138 | reverse complement strand
AAAGCTGCTTGGAAGTCAATCTACTCTCACTTCTTTTTCACTTTACAAGTCAAATTTATTGGTATTTACAAAATATTAAACCAATATTTATCACTACCGTAAACATAGGAGAAGTCAAGACTGGCTTCTGTGAAATTTCGATAGCTTTATCCCATTTTAAAAAATTAGCTCAGCTATTTATTTCTTCCAGCAGCTTCTCCACCTGCCAGTCTCCAAACCCATAAATCCCTTCTCGTTTACTGAATTCCCTGAAAATAATCGCGAAATCTGCGGTTTGTTTTTCCTTCATAATATCTTTCAAAACATGCTGCGGCCGGTCGTTGGCACGGTCCAATTGTGCCTGAACCACTATTTCAAGAAATGGAAACTGATCAGTTTTTACGGCAGATAAGGTTGCGAGCGCAGTACGGTCATTTTTTTGATAGGCAGTCCAGAGGTTATTGAACAAACTCAAATCTGACAAGGAAAGCTGTTGTTTGTCTTGATAAGCCCCGGCCAGTAGATGATGATCCATCATACCAAATCCCCGCCAGTCGGGTTCTTGGGCATTAACATTTGGTTTGACGATATATGCTTTAATTGAATCCAAAACCGGTTCAAGAAGGGAAATGCAAAACCAGAAATTGATCTGGCAAAACAAATCGTCTTCAAACCAGAAGTTAACCTCTGAGCCGGCAGGAATCGCTTTGATCCTGGCAAATTCCGAGGCAACATCGTTGAAATAGGCATCCGTTTCTTCTTCATACGTTTCATGTATGAAATTGGCGCGGGTCTTGCAAAAATCTTCAAAGGTTTCTCCTGTAACAGGACCATCGATCAGGCATTCTCTTGCAATGATGATTTCTCCCGTTAAGATATCGGCCGGAAATTTATCAAGCAGCGCGTCGCCGTTAAGGATGTGAAAGGTTTTGTTGGACATTTAGTAGCTTTTATCTGTTTTTATTTACCGGTCCGACGGCGAAAAATCCGTCGGACCGGGTGGCTGGTGAAGTATTTTACAAACAATAAAAACGCAAAAAGATTCCGGTAGATCAGATTGTTCTTTTGGTGGTTTCATTGTTAACCAATCTGAAAATCCCGAGTGGGTTGGCATTTTTTAATTCATCAGGTAACAATGAATCATCCCAATCCTGGAAAGATTGCGGACGCACAAAACGAAGTATGGAATGCCGTCCAACGGATGT
The DNA here is from genome assembly GCF_030929615.1 of Dyadobacter sp. LHD-138. GTDB lineage: Bacteria > Bacteroidota > Bacteroidia > Cytophagales > Spirosomataceae > Dyadobacter. The sequence continues at coordinate 176,042 of NZ_JAVFVU010000002.1, read as the reverse complement.
AAATCGGGCATCGGTTGCCGAAGGAAAGGGCCCGCCATGGTGCATGGAAGGGCAAACTTCAACACCCGTAGGTACACCGTTCATAATAAACCGACCGCATATTCTTGAAAGACTTTGCAGAAGCGCCGGATACTTTGCCGCTTCTGTCGGTTCTGCCATTAGGGAAGCTGTTAACTGGCCTTTCAGATGTGAGATAGCTGCCAGCAGTTCGCCATGATCCTTGCAGACAACCAGCAAGGAAAATGGGCCGAATACTTCTTCATGAATTTTAGGATTGTCGATGAAATCCTTTCCACTAACCTTGGATACCGACGCCTGCGACTGATTTTCCAGCTCAGAACTCAGGCGTGAAAAAGCGAGTTCCGTCACGCCGGGTTCAGCAACAAGCTCATCCCGCAGTTTAAAGAAGTTTTTCCGGATGCCTGCCGTTAACATGGTAGCCGATCCAACGCTTAGGATTTCGTTTTTATAAGTTTCCTCAAACAAAGCAAGTGATTCGGATTCGGTAACAAACACGAGCCCCGGGTTGGTACAAAACTGCCCGGCCCCCAAGGTCACGGAGCCAGCCAGTGTTTTGGCCAGTTGCTGCGTATTTTTGTCAAGATATTCAGGCAGGATCACAATCGGATTGACGCTTCCCATTTCAGCGAAAACCGAAATCGGCTCCTCTCGTTCCTGCGCCATTTTATAAAGGGCCATACCTCCTTTGATCGAGCCGGTAAAGCCGACAGCCTTGCTTGCGGGATGTTTTACCAACGCCGCACCAACTTCGTAACCATCGTCATAAAGCATTGAAAATACGCCCTCCGGCATCCCCGTTCTTTGCGCAGCCTTAACAATGGCTTGTGCAGTCAGGTCGCTCACGCCGGGATGTGCCGCATGCGCTTTCACAACAACCGGGTTTCCGGCGGCTAGTGCGGGACCGGTATCAACGCCGGCAACCGAATACGCAAAGGGGAAATTGCTGGATCCAAATACAATAACAGGCCCGATCGGAACGAGCATTTTACGGAGATCCGATTTTGGTAGTGGCGTACGATCTGGTATGGCGGTGTCGATGCTGGCTTCAACCCAGGACCCTTCACGGATAAGGTCCGCAAACTGGGTAAGCTGGTTGATTGTGCGCGCCCGTTCACCCTGCAAACGGGCAATTGGCAAGCCAGTTTCAAGATGTGCTCTTTCCAGCAAGATGTCTCCGGCAGCCATGATTTCTTCGGTGATTGCGATAAGAAAATCTGCACGTTTTTTTGCCGGGACCAGCGAATATTCGTTGAAAGCCTTGTGGGCAAGTTCCATCGTTTTGTTTACCTCCTCCGGCGTGGCCGCGTGAAAGGTTTCCGGTAATTCTATATTTTGAGCCGGAACATAAGATTTGAACGTATGCTGATTTTGCGCTGAAAGTGAATAACCTATAAAGTTTTTTCCTGAAATAGTCATGACTGGAACTTTGGTTTTATGGATGTGGATTTTAATGGCCGGATCTTTAGTGATTTCTAACCTACTAATATTATACCCGGATTCCAGTGGTTTCGGCTATCGCGCATGAAGATCAAATTCCTTTAAAAGCAAAAATTTGCGCCGATATCCCTTGGGATCAACGCAAATTTTTGAATATAATATTTCTAACAAGATTAAAGCAGACGTGCGATGATGTCGTCAACCGAGATATTTTCCGCTTCTGCTTTGAAATTTCTGATAATTCTGTGACGTAATACCGGAAGTGCAACCGCCTGTACATCTTCGATATCCGGCGAATATTTTCCTGACAACAAGGCGTTACATTTGGCGGCCAGAATAAGCGACTGCGAAGCACGTGGCCCTGCGCCCCATTCCAGATAATCGCTGGTATCTTTATCAGCAAGCGCCGACGAAGGACGCGTTTTATGTACCAGCTTAACTGCGTATTGAATCACATGGTCCGTAACCGGTACACGCCTTACCAGATGTTGGAAATCCATAATTTCCTGCGCAGTGATTACTTCTTTTACCTGATACCTGGTATCGTTGGTCGTGTTTTTTACGATCGTTACCTCTTCGGCGTATGACGGATAATCAAGCTGGATCATGAACATAAACCTGTCTAGCTGGGCTTCTGGAAGCGGATACGTACCTTCCTGCTCAATCGGGTTTTGCGTAGCCAATACAAAAAACGGACGGGCCAACGTATGTTTTTGTCCGGCGATGGTCACGGAATATTCCTGCATGGCTTCCAAAAGTGCCGATTGGGTTTTGGGAGGCGTACGGTTAATTTCATCGGCCAGGATGATATTGGCAAAAATAGGCCCGTGGATAAATTTGAAATTACGATTCTGGTCCAAAGTTTCAGAACCCAGGATATCCGATGGCATTAAGTCGGGTGTAAACTGAATCCTGTTGAATTTTAAATCCAGAGACGAGGCGATCGTCTGAATCAAAAGTGTTTTGGCCAATCCTGGAACACCAACAAGCAAACAGTGGCCCTGGCAAAAAATAGCTGTTAATAATCGTTTGATAACTTCATCCTGTCCGATAATCACTTGTCCTATTTCACTACGGATTTTTTCATAGGCTACTTTCATAGCCTCGGCTGCTTCAACGTCGGATTTATAATTCACAGTGAGTCGGTTTGGGAAGTCTTGGTTTCAACAATTATTTTTCAATGTCTATGTCAAAGGTCGTTTCCATTGGCGAGGCCCAGGATCCGACAGTTTTTATATTCAGGTTCAACACTGATAAATACATCACCCTGCGCCTTTTTAAACCAGTCTTCCAGGGCATGGTTACGTTTATTGCTCAGGACAATTTGGGCTATTTTTTCGTAATCATCATGCAAATTCGCAGTGTGTGGTTCGGATTTACTTTTGTACCAAAGGATACGCATGGCGCTGTGTCCGGCTTCGGTACGGTAAGTAACAGGAACACTAAGGTCACCCACTTTCATGGTATCGATGGCGAAATAAAGTGCAGGATCCATAGAAGCGTCCAAAGTCAGGCGACCCAGTCCGGTATTTCTGTCCTGGATAATTCCTCCCGTTTCAGCTGTTTCTTTATCTTCTGAGTTATCAAGCGCAGCCTTTGCAAATTTCAGTGTGTCAGATTTAATAAGTACACGCAAGCTGTCAAGGATACGAACTGCACTGGTCATGTCAGAGCCTTTGTTATAATCAGGTCTCAACAGAATGTGACGTGCATGATACTCAGCACCACGTGTTTCGATCAGTTTGATCAAGTGAAATCCAAACTGAGATTCGATGATATTGGACATTTCGCCAGGTTTCAAACCCAGTGCTGCTCCTTCAAATTCGGGAACCATGGCACCGCGTTTTGCAAAACCCAGGTCTCCGCCATTTTTTGCAGACCCAACGTCTTCGGAGTAAATGGTAGCGAGCGTCGCAAAATCTTCACCTTTTTCTGCACGTGCTTTCAGCTCCCGAAGCTGCGCAATCAGCTTATCTTTCTGTTCGCGGGTAACCGTTCCAAGACGAACGATATGTCCGATTTCAACTTCCGAAGGGATATACGGAAGACTGTCTTTGGGGATTGCGTTGAAAAATTTACGTACATCACTCGGTGTAATTTTAACATTGCCCGAAATCGTACCCTGCATTTTTTCAACGATTTTTTGCTCTTTAACCTGTGTCCGAAGCTCGGTCTTTAAATTGTCAACACTTTTTCCATAAGCTTCAACAAGGTTTTTTTCTGATCCGAATCTCTGGATCATGTAATTCATTTTGCCATCCAGTTCGTTGTCAACACTTTTATCTTCAACGGTTACGGAGTCAATTTCAGCTTTTGCCAAAAGCATTTTGTTAATGATCAGCGATTCCAGTATCTGGCACTTTTCAGGCGCTTTCTGGCCGTTGGCTGCATAGCTATTATACATTTCCTCCAACTCGGAACTCAATATATAATGATTATCAACCCGGGCAATAATTTTGTCGAGCATCACACCCGATTGTCCTTGTCCAAAACTGGTCAGACTAAAACAGAACGTGCAGACTGCAAATAATTGAAGTACAATTAATTTATTTATTTTCATATTAATTTATGTGTTCCAAAGTTGAATTAGTAGGGTTTATTTGCCGCGCTGTCAGGTTAAAATACAAACCAACAGCAGTTCAAAATGCTAATTTACGTTTAACGCTTAATTTTTTCTAATTCTTGTTGATTCACTTTCACCGGAAACTTCTGATTGAGTTTTTCCATCCACTGTTTTTCAAGGACTTTTTGGTATTCATTGATCACACTGCCCCTTGCTTCCGAGAAAGTTTTAACGCGGGCAGGTTCGATCTTTTCGATCTGCATCCAGTACGCCAGTCCGTTTGCCATGATCACTTGCTCGCCCGCTTCCCATTTCACCTGCGTTAAAAGCGCATTACTCTTCTGGAAATAGCCTTCCTGGATAATAACGGCGTCCGGGGTTTCAGAATTATAGGCTTTCTCAACATCTTTTTTCGAATTGCTGTAAAACTGAAAACTGATCCTTCTGTTACGCTCCGGTTCGGTTGACTGGCGGAAAGACCCATAATCTTTTTCCAATATTCTCACGATCGAAATATTTTTGCTGTTCAGATATTTAACCACATTTCTGATGCGATCCGATGAGGTTGGTTCAGATTCTGAATTCGAACGGTATCCTGAAATCTCAACGACATAATCCGGATTTTTTTGCAAAATCACATATACATCATACAGTTTTTCAAGCTGTTCTTTGCTAAGAACGCTTGTTCCTTCCTTAAAAATCAGCTCATTTGCCTTTCTTTCCAAAGGATAAGGGCTTTTTGTTAAGGCTTTTTTGATTGCAAAAAGTGTCGCCGTGTCGGGTGCGGTTACGATGGTGCCGAGGGCGCGTTCCGGGTAACGGAAATGCTCCGCATTTTTTTCATAATAATTGCGCTGACCAACAGAATCAGACAAAGAGCGCTGCAATACATTCTCTTCCATCAGCTGCGACAATAAAACGCCTTCGCGGATTTCACTGATCTGGCTTTTAAACTCCGGATAGCTCTCTTCCAGGTGCTCTTTTTCGTATTCAAAAAGGCGGTTTGTCAGAAAGTCGTTATAAAACCTTTTGAAAATAACTTCCGGTGAAGATCCCTTCGGACGGGGTTTTTGCTGAGTTTTTACATAGTTTAAAAAAGTAAGCGCATCATAAGGCCTTTTTTCGATGGTAAACAACGTGCTCGCAGCCCAGTCCGTGGAGACGGGTTTCATATAATCCCACTTGCCTGAAATTAATGTGCTGTCGATCAGCGGCTTCATGGCAGCAAACTGATCGGCAAATTCCTGAATTGCATATTTTTCACGAAGTCTTTTTGCAGTCGCTTGTTCAAGGATTTTTCCCCGTGAATCCGTCACAACTTTCTGGCGAAGTGAGGTCGCCAGAACGCTGTATGGTTCAAGACCTTTTTTATCAACCAGTTTAATGATATGCCAGCCGTAACTGCTCAGGACCGGTGCGGCATATGTATTTAACTTTGTCAGGGAAAAAGCCGCTTCTTCGACATTGGGATCCATTTGTCCTGTGCCGAAAGGAGGCAGAAGGCCATGGTTTTTGCTTGACTGCTTATCATCAGAATATGTTTCGGTGATTTTGTCCCATGCCTGGCCACTCTGAAGTTTCTTAAACGCCTCTTCAATTTTTGCCTTTGCAGCGGTCTTTTGGGCCTCGGAGGCATTCGGTTCCAGGCGAACCATGATGTGGGCAACTCTCACAGTCCCGCGGCTTGCACGGCGGTCATACACCTTAATGATATGATAACCCGTTTTGCTGCGTATAGGCTGTGATAATTTTCCAACCGGGACCGCATAGGCAGCGGTTTCGAAAGGATAAACAGTTTGGAAAGCCGTAAAATAGCCAAGGTCTCCCCGGTTTTTGGAAGCCGAAGGATCTTTGGAAAACCTTGCGGCCATGTCTGCAAAATCGGAACCTTCTTCCAGCCTTCCACGCATCGCAACTGCAGCATTGTAGGCATCCGTTGTATCTTTGGGAGAGGCGTCTTCCGGCACTGCGATCAGAATATGGGAAGCCTTAACCTCCTGTTTTAACCTGGTATAGGCTTCCGTCGACAATTTTTCGACCAGTGCTTTATCGATCAAAAAGTTCTTGGCGAGCTGATCATAATAGGACGCTATCTCTTGCTTATAGTCGTTTGTTGTATCCCTGCCCTCATTCCTGGCTTCAAGTACCTTTATTTTAGCATCCTTATAAATAGGCAGATACGCTTCCGGTGTAAGTTCTTCGGCTGAATCTGCGGCAAACTTGTTTTTGGCATAAGCATCCAGAAAATCACTGGACGAGAATTTTTCGTTGCCGATCTGAATAAGCGCGGGCGCTTCAGAAACCGGTTTTGTTTTGGGAGCTGAGGTTTTGCAGGAACTAAATATAACTGCGGGTAGCAGCGAAAATATCAATGAATATTTAAACATAAATTACACAATTCTGAAATCAGAGATAATAATCTCTTGCTGGATTTTAATCTAACTTTAACAAGTCTTAATTATTGTATTATAGACAAAGTTAGTTTCTTTAAACAGAGTATAAAAATTATAGTGGCGGGGCATGTGTTTTGCAGTGTGAGAATCCACAGTTTTACCAGCAAATTTCAGGGCGAATTGACCCCAGTTTCAGGTACGCAGTTTTTGATGAAAGTGTTACAATATAACGAATTTATGAAAATATAGTCCGGTAATTATTCCCATAATGAATACAATATTCCTTGTAGGAATAATCGCCTGATTTTTTATTTTTCATAACTGTTACGGCATAGTATTTGTACAAAAACGCTGAACGAAACATGATACGGGCTATGGTGATGGAAGATTCAAAATTGAGCGAATTTGTTCTGAAAATAAGCGCTTTATGGAATGATCAGAAGAGACGGGAAGTCCTTTATCTGGAGGCCTTAAAAAAGGATAGCATGGGTTCCCTCAGGAAGATACTGACCCATGGACATTTCAGCGCGTTATTATTTCAAAAGGAAATTCGTTGGATGTATGACTATTTTAAATGTTTCCTAACCGACAAGGATCTGGAAAACTCGACAGAAACAAATGCTGATACGGTTGCCTATCTTCATGAGCTTGATGAAAAGGAGCAGGTGGCAGGATATTTAAAAAGGACAGAAGGTGAAATTCTTCAATCTTACCGGTCACTTTACAAATATCTGGAAAGAGATTCTGAAAGCAGAAGGGTCGTGGATGAGCACCTGGAAAGGATTTCTGAATTTTATGAAATCCTTTCCAGGCAGGAAATTGTAAAAAGGAAAGAACTAAGCCATGTTTCGTAGCCTAGTCATTGCTTGAAAGAAAATTGTAGACAATTCCGGCCAGGATTGCGCCAACCACTGGTGCGACAATAAAAAGCCAAAGTTGTTCAATAGCCCATCCGCCTACGAAAATGGCCTGACTTATACTCCTGGCAGGATTTACAGATGTGTTTGTAACAGGAATGCTAATCAGGTGAATTAAGGTCAATGCCAGACCAATGGCCAAACCGGCGAATCCGTTGGCTGCTTTTTTATCCGTTGCGCCCAGAATTACGATTAAAAACATAAAAGTCATCACGATTTCGGTGATCAGCGCGGCCTCCATACTATACTTTCCTGGGGAATGATCGCCGTAACCGTTGGCGGCAAAATCCCCGATGGGACTGCCATTTCCTGCTACAATGAAAGACAATACACAGGCCGCGGCAAGTCCGCCAAGGATTTGTGCAACGATGTAAGGCAATAAATCTTTCGACGGAAATCTGCCACCGATCCAAAGGCCCACAGATACGGCCGGGTTGAGATGTGCTCCGGAGATATGTCCCAATGCATACGCAATGGTTAATACGGTTAAGCCAAATGCCAATGAAACGCCCAGCAAACCAATACCTACCTGCGGGAATGCAGCGGAAAGCGTTGCGCTTCCACAACCGCCAAGAACCAACCAAAATGTTCCGATAAATTCTGCCGTATACTTTTTCATGTATTTGATTGTTTAGTGTGTTAAAACAACAAGTTGTTGATGGTTTTCTGAACAATAGACGCCGACAGTTATCCGGGGTCACAGCCCGGCGGCAACTTTTTTCAATGTCTCATTGAAAAAAGTTGCCCTTTGTTGCAGCATCGGACTTTTAGTATTTTCGGTAAAATAAAAGCCCTGAAATGTACAGCAGTTACATTTCAGGGCTTTTATGGTATGGGTACTTTTTAGATTTCGTACAATTCGATCGGAAGATCGTCAGGGTCGGCGAAGAAAGTGAATTTTTTACCTGTTAATTGATCTATTCTGATTGGTTCGGGATGTACGTCATTTTTAACAAGCTGTTCAATCGCTTCCTCCACATTCACAACCTTGAAGGCGAGATGACGAAGGCCCGTTGCTTCAGGCCTGGATGGCCTTTTGGGAGGTTCAGGGAATGAAAACAATTCGATGCAATAGTCTCCATTCAGAGAAAGGTCCAGCTTGAAAGATTGTCTTTCTTTCCGGTTAACCTCCCGGTCAATTTTGAAACCCAGAATTTCAGTATAAAAGCGTTTCGACTTTTCGTAGTCGGATGCAATGATGGCAATATGATGTATTCCTTTTAGTGATAGCATATGATGAAAATTGATTTTATCGTAAATATGAAGCTAAATCTTGATAAAAATTTTCTTCTTATACATCCAATACAAAATCCACCATTCGATCAGCAGGATAATGCCTCCGCTGATCAGCGTACGGTAAGCTTCTCCAAAAAGCATATCATAGTTAGGGCCAATATTAATTCTGAATGACTGATCGATAAAACTGTCGATCGTGTGGGCAAACAGATAAGCGGCAATGGAATTGGTTCCGATGACGATTAAAGGGAAAAACCAGGATTTGAAATCCTTGACATCAGCCACGTAATAAAATGCCGCCAACAGAAGAAAACACCAGCCGCCGCTGAACAATGTCCACGCCGGCGTCCATATTCTTTTTACGATCGGATTAATGCCAGTCAGATTCAAGGTTACCGCGACAACAAAAAGAATCGCTGCCGTAAATATAAATTGTCTGATCAGCGCAGAAGATGAAGTCGCATTTTTAAGCCATTTGCCGGCAATTAATCCCAGTGTCATGGTTCCCAGCGTTGGGATGAAACTTAATGTGCTGTAACCACCACCGTTAAAATGGAACGCTTTTACGCGTGGGAAGATATTCATAAACCACCGGTCGAATCCCCAGGCGGCATTTGTGTTTTTATTCCAGTGGGCTGCAAAACCTTTGAGATTATGCTCCCAATCCGCTGTGATGCCGGTTTCAGCCCAGTCGAAATAGGGGCCGGGTAAGGGATATGCAGCGAAAAATATTCCATATCCGAGTAAAATAGTGATCACGGCGGCCCATTGGGTTCGCTCCGAACGGAAGCCGAGCGCGAACAGCAGTGGGTAGCCCAGGCCGATCTGCGTCAAGGTATCTTCAAAAGTGAAATTGGTCTGCGTGGCATGCATGGAGCGCAGAAATATGCCAAGCAAAATCAATATAAGCGAGCGGCGTATCGTATGATACCACATCATGCCTGTGGTTTGCTGTTTGCCGGCTCTGCTGGCCATAGAATAGGGCAGGGCTACACCGACAAGAAATGAAAAGGATGGCTGGATCAGGTCGTGTAAAGAGCAGCCAATCCAGGAAACATGGCTTTGATGATAATCCAGAAACGCCCAGAATGAGCTGTCGGGTAATGCTTCGGAGACGCGACCAAATTTTAGCACTTCGCCCATCATGAGCAGCATGACGAATCCTCGGTAGGCGTCAACAGACGAGACGCGTTGCGGAACAACTGGTAAAGGAAAATCTTTCAACGTAGAGCGTGGGTTATGGGTTATAGGGGTTTTTCAGGTTTGTACTCGGAATTATAATAAACATTGTCACGAATAATATTGTAAGACAGTTTTGCCGTCGGCTAGGCGCCCCCGGCTATCGGCAGTCGTCCGAGATATCGCTTCTTGCATTAATCTGATAGCCGATAGCTGGGGCAGCCCCGCTGACTGCCGATAGCGCTACAAAAAAAATCGTGATTAAGATTTAATATACTACACATTTTCTTTTTGTTAAGGCTATTTCCCCGATAAAAGAGAAAGCCTTGCCGGATTTACCCGACAAGGCTTTCAGTATTTCATTTCACCGTTTTTTTAACAATTTATGCTCACCTGAATGAGGGGAAAATGTTAAAATTCAGCTCATTTATAAATTCATCTTTCTAAGCTCCTTCACAGCATGGTCAGCCGCACGTGCAGTGAAAGCCATATAGGTAAGTGACGGGTTCACACAAGATGCAGAGGTCATGAATGCACCATCAGTAACATAGACGTTGGGTGCCGCATGAATCTGATTGAACTTGTTTAAAACCGATGTTTTTGGATCGCTACCCATTCTGGCAGTTCCCATTTCATGAATTCCAATTCCGGGATGTTTCGACTCGTCGTTGTATGAAGAAACGTTTTTCATTCCGGCCGCTTCCAGCATTTCGGCTGCGTCGTTCATCATGTCAATACGCATTTTCTTCTCATTGTCTCCATAGGCTGCATCGAAAACGACTTGTGGCAGTCCCCATTTGTCTTTTAGGGTAGGGTGAAGTGTAAACCGGTTCTTTTCGTCCGGTAGCATCTCACCAAATCCTTGTATACCCATGGTCCAGCCACCCGGCTCAGAGAGTTGTTTTTTGAAATCGGCTCCGAAACCGTCCATGCCGGTACCACGTCCCCAGCTTTCTCTGCCGGCACCACCCTGGTAGCCAAATCCGCGTACGTAATCACGTTTATCGCTGCCCCAGTTACGGTACCGTGGGATATATATACCGTTTGCACGACGGCCGAAGTAATATTTGTCTCCGTAACCTTCTACTTGTGAACGGGCACCCACAGCAAGGTGGTGGTCCATAATGTTGCGGCCAAGCTGATCGCTCTCGTTACCCAAGCCATTCGGGAAACGCTTCGACTTCGAGTTCATTAATATCGAAGCAGAGGCAATGGCTGATGCATTCATGAAAATTATTTTGGCATAATATTCACGCGTCTCCATCGTGTTTTGATCGATGATACGCACACCGGTCACTTTTTCGGCTTTGTCATCATAAATCACTTCCGATACAATGGCATCGTTGATCAGTGTCAGATTACCTGTTTTTTGAGCCGCTGGCAAGGTAGCGGACTGTGTGCTGAAATAACCACCATAAGGACATCCGCGCATACACATATTCCGGAACTGACAGGCTGCACGGCCTAGTTCTGTATGGAAAGCTTGTGGCTGAGTCAAATGCGCAGCACGTCCCATGATCACGTGACGACCTGCAAATTTTTTCTCAATCTCTCCTTTTACATCTTTTTCTACACAGTTCATTTGCATGGGAGGCAGGAAGTTTCCATCTGGTAAAACGTCCAAACCATCTTTCGCACCACTGATACCTGCAAATTTTTCAACATAATCGTACCAGGGAGCTATTTCATTGTAACGTACCGGCCAGTCTACAGATATACCTTCTTTGGCATTCGCTTCAAAATCCGCAGGATTTAAGCGGTAGCTTTGGCGCCCCCACAGCAACGAGCGTCCACCGGTATGGTAAGCCCGTATCCAGTCAAACCCGCGGGTTTCCTGGTAAGGGTTTTCTTTATCATTTTCGAACAGGTAGCGGTGTTCTCCATTGGCGGTGTAACCTGTGCGCATGCCGGCCCAGTATTCTTCTTTCGCCACGGTAGTAACCCGTCCCCGGTATTCAAGTTCCCAGGGAGCAAGTGTTGAGGTTTTGTAGTCGGTAATGTGTTTGATATCCCGTCCTCTTTCGAGCATCAAGACTTTTAAGCCTTTCTCGGACAATTCTTTGGCAGCCCAGCCACCACTTATCCCTGAACCTACTACGATGGCATCGAACGTAGCTTGTTTGGTTGCCTTAATATTTAAATTCATGATGAATGATTTTCAGATTATGTTATTTAGTAATGACAGGAAGATCTGTTGCGCCACAAGCTCTCTTCATCTTCTTCCCTTTTGTTCTCCTATGACAGGGCCCAGGCTTTCTGGCCAGGTTTCAGATCGATACAGCCGTCGTAACGACCAGGAACCGGAACATATTCAAGTGCGAGTGTAGCACCAGGCTCAGAGGTGAAATAACCAAGTAAGGTAAGTTCTTTCATCAATCTGAAGAAAGGAACACCCTGGTCGTCCGTATATTCCTTGCCGGCCTCGGTGAATTTTTTGCGTTCAGCACTTGTCTTTTCAGATGCTACTTTGGCAGACGCTTCAAGTTCCTTAAGTATTTTTGTCTGCTCTTCAGGTGTCGCTTTCAGGAAATCTTTTTTCTCAAGATCTGCCAATCCTGCTGCAAAGCTGTTTTGATCTTTTGCCGCGTAGCAATCTTTGAGCATCATTTCTATAAATTCACCCACCTTGGCATCTTTTGCACCGGGTGTGTCCGTTTTTGGAATAATGATCTCCGCAATTTCCGAAACCAGACTTTGTCGATCTGCTGGAAACGGAAAAGTAAGACTTGTCGATGTTTCGGTCGACGATTTACAGCCCTCCAGAAAAGCCAGCATGGTCGGGGCGGAAAGTGTTCCACCCATTAATAGTGCCACACGGGCAAGTGCATCACGTCTTTTCATTTTATATACGTATTAGGTTAACAATCCAAAGTGTAATAATACATTAGATTAATGCAATTCAAAACAACCCGGCTAATTTATGAAATATTCTCAATGATTGATCGGTTAGAACAATTCTATATAAGAAAAATGATCTTTATCTTATTGTTAATCAGTGGTATGTGCTAGATTAAAAAGATATTAATAATGGAAAGGGTAACTAAATTCCGGGGTGTTTAAATCATAAATTTTTCGCACTGAAAACGCTTTATAAAATCAATAAATTGCATCCGCGGATATCAGAATTATCAAAACGTCCCATGACATAAAACGTGCCGGGAGCTGCACCGAGACGGCCGAGGTCCTGCGTTTCTATAAAAGAACAGCTGTCAAGGTTTGCCAGATCGACGATATTGATGCCGCCGGTTTTGGATCCTGCAAGGTTATGGTCAAAAATGGAAAAGGGATCGTTTACATCACGAAGCAGTATGCGCATGGTTAATCCCGGGGTGAACAAGCCGTATCCGAGGGAATAACTTTGCGAAAGCAGCTCCGTCATACCGTATTCCGAATGTATTTCGGATACCCCAAAACTGGCTTTCAGAATGTCGTGCACCTCTTCCCGAAGCAGTTCCTGACGCCGCCCCTTCATGCCGCCGGTATCCATTATTTTAAGATTTGGAATGCTTTTAAGAAAAGAAAGGTCAATACCGCTTTCTGCAAGGTCAAGCAGGGCAAAGGTGACGCCCATTAACAGGATACCTTTTCCATCCGGATTTTCGGCCAGGTCGCGCAGCCTTTTAAGCATGTCGCCGGTGTTATGCAGATAAAAATCAGAGTAAGGAGAGTCTGCCTTATCAATAAAATGCTGCATCATATACACCAGGGACGAGTTGTTTCGTTCAAGGTATGAAGGTAGCAGGACCAGGAGATGGAAATCTTTCAATCTCCCGTAATTTTGCTCAAAGATGCTTGTAGAGACCGATTCGTAGAGTGTGGCATCGTAGAGGGCATGGCGGCTGGTAGCAGTACCGGTGGTTCCGCTACTTTCAAAAATGACGGTTGGTTCAGGTGGAAATCCGGTCCTGATGGTATGATTTTTAAAAAACTGGATCGGTAAAAAGGGAATCTCCGTAAGCTTTGTTATCTTATCCGTTTCAATGTTCAGATAAGAAATGTACTGGTTGTAAACCGGGTTATGTTTTGCCTGATATTGAAAAATGCGTAAGGCCAGTGATTCAAAATCCGAAGGCTTGAGCGCAATAATTTGCCGGCGAAGTTCCTGACGTATTTCCAAAGGTGATATATTGCTTAGAAGTTTCAATCGTAGTACTTTCGTAAATAGAAGAACAAAGTTAGAAGTTAGATGTCAGAAGTTAGCGCTTGACGTTGAAAAGTAAGAAGAGAATACGATTAGCGTTAATTTCTGAAATACGTAAATCTGAAAAAAATCTATTAGCTGGCCGTTTACGGTTTAAACGATAATAATATGAAATTGAAAATCTCCCTATTCTTGATTTGTGCGATCGCCCTGGCAAGTTGTGTCGATATTCCTGATTTTGATAATACACCCAAAATCTATTATAACAGTGTAGACCATTATCCAGGAACAGATTCTTTGGGGAATAAAATAGAGCATGTAATTATCAGCCTCGATTTTGAAGACGGGGATGGTGATTTAGGCGCGTCGGATGCTGAGAGAAGTGACACTGTGAAATACAGGGATTGGGGGAACTATGAATTAATTACTTGTACCTATGAAAATAAGGTATGGGTCGAAAAAATATTGGCGATAGATAAAAGAAAATTTTTTCCGGATCTTAAATCAGATGGAAAATCAGGACCAATCAAAGGGAGACTGGACCTTAATACATCTGCTCCGTATTTTCCCGGCGCGTCTCTTATTTTGTACAAATGGAAAATCAGGATCCGCGATCGGGCATTACGTGTAAGTAATCAGATAGAGACTGATACGATTCGCCTGCCAAGACTTGACTAAAATAAAGCATTCATAAGTTATTGCTGTAAAAGAGCTGATGTCGTAGAGATATCGGCTCTTTTTGTAAAAATGGGTTGATGTGCAGTGATTTTTTACCCGGATCTTTCAGAACATCGAGAATTTGTACCATCCAAGGATAAAGAGCCGTATATTGAGCTGCTTTACCGGACGTAACATCTATGCATCGAAATTTTACCAACATATTTTTAAAGTTAGCAAAGCGTTTACTGGGCATTTTGTTTTTGCCTTTAAGCACTTGTTTTGCCCAAAATGTTCCACTTCGTGACAGTATAATCATTGCCATAGCGCCCGAATACAATGATGTAGGTAAAGTACACCGGTTTTTTCTGGGCGAAAATTATCGAAAACTTTGGGCTACGTCCGTTCCCATGCGCGTGCTGGATTTGAAAAAGGAAAGGGGAGGTTTGCAGATTGTGAAGCTGGGCGGAGGCATGCAAACACGCTCGCTGCGTTTGAAAGACGCTTCCGGTCGCGAATGGGTATTAAGGACCATTCAAAAATACCCGGAGCGGGGATTGCCGGAAAATTTAAGACCGACCATTGCCAAAGATATTGTGCAGGACCAGGTTTCCACCGGTCATCCTTATGGTGCGTTGGTAACGCCCATACTCGCGGAGGCTTTGGGGCTGCTGCACGCAAAGCCTGAAATTGTGTATGTAGGCGATGATCCGGGATTGGGTGAATATCAAAAAGTTTTTGCCAACGCTGCTTATCTTTTTGAAGAGAGGAATCCATTTGAAACCGAAAAAACGGACGCGACCGACAAAGCGCAGCGCAAAGTTGAAAAGGATAATGATACCCGTTTTGATGAGAAACTGACCTTGCGGGCCCGTTTGCTGGACATGGTGATCGGGGACTGGGACAGGCATGAGGATAACTGGCGCTGGTTTCCTGAAAAATCGAAAGGAGAAACTTTGTATGCGCCCGTTCCAAGGGACAGGGATAAGGTTTTTTATAAAACTTCGGGGTTATTGCCCTGGTTTCTTTCCCATCAGTGGCTAAAATCGAATCTTCAGCCGTACAGTGAAAATATCAGGGATATCAAAGGCTGGAATTTTAACGCACGTTATCTGGACAGGTATTTTCTTAGTCAGTTAAGTGAGGAAGACTGGAAACAGGAGATCTCTTATGTTCAGGAAAAGCTTACGCCGTCGTTGGTTGATCGTGCGATGAAGGCGTTGCCGGATAGTATTTATGCTGATGCTACGACACCTTTGCTGCAAAAAGCACTGTTGGGCCGGATTGCTAATCTTCCTGTTTATACCCTTGAGTATTTCCGCTTTTTGGCAGAAACGGTGGAAATTTCATTGTCCGATAAACGTGAATATTTTGACATTCATCATACTGAAAAAGGGGATATTGATTTAACCGTTTACAATATTAAAAAGGATGGAAGCAATGGGAGAAAGGTTTATCATAGGATATTTGATCACCAGCTAACCAAAGAAATCAGGTTGTATGGTTTTGCCGGTGAAGATGTATTTTCGGTCAATGGAACGACGAAGTCGCCTATTAAAATACGGATGGTCGGGGGCGATGATGTGGATAAATTTGTAGTGGACGAAGCGCTCAGAAATAAAAGCAAACGCTATGTGTATGACCGTTCGGATCAGGAAAATGTGCTGCCACCTTCGTCGAAAGCCAGGCTCAGGTTATCAACCGATACAACGGTAAATCAGTATAATAAAAGAAGTTTTCTGTTTAACAGGTTTGGGCCACTTTTTCGTGCCAACTACAATATTGACCAGGGCATTCAGCTGGCTGCCGGGATGATTTTCGAAAAGCAGGGTTTTCGAAAAGAACCGTATGCTTTTAAAAATGAATTCTGGGCCAATTATTCAACCGGTCGTCAATCTTTTATTCTTGATTACGTCGGAGATTTTAAAAAGGCTGTGGGGCATAACGACCTGGAAATTGATGCGCATTTATTAGGACCACGGAATCTGACCAATTTTTTTGGGATTGGCAATGAAACCCGGTTTATCAATGAAGGCGATAAAAAAATGTCTTATTACCGGAATCGCTACGACTACCTTACCGTCGATTTGAAACTGAAAAGAAAAATACAGAAAGATCTGATGTTATTCGGAGGTATTTCTACGGAATATTATACCAGTAAAACAGAATCAAACACCCACCGTTTCTTTAACGATTTCAATGCAGAACATCCGGAGTATGCTGTTTTTCAGGACCGTTTTTACGCGGGCCTCATTGCTGGCTGGACCTATGATACAAGGGATAACGTGACCATGCCCAACAAAGGGATTTTCTGGAACACGACGTTTTTAGCAAGAAAGAAAGTGGATGGTCATTACGAATCGTATGGCAGGTTCACATCTGAGATACGGCATTATGTGGGTACAAAAAATTCCCGTTTCGTGATGGCCAACAGACTGGGCGGCGGAACTACGGTCGGCGATCCGACATTTTTCCAGCGGATGCAGCTGGGCGGCGTTCGAAGTCTCCGGGGTTTCCATACCAACCGATTTACGGGCCGTACCATGGTTTATCACAATCTTGATCTGAGGCTCGACATACTGCATTTCCGGTCATACATCGTTCCCGGCACACTTGGCCTCGTCGGATTCAATGACATTGGCAGGGTTTGGGAACCAGGGAAATCCTCGAAAAAATGGCATGACGGCTATGGGGGCGGAATTTACATCATACCTGCGGAACTGATCCTGATACAAGCCGCAGTCGGCTTCTCCCGAGAAGGCGCCTTACCCTATATCTCTCTGGGCTTTAATTTTTAAAAATGAAGGAGGTTTTCAGGCTTCGTGCTGGATAATTTCCTCCATCACCCTGGCCGGTAACATGATTCGGAAAGTGGTTCCTTTGCCGACTTCGGAGCTTTTTACGAATAATTTGCCACCGTGATAATTCTCAATGATCCGTTTGGCAAGCGTCAGCCCAAGGCCCCAGCCGCGTTTTTTTGTACTAAATCCCGGGTTGAAGATCTTGCTCGCATTGGCTTTGGTCATACCTTTTCCGGTATCGGTAATATCAATAAGTATTTCTTTACTTTGCGGAGGCGCCTGTAGCGTCACATGCAGCTCTCCGATACCACTCATGGCATCCACGGCATTTTTACAGATATTCTCAACGACCCATTCGAAAAGGTTTTTATTTAATAACGCCGTTTGTCCTTCCGCCAGCTGGTCGTGGATAAAGAAGTGAACTTTAGAAGAAACCCGTTTTTGCAGGTAGGTAATAAAGTGCGTGACAATCTCGGAAAGCGGTTCCTCTTTTAAAGTCGGGATAGAGCCAATATTTGAGAAACGGGTGGTAATCATTTCGAGCCTGACGACATCTTTCTCGATTTCGTCTGCGATAGACGGATCAATGTTGGGGTCGCTGCGAAAATATTCAACCCAGGCCATCAGTGAAGATAAGGGCGTGCCCAACTGGTGTGCCGTTTCCTTTGCCAAACCAACCCATACACGATTTTGTTCGGCTTTTCTGGCCGCGCTAAACGCAAGATAGGCCAGATAGCCGATGAGAAGCATGACCGATAGCTGTACAAATGGATAGTATCGGAGCTGGGTAAGCAGGAACGAATTGCTATAATAAATGTAGCCAACTTTGCCGTCTCCGACCTGAACAGGAACAGGAGCGTGCTCACTTTTCATTTTTATCAGTTGAGCCTCAATGATGCGTTCCTTTTCACGCAGTGAGGCATTTTGGGGGAATTTAATATTTCGATGAATCGGGAAGTTATTTTCATCAACATAAATTACCGGAATCTGGTAAAAGTTAACAGCATCCTGGATAACGCTCATGATAACATTGAAATTCTCATCATCCGGACTGTTGACGATATACCGAAGTCCTTCTCCATATAATTTCACCTCCCGTTCTTCCCTTTCTTCAAGTTTGTCAACAAGGTCATTGGTATAAAACAGGGAGCCTATGCTTAGTCCCAGGAGTACGATTCCGATCAGATATTTAAGCACCCCCTTTTTTTCATACGTGCCGATCAAAGAGTGACGAAGTTTATCACTGTTTAAAAGAGCCACCGGATGCAGCCGGAAACGGGGTTTATTTTTAGGGGTTTCAGCGATCATTTAAGGGTCGAAAGTGTGATGAATGTACCGGTTAATAACAGGCATTACAAATAACGTAAAATAATCGTGCTTAGTGGATTTTATCCTGATTTTCATTTGTTGCTTTGTCATAGTAAAAGATGATGCAAGTCATTTAATCACCATGAAGGAAGTCAGAAATTTACAGGAAAAACGATCACTTTATTTATATGTCTTCTAAATAAAGACGTGTGGTTGGCTTTACGTTCCTATTGTAAATTTTGTGCTGTATTTTTGTGAATCGAATTAGACCTAGTGATGTATAATCATTTCAAATCAATAAGTTTATCACATCGGAATGCACCCCTTTCCATACGAGAGCAACTGGCTCTGTCGGAGGAAAGCGCAAAGGGGATTATGCTTCGTTTGAAGGATTTCTTCGAAGTGTCTGATGTGCTTGTCGTTTCCACCTGCAATCGTACTGAAATATATTATTCTTCGGCAGAAGATCTGAACGAAGATATCATCAAGCTTCTTCTTATCGAAAAAGGAGTTGCTGATATTGAGCCGTTTCTGGATTATTTTGAGCGTTTTTCTCAGGGAGAAACTGCTGTTCAGCATTTATTTGAAGTAGCGACCGGGCTTCATTCCCAGGTTGTTGGCGACATGCAAATTCCGAACCAAATCAAGCATGCCTATCAGTGGACTGCTGATCTGAACCTTGCCGGCCCATTTTTACATCGTTTATTACATACCATATTTTTTGCCAACAAACGTGTAGCGCAGGAGACTTTTTTCCGTGACGGCGCAGCGTCGGTATCCTATGCAGCGGTTGAATTGCTGGACGGATTAATGCCGAATCCAAAAATTCTTGTGGTAGGGCTCGGGGAAATCGGAACCGATGTTTGCCGTAATCTGGCACAAAAAACCGATGCTGATGTTACTTTGATAAACCGCACCAGGAGCAAAGCCGATGCATTGGCGCAGGAACTTGGTTTTAAAACAGCGGATTTTGAAAATATAGAAGACGAAATTGCCAATGCCGATATCATCGTTTCGTCCATAGCACGTGATGAACCATTTTTTACGAAAGAAATGATGGTGCGTCTGCGCGGGATGTCATTTAAATATTTTATTGACCTTTCAGTGCCGCGCAGTGTTTCTCCGGAAGTTGAGGAAGTTCCGGGTGTTATGCTTTATGCGATTGATTCGATTAAATCAAGAGCCGATGAAGCGTTGACACGCCGCCTGGAATCGGTACCGCAGGTAAGAGAAATTATCAGTGAGGCCGTACTTGAGTTTAATGACTGGTCAAAAGAAATGATTGTTTCGCCAACCATTCAGAAATTGAAAGGTGCTTTGGAACAAATACGTAAGGAAGAATTAACAAGGTTTACCAAAAATCTGACAGATTCGGAGCTTGAAAAAGTGGAGCGTATTACGACTAGCATGATGCAGAAAATCCTCAAATTGCCGGTCTTGCAATTGAAAGCGGCTTGTAAGCGGGGAGAAGCGGAAACACTGATCGACGTTTTGAACGATTTATTTAATCTGGAAAAACAACCGGAAACACATTAAAAATTTTGGCGTAAATTATATAAAACCCCGAATTTCCTTACAGGTTTTCGGGGTTGTTTTTTTGTATAACGACCAAAAAAAGATCGGACCGCTTCTGCGATCCGATCTATGCATTACCTTACCCTCCACAATTTGTGTGACCATGCTACCAGAGATGCAATAAATGAGCTCTGGTAAAATATTTTTCTCATAGTCGATATCCTGTCAGATACTGCTGAAATAATGTTGAACGAGATATGCTCTCGGCAATATCGTCTGTTTATTTTGGCCGGTATCAGGCTGTTTTGATAAACTATATAGTTTGCTGATGTTAGTTCCAATGTCATAGAGACTCCTATCACCTTATTGGCTGAAGGAGATGCATTTTTTCAGATATACGATGGATGGATGGAAATCGATCGAAGTGGTGAAAAAAAATAAGCAGGATATGCGTTCAATAAATAATAAAATTGTATTTATTTGACATATATTCTTTTATTTACTTATTTTTATTGGATAATATCAATATTGAAATTTATTTATTTTTTTTGAAAAAAATAAATAAATGCGTCTTTTATTTATGGTGTTGCCTAATCTACCCGAAGATAATTTTCATTAAGTAGCCGTTGGTAATTAGCTATATGCGATTAGCTCAGTAACCGGATGATTAATAGCTTATTATAAAAATCAATAATATAAACTAATTTTTCACTACTACTTACCCTTAAAAAGGCTGACGCTTTGAAGTGTCAAAGCATCCAAAATCAGCTTCGAACGGTCTGGATAGGAGGACCAATTGCAGAGAACACCAGCAGCCGTTCTCAAGGAACGATATTTTTCAATTTCAATATCCTTACTACCGTGCGGCGGACCGCCAACGAAATGTCCCGATGGGACAAAAACACTAGGATGTTTCCGTTTTTTGTTCCAATAGGAACATTTCGTGGTATTGATATAGCCAATTAAATTAATGAGGAATGAAAAGAATCTTCCACGATGGGTGAAATTAAGGGCAATGAAATGTTAAAAAAAACTTCGGGTAGCGTAGGTATTGCCCTTCCGTTTAATCAATATTGATGATTGGGAGTCGGTATTAACAAATCTTGAGCAATCTTTATGATGCGAAATTATTCAGAATCTTTTGACTAATTTGCTTATCTGACGGAATCCGGATGAAGTAACTTTTCGTATGTATTTTAATCAAGGCTTACAGTATTGTAATAAACTCTTTACCTCTACACGTTATGGCGTTCATAGGCGCTCAAAAGGAAGTAAGCCACCAGTCTTTTTATCCATGGAAAGCTGAAAATTTCATTTCTCTTCCTGTCAGAATATGTGTTATGGTGCTTGTCATACTTGCCCAAACGGGAAGTGCAATATATGGACAGTCACAGCACTGGAACCCTTCGGCGGAGCTGGGAACCTACATCGGAACAAATGCTACAACACCGTTCTGGCTCAGGGCTAATCAATTTGGCGTTGTACCGTTGACCATGCCGGCATTTACGGCAAGAGCGGGATTAGTCTATGAATCGCAGATTTATTCCCCTGATAGCACAAAAACGACAAAGCCGACTAAAATAAGATGGGGGGGCGGTGTAGAGGCCGTTTATAATGCCGGGCGTGGTAACGATAAGGTATATCTGCCGGAGGGATATCTGAAAATCAGGTGGAGAAAACTGGAATTCTGGGGCGGGAGACGGAAGGAGATTTTGGGTATTGTTGATACAACATTGAGCGCCGGATCTTTCACCTGGTCGGGCAATGCGTTGCCGGTTCCCAAAATACAGCTTGGTTTTCCAGATTATGTCCCGCTTAAATTTTTGAAAAGCTGGGTTTCTTTGAAAGGTTTTTTCTCCCATGGCTGGTACAATTCGCCTTATATTCAGGATGCGTATTTACATCAGAAGACCCTGCATGGAAAGTTTGGAAAGCCGGGTGGCCGATTTAACCTTCAGTTTGGCGTAGTGCACAGCGTTATCTGGGCCGGTAGTGCGGAGTATTTGAAAGACAGTCCGTTAGCCATTGATGGAAAACTCACTTCCAATTTTGGAGATTATTTGTGGGGCGTTGTGATCGGGAAAATCCCCAAGGTTTATCGGAACAAACGTTTTACGAATTTTGATGGTGAAAACCGTGTAGGAAATCACGTCGGGCAGTATGACCTGGCTTTGGAGTATAAATTTCCGAAATCGAAATTGCTTTTATACCATAACCACCCGTTTGAAGATGGCTCTGGCTTGCAGCTCCAAAATATTCCGGATGGACTATACGGTTTAGGCTGGAAAAGATCGCCTGCATCAGGATCATTTTTTCAGGTTCGCGGTGTGTTGTTGGAATACTTATTCTCAAAGGATCAGTCCGGTGCTGGCTTTGATGTTCCGGGTACCCATTTTAAAGGAAATGATAATTATTTTGACCATGCCCAGTATCGGGAAGGGTGGTCGTATTTTGGAAAGGGAATGGGAACGCCGTTTCTCCCGCCGACCAGTGAAATAAACCAGAAGGATTACGGCGGAGGCGAGTTCTTTTCGGACAACCGCGTCGTGGTCTATCACGCAGGACTTGAAGGAACGGTTTCAAAAGCGGTTCAATGGCGGACCAAGATCTCGTACAGTGCCAATTACGGAACGAATAATCGTCCTTTTGAACCAACTGCCAAACAATTTTCTTACCTGTTAATGGTCGATGCACCATTATTAAAATGGGGTAATACGAGGTTAATCACAAAACTCGCCGTGGATCAGGGGGATTTGTATCCCGCTTCGGTAGGGGGATATATTGGCTTGCGGGCAACGCGTTGGGGGAGGACCCGGTAGAACTGTCTATTTTGAAGAGAATATAATGACAAAAATAGGGGGCGAAAGCCCCTTATTTTTTTGCTGATCTTTTAATTGGTCGCCCGTATTTCTGCATTTTTTCTTTTGCATGATCCCTCCGGACGTTTACCTTTTTATTTTTATCGATTTTTTCATGAAAAGCAGCACCAACGGTTCCTCTTTTGGGCAGCTTCACGTCGAGCGTTTTCATGAAAATGTGGGGCTTTTCAAGTTCGGTCAGCACGTCTGAAATTTTCAGATTTTCCGGCAAGGATAGCATTGGAATCTGATAATTCATCAACCCTTCAATGTTCTCCTGAAATTCTTTTTCCTTTTCTGTAACAAAAGAAATCGCAATACCTTTTTTATCAGCCCTTCCGGTCCTGCCTATGCGGTGGATGTAATTTTCTGGAACTTCCGGCACATCAAAATTGAAAACGTGGGAAACTTCTGCTACGTCTAATCCCCTGGCAATGATATCTGTTGCAATGAGCAAGCGATAAGTACCTTCATGAAACTGCTTCACGCTGTTGAAACGGTGATTTTGTTCCTTGTTTGAGTGGATCACCCCGATTCGTTCAGGGAATTTTGTTTCCAGCTGTGCGTAAAGCTGATCTGCCAAATGTTTGGTAGCTGTAAAAACCAGGACTTTGGACATGCTCTCGTCTTCACTTAACAGCAATTCCAGAAGATTGACTTTCGTGTAAAAATTTGGTACATCATACGCCATTTGTTCAATGTTGTCCAGAGGCGTTCCTACCGGAGCGGCCTCAATACGCACAGGGTCATTGAAATAGGTCTGCATTAATACCTCTACCTCGGGGATAAGTGTCGCAGAAAACAAAAGATTTTGTCTTTTTTGCGGAAGCATATCGAGGATGTTTTTTAACTGGGTGCGAAAGCCGAGATTTAGCATTTCATCCACTTCATCAATAACCAGTTTTTTGATGGCCTTGGTTTTAAGGGAACCATTCTGAGCCAGATCAAACAGACGGCCCGGGGTGGCTACAACCACATCTGCTCCGTTTTTTAACTCGGCCATCTGCACCTTGATATTGCCGCCGCCATACACACCCACTGCGGTGAGTGTCATATAAGCCGCCAGTTTTTTTACTTCTTCCACAACCTGCACAACCAGTTCGCGCGTTGGGACGATGATCAGAAGCTGAGGTAACCGGTCTTTGGAATATTGGATTTGCCGAAGTGACGGCAATAAATAAGCGAAAGTTTTTCCTGTACCCGTTTGGGCAATTCCACACACATCTTTCCCTGACATCATCACGGAAAATACCTTTTCCTGAATGGTTGTAGGGGTTGTATAACCCAGATCCGCTAACGCGTTCAGTAAAGGCCTGGTGAGATTTAATTCTTCAAAAGTCATAACACTACTGCTAAATAATCCGCAAAGGTAATTCTAATCTCGCGTACATGACGACTTATGCTCAGAATAAGCTGAAAATAATAGGTTGTCCGCCGTGTTTGTTAGTCTGTAATATTGGGTCTGGTGTACAGCCAGGCCCACCAGATCAGGACAAATTGTAAGGGCAGACGAAGCAGTGCAAGCCATAAATATGGATTCTGTTGTCTGTAAAAACTGACCGCCATTTGAATATTTGCCGGAAAAACCACCACGAGCAGCAGGATAATAAGCCAGGCTCCCCAATAACGTGTTGTAGGAATGACCAGTAGAATGGCAAACAATAACTCACATGCTCCGCTGATATAAACCAGTTGCAACGGATAAGGCAGAAATTTGGGCATGATGCCCAGGAAGGTTTTAGGGGTTAAAAAGTGCATAACGCCCGTGAAGACAAAAAAGGCGGACATCAGGTAGAGGAAGAACTGTTTCATAAAACGTGTGTTTGGAAGTTAACAGGAATACCAAATGCTCATACCGAATTCTAATATATCGATTTTTCATAGATATATTTGCTCTTTAGTCGGTTATGGTTACATATCTCCCTCAATTTTAATGAAAGTTATTTTTACTGTTGTTGTTTATCTGTTTTCCATTTCTTCTGTTTTTAGTCAGTCGGTTTTGGAATGGTCTAACGATTATAAGCTGCAAAAATCAGATTTCGAAGCATCGAAAAATACTGGCGACGGCACGATGTATTCTGTACATGCGGCTATTTCGATCAACTTTGGATTTCAAATGAGCAATTACGAATTCATGTTTTCCAAAAACTTTAATTCGAAAGTGTCCCCGAGATTTGCCCGGAATGCTTCATACATCATTGCGCCTGATGACGATACTGCTGACAAACTTCTGAAACTGGCTCAGGTGGAGTTTGACCTGGCGGAACTATATGCAAGGAAATTCAGAAAACTGATGTTTGAAAACAAGAAGGCATTTTCTGAACCTGACTTTTACCAAAAGCTTTATGAAAAGGTATATGCAGAGTTCACCATGAGAAACTCGCAAATTGTTCAAAATACCAATATGGGTATGGCGGAACTAAGATTGAAGGAAAATCACGATCAGGTTTTGACGGAAATTGACGAACTGGCTGATTTTTGCAAAACCTGTAAGCCTAAAAAACGGAAAGTAGGAAAGGATTCCTGACCCTATTTCCTTTACGTATAAAGCCATATCGTGTGCTTATTTCAATGGATCATATTTTTGGTTTTCCACTTTACGTCCCCGGACATTTCCACATTATCAGACAGATTCAAAACCGATTTTGATATAATCCCACGCTAAGAAACGCGCTGTGTATTTTAGGGAAATGATTTACTGCGGGCTTGTAAAGACGTTAAAAAGTTAATTGATCATTCCTGAAAATAGATTGTTAGCGGAACGATTAATCCGCATAAAAGCTTTATTACCTTTGAAGATATGACGACAAAAGACGTTTGTCGGCTGTGAAAAATACTTAATGAAAGCGTGAATGAAACTTGTCGGAGAATTAAACCGTGTCGTAATAACAGGTCTTGGTGCTTTAACCCCGCTGGGGAACAATGTAAATGATTTCTGGCATGCTTTGGTAAATGGCGTAAGCGGAGCCGGTCCGATCACTAAATTCGATACGACAAACTTCAAAACAAAGTTTGCCTGTGAGATAAAGGGTTTTAATCCCCAGGATTTTTTCGATCGGAATGAGGCCCGTAAATATGATCCTTTCACGCAATATGCACTGGTTTCGGTGGCGGAGGCCATCGAGCACGCCGGAATTGATTTTGATAAACTGAATAAAAACCGTGTAGGCGTGATATGGGGAAGTGGCAATGGCGGGATTTATACCTTTCAGGAGGCCGTTTCTGAATTTGCAACAGGAAACGGAACACCGCGTTTCAACCCCTATTTTTATCCCAAAATGATCGTCGATATTGCGTCAGGCGTCATTTCCATCAAGTACGGCCTGCGGGGCGTAAATTTTACATCGGTTTCAGCCTGCGCCAGTGCCAATACGGCTATCATCGAAGCTTTTAATTTTATCCAATGGGGAAAGGCGGATATGATCATCACGGGTGGCTCCGAGGCTCCGATTTATGAAATTTCTGTGGGCGGTTTTAACGCTACGAAGGCGTTATCCACCAATAATGATCAGGCAGAAACAGCTTGCAAGCCATTCGATCCGGACCGAGATGGTTTTGTGATGGGTGAAGGAGCCGGTGCGATTATTTTAGAAAGCTACGAACATGCGGTTCGTCGCGGCGCCCATATCATCGCTGAAATTGTTGGCGGAGGCATGACGGCAGATGCCTATCATTTAACAAGTACAGACCCGGAGGGAGAAGGTACCTCACTGGCCATGGAACTGGCGTTGGAAGAGGCAGGTATTGCTGCTTCTCAAATTGATTATCTGAATGTACACGGAACAGCCTCACCAGTGGGTGATCTCAGTGAGTTATATTCGATTGAGAAAATATTCGGGTCCAAGCCTGATTTGGCGATAAGTGCCACCAAATCCATGACGGGGCATTTACTTGGCGCGGCAGGTGCCATTGAGGCGATCGCCTGTATTAAGGCAATCACCGACGATATTATTCCTCCCACCATCAATACACTTAAAATCGAACCTGTGTTCGAAGGTAAATTTGACCTGACGCTTGGAAACGCAAAACAACGGACGGTTCAGTATGCGATGAATAATACACTTGGTTTCGGGGGGCACATTGCTTCGAGTATTTTCAAGAAATTTGAGTAAGCAATATCCCGAATTATCCCGCGATCGCATGCAGGTTTAAATGATTAAAAAAGGCATCCGTTCCGGGATGCCTTTTTGCTTATGAATGAAGTGTAAAATGACTAGCGGGTTCTCAAACGACCGGATTTTTTGTCATAAGTTCCTAAAGGGAAACTTAGTCCGGCATTAATTCCCCAGTTGTTGTTCTTAATGTTTGCGGAGGATTTTGAAACATCCAGCAATCCCACGCCGTATCTGACGTCAAAATTTAACCACATCTTTCTGCTCAGTTTATAATTAAAACCTGCGCCACCGGTAATACCCAGGTCAAAGACATTGTAGTTTCTGTGGTTTGAATCTCCGTTGATGTTATCTCCGTTTTTGTTTTTGGCACTTACAAGGAAATTCAGACTTGGTCCCACAAATAATTTTGGACGTAAACGATCCCCATATCGACCAAAAAAGAAGGTGAAAAACAATGGAGCCTGGATGTAATTCAGGTTAATCTCGTCGGTTTTATTATTGATTTGTGCGCCCATTTGCGTAAATAATAATTGTCCGCTGAAACCAAATCCTGTTTTTGAGCTGTAATTGTAAAAACCTCCAATGGTTAGTCCCGGCTTCCAGTTCGTGTTTGAAATATCTCCACGTAAATTAGCTATGGAAACGCCTGCGATAGGCCCGATGGAAACATTCTCCTGAGCAAAGGCAGAAGAAATGCTTACAGTCAGGGTTAATAAAAGAATAATACAATTTTTCATATAAGTACGACTAAGTTGGTTAAGCCATACTGATCAAATTTTATGCCAGTCAATGTAAATAACACCGTTTTTTGAACTTGCTTTGGTAATCAAGGTCATATGCGATGATTACAATTTTACGATAGGGGAGATTATGGGAAAATTGTGGTAAGATGTCTACAAAATTGCTTTAAAAGTGATTAAAAATCGTCCTCGTCATCAAAAATGGTCATGTTCGGAATCTGGTAGGTTTTAAGGAACATTTTCAATAGACTCGGTTCCTTCCATCGTTTCAGTGTATTTTTTATTTCCTTTATTTCTGCCTTCACCTCATTGATATTCGTATTAAAACGAACGACCACGGTTGTCAGAGAATTTGCGTGTTCGGGTTTGAGGCCGCACAAATAAGATATCTGCTGCTGAATATCTGCTTTTTCTTTTTCAAGCTCTTCAACCTGTTGTTTAAGGACGAGGTTGTAATAGGTCAGCTGTTCTTTTCCCAGGTTTTCCAGGTGATCCTGATCAATCCGTTCAAACTCGATTTGCAGTTTTAGCAGTTCACGCAGGTTATTTTCCTGATAGGTCTGGGTGACGCGCTGCATGATCTCTGTTTTTCGCAGCTTTTCAGCCTCGTCCGTTTCCAGATCGGGATGGAACGCTTTCACCAGATCCATGTAAACCTTTCTGACGGATTTTGTCGTTTTTTGCTGCTGTAAAATCTGTCTGGCGCCTTCCTGCTGGGCTTTCGCCTTTTCAGCTCTTAGCTCGGCTTTGATCCGTTCCTGTTCTTCGGCATCCAGCTCATGAAACGGCTCTTCTTCCGTAATCTCATTTTCCTCAGCAAGAAGTTTACTATCGATCAGTTGAGAATCCGAAAGTTTTAATTCTTTCAGTGCCGTTTCGAAATCAATTTCACTGTATTTATTGAAAATAGGAAGAAGCTCTTCAAACTTGTAGTTAACGATCAGGTCAAGCGAAATTTCCGAGATCAGGTAAGCGAGTTTGGTAAGATATGCTTTTCTGTATAAGTCTTTTTCATACATCCGGTCGAGGTGACGTACCAGTTCAACCCGGAATGACTGAAATTCCATCACAATCGGATTGTATTCTTTTTGCACACGTTCCACCAAAAGATAATAGGCCTTACGAAGTTCCGGAATCAGTGTATCCAGCTGTTCAATTTTGTCGGATAACTGATTAAATTCTTTCTGACGTTTGTTTAAAACTGTCTTAGGCTGCCCAATACGCAGCACACTTGATTTTTGCATAATTCTGTTTTAAAATATTTCAAAGGCTTTTTGAAAGTCGGGTATTTGTTTCTTACCCGTCGGATGGCCAAAAAAGCCATCCGACGGGCCGCCTCGTCCGACGGTTTTTTGCCGTCGGACGGGTAAAAAAACTCCGGAGTAAGTTAACAAAAATTATCCCCGGGATAATTCCTAGAAACCAAGTTCCTGGTAAGAAATCAGGATAATGGCCACCACGGCAAGGGCAAGTCCAAGTCTGTTCAGGTTATTAAGTTTTTCTTTGTACAAAATCCAGGCGGCCAGGGAAGAAACCAGCATGCTCAGGATATTGTAAATCGGGAAAACAAAGGCGGCGCTGTTGCCGAATGAGCCCAAAGCCTGTAATAAAAAATAAAGGGAAAGGAAATTGGGGACACCCAAGATTAAACCGCCGACAACACTGCGGAGAAGCAGTTTTTCGCTGCCAAAAAATATTTTGTAAAGCAGCAGCAAGGTGCCGATCAGAATAGCGCCTGAGCAGGCAATGATCATGAACAGCGTCGTTTGCTCGGGTCGGTAATACTGCATCGTCAGATAATTGATCAGCGTATTGTTGGTCCCGCTCGCCAAAAAAGTGAAAACAGGAAGAAGCCAGGCGTAAGATAAGACTGAGACTTCCAACGGCTGATCGTGCGCAAAAGCCGTACTTTTTGCTTTCGTTTGCATGACGCCTAAAGCGAGTGCAACCAGGGCAATAACCAGTCCTGTGTAGTTCAGGACGGTAAACTCCTTGTTCGTATTTTTGAAAATAAAAAGCCCGAATAGCACCGGAATGACCAGCGACATATTGCCCGCCAGCGAAGCCGCCGTGACGCTTACTTTTTGCGCCGTCATCCCGATTGACATAAAGGCGACCACAAACAAGGTTCCAAGCGCCAGTGTTAATACTGTCCCCTGCGAATTCCATTGTATTTCACCGAATGCCTTTAAGTCGGGTGTTAAGACAAGCCCAGTCAATACGCAAGAATAATAGTTAAAAACCACCGCATGGAAAGAATTGACCTGATATTTCGGATAAGACCGCATGATCAGGTAAAGGGCAACAGTAAAGAGGACGGCGAGTAAAAAGTATAGCATCGGCAATGACTTAGCTCAAACTGGAAAGTACTTCGTCTACCACACGCGGGAAATGCTCGTGTTCCAGCACATGGATCTTATCCGCAACGGTGTCTGCGTCATCGGTTTCTGTTACTTCACAGGTCGTTTGGAAAATGATATTGCCTTCATCATAATGCTGGTTGACATAATGGATGGTAATACCCGATTCTTTTTCCTTACTGGCAACGACCGCTTCATGCACAAAATGACCATACATACCTTTTCCTCCGAATTTTGGAAGCAAAGCCGGGTGGATATTGACCATCCGGTCAGGGAATGCTTCAACCAATGAAGCCGGGATCAGCATCATAAAACCGGCGAGAACGATTAAGTCGATCTTGTTATTTGTCAACAGATCCAGAATGCGTTCGGTTTCGTAAAAAGTTTTCCTGTCAAAAACGACAACGGGAATATGCAGACGGCGTGCACGCTCAATAACGCCGGCTTTTGGATTGTTGGTCAGGATCAATGTAACCTGCACATCGGAACGTTCGGCAAAATACTCGCTGATTTTTTCAGCGTTGGATCCGGAACCTGATGCGAAAATGGCAATATGTTTCATTTGACGGCCGCCGCAGCGGTTGAAAGTTGAAAGTGGAAAGTCAGAAGTTGACCGGTTGTGCCTGTCACTTTGAATTTCCGGAAATTTTGAAATAATTGGCAAAGCTATAAAAAAGAATGGCTTCCGGGCTTAATTCGGAAGCCGTTCTTTATATCTTTTAGATTTGTTGTGCGGTTTGTCAGTAAATTTTTGTTAGCTCACTTCTGCCAAATAGTTTGCCTTTACGGTACGATTCGGTTTTTAGATCCCAAAGGACACCCGGCGCGCGCCATGAGATGGTGTTGATATCAACGGTTATGCCAAAACCCATTTTTGTCTCCATTTTCATGTCCGAGGTAATTTTGTAGGCGTCAAAAGTTCCGGCAGGGATGGTGATTTTTTCCTGGCTTTCCACTTTTCTGTTCGAGATCAGCATGTTGAAAATCATCGTCATCGGTCCGGATGTTCCTTCGCCTTTCATCGAAGCATCTTTCAGTTTTTCCCCGACCGTAAACTTGTTGGGGAATTCGATATTGGTCGAAGTGAATTTCATCTGAAAATTTTCAAACGATTTCATCTGTTCCTGATTGATCAGCGTACTTGCGTCCAGAAACAGCGTGTTGCCGTCACATTTCATTTCGTAGGTATTTTTTAATTCGGATTTGCCTTTTGTATTAAAGGATTCCATATCAATGGTAATAACCGACATCGCGCCCTGAGAAGTTACCTTGGCGATTTTATACGTCATGGTGCCAATCAGCTTGCCTTTGCCGTCGTAATTTGCCATTTCAAACCCGGTTCCCGCTTTCATGTTTGTGCCCATGCAGTCTTGAGCGCGGATGCTGACGATGCTTGAAATAAAGACAGCCAATAATAGTAAAATTTTACTTTTCATAAGGATGTTCATTTAGGTGATTTGATTGGTCAGTTATGCCCATACCATCGTGATAAGGCCCAGCAACATAATTAATTTACATAAAGAACTGATCTTTTTGAAATCACGGCGGGTATCCGAGCGGTTTAGTGTGTATACAAGCCATCCGATCGGGAATAATAGCAAAAGAAAAAGTACGGCAAGCACCGGATTGTTGAGGGTGTGCGCCATGAAAAACAAGGTCGTGACGAATATGAAAATAATACAGTACAGAAAATGTTTCGTCCGCCTGATTCCCCAGATGATCGGGAGGGTACGGCAACCATGCGCTTCGTCGCCGCGGATATCTTCCATGTCTTTGACGATTTCCCGGATCAGGGAAATAAAGAAAGAGAAAACTGCATAGATGAATACAAGCTGGCGGTTTTCGGGGTAGCGTATGGTCAGAATTAAAAGTGTAAAACCCGTCAGCAGTGACACGATAAGGTTCCCGATAAAGGGCGCACGTTTGTAACGTTCGGAATAAAACCAGAGCATGGTGATTGATACCACATTGACGAGGAATACCCAATGACTTACCAGAAGGCCCAGGGCGGCTCCAAGCACATTTAATACCTGATGCGCGCCCATTGCCCAGCGTCTTTTCAGATAACGGCCGACAACAACACGTTCGGGTTTGTTAACGATATCAATTTTAATGTCGAAATAATCATTGATGATATAGCCGGCTGCCGCAATACAAACCGTAGAAAGGGAAAGAATAAACAAGTCGGGATCACTGATGATTTTTCTCCACTCATGTCTCGGGCCAATCAACAAAATGCGCGTAAGGTACTGCGTAACAGCCACAATGAGCAGATTGCTCGTGCGGACCAGACGCAGGCTTCCGGCAACAAAATCCCAAAATCTTACTTTCGGTCTTAAAGACACATTCATGAAGGTTATTAAAAATATACGCAGGTTCAGACATTAAAATTATTCATTTTATGTCAATTAAGGAATTATTAAAATCTTTCTCTAACACTTCGGGATAAAAAAGCACTGATTTTGTGTTAGCTATGAATCATAGGTCTGTTTACAAAAGTTCGTCGTGCTTAAACTTAAATTATTTCACTCAGAACATAGAAATTTAAAATTATGAAAATAGGCATTGTGTGCTACCCAACCTTTGGAGGTAGTGGCGTAGTTGCTACGGAACTAGGGAAAGCACTTGCAAAAGAGGGCCACCAGGTACATTTCATTACGTATTCTCAACCTCAGCGACTGGATTTTTTCAATGAAAACCTTTAT
Organism: Dyadobacter sp. LHD-138; assembly: GCF_030929615.1. Classification (GTDB taxonomy): domain Bacteria; phylum Bacteroidota; class Bacteroidia; order Cytophagales; family Spirosomataceae; genus Dyadobacter. Next base: position 143,096 of record NZ_JAVFVU010000002.1, on the reverse strand, counting down.
TACCACGAAGTAAATATACCAGCCTATCCATTGTTTCAATACCCGCCTTATGAATCGGCTTTGTCGAGCCATATGGTGCATGTGGTGAAGATGGAAAAACTGGACCTGCTTCATGTGCATTATGCCATACCGCACGCTTCATCCGCTTATCTTGCCAAGCAAATCCTTGCCCAGCAAGGCATTCATATCCCGATCATCACCACATTGCATGGTACGGATATCACCCTGGTTGGAAAAGATGAATCTTATGAGCCTGTTGTAACTTTCAGTATCAATCAGTCGGATGGGATAACAGCCGTTTCAGAATCGCTTAAAAATGATACCTACCGGCACTTTGCTGTTACAAAAGATATTGAAGTAATCCCGAATTTTATCGATCTGAGCCGTTTTAACAGGCAAAAAAAGGATCATTTCAAACTTGCGATCTGCCCTAACAACGAAAAGCTGATCGTGCACACGTCGAATTTCCGTAAAGTTAAAAGGATTGACGATGTGATCATGATTTTCCATCAACTCCGTGATATTACACCAAGTAAGCTGCTGTTGGTTGGCGATGGGCCGGATCGTGCGCGGATCGAACGTTTATGCCGCGATCTTGACATGCTTTCAGACGTTCGTTTTCTGGGTAAACTGGACGCCATCGAAGAAGTGTTATCTGTGGCTGATCTGTTCCTAATGCCTTCGGAATCTGAAAGTTTTGGACTGGCAGCCCTGGAAGCGCTGGCTTGTGAGGTGCCGCTGATTACTTCCAACGCGGGCGGATTGCCGGAGCTTAACATTCCGGGTGTAACCGGATTTTTAAGTGATATCGGCGATGTTGATGATATGGTAAAAAATGCGGCCTATATTTTGCTGGATGAAAATTTGCCGAGATTCAAGGACAATGCCCTTGCCAGAGCGAAGGAATTTGATGTGGCAAGGATCTTGCCGCATTACGAATCTTACTACGAACGGGTGATCGAAAACAGTAAGGCAACTGTATAACGACTTACAAACAGGACATTTATAGCCGGGTTTTCTCAACTGTATATGTCCTGTTTTATTTTTGAATATTTTCATACCAATCATAAAAACGTTGTAACTAAGAAATATTTGCGAAATCAGGTTAGGGATGTATCAGCCGTCCATGAACTGATTCTCATTTTTTTGCCGTTTGTCAACAAGGTACACCATTCTTCAAGGCGATTGGATGATTTGACAGGTTTTCGTTATATTCGTGTGTTTATTTTAGTGGGTTTCTCGTTATAACGGAGATATAAAACTTTTGAGAGATGAAAATTTTATTTAATGTTCTTGTCATATTCTTTTTGTTATTAGCGTTTGTTCCGGTTTTTCGCCGGTTTATGTTCCATTTACTGGTGGGAAGGCAGTTGGTGAAGGAGCAGAAAAGGCAGGAAAAAGCTTATGAGCAAAAGAAGAAGGCAGGCATTCGTGTTGATAGCGTACCACCGGATGTTAACCAGTCTCGTTTCCGCGGAGGTGAATACGTGGATTATGAGGAGGTTAAATAGGAAAAAGATATTTTTTAATTAAAATTTAATTGGGCCCGGAATCTTTGGATTTTGGGCTTTTTTTGCGTTCACACCGATTACAAATCGGGGCGAACGCAAAAAAAGCCCGGCGTTTAAACCGGGCTTTTCATTTATATTTCTCTAAAACCTAGCGGCTCAGATATAAGTTACGTTCTCCGTAGATTTTCTGGAAGAACTCGTCCTGCAAATCGTCAATGAAGTAAATTGCCTCACCGGTTGATTTCATTTCAGGCCCTAACTCCTTATTTACATTCGGGAATTTATTGAATGAGAATACCGGGATTTTAATTGCCCAACCTTTTTTTACCGGGTTGAAAGTAAAATCGCTCAGTTTTTTATCTCCCAACATTAGCTTCGTAGCGTAGTTAACGTAAGGCTCCTGGTATGCTTTACAGATAAAGGGAACTGTACGTGAAGCACGTGGATTCGCTTCGATCACGTAAACAATGCCGTTTTTCACCGCGAACTGAACGTTGATAAGCCCTTTCACATTCATCGCCAGTGCGATTTTACGTGTATGTTCGTTAATCTGACGAATTTCGTCTTCTGTTAAATCGAATGGAGGAAGTGCTGCGTGTGAATCTCCTGAGTGGATACCAGCCGGCTCGATATGCTCCATCACACCGATGATGTAAGCGTCCTCTCCATCACAGATCGCATCGGCTTCTGCTTCAAGCGCTCCTTCAAGGAAGTGATCCAGAAGAATGTTGTTGTCCGGAATGTCACGAAGAATTTTTACCACGTGGTTTTCCAGTTCTTTCTCGTTGATCACGATTTTCATGTTCTGACCGCCTAGTACATAACTTGGACGAACCAGAAGCGGGAAGCCTAACGTGCGGGAAAGTTCAACAGCTGCGTCGGCCGTTCTTACCGTTCCGAATTTAGGATAAGGAATCCCAAGTTCTTCGAGCAATGGAGAGAAACGTCCGCGATCTTCGGCCCAGTCAAGTGAATTGTAGCTGGTTCCGATGATTTTGATACCGTATTTCTCTAATTTTTCAGCCATTTTCAAAGCCGTTTGTCCACCAAGCTGAACAATGACACCTTCCGGTTTTTCATGTTCGATGATGTCAAAAACGTGCTCCCAGAATACCGGCTCAAAGTATAATTTGTCGGAGATATCCGGGTCGGTTGAAACTGTTTCAGGGTTACAGTTGATCATGATCGTTTCATAACCGGCTTCTTTTGCAGCCAACACACCGTGTACACAAGAGTAGTCAAACTCGATCCCTTGTCCGATACGGTTTGGTCCTGAACCCAGCACGACAACCTTTTTCTTATCTGACACAATCGACTCGTTGTCAGGAGTTTCCTGCGACGAATTGAATGTTGAATAGTAATATGGAGTTTTTGCTTCAAATTCCGCAGCGCAGGTATCCACACATTTGTAGACACGTTTGATGCCCAGTTCTTTACGTCTGTCATACACCTTGCTTTCTTTTGTACTAAGCAAATGTGCAATCTGACGGTCGGCATAACCTTTTTGTTTTGCCGTCAGGAACAGGTCTTTTGGAAGGTCAGACAGTTCAAATTTCTCAATTTCGTGTTCCAGTTCGATCAGCTCTTCGATCTGGCGAAGGAACCATGCATCGATTTTGGTAAGATTCTGGATTGTTTTGAAAGACAAACCGATCTTGAATGCATCGTAAATGTGGAACAGACGATCCCAGCTTGGGTGTTGCAAGCTATATTTGATCGCTTCCTGGTCGCGCAACTCACGTCCGTCAGCACCAAGTCCGTTTCTACGGATTTCAAGTGACTGACAAGCTTTTTGTAATGCTTCCTGGAAGTTACGGCCGATACCCATGGCCTCACCAACTGATTTCATCTGCAAGCCAAGTGAACGATCGGCTCCCTGGAATTTATCAAAGTTCCAGCGCGGTACTTTAACGATTACATAGTCAATGGATGGTTCGAAGAAGGCCGAAGTACTTCCTGTGATCGGGTTGATCAACTCGTCTAGGTTATATCCAATCGCCATTTTTGCAGCGATTTTTGCAATGGGGTAACCCGTTGCCTTCGATGCAAGTGCAGAAGAACGGGAAACACGCGGGTTAATTTCAATCGCGATGATCTGATCGTCAGCCGGGTTTACCGAGAACTGAACGTTACATCCACCGGCGAATTTCCCGATACCGTCCATCATTTTGATAGCCAGGTCGCGCATTTGCTGGTAAAGCGTATCAGGAAGTGTCATAGCCGGTGCGACTGTGATACTATCTCCTGTGTGAACCCCCATCGGGTCAAAGTTCTCAATCGAACAGATGATGATGAAGTTTCCTTTGCTATCGCGTAAAAGTTCAAGCTCGTATTCTTTCCAGCCCATAGCACTTTGTTCTACCAGCACTTCGTGCGTGGGAGAGGCGTGCAAGCCGTTTGTAAGTGCTTTGTCGAAATCCTCAGCTCTTTCCACAAATCCACCGCCTGTTCCACCCAGGGTGAAAGAAGGACGGATAACCAATGGGAAACCAATTTCCTGAGCAATTTCTTTTCCTTCTAAAAATGATCTTGCCGTGCGTCCTTTACAAACGTTCACGTCAAGTTCAAGCATTTTAAGACGGAATTTTTCTCTGTCCTCAGTCGTCTCGATCGCTTTGATGTCGACACCAATAATATCTACATCATACTTTTTCCAAATGCCGGCCTTATCGCAATCGATCGCTAAGTTAAGGGCTGTCTGACCACCCATTGTTGGCAAAACTGCATCAATCGGCTTCCCAAGTGCCCTGTGTTTTTCAAGAATCTCGATGATATATTTCTTCTCCAACGGCAGCAGATACACATGATCAGCGCTAATTGGATCCGTCATGATCGTGGCAGGGTTCGAGTTGATCAGTACAACTTCTATACCTTCTTCACGAAGTGAGCGGGCTGCTTGAGAGCCAGCGTAGTCGAACTCACAGGCCTGACCAATGATGATGGGACCAGAACCGATAATTAGAACGGACTTGATATTCGGATTTTTGGGCACAGTAAATGGTAATTTGTAGAATTTTGGAAATAACTTTTAATAACTTCGGAGCGCACCTGATATTTTTTCCTTTTGAATAAAAGGGGTTCGTTCAAAAATTCCACAAAGTTAATTCACATATTGGAAAAAGAATACTGAATGTTCAAAAAAAGTGTATAACGTATTTGCATATCGGGAAGGGTTTGGATCGGTTTTGTTTATAATTTTAGTAGTATGTTTGGTGAAGTAGTTGTATTGTAATTTATTGTATGGGTGAAATAGATAATAAGTTGCTTTATCGACTTATTCTGGGTTTTGTGGCGGTAAATATTATCGCGACAATCATGCATGAATATGGACATTTTTTCATAGCAAAATACCTTGGTTACGACGCAAGAGTCAGTTATGGTTTCACAACCTGGACAAATCCGGGATATCAGGATTTTTTTGACAGCCTCACAAGGGATGAAAGAATCAAGATCAGGACCAATGAATATTTTCCGAAAAAGGATGATTATGAGGCGTTGATGAAGCGGATAAAAGATGAGGCTTTTATGATAACCCTCGCCGGACCGCTGTTAACCATGCTGATTGGAACATTCGGACTGATTGCTGCCTTTTGGAATAAGGATAAATTTGGGGAAGAAGCATACGCATTGAAAAAATGGGTAGTGATTTTTATAGCCCTGTTCTGGCTAAGGGCGCCGGGGAATTATGTGCTGGATTTACTGATTACGGTACAAAGAGGTCGTTTCCCTTTAAGCAATGATGAAGCGATCCTGGCTCGTTACCTGGGTTTTGACGCCTGGTCCATTTCATTTGTTTTGGCGGTGTTGGGGCTTATTATGGTGTATATTGTCTACAAAAAGTTTATTCCTGACCCGGATAAAACCACTTTTTTACTCGGCGGTTTGATTGGCGGCGTGGGAGGATATTTATTATGGCTTTTCATGCTCGGTCCGATTGTAATGCCCTGAGTTTAAAACATATTGAATACCCTATTGGTACGGAACCATGGAAGGCGCCGAAATATCAAAATCCCGCAGTCTCAACGGCGTATTGCCCTCAATGGCATAACGCATACTGGATGATGTTCCGGGAATATTCGGATAAAAACCAATACGCAACTGTAGTGTATTGATGGAAAGATTTTCATTTCTCAGCCGCATGCCCAGCCCGTAGCCCTGATAGACGGGTGCCTGCCATAAATGTATTTTGTCTTGTGTAACGATGCCTAAATCGATAAATGCATAATACGCGATACGGAAACCAAGTAAACTTTTTTCGGAAAAATAAACCGTTTCCAGACCCAGGGTTAATTTTTTTGTGCCAATAAGCCGGTCGCTGCTGATGCCTCGGATTCCATTTTCCTTACTGATATTAATATAGTCAACGGGGTCTCGATTGAGCCCTCTGGTGTAGCGCAAGGTGATGAACTGTCTGAAATAACTGTAACGAAACGGTATCAACTTACTGATATAATTGGTTTGCGCACTGATAACGCCTGGTTGCTTGCGGTCTGTTTTGAAATAAGACCCAACATTGACAATACCATACAGATAGCCGGAATTATGGGAAAGATAATTTCCGGTTGCAAACTGGACGCCGGCATATCCCCTCTGTCCAAATTCCGTATTTTCATTGCCCACGGTGAGGGAAAACAAGCTTCCGACCGGAACGTCCTCCGTTCTACCGAAGCCGTAAATCAATACGTCCCTTTTATAACTCCGGTTCGAATAACCGAAACTCATCAGTGTGGCGCTCCGGTCCCAATAGATTTTGTTCGTATCCGCCCTTACCTCAGGCCGTTGTGTGAAATTATATTTATTATGCCTTAAAGCAAAGACCAGACGGGATTTTTCGCCGAGTGCTGAGTTTTTAAAGGGGAACTTGAAAGATCTTCCCAGCCATGCGTCGTAGTAATAATAACCGGTACGGTAGCGATTCTCTATTTCGGGGTCATCAAGGTTTCTTTTGATTTGCCGTAAACTGGCGTGCCCGGCTTCAAAAGAGCCGGCGTATTTTGTCTCTGTGGTAAGAAAGGAGCGGGAAAAGACAAGCGACTGTATCTCCTGATCCCGTTCGTAGATAAAATTGGCTTGCCCGGTAATAAACGTTTTACCAATGTAAGGAATGGTGTAAATCGTCCGGAATTGAAATTTTCGCAGCGAATCGCTCGCATCATAGCGGATTTTAGTGAGCTGGGAATGCGTTGTCCCGTTGACGTTCGTGTTGTTGAGCCCGAGGCTGAATTTATTGAGTTTGCTGGGACTGACTGAAATGTTCCAGGACCAGGAGTCCTGAATCAGCACGACAATATCGGCCATCCAGGTGACGTCCGTTCTGGGTACGACGATGATACGCGCATCGGTGATGGTCCCGTTTTTTCTTAACAGACGTTCGTTATCACGTAAAACACTGGCCTGAATTTCATCACCTTCAGAGAACCGGAGAAAGGATTTACGGATAATGCGCTCGCGGGTATTGGTGTGGAAATTCTTGCTTAGAAAACGTTCGAGCTGTTTACTTTCCCGGGTGGTATCATACACGGATTCCCCTAAAACATTCAGCTGTTTAATGATTATTTTCCGGATCACCATTCCCTCATATTGCGTAAAGGGATTTGTTTCAATGGTTTTTACCTCCGCAATTTTCCCCTGATTGTACACATCGCGGAATAACAACCGGTATATGGACCTCGAAAATTTTGTTTTCGACATCCGGATTTTGAGATTGGTATAACGCACACTGTCCATGTTGATACCGGTATTCCTGAGGCTATCCGTCCTTTGGGCCAAGAGCGGGGTGGTGATGATCAGGAAAAGTAACAGGTATCTAAACATGGGCACATAGCAATGAACAAATCATTAGACAATATATAAACGTACGAATGTCAGATGTAGTGGGATTGAACCCGGTTTTCTAATATGAAGTTTTGGCTAATATTGGTTAAGGTAATAAAATGTTTGTCAATTTCCAGCTTGCTGAATCGCATTAATAACTTCGTCGGTCTGGCTCGGTGCCGGCGCTTTTTTGGTGGCGAATTTTCCGTTTGGTTTAATAATGGCGAACGTTGCGCTGTCCAGCGGATTCAGCTTGATCAGTAATTCTATCAACTGATTGCTGTTCAAAAACAGGTGTACACCTTTGAGCTGGTGTCTTACAATGTATTGTTTGACAAGATCCGTTGAAACGGCAACCTCTTCATTGGGCAGGTGTACGTAAAGGAACTCCACCGTTGTCGGCAGGCGCGACCGCAATGCGGATGCATAGTCAAGCTCTTCACGACTTTTTGGATCATCGATATTCCATTTGAGCAGATAAAGGGTTTTTCCCTTATACAAATCGACGATATTACTAATGAAATCATTGCCTCTGCCTTCCGATTCGGCAAGCCAGTATTCTGGCAAAACTTCGGTCGGTGTTGGTTTTGTACCTCTGAAGGCCATCATCTTAGCCATATTAACACTGTCTTTTACTTCCAGCCTGACAAGTTCGTTTAGCGACTGGCGGAACTGTGAAGATTTTAGGCGCGTCTGGATGTAATCATTGAGTACAACCTGATTTTTATAGGAAAATTTGTGGAAATTTTCCGGAAGATAACGCGCACTTAAAAAGTCGGATGCCACGCTGTCGAATAATGAATGATTGGATCTGCTGTCGGCTTCAAACGCAAAAAATAAATCAAGCTTCGAACTGCTTCTTTTGTAAAGCGTGTTTAGAAAATCCAGTTCGATTTTTTCTGCTTTACCTCGCCCGATGATACCGTTCAGTTTTTCTGCTTCATCCTCAGAGAAAGGCCCCGTATGGTCTTTGATCATGGTCGCCATCAGTTTTACCTGAAGAGAACTGGCGCGGGAACCCGAGTTTAACCTTTCTTCTTTTTTGATGTCTGCAAAATTGCCTAAGCGATCGGCAAGAGAAACACGCTGTGCCGTCAAAGGACTTTGGTTCAGTCTGCTGAGATCTGTAAATGACTTATTAGATGAAGGTGTTTCCAGCGGATTGCTCAGATAATATTCGTACAGGTTTTGCAGTTTTTCATCGTCCGTGATGCTTTGAGTCCATTGTGTCAGCGACGGATCGCTGATGCCCGACGTCATTTTTCCGATCACGGTCGAGCGAAGGTCAGCCCGGTTTGCCGCTGCGGTTTCTGCCGCTGCCGGACTTTTTTCCCAGAATGTTTTGTAAAAATTAGTACCTAAAACGCTGTTGGCAGTGAAAGCCTTATTGAGTGCGGCAAGATATTCGGCGTACTGATTATTTGCCGTAGCGTTAACACCGGCAAAGTAGAACAGCTTTTTTGCTTTTGAGATGGAATCCCCGTCGAAGGTTATCTCTATTTCTCCTTTTGAACCCAAAAAGGCAGTACCGGCTTTTCCGTTATAATCCAGGTAGATCTCTTCATTTGGAAAAAAAACAGGGAGAGAAACCCGGAAAGTCCCATCAGCCTGCAAGGGTGCCTGTTTGGTTAGCTCGGATTTCGGTTGAAGAATGTTATTACGCGAAAAGGTAATTGCGGGCGCCTGTCGGTATAAACGGCCTGTCAGATTTAGTATCCGGCCTTTGATAATCAGGGAATCGGTAGAGGCAAATCCGTTTAAAGAAACGCACAATAAAATAACGACGACTGTTAGAGGAAATTTAGTTCGCATGTTGATCAGTAATTAATTACGAAAAATACTGAGCCTTTACCAAGCAAACAAATTTGTAACCTAAATTTCGATAGGACAGGGTTGAACAAAAGCGCAAATGACAGAACATAACCGGTTAAAGCCCGCGAAATCATTCTGTCATTGACGCAATATTTACTCAGTCATGCGCATAGCGCACGTGTATGCCATGGTATTTTTCCTGTGCACTATAATCTTTTCTTAACGGATGTCCTTCCCAGTCTTCCGGAAGAAGGATTCTGCGCAGGTCCGGATGATTTTCAAAATGAATACCCATCAGGTCAAAGGCCTCTCTTTCATGCCAGTCGGCGGTACGCCAGATATGGCTGACGGTTGAAACAGATGGCAAGGGCTGCTCTGCGGTATTACGTGGAAAAACAATTTTAATGGTCAGCGCGTGTCCATAAGGAATAGAAATCAGGTGATAGATCAATTCCATGGTGGCAACCGCCGGACCGTTGTCAATTGCCGTGATACAGGGCAGATAATCAAAATACAAACGTTCGTCCTCAAAAAGAAACCGGCAGATATCAGCAATCCTGTCAGCCGGAGCCGTTAAAATTGGCTGAGGCCCTTTTTCCTCTGAACCTATGCTTTCACCAAACTGTGAAATGAGGATCTGTTTTATTGCTTCAAAATCCATATGTAGATTCGATGATTCATTCGGTAATAACTAAACAGCTTCGGCTTTTTGCTCCATTTCCAAAAAAAGTTCAGGCGCCAGCGGATGTTCTCCGCGGATTTTTTCCTGTAATTTCATAAATCCTCCGATCAGTGCTTCGGGCCGGGGTGGGCAGCCCGGAACGTATACATCCACGGGAATAATACGGTCAACTCCTTTCACCACGTGATAGCCATGTTCCCAGTAAGGACCGCCGCAATTGGAACAGCTTCCCATGGAGATCACATAGCGCGGCTCGGGCATCTGTTCATACAAACGACGGATCCGGTCGGCCATCTTGAAAGTTACCGTTCCGGCTACGATCATCACGTCGGACTGACGGGGGGAAGGGCGTGGCATGATACCAAATCGTTCCAAATCATAATGGGAAGCATACGTTGCCATCATTTCAATAGCACAGCAGGCGAGTCCGAAACCCATTGGCCATAAGGAAGATAACCTGGCCCAGTTCATTAAATCTTCTGCGTTTGTCAGTATAATCCCACCGTCACCGGTTTTTATTCTTTCACTCATCAGCTATCACTTTCAGTAGTAATTCTCTGGTACAATATTTGCTCATGCAAGAGCGAATCGGTTTCTATGCAAAAGTAGTCATAAATGACAAGAAATGGCCTTTTATAAGCGTTAGATTGCAAACACTTCAACTTATTCCGGATATGAAAAACAAATTACTTTTCAGCATTTTTTTTGCTACCCTGATGGTTAACGTAACCTTTGCGGAGGAAGGTTCGGATACGACTGCAACAACGAAAAAATTCAGGAGCGGAATGGCCGTTTATGCCGAATTCGGAGTGCTGTCAAACAGCAGTTTTAAAGCCATTCGCAATGAAATGAGAGCGCAGAATATCAAACCTTTTGAAAGTCTTATGGCCTCGGTCGTGCTGGCCAAAAGGATGGAAACGGAACGTTTTTTTGCGGAAAGCAGGCTTATTCTGATGAACAGCACGAAATTTAATGATGATGAAAATGTCCGCCGTGGCAAGTTTTGGGGAATCGGGATCGGCGCGGATGCCAGTCCTAAATTTGTAAATTCTTCTCACTGGAATGTGCTGATTCCGATTGGCTGGGATCTGATGTTGTATCAGTTGCGGGTCAAAAGTAATCAGACTGCGACTTTTGGTCAGGTAAATCAAAACCCGAATGCCTATAGTGCTGTGAAGCTGCATGCGGCGAGTTTTAATTTACATGCCGGCATAGGCGTGGATTATAAAATGAATTTATTCCCAAAAGTTTACGACAAGGTTTATATCAGCAGCAAAGTTACCTATCATCTGCCGATTATCCGGTCAGACAGATGGCGGGGCGATGATGTAAAAGTAACGGATCTGCCATCGTTTAAGCCCAATCAGTTGTATGCGCAGATCGGGCTGGTTTTCTTTCCAAAAAGCAAGCACCGGATGTGGGGAAGAATGCATTGATCAAGCTTTATAACCAAAACGACTTCCTTTTCGGGAAGTCGTTTTGGTTATATGAAATTTTTAAAATCAGATCTTTTTATATTTTTCATTCACCTGTTTGTACAAATCAATAGGAACAGGCGATTTTACTTCCGGGATCTGGGGTTGCGGGCGCACCCAATCTAGGTACCCTTTCACCCATGCGTATGCCAGTCCAAGAACCAGTATTGCCACAAAAACGGTCATTTCTGCCATCGCAAACCAGCCCCATTGGCCGTTTGTCTGTTCGATAAGGTCTTCATTTCCAAAAACGACAGCCCAGGGAAAAAGAAATAAAAGTTCAACTTCAAACAAAACAAAAATCAGCGCCACAACATAAAAACGTACGTTGAACTGCACATTGGCATTGCCAAGCGGATCTTCTCCCGACTCGTATGTGGTAAGTTTTTCTTCGTTGGGTCTGTCAGGACGTAAAAACTTAGCAACGGTAAGTACGACTCCGATCAGTGCAAGAGCGGCAATAATGAACAGTAATATATAACCAAAATCAGTCAGCATAACGCAGGAAACGGGTTTTTGCAAAGCTAAGGATTTTTGATAAAGGCGCAGGCAAAATCATCGAAGAAAGTGCAGGCTGCAATCAGCAAAAGCAGATTGCGCAGCGTGGTATTTTTAGAGTATGCTGAGGATAATGGTACGAAGACTTAGGCCAATGACCAGAATACCAACCATTAACATCAAAGGTTTGCGTTTTATTTTCCCCACAACCAGCGCACCAAAAGGAGCGGCTATCACACCACCGACGATCAGTCCGAGAACGACCTGCCAGCTGTTTACGCCATGAAAAATAAGGAAAGTAATACCGCTGGCAAACGTTACAACAAATTCGGCCGCATTAACAGAGCCGATCGTATAGCGTGGGTCGCGGCCCTGGCCAAGCAGTGTGGAAGTGACGATAGGTCCCCAGCCGCCGCCGCCGATAGAATCCATAAATCCGCCCGTAGCAGCCAAAAGACCGATACGTTTTGTTTTATTTTTTACAAAATTCTTTTGAATGGCTTTACGGACGATAATCACGCCGAGGATCAGCATGTAAAAAGCAATGTAAGGTTTGATCACATTGCCGTCAATCACGTCCGAAAGCAGGTAAGCGCCTGTTATAGCTCCTAACACACCGGGAATCAAAAGTCCTTTGAAAAGTTTTTTATTGATATTTTTAAATCGGAAATGCGATATCGCTGAGGCGCCGGTCGTGAACATTTCAGCCACGTGAACGCTGGCGCTGCTGACGGCCGGTGTTACGCCAAGACTTAATAAAAATGAGGTGGATGTTACGCCATAAGCCATGCCAAGCGCACCGTCGACGACCTGAGCGGCCAGTCCAACCAAAAGATACAACGCGAAATCACTCGCCAGAAACGTTTCAATGCTGGTTTCAGTAACGGATAAAGTGCCGTTTAAAAACAAAAAACCGATAAACAGAATGAATACACTGATTGGTAAAATGTACCAGACAGGCCGTGTTGGAAGCTTTAAGGAGAGAACTTTTTGTAACATTACTTTTCCTATTAATATTCAGTATTTGTAGAGTCAGTTTGCAAAGCTACTAAAACCATTAAATCTACCAAATTAATAGAGTAAATTAATTGAAAATTAGTTCCTTATCTGTTGTGCCGGAAGTGCTGTGTGTTTGGTGAAAAGTGGCTGGAAAAGGGTAGTGCCTGGTTTTTGAAACCGTCACCAGGCACGTTTTAAATCCTGTTATTTTTCCAGCCACACTACTTTCTGGACCGGGTTATGATCCTGCCCAATAATGTCTCTGTACAAATCCGGACGACGGGCTTTGATATATCGGGAACCGCCGGCTCTTTCCAGTTTTTCCGGTGTCAGGGTTGCGATGGCGATGGCGTTGTCCAGCTCACGGCATTCCGCGATAACATCTCCGTAGGGGTCCAGGATCATGGAGCAGCCATTTTTTAACTGATCATCATCCATCCCGATCGGATTTGAAAAAATGGCGTAAATCGCGTTATCGTAGGCACGGGCCGGGAGCCATTTCATCAGCCAGTCGCGTCCTTTAGCACCATCAAATTCCTGACGAAGAGAAGTGGGATCGGTTTCCCGGTTTTGCCATAATGCAGGATCTACAAACCCCGCACCCGGCCTTGTGGAAGGTGTGCACATAGTGACGTGCGGCATAAAAATGATATCGGCTCCTAGTAATTTGGTTGCTCTCACATTTTCAATAATGTTGTTATCATAGCAGATCAGTATGCCGCATTTCCATCCAAAAAGGTCAAAAACGACATATTCATTTCCTGGCGTCAGGTGCGGATTGATGAACGGATGAAGTTTGCGAAATTTGGCAACCAGACCGTTTTCATCTACGCAAGCATAGGCTTTGTAAATTTTATCATCCAAATCCTTTTCAAACAAACCTGCCAGGATAACGATCTGATGTTTTCGGGCTATTGCCGCAAGTTTTGTTATACTTGGACCATCCGGAATAAATTCAGCGACAGCCAAAAGTTGTTCCCGCGATAAGTGCCGCGCGAACGTGTAACCCGTTACGGAGCACTCGTGAAAGGCGATAACTTTGGCACCTTTGCTGGCTGCCTGCTGCGCGAGCTGATCAATCATTTGAAGGTTATAGGCTTTGTCAGCGCTCCGGTTTTCGAACTGGGCTGTTGCAATTTTAATGTTCTTCATAGCTTTTGTCATTTGATGATTCAAAAGTAAGAGAATCGGGGCCAGAAAAATTGTACAAATCCGACGCAGGTTTAATAGCTACTTAACCGGTGTTATCGGAACCAGATTGGCAGCCAAAGGCGGATTTTGGGAAATGTATTGTTTGGGCGTAATACCGGAGATATTTTTTAGTTCGCGGATTAAGTGCGCCTGATCATAAAATCCGGAATCATAACCCAGCGAGGTTAACGAAGTTTCCAAAGGCCGGTTCCTTAGTAGTTTGAGAAAAAACTGGATTCTGGTTAAGCCTGAATAACGTTTGGGTGAAATTCCGATGTGTTCTTCAAATGTTCTTTGCAGTTGTCGCTCACTAATTTGTAAATTGGATAGAAGCGAGTTTATCGGTAAATTTCCATGATGTAGGTGAATAAGTCTCACGGCCTCTGTCGCAATGGTTCCTGAGTAATGTTGCGTTTTTCTGTTGACTATGAGAAAATTTTCAACGACTTTGATCCGGCTGTATATGTCACCCCGTTCCTGTATTTTTTCAAGGAGCAGATCGGTTTTGTTTCCGAAAAAGCAACCTGAGTCGATGATCTCATTTTTTAATTCGGTAGCGGGAAGTTTTAGAAAGGCGGAGGAGCCGTAGGGATGAAATACCGCGATTATCAGGCCGAATTTACCCTTTGCAATAATATTCTGATAAGCATCAAGCTGGCCATAAACAAAGCTTTGGGGAAGTACCGCGTTTTTTTTACTACCTGCTTCCTGATGTAATAACGGATCGCTGAAATTAAATACGATTCCCGTGTTTCCATCTGAAAACATGCGGTGACAGGTTCCGGCACTGAAATTACTTTCAAGAATCAGAAAATGTTTGATAACATCGGCGAGAATCGGAGATGGAGAAAGCTGCATGACTTTAACCTCGTTTTTAGCTATTCAAAATTAAGTTAAAGTCATGGTAAAAATAGATTTGCACAACAACTTATGCTTTTTTTGCCCATAAACTCTGCCCGGTAAATCCGCTTCGCGTTAATAGATCGGCAGCCAGTTTACTGCGTTTTCCACTTTGACAGTAAAAAACGACTGTTTTGTCGGGAGACATTTGGTTTAGGTTTTCCGGAAGATCGGGCAGCGGAATGTTGATGCCGCCGATGAAATCTTCCTCAAATTCATATTCTTCCCGGACGTCTATGAGCTGAATTTTGTCCGGTTCGGATTCCAGCAAATTTTCAAGATCATCCATCAGGATCTCATGAGCGTCTTTTTCCGGAATTTTATTAGTCACTGCTGCAATGGCCGTTTGTGCAGGTGCAGGGAAATCAGCGGATCTTGAAAAGTTGAAAATGTTTATGGTGTTGTTGAGTGCACTGATAACAAGCAGTTTTCCAGACAAAATTTCGCCTATGCCACAAATGATTTTAATTGCCTCATTGGCCATGTAGGTACCGATGATACCCGGTAAAATTCCGATAACGCCCGCAACTTCACAGTTATCGCCTTCTTCCGCTTCCGGGAAAAGACAGCGGTAGGTTGGGCCATTATTATAATTAAAAACAGACACCTGACCTTCAAAACGCAGTATGGAACCGAAAACAAGCGGTTTGTTTAAAGCAACACACATGTCATTAGCAAGATATCGTGTCGGGAAATTGTCTGATCCGTCGATCACGATATCATAACCGGAGATTATTTCTGTCGCATTTTCTTCATCAAGACGGACCGGAATCGCTATCAGATTAACGAAAGGATTCATGGCGGATAGTTTGGCAACGGCCGTTTCCGCTTTACACTTTCCTACATCGGCCGCAGCGTACAGAATCTGGCGGTGAAGATTGGTGATGTCCACGGTATCATTGTCGATCACACCGATCGTCCCGACACCGGCCGCAGTCAGATATTGCAACACCGGACAACCTAAACCACCGGCGCCAATGACAAGCACCTTTGCCGCCTTGAGTTTTTCTTGTCCGGTCAAACCCATTTCGGACAGGATGATCTGACGACTGTATCTTTTTCGTTCTGATGATTCCACTGTAATTTATTTCGGTGCGCTGCACCTTTATATCTTCGTTAACAATATCAGCTTTCTACAAATATTTGGCCGCTTTGCGGCAAGGTTAATGGCCTGATGTTGCTGGCTGCACATGCTGTCATTCGCGCATTCAACATTGCATCACGCGGTCCCAGTCTTTCCAAACCGGTTCATATCCTTTACTTTTAATCATTTCCGCAATGACCTTCGGACTACGCTCGTCGGAAATCTCAAATTGCTCCAATGATTCGGGCTCTACCGCATATCCCCCCGGATTGGTTTTGGAACCAGCACTGATGGACGTAATCCCAAGCTGCACGCAATGGTTCCTGAACTTTTCCGATTCACGCGTAGACAGCGATATCTCCACTTCCTCATTAAACAAACGATAGGCACAAATGAGTTGCACCAGTTCGCGGTCATTCATTTCAACTTTGGGTTCCAAACCACCCGAAAAGGGGCGGAGACGAGGAAAAGACAGGCTGTAACGGGTTTGCCAATAGGTTTTTTCAAGATAATTTAAGTGTAGCGCCGTAAAAAAACTGTCTGTTCGCCAATCTTCCAAACCGATCAGCACACCCAAACCCATTTTGTGAATACCCGCCTGCCCAAGCCTGTCGGGCGTTTCCAGACGATAATTAAAGTTAGCTTTTTTTCCTTTAGGATGGTGCTTTTTATAATCTTCTTTGTGATACGTTTCCTGATAAATCAGCACGGAGGTCAGCCCAAGCGGGATCAGTTCTGTATATTCTTCGGTGTCCAGAGGCTGCACTTCCATGGAAACCTGGGCAAAATACGGTCTGATCAATTGCAATACCTTTTTGAAATATTCGACGTGGACGGTTTGATTGGCTTCCCCGGTAACCAAAAGGACATGTTCGTAACCAAGGCTTTTAATGACCGCTACTTCACGTAAAATTTCTTCTTCGGTCAGTGTTTTTCTTCGCACTTTATTATCCAGACTAAACCCGCAGTAGGTGCAGATATTGGTGCATTCGTTGGAAAGATACAGCGGAATATATAACTGAATGGTTTTGCCGAAACGTTTTTGCGTCAGCTTCTGGCTCAGTTGTGCCATGGGTTCGAGATAACCGGCCGCAACGGGGGAGATCAATGCTTTGAAATCTTCCAGCGTTCTTTTGGAAGTATTCAGCGCGTTTTCTACATCCGTTTTGGTCTTGGAATAAATGCTCTCCTTGACCTGATCCCAGCTGTATGACTCGAATAAATCTTTAAAACTCATCATCTAAAAAGGCTGTTAATGGACTGCTGGCTACGGCAAAATTTCCCTGTTTGGCAAGTCTGGCATGATAAGCCATGCGCCCGGCCTCGACGGCAAGTTTAAAAGCAATCGCCATTTGCACGGGATCTCCGGCAACGGCAATGGCGGTATTGACCAAAACGGCATCAGCACCGATCTCCATGGCCTGAGCCGCATGAGAAGGGGACCCGATCCCGGCATCGACAATCACGGGAATTTTACTTTGTTCAATGATAATTTCCAGGAAATCAAGCGTTTTTAAACCTTTATTGCTTCCGATCGGCGAGCCAAGCGGCATTACCGCGGAGGCCCCGGCATTTTCCAGGCGCTTGCATAAAACCGGGTCGGCGTGGATGTAAGGTAAGATCACGAAACCCAGTTTTGCCAGCTCTTCCGTCGCTCGCAGCGTTTCTATCGGATCTGGCATCAGGTATTTGGGATCGGGGTGGATTTCCAGTTTGATCCAGTTTGTTTCGAGTGCTTCTCTTGCCAATTGTGCCGCAAAAACAGCTTCTTTGGCATTTCTGACGCCGGATGTATTGGGTAATAAATTGATTTTCGGGTGTTTCAGATGTAAAAGAATATCATCTTCCTGGCTCGTAACGTCGACGCGCCGCAAGGCAACGGTGACGAGCTCGGACGCGGAAGCAACCAGTGCATCCTCCATTAATTGGGAAGAACTGAATTTTCCGGTGCCCGTAAACAGGCGGGAGGAGAATTCTTTATCGGCTATTTTTAACATAGAATTTCATTAATTTTTTGAACCAGCTCTTTTCTGTTTGATGCGCCAATAATCGATCCGGACATGGCCACGCCATGAATTCCGGTTTGCAGTATGGGGGCAATATCTTCGGTATTAATTCCGCCGATGGCGATCACGGGGATGGAATAACCCAGCTCTTTTAAGGTGCTTAATAAAAAACGATACCCTTCCAGCCCGACGATCGGACTCAGGTTTTGTTTCGTTGCGGTAAACCGGAATGGCCCCAGACCAACGTAATCCGCGCCTTCGTTAATACGGTTGAGAATATCTTCCAAGGTGTTGGCAGTGCCTCCGATGATCATCTCATTACCAACTATTTTTCTGGCGTCGGGTATAGGCATATCGTTTAAGCCAAGATGCAAACCGTAGGCTCCGACCTGTTTGGCGACAGCTGGAAAATCGTTGATGACGAGTTTTGCCTGGTAGTTGTCAGTGAGTATTTTGGCTTCAAATGCCGTCTTTAAAACAGTTTCAGGTAACTCATTTTTCATTCGCAACTGTATCCAGCGGCATCCGGCATCCAGCGCAAGCTTGATACTTTCCAGATGCGAGGTGTCTCTAGTTTGGTTGGATATGAATTGTAATTTATCGATCATGGTTGGTACGGATTCCCTCCCAGGGTTGCACCCTGGGTTGAGATATGTCGCCCCTTTGGGGCTGTTCGTTATTTGATTCTATTAGTTTTATGAATTTTTCGGGGACTGATTTTGGGTCTTTCCATAAGGTGCCTAAAACTGCTGCACCGTCAAAATTCATTGTCTTCACTTTTTCCAGATTTGTAATATCGATTCCACCGAGCGCTATGATGGGGATTTTCTTTGTTTCTGCACGAAGAAAAAAGTCTGCCCGTAAAGCACTTTTATAGCCTGTTTTTGAAATGCTGTCAAACACGGGGCCGAAAAATGTATAACTGAACACTTTAGACAGCTTTGATATTTCGGCTAATTCATGGATCGAAGTACTTAACAGGTACCCTTCGGATTTTAAATTTTCCAAATTTTCGGGCGAAGCCAGTTTTCTGTCTTTTTCTGTAAAATGAAGTCTTTTTATACCAAACTCGTGAGCCAGATGGTGATGCTGGTGCATCGCTATTCTGTCAATAAAATCAGTTTCGATTTTCAGTAGCAACTCTTTCAGCCACTTTGGGCTGCTTGCCGGTTTACGTATGTGCAAACACACCAATCCTTCCCTGAAAAGGCTGTTGATAAGCTCAGCCTCGTCAGGGATGAATTCAGGATCGGATAGGACTAATAATTTCATTACAGATAGATCTCGCTTCCTTTGTTTGCGAATTCACGAGCCTTTTCCTGCATGCCTTCTTCGAGTACAACTTCTTCCATCAAACCATTTTCTTCGGCGTAGTCGCGTACATCCTGCGTGATTTTCATCGAGCAGAAATTAGGTCCGCACATCGAGCAGAAATGTGCAATTTTGGCTCCTTCTGCCGGAAGGGTTTCATCGTGGAATTCTTTGGCTGTATCCGGGTCAAGCGAAAGGTTAAACTGGTCTTCCCACCGGAATTCAAAGCGCGCTTTGCTTAAAGCATTGTCGCGGTATTGTGCGCCCGGATGCCCTTTGGCAAGGTCAGCCGCATGTGCTGCGATTTTATAGGTGATTACGCCATCTTTTACATCTTTTTTGTTGGGCAAACCTAAATGTTCCTTAGGGGTAACATAACAAAGCATGGCCGTCCCAAACCAGCCGATCATAGCGGCTCCGATGGCGGAGGTAATGTGGTCGTAACCCGGCGCGATATCCGTTGTTAATGGTCCCAGTGTGTAAAATGGCGCTTCCTGACAATGTTCCAGTTGCTTTTCCATGTTCTCTTTAATCAGGTGCATGGGGACGTGACCAGGGCCTTCGATGATCGTTTGCACGTCATGTTTCCAGGCAATCTTGGTTAATTCTCCCAAGGTTTCAAGCTCTGAGAATTGTGCAGCGTCGTTGGCATCGGCGATACAACCTGGACGCAATCCGTCACCCAGCGAAAAAGCGACATCATAAGCCTTCATAATCTCGCAAATTTCTTCAAAATGCGTGTACAGGAAATTCTCTTTGTGATGCGCCAGACACCATTTTGCCATAATGGAACCACCTCTGGAAACAATTCCGGTAATGCGTTTTGCCGTAAGTGGAATATATCTTAACAAAACACCAGCATGGATGGTAAAATAATCGACGCCTTGTTCGGCTTGCTCAATTAAGGTGTCGCGGAACAATTCCCAGGTCAGGTCTTCTGCTTTGCCATTTACTTTTTCGAGCGCCTGGTATATCGGGACGGTGCCGATCGGAACCGGTGAATTACGGATAATCCACTCGCGGGTCTCATGAATATTTTTCCCCGTGGAAAGGTCCATGATCGTATCAGCACCCCATCGGCAGGCCCACACAGCCTTTTCAACTTCTTCTTCAATGCTGGATGAAACTGCTGAATTACCAATGTTTGCATTAATTTTTACGAGGAAATTCCGGCCAATAATCATCGGTTCACTCTCGGGGTGATTGATGTTTACGGGGATTACGGCCCGTCCTGCCGCTACTTCCGAGCGGACAAACTCAGGTGTGATGAAATTTTTGGGCGTATTGGCACCAAAGCTGTGACCACCATGCTGATGTGCCAGCGGGGCTGCTTTGCCATTCAGTTCCTTAATTTGCTCTTCAATCCGCTGGTTTTCACGGATTGCGATATATTCCATTTCTGTCGTTATGATTCCCTTTTTGGCATAATGTAACTGCGAAACGTTCTGACCGGATTTGGCGCGAAAAGGTTTGCTGATGTGTGCAAAACGCAAAGAATCCAGACTTGCGTCATTCTTCCTTTTTGTACCATATTCAGAAGAAATCGTATCGAGTTGTTCAACATCTCCGCGGTTCAAAATCCAGGAGGTTCTTAGCGGTTCGAGACCTTTTTTTATATCGATTTCGATATTGGGATCGGTAAACGGGCCGCTGGTGTCATAAACGGTAACGGCTGGATTTTTTTCGGTTAATCCTGCTCTTCCGTGTACTTTCGTGTCGGTCAGCGATATTTCCCGCATAGCAACCGAGATATCGTGGATCTGGCCTTTGACGTAGATCTTTTTTGAATTAGGAAAAGGTGTACGGGTAATTACTTCCGTGTTGGGCGTTTTTTCGATTTTCATGATGATAAGGTTTGACTGTCAGCGACGGACGTTAGGGCCTGATCGGAAACAGCGATGTGACAGATAATTCGGAGTGAAATATTTTGAGGATCAGCCGCCTTGTGTGGCTTTGATCAGGGTGACTTTATCGTCAGGGTTAAGCAGGCGAACCGGCCATTCGGACTTGGGAATAATAGCCTGGTTGACTGCAACGGCAATTCCTTTTGTAGCATTTGAAAAAAAAGTGGACACAAGTTCTTCAACCGAAGCATGTTCGGGAATTTCTGTGCGTTGCTGGTTGATGCTGATTTCCATTCTGAATCGTGTTTTGTAATAAAACTTCAGGAATGGACCTTGCGAAAGATTCATTAAGATACAAGAGCAGTATCTCTTACTTTTCCCTATCGGCAGTACTAACTGCATCAGGTTCAAAGGGTATTATCTCAGTCCGCATACGGGACACCCCTAAAGTTTCCGTAAAGCTATTGGGAAAAATGGAGTTTCCAAAAAAAATAAATCAAACCAGCTTTTAGCGGTAAGATAAACTGTGAAATTTTTGCTAATAATCAGGTAACTTTGGCCTAATCAAATAAACACCACAAATTGAATCAGGTTTTAATGGATCTTATTATCAGAAATGCTGCTCCGCGGGATCTCCCCGTGATACTGGAAATAATCAATCATGCCATTCTTACTTCTACCGCCATTTATGATTACGAGGTCCGGACGCTGGAAGAACAAACAGCCTGGTTCGAGAAAATGGTTAACGATGGAATGCCTGTTATTGTGGCAGAATTCGAGGGTGGGGTCGTTGGTTATGGTTCGTATAGTATCTTTCGTCCAAAAATAGGATACAAATTCAGTGTGGAGCATTCCATTTATCTTGACGAGAAGTCAAGGGGACTGGGCGTGGGCGGTAAGCTGCTGGGAAGTTTGATCCAGCGTGCGAAAGAGTCAGGGCTTCATACGATGATCGCCGGCATTGACGCTGCAAACCGAGGAAGTATCGAATTTCACAAAAAATATGGCTTTGTAGATAAGGGTTATCTCCGGGAGGTAGGCTTTAAATTCGACCAATGGCTTGATCTTGTCTTCATGCAATTGATATTGGCTGAGGAATAATCTACTCACCATCGAGATCATATCCATCCGTGATCGGATTCACCGGGCGAGAGTCATCGGGCGTTGCCCGATGCTAAGTTATGACGCCCTTTCAGGGCTTGGGCGTCATAACTTGCATGTTTTTTTGTTAATGGGCTCTGCCCGTTTCAACGTAGGTAGCCTCGTCTCCGGTTGGTTTACGGTGCCAGTAGGATGCCAGGATTGATCCGGTAATATTCATCAGGGGGCCGAAAACCGCCGGCGCAAGTCCTACGGTGGCCATTTTTCCCATTTCTTTGGCGATGCCTGACGCAAGACCGCCATTTTGCATACCAACTTCGATGGCAATGGTGCGGCAATCGCGCTCATTCATTTTGAACAATCTGCCCGACCAGTAACCCAGCGTGTAACCTAGAAGATTATGGATCAATACCAATAAAATTAGTGTTGGGCCGATCGTCAGCAGGCTGTCTCTACCGGCGGCTGTAATGATTACGATAATAAAAGCAATACCCGACATCGAAACCAGCGGCATGGCATCGTCCAGCCATTTTGCTTTTCCGGTGAATAATTTGTTGAAAATTAATCCTGCTCCGATCGGTAAAATCACCATTTTGACGATATCCCACATCATGTGAAGCATATCAATTTCTACAAAAGCACCGGCATAAAGTTTCATCAACATAGGCGTCATAATAGGGGCAAGCATTGTAGAAATGGCCGTAATGGTAATCGAAAGTGCAAGATTTGCTTTCGCCAGATAAGAGATCACGTTCGAAGCCATGCCGTTTGGCGAACACCCGATCAGGATGATACCGGCAGCAATTTCAGCTGGAAAACCGCTGACGCTGGCCAGGGTAAATCCTAAAAGCGGCATAATTAAAAAGTGGCTGAATACCCCTATAAAAACACCTCTCGGCATTCTAACCACACCGACGAAGTCATCAAAACTCATAGAAGTTCCCATACCAAACATGATGAGCTGGATGAGCGGGGTAATTAAAACGGCAAATTTAAACCCGTTAAATTCCTGGAAATATTGAGGATAGCACAACGCCGTGGTAACCGCTGCAAAAATTATTGTTGTATAGGTGAATCCTTTGAGTGTTTCCGAACCTCTAAAACTGATCGCCAAAGCAAGAAAGAAACCTATGAAGAATGGACCGGCCTCTGCGAGACTCCCGGTCATGACGAGATAGAGCGCGACAACCAGGCACAATATAGCAATACCAGATAAAAGCTTATAAATGTTCATAAAAATATGTTAATTATGCAATTTCAAAACGGATGCATTTTTAGGAAGAAAAATGGAAATGATACTTCCGCTTTTCTTCCCAGATTTATTTACCAGGTTCTTTTTTTCATGTATTCGTCCAAATCAGAACGTTTCATCGGAAGCTCCTTTGGATTTTTATCCAGCCATTTAAGAAAGTCCTCTTTCAGAGTATCGGACCATTGGCTGTCAATCTGGCCGGGCGCATATTTTCCCTCTTTCAGCATCTGTATGGCGAACTTGTCCCGGATAGTTAAAAATTCAGCGGTTAGAATAACTTTTTCAGCCATATGTGATGGTATAAAAATAACCCCTTCTCTTTTTGCCAAAACGAGATCTCCAGGCAACACCACCGCTCTTCCAATGCGGATTGGCGTGTTTAAACCCGTTAGTACGACGTCTTTCAAATAGGAAGGATCCCAATCTCTTACAAAAGCATTGAAGCCTTGAATTTGGGAAAGTCCGTCTAAATCACGTGCAGAGGCATCAAAAACAACTCCATTCCCTGTTTTAGAGAAAATTGAATTGCCTAGATTATCGCCGATCAATGTTCCGCTGGCAATTTTCCCAAAACCGTCCGCTACATAAACGTCCCCTTTGGATAACATTTCGATCGGCCAGGAATTGGTGTTTCCCGAACGCCCGTTTTTGTTACCTCGTTCTTTAATATTTTTTTCAAGATCAGGTCGCGAAGGCATAAACTGGGCTGTCAGTGCGCGGCCTGAAACAGTTACGTCGGTATGGATCATTTTCCAGTTGCCATCAAACTGACAGTTGTAGCCTTCATTCTGAAGGACCACCCAGGCTTCTTCAATCGATATATTTTTAACGCGGCGGACAAGATCATCCGATACTTTCGGCCTTCCGTCAGGGAATCTTTCACCTTTCCATTCCGAGGTAAGGAAAGTGAGTTCTTCTTTTGAAATGGTTTGGGCCTGCGACTGGCGGGAAAAACTTAAGCTGAATAAAAGTGCTGCGGCAGCAATGAATTTAAATTTCATGAAGTTGATTGGATATGACTGAGGGCTGACAAGCTAAATTTGGACTGCATACCTTTTACATCACTGTATTGGTTTGCAATCCAAAATATAAAGGCAAATTACCCTCTGATTTACTAAAATCTATTTTAATTTCTTTTTGATAAAACGATCGGCGTGGTGATTCCATTTAAATCATAAACCACTTTTCCAGCGCGAATTGTAAGTTCGCATTCCAGTTTTTCTTTTCCCGTAATTTTCGTTCCTGTGTAGTCAAAGAAGCCAAAAACGCCGGTGTCATTCATGCTGAAATTCCCTTTAAGCATACGCAGCACGGCTACATCGGCAAGGCCTCCAACGGTTAAACTGCCAAGCTGTTCTCTGTGAATGGCCTGTGCCGGGGCCCAGGTACTCGCTTTGATAACGCTTTGCAGGTCCATTCCCATGGCAAGGAACTTGGACATGACATTCAGCATATCTTTCATGGCGTTGTTCATACTGCCGGTGTGAATATCCGTGCTGATCGTGTTGGGATAAAACCCGCTTTTAACGGCCGGAATCGCCTGGGAAAAAGCAAAACTGATCCCACCATAACCAACATCAAAAAGGATTCCTTTTTTACGTGCTTCGTAAACGAACGGTTTTATTTTACCCGTCTTAACATCCAGAATGGGTTCGCGGCTTGCCAACTGGCCAAAACAATGGGTGAAAATATCGCCGGGACGTAGATGCTGCAAAAACAATTCTTCAATCGAGAGTACCGGTGTGCTTCCGCCAAAGTCGATCATGACAGGAATATTGGCCAGTTTTCCGGCTTCAACGGCCTTGTCCGTAGGCGTCCAGTCATGGCCGTTAAAGTGGGCCAATTTAACACCGACAACATAGTCCGGGTTTTCTTTGGCGACTCTTGCCGTATTAACCGGGTCCATATCCGCAATATTTTGCTCATAAGTTCCGCCACGCATACCTTCTCCAACAATGTTCAAAAACGACAGTACACGCGTTTTTGAAATGTCGATGGTCTGTTTTTTGAAGTCGGCAAAAGATTTCCAGCCCGCACAACCCGCATCAACCACCGTTGTAACCCCCGTACGCAGCGTAAAGCCATCCGGCGGAAGCGCATTAGGTCCATTGCTGTAAGTCTGGTCCATTTTTGTTCCGAAGAAGTTGTGGGAGTGCATGTCAATTAACCCAGGTGTTACATACATCCCTTTGGCATTCACCACCTGAACAGCAAGTTTCGGATCAATGTTTTTTGCCACGCTTTTTACCGTGTCGCCGTTAAGCGCAACGTCCATGATGCCATTGATGTTATTTTTTGGGTCGATCACGTGACCGCCTTTGATCAGGATGCTGTATTTCTGGGCATTTGCGGAAATACTGCAACAGCCCGCCAGAATACAAATGGATAAAAATATTCGTTTCATATTACGGATTTAGGAATAGTTAATGACCACTGTTTGCCGATCTTAAGTAGTGGAAAAAAATAGTTTATATTATTAATTTTTATAATAATCTATTAATCATCTGGTTACTGAGCTAATCGCTTATGGCCAACAGCTACTTAATCTAATCAATCAGGATATTTTTGAAAGTTCCTCTTTTAATCTTGTAGCAACAATTTTATCCTGTCCGGGCTTAAGCATCCAGGCTGTTACGTTGACACCACCTTTTCCACCACCGCCAACTTCGATAGACGGCGTTCCTTTTCGCATCGCTTCCATCAGATCTTTGCCTTCGAATTTTGTTTTCGAAGTATCCCAGCTGATTTTTAAAGTCGGTGTGTGATTTCCCAAAGGGTTCACGGTAACCTGCGTAGAAACGCCCGGAATTGTTTTGACTGCATTTTCAATCAGGGCTACGCTGGTTTCCCAGCTTTTCCAAAGTTTGTTGTAGTCCTGGTTAATGAATTTTTCCACAGCCACATACATGCCCAGAATTTCTTCTTTGTTTACCTTCATCCCGCGACCGATATTGAAACCGCGGGGTGGCATATGCTGACGTGCAGCGGCAATAATTTCTTTTTTACCCATTAATAATCCCGCACTCTGCGGGCCGCGCATGGCCTTTCCGCCGGAAACGACTACAAAGCTGAAACCCATGTCGTTAAATTTCCACAGGTTTTCTACCGGTGGTACGTCCGCAGCGATATCTATGGAAGTAGGGATATTGTGTTTTTTACCGATGGCAACCCATTCTTCGTGCATAATTTTTCCCTGATCCGACTGGATATGTAAAAAGTGCATCAAAGCGGTTCTTTCATTGATTGCTTTTTCAAGCTCTTCTACCGTTTCCACCATCACCATTTTGCAACCCGTGTTGGTCAAGGCATGGTTGTAAACGATGTCGTGACCTTTCTGGCAGATCACCTCCGACTTCATACCGGTGTATTCCAGATGAGGCAGTTGCTGCACTTTTTTTAGGTCCATACCCGTCAATATTCCGGCAAGGCCCAGTGTCATGGCCGAGAATGCGCCGGAAGTAACAACAGCCGCTTCTGAATGTACAAGTTTGGCGATTTTCTCACCCACCTTATCCTGTAATTCGTCAAGCATGCAAAATTCTTTCGATGCGTAGTTGATCGTTTCAAGTACTTCATCCTGCATCAGCGAACCGGTCATGTAGGTAAGGGTTCCGGCGGCATTGATGAAAGTGCGCACACCTAATTCTTTAAATAAATCTCTTGGAGCCGGTACTTTCGGACCCGTTGAAGCGATGGCCGATTGAAAAGGAATTGCGCCCCCCACCAGGCCACCCAAAAGAGGTACGGTCGACAGACGTTTGATTAGTTTTCTTCTGCTAAGCATGATATTACGGCACTGAAATGGTTAGGGATAGGAATAAAAATGTCACTGAGTGATCGGGGAGACCAGTCTCAGTGACATTTGTTTTTTACTAGATATAAGCGATGCAGTCGATTTCAACGAGTGAATCTCCGGGTACGCCACCATACACCGCAACGGTTGTACGAACTGGTGGTTTGCTGCCGAAACGACCTTTGTATGCTTCATTCATAGCCTTGTAATCGTTAAGGTCATGAAGGAATACGCTGCATTTTAAAACTTTGCTCATGGAAGAACCTGCGGCGATCAATTCTTTTTCTAACTCATCCAAAACATGTTTGGTGTGCGCAGTAATGTCGCCTTCAAAATGGGCTCCTTTTCCGGCAATGAAAACCATGTTATTGAATTTGGTATGCCCTGAAAACAGTGGTACATCCTGATGGTTAACAACATTTCCAACTTCCTTTTCAGGTGCTGCCTCCAAAGCTTTTGCTTGTGAAGAAGCGATGCCAAGACCTGTTACACCAGCTACCGAGGCGAATAATTTTTTGAGGATCGATCTGCGTTCTGTTTTCATACGGCTATTGTTATTTGAAAAAAAATGAATTTGCGACATTATTTATCCCACCACACAACACTGGAAAGGTCATTGGTACCTCCCTGTCTGGTTCTGGCTTCGATGAAGTTATCCTTATTGTAGGTGCCTTCTGAATCAGGGATCTGGAATCTGGTAGGGATTTTGCCTCCGGTCAGGTTACCAGGATAATTTGTTGGGGTTAACTTAGGATATCCGGTACGTCTCCAGTTGGAGAAAATTTCGTATTCGTCTTCCAAAAATAACGTTACCCATTTCTGCGTTCCGATCTGCTCCATTTTTTCATCAACGGTACCGGCGGTTTTGAAAGCATTGGCTGCGAGGTATGCGTTGATTTTGGCATCTGAAATTACACCTGCAGTACCGAACAATGTCCATTGCTTAAGGCCGGAAGTGACGGCGCTGTTGTATTCGGCTTCCGCAGTTGTGGCGGTATACCATCCACGAAGCGAGGCTTCTGCTAAAAGCAAATGCACTTCCGCACTTGTGAATACCAGTAATGGCGCATTGTATTTCAAAATGGTTGCCGGATTAGGCTCAGAATACGTGTCGAAATCGGCAGGACGGGAATTGAAAGCTGCATTCGGCATTCCTTTTTGAAGCGCCGTAGCGGTATCTGCAACATAAGGAGCGTTTGCAGAGGCTTTTGTCCAAACTACTGAAATGACATTCAAACGAGGATCTTTGGTCGTTTTCAAATGATCAATCAACGTTTTGGCGAATTTACCACCTTCCACATTATCTGCACCCGGCGAGATATAGTCGGAATTCATCAAACCGGTAGCAATAAAGTTTCTGCTTGCTGTAACCGAACCATCCACGTAGGCTATTGTAGCAATGTCGGAATCACTCGTAATAACCCCTCCGGCAATAGCTTTCTGAACCCAGGTTTTGGCCATAGCCGGATCCACCTGTGTAAGCCGCATCCCCAGACGAAGCATCAGAGAATATCCGAATTTTTTCCATTTGGTAATATCTCCTCCATAAATCAAATCAGCTTTCGCAAAAGTAGTTTTGGAGGCATCAAATGCATTGATGGATGCTTCAAGCTCCTTCAATAAATCCGCGTAAATAGCCGATTGCTGATCATACTTCGGTGTGTAATTTTTATCCGTAAGTGCCTTGGCAGCATCAGAATATGGGATATCTCCGTACAGGTCCGTAAGCCTGTGGTAAATGTAGGCTCTCCAGATACGTGATGAGGAAAGTTTATTTACATCATCGGCAGATTTGGAAAGCGCATCGATCACTTGTTCGATATCAATGACTGCACCCTGGGTGGTCTGATCTGTACCACCGTACATTCCCCAGCTGCCGGTAGAATACGTATAGTTGAAATATTTATCTCCAGCCGCAGGTACCTCTTTATAAGTTGCGAAATGCTGCATGGATCCACCGATGGTAAGATAGGCAGCGCCTGTATAATTATTGCTGACAGCCGAAAGTTGTGCTCTTGTAAACAGGAAGCCCGGAACTACTTCAAGTGAGGCATTCGGGTTGATGTTCATTTCTTCAAACCCGTTGTCGCAAGAGGCAAAGAGCAGGGCTGCGGGAGCCAGATATAGTAATCTTAAAAACTTTTTCATATTCACTAAAATATTTTAATGATTAAAATTTCACTGTTAGGTTCAGGCCAAGACTTCTTGTTCTTGGTACCCCAAATGCTTCAAGTCCCTGTGCATTACCATTGGTATAGCTGGATTCAGGATCGAAATAATTGTTTTTCTTATCCTTATAAAGCAGCAGCAGGTTACGACCAACCAGTGAAACCGAAGCAGATTGTAATTTCATGAATGACATTTTACTTACAGGTAGGTTGTAGCTCAAAATCACCTGACGAAGCTTGATAAAGTCATTATTGAAAGTGAACATGGACGTGTAATTCTTGTCGTTATCATAGTAAGTATCAATTTCCTCTTTTTTCCAGGTTTTGCTGAATGGGGCTCCTTCAGGCGTAACACCTGTAACAGTTAAACCATTTTCACGTCCGGGCAGGGTTTCTTTTGGCAAGCCGAAACGGTAGGCGTACTGGTACATGTTTGAGTAAACGATACTTCCGAACTTACCATCCACCAGAATGTTCAAAGAGAAATTTTTATACTTGAAAGTATTGGTGATACCCATCGTCAATGGCGGGATACCTCTTCCAAGTTTTTCAAGGTCGCCACGTACTGCATAACCGCTGGCTGTGTTGTACACGATGTTACCTTTATCGTCTGTTTTTTTCTTGAAACCCCAAACTTCGCCGTAAGATCCGCCAACTTTATTGTTGATTACACCGCCACCAACACCCGTTCCTACGGTAAGTGTAGGCAAATTGTCCGCTAACTGGATGATCTCACTTTTGTTGTAAGCCATGTTGTAGCTCACATCCCAGGTGAAGTTGGTTTTTTTAAGGGGCGTACCCGTGATCAGTAATTCAATCCCTTTGTTGCTCAATTCACCAACATTCAGAAGCGCCTGCGTGTAGCCGGATGATGCTGCGATATCACTTTTTACAATATCGTTCGTTGTCTTACGATTGTAAAGCGTTACATCAAGTCCCAGACGATTGTGTAAAAATCTTGCTTCAAGACCCGCTTCGTAAGTCGTTGAAGTTAAAGGTCTCAAATTTGGATTGGGTACCAATGATGAGTTTAACTGCTGAACCGGCTGGCCATTGTGACCACCCTGTGCCATGGCATAGCTTTGGTAAATGATATAGGGATCCACCGTTGCACCACCCACCTGTGCCCATGAACCGCGAAGTTTTGCAAAACTCACGGCAGATGGCAATTTGAACGCTTCGGAAAGGATAAAAGTACCACCCACAGCAGGATAGAAAATGCTGTTGCTTGCAGCATTCAAAACAGAGAACCAGTCCTGACGTCCCGACATGGTGATGTAAGCCAATCCTTTATAACCTACGTCAACCGAACCAAATAAGGAATTGATACCGGTTTTTGCGTAGTACGGTGTCGTGGTAGATGTAGCCAGGTTGGTGAAACTATAAAAATACGGGATCGTAAATTCCGTTCCCCGGTAGGTTGTTTCATCATAAATGCTTCTTTGCATGTTACCACCTGCCATAGCAGAGAAACTCAGATTTTCAAAGAAGTTGGTATTGTAATTCAACGTTAACATGCCGTTGGTTTCCGAAGAAGTCGTAGATCTTGATTCATAGGTTCCTAACGGTTGAAAAGCATTGTTTGTAGGGACAATGAATTCGTATTTGAAATTATAGTAATCCTGACTTACACTACCTTTTACG
This sequence comes from Dyadobacter sp. LHD-138, assembly GCF_030929615.1. Taxonomy (GTDB): domain Bacteria; phylum Bacteroidota; class Bacteroidia; order Cytophagales; family Spirosomataceae; genus Dyadobacter. The sequence goes on along the minus strand of NZ_JAVFVU010000002.1, from coordinate 112,011 downwards.
AATAAATTATCTAGGATGTCATAACGGATATTAGCCTGACCCAGGAAACGATTTTTCTTGTCATCGTTTTTGAATTTATTAACAACCATGTAAGGGTTTGGTGCAGCCGGTACCGGATTCCACTGGATCTCATTTCCGGACGCGTCATAGCCAGGAGCCAGGCTTCTGATGTCAACGGTGTTGGCAATCAAATACGTTGCCCAGTGCGGGTTATAATCGGCGTATCCAACTTTCGGGCGGTTGTGACCTTCTTCAATATTGTACTGAACAACCGTTTCGATACTTAGTTTTTTGCCAAGATTGGCATTGACGTTTAAGTTGGCAATGCGTCTTGTAAAATCCGAATTCGGTACAATGGCATTTGATTTTGTATTATTTAAACCGAAACGAAAATTGACAACTTCATTACCACCCGTAAAAGCTACTGAGTTAATATAGTTTGTACCCGTTCTGTAAAAGTTTTTCAGGTTATCTTTCTGAGGCGAATACGCGTGCATTTTGCCATCTACCTGTATGACCTGTGAACCGTCCATTTTCGCTCCATAAGACAAACGACCTGTACTTTTAGCCTGATCCAGTGTGGTTGGTTTTACGCCATCCAAACCTTGGCCATATTCATACTGCCAGTCAGGAATGATCGATAAATTGTCTGTTGTGAAATTGCTGTTTACTTCAACTCCGATACCTTTTTGCGCACGTCCTTTTTTAGTTGTGATCAAAATGACACCGTTGGAGGCACGTGCACCGTACAAAGCCGCTGCCGGGCCACCTTTCAAAACGCTGATCGATTCGATGTCGTCAGGGTTAATCCCTCCGATACCATCACCACGGTCGGTGTTGTTACCTTCCCCGTTGGAAGCGTTACCACCACCCGGTACGCTGTTGTCCATCGGCATACCGTTGATCACGTATAAAGGCTGGTTGTTTCCGCTCAGAGAGCCGTTACCACGAATGATAATACGGCTTGATCCGCCCGGACCTGTTGACATCCCCGTGGCATTAACACCGGCAATTTTACCGGTAAGGGCGTTTGCCACGTTGTTTTCACGTGCTTGTGTAAATTCGCTGCCTTTTACTTCGGTCACGGCATAAGCCAATGCTTTTTTCTCTTTGGAAATACCAAGCGCCGTTACCACCACTTCATTAAGCGCTTTGGCTTCCGGAGCAAGCTGAACGGAAATTTCCGATTTGCCGCCTACGGGTACATCCTGCGACGTGTAACCAACAAAGCTGAATGTTAAAACTGCGGTGGTCAGTTCTCCATCAGGAATTTCAAGAGAATACTTGCCATCCGCATTGGAGGAAGTACCGCGTTGCGTTCCTTTTACCAAAACACTAACCCCAGGGAGTCCTAAGCCTGTTTCATCGGTTATTGTTCCGGTTATATTTTTTTTTGGCGCTTCCTTGATTGAAGGCTTTGTTTCGGTCGTACTTTGTTCGCGCTTTAAAATGATGCGATCCTGGACGACTTCATAAGTCACGTTATATGGCGATAGAATTTTTCCAAGTACCTCGGACAACGACTCATCCTGGAACTTGAAAGAACCTTTTTGATTATTAAAGATTTGAGGGTTATACATGAACTTAACCTTCGTAACATTTTCTATTCTATCCAGTACTTTGTCGATTTCGGCATTGGATAAACGTAAGGTTACTTTTTGATCAAGCACACGCTGTCCGTTCACGCTGTTGGCATGAACGAAGGTCGTGAAGATCACTGCTAATAAAGCTTGATACAGACTCATGCGTATGATTTTCTGCAAAGCATGTTGATAATGTATTGATTTTGACATAATTTTGTTTTTGTCGGGTTAAATGGATTCGGCAAAATGATTCCCAGGTATCCGCAGCAGTGCGGAAGGTGTAATGAGCTTACAAATGGGATGACTGCGGTCGGTGATGTTGGCGCATCATCGACTGTTTTTTTTGGAGCGTAATCAGGCGAAGGTTGTTGTCATAGGCTTAATTTCATTTAGCGTTCATAATCGTTTAGGTTGCAGGGAATGCCCGTTTATTTCTGAAATCGGTAATGCTTTTTTAATACCGCGCTTGTGTGTTTTTTGGTGAAAGCGACTGGATTTAGCCTTTTTAAAGATTATTTACTCATTTTGATAGGAGCAGCCTTTGCTGTAAATGATAATACTTGCGTCAAGTTGTTCATACTGTGCGTTAATGGTACGGCAAATCAGGTCTACTTTTTCAAAAAGAGGCTCGTCTGATAATGAAGCGGTCAGATAGCAATTTTTCATGATCTCTGCGTCGAATAAAATTTTGACACCATATGAATTTTCAAGGGCGGTGAAAACATCCTTGATCGGTGTACCCTTGAAGTTAAATGACTGCTTTTGTATCGGTAAGTCAAGAAGTGCCGGATCGGCGATGAGACTTCTGGTCAGGCGGAGATCTTTCGGTGAAAAAACAATCTGCTGATTAGGCGTGAGTATCATGCCGCCAATTTTATTATCAGCCTGTTGTGTTTCCAGATTCTCGCCCGTCAGGGCAAAAACTGAAACTTTCCCTGTTTTAACAACGACCTTCACATCTTTATCGGTGTCAAAGGCGCTGATAATGAAGCTTGTGCCTAATACTTTGGTCACCAGATTATTGGCGTAAACGTAAAAGGGTTGCTCCGGGTTTTTAGCAACTTCAAAGAAAGCCTCCCCGGAAAGAAATACCTCTCTTTTTGTACTTGTAAAGGACTTCGGATAGCTGATGCTGCTTTTAGGTTGCAGCAAGACTGTACTTCCGTCCTGTAAAGAAACCAGTTTCGGGTGATCGGTATCATTACCGACCTTTAAAAGCGGTTCTTTAAGCTGGCTGATAATCTGGTTATATAAAGGATTATTTTGTTTGGTCGGAGCATATTTGTTGGTCAGCCACCAGCCAAGACCCAGAATAAACAGAATGGAAGCGGCTGCCCGATACCATTCCGGGCGGAAAACCAATCGCTTTGCAGACGCATTTTCTACGTGTTGTTCCAAAGAAACCGACAGGCGATCTACTTCATCACGCACCTCGTTGTCGCTAACTTTATCGAACGCCTGAAATACGGTGTCCAGTAAATGGCTGGCCTTATCGATCGTGTCTTGTTTGTCTGGATTTTCAGATAACCAGTTTGTCCAGAAATTGCCTGCATCCGTATCATTGGATAGTTTCCAAAGACGGAAGGAATGGTCAACAGCTAGTTCTTCAGGTTGTATATTTCTGTAATCTTGCATCGTAAGTCAGACGGTAGTATTGCGTATTCAGATAAAGGATGTAGAAATCATTGGCTAATACTCTCTTTTGTAAAATTATTTTTTGATTTTTTTTAAAAGAGTGGAATAAACTACGGGTTCGTAGTGAGCGATCGGGAGGTTTCGCTTAATAAATAAGTGTGTAAATAATTAGTATCCAGTGGCTTATAAATGGTATCTGGCTTTTTAACGTAGAAATGGCTTTGAACAGTAAATTGGCAACAGACTGTCTGTTGACGTGCATTAAATCTGCGATCTGCTCATTTTCCAAACCCTCATAAAATTTCAGAAATATGGCCTCTTTCTGGCGTTTCGGAAGTTCATTGATTGCATTTTTTACCCTGCGCTGGCTTTCGGAATACGCCTCGCTTTCTTCAATTTCTGTCTCTATCGTTTGGCTGTCGGTTATCTCTTCAATTTCATCAATATCCAAAAACGGACGCTTGTTACGACGGAACTCCTGTAAAAGCTGGTTGCGGAGAGATTTGAGAAAATAAATGGTAACAAACTGAATATTAATCGTCTGACGTTTTTCCCAGATATGGATTAACAGTTCCTGAATCGCGTCTTTTATATATTCGCGGTCTGTGGTAAAACTGGTGGCGTAGTTGAAAAGCGTGCGGTAAAGTTTATCAGCAAGGTGGCAGAAAGCAACATTGTCTCCGGCTTTTGATTGTTGCCAGAGATCCAGAAGAATTTCATTTTCTAAAAGGATGCGTTGCTTTTTATCCAAGAACATTAATCAATAAGTTATTGTAAAATAACAGTCAAATTATTGAAATATGAAATTTATGGCATAAAAAATATTATTTGCCAGAATATAATATTGTTTGTTTGTGTAATTTCAAAATAAGGTAAAGTTTATGACTGAAAATTTCGAAAAGATAATCCCACCGAATCAGCTAAAAGGCAGAAATTCAGTGGGATTGTCTTTTGATAGACCAATATTGAATGGACTAGATATAGGCGATGCAGTCAATTTCAACCAAGGAATTACCTGGTACGCCTCCGTAAACTGCAACCGTCGTACGAACGGGCGGTTTATTGCCGAAACGTCCTTTGTATGCCGCATTCATTGCTTTGTAGTCGTTCAGGTCATTAAGGAAAACACTGCATTTTAAAACTTTGCTCATGGAAGAGCCCGCTGCGATCAGTTCTTTTTCAAGTTCGTCCAAAACGTGTTTGGTATGTGCGGTAATATCACCTTCAAAGTGGGCACCTTTTCCGGCAATGAAAACCATATTATTGAATTTGGTATGACCTGAAAATAGCGGTACATCCTGCAAAGTAGTAACATTTCCAACCTCTTTTTCAGGTGCGCTGTCTGCCGCGTTGGCAACTGTTCCCAAACCTGCAACACCCGCGATGGATGTGAATAATTTTTTAAGGATTGATCTTCTTTCCGTTTTCATCTTCTAATTGGTTGAAATTTTGTTAAAGATTTATTAGACTCTCTTCATTTTCTTCAGCGCCTTGGCATCGCCGGGCAACGTGATTTTCCAAAGCGTACCGCCTGATTTTGTACCGCCCTGTTTACCACCGTATTCAATGATGTACATGTCATTGCCTATCAATACGGCGTCGGTCGGGCTGGTAAAGTTATCGACAATCCGGGTTGTTTTGACTTTATAATTGTCTGTTTTTTTATCATAAATCATGCGTAAATGAAGCAGATCCTTCCCTTGTCTTCTCAGCGGGTTCGGATTGGCCGAACTGGCCTTACCGCCTCCGGCATAACGCATGACAAAGCCGTCGCCTTTAAATTCCTTTGAAAGTGCCTGATCCTTGTCAAAAATTAAAGCCAAAGGGGAGGAGTGGGCATTAAAAGTACCAACGGTTACGCCGGTCGTATCGCCGTCCATCACTATGCCGGTTTTGCGGTCACGGTATTCATTGGCGTCCGGGCCCAGGTTTTGAACGGCTGGCGTAAAAGTTACACCTGCAGGGCGTTTCGGGAACTCAGGATCGTTGTGGAAATATTTCATTAACCACGCAAAAGCAAACTTGCTCAGGAACGGATCCGTTTCAGGATTTGGCTGCCAGTCAGGGTTTTGCTGCGGATTGTCAATGCCACCCATCACCCACGGAAAACCATAATGATGCCCTTTGCGTATCCAGAACATGTCTTCGGGATGGTCATAATCACCTGAATTTGAAACGGCGAAAAGGTTCCCTTTTTTATCATAAGCCATGTCATAGGCATTACGGATTCCTTCGGCAAAAATGTAACCCTGCTCCTTTAATTTGTCTGTATCGTCTACCAGTAACAAATCCTTCGAATTGATCGGAAAGCGGTATATTTTGGTCGTCAGGGCTTTGTCGCGGGCATTTGGGTAAATTCCGCCGTTGTCCTGCACTTCGCCATGGTCCGTCCGGGCGCCCGAGTTGACGATGATGTATTTACCATCGGGACTTATTTCCAAAGCATTCCAGCCATGGTCAAAGGTCGTTTTGTTGGCTCCGTACTCCACGGTATTAAACACGACAGCCATTTCAGGCTTGGCATCGTCCGGTAAAATTTCATAACGGACCATTCTTCCCTTGTTGCCTTTGTTGTTATTTACGTTGATATTTCCGGCAAGGAAGAGCGTGTTTTTATGGAATGCTGCACCTTGCAAACGTGTGATCCCGTGGTCGGCGGCGGTTAGCAACTGTACGCTGGTGGGTTGGCCTCCCTTGTTTACAATATGAAAAACGCCTCCGTCAAAACTGGTATAGTACATATCGCCGCTCACCGGGTTGACTATCAAACGCACGGCTTCCGGTTCTACTTTCATATAAGCTTCGACTTTAATGTCGTCGCGTAGTGCGTGGGGGATCTGTGTAGGCTGGTCCCTGCCTCCCTGCGCAAAATTTGTCAGTGGTATGGATAACAGCGAAAGTGCTAAAAATCCATTTTTAGCGATCTGGCTCATGGGGTTTTTCATGGTTATTAATTCAGAAAGGGTTATTCGGTTACGGATAATTTTCTCAGGTAAGCAACAAGCTGCCAGCGTTGTTCGGCAGTAAAAACATCCTGGAACGGCGGCATATTGCCTTTCCCGTTTGATAATTTCCAGAACAGTGCGCCGTTGGTCTGCTTTTTGACGATCGAATCGTGGAAATTGGCTGGTTTTTGGCCTAGTGCTCCACCCGCTGCGCCGTCTCCGTAGCCACTTTCTCCATGACATGATGCGCAATATAATCCAAAAAGTTCTTCTCCGTTGGCCAGGGTCAGTGGCTCGTCATGGTACGGACTTTTGAGTGTATCCGCCCAAACGGGCGCAACCCAGCGGTCCTGGGTATGCTGATGCACGGGGTGATTACTGCTGGTAAACGAGGACAAACCAACGCCCCCGATTCCCGCGGAAATTAAAAAGCTTGCGGCTATTTTTTGGTATAAAATCATTTAAAACTAATTATTGATTTAGGAATTGTATTGCTGTTATCATTTCAGTGCTTGTCTGGCCTTTTTTACTTCATCGGCGTCAACCGCGGGTGCAGTATTTCCGAAGCTTTGCCTTATAAAGGTCAGTACCTGTGCTATTTCCTCATTGCTTAGAAAACTGTGTGAGGGCATGATGTTGTTATACGGAAGTCCTTTTACTTCAATCGGGCCTTCAAGCCCTTTCAGCATAATTTCAACTAACCTTTTCTTGTCGCCATTGACCCACTCGGAACCTGCAAGCGGAGGGAATCTTTGGGAGTCGCCCATGCCGTTTCGCTGATGGCAGGCTGCGCAGTAGACGCTGTAAACCTGACCGCCGGCAACAGGTTTGTCTTTGTCCAGATTATCGGCAACAACATCGGGCGTGCGGATATGCGACATCGATTTACGCTTTTCCATTTGCGCCAAAGCGGTTGTTCCAAATTTGGATTTATTGCCCGTATAAGTGATTTTCCATATCTTTCCTTTCTCCGTTTCTGCGAAGTAAAGCGAACCATCCGGCCCCATGGCGATACCCATCGGACGATAAGCCGCGTCACTCGTATTGACGATTGGATCAACGCCGGCAAAACCGTCTGCGAAAATATCCCAGCCGCCGGATGGTTGTCCTCCCTTAAAAGGGACGAAACCGATGATGTAACTGGCCTGAGGATACGGTGCCCGGTTCGTGGAGCCATGGAATGAAATAAATGCCCCATTTCTGTAACGCTCAGGAAACTGCTTACCCTGATAAAACAGTAAATCATTGGGTGCCCAGTGACCCGGAAAACCCAAAAGTGGCTTCTCATATTGGTCGCAGTCGCCAACAATTTTTCCGTCTCCGCCATATTCCGGGCCGAGTACTTTTTTTTGCTGCATCTGATCAAAGTAACAATATGGCCAGCCAACGTTGCTTCCGTCTTTTACTCTTACAAATTCTTCCGCGGGCAAAACAGCACTTTGCCACGGGGTATAAAGGCCCGCCCATAACCGCAGCAGATCGTCCCGGCCGTGTTGTACGAGGTATAAGTTATCGTCTGATTTGTTCCAGTCAATCGCCACGACGCTTCTAATTCCGGTTGCGAACTTGTATCCGTCTTTTTGGGTCTGGTTTAATTTATTGGCATCAAAACGCCATACGCCGCCGTGGTCTTCAAGAAACGGGCATGGCGTCATGCCTTTTGAATTTGGCTTTCTGAACAGTTCTTCGCAGGCATTGGAAGGTGCGCCGAAAGGAACATACATATTGCCTTTACCGTCAAAAGCGAGCGGTTTTGCAATATGTTCGTGCATGCCATGCGCGTGGTCATCGGTTAAAATGATCTCTTGTTTGCTTTGCGGAACAAGCTCGCCGGGTGTAAGTTTATAGCGGTAAACGATCAGTTCGGAGCTGAAATACAGATATCCGTTGTGGATCCGCATGCCGGTTCCGTAACCGCGTTCTTTGACAGAACCTCCGAATCTTTTGATGATGTCCGCTCGTCCGTCGTTGTTGGTATCACGCAACGCAATAACCGATTCATCTTTTTCGGCGAATCTTGCTTTTACGTAAATATCACCGTTTTCGTTGACAGCAATATGGCGGGCCCTGCCGGGAAGGCTGTCTACAACCACGGTTGCTTCAAAACCCTCCGGTAAAAAAAGACCGCCATTTTTGGTATTGACTACTTCTGAATCGGGACGGGTGACAAATCCTGCGAAAAAAATAAGGATTAACGAGGAAGTAAGCTTTAAGTTCACGATCGACGGGTTTAGGGGGCCGAATGGAATTAACAATTATGAAATAAAAATAAGAGGGTATTTTTCTTATTTTAACTCAACGATCATTTCAATTTCAACGGGGATATTGCCAGGTAATGAACCCATGCCAACGGCTGAACGTGCATGTTTGCCATTCTCTCCGAAAATTTCTACCAAAAGATCCGAGCAACCATTGATCACCATCGGATGCTGGCCAAAATCCGGTGTGGAATTAACCATACCCAGCAGCTTTACGATTCTTTTTACTTTGTTCAAGTCACCGCCAAGAAAGCCCTTTAACGTCGATATCATTGAAATTCCGGTAAGACGTGCGGCTTCTTTGCCTTGTTCCAAAGTCAGTTCTGTTCCTACTTTTCCGATCATTTGTCCGCCTTCCGGCTTGTCGGGTCCGTGACCGGATAGGTAAACCAGCTTGCCTACCTGGACAGCCTTTACGTAATTGGCGATCGGGGCAACGGGCTTAATCAGTTTGATGTTTCTTTCTTTGATCCGGGCTTCATAGTCTGTCACCGTTTGCGCCTGAGCGTTCAGTGAAACCAGGGCGCAGCAAAGCGTCAAAACCGGTACCAGGAAAAATAAATTGCATGTCTTTTTCATGTAAATTTTTTAATTAATTGGCTGAATTGAGATTTTTTTATTTCGCAGCGACAGGCAGTGCGATGCCGTTTAAATCATAAACGATCTTCCCGCCTTTAATGGTCATCTCACATTCCAGTTTTTGTTTGCCTTCCATTTTATAACCTGTTTTGTCATAAAAGCCGAAATTTCCTTCCCGCATGGAAAAGATAGCCACATCTGCGATCGCATTTTCGGAAATATGTCCAAGATTTTCGCGTTTGATCACCTGTGCAGGCGCCCAGGTACTTTCCTTGATAACGGTTGGAAGGTCAATACCCAGCACCAAAAATTTTGACATGATGCTCAGCATATCTTTCATCGAGCCGTTCATGCTTCCCGTGTGCAAATCGGTGCTGATGGTATTGGGGTAAAATCCGCTTTTAACGGCAGGAATTGCCTGTGAATAGTTAAAGCTGGCACCACCATAACCGACATCGAAAATGATTCCTTTTTTGCGTGCGTCCAGCGCAAACTGGTTCACCTTTTTGGTCTTCTCATCTACGATCGTTTCTCTTACATTGCCTTCCAACAAGGTATAGGCGTGCGTGAAAATATCGCCCGGACGAAGATATTTCATGAATAAAGTTTCGAGTGAAAGGGGAGGATTGTTGCCTCCAAAGTCGATCATGACCGGCATATTTGCCAGTTTTCCGGCTTCAACGACACGCTTGATCGGTGTCCAGTCGGGCCCTATAAAGTGTGCCACTTTAAAACCAACGATGTCATTTTTATTTTTGATCGCAACGGCGGCTGCCATCTGCGTATCCATATCGCTCGTATCCTGTTCGTAGGCGCCGCCGCGCATGCCCTGCCCGACAATGTTCAGAAAGGAAAGTACCCGTGTTTTTGAGTTTAGGATAACGTTCTTTTTAAATTCAGGAAAGGATTCCCAGCCTGCGCCTCCGGCATCCACAATCGTGGTAACACCGACACGAAACGTAAAGCCGTCAGGCGGCAAAGCCACCAGGCCATTACTGAGATAATGATCGGGCTGGGTACCAAAAAAAACATGGCCGTGGATATCTATGAGGCCTGGAGTTACGTACATCCCCTTGGCATTCACGACCTGCTTGGCTTCTTTTGGGTCAATATTTTGCGCAATCTTTTTTACTTTTCCTTCATAAATTCCCACATCCATCAGCTGGTTGAGGTTATTCTTCGGGTCAATTACTGTTCCGCCTTTGATCAGAAGGGTGTAAGTCTGAGCACTTACAACGAAACTGTTCAGACTTAGCAGGCAGCAGATAATAAAGGATTTGCACTTCATTTTTCAAGTTGGGTTTAGGAATAATATCTTGTATCGGTGCTGCGCTAGACAGCCGCTTTCGACAATTCTTCTTTGAGTCGGGTTGCCACAATTTTCTCTTCACCGGGTTTTAACATCCAGGTCGTGATGGTTAATGTATTGTTTTCACCCGGCATGATTTCAATCGATGGGTTTCCGTTGCGCAGGTTTTCCTGCAACGTTTTAACCGGCAGATTTACTTTTGTGGCGTCCCAGGAAATCCGAAGCGTTGGTGTATGGTTTCCAAGTTCCGGTGCGAAGGTTTCTACTTGAACACCTTTTACACTTTTTGCCGCATTGGCAATCAGAGCGGCGCGGCCTTCCCACATTTTCCACTCTTTTTTGTGGTCCATTTTGACGAAATTGTCAAGGGCCACGTACATGCCAAGAATTTCTTCTTTATTTACCTTCATACCTCGTCCGATGGTTGAACCACGGGGTGGCATGCTTAATCTTGCCGCTTCTATCAAATGTTTTTTGCCCATCAAAATGCCAGCACTTTGCGGGCCACGCATCGCTTTTCCACCCGAAACACAAACCAGGTCAAAACCAAGGTCATTAAATCTCCACAGGTTTTCAACCGGTGGCACATCGGCAGCCATGTCGATCATGGTTGGTATGCCGTGCTTTTTAGCCACTTCAATCCATTTTTCATGCATGATCTGACCCTTATCGGATTGGATATGGAGAAACCACATCAGAGCCGTTTTGTCGGTAATGGCTTTTTCCAACTCATCCAGTGTTTCGATTTCTACCATCTTACAACCGGTATTGGTCAAAGCGTGAGAATATCCGATGCTATGGCCTTTCTGAATGATCACTTCTGATTTCATTCCGGTACCTTCCAGATGCGGAAGTGCTTCCACTTTCTTTTGGTCCATCCCCGTCAAAACGCCTGCGAGTCCCAATGTTAATGCAGAAAAGCAACCCGCAGTAACAACGGCCGCTTCTGCGTGTGTAAGTGCAGCAATTTTTTCTCCGACTTTGGTCTGAACTTCGTCCAGGATCATAAATTCTTTGGCAGCTCCCTGAATTACCTCAACGACCTCATCCTGCATCAGCGAACCCGTCATAAACGTGTAGGTACCCGCGGCATTGACAAATGTACGGATGCCCAATTCCTTCGCCAGATTCCGGGCTGGAAGCTTGGCCGTGAATCCAATAGACTCGATATTTCCTTGTCCCAGAAATCCACCTAAAAGAGGAAAAGTGGATAAATGTTTAATTAAATCTCTACGGTTTATCATAAAAGTAACAAGACTGAATAAAAGTGATAAGGGGGCGTTAAAACGGATTTGACCGATCAACAGAGAAAGGATGCAGGAAATATGCGGGAATACTCTTTTTAGTAAGAATTAATTTTTTTGATTGTTAAAAGTGTAGGAATAATATTTTGCCTATGTGGTTTTTGGAGCTTTTTTATTTCGAATGGATTGTTTTGGGAATTGCCTTCCGAGAAATGGTTTCGGAAGGCAATTCCAAATTGTTAATCAATATCCCACCAGATCGGTGTAGCGGCACTATCTTTTCCATTCAAATAAGCGGCTACTGCTGCTTTTACGGCATCGCCGCTGGAATTGGTAACAGCCGACGGATAAGTCAGGCGCTTGATAAATGTGCCAAGAGGTAGATCAGGATTTTTGCTTACTGCTATCGGATAGAGCTTTGGATAGCCAGTTCTGCGGAATTCAGACCAGGCTTCTGTTCCTTCCGGGTAAAGGGCAATCCATTTCTGGGTAATAATTCTTTCCAGTTTCGTTTCAAAATCTGCTCCATCATCCCATTTAACTGTAATCTTTGTCAGTGCAGGTGAGTTGTTTGCGGTGTTTTTAGGATCGACATAACTGATCTGAGGGGTTGTTCCTAACAAATAGGCTTCTGCACCAGATGCTCCATTGGCTTTGAATGAAGCTCTTACACCTTCTTCATAAAATGACTGTGCAGTACCACCCATGTTCCAACCTCTCAGCGCGCCTTCCGCTTTAAGGAAATAGCTTTCGGCAACATCAACCTGCTTTACCGGTGAAGTTGTCGTTACGTTTGGTAGCGAGAAAGACTGATACCTTGTTTTTTCAGGTCTTTCTGAGCCGGCTCTGATACCTTTTATTTTTCCTCCTGCGGCGGCGTCAGTGGCCGGTAGCGCATATAATGGTAATCTAGGATCGGCAAAGCCGGAAAGGAAAGTTTCGATGGCAGCCGACATACGCGTATCCGACCAGGCATTAGCCATGGTGTAATAAGGATTTGTAGTTGTAGGTATTACGGAAAAGCCGACGGTTTCAAGTAATCCGCCATTTTCAGCAGCCACAGCTTTTTCAGCCTGTGTTTTTGCCAGGTCAGGTTTTATCTTTGAAATACGGATTGCCAGACGAAGTTTAATGGTATTCGCCAGTTTTATCCAGTTGGTGTATTCGCCTCCGAGCGAGGACTTGTCCCATTTTGCAAAGCGGGTTTTGTCCGCATTCGGATTGGCTGCTTCTGCGGCTTTTAGGGCGGTAACGGCCTTGTCCAGATCTGCAAAGAATGCAGTATATGCCTCTTCTTCTGAATCAAAAGTTACCTGAGCGGCTGTTCCGTATTTTGTATAAGGATAAGGGCCAAAAGTATCTACCAGACGATGCGCGGCAGTCACCTTTATAATCAACGCGATCGCATATAAATCCGGATACTTGGTCTCATAACCTTTTTTCCACATTTGAAGCCATTGGTCCATTACATTTTGGGTGGAGGTGTTCCAGGCAGCATTGTTCCAGCCATCCACCATGAAATAAGTGGTGGTGTTTTCATTGTTCAGGAAAGGTGTTGGCGTTTCCAGATAACCGGCGTAGGATTCAGCCTGAAGATTTTGCTGGGTTTGTACTCCGGTAGTGGTGGCTACAATCCGGTTCATCATCAAAGGCAGAAGAATTCCTCCTTCATTTGCATCCTGAACGAGTTGTTCGTCCGTTAGTAGTTTTTCATCCTGGTTAAGCGTTTTCATGTAATCCTTACACGAAGTAGCGAAAGTCATCAGGCAGCTTAGAGCCAGGATGTTGTATTTATTTTTATCTATAAATAATTTCATGTGAATAATTTTTAGAATGTGGCACGAAGGGTTACACCATAGGAACGTGTTGCCGGAATGCTGAAGCCTTCAACGCCCTGCATGCTGTTTGCCGTTGTGATACTTACTTCCGGGTCAAATGGAGCATCTTTATAGAAGAAGAACAGGTTTCTGCTGATAAACGAGATGCTGATATCTTTTATCGCCTTGGAAACCTTCGGGAAGGTGTAACCAATTGCCAGCTCTCTTAAACGTACATTGCTAGCGCTAAACATATACTCCTCTGCCGCTGCCGCAACATCCCCTTTGCCAGAAATAAAGTTATAGTAAGTTTCTGCCGGGATGGTTTTGCCATTCACATTGACTCCACCTGCATCTCTGGCTTCACCAGATCTTTTCGATAAGCCTTTGAAGTCAAGCCATTGTTCCGTCAGAGACGCGATCTTACCTCCGAAACGTCCGTCAACCAGGAATGATAGGCTTACGTTTTTGTACTTGAACTGGTTGTTAAAACCAATCAGGAATTTAGGATTGGCGTTACCAAGGTACTGATCCGTTCCACTTGACAGAAGCGGAAGTCCGGTTTTTTCATTATACTTGATGTTGCCTTGATCATCACGCTGATAAGTTTTACCGAACAAATCGCCATAAGATCCATACTCACGTCCGCCAAGATTCGATATTCCCGGGCGAGTCAGGAATAGTTGTAACATACGCGTGTTTCCACCGGATTGAAGTACAAACCAGTCAGATTTTAAAAGACTACTCAGTTCTCTGATCTGGTTGACATTCCTTGAAAAGTTAACCGAAGGAGACCATGAAACACCACCAAAATCGGCTTTGTACGTTACTACTGCTTCCAATCCTTTATTACGGATTGTACCTCCATTGATGTAGAAATTGGATGCTCCCGCTCCGGCCGGTGCCTGAATCTGGAAAACCTGATCGTAGGTCGTAGCATTGTAATAGGTAAGATTCACACCCAGCTTGTCCTTGAAGAATTTAAGTTCGGCACCGATTTCGTATGAACGTGTACGCTCTGGTTTCAGACTAGTTGTATCTGTTCCGCTGAAAAATGGAAGGGTTGTTCTACCATTAACATTTTCATCATTTCCAAGCGAATAAGGAGGTGTCCAGTTGGCAAAACCGAAAGGAAGTGCATTTCCCACCTCAGCATATGAGCCCCGGATTTTTGCAAAAGACAAAACGTTGTTGTTTTTCAGGATATTCTCAGGCAACACGTACGACAAACCGACAGAAGGGTAGAAGAATGACTGATTTACCGTAGAAGACCATTCTTTTCTTGCCGTTACGTCAAGGAAAAGAGTCTCTTTATATCCCAATGTTGCTGTTCCGAAGAATGCCTGGGTTAGCCTTTTTTGAAGACTTTCCGTCGCATTGAAAAATCCCTGTCCTGTCAAACTTTGCAAAGCATAAATTGAGAAGAAGTTCGGGAATGACAAGGTGTTAGTGGATCCGTTGTTGCCCACGTTCATGTCATAAAAAGTGTTTTGCGTATTGCTAAAACCAAGCGTGACAGAAAGAAAAAGATCTTTTCCCAGTGTTTTTGTTCCACTTAACAAAAGGTCGGAATACAGCTGATCTGTATTGGTAAGGTTCTTTCTGTAACCCCCGTTGCTGCCTACGAGTGTTGGATCCGACGAGGCGTATTGACGGTATTCAAATGTGTCCTGCACTTTGTCATATGTCGCTCTTCCCTGAAGGTGAAGCCAGTCGGTAAGATTCCATTTCGCAGAGAATGAATAAATCGTTCTGTTACGAAATTGATCACTCTGGTTTCTATGGGATAACCAATAAGGGTTTTGGTTGGAACTCGCTTCGTTTTTAATGTAAGGCCAGTTCTGAACATTCATCAAACGTGCCGGATCCCATTTCTCAAAATTGTTGCCACTATATTTTGAGAAGTCATCTCCTGTTGGAAAAAGATAAAGACTGAAAATTGGGCTGTAATAAAATCCTGCCTGTGGGCGGTTGTATACTTTCTGCTCTATATAGTTTACGGATGCGTCGAGGGATAGTTTGTTTTTGAAAAGTTGTGTAGTTCCTCTCAAATTGACATTATGTCTTTTGTAGTCATTTTCAGGAACGATACCGTTGGCTTTGGTATTGGCATAAGACAAATAAAATTGTCCGATGTCGTTGCCATTGGTAATCGAAAGGCTGTTTACGAAGGTCTTTCCCGTGTTGAAAAAGTCTTTTAAATGTTTGTCGCTTCCATTGGTGATTTTTGGTCCCCAGCTATCGTTAACGGCAGTGTTGGCCACCCCTCCGTAACCCTGTCCGTAGGAAGTTTGCACCTGAGGCAAAGCAATCGGATTTTCGAAATTGGCAGAGGAGGAGAAGTTAATGGAAGAATAACCTTTACGCCCCTTTTTGGTCGTGACCATGATCACACCATTGGCAGCCTGGCTTCCGTATAAAGCCGCCGCCGAAGCTCCTTTCAGGATGCTGATATTTTCGATATCCTCGGGGTTAAGATTTGAAATCGCATCGCCCGCGTCTCTCGTATCAAATAAAGTACTTCCCTGTGCGCTGTTGGCATTATTCATCGGGATACCGTCAATCACATAAAGAGGCTGGTTGTTACCCGTGATGGATTTGTTACCGCGAAGTAAAACTTTGGAAGAAGAACCTGGCCCGCCGGTACCTTTTGTGATCACAACACCAGCGGCTTTTCCCGCCAACGAGTTAATCATGTTAGGGTCTTTTACCCGTGTTAACTCATCGCCGCCGACGTTTTGCTGCGCATAGGTTACACTTTTGGAGTCTTTTTCAATACCAAGAGCGGTTACGATCACCTCGCCAAGTTGTTTAACATCGTCAGTTAACACGATATTAACAGTCGTGCGGTTTCCAACCGTTACTTCCTGGCTTGTGTAGCCAATTGAAGAAAAAATTAGTACCGAACTGTCGTCAAGTACGTTAATGGCATACTTCCCCTCAGCATTGGTGCTGGTTCCTGTCGTAGAGCCTTTTACCAGGATGTTAGCACCGGGAATACCTGCACCCTGCGCATCCTTCACCGTCCCTGAAACTTCCTTAGCCGCCATTTTCACAGCAGCTGGTTGCGGAACATTTTCAGAAGAACTGGTTTTTGATACCGGTTTTGTGTTGATAATGATGTTGTTATTCACCTGCGTGTAGCCTAGTCCTGTGCCTTCCAGGATGGTTTCCAGCGCTTCTTTTACGGTTTTGTTTTCAAGTGAAACATTGACTCTCTTTTTGTTATCAATGCGTTCGATGCTGGTAATAAACTTGTAATCACTCTTTTTTTCGATCGCAAGAAAGGCTTTTTGCAGGGTGGCCTCTTTGAGGTACAGGGAGATTTTTACTTCTTCGATGCCTTGAACCGAGCCAGTCCGGATGGCGAATGAGGGCTGGATAACAAACAGCAATGCCAGCAGCAGGGCAATGGGTTTCCAGTGCCACTTTAGCGGCGGCTGTGTACGTAATGTTTTGTTCATACGTCTTTTGTAGAAAGGTTAAATTGATTTAGGTGATAATAAAACTCTGATACTGAAAGATTTTGGTTAAGTAAAACAATGTTACAGTTATTGCGGCTGCACTTATTTATCGTTACTTTTTTAATTTTCAAATCACCTGCACACGCCACCCCGGATCGTGACCTGTTTGCCATCAATGGTATAGCTAAAATGGTTAGATATACTGAGCAGCTTTAAAACCTGTTCCAGACTTGCATTTTCATTAAAACTCGCCATGACGCTGCAATGGGCAAGTGCTTCCTTCTTTAAATCAATCTCAACCTCATAATTTGCTTCCAGTCTCGCGATTACTTCAGCATAAGTATTGTTGCGAAAAACCAGTTGATCCTTTCGCCATGCACCAATGCCTGATGCGCTAACGATATCTATATACGTTTCATCCTTTTCTGTATCAATAACCAGTTCCTGCTGTGGGGTCAGCTGGGTGATCCGGATGGGATTTCCCTCCTTGATTTCTTTGCTTACTTCAACTTTCCCGGTGGCCACCGAAACGGAGGACATCTGATCGTTTTTGTATGCTTTGACATTGAACGAGGTTCCCAATACACGTGTCGATACGCTATTGCATTTTACGACAAATGGCTTATTCGGGTTTGGGATAACTTCAAAAAATGCCTCACCTTCCAGAAAAACTTCCCGTTGTTTTCCGGCAAACTGATCCGGAAATATGATTTTACTGTTTTTGTTTAACCAAACTTTTGATCCATCTGATAAGATAATACTCAGGATCTGGTCATTACCGCTGACTTTTTTAATGAATGCGACATTCTTAATCTTAGGATCAGATTGCTTTTTAGCGATAAAAAAGTAACCAAACCCAATCAGAAACAGAATACTGGCTGCGACCAGCCAGGAATACGTTCTGAAATAACTTTGCTTTCCATCCGCATGTACCGAATCTTCAGCATCGGAAATTAAGGCATTCAGCTTGCTTAGGCCTGACTCAGGATTAAAGTCCTCACTGATCTCAAAGGCGGACTGCTGCAACCAGGCACTTTTTATCTGTTCAAACAAAATCTTGTTGTCAACTTCTTCAAGCCACCATTCCATCGTGAGCTTCTCAGCTTCGCTGCATTCGCCTGCTATATACTTGGCGATTAAAGGCCATGGTGTATGATCCGACATGAATTTTTTGCTTTCTACTGTTAGGACAAATAAAAAATGGCTATACCCCCATTCGGTCAGAATATTTTTTATATCTGATAAGTTTTTTGCAGAAGTTTTAATTGCTTAATGGCTTTACCCATTTGATTTTCTACTGTTTTGGATGACAGCGAGAGGATTTCAGCAATTTCATTGTAGGTAAAACCTTCGAAACGGTTTAACTGAAAAATTGCTTTTCTTTTTTGGGGGAGATAATTGATAAGATTGGTGATGCGGGATTCCAGTTCGTGATAGAGAAAAACGTCTTCAGGGCCCGGCATATCTTCTATGATATCTTCACTGAGCTCTTCCATGACCAGTTTTTCCTGCTTCATATAATTGATCGCGGTATGACGGGTGGCCGTAAAAAGGTAAGCGCGCAGGTTCTTTTCGACTGCCAGATTTTCCCGTTTGTCCCAAATCCTGAAAAAAACATCGGCCACGATTTCCTCAGCCAGATCGTTCCGGCTGGTCAGGTATGAAGCAAAACGGCAAAGCGAATTATAGTATTTTTTGAAAAGACTATCCAGGGCACGCTTATCCCCCTGTTTAATCAGGGAAATTAGAAACAAGTCATTCTGGCCGTTAATCATAACAATACGGTTGCTTTTTTGATATCTGAGAATCTTAAAACCATTCAATTTTCAGGGGTGATGACCGATATTAATATTACCTTTTTATTGCATGTTATTTGCAGTATCATCAATAAAATTGGCAATAACTAATTTGGTTATTTTATAATTCGGTAGAATTATAAAATATTAATTGATAAAATTAAAAAAGTAAACGTGAATTTATATAATTGTTGTAAAATAATATTTTCCCGTTGCATGCGACAGGATTGGAGTTGCTTTTAAATAAGATTAACGGAAATGTTAAATTATTGTCGGAATACATGCTATATCAGCGGTTAATAATACCTAAAGAGCACAAGTATGCAACTGATGGTTACTGCCAAGCGCTGACAATACGCAAAGTTAACCCCCGGCTAATCCTGATTTAAACTGGGCTAACCGGGGGCTTTTTATTTAGAAGTTTCTTATTTCAAAAACAACTGCTTCACACAAACCGGTGTCGGGATGCTGATCTCCTTTTCGGTATAAGTCAACAGACCTGTGGCACTGTTCCTTTTGAAAAACACAAGGTTGTTGTTGTCGCGGTTTGTGACATAAACCAGTTCTCCTTTTTCGTCAACCAGGAAATTACGCGGATGTTTTCCGTGCGTTTCCGGATAGCCAACGGTGGTAAGTTTTCCCGTTTTGGCGTCTACGGCGTAAACCACCAGACTTTCGTGGCCACGGTTTGAGGCATAAAGGAATTTCCCGTCAGGCGAGAAATGGATATCAGCGGCATAGCTTTTTCCGGTGAAGTCAGCCGGAACCATACTTACCCGTTCTAAAGGCACCAAAGCACCGGAATTTTTCACGATCTGGAATGAATTCACGACGGAATTCAACTCGCAAGCCGAGTAACCAAAATTCCCGTTGGGGTGAATGGCAAAGTGGCGCGGGCCGTCGCCGGCTTTTACTTCTACATAGGGGACAGCTCCGGGCGTAAGTTTTCCGGTTTTTTGATCCACCTGATAAACCATAATTTTATCGATCCCAAGGTCCGATGCATAAATAAATTTGCCGTCGGCCGATGGGATAATCGAGTGCATATGCGGTTTTTGTGTCGCCGCGCCTTTGTCCTGAATGGCGTCAGCAAGCTCGCCGATGCTGCCATCCTTGTTTAAAAGATACACCGCCAGCTGTCCGCTCCCGTAATTGGAAACATAAATAAACCGTCCTTTCGGGTCAATGCTTACGTGACAGGGGCCTTTTCCTTCGGATGATTTTTCGTTTAAGGGCGTAAGTTTGGCCGTTACGGGATCAATTTTATAAGAGGATATCGTGTTATTGCCTTCGTTTGAGGCATAAAGGAATTGTTTGTTCGGGTGAAATTCCAGAAAGGAGGGACTGTTTTTGCTGGGTAAAATCTGTAATTCCTTGTAAGAGAAATTGCTTCTGTCGAATTCGTATACATAAATACCTTCGCCTTTTTGGGTATAGGTCCCTACGTAAAGTATCTCTCTGGTTTTGGGTTTCTGTGCAAATGTCATGATTGCAGATAGTAAACAAATGAAGGTAAGCGTGAATTTTTTCATGATTTAGGATTGATCTGAAACTAAGTTTATTCAAAAATGAGTGTGCCAAACTTGTTGAATTCGTGAAAACTGCCGCTGGTTTTTTTCCAGGAATAGTAGGCCGTCTCCGAATCGTAGTCAATACGATAGAAATTTCCTCTCCATTTGGTGCCGGATTTTGGGGGAGATTGTACGATCGGGTTCATCAGCGTATAAGGGATGAAAAATTCGGCTTTCCAGCCTTCCACAGCAGCCATGCTTTTCTTTTGGCCCCCTTGTACGCTGGTTGCGTGCTGAACCCGGTTGCTGTCGTTGTAAAACCAAGGTCTCCAGCCCTGGGCCCTTCCTTTTAAGTTGGGGACGAGAATGGCCAGCTCATAATCCAGGGGCGAAATTTCATATTCGAGATAGATCGGTTCCGAGGTATCCGGCCACAAAAAAACTTCTACAACATCTTCCTTAAATAAGGTGCCGAAATCTTCCGTGATGGTGGCGGTCAGTTTTTTATCCGCACAGTCAAAAAGGAAATAGACACCTTTATCGGAATAAAGGATTTTAACTTTGGTTGGAAAAGATTTTCCGGGAGCAGCTTGTCTGGGTCCCGTTTGAACGTTTAAATTAAACCAGTTTGTGGCGGCCCAATTTTTGGCATTTCCTTCGCCGTCCACTTTAAAATCCGTGGTTTTTTTTACAATCAGTGTAGAATCGGAAGCAGCGCCGGAAGCCTGGCTCTGATAGAAAACCCCGGTCAATAAGATAAACAGAGGGATGATTTTTTTTAACATTTTTAAATGGTTTAGGAAATTAGGGATAGTGAAAGGCAGCCGGTCTGGCAACAGAGCGGGGCCGAATAAGGAGTAAGAAATAAATTATGGTCTGGCAATTTCACAACGATTTTAGATAATACCAAATGTGTTGGTTAAATCAGTGGAAATATTTTTTATTGAAACTTTACCAGATTATTAACTGGCCGCCAACCCGATTTTATTGTGTACATCCTCGACAAAACCTAAAAATTTTCGATACTTAATTGGCCGTACCACGAATTGTATTGTAAGAAAATTTTGCTTCGGCTTTCGACTGTTATACAAATCCAAGAAACAATATTTTAGCGGATTGCTGATAGCCGACGGCCGATGTAAAAGAGGTTTACAGTATAATTCGTGATAAGATTTATTACTGGATTATTTGAGGAATGATTATTTAATAGTTATTGTTATACTAATAGTTAGATAATCAGGATTTTAAACTGATATTGTGATGATAACCAGGAGAAAAGACCCAGATGTATTAGATACAAGCAAGCCTATTCTGGAAGCGCCTGTATACCCCAGGTTTCCGGAAAATACCGCGAAACATCGAATGCCAAAGGACGAACCCAGTCTTTTTAAAGGTCGGGAGAAAAAAACGGCAATTCAAACGGAAAAAAATGACACTGCTCCAGTTGATGGTCTGGACGAAAAATAATGGGATACAATGAGTACTTTTTGTTCCGTAATGGTACTTTTTTAGGAGCCTTCCAATTGAGTTGGAAGGCTTTTTTTACTTTTTAACGAGTATCGAAAGGTAATTTTTGCCTTATCCTGCTAATTAATTGCCTTTTATCCTGGCAACCCTATTCCTTTTCATTTAATCATTACTCACCTTTTCCTGACCAATGCGTACGGACGACAATGCTACACAAAGCATCACGAAAGTGATTGCAGCCTCTTCACTGGGAACATTAATTGAATGGTATGATTTCTACATTTTCGGTAGCCTGGCCGTTATCATCGGGCATCAGCTATTTCCAAGCGACGCCGGGGCTTCGGCGTTGATCAATACACTGGCTATTTTCGCGGCTGGTTTTATCGTACGGCCTTTTGGTGCGCTGGTTTTTGGCCGGTTGGGCGATTTAATCGGACGGAAATATACTTTCCTGCTGACACTGGTTTTAATGGGAGGCTCCACGTTTCTGATCGGGCTGATTCCTTCCTATTCCAGCATCGGCTATGCCGCACCGATTCTTGTTTTGATATTAAGGTTGGTACAAGGCCTGGCACTTGGCGGAGAGTATGGCGGTGCCGCGACTTATGTTGCCGAACATGCGCCTGAGGGAAAACGCGGATTTTTTACAAGCTGGATCCAAACGACCGCTACGCTGGGTTTGTTTTTGTCTCTGGGCGTGATTGTGGGTACCAAAAATATTTTAGGTGCTGATGTTTTTGCCGACTGGGGCTGGCGAATCCCGTTTCTGCTTTCTATTTTATTAGTCGGTGTTTCGATATACATCCGGATGAAAATGCATGAGTCGCCGGTGTTCTCTAAATTGAAATCAGAAGGGAAAATTTCTGCAAATCCGTTAAAGGAAAGCTTTCAGAAAAAGGCGAACTTTAAAATGGTTTTACTTGCACTTTTCGGGGCAACGATGGGGCAGGGCGTGATCTGGTATACAGGGCAGTTTTATGCACAATCTTTTCTTGAAAATACCTGTAAACTTGATTTTAACGAATCGCGTTACATACTGTTATGGGCCATATTATTCGCCACGCCGTTTTTTGTCGTATTTGGTTCATGGAGCGACAAGGTAGGCCGAAAATGGATTATGCTTACGGGGATGTTACTTGGAATTATTTTCTACCGACCTATTTATCAGTATTTTATTGACGCTACCAACGTAGGTGAATTTCAGAAAACAGAATTGTTGTCTGTTTCGGAACCGGTTGTGACGCGTGCATTTTTGCAGGAAAAAGGAGACTCGCTTATCACGAGCGCGGTTGTAAAAACGTTAAAGGATGGCAGTACTTTCAAGGAGGTAAAAGTAGAAACCATTCATGCCGATCAGACATTGGCGGCTGTTGAACCGAAAATTTCCTTTGCGGATGTTACGCTGCCTTCAAGTACTTATTGGACGATCATTGCACTTGTATTTTTCCAGGTTTTACTCGTTACGATGGTTTACGGTCCGATCGCAGCTTTTCTGGTTGAATTGTTCCCAACACAGATTCGATACACGTCGATGTCTCTGCCTTATCATATCGGGAATGGTGTTTTTGGAGGATTAGTACCCTTTATCGCGACACTCGTTGCATCCTTTCAGGGGTCAACGCCTTTGTCGGGTCTGTGGTATCCGATCGGAATTGCTTCCCTTTCATTTATTATCGGGGCGGTTTATATCAATAACAAAGGTGATGAGAACGTGGCGGACTAGGCAATGAGTGCTCCCGGATTTTTATTTTGACATTTATCCAATAAATAACATGAACGCTTTAAAAAAATTATTAGGCATTGTCTGGATTGTGCTCGGACCCGTAATTATTCTATTTCTGGCCATGCAGGCCATCGAAAAAATTGCGGCTGCGGCAGAAGGAATTGACAGAACCAATACGACATTACAATGGTCGATTATCATCATCATCTTTATTCCGATTTGTGCGGGATTAATGATTTTTGGCTACTACGGGCTGAAAGGGGAATATGATCGTTTACCGCGAAGTTCAGAAGAGCTCTGATTTATCGGTTAATTGTTTTAAATTGTTGAGGGGATGAAGTCTTATTTTCTAACCCTTATATATTTATACTAAATCATTAAAACCGCTAAGATGATCGCTACGAAAGGTTATGCTGTTCATAACAGCAAGGATAAATTGGCTCATTGGGATTTTGAAAGAAGAGAACTGGGCCCGAAGGATGTCTTTATTGAAATTATTTTCAGTGGCGTTTGTCACTCCGATATTCACCAGGTGCGCGGCGAGTGGGGTAATTCGAAGTATCCGATGGTTCCCGGTCACGAAATTGTTGGACGAATTACGAAAGTAGGAACCGAAGTTTCTAAATTTCAGGTTGGAGAACTTGCCGGGATTGGCTGTATGGTTGATTCCTGCCGGGAGTGTAATAATTGCAAAGGCGGACACGAGCAGTTTTGTGAAAAGGGTCAGACTGTTTATACATACAACTCCGTGGAGCGTGACGGAATAACGCCAACTTATGGCGGTTATTCCAATCAGATTGTTTGTGATGAAGCCTTTGTGGTACACGTTTCGGAAAAGCTGCCGTTGGAAGGTGTGGCGCCGCTTTTGTGTGCGGGTATCACGACTTATTCTCCTTTAAAAAGGTGGAAGATCGGGCCTGGACATAAGGTAGCCGTTTTAGGTTTGGGCGGTTTAGGGCATATGGCGGTCAAGTTTGCCGTTGCTTTTGGTGCAGAGGTGACCGTGTTAAGCACATCACCATCAAAAGAGGCCGATGCAAGGCAGCTGGGCACGCATAAATTTTGCAATACCCGTGAGATATCACAGGTCAAAGAGCTGGGCAACTATTTCGATTTTATTGTTGACACGGTTTCCGCGCCGCATGATTATGATATGTACCTCAAATTGTTGCATACCAATGGGGTGATGATCTGCGTGGGAATACCACCAGAACCAATACAATTAACTGGTTTCTTGTTATTGGGAGAAAACAGAACGATTACGGGCTCGTCGATCGGAGGGATTGAAGAAACACAGGAAATGCTGGATTACTGTGCAGAACATAATATTGTTTCAGACGTGGAAGTCATTAATATCAATTACATCAACGAAGCTTACGAAAGAGTAATGAAAAGTGATGTAAAGTACCGGTTCGTGATTGATGTTGCTACTTTGTAGCGTATCGGTTTATAACTTATTGAACGGGACATAAAAACTTCTTCTTTTTCAGACCGGGTTTGTTATATTTATTGTTAAAGTAAATATGGCCGGATGGAGATAAACTCCGTCCGGGAATCAACAAAACCAGGAACATGAAAGAAGAAGTTTTTATTCTTGCCGCCGCCCGTACACCCATTGGCAGTTTTGGCGGCGCATTATCTTCCGTGCACGCCGCCCGTCTTGGTGCCGTTGCAATCAAAGGCGCCCTTCAAAAATCCTCAATTGCCCCGGATTTGGTGGATGAGGTATACATGGGTAATGTTATTGCTGCGAATTTGGGACAGGCCCCGGCGCGTCAGGCGGCTATTTTTGCAGGCTTGCCTTCCAGTGTTATTTGTACAACGGTCAATAAAGTTTGTGCTTCCGGGATGAAAGCGATGGCTTTCGCTTCGCAGACCATTCAGTTGGGGGATGCACAGGTTGTTGTAGCAGGAGGTATGGAGAATATGTCACAAATCCCATATTATTTGCCCAAAGCACGAAATGGTTATGGTTATGGACACGGCGAGGTGCTGGACGGATTGTTAAAAGACGGTCTGACCGATGTCTATGATCAGAGTGCCATGGGACTTTGCGGTGATAAAACGGCTTCAAAATATACAATAACCCGGGAGCAGCAGGATGAATTTGCCATCCGCTCTTACCGTTTGAGTGCAGAATCAAGTGAAAACGGATATTTTAAAAATGAAATTATTCCGGTAGAAATTCCTTCGCCGAAAGGTGCACCTTCCACTTTTGTTGAAGAAGATGAAGAATTTAAACGTGTTAAGTTTGAAAAAATACCTTCTTTAAAACCCGTCTTTTCACCTGAGGGAACGGTCACGGCTGCGAATGCTTCCACGATCAATGATGGTGCGGCGGCGCTTGTTCTTGCCAGTGCTGCGGTGGTTGCAAAGTCAGGGGTGAAACCCGTCGGAAGGATTGTTGCGTATGCGGATGCCGAGCAAGATCCATCCTGGTTTACCACAACGCCGGTTCTGGCGACGCATAAAGTGCTGAAAAAAGCGGTCTTGTCACTGTCGGATATCGATTATTTCGAGGTCAATGAAGCTTTTGCTGTCGTGGCGCTTTATTATATCAAAGAGCTTGGGCTGGATTTGCAAAAGGTTAATGTATTTGGCGGGGCGGTTTCCCTGGGGCATCCGCTCGGTGCATCCGGTGCCAGAATTGTTACAACGCTACTATCTGTTTTGGAACAAAAAAAAGGCAGATACGGTCTGGCTGCCATATGCAATGGTGGTGGCGGAGCTTCTGCCGTCATTATTGAAAGACTTTAAATCGTGTGATGATATAGCAACAAAAAATGCACCGGCGTCCGGTGCATTTTTTGTTGAAAAACCTTTTTTACTACCGGATAAGCACTTTCAGACGGTTGTAAAAACCTGTGCTTTTGAAAGTAAAAGTTTTATGCAGGATATAATTGCTGATAAAACTGAAACCCATCCCGACGATATAGCATATCATTTCATTGACGTTAACAAACTTTTTTGACCAGGGCAGCAGGTAATTGTACTGCTGAAAATAGTTGTCTGAAATGTAATAAGCACCCGTTGAAAAAATGTAGGTTACAAATCCTGAAAATACCGCAACCATTAAAAACTTCACCATTTCCCGTCGGGTCTGGTTGGTTTTACGCGCGTTAAACGCGAACAATTTTGTTAGGGCAAAACCGACAACGAAAGAGGCGGCGTAGGCAGGTAAAATAGATTCCTGAAATGTGAGTCCAAACCAATCTTTGAATAAACTACTGCAAAGCAACTGAACAACTGCCCCTGTTCCGGCTACAAGAAAATACGCAATTAAGTCTTTGGAATTAAAGATTTTACTCTTTGTCTTATCAGCCACCGGGCAATATGTTAGTTTTGAATAAAAGAAATATTGGGTCAATATTAGAAATAAATTGATCCTGAAACAAAGACCAATGCATAATTTGATTTAAAGGAAACAATTTATACCTTATCTTCAGGTAGTCGATATGTGACCAAAACACTACTTATTCGTCAAAGAAAATATTCAGACGCAGTCGTGAACCGGCCTGATTTTAATAGATTCATTATAAGCTGGTTTCTCGGGAAGTCGGATGTTTTTAAACCCAATTCTTAATTTTAGTCATACACGTTTATGAAAAAAGCTATTTTAATTTTTGCATTGTTTTTTACTTTTTCCATCGCCCATGCACAGCCTGAAAAATGGGCACTCGGTTTTAAACTGGGCGAGCCCGTCGGTGTTGTTCTCCGGAAATATGGAGACCGGAATGCCCTGGATGTTTCGATTGGAACTTATACGGGGCTGTTAAAAAGTAAAAAAACGTACAGAGCCGGTGAATATTCGAATATTGGTTTTATGATTAACGGAACTTATCTGTGGTACCTGCCGATGTTCAACGAAAAAATGCTGGCTTACGGTGGAGCGGGTGTTCAGATCAATTCGCGCCGTTATTATCCTAATCCAAACATTAAGGATGTACACACCAATAATATTTCCACCGGGCCTTCTGTAACGGCCGGTGTAGAATTTTTCTTTGCGCAGAAACCGGCATCATTTTTTATCGAAGGGGGAGGGTTTCTGGAGTTACTGCCCAAGGTATTTTATTTCAACCCGAATTTGAGTTTAGGATTGCGACATAACTTTTAAAACCCTGTTGTTGTATGCGTCGGATATCTATTTTCATCATAACCATTTTAGCGGCCTTACTTAATTTTTCCTGCGCGAATGTAAAAAGCAGCTTGAGTAGGTCAGATTCCTCGGGTTCCAGAAATTATTCGGGGCAGACGGATTACAGCAAAACGTCCCAGCAAAAGGACTCCGTGGCAGCGGTCAGATCTGCCGACGATGCTGGGCGGACTGAAAAGAAAAGTTATGCCACACCCGTCAGCAATACCGATAGCCGGGCAGCCAACGTGTCGGGACAAGGGGGCAAAGCGGAGAATAACCAGCGTTTGGTTGATCAATATGCCGAGATGGACAAGCTTGGCGAGTTGGTTTTGTACGAGCTCGATATCACAGAGCGCCGGAAAGACAGCCTTTTAGACCGCTTTAAAAATGCTTCTTCAAGTGAGCGGGAAAATATTACGCAGGAGCTTAACAAGCTCGATGGGAATCAGCTCACTTTGTATAAGGCCTATGTAAAGGTTTATAAAGAGGGAAAAACGGATTGGTCCGCTACGCGCAAGCAGGTAGAGGATACCCTTTTTAATATCCGTGGTATAGGCAATAAATAAAAATAAGGCTGTCGCAAAGCAAAAGCGGCAGCCTTATTTTTACCAGTTCGCTCCTTTTGTATTGGTTTTAATTCTGCACAAATACCCATCGACGGTCAGGTACAACATGGAACCATCGTTGCCCCATGCACAGTTGGAGGCAATTTCAAGTGTTTCTATTTTTCCGAGCAATTTACCCTCCGGTGAGATAATCAAAATACCGCCCGGACCCGATGTCCAGATATTTCCTTCAATATCCAGCTTGAAACCGTCAGGCAGGCCCGTAAGTCCGGTTTTGCTCATGGCGGTAGCATCATAAAATAATTTTCCTTTTCCCACTGAACCGTCGGCCAGTACAGGATATGCCATTAAAATCGCCTTTTCTGGGTCAGACTGACTGACGTACAGCGTTTTTCCATCGACTGAAAATGCCAGGCCATTTGGTCTTTGCAAATCGTTGATAATCATTTTTACCTCGCCCTTTGGCGTGATCTGATAAACGCCGAAATAGGGAGTTTCTCGCGAGGGGTCCTTTTCATAACCGGCCAGTCCGTAAGGCGGATCTGTAAAATAGTAGCTGCCATTGGCATGCTCAACAATATCGTTGGGGCTGTTGAACCGCTTTCCTTCGAAATGATCAGCCAGTGTAATTTTGCCGCCTTTGTTTAATGACATCGCTGAAATTCTCCTGTCTCCGTGTTCACAGGATACCAGTCTTCCTTTTTTATCAATCATCAACCCGTTGCTTCCCGGCTCATTGCTGTACTCGCCCAGGCCGGTATAACCCGACGGTTTTAAGAAAACGGAAAGCTCATTTTTTTCATCCCATTTGTATACCGTGTTTTTGGGGACATCCGAGAAAAGCAGATAACCGCCGTCCTTCACCCAAACAGGGCCCTCACACCAGACGAAACCCATGGCCAGTACTTCCAGTTTTGAATCTTTGGGCAGCAGCTTTTCTAGTCTGGGATCGTTGTAAGTAATTTTCCCTAATGTTGGATAAGCCTTTTGTGCGTGGCTAAAAGAGGCGAAAAGGGACTGTAATAAAAGGAAGAGGTATGTTGCTGATAATCTCATTTTACAGGACTGATCTGGTGTTCGATAGTTATCTGATAAAAAGAGCAGGCAGGCTTGTTCCCTACTGTATTTTAAATTTTTGTTCCGGGGTGTCCGGCGTTTTTATTAACAGAAGACTTCCAAATGGCGGAAGTTCCCATTTTTCTTTTGCATCCAATGTGGATGGGGCTGATGCAAAAAGTACATTTGCGAAATCCTTTTTACTTTCCGGCAAGCCAATAGATTTAACATCTGCGCTCAGGTTATGAATCATTAAAACCGGTTCGGTCGGATGTGTTCGGACGTACGCGATGATTTCGTCGTCGAGCGATTCCACTTCTTCGAGATTTGGATAAATAATCTGGGAAAGCGCCGGAGTATTTTTACGTATGGCAATGAGTTTTTTATAAT
The DNA here is from genome assembly GCF_030929615.1 of Dyadobacter sp. LHD-138. Lineage (GTDB taxonomy): Bacteria > Bacteroidota > Bacteroidia > Cytophagales > Spirosomataceae > Dyadobacter. The sequence continues at coordinate 82,533 of NZ_JAVFVU010000002.1, read as the reverse complement.
GGTTGTATAGAGAGTCCTGATCCGTTTTTTGAACGGAAAGCGGGTGAATTGTTTTCAAAGTAGAAAATTCAGCCTGTTGCCAGTTGGTTTTATCGGGATCGTCTTCCTGTTCAGACCACAGGTAGGGTTCCCGGATATACGGATCGGGTTTTGTACCCAGCATCCCGATTTCCTCTCCGTAATAAATATAAGGCTGCCCAGGTAGGGTTAACAGCAGACAGGCCGCCAGTTTCATCTTTGCATGGCTGTTGTCGACAACACTGCCGATCCGGTCCTGATCGTGGTTGGTGAGCATAGTAGCATCTACAAATTCGGGGTTATAGGTCTCAAACTGCTGGTAACTTGCCAGGAGCTGCTGAACAATATTCTCATCCTTCTCCTGAATCAGGATACGTTGTAGGGCAAAACTCAGATCAAAATGGAAGGTGGCATTCAGGCTTTGCAGGTAGGGAGCGACTTCGTGCGTTTCTGCCCAAACTTCTGCGACCGTATAGGAACCGGGTTTTACTTTCTGAACAATCTGATTAAAATACGCCCAGAAATGCAGATTTTTTTCGCTTTCCCAAATGGGGTAAATATGCCTGGCTGCATCCAGCCGAAAGCCATCAATACCGATTTCAACAAGCCAGAAAGTGATAATTTTTTCCAGTTCTTTTTTTAACGACTCGGAATCATAATTCAGATCAGGCATACCTTTCCAGAAAAGTCCGTAATATTTTTCGGGGTCTCCCGGAATTTCATGCCATGGACAGACTTCATCCGAATCATCGGAAGTCTGGCGTTCGGCGACGCCAAGCTCCTCAATTTTTACCGGAGGCAGCCACCAGTAAAAGTTCCGGTAAGGATTGTCTTTTCCTTTGCTTGCTTCTGCAAACCAGGGATGATAGGTACTGGTGTGATTGACAATCAGGTCCAGGTAAACGGCAATGTTTCTTTTGTGTGCTTCGGTGAGAAGCCGTTTGAAATCAGCCATCGTCCCAAACTCAGGTTCGATAGCATAGTAGTCAACCGGATCATACTTGTGGTAACTCGGCGATGGATGAATAGGCGTGAGCCAGATACATTCAATGCCCAGGTCGCTCAGGTAATCGAGTCTCGAAATAATTCCGTTTAAATCACCAATTCCATCGCCGTTCGAGTCGCAAAAGGACCGGACAAATATTTCATAGCAAACGCGTGGAATAAATTTGGGAAGTGCCGGACGCATCAGAATGGTTGTAAAATTTAGACTGTGATACTTATTATCAGGACTATATTTTAATAAAAGGTTTTAAAAGCTGGTAAACGATATGAACCGGCAATCCCATAATGGTATAAAAGGAACCTTCGATCCGTTCGATGCCGATCATGCCGATCCATTCCTGAATTCCGTAACCGCCGGCCTTGTCAAAGGGCTTGTAATGCTCAATATAATGGTTTATTTCCCTTTTATCTAATGTACGAAATGTTACCTGGGCCGTATCAGACACGGTGTGAATGCTGTTATCAGCCAGTAAACTGACTGCTGTGATCACTTCATGGATTGTTCCCGACAGCATATTGAGCATTTTTAGCGCTTCCTGACAATCCTCTGGTTTATTGAGAATTGTATCGCCGATGATCACGACGGTGTCAGCCGTTAAAACCAGTTTTTCCGGATGTAAGGCGATGAACATTTCTGCTTTTTGCGCTGAAATGTAAGCGGCCACTTCACTGGTAGGCATGTTTTTTGGGAAAGTTTCATCGGTTGGGATGACTTCAACTTCAAAATCAAATCCTGTTTCCTGTAATAATTGTTTTCTACGGGGTGAGTTGGAGGCAAGGATTAAAGGTCTTGATAAGGGGAACATATTTTTTTATGAGAAAATTATTCTTAATAATATACTTGTAATCAGTCTGTTGTGTGTTTTGTATAAATGAAATGAAAAATATTTTCAAATATTTTTCAAGCACGTGAACTTAATCGAGTTAGATAGATGTTTTAACATTATATGTATATACACAGTATTGCATTTGAACGATTTAAGCTATGTCAATAGAAACCGATATAAAACAAATAAAATTTCGAAGCCCATATCAGCGCTTGGCGCTCAACTTGATTTATACCAGCAATTGGATTCAATACCAGCAGGTTGATGGTTTTCGTGAACACGATATTACTTCGCAACAATACAATGTTTTACGGATTTTGCGCGGACAATATCCCAGCCCGATCAAAGTTAGTGATATTGCCGAGCGAATGCTCGATAAAAATTCCAATACCTCGCGGTTGATCGATAAGTTGCTGGTGAAAAAGCTGGCGGACAGAAAATCCTGCTCCAATGACCGTCGTGCCGTGGATGTGATTATTACGGAAGCAGGTTTGGAACTTTTAAAAAAACTGGACCCGATGGTGGACGAATGGGATAACAATATGAATGCCATTACCCATGAAGAGGCTGATCTGATCAGCTCGTTGCTTGACAAAATACGCGAATCAAAAAATAACAACTAATCAATAAAAACAAACAACTCAATTTAATTTTAATCATGACTACAATGAATTCTTTAAAATCGTTTGCTGCTTCTGTTGCGGTTTCTTTGTTCACATTTACTGCGGTTTCTGCTGCTGATGGAAAAGTTAAGGCTACCAACCTTAAAGTTGATGCTACTAAAAGTGATTTAGTTTGGACAGGTAAAAAAGTTACTGGCGAGCACACAGGTAAAATTACTTTGAAAGAAGGTGCTGTGACTTTGGACGGTGCAAAATTGACTGGCGGTAAATTTGTTGCTGACCTTAACAGCATCACTTGTACTGACCTTACTGACAAAGAATACAACGGTAAATTGATCGGTCACTTGAAATCAGAAGATTTCTTTGGTGTTGAAAAACACCCAACGGCTTCATTCGTAGTTACAAAAGCGGTTGTAAAATCTGCTGGTACTTACGATGTAACGGGTAACCTTACGATCAAAGGAATTACTAAGCCTGTAACTTTCCCTGTAACGGTGAAACCAACTGCAACAGGTGCTGATGTAACTGGTAAATTGGTTGTTGACCGTTCTAAATACGACATTAAATACAACTCAAAATCATTCTTTGATGCTTCTGCTTTAGGAGATAAAATGATCAATGATGATTTCGTAATTGATATCAAATTGGTTGCAGTTAAATAATTGCTGCCCAGACGAAATTAGAATAACCCTCTTGGAGAAGTCTGTCGGCGTAATGCCCGGCAGACTTTTTTGTTTTGATGAGCCAGACTTAATTCCACTCTTTGTAAAAAGGAAAATCATTCAAAAACTGAATTCTGCCGTCGCTGGCCTTGAAACAATAATGGCTCATGCCATTTGTGACGGCAAGATAGGCGGGTTGGAGCGTGAAATTGTAACGGCTGATCTGCGCAAAAGTGGCTTCGGTTACGGGAATGAACGGTGCTTTACATTCGACCAAAAGAAACGGAGTACTTTCTTTGGAAAGAATCATAATATCGGTCCGCTTAGCGAGTGTATGGTAGCGCATACCGGTTTCAATGGCAAAAAGCGATTTTGGATAGCCGTAATGGTTGATCAGCAAGTGAATAAAATGTTGACGGACCCATTCTTCAGGCGTTAAGGATACAAATTTTCTTCGTATTATGTCAAAAATATAGGGTTTGCCGTTGACGTCCTTTACTTTGTATTCGAAAACCGGCAGATTTAATGATTCCATAAACGAAGATACTCAACACGGTTTCCGAAGCCAACAAACACAAGAAAATGATGACAACAAAAGAGCAAATCGTAGAAAACTGGCTTCCACGTTATACGGGCACAGCCGTTGAAGATTTTGGGAATTATATATTGCTGACCAATTTTGTTAATTACGTGACCATGTTTGCCGAGAAATTCGGCGTGGAAATAAAAGGGCAGGGCAGGGCCATGCAAACGGCCACAGCCAATGATATTACCATCATCAACTTTGGTATGGGCAGCCCGATGGCAGCTACGGTCATGGATCTACTTTCGGCCATCAGCCCCAAAGCCGTCCTTTTTCTGGGGAAATGCGGAGGATTGAAAAAAACACAGGTCGGTGATCTTATCCTGCCAATCGCGGCGATTCGTGGCGAAGGAACAAGCGACGATTATATGCCAAGTGAAATTCCTGCATTACCGTCTTTCCGTTTGCAAAGTACGGTTTCAGCCAGCATTGCAAAACATAAGCTGGATTACTGGACGGGCACTGTTTACACGACAAACCGGAGGATCTGGGAGCATGATGATTCCTTTAAGGAATATCTTAGAGAAATCCGGGCGATGGCCATAGATATGGAAACCGCCACGATCTTCATTGTTGGTTTTGCCAACGCGATTCCTCATGGCGCATTGCTTCTGGTTTCAGACAATCCGATGGTACCGGAAGGTGTAAAAACGGAAGAAAGTGATAAAAAAGTGACCGCTGACTATGTGACAACGCATTTGGAAATTGGCATCGAAGCCTTGACTGAACTGGCGAAATCAGGCGAATCGGTAAAACATTTAAGATTTGAGTAAATTTGTAAAATTCAAAAGATAAGATCGCCGGGAGATTTTTAAACTATAAAGAATTAACCGCTGTTGTGTTACGCATAGATACATTGAAAATAGATCTCAATCATAAACAAACTGCAAATACAGTTGTGGTCAGATGATTGAATAAATTATACGTTAGTTTACCCATGGAAAGTGCATCATTATACGACCGTATCGGCGGGGAAGAGACATTGAGAATTTTGACAGACCGGTTTTATGATCATGTGTTTGCGCATGAATTAATTTCACGGCTTTTCAAAAGTGATAAAGAGGAGATTAAGGAAAAACAACGTCTTTTTCTGACGCAGTTTTTAGGTGGCCCCGCATTATATTCAGAAGTACACGGGCATCCCAGGTTACGCGCCAGACATTTACCGCACCCGATAAGCGAAGAAGATGCCATAGCCTGGCTCACCTGCATGGACAGGGCTATTTCGGCATTAGATATTACGGACGATCTGAAAAAAGAATTGTTCGGCCGGTTTCCCCAATCGGCCATGTTTATGGTAAACAGCTGATTTACTCCGTTTTTTATGAAATTCCACAAACCTAATATGCTAAATATTAGGTTGTGTAGTTTATGTAAATAGCTTATTTATAGTGTATTAGTTTTATTTAATGTAATAGAGTTGATAATTATTATTGATAAAAATTACTATTTCAATAATTTTTAGGCTAATTTCAATTAAAAATTACGCCTCCGTCAATCTATTCTTAAAAAGGATACGTATATGTGAAATATACGTAGACCGACCCACCTGCGAGAATGAAAGTTTTCACAATTTTATCCTCTCTATTAGTTATGAATATGATTATTGAGTTTTTTCTTCGGAGTCTTATCGGTATAGTTTTACTCGCCGCTTTAATGATCACCACCGTTTTACTGGCGCCTGTACACTTATTGCTCATGTTGTTTGGCTCGATCAGGGAAAATGATGTCAGTTCGCAATGGGTCTGGTAAGCAGTTGATTATATCTTGCAAGAAGGCTCTATTATAAGAAGCATATCAGTGAGCCGTCTCTGCGGACCCAATTATAAATTCATCTTTCGTGTTTTGAGTAAGCTGTTGCCAAGGGGCTTTCAGGCCATCATTGGCAATGGAATCAATTCTTTTAGAATAAGGCAATAAATCAAAAGAACAAGAATTGCTTACCTTTGCGGCATGAATTTTAAAGAGCAACTGATAAATTACCCCATACTTGAAATAGTGGCCCGGGCTTCTGCTGAGCTGGGTGTTGAAGCATATATTATTGGCGGGTTTGTTCGTGACTTAATATTAAAAAGGCCAAGTAAAGATATTGATATTGTTTCCATTGGCAGTGGAATTGAGCTGGCTGAGCTTGTGGCACAGCAGCTTGGACCGGATGTGCATGTAAGTATTTTTAAAACTTTCGGTACCGCGCAGATCCGTCAGGGAGACCTGGAAATTGAATTTGTTGGTGCCAGAAAAGAATCTTATAGTCCTGATTCACGGAAACCTGCCGTGGAAGATGGTACACTTAAAGACGACCAGAACCGTAGAGATTTTACGATCAATGCCATGGGGATAAGTCTGATGCGCAATACCTTTGGAGATTTGATTGATCCTTTTGAGGGCATGCGGGATCTGCGCAAGAAAATTATCCGAACACCACTTGAACCGGGAATAACCTTTTCTGACGATCCTCTGCGTATGATGCGGGCGATCCGTTTTGCATCCCAGCTGAATTTTGATATCGAACCGGATACTTTTGATGCGATCATCGGCATGAAGGACCGTATTGGTATTGTTTCGATGGAAAGGATCTCGGATGAGTTGAATAAAATTGTGCTTTCACCTGTGCCTTCCTATGGCTTTAAGCTGCTTTTTCATGCCGGACTTCTGCATATTATTTTTCCGGAGATGATCGAATTGCTGGGGGTGGAAACCATCGATGGAAAGGGGCACAAGGATAATTTCTATCACACGTTGCAGGTTTTGGATAACGTATCGGAAAACACAAACGATCTGTGGTTACGCTGGGCGGCGATTTTGCATGATATTGCCAAACCGGCTACGAAACGTTTTGATAAAAAAGTAGGATGGACCTTTCATAACCATGAAGAAATCGGGGCCAGGATGGTTCCGGTGATTTTTAGGCGGATGAAGCTGCCGCAAAACGAGAAAATGCGTTTTGTGAAAAAACTGGTACGATTGCACTTACGCCCGATTGTTTTATCAAAGGAGGAAATTACTGATTCTGCGATGAGGCGGTTACTGGTAGAAGCTGGTGAAGATATTGAAGCATTAATGAAACTTTGCCGGGCCGACATAACGTCGAAAAATCCGGATAAGGTCAAGCGCTTTTTGCACAATTTTGATATCGTCGAACAAAAGCTGAAAGACCTGGAAGAGCGTGATAAGCTGCGAAGTTTCCAGCCTGTGATCACCGGCGAAATCATTATTGAAACTTTTGGCCTGAAACCATCACGTGAAGTGGGGATCATGAAAGAAATTATCCGCGAAGCTATTCTGGAAGGGATTATTCCGAACGAATATGAGCAGGCATATGCTTTTATGGTAGAAGAAGGCAAGAAAATGGGGCTTTCTGTCCAGTAAATGGCCATATTATGTAAAGAGTACGTTGGATAAATTCACGTATTTTCTATTTTTGCACACCTAAATAAACCGAATAAATCCCTTCATAATTATTCAAGATGGAAAGTACACAGTTTAAACGTTTTTTTGGCGCACTCCTTACCCTTCTTGGCATTGCGGTTTTGTTGTTCGCATGTGTAGCATTTCTTTCTGAAAAACCGGTTTTGGGGCTTACAGTGTCCAAATGGGAATCTGTCGTTCCATTTTTAGTAGGTTCTGTTTTTTTGCTGACGGGTGTGAATCTGATCAGCAGAATCTAAAACGGACGCACAAGCGCAGCGCCAACCACACAATCCAGACACTTTTTTGCCGAACAATAATGATTGTACCAGCCGATAAGGGCCTGGGAATCCGCAGCAGTTTTAACTTTCATCCCCAGCGTCTCCCATGTTCTGGTGATGTGGTTGTTTTCTGCCGGTATTTCGGACAACCAGCTCAATGCTTTATCCAGTAAATCCGGTTTTTGACGATGCCTCGAATATGCTACTAAAATGGGGACTGCTGCATTGATGATCAATAAATTAATGGCATCTTTGCCCATCACTGGGACGGTGTTTTTGGACGGTTTCCCAAATTGGAAATGATGAATCCAATAGTCTGATTGCTTTGATTCAAATAGGCAGTGAAGATCTTTTACTTTTTTTGCAGTCGTTAATGTTGAAAATAAAGCGCTGTTGCGGTTGAGCAAACTGGCAAATTGGGAGAGCCGGATGGTGGGAAAACCAGATGGTCTTAGACGAAGAAATTTAAATTCATGTGCATTCATTTGTAAATCAGTAAGGCCGTATTTATTCGCCATGAAGTTGTATTCTCTTCGTAGATCCGTTGCGTAAACTTCATCCACATCGTCGGATAAATCAGGAATGAGTCCGGCGGTCCCGAAGAGTAACGCTTCAAGCTGTATGATTTGACCGCGATGTTTTTGCAAAACTTTCAGGGGAATAATCTGCGTCAGCCTTAAAAATGCAGGGTCGTTAAGCTTGAAACCAAAATGCTGTCCGAGCCATTGATAGGTTGTTTCTTCCCAATCCTGTTGATTGGCTTGGAATAATTGAAGTACTTTGGAAGCCTTTTCGTCGAGCCTTTCCAGCAGCACCTTATCAAGCATTGAAAATTTTTGCAGTGCACCGACGCTTGGAAACTGTTCTGCACAAGGAATTGCATCGGCATTGTATCGCTCTTCGGCATGTATCAAATTGGCATATCGTTCCAGGATGGATAATCTGACAAGGCCTTTGAGGGACAAAACCGGCAGGATAGTACCGTCCGGGCGGTGGATAGGTTTATCGTTTTCCCAGACGACATGCAGAATAACACTTTCATAGGCAGCGTCGTTATTGTGCTGGTGTGAAAGCCAGTCCGAAGAAATGGTGTGAATTTCAACCGAACCGACCCATTCCACGCCATCGATACGAATACGGGCGCCAGAAAAATCCGGACCTGCGTTGGTATTACGATGTCCCGTCCGTAAAATATCAATATTTTCACCTGCTTCGGTATGTAAATCTGAGGCATCAAAATATTGGAATTGCCATATAAAACTGAGCAGATCTTCATTCATGGTAATTTCAGATAGTATGTGTTAAAAAAATATCCAATTCTGTAGGGTTTTTTCTTTGTCTTAACCTGAATTGTTTCTGTACTTTGTACGTGTTTTTATTGGTTTGGTTTCTTACCCTGAGGAAATAATTATTATATGCTCCGCCGTTTGCTATTATTTGCGTTTAAAATTTCCATTTACTTTTTGGTTATCTCCATCGTTTGGGTTGTGGTGCTGAAATTTGTGCCTGTCTGGGTGACACCTTTTATGATCTCACGAAAAATAGATGCTTTCAGAGCGGATGAGGATACGGAAATTCATAAAGACTGGGAATCTTACGATAACATTTCAAAAGAAGTAGCTTTGGCGGTCGTGGCCTCTGAGGACCAGAATTTCCCAAACCATTGGGGATTTGATTTTGACGAGATCTATGATGCAATGACGGAAAAGCGTAAACGAGCCAGGGGTGCCAGTACCATATCGCAGCAAGTGGCCAAAAACGTGTTTTTGTGGCATGGAAGAAGTTATATCCGGAAAGGGCTTGAAGTTTATTTTACCGTTTTGATTGAATTAATCTGGGACAAACGGCGTATCCTGGAAGTTTATCTGAATGTTGCTGAAATGGGAAAAATGACATTTGGCGTAGAGGCAGCTTCTCAGCGTTTTTACAAAAAATCTTCCAAGGACCTCACGAGATATGAGGCAGCCCGAATCGCGGCAGTCTTGCCAAATCCGGTCCGGTTTTCTATCAAAAATCCTTCGGCCTACGTCAATAAAAGGACCAATCAAATTGTAAGGCAGATGAAATATCTTGGTGGACGGGATTATATTGCCGATTTGTAGTGGTTAATGCGATTCTTTGTTTGGTATGTCTTCAGTTAGGCGACTCCGATGGAGTCGAAAAGGGATATTTTCTATAAACAGGCGGCTCTACGGAGCCAGAAGATTGAAAATTCGACCTCGTAGAGGTACCCTGTTTATAGCAAAAAAGAGCCGTTTAAATATTTTAACTCCGTAGGTGTTTCCTGTAAATGTTGAGGCGACTCCGATGGAGTCGAGAAAATCTTCGAAAAGGATATTTTCTATAAACAGGCGGCTCTACGGAGCCAGCAGGTTGAAATTCCACCTTGTAGAGGTATACTGTTTACACAATCAACCTTTTACCTCGTTCACCAGCCCTTTGCCACTCTCAAAATCCGATAGATTTCCGAGCGTGATCGTGGCGATTTCTTCCAGCGCTTCTTTCGTGAAAAAGCCAAGATGACCTGTGATCAGTACATTGGGAAAGGATATCAACCGGGCAATAACATCATCCTGAATGACAATCTCAGACAAGTCCTGGAAGAAAAGATCGGCTTCCTGTTCGTAAACATCAATCCCAAGAAAACCTATTTTTCCAGTTTTAAGACCGTCAATAGCGTCCCGTGTATTCATCAGCGCGCCACGACTTGTATTAATGAGCATGACCCCGTCTTTCATTTTTGCAATGGAAATCTGGTTGATCATATAAGCAGTCTGTGGATTGAGCGGACAGTGCAGCGAAATGATATCGCTATTCGTGAAAACTTCGTCCAGTGCTTTGTATTGAACACCCATTGCGACCAGCTCCTCCGATTCCCGGATATCATAGGCAAGGACTTTGCAGCCGAAACCCAGCATGATTTTACAAAAAGAGACGCCTATCAGGCCCGTCCCAATGACCCCAACTGTTTTTCCGAACAGGTTAAAACCAGTCAGATTCTCAATCGAGTAATTGCCTTCTCTAACCCGGTTGTATGCTTTATGTGTTTTTCTGTTTAAAGTAAGGATCAAGGCCACAGCATGTTCAGCTACCGATTCGGGAGAATAAGCCGGAACCCTTACGACTTTGATATTCCTGCTTTTTGCAGCTTTGAGGTCAACATTGTTAAATCCTGCACAGCGTAGGGCAATCACTTTGATTCCGTTGGCGCTGATTTCTTCAATCGTTTTTTGATTTATTACATCATTAACAAATACACAAACCGCCTCAAATCCGGCCGTCAGGCTAGCCGTTTGTTCATTCAGTGGGACTTCAAAGAATGTTAAATCATGACGATTATCGTTATTGAATTGATTGAAATACGCTTTGTCGTACGACTTGGCGCTAAAAAAAGCTACTTTCATGAGATTGCGTTATTGAATATTGTAAGAGGCGTTCAGGAATTAAGGTAGCAAATACTGCACTAGAAAATCCTCATTTCTACTTTTTTTCATAAATTTCCTTGGGAACATAGTCCATTATTCCCGTTTTCAGCGCATCGATCAAGCGCGTTTTTACCTGTTCACGGTTTACAACAAGGCAAACTTCCCGGGCTGGTTCTGGAAATTGAAAGTGGCGGATATGTTTTTTTCGTTCTTCTGATAATTCGAGTACTGCAAGTTCGGGCAGGATGGTTATTCCTCCGTTTTTTTCAACCATACGTATCAGGGTTTCAATGCTTCCTGAACGATAATGAAAGCTGTTGCCAAACTGGCTGCTGCGGCTTAGCTCGCATAACCGCTGGATTTGTGTGCGAAAACAATGTCCTTCTTCCAAAAGCCACAATTCGTTTGGTTCGATGTCGCCGGGAAGTATGTATTTTTTGTTGTATAAATCCGTATTTTCAGAAACATAAGCATAAAAAAGCTCTTTGTACAAGGAAATCTCCTGCAAGCCGCTATCTCCCGAAAGGGAAGCAACAATACCAACGTCCAGATTCCCGAGTTTAAGCTCTGTAATAATACGTTCCGTGATCATTTCCGAAACATGAAGACGGATGTTGGGATAATTTTCAATGAATGGCTGAACCAGGTGAGGCAGTAAATATGGGGCAATTGTTGGAATAATACCAATACGAAGTTCTCCGGAAAGGTCACCATTGAAATGTTTGGCGATTTCGGTTATCCGCCTTGCTTCAAAAAGAATCGTTTTTGCCTGATCAATGATCAAGCGTCCGATCGCTGTTGGAACGATGGGTTGTTTGGTACGATCGAAAATTTTTACACTCAACTCATCTTCCAGTTTCCGGATCATCATCGACAACGTGGGCTGCGTGACATGGCAATGTTCAGAAGCCTGGACAAAATGACGATGGTTATCAACGGCGACTATATATTCTAATTGTTGAATGTTCATAAAAAGGTATTGTATAATTATTTATCCGAACAGTTTAATTTTATTAACTTGCTCTTAATAAGACGTCGTCTAAGGGTATAAATTTGATCTATGCAAAGATAGATATTATCAGTTTGATTGATTTATTTAAATGTATTTTATTTGTAACATACTTCTTCTTAAAGGTTACTAAAACAGTTTAAGTTTAATTACTATGGCAGACGAAAAGAAAAAATTGACAACCGCTTCGGGCAAACCGTACACGGAAAATGAAAACAGCCAGACCGTTGGTCCGCGTGGTCCAATCCTTTTGCAGGATTTTATTTTGCATGAAAAAATGGCGCATTTCAACCGTGAGCGTATACCTGAGCGCGTAGTGCATGCAAAAGGTTCCGGTGCCTATGGTACTTTCACGGTTACCCATGACATTACAAAATATACCAAAGCCAAGCTATTTAACGAAATAGGGAAAAAAACGAAGACTTTTCTGCGTTTTTCAACGGTGGGAGGAGAAAAAGGATCGGCAGATACGGAGCGCGACCCGAGGGGTTTTGCGCTGAAATTTTATACCGAAGACGGGAACTGGGATTTGGTTGGAAATAACACACCGGTATTTTTTATCAAGGACCCTAAGAAATTCGGCGATTTTATCCATACCCAAAAGCGCGACCCGCGCACAAACTGCAAAAGTGCGACCATGATGTGGGATTTCTGGTCATTGAACCCTGAAAGTCTGCATCAGATCATGATTCTTTTCAGCGACCGCGGAACGCCGTACAGCTATCGCCACATGCATGGTTTTGGGAGCCATACATTCTCGCTGGTGAATGCGGATAATGAGCGTGTTTTTGTCAAATTCCATTTCAAAACACAGCAAAAGATCAAAAACTTTACGGATTCCGAAGCCGGAAGAATGAAAGGAATGGATGCCGACTGGGCGCAACGCGATTTGGTAGACTCGATTGATAACGGTGATTTCCCAAAATGGGATGTGAAAATCCAGATCATGACAGAAGAACAAACACAAACTTTCCGCTGGAATCCATTCGATTTAACGAAGATCTGGCCGCAAGGGGAGTTTCCATTGATCGATGTGGGTGTACTGGAATTGAATAAAATACCTGATAATTTCTTTGCTGATGTAGAACAGGCTGCTTTTGCACCGGCTCACGTGGTGGACGGTATTGGCTACTCGCCGGACAAAATGCTGCAGGGGCGTTTGCTTTCTTATCCGGACGCACATCGTTACAGGCTAGGTGCCAACTATGAGCAATTGCCGGTAAACCGCTGTCCTTATGCAACCAATAACTATCAGCGCGACGGCAGTATGCGTTTGGATGGAAATGGGGGGGGAGCTCCGAATTATTTCCCGAATAGCTTTGACGATATTGAAGTAGATCAAAGTTACAAAGAACCTGCGCAAAACATGGATTCACTGGTTGCAGACTGGTTCGATCGTAACGGAGAAGGTGATAACGATCATTATACGCAAGCGGGGGATCTTTTCCGCAAAGTATTTAATGATGAGGAAAGGACAACGCAGGTTAATAACTTCCTGGGATCACTGAAAGGTGTATCTGGTCCGAAACGCGAATTAATTCTTAACCGTCAGCTTTGTCATTTCTTCCGTGCTGATCCGGAACTGGGGTCAAGAATCGCGCAGGGTTTGGGCATTCAGATTGACGAAAGTATGTTTGCGCACAAGGGATAAAATTGAATAAACCAATGTATTACGATACAGAGCGGCGTGTGAAATTTCACACGCCGCTCTGTATTTTTTTTCGTTAAAAAATCATTAAAATTTATAAGTAAAGTGATGTTTTTTCAAAGGTGTGAAAAGGTCTTTACCGGTATGTTTTATCTTGATAAATGGATTAAATCGCCGGAAAAAGGCCTTTTCGCGATTTTGTAAGGTTAATTTTGTTTTAATCCGGCAATGTCGTGCTGAAGAGATTCTGAAATGAATTTAATTGACAATGGTTTTTTGTGCAAATTCGTGTCTTAGTCAAACAATTTTACAAAGTTGCTCACTTAAACAAACTTAAAATGAAAAATTTAAAGGCGATTATGATGGTGTTGCTACTGGTAATTTCCGGAACGGCCTTCGCTCAGACTGCACAGCCGGCGACTCCTGCTGCCAAAGCAACAGCTACAAAAAAGAAAGCGGACAAGGAAGTAAAAGCTACGAAGGAAGAAGTAAAAGCGGATGCAAAAACAGCCGAGGCCTCAGGTGCCAAATTGAAAAAAGACGGTACGCCAGACAAGCGTTATGCTGAAAATAAAAATCTGAAAAAAGACGGGACACCCGATAAAAGATTCAAAGACAATAAGGCGAAAGAAGCAGTAAAGGCTGAGAAAAAGCCTTGATCTAACGTTCTTCAAACGTATTTGGAGCAAAAGGGTGGCAAAATATTTGCCGCTCTTTTTGCTTTTCAGGGGGTGTCATAACCGGGAGCGAAAATAAATATTCATTTTCTCTGGAAAATTTAGGGTAAGTGCCTGGCTGGTTGTCATTTCAGTGAACAATCAAAGTCAGGCATTTTTGGTTCGTAATTATTTCATTGCAATGAATATAACCGGGGAAGATATACGCTTATTAGACAGGGATACGGAGGTGGAATTTGAGAAAGTCTTCAAGGCTAATTTCAAAAACCTTCATGCGTATGCATACACCATCGTGCACGATGATGTGATGGCCGAAGAAATGGTGCAAAATGTCTTTTGTCGTTTATGGGAAAAGAGAGAGCAGATTCAGATCAGGGAATCCGTAGGGGCCTATCTGTATCGATCTGTCTATCATGAAAGTTTGAATTATCTCAAACATTTGAAAGTAAGGGATGCTTACCAGACTTATGTGATCAATCAAATGGCTGACAGCAATAACGCGGCCTATGAAATTGAACTTTCTGAACTGGAAGACCGGTTGGATCTTGCTTTGAAAGAACTGCCCGAAAAGTGCCGGACCATATTTCAGATGAGCCGTTTTGAAGAATTGAAATACCAGGAAATTGCCGATAAACTTGACATTCCTGTAAAAACCGTAGAAAATCAAATGGGGAAAGCCCTGAAATTACTCCGATTGAAACTGGTAGATTTTTTACCGGCCGCTTTGATAGTATTACTGATGAATTAACAAAACAAGATCATGCGAAAAGAAATGAACGATAATATGGATGATCTGCTGGTGAAATATTTGCTGGGTGAAGCGACCATGCAGGAACGGGAAGCAGTGGAGCAATGGGTTGCGGAGAAAACGGTCCATCGGAAATATTTTGATAATTTTAAACTGATATGGAGTCGAAGCAAACAACTGGCAGCGCATAGTGAAGTGGATGAAGATATGGCCTGGCTCCGGTTTAAGGACCGTGTCGAGGAAATTCAGAGCCCGGTTGTTCCCATGTTTTCAAGCCCGTTTTTCAGGATTATGCGTATTGCAGCCGCAATTGCGATTGTCGCGGGAGCCGGATGGTTTGCTTACCTGTTATCGGTTAAAAATGATAAGTCGCAGGAGGTTGCCGTGCATTCGGGGAATAAGACACGCGTGGAGACATTGCCCGACGGATCTGTGATAACCCTGAATAAAAATTCGTCAATCACATACGCGGAGCATTTTACGGACGGTGATACCCGGCAGGTTGTTTTGACGGGAGAAGCATTTTTCCAGGTCACACCCGATAAGTCAAAACCATTTCTGATTCACTCCGATGATGTTACCGTGAAGGTGGTTGGAACGTCATTTAATGTTAAAAATACTACAGAGAAAACGGAAGTGATTGTGGAAACCGGGTTGGTTGAGGTTACAAAAAAAGAACAAAAGGTAAGAATCCGTCCGGAAGAACGGGTGACGGTATCCAAAGGAAATATTGATCTGGTCAAGCAAAAAAATGACGACCGTTTCTATGATTATTACAGGACGAAAAAACTGGTATGCGAGGATACTCCGCTGTGGGAACTCGTACAGGTTTTAAATGAAGCATATCACGCCAATATTACGGTGAGCCATGAAAAAATGAATCTGCCCATCAACACCACGTTTGATGACAAGTCACTGGATGAGATTCTGAATATCATTCGTGTAACCTTTAACATAGCCATTGTGCGGGATGATGGGCAGATAATTTTAAAATAGGCTGTATCTTTCGGCATGAATCGGACTTTTACTCTCTTAGGAGCCATTGCATCAGTAGCGTTGATTTTTATGCTATCGTCCGCTTGTTATGCCCAAAAATTACTCGACAGAACAGTTTCCATTCGGGTAAATCAGAAGCCGGTGTCTGAGGTTTTAAAGGCTGTAAGCGAACAAGGGAAATTTTATTTTTCCTATAACAGCAATCTTATTCCGGGTGATAGTCTGGTAACCTTGTCTGTACAATTCAAATCGGTAAAACAGGTTTTGGATGTGCTGCTTACCGGGGTTTATCAATACAAAGAGACCGGCGATTATATTATTATTCAAAGACCACCCAAGGAAAAATATTTTCACTTAACCGGCCATATCCTTGACCATGAGACGGGTAAAGAAGTGGATTATGCCAGTGTTTATTCCAAACAGCAACTCGCTTCAACGCTGACAGATGAGCAAGGTTTTTTCAAACTCCGGTTGCGAGACCGGAGTTTTCCATTGACGCTGACAGTCAGTAAAATTGGCTATGCGGATACTTCCGTTGTTATCAATTCAGATCAGGAAACGGATCTGAATTTGTTGCTTTATCCCAAATCCATTGACCTCGATCCGGTTTTTGTCCGTTATTCCGAAGGCAGCGGGACCTGGCTTGGGAGGCTTTTCGTTTCGTCAAAATTACGTTTGCAAAGCCGGAATATCAGCAGGTTTTTCGTTTCTCTTCCTTATCAGGCTTCGTTTACACCGGGACTGAGTACACACGGTAAAATGAGCTCTCAGGTCAGTAACAAATTCTCACTGAATGTCATCGGGGGCTATACGGCCGGTGTCAATGGCGCCGAAATTGCGGGCGTCTTTAATATTTCAAAAAAAGATATGCGCTATGTTCAGGTGGCGGGATTGTTCAATGTCGTGTCCGGGCATGTCCATGGCGTGCAGATGGCCGGTTTTTATAACCAGGTGCTTGATTCGCTCAAAGGTGTTCAGGTATCGGGTTTTGGTAATCAGATCAATAAAAGTCTTTCTGGTGTTCAGGTTTCCGGTGTTTTGGGCAGAGTTTCCGGCGATATGCATGGCGTTCAGGTTTCTGGTCTTGGAAACATTGCCAAAAGTACGATTCGTGGCGGTCAGGTGGGTGGTGTTTTCAATACAGCTGGGGCATCGATGGATGGCTTCCAGGTTTCCGGTGCCATGAATTTTGGCCGCGACGTAGTTGATGGCGTCCAGGTGGCTGGCGTTGGTAATATTAGCCGGAAAGATGTAAAAGGTGTACAGGTGGCGGGACTTTTCAATTATGCCAAAAACCTTCATGGCGTGCAGTTCGGTGTTATCAATATCGCCGACAGTTCCTCGGGTTACAGCATCGGGCTGATCAATATTGTTAAAAAAGGGAAAGGCGTAATTACTTTGTATGCGAATGAAGTACTGCCGGTTAACCTTGCCTGGAAATCGGGAAACCATAAGCTGTACAGTATTTTCACGATCGGTACGGCGTTAAATCCGAATAACAAGGCCTATACTTTCGGTTTTGGTTTGGGAAAAGATGTTACTTTAAACAAAACGCTGTCGCTAAGCGCAGAGCTTCTCAGTCAGAATTTTTATCTGGGGCATTGGGAAAATCTTCCCGTTTTAAACCGCCTTCAGACGGCGCTGAATGTCAGGCTGACTAACCGTTTGTCTGTTTTTGCTGGTCCGTCTTTCTCCGCGTATTATTCCGAATATAAAGAATTTAAGAAAGGGTATCAGTCGTTTTCAGACAAAGGATTCTCCCGTTTTAAGCTAAATAACACGACGAACGCCTGGATTGGCTGGCAGTTTGGATTGAGCTGGAATTATAAATCTGTTTATAGGTAATTGATTTGTTATCAAGTAATTATATTGTTTTTTTGGCGATGCTTTTATTCCTTTCTAATTTTTTTTTCAATTATTTAAAGTCTGAAAAAAGGGTAATTCCCATTCCGGTTGTCAATGCTGTACATACGGCAAAGGGAATAGATTGAAGGCCTGCAATTTTGGATTTCCCCGCTGTGTGTGTTTAAACTTCCATTTTAAATTTAGACACAATGAACAAGTATTCAGATATCATCAACAGGACTTTCATTATTTGCTTTTTCCTGCTTTGTTTTTCCATCAGCGCTTTTGCCCAGGATAACCATACGAGTGTTGCCCATGTGGGGTTGATTTACCCAGTGAGTACCAATGGGAAAAATGCCGGTTTATATACCAACGCTTTTTCGCTGCACGCAATCGCCGGTCTGTCAAAAGCGGAAACCGGGGTAGCGATCTCGGGTGTTTCTTTATTGATAAAAGATTCGGCAAAAGGAGTCCAGGTGAGCGGGGTAACCAACGTGATTTTGAATTCTGCGCAAGGCGTGCAGGTGGCAGGAGTCACCAATGTGATTCGTCATGATGCGCAGGGTGTGCAAATTGCAGGATTTTTAAACGTGAGCGAAACATCGGGGGCAGCTCAGATTGCGGGATTCAGCAATATCACGCATAAGTCAGCGAATGGAATTCAGGTTTCCGGTTTTTTGAACAAGGCTGGAAACGTAAATTCCCAGATCGCAGGTTTCATGAATATTGCTAAAAATGTAAAAGGAATTCAGCTGGCCGGATTGATCAATGTTGCCGACAGCAGCGATTACCCAATCGGATTTTTGAATTTCGTGAAAAACGGGGAGAAATCGATCAGTCTTACCATTGACGAAACTTCAACGTTGTTGGCGTCGTTTCGCTCAGGTGGACGTGTTTTGTACGGGATTTTAGGGATTGGTTATAATTTGAAAAGCGATAACAAATCGTTGTACGGACTGGAGGCTGGTTTGGGCGCGCACATTCCGGTTTCTGGAAAATTCAGGATCAATACGGAAATTACCAATCTTACTTTATCGGATTTTAAGCGTGGGGATTATTTCAAAAACAGCCTGCGTATACAGCCAGCGTTTAAACTTACCCCACAGCTTGAAATATTCGGAGGGCCAAGTTTGAATTACGTCAATTACGCCAAAGGAAAGGGGGATGGGCTGATGGATCACTATCTTTGGAAAAAGGTCAAGGGGGAAGATTTCCAGGGATTGTATCTGGGTTTCAATGCAGGTGTACACTTCATACTGTAAATGGTGAAGGAGCAATCTTTGAGGATTCCTATAAAGCAGGGTATTTTTAGGAAGGTGAATATCCGGAAAATGCTGCTGGTTGCCTTCTACGAGCTGATATCGGATGTTTTATTTGTTCTGTTATCGCGTGTTTTCAGATACAGGTCAAAAGTGATTAAGAAAAATTTGAGAAATTCTTTTCCATGGATTTCTCAAAAGGAGCAAGTTGATCTGAGGCGATCCTATTACCGTCATCTAGCGGATTTGATCGTGGAACCCTTTATGATCAGCGGTATGCGAAAGAGCGACATAAGATCATTTGCCCATTATGAAAATGGCCATCTGCTTAACAACATCCTGAATTCCGGCAAGGATGTTCTTTTAATGACATCGCATTATGGTAACTGGGAATATCTGCTGACACTGCCGCTTATTACCGATTATGAAGTTATTGCGGTGTATTCTCCGATGTCAAATCCGTTTATTGACAATCATATGAAACGGCTTCGCTCCCGGTTTGGCATTAATCTGATTGAGAAGTCGGATTGGTATCGGGCGGTTTTAAAACGCAAAAGTACCAGACCGGCGGTGTACATTATGATTGCGGATCAACGTCCTGTTCAGCCCTATAAATATGATGTTTGTTTCCTGGGACTTAAAACGTATGTGCAGGCCGGTTGTGAGAAAATTGCGCAAAAGTTGAAATGTGCTGTTGTATATCTGGATGTTGAAAAAGCGGAAAGACATTGTTACAAATATCGTTTAAAACTCTTGTCGGAAGATGGCAGCCATGAAAGGCCGGAAGGAATTTTGAACAGGTATTATAACGAACTTGAAAAAACAATTCTAAGAAAACCAGAGCTGTACCTATGGTCTCATGACCGATGGAAAAACCATGAAGTGTAAAAGGATTCATGGGTCGTGTGCCAATGTATCAATATGGGGCTAAGTTCTTCAAAAAGTGGTATGATTTCCACAATAGTTATAATTTAAATTACTGGAGTTATTGCCGTTTGACATAGGTTAGGGTTGGTTTTGACGAATCAGGCACTGTTTTGTTAGGGTGGCTTTCGTTAAAATGAATTTTCACTAAAATCAGCGAGTATGAAAAAATTAGCATTTATTGGTGTTTCCTTATTGTTTTTTGCATGGGGTTGTAGTAATGATGATGACGATGTGACTCCGCCAACGGAAGTTTTACCAACTTTGAAAGTGACGACAACATTGTCGGGTGCGAATGAGAGACCTGCCAATAATTTAACGGCAACAGGTGCTGTTGACGGGACGCTGGATCAGGAAACGAACATTCTTAAGCTAAATATTACATATAGTGACACTGCAAAGGCTGATTCAACTGCCGGAGATTCGACTGTTGCTTTTTTACCAACTGCGTGGCATATCCATAAAGGAGCGGCTGATACAACGGGAGCAGTGGTAATTGATTTTGGAACTACATTTGCAACGCCTTTTGCTTTTACAGATACGCTTACGGCTGACCAGATCGCTGATCTGAAAGCTGGTTTGTATTATGTAAATATTCATACGAAAGAGTATCCTGCGGGAGCGATAAGAGGACAGTTGACTGCGAAAGAATAATAAGGAAATGAAATAAAAAAGTGGAATCCGCAGCCGGATTCCACTTTTTTTGTATTGCTGTCAAATAGAAATTGAAGCTTAAAACAGTGTTTTTGCTTTTTCCAAAGCCTTTTCCAGGCCGCTTGCATCCGAGCCACCGGCCGTTGCAAAGAAAGGTTGTCCGCCGCCGCCGCCGCGTATTTCTTTGGCCAGGTCTTTTACAATAGCTCCGGCATTAAGTCCGGCATTCTGAACCACATTTTCAGCAATGAAAACGGATATCTGAGGTTTACCTGCTATTTCCGCCCCGAAAACGGCGATAAGATTTTCCACCTGGTCACGAAGTTCGTACGAAAGCTGTTTAAGTGAATCCGCCGAGGGAACGTCAACTCTTTGGATAATCAGGTTAAAACTCTGGTGGCTCTTAACCTGATCGAGTAACTGTAATTTCAATTGCTGAATTTTCTCATTTTCCAGCACCTCGATGCGCTTTTGTAATTGCGTGCGTTCTTCAAGCAAGCTTTCAACCGCTTTGATAATATCCTTAGGACCTTTTAAAAGATCTTTCAGCTGGTTCAGTGTATCTTCCTGCTGACGCATCAGTTCAAGCGCTTTTTCGCCGGTAACCGCTTCCACACGTCGTACACCTGCTGAAACGGATCCCTCGGAAATAAATTTGAAAACGCCGATTTCACCGGTTGAAGGAATGTGTGTTCCTCCGCAAAGTTCGAGTGAGAACTCAGGATCAAAGATAACTACGCGTACAAAATCACCATATTTTTCACCAAACGTAGCCGTTGCACCCATGGCAATCGCTTCCTGGATCGGCAGGTTGGACATTACTTTCAAAGGAATATTCTCACGGATCTTTTCATTAACGCGGTCTTCTATCCTTTTCAATTCCTCATCGGTAACTTTGGAGAAATGTGAAAAGTCGAAACGCAATAACTCGTCGTTCAGGTAAGATCCTTTCTGTCCGATGTGGGTTCCCAGAACCTCACGCATGGAGGATAGCATCAAGTGTGTCGCCGAGTGATTCGCCTTGATCTTGTCACGGCGTTCTTCGTCAATGTGCGCAACAACGATACCTGCATTTTGCAAGGGATCATCCAGATTTTTGTCTCTTGAAATATGAACGAACAGATCGTTTTCTTTTTTGGTATCGACAATGAAGGCAACCTTTGGTTCACCATTGACGGCCCAGCGCAAAGTTCCGGTATCGCCAACCTGTCCACCCATTTCCGCGTAAAAAGGAGTCCGGTCCAGCACAATATGATATTCTTCGCCGGTTTTGGTTTTTACCTTCCGGTATTTAACGATATGGCTATGCGTTTCTTCAAAATCATACCCTAAAAATTCAACGCCATCCGACTCACGCAGCTCGATCCAGTCCGTTGCCTCCTTGGCTGCATCCTGGCGTGAACGTGCTTTTTGCTCCGCCAATGCATCCTGGAAACCAGCTTCGTCAATGATGAAACTTTTTTCACGGGCGATAAGCGCCGTTAAATCCACAGAGAATCCAAACGTATCGCTCAGTTCAAAAACTTCGCTGCCCGCGATGACATTCGTCTCTTTTTCTTTCAAAGAGGTCATGATGATATCCAGGCGTTTCAGTCCTGATTCAAGCGTACGCAGGAAGCTTTTTTCTTCTTCGAGAATAACACGGGTAACGAATTCTTCCTGCGCAGTAAGTTCCGGGAAAACATCCTTGAACTGATCGGAAAGAACCGGTATTAATTTATGGAAAAATGGCTCAGAGAAGCCAAGATAAGAATAACCGTAACGCACAGCGCGACGTAAAATACGACGGATCACATAACCTGCCTTTACGTTCGAAGGAAGCTGGCCATCCGTAATAGCAAATGCAACGGCACGGATATGGTCGGAAATTACCCGCATTGCGATGTCCGAAAACGGTTCATCGCTGCCGTATGTTTTTCCGGATAATTTTTCCAGTACGTTGATCGTATTCTGGAAAACATCGGTATCATAGTTTGACATTTTAGCCTGAACCGCCATACAAAGGCGTTCAAAGCCCATCCCGGTATCGACATGTGTCGAAGGAAGCGGAATTAATGAACCGTCTGCTTTACGCTCAAACTGCATAAATACCAGGTTCCAGATTTCCACCACCTGCGGGTGATCATTGTTTACCAATGATTTTCCGGGCACTGCATCTACGTCAGCTTGCGGACGTAAGTCAATATGAATTTCAGAACAGGGTCCGCATGGGCCGGTATCACCCATTTCCCAGAAGTTGTCCTTTTTGTTACCAAGAATAATACGGTCTTCACCAACAATCGGTGCCCACAAATCCCAGGCTTCCTGATCAAATGGCACGCCATCCTTTGCATCTCCTTCAAATACTGAAACGTACAAACGCTCTTTCGGCAGCTTGTACACTTCGGTCAATAATTCCCACGCCCAGGTAATTGCTTCCGTTTTGAAATAATCACCAAACGACCAGTTTCCCAACATTTCGAACATCGTATGATGGTAGGTGTCGAACCCAACGTCCTCTAAATCATTGTGTTTTCCTGAAACGCGAAGGCATTTTTGTGTGTCGGCTATACGACGTGACGGAGGTGTGCCATTGCCCAAAAAGAAATCTTTGAACTGTGCCATACCCGAATTATTGAACATCAGGGTTGGGTCATTCTTGGCTACCAAAGGAGCCGAAGGAACAATAAGGTGCTCTTTGCTGCGGAAAAAATCCAGAAAAGACTGGCGTATCTGATGCGAGGTCATTGTATATAAGTTGGTACTAAGTCTCTTAAAAATTTCCGCAAAGTTAATGAAAATTGCATTCGGGTCGGTAACAATGGAGGATTTTCGTCGGCTAGGGCCTATGACCTAACCTAAGGGGCGTTGAGAAGCGGAGAAGTTAACGTCCGGTCATGTTGATAAAGGGCTGGATTTAAATCAAAAATCAATCCCTAAGGTTATCTCAAACGTCTCATGGCGGTAAAAAAGGTCAACGCCAGAGCATCAGGGCCGAGTTGAAGGCTTCTTCGACGCGTCTTCGGGGCTTATGGAAATAAATCAGACCGTGACCGGGTAACATGATATCCATGTCTACTTTCGCGAATTTGCCCAGTGACTGGGTATAAATGGTTTTATTAAAATCGATGGATCCGCTCCATCCGAAATCGCCACCGAGCAAAGTCCCGATCACATCACCGCTGAAAACGATGTGTTTACCTTCCCAAACAAATGAATAGGCTGTGCATCCCATGCTGTGGCCGGGCAGGTGCATAATGGTAAATTCGATGCCGAGCACGTTTATTTTTTCGCCGTCGGAAATGGTTTGGTCGACGGTAAACGGCGTGAAGATCTTATGATACAAATAACCGCAGCAACGTTCATCGCCCGTAGAGACGGCATCGGCAGTTTCGCCGATGGCTATAAATTTTACACCCTTTTCTTTGAGTATATGTCCACCACCGGCGTGGTCGTAGTGCGCGTGGGTGAGCAGGCAGACTTTAATATCGTCGGGCGAGAGGTGCCAGTAACGCATATTATCAAAAATCTGATCGATCGTATTGCCGCATCCGCAGTCGACCATGATCAATCCCTGCTCTGTTTTGATGACATAAGAGTTTCCATCATTCCATAAAGCACCGGGCTGATCGAAGGTGACACCATTTAAATCACCGCCAACTTGAAAAATATTTTTTAAAATCTGCATCCTTTGCTCTTTATAAGGTAAATACCGCAGTAGTAAATACGCTCAAACCTGCTTTTAAGGCTATGTGACTCTGCAAATGAACGTTGTGAAATCTTCTTTTTATTCAATAAAGAAAGAAGGTGAAATCATAAACGTTTAGCGTGAAAAAGCTAAAAGGTTTTATCTGGAAAGCCGTGAAACTGATCGGCATAATGTTTAAATGAGTTTTTAAAATCTTTGAGTATAATTGAGTGTTAACCTCCTTTTTTTATATAATCAACAAACAAAAATGGCACCAGTCATAATCTTAAATAATTGCGGGGAATATTTCGATTTGTGTCAAATAAGAAATATCTCTCTTACACTCTTAACGTGCGACAGATGAAACCCTACTCGGAGTATTCAGCCGAAGAGTTAGCGATGGAAAGTCTTTTTATCAGGTGGGTTAGATTTCCAAATGATCCTCCAATACGCTCTTTTTGGGAAAGCTGGATGACGAAGTATCCCTATAAAAGGGATACGGTGAACAAAGCGCGGGAACTGGTTCTTGTAGCATCAGAATGGAGGCCGGAAGTGCTTTCCAATCAGGATGTTAATTCAATTTGGGACCGGATCCGGAATTCTCTGGAAATAATAAAAGAACGCGAACCAGCCGATCATGATACAGTCCCGACTTCTTCTATTTTAAAGCCCAGAAACATCGTTTTCGGCGTGATCGCGATAGCACTGCTAGGCATACTTTGCCTGCTCCTATTGTCTTACTTTAGATAATTATTTTAATAATTCGGGGATAAAATTGAAATTTCCTTAAGGGTTTCTTGGTATTTTGTCGTCTCCTATGGGTAGTCTGGTGACTTTGTCTCCGGGCTGCTGTGGGAAGGATTATTTGTACAAAATCTCCTATGAAACCGGAAAATCCAATTCTTCTGACAGAAAAACGGGCACTTGATCGACATTTTAAAATTGATCTGAACGTGGAAAAGGCGTTTGGCAGTGAGCCTTTATGGGAATCGCTCAAAGCCGGAGAAACCGATTCTTTTGAGAAAATTTTCAAGGAATTTTACCGCCCGCTGCTGAATTATGGAATCCGTTTCAATAGCGACAGGGAAGAAGTGAAGGATTGCATTCAAATCCTTTTTATTAAAATTTGGGAGCGTAAGGAATATCTGGGGGAGTCGGACTCGATCCGGAATTATTTGCTGGCTTCTCTTCGCCGGTTAATCATCAAGCGAATGAATGCGGCTAAAAATACATTCATTGGTCTGGACGACAATGATATTGAATTCCATGCGGACCTGTCCATTGAGGCCCAAATGATTCATGATCAGACTTCCCTTGATAGTATTAATGTCTTGCAAGCCGCCATCGATAAACTTCCGAACCGCCAAAAGGAGGCACTTTTTTTAAGGTTTTATGGCGATCAGTCCTTTGCGGATATTGCTGAGGTCATGAATATTTCTACCAGAGCGGTTTACAAACTTATCTACAAAGCGCTCGATTCTTTAAATGAAGACCTGGCACCCTATGCCAAGCGTATTCCGCTGCTTCTCGCATTGTTTTTCAGCCTCCCGTTTGAACCTGTTATTGATCTGCTCAGAGAATCCTGAAAATATTTTTATGTTGTAATTTCTTGATAGTCAGCGTATTGTTTCTGTTATTTTATTTATATAAAAATTTGCTGAAAAAAAATAAATAAACGAGGGTCACTTTGCTTCATTTCTGGCTTGTGTATAATAAAGAACAAATATTATCCAATTGGAAAGACAAAGATACCATCAGTTTAAAGCGAAGGATTTCGTTTTGGACCAGGATTTTAGATCCTGGTTAAGCGGTACTGCTCCCGATAATGACCGTATCTGGGAGCGCTGGCTTGCCGAAGATGAAGAAATGGCAAGGGAGGTTGAAAAGGCCAAAATGCTGTTTCACGCACTGAATTTTAATAAATACCGTATTGAAGACGAGGCTGTTCAGGATGATTGGAAAAGGCTCAAATCTGTTATCATCAAAGACCCTTCCGAGCATTTACAAACGAAGTTCAGCGACAGAATAAACTGGCTTTGGAGTGTTGCCGCCGCCTGTGTGTTACTGGTTTCAATTTTTGCGGTGAAGCAATTCTGGTTTTCAAAGCCTGTTCCGGATCAAAACGAGCTGATCACCAGAATAGCGCCTAAGGGTGAACGTCTTACGATTAAGCTGATTGACGGCACATCGGTCCGGCTGAATTCCGGCTCGACCTTAACCTTTCCTAAAATGTTTCTTGGCGGCAAAAGGGAGCTTTCCCTCGTTGGAGAGGCTTATTTTGAAGTGGCACCTGATAAAAATGCACCCTTTATTATTCACACGGGGGAAGTTACCACCCAGGTTCTGGGAACTACTTTTGGTATCGAGGCCTATCCTGAAACAGGTGATGTGCGCGTGGCCGTGGTGGCAGGAAAGGTAAAGGTGAAATCCGAATCTGTTCGTGACAAACAAGAAGTTTTTCTGATCAAAAATGAAATGGCAACTTTTGACAAGACCGCCAAAAGACTTGCCGTGTCTGAATTTGACAGTAACAAACAGCTTGCCTGGAAAGACGGCGTACTCTACTTCGACAAGACTGATTTTTACAGCGTGATCAAAAAGCTGGAAAACTGGTATGGCGTGAAAATCCAGGTCAGCGAAAGTGTGAAGCCGGACCGGGAATGGAGGTTTAGCGGAAAGTTTGACAACCAGTCGCTGGACTATATCCTGAATGTAGTGCGCTACCCGAACCAGTTTTCATTTGAAATCAACAAGGATTTTGTAATCATTAAGTAAATGGAGAAAAATGAAGATACCAGCTAGCCGCGGAACAGGGATTTCGTGGGCAACAGGCCAGACGACGTGCTGGCAACGGATTTTACTGACTAACCTAACCAAATATACAATGAATGTAAAAGCTATACCACCTCCATTACGCACAATATTGAAAGTATATGCGATAGCCGGTTTGTTATTATTCAGCTTTTCTGCGGAAGCCTCCGTCAAAAACGAGAGGCGATTCCAGGAAAAAAGCATGGAACAAATCTACATTTCCATCAAATTAAAAGATGTTAAACTCGAAGAGGCATTCAGTGCTATTGTCGAAAAGGCGGACCTGAATTTCCAGTATGACAGAAAACTCGTCTTTAATAAGCGCCTTAAACGCAATTTTGAAAACGAAAGCCTTGGCGAATTACTTAGGTACATCTCCAGGGAAACGGGTCTGAGTTTTAAAAGGGTTAATGAAACCATTTATGTGACTGCGGCCGGTGCCCGTACGGTAACCGAGGAGATCAAAATACCGGGCACTTCCGGAAGTATTAAACCGGAAACTTCTATCAACAAGCCGGCAGATCAGGCTTATTCACAGCGGATCCAACAGGTGATGCACCATGCCATCCCGGCCATGGCGGTAACGGTTTC
The DNA here is from genome assembly GCF_030929615.1 of Dyadobacter sp. LHD-138. Taxonomy (GTDB): domain Bacteria; phylum Bacteroidota; class Bacteroidia; order Cytophagales; family Spirosomataceae; genus Dyadobacter. Next base: position 54,872 of record NZ_JAVFVU010000002.1, on the reverse strand, counting down.
CGGCAGGGTTTCTGATGAAAAAGGGGATGCTTTGCCAGGCGTTAATGTGATTGAAAAAAGTACTTCCAATGGTACGTCAACGGATACCAACGGAGAATTTCGGATTACCGTTGCCAGCAGTTCTTCCATACTGACTTTCAGTTTTATTGGTTTTGTTTCGCAGGATATACAGGTTGGAAACCAGCAGAATTTAACTATTAAACTTAAATCGGAGGACAAATCGTTGGAGGAAATAATCGTTGTAGGTTATGGGACCCAAAAGAAAGTCAATCTGACGGGAGCGGTTTCTTCCATTAAAATTGACGAAAAAATAACCAGTCGCTCACTTTCCAATGTTTCGTCCGGGTTATCCGGACTTGTTCCGGGCCTTGCCGTTACACAGAATTCGGGTATGGCCGGAAGAAATAATGCGGCCCTGATCATCCGCGGGTTGGGTACGGTAAACAACAGCAATCCGCTGGTCGTGGTCGATGGGATGCCCGATGTTGACATTAACCGTATCAACATGAATGATATCGAAAGTATTTCCGTATTGAAAGATGCAACTTCGTCGTCGGTGTATGGTTCCCGGGCTGCGAATGGGGTTATTCTGATCACGACCAAGTCGGGTAAAGGGCAGGAAAAAGCCACGATCAATTTCACGGGAAATTATGCCGTTCAGGTCCCGACCAAAGCCTACGATTTTATGGCCGATTATCCGCGCGCGCTAACTTTACACCAACGTGCTGCCGGGGTTAACACGCTGCGCTCCAATCTGCTTTTCAAAGATGGAACCATTGATCAGTGGATGGCTTTGGGCATGATTGATCCGTTGAAATACCCCAATACGGACTGGTGGGACGTAATTATGCGCAACGGGGCGATCCAGAATTACAATTTATCCGCATCGGGCGGAGGTGAGAAATCCAACTTCTTTATTTCTGTGGGGATGATGGATGAAAAAGGATTGCAGGTCAATAATAATTACAAGCGCTATAATGCACGTTTTAATTATGATTACAAGATCCGTAAAAATATCAACACAGGTATAAAATTCAATGGGAACTGGTCTAATCTGAGCTATGCGCTTGAAGACGGATTTACCGATGATGATCCGCTCAACACGGCTGGTTTTGACTTGAAGGCCGCCATCGCCGGCATTGTTCCTTACGATCCTGTGACGGGTTATTTCGGTGGCGTGATGGCTTACAACGAAGATCCGCAGGCCTATAATCCCTACACGGTTTATGTCAATAACCTTAATAAACAAAACCGTCAGGAAGCCAATACCAGCATGTACCTCGACTGGACGCCAATCAAAGGGCTGACTGCCCGTATCGATTACGCGCTGAATTATTATAACCAATTTCGGTGGAACGCAAGTATTCCCAACCAGGCTTACAACTTCCAGACAAACAGTTTCGGTAGCCGGGTTTATGTAGGTGCCAATGCTGGTGTTGGCAATTTTACGAACACCGGTTTCAAAACGATGCTGAACGGTCGTCTGAATTACAACACGACGATTGCCAAAAATCATGAGCTGGGCGCGATGTTCGTATATAGTGAAGAGTATTGGTATGATCGTTATCAGGCAACTTCCCGAAACGACCGTTTGTATCCTTCCTTACACGAGGTCGATGCGGCACTTACGGATATTCAGTCGACGGGAGGAAATTCCTCAACAGAGGGTTTAAGGTCCTATATCGGAAGGATTAATTATGCTGCTTATGACAAATATTTACTTGAATTAAATTTCCGTACAGACGGGTCTTCCAAGTTTCTGCCTGGAAGCCAGTATGGTTTTTTTCCATCCGCGGCAGTTGGATGGCGGTTTACGGAAGAGTCATTTCTTAACGGGTTCACCTCTCGTTTTCTGACCAATGGTAAATTTCGTGCTTCTTACGGAAGTCTGGGAAACAATAGCGGCGTCGATCGGTATGAGCAGCAGCAGACCCTGGCGTCCAGCAATTATATGGCCGGGGGCGGTATCGTGAAGGGTTTTATCAATAAAAAACTGGTGAACCGTGATCTTTCCTGGGAAACGACGAAGGTATTAAACCTGGGAATCGATCTGGGCTTTCTAAATAACAGACTGACCACTGATATTGATTACTATGATCGTCTGACAACGGGAATGAACCGGCCTTCTGAAATGTCTATCCTGCTGACAGGCGCTTATGACGCACCCCGGAAGAATATTGGTGATTTAAGAAACCGAGGCGTTGAGGTTAATCTTGCCTGGCGGGACAAATTGGGAGATGTAACTTATATGATTAACCTGAATGGTTCCTACAATGCCACCCGGCTTGAAAAATGGAATGAATTTTTGGGAAGAGGAGCGACGACTTCGGTTAATGGTGTAAATGCATCTGGTAACACGGTTTTCATTGGCATGCCTTATAGCCATTTGTACACCTACGAAGACAACGGTATCGCGCAGACCTGGCAGGACGTTTACAACGCCACCCCGCAAGGTGCTTCGCCGGGCGATATTCTTCGCAAAGATATCAATGGAGACGGCCGGATTGATGACAATGATAAAAAGGCATATCCCAAAACGCAGCGTAACAGACCGACAACCAACTTTTCAATGAATGCAAATTTCTCATGGAAGGGAATAGACGTTTCATTTTTATTGCAGGGGGCCGCTGGGCGTAAAGATTTTTGGCTTAATGATTATAACAATGTCAACTTCGCCACGCAGCGATACGCATCCACTGTGAAACATTGGGAAAATCCCTGGTCGGTTGAAAACCGTGGAGGAGCCTGGCCGCGTCTGGGTGGTAGCGCAAACCGGGAGGAAACTACTTTCTGGCTTGATAACCTGGCTTATCTGCGTGTAAAAAATGTGCAGCTTGGCTATACATTGCCAGCGACCTTACTCAGAAAGATCGGCATCAGCAGCTTCCGGATTTTCGCATCGTCTGAAAACCTGGCGACTTTCACCAAATTTCGTGGCCTTGATCCGGAAATGGATGGAAATAAAAGCGATGCGTATCCCTTGAACAAATCTTATTCAGTTGGTATCAATATCGGTATCTAAAAAGCTATGCGTATGAAAAATATTAACCCAAAAATAATAACGGTAACGCTTTTGTCAGGATTGCTATTTTTTGCAAGTGCCTGTGTGCATGATTTGCTTGAACAAGAGCCAACCACGGAAGTAGCTACCAGCGTGTTCTGGAAAACAGAAGAGGATGCAACCTTCGCCCTTCAGGGGGCTTACTCATCGATAAGACCTTTGTTCGACCGTGATTATTATCTGGACGGACATGGAGAATATGTCAGAACAAGAGGAACCAGCGTGACAAACAACAACCTCAGGCTTGGGGATGCTTACCAGGGGGGAAACTTTAACCCAAGTGGTTATGCCGGAAGTTTTGATAAAATGTATCGCTACTTATATGGTGGGGCCAACCGTGCCAACTACGTCATTGAGAACGTAAATAAGATGATGGCAACAGCCAAACCTGAATCAATTCCCAGGCTCCAGACAATCCTGGGGGAGGCCAGGTTATTGCGCGGGATGGTCTATTTTCGCCTGATATCCATGTGGGGGGATGTTCCTTATATCCATAAAGTGATCAATAACAATGCAGAGGTTTCGGGCTTAACCCGGACGCCTATCGCGCAGGTGAAGGATTCCATCATGGCGGATTTTACTTATGCCTATGAAAAACTTCCCGCAAAAGCAGCAGCTACGGGTCGTGCAGGTAAGCCGGCGGCGTTGGCTTTCCGTGGGAAACTGCAATTGTACTGGGCAAGCTGGAATAAATTCGGATGGCCCGAACTGGGTACATTTAAGGCCGATGCCAATGCGGCGGATGCGGCTTACACGGCTGCGGCGGCTGATTTCGGCAAAGTGATCAATGATTTTGGCCTTACGCTTTTCCGTAACGGAGAACCGGGCGATATTGATTCTCTGGGAAAAGCCGAAAAACTGCCGAATTATTATTATCTCTTCACACCGGTTGCCAACAATGATCCGGAAATTATCATGGGCTTTACCCACGGCGGAACGGGAACCGGACAGGGAGAAGAATTGATGCGTGACGTTGCAGGACGCTCTCACGAGGGATCGCAGTGCTGGGTATCACCGCGCTACGAAATTGCAGACAGATATCAGTCGACTATCACGGGAGATTTTGCACCCAAACTGATCCCTATGAACGCAGCGAATGCCGGAGCCAGGACTACGCTGAACTCTGCGGTAAATCCTGCGAGTTATAAAAATCGTGACTACCGTATGAAATCATCGATTATGTGGGATTATGAGGTGAGTGTTGGTTTAATTTCCTTGAAATCAACGGGATGGTGCCCTTTTATTTATAAAACCTGGAACCAGCCCGTCACCATTGATGGCAATAAATACACGACTTATAATACCGATGGAAGTAATTCGGGCTATGTGTTCAGGAAATTCCTGCGCAATTATGCCGGACAAGGCCGAAGCGACGGAGATTACAATTATCCTGTTATGCGTCTTGCGGATGTGTATCTGATGTATGCCGAAGCCACAAATGCTGTCAAAGGCCCCGAGGTGGATGCGATTGCATTGGTAAATAAAATACGCCGCAGAGGAAATCTTCCGGCTTTGAAAGCTGAAAAAACGGCGAATAGCGCAGCGTTTTTTGCAGCCATCGAGCAGGAGCGCATCGTCGAGCTTTTCGCGGAAGGACACCGTGGCTTTGATATCCGCCGCTGGAGAGCGATGGAGCGGGTTTGGGGAGCTCCGTATACCGAAGGTGTATGGCGGATCGATTCTCATGGAGCCAATATGGATCGCTATTTTCAGAATACATCGGAAAGGACGTATCAGCAAAATTATATTTTCAGGATACCACCGGGAGAACGTGACCGTAATCCGAACCTTACCCAAAATACACCCTGGTTGTAATGTGTAAGCTCAGTTATTTCCAATATTAAACAGCGAAAAAGATGTTAAAAAATATAAGATTAATAGGCGCAGTATTTCTCACGGCCATAGCCATGATCGCCTGCAAGGAAGATTTTCCGGTTGATGAGGACGGCCTCCTGATCACCAGCAGGACACAGTGTTATGTCAGTAATTTTGAACTGCTTGGCTCTGATTTTCAAACAGTAAGGACAAAAAATGCAGTGGTTGATACCGTGGCCTTGACCGTTGATGTGGAAGTGTTTTATGGTACAGATCTTAAAAGTCTCAGACCGCAGTTTTCGCTTGTCACGGATGCGAAACTGGAACCGAAAATTACCGGTAAAGTGGATTTCTCAGACCTGGAAAATCCTAAAAAGTATACAGTCATTTCAGGAAACCGTCAGGTGAAAAAAACGTATACGGTGAAAATTACGGTTCAAAAACCTTAATCCCTAACTTGAAAAAATTATGAAACACAGTTATTTGTTCGGTTTGATTATGATGTTGTCAGTGACGTTTGTAATGACAGCTTGTGATGACGATGATGGTCTTACGGTTACGCCTAAAAATGAGTTGCAAAATGATGTGATCAAAAGGACACTGGGGCCAAACATGGTTGGGCTCAATATTGAATTTGCTTACGCGATGGCAATTCCCAAATCGTTGGGAAAGCTGGTGTCTGCGCAGGTGGAGGCATCCATTGGGGGAGCGGAAGGGACATATCTTGATAATAAGTCCTATTACACCAACGGCAGCGGGCAGGATGTGGGCATCGAAGTCGGGAGTGCTTCTGTGACTAGCGGGGCTAAAACGACGGTGACTTTTACGAAAGACACGATTGCTGCCACGCTGCGTTACTTTTACCGCATTCCCAATGCTGCGAGAGGGCAGGAGGTTACCTTTAAATTTTCTGCGAATGCAAGTAACGGGCAGACGGTGACCTATTCCATGGGGCCATACAAGATTGCACAAATGGACATGGTGCTCGATCTGGATGTCAAGGATAGCACGGCCGCTTACATATCCATTGCGGATATGGCTGTTTACGGTTCTGCGGACGCGGCTGCAAAAGCCGATAAAATTGACCTGGTGTATCTTTACCGGTCCATTCCCAACATTACTTTTAACCACGCGCTGGTTGCGCCTTCCAACAAGGAATATCTTCCTGGCGTGAAACTACCGGCCGGCGTCAACCGTAGCGCGAAGATTAACAAGGTCTGGGCACTGCGTGATCAGCAGCTGGCAAGGTTACAATTCGGTGTTTTTATTGATGATCCGGATTTTCAGCAGCTAAGTATTACCGACGCGCCTGATTTTGCCATTAACATGCGCGCAGAAGCCGGTGCCTGGGTAGAGACTGCCGATGGAAAGTACAGGGCATACATTTACATGAATTCAATAAACAATACGACCAAAAGTGCCAAAATCAGCATAAAGCGTTATACCTTGAAATAAATGATCTGAGCCAAATTTTTCCCGCATGACGTTTTTCGTTGTGCGGGAAAAATGGTTAATAGCCCACTTAAATCTTTCCAACTGGTTTCTGTAAAAGATCGACAATAAATGAAGTAGTGTTTTTATGTTTTTACGCTTTTGATAAGGCTGCCGGTTTTCAAGTGTTATTGATTGAATTTTCCAAACTCCAACGTAATCCTGAACCATGAAAAAAATCCTGATCCTGCTTTGCCTGTTGTTAACTAATATCCTGTTTGCCCAGGAAAATAAGTCTTCACCTGATGTGCTTAAATCGTTGAAAGCATCACATCCAAGGCTGCTTTTGTTAAAAGGGGAAGAACAATTAATCATCCGACAGACCAAAAAACATAAACAATGGAATGCCGTTCATCAGGGTATTTTGGCAGAATGTGATAAAATCATCGATCAGCCGCCGGTTGAACGGATTAAGATCGGGAAGCGTCTGCTGGATAAATCACGGGAATGCTTACGGCGGGTTTTTCAATTGTCATACGCTTACAGAACCACAGGCGATGATAAATATTTAAAAAGAGCCGAAAAAGAACTGCTCGCGGTTTCAGCCTTTGAAGACTGGAATCCAACGCATTTTCTGGATGTAGCCGAAATGACCATGGCTGTTGCGATTGGCTACGACTGGCTGTTTGATAAATTATCGGAAGAAAATCGCAAAACGATCCGCGAAGCGATTATCTCCAAGGGAATAAATCCGTCTTTTGATGATCAATACAATTCATTTTTAAAAGCCGAACACAACTGGAACCAGGTGTGTAATGCCGGGATGACTTTTGGCGTTTTGGCGATCGCGGAAGACGAACCGGAACTGGCAAGAAAAGTAATAACCCGTGCGGTTGCTTCCATTCCACGCGCTATGATGACTTCCTATGAGCCGGACGGCGCTTATCCGGAAGGGTTCAGTTATTGGGAGTACGGTACAAGTTTTAACGTGTTATTTAACAGTGCAATAGAAAAAGCGCTGGGGACTGATTTTGGATTATCCGCCGCTCCGGGTTTTTTGAAAACTGCCGGATTTATGCAAAATCTGGTGGGGCCAACGGGTTTGGCGGGCAACTGGGGAGACAGTGGTTTGAAAGGCGGATTAAGTCCCGCGATGTTCTGGTTTGCAGATAAGACCAAAGATACTTCTCTTTTATGGAATCAGAAAAAGCTGCTTGACAATCCAGAAAAAAGTTTTGTAAAAAACCGGATTTTACCAGCCTTACTGGTTTGGGGCGTTAAAACCGATCTGGAATCAATCAGGGAGCCGCAAAAGAAAATTTGGGTGGGCCAGGGGCCCAGTCCTGTGGGCCTGATGCGTACTTCCTGGACGGATACGAACGCGGTTTTTGTGGGATTTAAAGCCGGTTCGCCGTCGGTCAATCACGCGCATATGGATGTGGGTTCCTTTGTTCTCGATGCCAATGGTGAGCGCTGGGCAATGGATTTTGGGATGCAGGATTACAATTCTCTTGAAACAAAAGGCGTCGATTTATGGAACAGAGCGCAAAACTCCCAGCGTTGGGAAGTTTTCCGGTTAAATAATCTGGCGCATAACACACTGACTTTTGACGGACAATTGCAGCAGGTGAAAGGTTATGCGAAAGTTGATGCCTGGTCTGAGGCACCGGATAAGCCAGCGGTTATTTCTGATCTTTCCAAAATGTACGAGGGCCAGGTTGCATCCACGCAGCGTGGCATTTCTATCCTGGATCAGCGTTCCGTGGTGGTGAGAGACGAGGTAAAAACGCTGAATAAGCCGGTTACCATGCGGTGGAATCTGCTGACACCGGCAACTGTTAAAATTGTAAATGAAAAGACCATCGAGCTGTCGCAGCACGGCAAAAAGATGTTTTTGATTATCGACACGGAGGCGAAAATTGAGATTAAGACCTGGTCCACTGAGCCAACGCATGATTATGACGCGCCGAATCCTGATACACAGTTTGTTGGTTTTGAAGCCAAACTTCCAGCCAATTCGGTGTGGAGCTTTAATGTACATTTCACGGATTCAGAGCGGGTGGTTTCGATCCCGGCGCTCGACTCCTGGACTGTTAACATGAAATAAAATCCTGAAAATTCAATGAGCCCGGGCTATTCGTTTCGGGCTTTTTAAATCCTGATCCATGAAAAAGTATCTGTTCATTCTGTTGTTATTAAGTTTTCAGACAATCGCTCAAAACAATATCGTTTCAGAGCCGCATCGGTCGGTGCCGGTGATGCAGGGAAAAGGACAAACCAACGCAGATCTGGAATTGATCCGAAAAAGAGTTGTCGCAGACTTAATGGAACCGGCTGTTAACGTTCAGGAAATCAAAACATTGATAAAAAGTCAGAAACCAGACGGAACATGGCCGGAAATCAACTACCAGGACGTATCCAGAACAGGATTTGAACACAGTGAACATTTACGTAATATGCTGGAATTGAGCCGTGCATATAAAAAAAACGGATCTGCGTTCCATGAAAATCAGGAAGTGAAGAGGGTATTTTCAACGGCTTTGGATTTTTGGCTCGACCATGATTTTATTTGTGATAACTGGTGGTGGAATGAGATGGGAACGCCGCAGCTCATGATCAATATGCTCCTGGTCATGGATAATGATTTAACGGAAAGGCAAAAGAAGGAAGGTGTTTTTATTGCGGGAAGAGCCAACCTGGAAGCGTCCGGCGCAAGGCCGGGCGGTGATTTGATACAGATTGCCGGTATGCGGGGGAAACAGGCACTTTTTCAAAGAAATTCGCAGGAACTCGCGCAGGTTATCAACGTGATGGCGTCTGAAATTAAGGTGAGCACGGGGCGCGGCATGAAACCGGACCTGAGTTTTCATCACCGTACCGACAACGTGATTTCTACATTGGCCTATGGGACCGGTTATGCGGGTGCGTTTGCCTATTGGGCTGTAAAAATTGAAGGGACAAAATACAAATTGCCGGATCAGGCCATGAAATTGCTGGTGGATTATTTCCTGGACGGGATTTGTCCGTCTCTGATTTATGGAAAATACCCGGACCCGGGCGCAGAGAATCGTGGCATAAGCCGAAAAGGTGCGTTGAACCCGGTTGGACCTGAATTGGCTGAGAATCTTTTGACCGCAACCTCATACCGCAAGGCCGAACTGGAAAATATAGTAAAGATCAAAAAAGGCGAAGTGAAGCCTAATCTGACTGGGGATCATTATTTCTGGCATTCGCATTATTACACGCATCAGCGGCGGGATTACTATGTTTCGGTACGGATGCATTCCAGCCGAGCCAACAATATGGAGCAGCCGCACAATGAGGAAGGATTGCAAAATCATCATTATGGTGATGGCAGTAACTTTATTTCACGTACAGGAAAGGAGTATTACCAGATCTTTCCGGTTTGGGACTGGCAGAAAATACCGGGCACAACGGTCTTGCAAAAACCGGCTGTGGCACATTGGAAAGAGCTTGCCAAAAAAGGCCTGACTGATTTTGCAGGTGGTGTCACGGACGGAAGGTATGGCATTGCGGCTTTTGATTTTGCCAGCGTGCATGATCCTTTGAAAGCGAGGAAATCATGGTTCTTTTTTGATAAGGAATATGTGAGTCTGGGGGCTGGCATAAGCTCGGAGTCGGAACTGCCCGTTTTTACGACGCTGAATCAGTGTTTATTGAAAGGACCCGTACTGGTTAGCCATGATAAGCAGGTAGAAACGTTGCAGGAAGGAAGTCACAAGCTAGCCAACGTCAGCTGGATATTACATGACAGTGTCGCTTATCTGTTTTCAAAAGCAACAAATTTATCCGTAAGCAATACGACAGCAACGGGCAACTGGCGCAGGATCAACCATCAGTCCTGGGCGACAGACGAGCCAGTGAAAGCGGAAGTTTTCACGGCGTGGCTGGATCACGGAGGGAAACCGGAAAATAGTGATTATCAATACATTGTAGTTCCGGGCATTGGGGGAAATGGTGTTCGGGATTATGTGGAAAATCCGGTGATCAGCATCCTTGCCAACACACCGGAGATACAGGCCGTGCAGCATAGGGTATTAAACCAGACTGGAATTGTTTTTTACAAAGCAGGTAAGATCACCATGGGGAACGGAATTGTGGTAAGTGCTGAAAATCCCTGTCTGGTTATCATTAAAACCAAAGGTAATTCGATCGAGAAAATCAGTGTATCGGATCCGACAGCAAAATTGAAATCTATTCAGCTGGGGATGACGTGTAACGTTCAAGGTAAGGGCGCGCTATGGAAGGCTGAATGGAACAAGGAAAAAAAAGCAAGTATCATCACATTTGTTTTGCCTGTGGAGGGGTTGGCAGGTAAGACTGTGGTGGCGGAAGTGTTGAAGTGATCTTAACCTGTTGTAGTAGAGTAGCTTTTGGTTACAACCATCTTACTCGATAATAATTTATATGCTGTTTTAATTATTAGTTAATAACGATATAATACAATGAATTTATAGAAATTGTTGGCGTCAGTATTTTTAAAATTACTGGCAAATGTCCATATTTTACAATTTAATATCCAATGATTTCTATTCTGGCAACGTTCCCGAGAACGTTTGCGTAAATAAAATTCGTCTTTCTTTTTCAATTGTCTGCTCCTTTCCATAATCTCAACCATTAATACACAATTGTACTTTACAAGCAGAAAAGTAGATTTATTGATTTTGTTCTAATTAATGCAATCGGTTTAAATGAATCAAAACAAGAAATAATTGGATATAATTAATTTTAATGTTGCATTTTAAGAAGATAAGTGTCCCGGTAAGCCGGTGACGTATAGCGTAAATATCACCTAACCAATCTCTACATGCATATGGAACTTCAAACCAGAATTATTTCTCCGCCTTACACGTCCAAAAATCAGTTGGATAAACCAGGATGATGCCTTTGTTGACCTGACTCCATTTTTACGGGGTCTTGTATGATTATTTGGCGAAAAAATTATCTCATTTACATAGGGGCTAAATGTCTGTTTCTTCGTCAGCAACATAGCGTTTAAGAACATTTTGTAATTCTAACATATCCATTTTATATGAAAAAAAATTTTACGTGTATCAGGCAATACTTAATAGGTTGTGCCGTGGTGAGTGTAATGGGCCTGGGCGCGACAGCTCACGGAGGCACATTAGGTTCTTCTGTTCTGAACATAAGAACAACAATAGACAAAACGGTGACGGGGCAGGTGCTCTCATCCGAGGACAACACGCCAATTCCCGGCGTGTCCGTGGTTTTGAAGGGAACGCGAATAGGGACTAATACCGATGCCGATGGTAAGTTCAAAATTGATGTTCAGGATAATGGTTCCGTTTTGGTGTTCTCATCCGTTGGTTTTATTACACAGGAAATATCGGTGGGCGGGCAAAGTGTTATTTCGGTAGCGCTTGCCAGCGATATGAAAAGTTTGAGCGAGGTGGTTGTAGTGGGTTACGGAACGCAGCGGAAAAGCCAGACGACCGGTGCCATTTCATCTGTTTCAGCCAAGGAAATTACTGAAATGCCGATTACCAACCTTGGACAGGCACTGCAGGGTCGTACTGCCGGTGTTGACGTGAGCCAGGCAGGATCCAAGCCCGGAACGGTACCGAAGATTCTTATCCGTGGACGTCGTTCTTTCAACGCTGGAAATGATCCCCTTTATGTAGTTGACGGAATACCACTGGCAGCTGGTTATGAGGATATCAATCCCAACGATATTCAATCGATGGAGGTGTTGAAAGACGCAACGGCCACCGCGATTTATGGTGCGCGTGGTGCGAACGGTGTTGTCCTTGTAACTACGAAACGTGGTGGAGTAAAAGGCAAGACAACGGTGACTTATGATACCTATTTTGGACAATCGCAGGCACTTAATAAAATAGATCTTTTTAATGGCCCTGAATTCGCTGAGTATGTGAGAGAGGCGTATCGCTCAACCAAAAACAGCAAGGGTGAAATTATCTATACCGATGCCAATGGGGTGTATGTACCAACAGGGAAATCCGATCCGGCGGCCGATGCAAAAATTGCCGTATTGGGTGGAGATCCCAATGTCAAAGCAGGGATTGATGCAGGACGAAGTACAGATTACCAGGATCTGATTTTGAAAAAAGGGTTTCAGCAAAACCATACCCTTGGTGTTCAGGGAGGAAATGACAAAACCCAGTTTTACATTTCAGCAGGTGTTTTTCAGGATAAAGGTATTACGGAGGGCCTGGATTATACCCGGACTTCTGTTAGAACAAATATTGACCACAGTATTAACAAGAGGCTTAAAGTAGGTATTTCGTCGTACCTGATGTACAGCAATCGGAATGGGGAAAACCTGAATCCTTATAGCTTTACAATTCAGCAAAATCCGCTGGGTGCTCCATACAAAGAGGATGGAAGTATCAATTTCTCGCCAACAAACGATGCCCTTTTGACCAACCCATTGGCTGAAATTGTTAAAGGTGCGCAGGTTGATAATACCAAAAGATACAGAATTTTTAACAGTATTTATGCTGAAGCGCAAATTCTGGATGGTTTGAAATACCGTGTTAATTTTGGACCGGACATTACCGTTACACGTTGGGGAAGATTTGTTGGCGCCCAAACCAATGCGCGTAAAGGTGGTGATGCTCAGGCACTCAATCTCAACCGTTTTGGTTTCAACTGGACTCTTGAGAATATCCTTAGCTACAACAAATCATTCGGCGGCAAGCACAATCTGGGCGTCACACTGGTTCAGTCCATTCAGCGTGACAGATTTGAAAATTTTGGAACGAATGTGCAGGGTGTTCCTGTTGAGTCGCAGCAGTTTTATAACATGGGAAATGCAAGTTCCATATTACAAACTGTTAGTAACCTGTCGGAATGGACGATTAATTCCTTCCTTGGTCGTATCAATTATGACTTCAATGATAAATATCTTGTAACACTGACATTACGCCGTGATGGATCGAGCCGGTTTGGAGAGAATACCAAATGGGGTAATTTTCCAGGGGTTGCAGTGGGTTGGAACATCAGCAATGAGCCTTTTCTAAAGGGTACCTCATGGCTTGATTTACTAAAATTGAGAGCTGGCTGGGGTAAAGTGGGTAACCAGGGGGTGGCTCCTTACCAAACGCAGGGTTTACTTAACAGAACCGTTTATGCATGGGACAATACCGGTGCATTTGGTTACAGACCGGGTACGATCGGAAATAAGGATCTGCGCTGGGAAAGTTCGGCTTCGACGAACCTTGGTGTAGACTTTAGTATTTTCGCAGGTCGTGTGCAGGGATCTTTGGAAGTGTATCAGACCAATACGACCGACCTGCTTTTGTCTGACCAGCTTCCCGGATCAACCGGATTCAGCGCCGTAACACGCAATGTAGGAGAAACAAGAAACAGAGGTGTTGAGCTTGGTATTACAACCACCAACATGAATACCAAAGGCGGATTTAAATGGAATACCGATTTGCAGTTTACTAAAAACAGTGAAGCAATTATTTCTCTGTACAATGGAAAAGTGGACGATGTTGGAAACAAATGGTTTATCGGACAACCGCTTAACTCTTTCTATGACTACAAGAAAATTGGTATCTGGCAGGTGAGTGAGGCTGAGGAGGCGAAAAAATATTATCCGGGCGATCAAAACAATGCATTGGGTGCCGGTGTAGGCCAGGTGAAACTTCAGGATACCAACAATGATGGTATTATCAATGCGCAGGACCGCGTTTTACTCGGATCGGATGTTCCGGATTTCAGTGTTGGATTAACCAACCGGTTCGCTTACAAGGGATTTGATCTATCATTCTTCTTTTTCGGACGCTTCGGACAAAAGATTGTGAGCGGTTTCCATCAAAATAACAATGCGCTGGCAGGTCGCTATCAGCAAATTAAAGTGGATTACTGGACACCTGACAATCCGAATGCGCAGTATCCAAGGCCGTTTAGCAGCCAGGAATTTCCTCAGTACAATACCTCCCTTATTTATTTTAGCGGGTCGTTTATTAAGCTCCGCAACATTAACGCCGGATATACTTTTAGTAATAACATCACCAAACGGTTAGGTTTGGAGTCGTTGAGACTTTTCACAAGTATTCAGCAGCCTAAAATCTGGTCCAGCTTTATTTCCAAGTACAATGGTGTAGATCCGGAAACCGATGGAACCTCTGTTAACAATGGTATCACGCCGGCTACCAGAGTTTGGACCTTTGGTTTAAATGTTAAATTCTAAGGAAGGTTTCCTCAAAGAAGTTTGTAAAATTATTAATTGACTAAGACATGAATTTAAAATATATCATAAAACCTGCGAGAGTTGTTGCCATAGCAGCTTTGATGTTGTCGGGACAGGCTTGCAATCACTTACTGGACGAAGTAGTGATATCGGGAATCGACAACAAATACCTCAATACGGCCAAAGGGTTTGAGGATGGCGTTAACTCGGCTTACTCTGCTTTGCGGATTTACTATGCAACGCAGCTGGGCTTGACAATGACCGAATTTGGAACCGATATATATGCCACAGGAGCTGATGGCGGCTATAAAGGTTTCCATTTCTATGATACACAAATGAACCCGACTGTTGATTATCTGGCGACTTTATGGGATGAGTTCTACCGCGGAATCAATACCTGTAACGCGATTATAGACAGAGCTCCTAATGTGCAGGGGCTCAGTGAGGATACCAAAAAGTTACGAATCGCTGAGGTGAAATTTCTTCGTGCACATTATTACTTTATTTTATTTCAGCAGTATGGCGGCGTTGATTTACGCCTGACTGAAACTGTGGTAGCTTCAAAGGACACGAAGAGATATACTGATGCCGAAATGTATGCAGCAATTATCAAGGACATGAATGAGGCCCTGGCTGGTGTACCTGCGACTTCGGCGCAGTATGGTCGTATCATCAAGCCGGTTGTTGAGATGGGATTGGCAAAGGTTTATCTGGCAAAAGCATATTCCGCACAAAAAGCCGCCGACGATTTTACCAAGGCTGCTGACCTTTGCAAGAGCGTAACAACCAATTACGGCTTTAAATTACTGGATGATTTTGCCAGCGTGTTTGACGAAGGAAATCAAAAAAATACGGAGGTAGTCTGGGCGGCTCAATACACATCGGATCCACTGACCAACCTGACCAATAACACCGGAGCAACCAATGGAGGAAATAACCTGCATCTTTTCTTTGGCATGCAGTATGATGTTCAGGCTGGCATGCAGCGTGACATTTTGAACGGACGTCCATTCAAGCGCCTCAGACCAACCACGTATCTTACAGATGTTGTTTTTGGAGACAGAGTTAATGATTCCCGGTACAAAAAAACCTTTAAGGATACCTGGTTATCCAACAAACCTGGTACGTATAATACGGCATTTGATGATTCAAAAACCAGCGTAACTTTTGCTGCCGGAGATACAACAATATTCATTCCGGGATTTGAAATGTCAAAAGCAGACAGAGCGAAGAAGAAATACCAGGTTTTGGTGCCAAGTAAATATTCAGAAGCATTGTTTCCAACGTTGAAGAAGTTTTTTGATACCAAACGTCCTGATATGACCTATGAGGCAGGAAGTCGCGACTATTTCGTTTTCCGCCTGGCTGATACTTATTTGATGCTAGCTGAGGCTCAGTTGGGTGCCGGGAAAGTGAAGGATGCCACAGACGCCATTAATGCCGTGCGTGTGCGAGCAGGTTGGGCAGGTAAAAAGGACGCGATGGTTATCAAGGAATCCGAGATGACTTTTGAAATGCTGATGGAAGAGCGGGCGAGAGAGCTGGCTGGTGAACAAACACGCTGGATGGATCTTAAACGTTGGGGGAATTTGGTAGATCGTGTCAAAAAATACAATCCCCAGGCAGCAGCGAACATAGGAGAGCGGCATTTGGTGAGACCTATCCCGCAAACCCAGATTGACCGTAGTGCAAAAAATGCAGAAGGTGTTTCTGTTTTTGGTCAAAACCCGGGCTATTAATTCAGATGTTTTTCTGATGGCGTTTGATTAACTAAAATTTGAAATTGAATAGAGGAGGTCGCCCTGTTTCAGGACGGCCTCCTTTCGTTTTTTTTTATTTTTTTTATCCTCAATAAATATTCGTTTTGCCTGTATCAGACACACATATGATATATTTTAAATAATTCTGTTAAAAAATTGAACTAATCATTGTAGGGGTTGGAATGTTTCTATTTCGTCGTGGTTTTTTGATATGCAATCGGTTGCAACTAATATTTCAATCGATTGCATATATACCTAAACCGATTTACTCACCAATTCTAAACCTACATTCAATGAACAAAGGATCTTCTCAAATCCCTTTGCGAATGGTCAAGGGATGCGTGCTCATGGCATTGCTGGTTTCCCCTTCATTTGCCTTTTCCGGAGTCTTGCGGTCCAAGCCCGGAATAGCAGTCCTGGACCGGATCGACAGAAAAATTACAGGACGGGTTTTAGCCAAAGACGACAATACGCCGGTGCCCGGTGTAACGGTTCTTGTGAAAAACACGACCACGGGAACAACGACCGATGTGAATGGGAAATATGAAATCAGCGTTCCGGGCGACGACGTAATTTTAGTGTTTTCGGCCGTCGGATTTCTCTCTCAGGAAAAGCCGGCAGGTAACCAAAGCAGCATTGAAGTCATACTGGCATCCGATCAAAAAACGCTGGATGAGGTTGTTGTGGTCGGTTATGGTACGCAGAAAAAGCGCGATTTGACGGGTGCGGTTTCTCAGATCAACACTTCCAAACTGGAGAATGAAAATCCGAACTCGGTGCAGGACATTCTTAGGGGCAACGTTGCCGGTTTAAACGTTGGAATGTCGCCATCCGCAAAAGGTGGTGGTAGTTTACTGGTACGCGGGAGAAACTCAATTAATGCCGCTACAAGTCCCTTGTTGGTACTGGACGGCACAATCTATTACGGTGATTTATCAGATATTAATCCAAATGATATCGAAACCATCGATGTACTGAAAGATGCCAGTTCTACCGCCGTTTTTGGAGCAAAAGCAGCGAGTGGCGTTATTTTGATTACCACCAAAAAAGGAAAAGACGGGAAAGCAGTCATTAACATCAATTCCAACATGGGTATTGGGAATGTATCGAAGAACCAACCTGTGCTGGGCCCGGACGAGTTTGTTGCATGGCGCGGCGATGTCATGAAAAACATTAACGCAACCTATAAACCGCATCAGTTTGATAATCCTGCGAATTTACCCTCGGATTTAACGCTCGATCAATGGCTTGCCTACGATGGATCAAAAGGAGATCCGACGACGATCTGGTTACAGCGTCTTGGTATGCAGCCAGTTGAAATAGAAAATTACAAGGCTGGTAAAAGTGTGGATTGGTATAAAAAGGTTTTCCAGACTGGTGTCAGACAGGATCACACGGTCAGTCTTTCCGGAAAAAAGGAGGCAATTTCCTATTTTATGTCTTTGGGATACCTTAAAAATGAAGGTATCATTACTGGCGACCAGTTCAGTACAGTTCGTGGACGCGTAAACCTGGAAGGTAAAATCAGTAAATTTTTATCCGTCGGCATGACCACGCAGTTTGCAGATAAAGACGAAAGTCAGGTTCCGGTTGATTACAATCTGGCCAGGATACTTTCTCCCTGGGGCTCTGAATATAATGCGGACGGGACTTATAAATGGAGGCCGAATAACGAGGCGAGTGGCGGTAATCACCCTTATTACCAACGCCAGTTTATTGATCGCAGGGTTAAATACACAACTTTAAATACGACACTTTTTGGTGTTGTAACCTTGCCATTTGGGTTTTCTTATCGAGTTAACTACACGCCCCGCTATGAATTTTACGAGCGCTTTAATCATGAATCCGCGAAACATGCCGAATGGGCTGCCGTTGGGGGTAGTTCGAGTAGACAGAATCGTAAAACATTCAACTGGCAGGTAGATAATATTATCAAATGGAATAAAGTATTTGGGGCTCATAACTTCGATCTGACTTTATTGGCCAATGCTGAAAAATATCAGAGATGGGATAATACAATGACCAATAAAGGGAACCTGCCAACCGATGTACTGGGATATCATGGGATTGGGGGTGGAATTCTACCGACTGTTGCTGCGAACGACGAATATAGCACAGGTGATGCATTGATGGCGAGATTATTCTATTCATATAAAGATCGTTACATGGTTACGTTGTCCACCCGACGTGACGGATACTCGGCATTTGGGCAGCAAAATCCCCGTGCTACTTTCTCGTCAGCTGCGTTGGGCTGGGTATTTTCTGATGAAAAATTCTTCAAAAGCAGCTGGCTAAGCTATGGGAAACTCCGCGCTTCCTGGGGTAGCAATGGGAACCGGGACATCGGATTGTATGAGGCTTTGTCTGATTTGAATACGGGGAAATATTTGCACGTGCGGGCAGATGGTACGGTGTATCTGGTTAATCAGCTGTACGTGAACAGAATGCAGAATGCCAAGTTGAAGTGGGAGAGGACCGCGGCATTTAATCTTGGACTTGATTTTGGAATATTGAACAACGTTTTAGAGGGTTCTGTCGAGGTCTATAAATCCTCAACAACAGATCTTTTGGTGAAACGTGCTCTTCCTGATATCCTGGGTTTCAGCTCGGTTTGGGATAACCTGGGTGAAGTTGAAAATAAGGGGATAGAATTCAGCCTGAATTCAGTTAATATGAATCGCGAGAATTTTACATGGAGGACAACGGCCAATTTTCAGTTAAACAGAAATAAAATCGTTTCACTTTACGGAGATAAGGATGCTAACGGAAAAGAAAAGGACGACGTTGCCAACAAAAGATTTATCGGCCATGCGCTTGACGAAATCTGGGATTATAAAATTGATGGTGTATGGCAGGTTGCCGAAAAAGAAGCAGCTGCAAAGTACGGCGTGAAACCGGGTGATTTTAAAATCAGAGATGTTGACAACGATGGCAAATACTCAAATGCAGACAAAGTATTTCAGGGCTACACCAATCCGCGTTTCCGTTGGACTTTGAGAAATGACTTCAAACTTTTCAAGGTTCTGGATGTTGGTATTGCAGTTTATTCTTACTGGGGACATAAAGCAGGATTCAACCAGATGAAAAACAGGGATGGATTCGTTGACAGAACCAGTTCCTACAAATTTCCATATTGGACAGAAGAAAATCCTTCGAATGAATGGGCAAGGCTTTATTCCAGTGAAGGAGGATCCAGCGGTTTTAACGTGTACAGAGATCGCTCATTTATTCGTCTTGACAATATTTCCTTAGGCTACACGATACCTAAAAAACATGTGCAGAAGATAGGTATTGATAATCTAAAATTCTTTTTCTCAGCTAAAAACCTGGGCTACTATGCTCCAAAATGGAACTACTGGGATGCTGAGCCTGATGTGGATAATAACAATGTTCCTTCTCCACGCGTGCTCACCGTTGGTGTCGACATTACTTTGTAACAAAATATAAGCGATAAAAATTATGAAACATAGATATCAAAATACGGGCAAAAAGCTTCTGATGGGTGTATGCGTGCTGATGACAACACTTGTCGGCTGTGACGAGGCCAGGCTGAAACCCAAACCACTTTCGTTTTTTGCGCCGGAAAATACTTTTGGTGATCCGGCTGGATTACGGGCGACACTTATAGCCTGCGAGCGTAACATGCGATATGAGTGGTACGGCGACAATCCCCCAATTCTCACAGAGAGTATATTTTCGGACATAGCCGTCGAGGGAACTACCGACAAATCCGGACCAGCGCAGAATATGAACCTTCAGATCACGCCGGATGCGCAGCTTAACAGTGCAGATTATAACAGAATCGGGTGGTTTTGGCTGGAGGGTTACAAAGGAATAAAATATGCAAATGTGGCCATTTCCCGTATTGATGAGCCGACTTACAAAAATGAGCAAGAAAGAAATGAACTTCTGGGCACTGCTTATTTTCACCGGGCATTCCGGTATTACCGGCTTGTAAATCAGTTTGGCGACGTACCACTTATTCTTGACGAAGTGGTGGAAGCCAAGCTTGATTTTCAGTCTACCAAAAGAGAAGTAATTCTCAAGAAAATGAAGGAAGATTTGGAGTTTGCAGAGAAATGGGTACCTGTTATCGTGGATAAGGGAATGGTTAACAGGGGAGCAGTCAGTCACCTTTTGACCAAGGTAAACCTTTCATTAGGCTTGTTTGACGATGCAGTAAAATCTGCAAACAATGTTATTGATGGCGGGACACATAGGTTAATGACAAATCGCTTTGGGGTTCATGCGAGTGATGCAACCAAAAACGTAATTTGGGATATGCACCGTCCTGAAAACAAGGCCGCCAGTGTAAATACAGAAGCTTTACTTTTGGTCATTGACCGCCTTTTAATTGATGGAAACTTCGATGGCGGGATTCAAAGTATGCGAAATGGTGTTCCGTTTTGGCATAATAATATCAATACGCCATCTGGCAACAGAGGGACAATTGATACTTATGGCATCGAGTTTGATCAGGTTAATAAGTATGGAAGGGGTATTGGACGATTAAGACCGACCTGGTATTCCACGCATAGCGTTTGGGATGATAAAAACGATCTTCGCCACGCGCCGGGCAATTGGATGAGAATGCAGGATTTGATTTACAATAATCCGTCCATTAAAGCAGGTGATCGCGATTATGGTAAAAATCTTCGTTTGCGTACAGATGCAGGGGCTCTATTGACGATTGATACCATTCGTTGCTGGTTCGACTGGCCGCATTATAAGCTATATGTGGCTGATCCGGAGCGTGTTCAGGCGGCTGGCGGGCACACGGACTGGTATGTTTTCAGATTGGCGGAAACGCATTTATTGCGTGCAGAGGCCTATTTTTGGAAAGGTGACCTTGTCAATGCCGCGAAGGATATCAACGCTGTTCGCACAAGAGCCGCATGTGCACCCATTACAGACGGCAAAATTACGATCGGTACAATTCTGGATGAAAGAGCCCGCGAACTTTACTACGAGGAACCAAGGAAAACTGAACTTACCCGTATCGCATACATTTTGGCTCAAACGGGCAAAGCAGCGTATAACGGAAAAACGTATAGTTTGGAAAATTTTTCTGACAACAATTTTTTCTATGACCGTATCATGGAAAAGAGCAATTTTTACAATAAAGGCGTAAAAACACGTCACGGAGATGAATATACAATGAGCCCTTATCATGTGCTCTGGCCTATACCGTCGGCAACGATTCAAGGGAATACCCAGGGAGTTATTAATCAAAACAAGGGATACAAGGGATACGAAAATAATATTCCGCCGCTTACTTCCATCGCCGGAAAGTGAGGTGACGAATGAATTAGTACATGCAGAAAAGCTCCCGGTTTCGGGGGCTTTTCTGCATTATATTCGTCTTGTAAAAAAGTGATACAATTTTTCTGAACCTTGCCTAAAAAGACAACTATGAAAACAATTGAAGCCGCAGACAGAAGACTTTTTCTACGTAATTTTTCACTGGGCGCCGCAGCGCTTCTGACATCTTCTGCCTGGGCAGAAACGCTTTTGAAAAAGGGCGATGTGAAGATCGGATATTCCGCCATTACCTGGGGCGGAAAAGATGAGCAGGCCATGGCGGATCTGTCGGGGCTTGGGTTCAAAGGAATTCAGCTGAGGGCCAACACTTTTGGGCCCTACCGCAATAAGGTGTCCGAGCTGAGGGATGCGCTTGTGAAAAATCATCTGACCCTATGCATGTTTTCAAGTGGTAACGTAGAAATTGATCCTGCCAAATTTGAAAGCACCGTGGATACCCATGTTGCGCACGCCAGTTTTGTAAAGGCATTGGGCGGAAGTGCTTTGCAGCTAACAAATAGTTTACGTCCGAAAGACCGGGCGCCGTCGGTGGAGGAATTAAAAAAACTGGCAAAGGTGATGAATGAAATTGGTAAGCAAACGGCTGATTTGGGAGTACAGGCCGTTTATCATAACCACATGAATCAGCTGGGCGAAACGCCGGAAGAGGTGGATGTGATTGTGCAGGCGATGGATCCAAGGTATATTAAGTTGCTTTTGGATATTGCGCACTATAAGCAGGGCGGGGGAGAACCTCAGGATGCCATTGTCAAATACAAGGACATGATCCATTCCCTTCATTTGAAGGACACAAAACCGGCTGAAACCAAAAGCGGCTACAAGTTTGTCGAGTTGGGGCAAGGACGTGTGAATGTTCCGGCGGTATTTGAATCACTCAACAAAATTAAGTTTAAAGGGTGGGCTGTTGTTGAACTGGACGGTGTGCCTGATCCGGAAAAATCACCGTTGATTTGTGCGCAGATTAATAAGAAATATATCACGGAAACGTTGAAGTATCCGTTGGGGTAAAAGAAAGGTTATTTTATAATTCAGCATCGAAATAATATTTCTTATCCAGGTCATCTGGCAATGATTTTGTAAGGGTAATAGCCCAAAAATATCGTTATGTATTGAGGAGACTAAAATAATCACATTTTAGTCTCCTCGCCGTTTCAAATGATTAACAAAAATTGTAAAAGCAACAATGAATAAATTGAAAGTTTGCCTGACAGCAATGCTTCTGGCTAATGTTTTTTTCACCGCCAACGCACAAAAATCCAAAGACGGATGGCAGGATTTGTTTAATGGAAAAGACCTTTCGGGCTGGAAACAACTGAACGGAAAAGCGAAGTATGAAGTAAAAGACGGCGCGATTGTCGGGACTTCGGTATTGGACACGCCGAACTCGTTTCTAACCACTGAAAAAAACTACGGCGATTTTATTTTTGAATGTGATGTCAAAGTGGATAATAAACTGAATTCAGGTATCCAGATCAGAAGCCTTTCAACACCTGATTATCAAAACGGACGGGTACATGGTTACCAGGTAGAAATTGACCCGAGTGACCGGGCCTGGTCGGGCGGATTATATGATGAGGCGCGCCGGGGGTGGTTGTATTCTCTGGATATAAATCCGGACGCGAAAAAAGCTTTCAAAAAAGAGGCCTGGAACAAGTACCGCGTGGAAGCAATTGGAAATTCGATCCGCACTTTTGTGAATGGGATTCCGGTTGCAGATGTGGTGGATGACATGACGCCGAGTGGATTTATTTGCTTGCAGGTACATGGGATCGGAAATAAGGACAAAAGTCTGGAAGGCACGCAGGTAAGCTGGAAAAACGTTCGGATCAAAACAACGAACCTGAAACCAAGTCCCAAAACCAAGATTCGTATCGTGAACCTGATTCCGAATACACTTACGGATGCAGAGAAAGCACAGGGCTGGCAATTGCTTTATGATGGAAAATCAGTGGAACAGTGGCAGTCATACAGTGGCGCGGAATTTCCGACGAAACGCTGGACTTACAATGATGGTACGATCACGATCGCAAAATCGGATGGATCAGAAACGGGAAATGACATTGTTACCAAACAGCTTTACGGCCCGGCTTTCGAATACCAGTTTCAGTTTAAATTGACTGAGGGAGCCAATAGCGGCGTGAAATATTTTGTCGATAAGAAATTTAATTCAAACGGAAAATCAGGTGTTGGACTGGAATTTCAGGTGCTTGATGATGCCAAACATCCGGATGCAAAAATGGGTAAAAATGGCAACCGCACCATCGCTTCCCTTTACGATATTATCACTTCTGAGAAGCCAAATGGTGCCGTTAAAAAAATCGGGGAATGGAATTTGGGACGCATTGTCGTAAATCCTGACGGAACTGTGCAGCATTTTTTAAATAATCACAAAGTTGTAGAGTATGTTCGGGGATCGCAGTCTTTTAAGGACTTGGTAGCAGGGTCGAAGTTCAAAAACTTTGAAGGTTTTGGCCTTTCCGAAAAAGGCTATCTTCTCTTACAGGATCACGGAGATAATGTTTCTTTCCGTAGTCTTAAAGTTAAAGTGTTGAGTAAATAGTTTAAAATCTTACAAATTTTCATTTATAATCATGACCAGTAGAAGAGATTTTATCAAAAAGGCCGCTTTGGCTTCTGCCGGAGTTGCAGTAAGTGTTAACTCGGTTAATGCGTCAAGTTATCGTCGCATTTTAGGTGCAAACGACCGTGTTCGTGTAGGAATTATTGGTTTTTCCGATCGTTTCCGCAGCTCATTGGCGCCAAGTTTTGCTGAGCATTCCAAGGAATTGAATTTCGAGTTTATGGGCGTTTCCGATCTATGGAACCGTCGCCGTGACGAAGCTGAAAAGTTTATAAAAGGAAAAGGCTGGTCTGCCAGCGAATTTGTAAAGGCACGTAATAACGAAGAATTATTGGTGCGTAAGGATGTTGACGCGGTTATTATCAGTACTGCTGATTTTCAGCATGCGCTGCATTGCGTTGAAGCCGTGAAATCCGGTCGTGATGTGTATGTTGAAAAACCTTTCGCCGAATCTTTGGCCGATGGTAAACTGGCATTGAAAACCGTTGAAGCTTCGAAGCAAATTGTTCAGGTGGGATCTCAGCGTCGTAGCGCGCCGAACTACCATGCGGCCAATGACTTTATCAGATCAGGTAAATTTGGGGATATTTCAATGGTGGAAATGACTTGGAATGTAAACCAGCCTGGCCGTTGGAGACGTCCTGACCTGGTTGCCCAGATCAGAAAAGAAGATACAGACTGGGATCGTTTCCTGATGAACCGCCCAAAAACAGAATGGAATCCACGCCATTATCTTGAATACCGGTTGTTTTACCCTTATTCATCGGGGCTTCCGGGACAGTGGATGTCGCACCAGATTGATACAGTTCACTGGTTTTCCGGATTGGAAGCGCCACGCAGCGTAGTCGCAAACGGAGGGGTTTATGTTTGGAAAGACGGCCGTGTAAACGCGGATACTTTCTCTGCAACCTTCGATTACGGTCCTTTTGATAACCCGGATAAAGGTTTCCAGGTAATTTACTCGGCACGCATGCACCAGGCAGCCGGAGACGTGAAAGAATATTACTACTCAAATGGCGGTATGATTAACCTTGATACCAACAAAATTACTTCGGAAGGCGGGCTTACAGCCAAAGCTGCTGAGGCAATGGGTATGAAGGCCAATTTATTACCTGAAATGTCACTAAAAGCAGGAGATAAAATTGCTACCGACGCCAACACAGGATCTGATCCGATGACTTCACTTCACATGCGCAACTGGATGGAATGTATTCGCAGCCGCAAGCAGCCAAATGCTCCTGCGCGTGCCGGATTTAACCACTCTGTGGCAAACATTATGTCAACGCAAGCTTTGCATACCGGTAAAAAAGTAACCTGGGATTCAAAGAAAAGCGATATCATTCTAAGTTAAATTATTTTAAACGCAGAGGTAAGGGGAGCGGACGCCGCGCGGTTTGACGCAGAGTCACACAGCGTTTTATTTTATAATTAGGTAGCTGTTGGCAATTAGCTATTGCGATTATCTCAGCGAAACTCCGTGCAAAACTCCCCATACCTCTGCGTTTAACCCTTAAACCGAAACACAAGTGAAACATACCAGCATAGCAATTGCTGCTTTTTCTTTGGCAATGACCGGATTGGTGCAGGCTCAGAAAGTGGACCTGGTCGATAATAAAAAAGACAAAAAAGTGGAAGTAAGCATTGATGGAAAACCATTCACGTCTTATTTCTATCCGGGTGAAGATGTTTTGAAAAAAGCCGTGCTTTATCCGGTTATGACCGCAAAAGGTACGCTGGTAACGCGTGGCTGGCCGCTGGATCCTCGTCCGGGTGAGCGTGTGGATCACCCGCACCACGTAGGCGTCTGGCTCAATTATGAAGATGTAAACGGAAACGATTACTGGAATAATTCTGATGCTGTTGATCACGCCAAACGTGCTTACGGAACCATCAAACACACGGGAATTACTTCCATCAAAGGTGGAAAGGATAAAGGTGAGCTTGCTGTAACGGCCGACTGGATCGATAAAGACGGAAAACTGACTTTGCAGGAGAAAACAACCTATGTTTTCAGCGGCAAAGGTAATAACCGGACTGTTGACCGCATTACCACTTTGACGGCTGTTAACGGTGACGTTGCCATGCCGGACATCAAGGACGGGATGTTTGCAATCCGCGTTGCCCGTGAGCTGGAACTTCCGTCGACCAAGCCGGAGATTTTCACAGATGCTGCCGGTATTGCCACCAAAGTTCCTTCCTTGAATAACGAAGGAATTACGGGGAATTACCGCAACAGCAACGGCGTAGAAGGTGAAGCCGTTTGGGCCAAAAGAGCTACCTGGTGTAACCTGACGGGAAAAATCAAAGATGAAAAGATCAGCATTGCTATTGTCGATCATCCAAAAAACGTTGGTTATCCAGCTTATTTTCACGCAAGAGGTTATGGTTTGTTCGCGGTGAATCCGCTTGGGCAGAAAGCTTTTACGGATGGAAAAGAAGTGTTAAACTTTAAATTGAAAAAGGGAGAATCGACAACCTTCCGTTATAGACTGGTTGTTGCATCAGAACACCTTTCGGATGCTTCTCTGAATACCATTGCAGCAGATTTTGCCAAAGTAAAATGATATAGAGACGTTAGCTGCGCGTATTTTTTATGACGCAGCCAAGCACATGAAAATATTTCGCCGCCTGTTTTTACGCCCGACGTTAGGTCGTAGGGCAGTAAAACAGGCGGCGATTTTTTTGGTTTTTTGCCGGATTATTTTTCCAAAACCCGGAATACCGGATATCTTAAATATTCATTTTCACGATAAGGTGAATTTTCATAGATAAAGCGAAGCTGCGCATCACCGCTTTTTGCAAAAGTCTCGTCTGCTTTTCTCTTCTCTTCCAGAGACTTTTGCAGCTCGGGAGATTTACTTAAAATTTCCGCAGCCAGGTCTTCAAAAACATAAGCCGAATAACCTTCTTTCGCCTGAAGGATCGTATCAAAGAAATTCCATTTGAAAAAGGAATCAACCGCTTTGGGTTCCAGGGTTTCAACAATGTAGCGGTTTGTCCATTGATTAACCGGAATATACCAGTCTCCTTTTCGGAATTTCAGCTTTTTATTTTCGGTTCGCAGTTCGGTATTGGTATGCCAGTAATGTCCTTCGAAGGGTTGTTTGGGCGCGTCATAACTTTGGATGTAATAGACTTCAACCTCACGTTCTTCATCTTTGTCCATTTGCGTCATCTGAACCTGATTTAGTTTCAACAGCGCAATGATGTTAAACCAGCCTTGGGGAATGATGTAAGCTGCTGGTTTTGTGACGACTTCCAGCGGTTCATACGTATCGTAAAACGGAACTTTTTTATTGAGTGGTTTTACCCGGTTGTAATGCAGCCGATCTTGACCGCTGACTTTGCTGGGGAAATATTCCGGCTCAAAACCCTTGAAATCAATTTCTGTAAATTTCTCCTTATTGTTTTGCCAGGTAATCGCGAATTTTTCCTGCGTTTTTACGGCTTCCTTCGTCTCTTTTCGCATTTGCAGCAAGGGGTTGCGGTACTGCGCCATTACTTTTAAATTACCGTGCAAATAGGCATAAGTCGCTTTTACACGTTGGTCATAAGGTTTCAGCATGTGTGTTTCGGTCATCACACCAATGGTATGAAAAAGTGCCGCATAACCCGTTGAATACCTCGGCCAGTCAGGGAACTGAACAAATCCTTTATCCGGTGTTTGTCCCCAGGAATTCACGTAGGGGGTCGCTTCAAAACCTGCTTCTTTCAAAAATTTATACATAAAAGGAAGAAAGGTTTCCTTGTGGAATTTTCCCAGGGAACCGCCCAGTTTGTCTTGCTGCGCATAATCGAGCGTCATGATATACTGGTAATCCGCGCCATTGCTCACATGGGTATCGGCGAAAAGGTCCGGATCGAGCTCGTGGAAAATCGCCGCAAAACTTCGGGCATTTTTCGTGTCATTCTTAATGAAATCACGGTTCAGGTCGAAGTTTCGCGCATTGCCACGAAATCCGTATGCCAGTGGACCGTCCTGATTTGTCCGGGTCGTGCTGTTGCGGTTTAAAGCCCCGCCAATGTTGTAAAATGGAATGATGGCAATAACAACGCTGTCAAGTTCAGGGAATTTTTCAGGATGCAGCGCAATATCGCGAAGTAATAACATGGATGCGTCCACACCGTCGGGTTCGCCGGGATGTATGGCGTTGTTGATTAGATAGACCGCCTTACCCTGCGCCTTCAACTTCTTAATATCAAAGGTTTTGTTTTTGGAATAAAGTACCAGACTAAGTGGTTCTCCACTATCCGTAGGGCCTTTTGTACTAAACTGGATTTGTGGAAAATTTTTAGCCAGGAGTTTGTAGTAGGCTATTCCTTCCTGATAGGTTGGTGTCTCTTTTCCTCCGCTTTTTTCAAAACGGGTTTCATATTGTGCCGCTGCGAGTGTGGATATACATAAGAAAAGGGCTGACAGGAGTTTTTGCATAGGTATTTAAGAAATTGCATAAAGACAATTTTACTGATAACGATGTCGATATGCAATTTCTCCGTCAATTAATTGACGTTTTATTCCTCGTTTTCGGCAGCAATATCTGTATGCGAGCTGGCTTCATAATTATTCGCATATTTAATATCGTCAAGCCAATAAGCGGAGCTAACAATATCAAACACCATTGCATTTGCACTTTTCTCCGGCACATCCAGTTTCCAGATAATATTTTCGGCTTCCGGAAAGCTGGTGCCTTCCAGCTGATCACTAAAAAGCCGGTTGACAAGACTGCGATCCGACATGCCCTGCGCCAATAATCGCAATACCGGGGCTTTCGGAAACTGGTCAAATATCGCCAGGCTATCCGGATTTTGAGCAATGATTTTTAACTGAAACCGGACCGCTTCCGCCCTTGGAAATTTTCCGTTGTAGGCTTCATAGAGCAATTGTGTGGCTTTAAAAAAGCTGACGTGAAGATTGAGTTTTGGGTTTTCCTCCCACAATTTTTCAGTAAGCATTTGGTGGGAAAGATTTTCGATCTGTCCGTCTGTGAGCAGGTCCTGATCCAGGTATTCCAAAACGAGTTTTGCAGCCTCAGCAGGTTCAAAATCAGTGATGGACATCAGACACATCTCTTTCAGTTCCGTCTGAGGAATTTCATCCGGATTCTCATAGTCCATATTGACCAGTAATGCCTTGTAATCATCGCTGGTCCAGGAATCAGGGAGCTCCTGTATGGTTGTAAAGGACAAAACTTCTACGGCAAATTTATTTTCGTTTTCCATAAATTTTTAAAAGAATTTTTCGATTGCATGATTACCCTGTTCTGAGCTTGTTGATAAATCAAACAGTCAACATCCATAGGACGTCAGGCTCAGTATTAAGTAATCATGCAACGGATATAAGGAAAACCATGCCAGTAGCAGTGGTCAGTTACTTTTTCATCAGTTTTTCTCGGAGCGTTTTTTTGAAAAAAAAGGCGACCGGGAAAAGCAGGGAGATGAAAACAGCGGCTAAAAAGAAAGAGCCCAGTCCGCTCGCCAGATGATCCGCGATAAGATTGGTCATGACCAGGATATAAATAAAACCGATCATCACAATCAGCTTCAAAAATCTGACGATCCTGATTGCGAAATCAAAGTTCTTATTGGGAACGGCCGCCGCTTTTGCCGGATTGAAGACATATTTGACCGAAAGCGTGATGGCAAAAAATATGAAACA
Source organism: Dyadobacter sp. LHD-138 (assembly GCF_030929615.1). Taxonomy (GTDB): domain Bacteria; phylum Bacteroidota; class Bacteroidia; order Cytophagales; family Spirosomataceae; genus Dyadobacter. The sequence continues at coordinate 25,046 of NZ_JAVFVU010000002.1, read as the reverse complement.
GGCAATTGCAAAAACCGGGAAAATCATGATTTTACTACCAAAACGATCCGGTCTTCCCATCACATTGAAATGCAGCGGGATAATGTCCTGTACATGAAAATAAGTAAAAACCGTCAGCAGGCCTAAGCTGGCCAACGCGAACCAGCCCGCAGTATCCAGTATTCTGTCAGTTTTTGAAAGCCCGGATCTGGATGCGGGCTTTTTATTGATTTGAGATTTTGCCATGAGTCGAAATTTGACAGCAAATCTAACGGTTATATTGGTCTATTAAATACAAATAAGGCTCCATTAAGTGATGAATGAATACATTTTCCCTTGATTCGGGAAAATGTTTGAAGTAAGCATCATCACCCAACAACGTGATTGTCGGACCAATTCTCACAAAATCAGCGGTGTGAACATACACGGGTGGTGTAAATTCGGGTAATGTTTTCTTTACCATTTTGGAAACAAAACCGCCCAGATATTTTTCATAATTCCGCTGTGCTTTTTCACTTGGTTTTTTCATTTTTTTGTAGGCATGCCGTAAAGCGATCCGTGTAAAAAACTTCTGTTTTTTAACCACACCATCAACATCCCTGAAAGGATTTGTCTCGTTGAAATCATCCAGTTTTTGTACCGAGAAAGGCGTTTGCGGAACCCAGTCGGCACCGTTAACGACATTGAAGCCCCAGCCTCCGTCTATTAAAGCTTCGTACTCATAAGCGTAATACGTGTTTCCGGCTTTTGGAGCGGCGCTGCAATAGGTTTTAAAACGGATATCCCTGGGAATTACATTTTGCTTCTGAAGATTGTATAAGTGCGAAGTCATCAGATAAGTAAGTGCACCGCCCTGGCTATGGCCCATGATAATAAAATCTTTGATCCCTTTTTTATAACAGGAATCAATTTTTGGAACGATGTCTTTTGCCAGATATGCAACGCCAATCAACCAGCCGACGTGAACGGCTGCGCGCGGATTACTCGCCAGGTTATATTTAAAAGTGAAATTATTGGAAAGTTTAATTTCTCCTTGCGCGGGTACCATGGCCGCATAAAAATTTTGAAGCCAGCTCACGGGATTCGTAGTCGTGCCTCTGACGTTAATCACCACAACGCCTTTGCTATTACCCCACAAATCCCAGCGGTTATCCATGCCAACCACCGGAGATCGGTAAATATTTTTAAAATGGACAGGATAGGGGACCTTATTCTTTGTGGTATCATAAAGTCTGGCGTGCATTTTAAGGAGCTCAATGTATTCCTGTTTGTCAAAACCAGGTTTTAATACATGTGTCTGAGCGTGGGTAAGCCCGCAGCAAAACAGCAAAATAATTACTGAAAACATCAGCCGGGAAACTTGATCCCGATTTTTTAGAAATGGAAGAAGTGTGATCATAGTAGTAGTTGAAGTTGTAGTAAATATAGAAATTTATGTTGCTCAAAGTGTACTTGATTCCACCATACAGCAGTTTTTTTAATAAATTATTAGTCTAAAACCATGTTTGGCTGTACTTTTTCCAACTATTAGAATACCCTTAGAGTTTATCTGATCCGGTCATTTCGTTTTTATGGCTGCTATTAATTTTTTATTTTAGCCAGTCTAAAAAATATTTTCATGGAGTTATACTATTCGTTTTCTGTCTTAATTGTCATATCTGCCATTTTTGCCTATCTCAATGCGCGCTTCTTAAAATTACCTGCTTCCATTGGTGTCATGGTGATTGCTCTGATGGTTTCTCTGGGCCTGTTAGCCACGGATAAGGTGTTCCCGCATACGTTCGACAGAGTCACTACACTGCTTAGCACCATTGATTTAACCGAAATTTTAATGGGTGCCATGCTGAATTTTCTGCTTTTTGCAGGCGCAATTCATATTCACCTGGGAGATCTGCGAGAGCAGCGCATACCGGTCATGGTGTTCTCAACGGTCAGTGTGGTGATATCCACTTTTGTGATTGGTGTTTTAATGTATCATATATTGCCCTGGCTGGGACTGGGCATACCATTTATTCAATGCCTGGTTTTTGGAGCCCTGATTTCACCGACAGATCCGATTGCAGTACTGGGGATTTTGAAACAAGCAGGCGTACCGAAATCTTTGGAAACTAAAATTGCCGGAGAATCTCTTTTTAATGACGGGATGGCTGTTGTGGTTTTTATCATCATGCTGGCCCTCGCAAGAGGTGAGGAAGTCAACACGTCATTTGTGGGTATATCAACTTTGCTGGCTAAGGAAGCCCTGGGAGGGATTTTGTTAGGGGTCGTGCTCGGGTTTATTGGTTCTCATGCGAACAATAAAGTGGAAGGCTACAACGTACACGTATTAATTACCCTGGCGATTGTGATGGGCGGGCATTTAGCCGCCGAAGCGATGCATATGTCCGGCCCGCTTGCGATGGTGGCCGCTGGGTTGATGATTGGCAACTACGGTAAAAACCTTGGCAATATCACCGAAACGGAACAAGATTATCTGGATAAGTTCTGGGAGCTTATTGATGAAATTTTGAATGCGCTTTTGTTCCTGATCATTGGATTTGAATTATTGCTCATACCGGACCTTAGACAATATGGCTGGATTGGCGCGATCACCATCGCTGTGGTTCTTTTTGCCCGGTTTATTTCGATCTATATTCCGGTAAAAATAATCCCTTTCCGTAAAAAATTCGGGAAACAATCGATTATCATTCTGGTTTGGGGAGGGCTGAGAGGAGGCGTTTCGATTGCACTTGCCCTGTCGATTGACAATGATCTCAACAAGAATCTGCTTTTGGCAATCACTTATTTCGTGGTGTTATTCTCGATCATCGTGCAGGGGCTTACCGTCGGAAAACTGACCGGTAAGATCGAAAATACGGAAGATGCAATTATTTAAGTTGATGGCATAACGTCACCAAACGTTCCTCTGGAACGATAGATTTCGTGTTATCTCTTTTTCTACCAACCAGTCGTTCCGATGGAACGGTTTCTCAAAGAAGTTGAAAATCCAACCTTTTTCAACTTCTTTGGTATTATCGTCCGTTCTGGACGTTTCGTTGGCAAATTGACCGGTAGGATCGAAAGTACGGAAGATGCGATTATTTAAGTTGATGGCATAGCGTCACGAAACGTTCCTCTGGAACGATAGCGGCGCTGTGCTATCTCTTTTTCTACCAACCAGTCGTTCCGAGGGAACGGTTTCTGAAAGAAGTTGAAAATCCAACCTTTTTCAACTTCTTTGGTATTATCGTCCGTTCTGGACGTTTCGTTAGCAAATTGACCGGTAGGATCGAAAGTACGGAAGATGCGATTATTTAAGTTGATGGCATAACGTCACCAAACGTTCCTCTGGAACGATAGATTCCGTGTTATCTCTTTTTCTACCAACCAGTCGTTCCGATGGAACGGTTTCTCAAAGAATTGAATATCCAACATTTTCAACTTCTTTGAGATTATCGTCCGTTCTGGACGTTTCGTTGGCAAATTGACCGGTAGGATCGAAAGTACGGAAGATGCGATTATTTAAGTTGATGGCATAGCGTCACGAAACGTTCCTCTGGAACGATAGCGGCGCTGTGCTATCTCTTTTTCTACCAACCAGTCGTTCTGAGGGAACGGTTTCTGAAAGAAGTTGAAAATCCAACCTTTTTCAACTTCTTTGGTATTATCGTCCGTTCTGGACGTTTCGTTGGCAAATTGACCGGTAGGATCGAAAGTACGGAAGATGCGATTATTTAAGTTGATGGCATAGCGTCACGAAACGTTCCTCTGGAACGATAGCGGCGCTGTGCTATCTCTTTTTCTACCAACCAGTCGTTCCGAGGGAACGGCCTCTGAAAGAAGTTGAAAATCCAACCTTTTCAACTTCTTTGGTATTATCGTCCGATCTGGACGTTTCGTGCAACGAGTCGTTGGGAGGGAACGGTTTCTTAAACAGTTGAATATTCAGGATTTTCAATTATCCTGGTCGTATCGTCCGATCAGGACGTTTCGTTGGTAGAAAAAAAGACGAGCTAACCAAAATGTCGTTCCAAAGGAACGTTTGGTGCTTTTGGAACCAATAAAAACGGTTTTAATTCTTCTGGACTACTTCCCTAATAAGACTATTTACCTTGCTTAACCAGATATTCTGCGCCTGGCAGGTCCAGTGCGAATCGCCTTTCAGATAGGCCTTATCTTTCATTTTTCTAAAATCTGATAAGACGTCGATATAGGGCATATCCATTTTTGGATGGTTATAAACACGGCTGATCAGGTTGTTATAATGACCATATTCAGGCATTAACACCGAAACTTTATTGGGAATAACCGAAAGAATGACGTGGTCAAAACCCAGTCCTTGTGCCAGTGACTTACTTTTTGAAAGATTTATCATCATGGTATCAAGCTCTCCCTCGCGAAGATCCGTAAAGGATGACGTGATTTTTGGCGTATCTGTATCCAGGTAATAGACAAGGTTTTTATCATTATTGACCAGCGTAACTTCCTTGTTGACCCGATGAAAGAAATGATAGGTAAAAGCTGATTTCATTTCTCTGAACTTTAACATGATATCATTCTGGAAAAATACGGCGTCCAGGCGGCCTTCAGTGCCGTCGGAAGCAAACGCTTTATCCAGTTTATTCATGAAAGAAGGTTCAGGCCCTTTCAAAATAAACGTAGTGGAGTCTGGGATCAGATTATGGATCGGAGCGGTCATTTTCTCTCTGAAATGCCTTTCAACGCATTCCATAAGGAGAATATTGATTTCGGAAGTATCTGTCTTTAGATGCAGGAAACTATCCCAGTGCACATATTGATACTTGTCGACGGCAAAATCTTCTTTTCCAACACGTTCTGCTTCAGTAAAACTATCGCCGACAATATACAAGTGAATTTTTTTCTTGCCCGGTATTTTTTCAACCAGAATCTGTTTCGGACATTGTTTGGCCGGATCTTTAAACTGCGGAAGATTGGATAATTTATACAAATCCCCAAAACGGTAGCCGTCTTTGATCAGCTTCCATTCAGCAATTTTATTAAAGGACCAAGGGCTCAGTCCCACCAGCCAGACCAGTGAAAAAATAACTAAAAATATGTATTTCAAATATTTCATATTCTAACGCAGCTTAATCGACCATACCTGTACTTTCTTTTCAGACCGACTGAAAATCAGTAATTTGTAATAGGACGGCAAATAGGTTAACTGTACTTTCAGTTCGGAAGGGATAGGTTTGTCACCCAAACGCTTGCCGGTCATGTCAAAAATAGTCGTGTAATTTCCGGAACGGATCGTTATAAAACGGTTATCTACACCAAAAAAGTGGTACTGGATAATCGAATTTGGTAACAGGTTTTTGATCTCGAAAAGTTCTTTGCCGTCTTTTGTCAGGAAGGCCGCTTTATTGGTGGAAGTTCTTACCAAAATCCAGTCGAGGGAATTTCTGTCAAAAACCGTCCTGAACTGGCAGGCGGGTTCTGGTCTTAACAGCTGCGTTTGGGAAGTAATTTTACCATCCAGACTGATGCGTGTGAGCGCCCCGTAAACGCTGACGCCTACCAGTTCGAGCTGGCCCGTGGCGGCGTTCTGCGTCCAGGTAAAGGGACTTTCGGTCCGTGCCAGAATGTCAACCGGAAATCCTTCTTTAACGGCTCCTGTTGTTTTCAGAAGGAATATTTTTCCATTTTTCTGGGTGACAATATAATTCCGGTTGCCAATCTGGTTAAGGGCAACAACGGGACTCTGAATGTTGTCAAAGTGATTGATCCGGTTCAGTTTCCGGATATCTTTGGTAACACTTTCCCAGATGTAAAGCTCCCCCTGCGCGTCGTTGACAACAAAACGGTTACTGCCATCCTCGCCGCCGTCGATCATGTACAGCGCCGTGATCGGGCTGCCGGACGGGATTGTTTTGGAGAAACTGGAAATAACATGGGTCGAATCATCTTCGTCAATCGCGTAAACGGAGGTGGATGTAGCAAAAATGCGCTGCTGCCGGCCGATATTCAGGAAGTCAACTTTGTATGCGGATGTTACAATCGGACCGTTCAGCCTGGTGATTGTCTCCGTTTTACCGGTTTTCAAGTTATTTACCCTAAGCAGATTATTTTCTTTATCCGTCAGTAAAACTTCGGAGCTGCCATCGATCGGATTTTGCAGTGCGGTCAGTTCAGTATCATACAAAACCGGCCATTCGATATCGATGTTCAGAAAGGTGCGGTTAAGTACCTTGTTTGCGGTTTGTCTTTTCTTAGGGCTGAGCGTAATTTCAGGATAGGCGTTGCTGCCGTCATAACGGCATTGCAGCACGACAGATTCAATTTTTGCCGTTAAATCGGAATAAGATTTGGTATAAGAACCCTCGCCCCGTGATTGTGCTTTTCGCAGGTTCACCACCAATGAAAGCTGGGCCTTCGATTTTGCGTTGGTTAATACGCTGTCATATTCCGGAGACTGCTTCCAGGTCAGTTGGTTCTCATAATCCACGATGTAATTTTGCAGCACCTGTGAGTTATTGCTCATCACCAGATAAGGTGCCACATAGGTAACATAAGTCCTTGGGAAACCGGAAAACATGGGGCCATAAATACCCGTTGGGAATTCAGGGATCGCAATTGAATAGATATCGTAACCCTGAAACTGGTCGGTCGAGACATTGGATTCTGGCGTGGAAAGCCGGGCCAGTTTCTTTAATACAGGTCTTAATTTGTCATAATTTGAAAATTCGGCCAGCAGTATTTTTCCATCACTGATGCTGTTATTTTCTTCAAGCTGACAAAGAATAAGCTCCGATCCCAGATTTTCCAGCAGCAGTGTACTTTCTTTCCCAATATGATAAACCAGTTTTTCCCAGGCTTCTGATTTTAGTTTTTTATGCCATTTCAAAAACTGTTTTTGGAAATCCGGCTTGTCCTGAACCGCAAAACGGTAAAAATAGGAGGTCTGTTGTGATATATGTTTATGGCCTTTAAAAACCGATCCGGAACTGTTTTTTAGCCAGTTTGTAATGTAATAATCCGGAGAATCGGTACCGTTTGAGACGAATTTAAGCTTGTTTCCGGCTTCTTCGCTTTCTGCATGATAATCCTGATAACCTGGAAATGCCTGCGCGAATTCTGCGAAATTACTTCCCTGTGTTGTCGATGAGGGAATGATCGATTTCCATGCTTCATTTTTAAGATACAGGCTCGTTCCGTAATTGGAATCGTCGCTTTTCTCAAATTTAGATTGCAGGTCAAATGTGGGTATGTGTAATGAAGTGGCACGGATTACATCTTCAATAAGTTCTCCGTAATAGCTGACAATCAGGTAATTGTCCTTAATAATGTACGAGAACAAAGGCTGTGACCGGGTGTCGTTAATATCGGTGATCTTGTGATCCTGAAAAGTGTGATGCAGCACCCGGATCGCATTATGGTGCGGACTTGCAAGCCACTTGGAATCCTTATCGCCCTCCACAGGAATATACATAACCACACCCCATTCGGTGCTGGTACGCGGATGATAGGAGTAGGAAATATCTTTTCCTTTGAGGAATGCCTGTAATTTTTTCTGGTCTGGTGAAAGCAGGTTCAGCAGCGACAGGTTATCGCTCGCAATGTCCAGCAACGGCAACCGTTTCAGGTCCAGATTCGCTTCAAGCGCAGTATAGGCGGAATCCTGCAAGTGCTCGCTGGTGATGACTACTACGGCGTTTGAAGGAATATATTTCCAGGCAGCCGAAGAACCGCGGGACCATTTGAATAGAAAATATCCTGCTGGAACCAGAAGGGCCGCCAGCAGGATAGCAATGATGCGTTTTTTCGACACGGGCTTAATGAGTAAACAGTTTCAGTAAAAGAAATTACAGGAAACTGTATTAATTTATCGATATAAAAAATACTCAGTATGAGCTGTTTTCTCTTTCGTTAAGCACGGATCGCTTTCACGTGCTGGTTCAGTTCCAGACGGAAGCGTAGCAATTCTTTAAAGCTGCGGATACAAACTTTCCAAAGATTCCATTTAACGATAGAAACTTCGCCTGTTTCGCGGTCTTTATGTGTAATCGGTATATCAAAAAGCTCTTGTCCTGATTTTTTTGCCATAACAGAAAGGAAAATGTTAGGTGCAAAAGGCTCCGGATTTGGAAGCTGATTCATCAATTTTTGAAGAAACGTACCTTTAATTAACCGGAACGGAATGTTGCTGTCCAGGATAAAAGTACCGTAAACAAATGAGATCGTTCCTCTCAAAAATTTGGTAATAAACAAACGGACACCCGCATCATGACGCACCTCGCGATACCCCAGAATAAATTCTGACTGGTTACGTTTTGCCCAGAGTTTATCAAAATCATCGGAAATAAACTGGTCGTCGCTGTCGGTCTGGAACACATATTGTGAGTTCATTTCCAGCGCTTTACGGTAACCATTTACCACAGCATTGCCATGGCCGCCATTTTTTTGGTTAACAACGGTCAGATTCGTTACTTCCTTTTCCAGCTTGTCCAAAAGTACTTTTGTATTGTCTTTGGAACCATCGTTGATCACGATAAGTGTGGTATTGTCGTTTGGAAATTTATTCTTTAGGAAACTTGTCCAGTTATGTACTACTTTTTCGATACAATCTTGTTCATTGTATGCCGGCATTACTATACTAAGAAGGAACGTCATGCAGAGAATTATTTGGTATGTTAATGCGAAATTAAGGAAAAAAGCCTGTATCCTAAAATTGGATATTTTTTATTTACTAAGCGTAACGATCTTTTAAAGAATTAATTGGTTTTTCGAAGAAATGCCAGGAGATAGAAGCGACAATAATTGTAAGCAAAGAAAAGAGACATGCCTCAAAGGTAAGCGACCCTTCCAAGGCCGGAAAATTCCTGTAAATTTTATGCAGGAGCCTCACAGTCGGGTGATTTGGGCCGCTGTGATAATGGTTGTAAATGAAGTTATGGTACAGATAAATACCATAACTGATCTTGCCCAAATAAACACTGACGGGATTTTCGAGAAAATGTTTCATCCCACCATTATAACCCATAACAGCCCTTCCTATCAGGAAAAAACTGAAAATGGAAGACACAAGACGGTCTATAACCACGTCAACTACGTTGTGGATGTTATCATATGACTTATTCCAGTACTGCATCGCAACCCAGCCTAAAAGTGCCACGAGTACCGGCCAGCTTTTATCAAAGAGTTTAAGAAAAACATCTTTTTTATAAAGTTGCAGCCAGGCCATTAGCCCGCCAAGTGCAAATGAGTCAAGACAGGCTGGCATCGTTACATAGGAAACACTCCAGTCTTTTCCCGAAAAATAAAAATAGAAACGCAGTAATACGCTTAAAACACCCATCACCGCAAGCCAGGGGATCAGGTTTTTTCTTGAAACAAAAAATATCAGAAAAGGAAAAAATAAATATACCTGTTCTTCGACGGCAAGTGACCACAAATGATCCGTTGAACCCAGCCAGGTCTGATAAATGCCAATGTAAATATTGGTACCGTAAAGTGCCAGCCAGGCAATTTTTTCGCGAACGGGCGGAACATTCAGAATAAATAAAATTGCGAGCAAAAGATAATAGATCGGAAATATTCGTATCGTTCTTCTGATCAGGAATTTACGGATGTATTGTTTGAAGCCGTCCGGTTGTTCAATGTAACGTTCTTTACTTTTGAGCAATATTCGGCTGATCAGGAAACCGCTCAAAACAAAGAATATAGTAACGCCTAATTTGCCGTAAGGAATAATGTTTACGCTTGAAAAAAAATGGTCAATGAGTACGAGGGCAACTGCGATGAAGCGGATTCCGTCAAGTTGAATGATATGTCCTTTTGTAGTTGCGTGCATAGCTACCAGTTTACTTTTACTTTATTTTGGCCCGATGAATGCACGGAAATTTTGTCCTGCTGAAACAAAATACCGGTTTCATCGCCTTGCTGACGAATGATTGCCACTTTATATTCTCCTTTTTCCATTTCGGAAAAAGGGATTTCAGCATGGAAGCCGGGAGCGAAATAATATTGTTTTAAAAATAATTCCTTGCGGTTGGTATTGCGGCTGCGTAACGTTGGAAAAACATAAAAACGCTTGTCGGAACTCAGCAAAATATAAATTCCGCTGTCCTGAAGACGCTGGCTTTTATAACTTGTATTGTCGACAACCAAAGCATTTTGTTTCTTATCAAACTTCGTTGAAGCGTATAATTCCGTAAGCACGCGTGAATTTCCGGCATAGGACTGCCTGTCCGCAATGGCTATGAATGGCAGCCATTTGTCATAGAATACGGGTGTTTTGGATACAACCCGCGCGGCAAAGGAGGTATCGACTACGGGTTTCAATTCCTTATTGACATAAGTCCAGTTGAACTGGCTCGTCGTTAACATTTTCCTTTTGTTACTTGCGTCAACCAAATGATAATGGTAGCTAAATACGTTGAAAATGACCGCGAGAAAAACGATAGCGGTGATGTAAGGAGATAAAAAACTGCCTCGTATCGGGATGACGACGTACAGATAGGCTACCATTAAAAGCAATACCGAATAAATCTTAAAACGGCTTGTTATCAGCCCTTCCATACCGAACCCTGCACGCCCGTAAACGACGATTAGTCCGGTTGCCAAAATCAGCATGATCGTTCCCAGACAAAAAAGATCGGTGATTCGCTCGAATTTGACCGTGTATTTTTTCTTTGAAATTCTGAAAAGAATTGTGGAAGCAATAGAAACGGCAACGAGAAATAATATAACACCCATGAAAACACAGGCACCAAAATGATCTTTGACAGGAATGGATTCGGCAAATGAGCCCAGAAAAGCCATATATCCTTTTGCCAGCTGAAATAAGGAAGCTTTTGAATCGGGATTGGTTTCGGGTTTTGTATAGGTCCAGAAATAGCCAAAAATGGCAGTCAAACTAAGAACTGACCAGATTGTCATACGTTTCCGGTCACCGGAAATGAAAAGCAGTACGGCGCAGATCGGTAAAATTAAAAGTCCGTTTCCACTGGTTGCGACCGTTAAACCGCCTACTAAAACGGATAATGCAAACAGCAGGGGCTTGGGCTGCACACAAAGATAGATCGTCCAAAGCCCAAGGGTAACGACCCCGAAGTTTTGAATTGAAGCCATCCCCCAATACATGTTTTCCTCAAATGCAAGGGTGAGCCAGATGAAAGGAATCGGGACAAGTGCAAATAATGGCTTTTTATTATTTTTTAACAAAACATGCCAAAGCGGAATAACGCACAGCAATAAAAGATTGCCGACGATCATCAGATGCCGGTAATTCAGTGAGCCGAAAACTGCGAAATCCAGCCAGGAAAAAAAACGGGTCAGCGCAATACGGTGCTCATTGTGTTGTTTAAAAATTGCTTTCAGCTTCTGCTGCCAGGTTCCGGCCTGGGCATATTCAACGATGAAAGCCTTTAAAGCATGGTCGTCCCACTTGGGAATATTGATCGCATAGTAATCCCATGCCCCGAAATAAATAAAAACGGGGATCAGGATAATCAGGCTTACAAACAGTGTCAGGCCCCCTTTACTCATGCAGGAATGATTAATTGATTGATATGCGCCGTTAGGGAGACAGGGTCAAGTTCTGAAATCTTTTGATGATAAGCCTGGCTTCCGTATTTCCCGTTTGGATAACCTTCGGCTTTCAAACTCTTAAACGAATTGATCTTTACGCCTCTTTCAAGCAGCTGAACGGAAAGCTGTTGCGCCAATCCTCCGGTACTGACATGTTCCTCTGCCACCAAAACAGCTGGCGCTTTTTCAATCAGCTGAACAATATCATCGGTTAACACCAACGGAAAATGAAGCGCGTTGATCACATTTACTTTCGCTGCGAGCTCGCCGGATTGGGAAATTGCAGCCAGTACATTATTGGAAACTGGGCCTAAAGCAAAAACGGTAATCTCGGCGTCACTGCCCTGATGAACTACTTTAAATGAGCCCGATGCATAACTGTTTTCCGGAGCGTTTTTTCCAAAACCCAGACGCAGGTAAGCAGGTTTTCCATCCGCCACAATTTGTTTAATAACCGGTTCTACCTCATCAGCAAAGGCTGGAACCCAGACATTGGCATTCTGCAAACCGCTCAGACACGCCAGGTCTTCCAGCGTGTGGTGCGAACTTCCCATGATCCCATAGCCATAACCACCGCCATTACCCACGATAAAAACGGGAAGGTTGTGAAAGCAAACGTCATTACGGAACTGTTCCAGGCAGCGGTAAACGATGAAAGGAGCAATGCTGTAACAAAAAACTTTATAACCCTTATGTGCAAAACCAGCGGCTACACCGACCATATTCTGTTCGGCAACCCCTGCATTGATAAATCTTTTACCAAGCTTGGCCTGCAACCCTTCCAGCGCAGCGTAACCAAGATCTCCTGTAATGAAAATAATGGATTCGTCTTCTGTCACAAGCTGCTCTAAAGCGGCTGAAAATTCTTTTCTCATTTTCTTAACTGTTTAACCAAGGTCCGTATTTCGTCCGCTGTTTTGTAGGACTTGCTGCCACGTCTGATGCGGGTACGAATGTATTTTGGCCGTTTTTTAGTCTCTTCAAAAATCTTGGTAATGTATTCTCCCAAAAATGAAATGCCCAGAATGGTCAATCCACCGAAGAAAACGATCAATACAATCACTGTACTGATGCCCTGGGGCGTATCCCGGAAGAAGAACAATTTGGCAAGAATCTGCCAGATAATGCCAAGGATTGACAATCCTGTCAAAGAAAATCCTGCATAACTCATCAATTCCAATGGAGCGAAACTGAAAGAGAAAATCGCTTTCTTAGCCCACCAGATATTTTTTGTCCAGTTATTGGTTGATACGCCAAACATACGTTCCGGCCTCACGTAAGGCACCCCGGTTTGTTTGAAACCCACCCAGGCGCGTAATCCGCGAAGGAATTGTTCTGTTTCGGGTAAATCAACGAGTTCTTTAACCACTTTCCGGTCGATCATCGAGAAATCACCGGCGTCACGCGGGATTGGAATATAACTCAGGCTCTGGAAGATCTTGTAAAAAGTTTTATAGAAAAAGTGGATATGCGGCTTCATTTCACGCTGCACGCGGACACCGTAGACCACGTCATAACCATCCATCCATTTTTCATAGAATGCCGGGATAATCTCCGGTGGATCCTGCAAATCGCCGTCCATAAGCACCACGCAGTCGCCGGTTGCAATTTCCATGCCGCTCAAAAATGCGGACTGAGAACCGAAATTCCGGGAGTGACTGATGCCCACCACGTTAGGGTCCTTATCACAGATTTTGTTAATCACTTCCTCCTGATTGTCGGGAGAATTGTCGTTAACAAAAATAATTTCATAACGCACTTTGAGCTCGTTACAGGTTTTTACGATTCTTTCGTACATGAAAGGAATCGCCTGCGCATCCTTGTAACAAGCAATAATCGCGGTGATTACCGGATTTAATTTCGGATTCAGGAAGGCAGGGAGAATGTTGTCTTCATATTGAAGCTGATCCTGCCAGGCCTTTGTTTTGGACAAACCATCTTCCAGGGAAGTTTTTGCTTTCCAGCCAAAATCGGTCTCAAAAGCTTCCGGATCTCCAAACCATTCTGCCAGATCCCACTTCCGGTTTGACATACTTCCCCATTTTGGCTCCTGTTTGATCCCAAAAGTCTGACGGGAAGTTTCAACCAGATCACCAATCGTGGTTTTACGGCCGGTGGCAATGTTATAGGATTTTCCTGCTGTGGCACTTGTGATTTTCAGTGCCGCATCCAGAAATGCTTCGACACAATCTTCAATAAAAACGAAATCCCGGCTGATATCCGGAGAAACCAGCGACGGAAGCACACCTTGCCTGACGCTTTCAACCAGTTTTGGAATAAGCCGGTCTGGCTCTTCCCAATAACCATAAATCGAGTACAGACGAAGATTCAGCGTTTTCAAATCAAAAACCCGCGCATAATATTCCAGCAGATAGGCCGCCGAAACTTTGGAAACCGCATAGTGGCTGTTAGGCTCGACACGGTCTGTTTCCTTTGGTGCGGTACAGTTAAAACCATATTCCGAGCTGCTTCCTGCGTGAATATAAACCGTTTCTTTCGAACAGTTTTGCAGGATATTGGCAGTCCCGATTACGTTCGTTTCGTAAGTCAGGTTGACACTGCTTTGCTTGCTGTAAGCTCCGTAAGCCGCCAGGTTAAAAAGCGTTTGCGGCTTATATCTTTCAAAAACTTCACGAACCGAATTGTCGGAAAGGATATCGCAATGGATAATATTTTCAAACGGAACATTCAATAATTTTAACCGCCAGGCTTTTGTTGCGTCGTGGGTAAGGGCGTAACAATCCTTTCTGATTTTGTAGATATCGTTGAAAAGATTGGCACCGATAAAACCACTGGCTCCAAATACAAAAATCGGTCCTTTAAGTTGTTCTATTTTATCGCGGTAATGCGGTAAATTATCAAGCATTCGTAAGTTCATTAAGATAGCGTTCTTTTACTTCCTGAGTGGCCTGCTGGTATAGGTCAGCGTTCATCGGCAGATAGTGCCATTCAAGTTTATTTTCCATATAGGAAACTCCTTTGCCTTTCACCGTACGGGCGATAATGGCTTTGGGGAGTCCGTTTTTATGGGTTTTTAATTTAGTAATTGTCTGGTGTATTGTGCGTATATCGTGACCGTCTATCTCTACTGTTTCAAATCCGATAGCTCTCCATTTTTCGGGAGAAGCCGTTTCGCCCAAAACCTGGTTTGTTGCTCCGAAACCCTGCAAACCATTTTTGTCAATAAACATAAAAAGGTTATCCAGCTGGTTTTGAATGGCATAATGTGCGGCCTCCCAGGTTGTGCCTTCGTTGGTTTCTCCGTCCGAAAGCAAGGCGAAAGAATAACTTTCCTCGCCGCTGATTTTAGCTGCGTGGGCAATACCCGTTGCAATTGGCAAACCATGACCCAAAGAGCCGGTAGCAAAAGGAATTCCTTTGTACTGACCAGGAGCCGGGTGAGCGGGCAGGGTGGTGCCGTCCAGGTAATAAGTGGCCAAATCTTCGTCAGAAATTTCGCCCAGGACATTCAGACAAGCGTAAAGTGCCGCGGCTGCGTGCCCCTTGGATAAAATAAAGGTATCTTCTTTTTCTTTATTCAAAAATAGAATAGCGATCATCAAGTCAATGCAGCTTAATGAACAGCCGATATGTCCGGCATTAGCCTGATTGTAAAGCCCCAGTATTTTCAGCCGTAATTCACCACTGATTTGTCTGGGTTCATTTATTACTTCATTTGCGGTCATGGCCAATTTGAATGTTGATGTTTGCTGTAAAATCGGGTACAAAGTAACAAGCAAAATTGTATTATTAAGTGCGCAATATACGAAATCTTATTTGACGGTTTTGCGCAAAGATGTCACTTCTGCTACTGTGAACCGTATCGTTTACCCTTTAAGTTGATGATTTCCAGTGTGTCTTTTTGAATATTCCGTTTAATTAATATTCTGTCAACCTGCGTTGTGTCCATACGCTGAATATAATTTAAACTTTTTGACAGATAGAGATTGGTCAGCTGGGCATCCTGGATGGAATATGGTAAATACGTCCGGTCCATCACCGACAAAACCTGAAGTTTGAAAGCGGGATACAGAATTGTGTCACCAGGCTGATAGACGGCCTTTATTTTCTGGGCTGCTTCGTAATAAGGATTGGGGACGCGTGGTTTTGCAAAATATCCGTATTTGACCGAGCGGTCTTCATAAAATTCCTGCAAACGTTGTCCCACAAAATAGAACTGAACCGCCAGGAAGAAGAAGATCAATATCCTGAATTCGGTGGCCAGGTTGGAATAGTATTGCAATAATATACTGACCAGAATGATGACATAAGGAAAGGAAAATCCTGAATAACGCTGGGTAAGACTGCTGGTATGTCCGCCCTTAAATGCCATGACAATCAGGAATAAAGTCGGAACAAGGGCCATCATGTAAAGCATGGTCAGCCTTTTACGCTGCAATTTGTCGGCGTTTTTATGTACATCATATAAAAATGACAGGGCAAAAATAACCACCGACAATACGCAAAACTGGATTTTGTTGCTGGTATAAACCAATGCGCTCAGCAATACAACCACGTAAGGAACCCGTGGCATGATAAATTCGTGCAGCTTAATGCGGTCTTTGAACCGGTACCAGACAATCAGGAAAATGCCTACAAGAATCGAAACGACAGTATTGCGTTTTCCCAGAAGTGAATCACTCATCCCGTTGGTAAAGATCAATAAGTCAGTAAACATTGGCAGCGACTTATTGAAGACATTAATGAGTGTTGCCGGATAAACACCAAAGGGGTTATTTCCCGGACTGGTTTCCGCGAATCTTTTGTACTCGGCCGCCTGGTGATTAAGGGAATAAAGCGTGTATTTTCCACCACCGTACAAAAGCCACCAGGTAACGCCTGACAAGGCTCCGACGGCGGAAAAAGCCATTTTTATCCAGCCGCTGATCGATCTCAGGAAGAAAACAGCGTATAATGCGTGGACCAAAAGCACGACCACCGACAGGAAATTGCATAATATGCTGAGTCCCGCCGCGAGAATGTACCCGATATAAAGCCAGATATCCTTTCTTTTTGCAGATTTGATCTCAATAATCTGCAAAAACAGATAGGTAGCCAGAAGTGTCAGAAAAAAAGTCAGTGAATAATTTCTTGCCTGATGGCTGTAAGCAATAAAAAATGGTTCGATAGCCACAATCCCGGAAGCAATCAGACCGGTATTAACCGAGAAAAAACGTTTGCCAAAAAGATAGGTAAGGCCAATAATGAACACGCTGAAAACAACGGAGAACAGTCTGGCAGAAAAATCTGAAAGACCGAAAATCTCCATCCAGAAATGTAATAGCAGATAGTAAAACGAGCCGTTGCCTATATCACTGCGGGTCATCGCTTCGTAATAATCGGCCAAAGTTTTTGGTGCCCAGAATTCGGCGGGTGTGAAAGCGCGCGGGTAAAAAGTTTCCTGATAGGTGAAGGAGGAGATGAGCCCGTCCTGCGGTTTCAGGCTGAACGGTGGTGCTTTCCAGAACTCAGGAATGGTCACTTTTACCGTTGAAAAAGCCTCCTTTTGGTTAGCGCCTTCAAGTACGATTCCCTGGCTGACAACCATGGTGCTTTTTTCATCAAAAAAGATACTGTAAGAGTCCAGGTGGTAGAGTCGCAGAGAAATACCAAGGATAAGTATGACTGCAAGTGTTAACCAGGATTGTAAGGTTTCCTTCTTGTATGTGTGCACCATGTTTATTGTGGGAAGTTAAAGCCGCGAAATTAAGGAAATTTCCTTTGATTAGGCACTTTTACATTTTAAGGATGGTAAACTCTACGCGGCGGTTTTTCTGACGGCTTGCTTCGGTGAGGTTGTTGGCAATTGGTTTGGCAGGACCCCAGGCTTTGGTTTGGATACGGAAAGCACTGATGCCTTTTAAAACCAGGTAATTTTTTACTCCCAAAACCCTGTCCTCTGAAAGTTTTATGTTTTTCTTTGTATCGCCCTGATTATCAGTATGCCCTTCCAGTAAAATTTCCATTTCCGGATATTCGTTCATGATGCCGATCATGCGGTCCAACTCCTGAAAAGAAGTTTCTGTAATGTCGGCGCTGCTTTGTGAGAACATATTATTGGCCAGTCTTATCTGCTGGCCGGGCTTGATGGGTTGCAAAAAGAGGTTTTTACGGATGGTTCTAAATCCGGTTTCGTCTGAGAGATCGACTTCTTCAGTGGATGAAAAATAGTTCTTTTCGTCTGCGGTAATCACATACGATTCTTTCAGCGGTAAAATCAGCTTGAATTCGCTGCCATCGCCTTCGTAGGTCGTTTTGCTGAATATTTCACCGGTCTTTAAAATCCGGGCAGAAATTTCGGCTTTTATCGGGGTTGTTGTTTCAAATTCAAAAACCGAGCCACTAACCGTCGCAACGGGATCTGGCTTAATAGCAGGCGTAAGTCTTATCCTGAAAATATCATCCCGACCTATTGCATTGTCCGTAGAACTGAAATATCCGTATTCTCCTGAAGCAGGAATATTGAAATAAGAGTCATGATTGGCTGTATTGATATTAGGGCCCAGGTTTTCGGGTTTTGACCAGTTAAGCCAGGTGTCATCCAAACGACGGGATAAAAATACATCACCACCGCCGTAACCACTTCGCCCGGACGAAGTAAAATAGAGCGTTTTGTTATCCAGGGCGAGGAAAGGAGAGTTTTCGTCACTGGCACTGTTTAATACATTCCCCATGTGTCTGGGTTCCGACCAGGTATCATCTTTTTGAACGAAAGAAACGTACAGATCTTTTCGCCCTTCAGTATCTTTTCGTTGCACAGACATAACCAGCACATTACCGTGTGGCGAGATGGCAAATCCAGAAAAATCATGATCGTTATATAAATTCTGAATTTTCATCTGTTTTGGAAAACTCCATCCGTTTTTTGTGTAAAACGATTTTGATAAACCGTAAACCAGCCCACCGCCGGGAAGGTAAGCGTTGATCAGATAAATGGTTTTCCCGTCGGCAGAAACACCAATGATAGCATTGTCGCCACCATTGTTTACAGGCGCGCCCAGGTTAACAGCTTCGGTCCAGTTATTATTCTTGTCCAGTGTAGAAACCCAGGCATCTTGTTTGTCGGGAGAGCCGATATTTCCTTCAAATTCAGCTCTTGTAAAGTATAAGGTTTTTCCATCCGCAGAAATAATCGGATTAATTTCCTGCCCTTTACTATTCACGGCTTTTCCAAGATTTTCCTTTTTCACTTCTTTTAAAACAGAAGGTGAAACGTTGATCAGGGCTTCAATTGGCTCAGCCGCCGAAGAGATTCCAATCGCGTCTATTTGATTAAAACCGGCAATTTTTGAAGGATCCAGAATTATTTTTATGGCATTGGCGATCAGATTTGCCTGGTTGGTGAAAATATGGAGCATCCTGCCTTTTACAGCAAGCGGGCTTGCTTTTTCATCGTATATCAGAAATTCTTTTCCGGTTTCATTGTAGGCATAAACCCGTGTCACGGAGCCAGGGTTGAAATTTTCCGCGATCGCCACCTGTTTGAGCGCAATGGATTTTTCAAAACCTACTTTGATCCATTCTTCATTTCTGCCGTCCGGTGTCGCCGGAGACCAGGCACACGGACTATTGCCGAAGTCGGGTAATTTACTAGGTTCTCCCAGAATTTGTTTTGACCGAAAACCCTGCCCCGCATTTTCGTTTCTGTATTCGGAGGAATATCCCAGGATTTTATCCGCCCAAAGAACAGGCTGGGCAATTATTTTTCCTGCAACCAATAGAATCAGGCTGCTGTAAATAAAAATTTTTCTTCTCACTAGGCTCATTCGGGGCGCACTTGCTTTTGATCATTCGTTTTCACGGGTAAAGACTTGTTCGGGTTAACAAACGGTTACTTTGCCGGTGATCGTATTATTTCAAAGTTAAATAGTGTGGTGAATATTGTAATAATAAAAGGTAATCCCAAAGATTTAATACTGATTAGAATGAATTTGAAAACCACATTTAGTTTTTGGCTCCAACCAACAGTATCCAGTCCCAATCCGCTTGTTTATCAGGTGGAACGATCAATGCAGGTTCCCCGCGTTTGAATTCTCCGCCCGTCCATCGGCGGCCAGTACGCGGACTGTACCACACAGCCCTGAATTCTGAGCCTGTGAGCTGATTCAGATCAAGCTGAAACTCCCGGGCCGTTGGGATATACAGGACAGCCATTCTGCGGTTGGATATGGTTGCCACCGTGATCTCACTGGTTTGGGTCGTATCCTGTACGAGTTTGAGGCCTGGGTCGGGCTGTATCAGATTCCAGGGAATTCCCTGAATAATTTTAGAAAAACGGACCATATATTCGCCTCCATCGCGACTGATATTGCCTTTCCAGGTCGGGTTGAAGTTTTTGATCGTACTCATGTGACAAAACCCGGCGGCTGAGCTCAGCAGGGATTCATAAGCCTGTTTACGAATTAAAGCAGATTGATCCTTAATCGGGAATTCAGAATTGGCAACCAAAAAAGGGCTTTTGATCGACTGTCCGATGGTTTTCTGCCAGGTAGCCAGCGCAGCATATTCGGAATCCGTTACCGTGGAGTCTGGAATGAAAACTTTAAGGTCAGTTCGGTTTTGATCCAGTGAATCCGGGGGAGAACAGGTCGAGAGCGATGCGATCATCCTGTTTTCCGAAGTTGCCCGGAGGCTTTCAGTAAGTGTTCTTGATACAAATGCCTTTTGATTTTCTTCCTCGCTGACGATCCAGAAAATGTTGGCGAATTTGGAAAATCTTTTTCCGACATAGGTACCATAACTCCGGCATGCCTCTTCTCCCTGTGACTCAAAAAGCGTGTTCCAGCTTTGGCGTGAAATAACCAGACCTATCAGCAGGTCGCGCTCTTTTGCCGCAGTAAGCACTTTTTCAAGGTAATCAAAATAGGCTTTGTCGGGGTTGGTAATATCGTTACTAGCCTGAAAAGGAGCTACTTTATGGAAATTTTTCTGTGTGGGTAATGAGGGCAAAACATGCAGTAATATGGTATTGAAGGACTGGGATTTACGGGTGTCCAGATACTCAACGGCATTGGGGTAATCGAGTTTTCTGAGCAGCTGCCAGGCTACGTCAGCCACAACCAGAAAGGGCGCATCGTTTTGATCGGATAAATGTTTGCCGTCTGCGCTCACTTTCAGGGGATATTTATAATCGGTAGCTGGCAGCGGAAAAGTTGATGCGTTTGCTGAAATGTGGATGGCAACGAGCAGGCAGATCACTAAAAAAGGGCGCGCGATCATAAGGCGCACGAAAGTTTATGCCTTCGGCGAAAACGGAAATTTAAACGATAACTATTCATGTAGCGCGGGGTAAGGGGTTAAATTTTAGTTTTTTCTTAATTCGGCAATGGTTTCAAACGGGTTTGCAGAATTGAATACAAAACTGCCTGCTACCAGTATATCTGCACCGTTTTCAACGAGAAGCTTGGCGTTGGTATTGTTCACACCGCCGTCGACTTCAATTTTAAAATCACATCCGAGTTCTTCGCGCATGCAATTAAGCTTATAGATTTTTCTGTAAGTATTCTCAATAAATTTCTGCCCGCCAAAACCCGGATTAACCGACATAATTAAAACCAGCGATAAATCAGGAAGAATTTCCGAAAGTACTTCAACGGGGGTATGCGGATTTAAGGCAACGCCCGGTTTTACACCTAACTCTTTGATCAGCTGAATGGTACGGTGCAGATGTGTGCAGGTTTCATAATGAACCGTCAGAATAGAAGCACCCGCATCACGGAAATGTTCCAGATAACGGTCAGGCTGTTCAATCATCAAATGGACGTCCAGTGGCTTTTTCGCGTAACGGTTGATCGCTTCACAAACCGGCAGACCGAAAGAAATATTGGGAACAAACATGCCATCCATGATGTCTACATGAATGTAATCAGCTTCACTATTATTGAGCATTTCAACGTCGCGTTGCAGATTTGCAAAATCTGCGGCAAGAATGGAAGGGGCAACTGCAGCCATTATGACAAGTAATAATGTTTAAATCCGGGCGAATTTAAGGAATTTCTCTACAAGATGTAAACGTGTTGGATTTGTGCAGGGAAATAGACAATGCTGAACAATGTTTTTATGGGCGTGTAAAGAGCCCGGGGAGTAACAGGAATGTTCTTTAATGAAATATCGCTTCGGAGAAAATTTTACCGCGACGTTGAATCAAAAATGTAATGATTACTATTGGTCTATTTAAGCGAACATCTTCGGTCAATGCATTCAAAAAATAGAATTAACTGTAAATTTGTGCGAAATGCTAAGGATCAAAATGCGATCCGCACGATATAATTATTACCAGGCTGTTAGCTAAAATTACCATGAACCCGGAAGAACGCATCAACGAACTTATACAAAAGATTGACCATTATAATTTTCAGTATTATCAGGAAAGTATTTCTGAAATATCGGATTTTGATTTTGATCAGTTATTAAAAGAGCTGGCGAAGCTTGAAAATGAATATCCTGAATTCAAACGCAGCGATTCGCCCACGCAAAGGGTAGGCGGAACGGTTACGAAAAATTTCAATACGGTCACGCACCGTTATCCGATGCTGTCGCTGGACAATACCTACAACGAGCAGGAGCTTCGGGATTTTGATGAGCGTGTGAAAAAAGGTCTGGACGGAGAAGCGTATGAGTATATCTGTGAATTAAAGTTCGACGGAATTTCCCTGAGTTTCACGTACGAAAATGGTATTCTGGTTCGCGGCGTGACCCGTGGGGACGGAACGCGGGGTGACGAAATTACCAATAATGTCAAAACGATTAAGTCGCTTCCATTACGCGTAAAATCAACCGAAATCCCACCTGTTTTTGAAATTCGCGGAGAAGGTTTTATGCCGTTTCAGTCGTTTCAAAAACTGAATGAAGATATGGAAGCGCTTGGTGTGAATGCATACGCCAATCCGCGTAACGCGGCTTCGGGATCTTTTAAATTACAGGATTCCGCCGAGACTGCACGCCGGGCGCTTGACTGTTACATTTACTCATTTTTAAGCGATGAGACCGTCTTTGCCAGTCATGAAGAAAGTTTGCTTGCACTTAAATCGTGGGGTTTCAATACGTCTCCGGGTTGGAGAAAAGTGGACAATATCGATGATGTGATTGCTTACATTCATGAATGGGAGGAAAAACGGGCAACGCTTCCACTGGCTACGGACGGGATCGTTATCAAAATCAATTCCTTTGCGCAGCAGCAGGAGCTGGGGTTTACGGCAAAAAGTCCGCGCTGGGCAATTTCCTTTAAATACAAAGCTGAAAATAAACCGGCTGTTTTAAGATATGTTAATTTTCAGGTAGGAAGAACCGGGAACGTAACGCCGGTTGCAAACCTTTGCGCGGAGAGCGAACGGATGGTTCCTTACAATAAAGTGAAAGGGGTGCATTTGTCAGGCACGTACGTGAAAAGAGCTACGCTGCATAACGCCAATGAGCTTGAACGCCTGAATGTTCAATTGGGTGATACGGTTTTCGTTGAAAAAAGCGGTGAAATCATTCCCAAAATAACGGGCGTTGATGTTTCCAAAAGGGAGCTGTTTATCACGGAGCCTATTGTGTTTCCTACCAATTGCCCCGAATGCGATTCCCTTCTGGCACGCAATGAAGGGGAGGTGGCTTATTATTGTCCGAACGACAGTGCCTGCCCGCCTCAGTTGAAAGGACGGATTGAACACTTTATTCACCGGAAAGCGATGAATATCGATAGTTTGGGGGAAGGGAAAATCGAGGTACTTTTTGATAACCAGCTCTTAAAAACGCCAGCAGATCTTTATGATTTAACCTACGAAAAGCTTCTCGGGCTTGAAAAAAGCATCGTCAACGAAGAAACCGGCAAGGCCAAGAAGATAAGTTTCCGTGAAAAGACTGTCGAGAATATTTTAAAAGGGCTGGAAACTTCGAAGACCGCGCCTTTCAAAAATGTGCTGTTTGGGTTGGGAATCCGTTTCGTTGGCGCAACGGTTGCTGAAAAACTGGCGGCTTATTTTAAGAATATCACCGCACTTCGTGCTGCTACCCTGGAAGAACTTGTTGCCGTCCCCGAAATCGGCGGCAGGATCGCGCAGAGTGTAATTGCCTATTTTTCAGTAGAGGAAAATCAGCAGGTGATGGAGCGTCTGGAAAAAGCCGGTTTACAGATGTCGACCGATGATAAGCCCGTTGAAATGGAAAGTACGATGCTGGAAGGCAAGACCTTTGTCATTTCCGGCGTGTTTGCCAGTTTTGAGCGCGACGAGCTTAAACATAAGATTGAATCCAACGGAGGACGTGTTTTGAGTGGTGTTTCAGGTAAATTAAATTATCTGCTCGCAGGAGATAATATGGGACCGTCCAAGCTTGAAAAGGCCAGAAAACTAGGCGTGACAATCCTGTCAGAAGAAGAATTTTTAGGAATGATTGAAAAATGATGAAGGAAATTGAGTCAGGTAACTAACTTTGTGTTTTAAAATCAACAATTATATAAGAAAATAATGCCATTGGACGAACGTTTCAAAGGAGTCGGAGCAGCGCTGATTACACCCTTTGATGAGCATCAGGAAATTGACTACGCTGGTTTAAAAAGGTTAATCGAATTCGTGTCTGACGGAGGAGTGGACTATCTTGTCGTGCAGGGCACAACCGGAGAATCTCCAACAATTTCATCGACAGAGAAAGACGAAATTCTGGCATTTTCGAAGAAGCATAACATAAAAGGATTGCCAATTATGTATGGTTTGGGGGGGAATGATACCAGAGCAGTGCTGGAAACGATCCGAAAGACCGACTTTGATGGTGTAGATGCAATTTTGTCCGTTTGTCCGTATTACAACAAACCAACGCAGGAAGGAATTATCGCGCATTTTACAGCAATTGCTGATGCTTCTCCGGTTCCTGTTTTGTTATATAATGTTCCTGGCCGTACGGTTATCAACATGAAAGCCGATACGATCCTGAAACTGGCAAAGCACCCGAATATTATCGGGATTAAAGATGCCGGTGGAAGTATTGAGCAAAGCATGGAATTGGCTGCACATGCGCCAAAAGATTTTTTGTTGCTTTCAGGAGATGATAATCTGGTAACAACCATGGTTAGTGTGGGCTGGCATGGCGTTATTTCCGTCATTGCCAATGGTTTTCCGCGTGAATTTACAGATTTGACCTGGCATGCACTGGAGGGGAATTTCAAAGAAGCTGCGGCTTTACAGCTGGCTTTCCTTGAATTTGATACCTTGTTATATATTGAGTCAAACCCGGTTGGGATTAAAAAATGTCTTGAAATAAAAGGCGTTTGCAGCTCGGAAGTACGTTTGCCATTGTTGAAAGCATCGGCACAGTTGGGAGAGAAGCTGGAAAAAGCAATGAAAAGAGAAGGGTTTATTTGATAGATCCGGATGTTTTTCGGTAGATTTAATAGCTATATTCTGTCACCCGTTCCGGGTTAAGAAGTTTTGAGACGGCTGTTTTGCCATAATACTTTCATCCCTTCGGGATTGTTAAATTGTAGCGAGGTTTGGATGAGAATTAAATGGATTATTTGCCAACAACGTTGAAAGATCATAAACCCGAAGGGTTGAAAGTAT
>NZ_JAVFVU010000001.1 GCF_030929615.1 Dyadobacter sp. LHD-138 | reverse complement strand
TTGTAGATAGACAATGCTAAAAATGATCCTGACTCAGAATTAAATAAATTATTTGCCCAACAACGTTGAAAGATTATAAACCCGAAGGGTTGAAAGTATTGTAGATAGACAATGCTAAAAATGATCCTGACTCAGAATTAAATAAATTATTTGCCCAACAACGTTGAAAGATTATAAACCCGAAGGGTTGAAAGTATTGTAGATAGACAATGCTAAAATGGTCTTGAATCAGAATTAAATAAATTATTCGCCCAATAATGTTGAAAGATCATAAACCCGAAGGGTTGAAAGTATTATAGATAGACAATACGAGACATGATCTGGAAACCCTGAAAGGGTGACACAAAAAAGGTTCTTTATCAATTGCGTGGAAACGGTGCAAATCAATTCCTTCCCTTTGATAAAGAACCTGTTTTATTTCAGCTGGAATTGGCGACGTATCCACAAACTTTTTAGTTTGATTAAAACAGAAATCTATGATTACCTTCTATCCCGGTCCGTCAAAAGTTTATTCACAGGTGGAAAAATATTTGTCTGATGCCTATCAAAGTGGAATTCTTAGCGTCAATCATCGTAGTGAACCATTCATGGTGATGCTCAAAGAAACGATTGCGATGATGAAATCTAAACTTGATATCCCCGCAGATTACGAAGTTTATTTTTGTTCGTCTGCCACGGAATGCTGGGAAATTATTGCGCAGTCTTTTGTTGCGTCAAAGAGTCTTCATGTATTTAATGGAGCATTTGGTGAAAAGTGGCTGGAATATACCCAAAAGCTGAAACCGGGCGCGAAGGGATTATCTTTTGAGCCAAATACTTTGCCTCAGACAGCCGATATTATTGCCGATAAGGAAAACGAAGTGATTTGCCTGACGCATAATGAAACCTCAAACGGAACTGCCTTGCCGTTTTCATTTTTTGCGGAGCTGAGAAAACAAACGGAACAGGTCATTGCTGTCGACGCGACTTCGTCCATGGCTGGTGTGGAATTTCCCTGGGAAGATGCGGATCTATGGTATGCTTCGGTGCAGAAATGTTTCGGTTTGCCAGCAGGGTTAAGTGTTCTTGTCGCTTCACCGAGGGCCATCAAACAGGCTGAAAAGATCTGCGACCGTGATTATTACAATAGTTTTCTTTTTATCCGGGATAACTTCCTCAAATACCAGACGCCCTACACACCGAATGTTTTGGGTATTTATCTGGCCGGACGCATCATGGAGCAGGTGGCGCCATTATCCGAAGTGTCGGATCAAACCAAATTACGGGCCGGCGCATGGTACATTTTCCTGGCAGAAAACGGATACGACGTTTTGGTTAAAAACGAGGAAGTTCGCTCTGATACGGTGATCGCTGTTACGGGTACAAAAGAACGGGTTACGTTCCTGAAAAAGGCGGCAAAAGAAAGCGGCATCATGCTGGGCAACGGCTATGGTGCGTGGAAGGAAACCTCGTTTCGCATCGCCAATTTTCCGGCCATTACGCAGCAGGAAATAGATCTGCTTAAAAAATGTCTGATAGACAATTCCGTTTCAAAGGAATGAGTAGTAATGTCATTGAATTGTATTTATAATTAAAAAGTAGTTTACTCATACAGGAGAGCCCATTGTGTTAATAGATATGTTGCATCAATACCAGACACAAACGAAATGTCTGGTAGCGCTCGATTCCATTATTTTCGGATTCGACGGTCAGGAATTAAAATTATTATTGGTAAAACGGGGCATTGAAGACGAGCATCACACCTGGTCGCTGATGGGCGGCTGGGTGCAGCCGGATGAAAGTCTGGAGGAGGCTTCCACGCGTATTTTGTTTGAGCTGACGAATCTGAGCGATATTTATCTGGAACAATTGCATACTTTCGGAAATCCAAGACGTGACCCGGTAGAGCGTACCGTGTCAGTGGCCTATTTTGCCTTGATTAACGTCGACGATTACGATAATAAAATTTCAAAGAATTTTGAAGCGCAGTGGTTCTCCATGCAGGAGCTGCCTCAGCTGCTCTTCGATCACAGCGCGATGGTGCAAATGGCTATCGAACATTTGCGTTATAAGGCTTCACAGCATCCGATTGGTTTTGAGCTTCTTCCGGAGAAATTTACCATCCCGCAGCTGCAAAAACTCTACGAAGCGATTTTTGGAACCGAACTCGATAAAAGAAATTTTAGCCGGAAGTTGTTGTCGACAAATTTGTTGATAAAGCTGGAAGAAAAGCAAAAAGGATTTTCGAAAAAAGGTGCTTTTTACTACAAGATCGACGAAGAAAAGTACAAAAAGCAGTTTAATACTTTTCTAAACTTTTTGCCCAACGGAAACGCTTAGCAGGATTTAAATCGTTAGCTTAACAATAAAAGGTTGTGTAAGCAACGGGTTTTGTTCAACTTTGCGGCATAATCCTTGAATTGGTGTCGCGATGTTTAATCTCAAAGAAATACTTTCCGTAACGCTGATTTTGTTTTCAGTGATCGACGTATTGGGCTCAATACCCATCATTGTTGATTTCCGTAAGAAACTGGGCAAGATCGAATCTGAAAAAGCCACGCTGGCTGCGGGGGCGATCATGATCGTTTTTTTGTTTTTGGGCGAAAGACTTTTAAGCCTTTTTGGGGTGGATGTTGCCTCATTTGCCGTTGCCGGCGCCATCATTTTATTCCTTCTTGGATTGGAAATGGTGCTGGGTGTCAGTATTTTCAAACATGACAACATCAGCGTCAGCGCAGCGTCGATCGTGCCGATTGCTTTTCCGATCATCGCCGGTGCCGGGACAATGACAACCCTTCTTGCATTGCGGACAACCTATGAAATCAACAATATTCTGGTCGGTGTGCTGCTCAATTTATTTTTTGTTTATATGGTGCTGCGGTCTTCCAACTGGATTGAAAACAAACTTGGAAAAGGCGGGACGGATATCCTTCGGAAGGTATTTGGTATCATTCTGCTGGCCATTTCTATAAAACTTTTTAAAACAAACCTTATATTGTAACGTTAAAGCTGGGCTGAGTTTTGGTTTGAAAATACCTTTTTTACCGGATTCGAACGGATCATTTATAATAAATTTCAAATTTCTGTAACACAATGCAACAATTAGATAGTCTTAACCAGGTCGCTGAATTTCATAAAACTTTTAAACACCCAATCCTTGAAACGCCGACTATTCCTTCCGAGGATCGCAGCCGTTTGCGTGTGGCGCTTTTGGCAGAGGAATTAAAAGAATTGGAAGTGGCCATTCTGGAAAAAGATCTTGTGGAGGTGGCTGATGCACTTTGTGATTTGCAGTATGTACTTTCAGGCGCGGTGCTTGAATTTGGTTTGGGAGAAAAATTCAGGGCATTGTTTGATGAAGTACAACGCTCCAATATGTCAAAAGCCTGTGTGAGCATTGAAGAAGCCGAGGCGACTGTGGCGCATTACAATGCCAAGGGCACAGCATGTTATTACAAAGAAGACAATGGCAAATACCTTGTTTACCGCACGGCTGACGATAAGACATTGAAAAATATCAATTATTCACCGGCGGATCTTTCAGGAATTATCGCCTCATAAAGAATAAATATCAGTCGTTATTTCATTTTAATTTAAAGTAAAATGTCTTCCGTACTCAACAGATTTCTTAGCTACGTTCAGATCGACACACAATCTGATCCACAATCAACCAGTTTTCCAAGTACGGAAAAACAGCGGGACCTGAGTAATCAGCTCGTGATCGAGTTGCAGGAATTAGGTATTGAAGATGCGCATCTGGATGAACATGGTTACGTTTACGCAACGATTCCGGGAAATTCGGACAAGAAAAATATTCCGGTGATCTGTTTTTGCTCACATGTGGATACTTCGCCGGATGTGAGTGGAGCGAACGTGGCGCCGATTGTGCATCAGAAGTGGAATGGTGCGGATATTATTTTGCCCGATGATCCAACACAGGTAATCAGACTTTCGGAGCATCCCGATTTGAAAAATCAGATCGGGCACGACATTGTAACAGCCAGCGGAAGTACGCTTTTGGGAGCGGACAATAAGGCCGGTGTTGCCGAGATCATGGCGGCGGCTGAAATTCTGGTCACGGATCCGAGAATAAAGCACGGCGATATCAAAATACTTTTTACGCCGGATGAGGAAGTTGGTCGCGGGACGGAAAAGGTGGATTTGGTTAAACTCGGTGCCGATTATGGTTACACGGTGGATGGAGAGGCAGTCGGTACCATGGAAGACGAGACGTTTTCTGCCGATGGTGTGAAGGTTACGATTCATGGTGTAAGCACGCATCCCGGATACGCGATCGGTAAACTGGAAAACGCGCTAAAAATTGCGGGTGCTATTCTGGCGGCTTTGCCGAAGGACGGTCTTTCCCCGGAAACAACGGAAGATAAGCAGGGTTTTATTCACCCGGTTCATATCGAAGGAATACAAGAAAGGGCGGTTCTGGATTTTATCATCCGGGATTTTACCGAAGCAGGACTGCATGAAAAGGAAGCTTTTCTTCAAGAAATCGTCGATAAGGTTCTTGCCAGCTATCCCAACTCGAAATGCGAATTTAAAGTCACACAGCAGTACCGGAACATGAAGGAAATCCTTGCTCTGCACCCACAGATCATTGATAATGCCGTGGAGGCCATGAAGCGTTCCGGTTTAAATCCTATTACGAGAAGTATCCGCGGCGGAACGGATGGTTCCAGGCTGTCATTTATGGGGCTGCCGTGCCCGAATATTTTTGCCGGAGAACATGCGTTTCATTCGCGTTTGGAATGGGTTTCTGTCCAGGATATGGAAAAAGCGGTGGAGGTTATCGTAAGCCTGACGCAGGTTTGGGAGGAAAGAAGTTAGTTTAGAATTAATGGCAAAAAAGACAAAATTTTATGTAGTGTGGCAAGGTAGACAAACAGGTGTGTTTACCGACTGGAAAGAATGTGAGGCGCAAATCAAGGGCTTTGAAGATGCCCGGTACAAATCATTTGACTCGATACAAGAAGCGGAAACAGCCATTCAGCGGAATTATTGGGAGTATGTTCAAAAAAAGGAGAACGCGGCAAAGCCAGTGGCTAAAATAGCGCCGGCAAATATTGGTCAGCCTATTAAAAACAGCATTGCCGTGGACGCGGCCTGGAATACGGCCTCGGGTGACATGGAGTATCAGGGGACTTATCTGCAAACCGGCGAAAGGATTTTTCTTCAGGGGCCTTTCAAAGATGCCACCAATAATATCGGCGAGTTTCTAGCGATCGTGCATGGATTGGCCTATTTGCAAAAGAACAACAGCGAAATTCCTGTATACTCAGATTCACGAACGGCGATCAGCTGGATTAAAAAGAAACATGCCAATACAAAATTGCAGCTGACGCCAAGGAATAAGCCCGTTTTTGAAATGCTGCAAAGAGCCGAGCGCTGGCTTGCCACAAACAGCTATCCGAACAAAATCCTGAAATGGGAAACGGAATACTGGGGTGAAAATCCTGCTGACTTTGGAAGAAAATAAAAATCCATGGCCAGAAATTCCTTTTTCAAATTCAAACAATTTACGATCAATCAGGATCAGTGTGCGATGAAAGTCTGCACGGATGCCTGCGTGCTGGGTGCCTGGGCTGATGTTGAAAATGCGGAGCGGATTCTGGATATTGGTGCAGGCACAGGCTTGTTGTCTTTGATGGTTGCCCAGCGTAACCATCGCGCAACGATTGACGCGGTCGAATTGGATCGCGAAGCCTATACGCAGGCTAGCCGGAATACCGCTAACAGTCCTTTTAAAAATCGGATCGCAATTTTCAATGATGCGATCCAGGATTTTTCTTCTGACGGAAAATACGATTGCATCATTACCAATCCGCCATTTTTTCAGTCGGATCTTCGCTCACCGGATCTGAAAATAAACCAGGCCCATCATTCAGAATCCCTCACTTTTCAGGACTTACTCAAATCTATTGACAGGTTACTCACCGAAAAAGGGAAATGGAATATACTGCTTCCGGTCGATGAAGGTATTATTTTTCAGGATCTCGCCGAGAAAGCCGGATGGTTTTTGGAGCGAAAACTAACTTTGTTCCATCAAAAAGAAAAGAAACCATTTCGTCTGTTAATGATTTTTTCAAAACTTGAACTTGCTGATATTGTGGATGTTAATTCGGATTTGTTTATATACGGCGAAGATGGCAGAACCTATCATCCTGAGTTTAAAAAATTAATGAAAGACTATTATTTGATATTTTGATCAGGAAAAACACGAACTTTACACGTTAATACGGGTGTGTAGGTATCACCCTTGTACTTTATTCATGACCAATTCAGCTATTCAGATTTCCGTTGTTATCCCGCTTTTTAATGAAGAGGAGTCTTTGCCAGAGCTTAGTGAGTGGATTGCGCGCGTGATGACTGAAAATAATTTTTCCTACGAAATCCTTTTTATCGACGATGGGAGTAAAGACCGCTCATGGGAAGTAATATGTGAGCTTTCACTGAAAAATCCCCATATCAGAGGTAAACGGTTCGTACGCAACTATGGGAAAACGGCTGCTTTGCAAACGGGTTTTCAGGCGGTGCGTGGCGATGTGGTTATCACGATGGATGCTGATTTGCAGGATAGTCCGGACGAAATTCCTGAGCTATACCGGATGATTAAAGAAGATCGTTATGATCTGGTTTCGGGGTGGAAAAAGAAAAGATACGACCCGATCACGAAGACAATTCCGACCAAAATTTTCAATGCGGCTACCCGTAGTATTTCCGGCGTATCTTTGCACGATTTTAATTGCGGGCTGAAAGCGTACCGTAAAGACGTGGTTAAAAATGTCACGATTTATGGTGAAATGCACCGTTATATTCCTGTTATTGCCAAGTGGAATGGCTTTGGAAAAATCGGTGAAAAAGTTGTTCAGCATCAGGCAAGAAAATACGGTTACACAAAATTTGGCCTTGAAAGGTTCGTTTTTGGCTTCCTGGACTTGCTTTCGATCGCGTTCGTCAATAAATTTGGTCGTCGCCCGATGCATTTGTTCGGCAGTCTTGGAACGCTTATGTTTTTTCTTGGAACGGTGATTGCCTTCTGGCTACTGGGAACGAAAATTTATAAAATTTACATTTCCCACGAACAGTACCGCAACGTTACAGAAAATCCGCTGTTCTTTCTCGCGCTTGTTGCGATCATGGTCGGCTCGCAGCTATTTCTCGCCGGATTTCTGGGCGAGTTATTTGTGAAACAATCCATATCCAAAACAGGCGATTATCTGATTTCAGAAAAGGCCGGAGAATAAAAAATAAAGAATTAAAAAGATCATATACATATTACCAAATAATGAACGCAAACGTACACAAAGCCCACCCCTGGCATGGAATTCCGATGGGGGAAAATGCACCTGAACTGGTAAACGCATTTATTGAAATCGTTCCTACGGATACTGTAAAATACGAAATTGACAAGCAGACAGGTTATTTGAAAATTGACCGTCCTCAAAAATATTCCAATATTGTTCCTGCGCTTTACGGATTCATTCCTAAAACGTATTGTGCCGATAAAATTGCAGCTCTTGCCCGTGACAGATCGGGGAGAGACGTTACAGAAGGTGATGGTGATGCGCTTGATATCCTGGTATTGTGCGAAAAAATCATTACGCACGGTGATGTCATGTGTGAGGCAAAACCAATCGGTGGTATTCGTTTGATCGATGGCGGCGAAGCGGATGATAAAATCATTGCCGTTTTGAAAGGTGACGAAGTTTATGGTGGATATGCTGATCTGAGCGAGTTGCCACAGGGAATTGTTGAGCGTTTGAAGCACTACTTCCTGACTTACAAAAACCTTCCGGGTGAAAAGGCACACATTGAAATTACCAATGTTTATGGCCGTGACGAAGCGCACGAAGTGATTCTTACATCCGTTGAAGATTACAAAGATTCTTTCTACTGAATACCTGAATTACCCCAGGTACTCATGAAAGTAGATGCTTAGCATGCATCAAGCATACTGACAGTTAATAATATAGCCGCTCCGGATACGGAGCGGCTATGTTTATTTGTATCTTTGTGCAAAATTTTGAAAAAAGGGAATCTTTCGTACCTGTTGTCAGCCTGTTCGGTTTGATATTTAAATCTGAAAATCAGCGTAAACCGGTAGCAGCAGGATATAAAATAACATAATGAGTAACATAGAGGAAATTAAGAAAAGGCGGACATTCGCGATCATTAGTCACCCGGATGCCGGGAAAACTACCCTGACAGAAAAACTTCTGCTTTTTGGAGGTGCGATTCAAACGGCTGGTGCTGTAAAATCGAATAAAATCAAGAAAACAGCCACTTCCGATTTCATGGAAATCGAGAAGCAGCGTGGTATTTCGGTTGCAACGTCGGTAATGACTTTTGAATACCGTGATTTGTTAATCAATATTCTGGATACACCCGGTCACAAGGACTTTGCCGAGGATACCTACCGCACGCTGACAGCTGTGGATAGCGTTATTCTGGTTATTGATTGCGTGAAAGGCGTTGAAGAGCAGACCGAAAGACTTATGGAGGTCTGCCGGATGCGTAACACACCTGTGATTGTTTTTGTAAACAAACTCGATAGAGAAGGTCAAAATCCATTTGAACTTCTTGATGAGCTGGAAACAAAGTTGGGCATTCGTGTACGTCCGCTTACCTGGCCGATTAACATGGGTGCAGATTTTAAAGGCGTTTACAGTCTGTTTGAGCAGAAACTGTATTTCTTTAAGATTAATAAAACCAAAATTGAAAGCAACGTTGTTGAAATTGATCTGGGAGACGATAGACTTGAAGAGCTTGTTGGCCTGAAAGACGCTGTGCAGTTGACCGAGGATGTGGAGTTGGTCGAAGGCGTTTACGACCAGTTTTCAAAAGAGGCTTACGAAAAAGGAGAACTGGCTCCGGTTTTCTTTGGCAGCGCGATCAATAACTTTGGTATCAAGGAGCTTTTGGATACCTTTTGTGAAATTTCTCCGCTTCCGCAGCCACGTGCTACGGATGTGCGTGAGGTTGAACCAACTGAGAAGAAATTCAGTGGTTTTATTTTTAAAATTCACGCAAACCTGGATCCGCGTCACCGCGACCGTATCGCTTTCCTGCGTATTTGCTCGGGTAAATTTGAGCGAAGAACTTTTTATCATCATGTAAGACTAAATAAGGACGTGCGTTTTGCCAGTCCGTTTACTTTCATGGCGTCGGATAAAAGTGTGCTGGACGAAGGGTTCCCGGGAGATGTTGTCGGTTTGTATGATACGGGAAATTTTAAAATTGGCGATACTTTAACAGAAGGAGAAAACTTCAATTTTGCCGGTATCCCTAGTTTCTCTCCCGAGATTTTCAAGGAGTTGATCAACCTGGATCCGATGAAATCAAAACAATTGGAAAAAGGAATTCAACAGCTGACGGACGAAGGTGTTGCCCAGTTGTTTAATCTTGACTTGGGAAATAGGAAAGTTGTAGGGACAGTTGGAGAGCTTCAGTTTGACGTAATCCAGTATCGCCTTGAACATGAATATGGTGCTAAATGCCGCTGGGTTCCTATGAACGTGACGCGTGCTTGCTGGTTAACGGCGGATGAAAAATCGGCAATGGACGAATTTATCCGTTTGAAAGGAAATCAGATTGCCTTTGATAAAGACCGTAATCCGGTATTTTTCGCAGAATCAGACTGGATGATCCGTATGAACCGCGAGAATAACCCGAAAATACATTTCCATTTTACGTCGGAATTTAAGACGGAGGTGGCGTTGTAAATATTTCGTCAGGCGCCACAAACCCGAAGGGTTGATCATATTATAGCAAATCAGGCTTTCAACTGCCTGATGTATTCCTCAAAGGATGGGTACAAAACCTAAAAACGGTGTTTATCATTAAATTAAAACTTAATGATAAACACCGTTTTTAGTAATGATTTGCAAGAAACTAGTTTCTTGGACCTCTGCCTGCTCCGCCGTTTCTCCTCCGTTCTTCCATCACTGTTTTGTATTTTTCCTGTTGCTCGGGCGTTAATACTTTTTGAAGTTCCGTATTAAAAGTTGCCATGGACTCTCTCATTTTGGATCTGTCCGCATCCTGCGAATTTCTCATTTCCTCCATTTTCTGGGCGCGCGTCAAATTCAACGTATAAACTTGTTTTTGCTGCTCATCTGTCAGGCCCAGACTTGCGGTTAACGATTTGGTTTGGTTTTCTGCTCTTGCTTCCGGCGTCAATTTTGCATTGTCCCGCTGTGCATAAGCAGAGATACTTGCGAAGGCCAGCATAATGGCGATTATTCCCTTCTTCATGGTTTTAAAGTTTAGATACCAGTCTTAGAGAGCGATTTGTAAAGAAGGTTTAATCTGGATGGATTTATTTAATAGAAAAATATTGTGGCCAGTGCAATGCTGATGGCGGGGTGTAACTTAACCGCGTTCCGAGCATTGCCTGATGCTAGCCTGTTGTCATATAAGTAGTAGTGAAAAATTAGTTTATATGATTGATTTTTATAATAATCTATTACTCATTCGGTCACGGAGCTAATCGCATATAGCTAATCGCCAATAGCTACTTAAGTTAAATAGCTTATAGTATTCAAAAATAAGTATATAAACTTATTTAGTTTAAAGCAGCGATTCAACCAGAAATTGCCATTCCTCTTTCAGGGAGCCTTTAAAAACATCAGCACCGGCCCTCCGGTACCAATATCCCGCGTTCCAGGTGTCGCCTTCAACCCGATGCAGATAAGCGTGCAGGCGATCATAGGTTTTTGTTCCTTCGCTGCTTTGGGCGATGTCGTGAGCGGCTTCCCAATTAGCATTGGCATCATACCAAAGTGCTTTTAATAACACCGGGAGCTCTTTTGGCGGCTGAGATTGTGAAAGGCTTGAAATGAATTGATCGTAGGTCATATAGATTTTAAAGGTAATGCTAATTACAAAAAAACAAACCAATATTGAAATTCCAAGTACAGATTGTACAGATATTGTAATACGGGGCTTTAAGCACTGTGTTAAGTGTTTTCATTGTATATTGTCTTATCAACAGTTGGATTAACAAAAATTCCTTAACTAATTTTAAAAATCTCCTAATTCTATGATTAAACAATTATCAACGTTAGTAGTTGGACTAACCTTGACCTCATTGTGCCATGCCCAGGAAACCTTCCCCCGTAATGGCGCCTATGATGAAAGAAAAGGGCAATATGCATTTACAAACGCCACGATCGTAGTGGATTCCAAAACAACGATTTCAAACGGGACTTTGCTTATCGAAAACGGTATGATCCGTGAAGTAAGCAAACAGGTTAAAATTCCTGCCGCTGCTGTGGTTGTGGATTTGAAAGGTAAATATATCTATCCATCACTTATCGACCTGGATTCCGACTATGGAATGCCCGAGATCAAACGCGACCAACGTAGCGCAGGCCGTCAAACGCCGCAATTAGAATCCAATAAAAAAGGTGCATTTGGCTGGAACCAGTCTATCCAACCAGAAACAGATGCCAGTAATATTTTCACGACTGATACTAAAAAAGCAGCTGATCTGCGGAAAATTGGCTTCGGGACAGTACTGACGCATCAGCATGATGGAATTGTTCGTGGTAATGGCGCGGTGGTTACGCTCACGGATGAATCTGCGAACAAGGCGCTGTTAAACGGGAAGGCTTCTGCGCATTTTTCTCTAAGTAAAGGAAGTTCAACGCAGAATTATCCTTCATCCGGAATGGGTGTGGTCGCGTTGCTTCGTCAGCATTATTACGATGCAGACTGGTATGCAAAAGGGGGGAAGGCTAAGGAGACGAATCTTTCGCTGGAAGCATTTAACCAGATCAAGGGCCTGCCTTCCTTTTTTGAAACGAACGACAAATATAGTGTATTGCGTGCCGACAAGATCGGTGACGAATTCGGACTTCAGTATATTATCAAAGGCGGAGGTGATGAGTATCAGCGTCTGGAGGAAATTAAAGGCACGAAAGCGACTTTGATTTTACCCCTTGATTTTCCGGCGGCTTATGATGTGAGTGATCCATGGGATGCCGATGTGATCACCGTTGCGCAACTTAAGCACTGGGAAATGGCGCCTGCCAATGCCTCGATACTTTCCAAAGGAGGCGTTTCTTTTGCGCTAACTTCTGCGGATCTTAAAAACAAAACAGATTTCTGGGCTAAAATACGCACCGCAATCGAGTATGGTTTACCGAAAGAAAAAGCACTGGAGGCATTGACAACCACGCCTGCCAAACTCATAAAAGCTGAGGGGCAAGTTGGAAGCTTGAAAGCGGGATTGCTCGCGAATTTTTTGATTACCTCCGATGATTTATTCAGCAAGGAAAATGTGATTTATGAAAACTGGGTTCAGGGGAAAAAATTCATTGTTGCGCCGCTGAATGCACCAGATTTCAGGGGGAATTATTCTTTTTCGATCAACAGGGAAGCGACAGGCAAGCTGGAAATATCAGGTTCCGTTGAAAAGCCGGAATATAAAATCATCCTGAAAGACACCGTTAAGATTACGCCAAAGGTAATTTTAGCCAATGAACTGCTGACCATGACTTATCAGCCTGAAACGAAAAATCCGGGGACCATAAGGCTAACAGGCTGGATTGCCGGGAAAGGACTTTCGGGCGAAGGTATTTTACCAGACGGGGCGCCGGTTACCTGGAATGCAACTTTGACAGAAAACTATAAGGAAGTTGCCAAAAAGGATACTGCTTCCCTTAAAATGAAGGAAACTGGCCCGGTTGTTTTTCCTTTTGTAGGATTTGGAAATGAGCAGCTGCCAAAATCCGAAACCGTATTTGTGAAAAATGCGACGGTTTGGACCAACGAGAAAGACGGTATTCTGCAAAATGCTGATGTGATTATCCAGAACGGGAAAATTGCAAAAGTGGGTAAAGGATTGTCAGCGCCATCGGGCGCACGTACGGTTGACGGTACTGGAAAACATTTGACCAACGGCATAATCGATGAGCATTCTCATATCGCTTTGTTTGCGATCAACGAGGGATCACAATCCAGTACGGCAGAGGTGCGTATGAGTGATGTAATCAATCCGGATGATGTCAATATCTACCGTCAGCTGGCTGGTGGTGTTACTACTTCACATTTGCTTCATGGTTCAGCCAACGCGATTGGCGGACAAAGTGCCCTGATCAAATTGAAATGGGGAGCGACACAATCGGAAATGCTTATTCCGGATGCTAAAACGATAAAGTTTGCTTTGGGCGAAAACGTAAAGCAATCGAACTGGGGTGATGTGGCACGCGTACGTTTCCCACAAACGAGAATGGGGGTTGAACAGGTTTACTTTGATCATTTTATCAGAGCGAAAGAATACGCAAAAACCTGGAAGGATTACAACGGGGCTGCAAAGAAAACGGGTCTGGAAGTTCCGCGTAAAGATTTGGAGCTGGAAGCTTTGGCTGAGATTTTGGATAGTCAGCGTTTTATCACTTGTCACTCTTACGTGCAATCCGAGATTAATATGTTGATGCACGTAGCCGATTCGCTGAACTTTAAGATCAATACTTTTACGCACATTCTGGAAGGCTATAAGATGGCCGACAAAATGAAAAACCGTAATATCGGCGGATCCACATTTGCTGACTGGTGGGCTTACAAGATGGAAGTGAAAGAGGCTATACCATATAACGCGGCGCTGATGTACCACGAGGGAATCACCGTGGCAATCAATTCAGACGATGCGGAAATGGCCAGAAGATTAAATCAGGAAGCGGCTAAAACGGTAACTTTTGGCGGGGTGCCGGAAGAGGAAGCATGGAAAATGATTACTTTAAATCCTGCGAAACTTTTGCACGTTGACAATAGAATGGGTAGCATTAAGGCTGGCAAGGACGCCGATCTGGTTCTTTGGAATGCGCATCCGCTGTCAATTTATGCACGTCCTGAATTTACAATGATTGAAGGAACGGTTTATTTTGACCGTAAAGAAGACGTTGCAAAACAGGCTAAAATAGCGTTGGAGCGCGAACGCATTATTCAAAAAATGCTCAGCGACAAGGCCGATGGAAAACCGACACAAAAACCACAGGCAGCTCAGCCACGCATGTGGCATTGTGAAGATATCATCGGTATTCATGCAGAACATGAGGAAGGAAAATAAAGGAAATCTTTGTCTGTTCTTCCATCATTTACTCATTTTTTAACTGTCTTATGAAAACAAAAAAATATATAAAACCGGCATCTTGCTTCTTCGGGTTGGCGGCTATTTTCTGTCTTAATTTTGCCGGATATGCCCAGAACCCGGCTCCGGCCAAGCCGCAAACAAAACCCATTATCCTGACTGGCGGAACCATACACCTGGGCAACGGGCAGGTAATTGAAAACGGTGTCATTGCTTTTGATAAAGGAGTTATTACGCAGGTAGCCGCTTCGGGCGCTGCGGTTGATCGCAATAGCTCGGAAGTGATTGATGTCAAAGGGAAGCATATTTTTCCTGGTATTATTTCAATGAACACCACGGTTGGTATTCAGGAAATCGCCTCGGTGCGCGCGACGCTGGACTACAACGAAGTAGGAGAAATTAATCCGCACGTGCGGGCGCTGGTTGCCTATAATACCGATTCTGAAGTTATACCTACGCTGCGCAACACTGGGATTTTGCTTTCTCAGGCCGTTCCGCAGGGCGGGATTATTTCGGGCTCCTCATCCGTGTTTTATTCTGACGGATGGAATTGGGAAGATGCAGTACTGAAAAAGGATGATGGCATCTGGATCAACTGGCCTCCATTTTTGGCCAGCAGTTTTAACTATGAAGATTTTTCTGTTTCTGTAAAAAGAAATGAGAAGCGTCAGGAGATTATAGACGTGTTTCGCAGTACATTTTCCCAGGCCAAAGCTTATGCCGAAACAGCAAAGCCAAGTCCGGCCAATATGCGTCTGGAAGCCATGCGCGCTCTTTTTAAAGGAACGACCAATCTTTATATTCGGGCTGATTATGCCAAGGATATCATTGAATCGGTGAAATTTGCTCAGGAATTCGGATTGAAAAAGATCGTGATTGTGGGCGGAGACCAGGCCAATAAGGTGACTGCATTTTTGAAAGATAATCAGATTCCTGTGGTTTTGAATCCTGCGCACCGTCTGCCAAACGGGACAGATGAAGGTGTTTATCTTCCTTATGAGTTACCGGGAATACTGGCAAAAGCGGGCGTGAAAGTTGCAATCACCTACGCTGATGAATGGTGGAGAACCCGTAACCTTGCTTTTTTAGCCGGCACATCATCTGGTTTCAGTGATGTGACACCGGAACAGGCACTGCAATTTATCACCAAAAATCCTGCTGAAATATTGGGCGTGGATCAATACGTGGGAACTTTGGAAAAAGGTAAGCAGGCTTCTCTGGTCGTAACGACTGGCGATATGCTGGATATGCGTGGAAACGCGGTACAGATGGTTTTCATCAAGGGTGGAAAAGTGAACCTGGATGACAAACAAAAACGTCTTTACGAGAAGTATAAAGAAAAATACGGCCAGAAGTAATTTAGGTTACACAGCGTTTTAAGAGTTAAAAAAGAGAGCCACAGAGAAAATAAATCTCTGCGGCTCTCTTTTTTAACTCTGTGGTTCTCTGTGTAACCTAACCTGGTAACCTGACAAATTAATCTTCCGTCAGTGAATAAATTCCTTCCTCGGTGATACGTATCAGGCCTTGTTTGTATAAACCGCCAATGGCTTTTTTGAAGACTTTCTTGCTGATTCCGAGTTGTCTGTTAATGTCTTCTGGAGCGCTGCTGTCTGAAAGGTTCAGGAAGCCGTTGTTCTTTTTAAGGTCGTCAAGAATGCGTTGTGCAGTAGGTTCCACCACATTTTCGTAACCCTGTTTTTCCAGGCTGATATCCAGTCTGTTTTCGTCCCGGATCTTTTTGACATAACCTTTCAGAGAATCGCCTACCTGAATGGTTTTGAAAACCTCATTGGCATAAATAAGTCCCTTATGAAACTGGTTTACCACCACATTGTAGCCAAGATCCGTTTTTTTCCAAACGAGCAAATCAACCTCATCGCCTTCTTTGACCAGCAGACGCTCGTTTTCCAAATATCTGTCGAGCTTTGTTGTGGCAATCAAACGGGATGTTTTTTGGTCCAGGTATAAAAAGACCACATGCCACTCGCCAATTTCCATCGGTGTGGTTTGTTCTCTGAACGGAACAAAAAGGTCTTTTTCCAATCCCCAATTCAAAAATGCCCCATGTTCCGAGACGTCTTTGACTTCAAGATTGGCAAATTCGTTCCGTACAATTTTGGGAGTTTCTGTGGTTGCCACCGGCCGGTCTTCCGAATCGTTGTATACAAAAACCTTGATAACATCATCGATCTGCATGTCATCAGTTTTGTATTTATTGGGAAGAAGCACTTTCCCAGGCCAAAGCTTATGCCGAAACAGCAAAGCCAAGTCCGGCCAATATGCGTCTGGAAGCCATGCGCGCTCTTTTTAAAGGAACGACCAATCTTTATATTCGGGCTGATTATGCCAAGGATATCATTGAATCGGTGAAATTTGCTCAGGAATTCGGATTGAAAAAGATCGTGATTGTGGGCGGAGACCAGGCCAATAAGGTGACTGCATTTTTGAAAGATAATCAGATTCCTGTGGTTTTGAATCCTGCGCACCGTCTGCCAAACGGGACAGATGAAGGTGTTTATCTTCCTTATGAGTTACCGGGAATACTGGCAAAAGCGGGCGTGAAAGTTGCAATCACCTACGCTGATGAATGGTGGAGAACCCGTAACCTTGCTTTTTTAGCCGGCACATCATCTGGTTTCAGTGATGTGACACCGGAACAGGCACTGCAATTTATCACCAAAAATCCTGCTGAAATATTGGGCGTGGATCAATACGTGGGAACTTTGGAAAAAGGTAAGCAGGCTTCTCTGGTCGTAACGACTGGCGATATGCTGGATATGCGTGGAAACGCGGTACAGATGGTTTTCATCAAGGGTGGAAAAGTGAACCTGGATGACAAACAAAAACGTCTTTACGAGAAGTATAAAGAAAAATACGGCC
Organism: Dyadobacter sp. LHD-138; assembly: GCF_030929615.1. GTDB lineage: Bacteria > Bacteroidota > Bacteroidia > Cytophagales > Spirosomataceae > Dyadobacter. Next base: position 215,661 of record NZ_JAVFVU010000001.1, on the reverse strand, counting down.
AGAAGTAATTTAGGTTACACAGCGTTTTAAGAGTTAAAAAAGAGAGCCACAGAGAAAATAAATCTCTGCGGCTCTCTTTTTTAACTCTGTGGTTCTCTGTGTAACCTAACCTGGTAACCTGACAAATTAATCTTCCGTCAGTGAATAAATTCCTTCCTCGGTGATACGTATCAGGCCTTGTTTGTATAAACCGCCAATGGCTTTTTTGAAGACTTTCTTGCTGATTCCGAGTTGTCTGTTAATGTCTTCTGGAGCGCTGCTGTCTGAAAGGTTCAGGAAGCCGTTGTTCTTTTTAAGGTCGTCAAGAATGCGTTGTGCAGTAGGTTCCACCACATTTTCGTAACCCTGTTTTTCCAGGCTGATATCCAGTCTGTTTTCGTCCCGGATCTTTTTGACATAACCTTTCAGAGAATCGCCTACCTGAATGGTTTTGAAAACCTCATTGGCATAAATAAGTCCCTTATGAAACTGGTTTACCACCACATTGTAGCCAAGATCCGTTTTTTTCCAAACGAGCAAATCAACCTCATCGCCTTCTTTGACCAGCAGACGCTCGTTTTCCAAATATCTGTCGAGCTTTGTTGTGGCAATCAAACGGGATGTTTTTTGGTCCAGGTATAAAAAGACCACATGCCACTCGCCAATTTCCATCGGTGTGGTTTGTTCTCTGAACGGAACAAAAAGGTCTTTTTCCAATCCCCAATTCAAAAATGCCCCATGTTCCGAGACGTCTTTGACTTCAAGATTGGCAAATTCGTTCCGTACAATTTTGGGAGTTTCTGTGGTTGCCACCGGCCGGTCTTCCGAATCGTTGTATACAAAAACCTTGATAACATCATCGATCTGCATGTCATCAGTTTTGTATTTATTGGGAAGAAGCACTTCTTCACCTTCTACATCGCCTAAAAAGAAGCCAACGCTGGTATCACGCAGGATGGTCAGGTGGTTATATTTTCCTATAAAAAGCATTCTCTGTCTCTAAGTTTGCTGCAAAGGTAATGCTATAAACCGGTATTTACCACCTTAATCTCTTAGCACCATAGAAGTTGATGTGCCCTGAAATAATAAAACCATGTAAGAAACCATTGAAAACCTTGGTTTTATACAGGAAGGTGAACTCAGGTACCGTTGATGGATTTACATCAGTGCATTGGTTAATCTTTTCAGTTCAATTTCAGACGATTTGGCAGCATAGTTCAGGTTGATCAGCCGGTAACCTGCTTCCTCGAAACTGCGCTGTGCTTCCCTTACATCAATAATTGTTGCCTGAATAAGCTGAAAACGCTGCAAGGTAAGATCCAAAAGCTGCTGACTTAACTTGTAATTAGCCTTCTGAGATTCAAGCTGATCCAGAGAACTTTGATACGTCTGGAACATTTTTACCGCCTGTGCCGAGTAATCCCGGAAAAGGATCTGTTTCTGCGTTTTCGCCGACGAAGAGTTGATTTCTGCAACTTGCTTCTGACGTTTAAAAGCCCCCCCGTTATAAATAGGAACGGCAAGGGTAACGCCTGCATTGGGTGCTGAGACCTTGTTCAATAAGGTAAAACCTGCCGTACTTTGGTTACGGGTATAGTTGTAACCAAGATTTAATCTTACGGTAGGGTAGCGCAGGGCAGCGGTTTCTTTCACGATCAATTCTGAAATGCGGATTTGATTGTCAGCCGCCTTGATGTCTGCATTGGATGCTAGTTTATCCAGTACATGGTCGATTTGTAAACCCTGTTCAACCAAAATCGTGTCTTTTATGGCAACGGGCGACTTTGGATCAAGTGCAAGCAGTCTCAATAACTCGGACTTGGCTACATCTACGGCCAATTGCTGGGTGATCAGCGTTTGGTTCAAGGTGTTCAGGTCAATTTGTGCCTGAAATAAATCGGTATTATTGGCCATCCCGGCTGTCTTACGCACTTCAATGATTTCCAGCCTTTTTTGCGAAGCGGCAATGGAAAATTTAACCGTGTTGATGTAGCTCAACTGGCGAACAACATCGTAATAGCTTGTCATAACCGCTGCAACGGTATTTTGTATCTGAGAATTTAAAACCTCACTGCTTTGATACTGTAATTCGGCCAGACGCTTCTTTGTCGCAACAACTCTTTTTCCGTTGTACAAAAGAAGACTGGCTGTGATACCCGCGCTCGTATTATTCCCTTCTGCGCCACGGCGTTTGGTTCCGGCACCTGTTTGCAGTTCCTGGGTAATATTCTGAATTTGTTCCGTGTTGGAAGCGTTGGCATTGACTGTGGGAAGTCCCCCAGCTACGCCATAGTTATTAAGCAGTGTGTTGGCTTCCATGTCATTTTTGGCGATCTGTATCTCCAGGCTGTTTTTTAAAGCAATGGAAATAGCTTCATCCAGCGTGATCCTAAGAGAGTCTGCCCCGTTATGGCAAATGGCCGGAGCACTGGTCAGCAAAAGAAGACAAGCGATTTTTAAACTGATATTAAGGTTTGTTAGCGGATTCATGCAAAACCAATATTGACTTATGATTACTAAATGATTTAGGATCTAAACAACGACGGCAGCTGCGGCAGCTTCTTCTTCAGCCGCGGCGGTTTGTTCTCTGTGCTTGTTGTGTTTTGGGGAAATAAACGTGTAAATCGCCGGAATAACGAACAAGGTCAGGATGAGCGAAAACGTAAGACCGCCCACAATAACAACACCCAGAGGCACACGGCTGGTAGCAGCTGCCCCGAGACTTAATGCAATCGGCAATGCTCCGAATGCCGTTGCAAGACTTGTCATCAGGATTGGACGCAAACGCTGGGTTGCCGATTCAATAACCGCCGGAAGTCTGGCCATGCCATGTTCCCGTTTCTGATTGGCAAATTCCACGATTAAAATACCATTTTTTGTCACCAGCCCGATGAGCATGATCATGCCGATCTGTGAGAAAATGTTAATCGTCAGATTGAAAATATAAAGGCTCAAAAGTGCTCCTGCCAACGCAAGAGGTACGGTGATCATGATGATGAACGGATCCGTAAAGCTCTCAAACTGACCGGCCAATACAAGGTATACAAGTAATAAGGCTAGCCCAAAAGCAAAACTGGTATTGGAAGAGCTTTCTTCAAAATCACGTGAAGGACCGCTTAACGAGGTCTGGAAAGACTCGTCCAGAAGTTTATTGGCAATGTTACGCATCGCTACAACACCGTCGCCAACCGTTTTTCCTTCCACCAGAGAGGCGGAAATTGTCGCGCTTTTGTAACGGTTGTAGTGATAAATTGTTGGCGGGCCGCTTTGTTCTTCCATTTTTACCACGGCACTCAAAGGAATATTCTGACCGCGGTCATTGCGCACATACAATTTCTCAATGTCGGCAGGTTTGTCACGATCCGCTCGTTCAACTTGTCCGATTACCTGATATTGCTGGCCGTTTCTGATGAAATAAGCCAATCTTCGTCCACTGAACGCGGCCTGGATCGTTGCTGCAACGTCCGTTGTAGAAAGTCCAAGATCGCGTGCTTTCAGACGGTCGATCGTCAGCAATACTTCGGGTTTATTAAACTTTAAGTTCACATCGACATTCTGGAAAACAGGATCTTTCCTTGCTTCTTCGAGGAATTTAGGCATTACATCCGTAAGCTTGGCAAAGTCAAGGTTTTGCAGGATAAACTGAACGGGCAGCGCCCCGCGTGAGCCAATACCCACGGCAATGGTTTGCTCCTGAACGGCAAATATCCGGGCGTTATTAAATTTGGGAAGTTTCTTGTTAATAGCCATCGCGATATCGTTCTGGCTCCTTTTTCTATCATGAGAAGGCACGAGACCGATACGTCCCGAGGATGCATTCATACCGCCGCCACCAAAACCGGGCGTGGATGAAAACACGAACTGACGTTCCGGAATCGAATCATTTAAATAATTAACTACTTCGTCGGAAATGCTCTGCATCTGATCAAAACTGGTTCCTTCCGGCGCGGACATGCTTAAACGCACGCTATTGCGGTCTTCCATAGGGGCCAGTTCGCTTTGCAAATGAGTATAGGTGTAATAGATTATGCCCAGACAAGCAACGACTATCACCCAGGCAGTCCAGCGCACGTGCATAAAACCTTTTAACGACCTGTTATAGCCGTTTTCCATGCCGGTAAAAAATGGCTCTGTTTTGTTATAGAACCAGCCGTGACTGGCATTTTTTCTGTTCAAAAACACGTTTAGCACGGGTGTGATGGTCAGTGAAACAAACGCGGAGATCAAAACGGCGGAAGCTACAACGATCCCGAATTCCCGGAAAAGACTTCCTACAAAACCTTCCAGGAAAATGACAGGGAGGAATACCACGGCCAGCGTGAGTGATGTAGAAATAACGGCAAAGAAAATCTCCTTACTGCCTTCCAGGGCAGCCTTCCTGATGGGGAGTCCTTCTTCGAGTTTTCGGAAAATGTTTTCGGTCACCACAATACCATCATCCACCACAAGTCCGGTGGCCAGTACAATCCCCAAAAGCGTCAGAATGTTGATGGAGAAACCACAGATGTACATGACGAAAAATGTCGCCACGAGTGAAATCGGGATATCGATCAAGGGACGGATTGCCACCAGAAAGTTCCGGAAGAAGAACAGAATCACAATAACGACGAGCCCGAAAGAGATCAGCAGGGTTTCTTCCACTTCTTCCACTGACTGACGGACCAAACGGGTATTGTCGATCAGTACGTTGAAGGTAATGTCAGACTTATTGGATTTTTGAATTTCTTCAAGGCGTTTGTTAAACTCGTCCGAGATTTTTACATAATTGGCGCCCGGTTGCGGGATAACGGCCAAACCAACGGCATATACCCCGTTGTATTTCCAGCTTTGCTCTTCGTTTTCAGGCCCCAGCTCCACTTTGGCCACATTGCTCAAACGAACGATTCCGGTGCTGTCATTTTTAATGATCAGGTCATTGAATTCTTTTTCGGTCGTCAGCCTACCCATCGTGCGGATGGTCAGCTCGGTCTGGTTTCCGTAAATTTTACCAGCGGGAAGTTCAACATTCTCTGCACTTAATGTCGTATTGATGTCATTAAATGAAATATTATAAGCGTTCATTTTATCGGGATCAAGCCAGATACGCATGGCATATCTTTTTTGTCCGAAAATATTGATCGCACTTACACCGTCAATCGTCTGAAGGCTTTGCTGTAAAACGTTCTCAGCATACTCACTTAATTCCAGAAGTCCCTTGGATGGACTTTGCACGGCAAGCAGCAGAATAAAGTCACTATTGGCATCTGCTTTGCTTACAACCGGCGGGGCGTCAACATCCTGGGGAAGGTTCCTTTGGGCCTGACTTACCTTGTCGCGAACATCGTTGGCAGCCGCTTCCAGGTCAATTTCCAGGTTGAATTCAACGGTGATATTACTGGTACCGATCTGGCTGGATGAGCTGATGGTCTTGATACCGGGAATACCATTGATGCTTTTTTCAAGAGGCTCGGTAATCTGGCTTTCGATAATGTCTGCATTTGCGCCTGTGTAACTCGTGCGCACATTCACGATAGGCGGGTCAATGGCAGGATAATCCCGCAGTGACAGAAAGTTATAACCCACCACGCCGAAAAGGATGATAAGCAGGTTCATAACCACGGCAAGTACTGGCCGGTTCAGTGATAATTCCGAAATATTCATAGGATGGATGTCAAAGGAATGGGCATCATTTTACCGTTATTCGGCAGATGTTCTCAGGTTTTTTACTGCTCTCACTTTCACTGGCGCATCGGGACGGGCGAACAATACCCCGGAAACAACTACGGAATCTCCAACATTAATACCTTTGGTAATTTCTACAAAGTCTGCTTGACGAACGCCCGTTTCGATGGTAACGAAAACGGCCTTTCCACCTTTTACTGTAACCGCCTTCTTATTTCTGGATTCAGGAATGATACAGTTGGTCGGAATTAAAATACTGTTTTTTTGAGCGCCTGCATTCAGGTAAACTTTGGCAAAAGAACCTGGATTAAAAGTCGCTCCACTCAAAGTGGCTCTTACGGTAATATTTCTGGTGCTTTGATTGATCTGTGGTTCCGTTGCGATAATGGTTGCTTTCTGAATGGTTCCTTTCTGATCGATGATCACATCCACTGTGCTGCCTTTGCTGACAAATGACTGATAAACTTCGGGAACGGTAAAATCGACACGCAGGTTGCTGAGCTGCTGCATGCTGGCAATGACTGTCGTCGGCGAAACGTATGTTCCTGCACTTACTTTACGCAGACCTACAATACCTGTAAATGGCGCGCGGATAATCGTTTTGTCAATGAGCGCCTGGGTATAAACCATATCCGCTTTCAGTGAGTTAACCTGGTTTAAGGCAAGGTCATAGTCAGCCTGATTTACCCCACTGATGGCTATTAATTTTTTTAATCTTTCTTCGGTTTTTACGGCCAGTTCCAGCTGTACTTTTGATTTTTCGAGCTGAGCCAGCAGGTCTGCATTGTTAATGCGCGCAATAACCGTACCTTTTTGAATCGTTTTTCCTTCGGGTACATCCAGGAACGTTAACAGTCCGTTTACTTCCGGGCGAAGCTCCGCATATTCGTTGGCAACCACGGTTCCGTTTACCTCAACTTTATCACTTACGTTTTCACGGGAAGCGATAATTACGTCGACCACTGTCGGATCTGACTTGCTTTTATCTTGTTTAAAGTTGTCTTTTTTCTCTCCACAGGACAAAATAAAAGTGCAGGAAAAAGCCAGAATCAGAGGAGAAAAAACTGTGTTAACTAAAAAAGACCGATGTAAATAATTTGGCCAAAGGAGGTTATGATTCATAAATTAGAACTATTTCAGGGTATTTTTGAATTATAATTTCGTTAGGAATAGGTAACAGTCAGAAAATGTGGTGTTTTCTGACTGCTATGTAAAGGTAATACGGCTTAGATGGTTTTCTACTATAAAAGTTTAACGGCTGATTCGAAAAAAAATTAGAAATCTTTTCCGATAACTTTCAGAAGGGTGTCACATTTAAGTTCCGTTTCTTCCCATTCGCGTTCGGGGATGGAGTCTTCGGTGATGCCTGCGCCGGCGTAAAAGGTGGCGATGCCATCTTTTAATCGAACTGTACGCAGGTTTACAAACAGGTTTGAATCGCTTTCAACCTGTACGGGTCCTAGAAATCCGCTGTAAAAAGTGCGGTCATATCCTTCTATTTCGGACAGAAATTGCAAACTCGGAATTTTTGGTACGCCGCACACGGCCGAAGTTGGATGAAGCAGCCGAAGCATGACAGAGGAAAGTTCAGGGAAATTCACAGCGTTCGTATCGACTTCAAAATCGGTACGCAGGTGATAAAGGTTCCCTGCCAGGACGGTTTTAGGGCCCGTTTCCAGATATTCTCTTAACCTGATTTTTTTAAAACATTCGACAATGTAACGGCTTACGAGCGCCTGTTCTTCAATTTCCTTTTGTCCCCAGCGGATATCGTATTTGGCAATAAGATTCCCTGCTTCGTCTTTCGCCTTTTGTGTTCCAGCAAGCGACATGGTTTTGAAAATGCCGTCTGATTTCTGCTGAACCAGCGCTTCGGGACTCGCGCCAAGCCAGAGTTCTTTCTGATCCGGCAGATTTACCAGGGATACAAAGGCGTGCGGATAGGCTTTGGCGAGTTTTTGAAAGGCTTTGGCCGGCTGAAACTGATCGGTATAACTAAGCTCTTTGGTTCTTGAAAGTACAACTTTATGAAACTGCTTTTGCCGGATTGCCGAAACGGCGAGTTCGACCGTTCGTTCAAACCGTGTTTTGCTGTCATGATCAGGCAAAGAAGATAAAAGCAGTGTGGTCTCAGGATTGGGGTGAGCCACCAGAAGTTTTTTTAACGCACCAGCTTTAGCGGCTAGTCTGATCACCTCCGGGTGCTCTTCACCGGGCAGGTTATCAATTTGCTGCATCAGCCCGTTTTCTGCGTATACGGCAATGATATCTCCCTCCATAAAAAGAACGTCATCCTGCTCTTTCCAGTGAAATGAACTGATGATAAATCCGGGAGAAAGTTTTTCCAGATCAGGCTGGCAGCTGCGGATGCCTTCTCTGACGGAGATCAGTAATTTTATTTCGTGGGTATGCGGAAGTTTCCATAATGCACAGGGAAATCCCAGTTCTTTTGCTGCTTCCCAAAGTTCTTCTGCCTCAAATTGTTCTAAAATTGACTGGGCAGTTTTTATATGTGTTGAAATCATTCAGTTCATCTTTAACAGGTTGCCACCCGCCTTGCAATCTCAATAGGGCATGGCTTCGACCATCCGATTCAGGAAATTAAGTTAGCGGTTTGCATTGACAATTGCTACGGTGAGCCTGCTGATGCAAACCAGTTTATTTTGTTCATTGGTAATTTTAATGTCCCAGATATGAGTGGTCCGGCCCACATGGATAGGGGTCACACGCCCGTAAACAAATCCTTCTTTGGCCGACCGCAAATGATTTGCATTGATTTCAAGACCTACGGCGTGTTGATTGTCTGGATCTTTCAGACATAAGAACGAAGCAATACTTCCCAAAGTTTCTGCCAGCACCACCGATGCGCCACCGTGTAAAATGCCAAATGGCTGGTGTGTACGATGGTCTACAGGCATTTTAGCAACAATATAATCTGCTCCGATTTCAGTGAATTCGATTCCTAAATGACTGGCAATTGTGTTCTTACTAAAAGAATGAATGGCTTCAAGTGAAAGGGATGTTGTGAACATATCTAAAAATTGTATAAATTTGCACCTGCTATATTAGTCAAAAACAAGGTATTTGCAAAAATAATATTTAAATAATACAATTATTTTGAAAAGAAAGTCTATATATCTCATTCGCCACGGTGAAACTGATCTTAATCGTAAAGGAGTTGTACAGGGAAGTGGCGTAGATTCTATGCTTAACGAATGGGGAGAGGCTCAGGCCGCTGCTTTTTTTAATGCGTACCAACATGTTCCTTTTGACAAGATATATACTTCTAACTTACAGCGAACACAGCAATCTGTCCGCGGGTTCATCAGCCAGGGAATACCTTATGAAAGTTATGAGGGTCTGAATGAAATTTCCTGGGGCCTTCGCGAGGGCAAGGAGCCAAATATCGGTGATACGACTTATTACCGTGAGCTCGTTCTGGCCTGGAAAGCCGGTGATTTTGACCGCGCTGCAGAGGAAGGCGAAAGCCCCGTACAGGTTCGTGCGCGCCAGATTACGGTGATTGAGACGATTTTATCCCGTCCGCACGAAAGAAATATTCTGATTGCCATGCATGGCCGTGCGATGCGTGTGCTGCTAACGACCTTGTTTGACGAATCTCTGATTCATATGGACGACTACGAACACAGCAATCTTTGTTTGTACCGCATCAATTATGCATACGATACCCAGCAATTTGAGCTTGAAGTGAAAAACGACACCACGCACCTGCTTTCGCTGGAAATACCTCAAACTATTTAAAAACCGTTTGTAAGAGTGCGATTCCTTTGATGTATTTATAACGAAAAGCTGCCAGCGGTTCTATACTTTTGTTGTGAATAAATCGGCTGTAAACTTTAAAACATGTCCAAAAGGAAGATATACTGGGCGCTGCAAATTTTAGGCTGGACCACACTCATTATGTATGAGTTTGTGCTGTATACACTCGAATATGGATTTGACCTGAGTAATTTATACAGCAGTCTTGCCAATATTCTGCTTGGTATCACGCTGACACATTTATACCGCTTGGTGATCCGCCGCTGGAACTGGTCCACTTTGCCTTTGCCAAGACTTGCCCTCCGGGTTGGGTTTTCGGTGTTGCTTTTGGGGCTGATCATGACCATTGTCAATCTTCCGCTTGACCGAAAGATCCTGGAAGAAAATCTGATGAACCAGCCTTTTGTTTTCTGGAATTATTATGCGGGCTGGTGTAAAAATTTGCTGGCCTGGATACTTTCCTATACCGTTTATCATTACGTGGAACAAAATCGGTTAACGGATTTTGAGAAGATCATGCTGAAAACTTCCATGCGTGAAGCAGAAGCAAAAGTGCTTCGTTCTCAGCTTAATCCGCATTTTACTTTCAATGCCTTAAACAGCATCCGGGCGCTGGTGTACGAGGATCCTTCCAAAGCGCAGATCAGTATTACACAATTATCCAATATTTTACGAAATTCGCTGCTGGCCGACCGCCGCAAAACGGTTGACTTACAGGAGGAACTGAAAACGGTTGAAGATTATCTGGAACTGGAAAAGGTGCGGTATGAGGAGCGTTTGAAATATACCATCACGTCGAACCCGCAGGCGGTTTACTGGCAGGTTCCGCCGATGATGCTGCAGACACTGGTGGAAAACGGTATCAAACATGGCGTTTCAAAAGAAATGAATGGCGGTTTTTTAGAAGTGACTTCAGATATTGAAGAAGATGTACTGATTATCAGAATTCGGAATACGGGGAATCTGGGTGGCACCGATTCGGGTGGGGTAGGCTTAAAAAACACTGCGGAGCGTCTTTCGATTTTGTATGGTAAAGGCGCTTCGTTCAGAATATTTCAGGAAAAAGAAGGCGTTGTTTGCTCCGAAGTACGCATTCCAACATTATCCGATCAGATGCAGCTTTTACAGGTTGACTAGAATTGGAGTTTCAACGAGAAGATCAATTATCTTTACAAGTCACCGATTATCAAATTTAAATAACAATTCAAGATTTTTATTTAATAAAACAATTCCGAAACCGCCATGAGAACTCTTATTATCGATGATGAACGTCTAGCAAGAAATGAACTGAAAAGATTACTGGAACCATATACTAAAATAGAGATCGTGGGGGAGGCCGCTAATGCGGAGGAGGCGCTTGTGATGATCGATGATCTTCAGCCGGAGCTGCTGTTTCTGGACATTCAGATGCCGGGGAAAAATGGCTTTGAGCTTTTGTCTTCGATCGAAGGGAAAAGTCCGGAAGTTATTTTTACGACAGCCTACGACGAATATGCAATCAAGGCTTTTGAATACAATGCGCTGGATTATTTACTGAAACCAATCGATACAGAGCGTTTAAAAGATACGATTCAGCGGATTGAAGAAAATCAGGCGATACCTGAAAATTCAATTTCAAATCACGAACGCGTTGAAAAAATTCTTGGGGAAAATGATCAGGTGTTTGTCAAGGACGGCGAAAAATGCTGGTTTGTAAAACTGGGCAAGATCCGTTTGTTTGAATCCATGGGGAACTATGTTCGTCTGCATTTTGATGACCAAAAACCGCTGGTTCTTAAATCACTTAATAATCTGGAAGAGCGCCTGGATTCGGGAACCTATTTCAGGGCAAATCGCAAGCACATCATTAACCTGCACTGGATAGAGAAAATTGAACCCTGGTTTAGCGGCGGTTTGCTGGTGACATTACAGGGGGGTGATAAAATTGAAATTTCCCGTCGTCAGGCCATACGTTTTAAAGAATTGATGAGTTTGTAAAAGAAAAAGCCATGCCACGAGCAGCCGGTCGGACGGTTTTTTCCGTCCGACCGGTAATAAACCAAAGCAATCAGAAAACTAAAATCACGTCATTAATCACTTCATCACCATGCGTCTTTTCTCAGGTCTTCTAATAATCAGCGGTGTTATTTGTTTTTCAGCATGTAATTCGTCCCAAAAGGAAGAAATAAATACAGCCATCAAACAGGCAAAATTCAATAAAACGGAATTTGGAAAATGTGATACGACGGGCAATAACGGTGCTACCGTGAAAATTGACCTGTGGGAACCGGCCGGATCCGATTCAGCTTCTTCAAAAATCCGTACTTTTTTATCAGGAAAAGTGATTGAAAGAGTCAATGAGCAAGCTGATTCTGCCAGCATTGCCGCCATGCCGGGCGCCGATAAGAATCTCAAAGCTGCTTACGAAGTATTTGCAGGGAACTATAAAAAACTGAAAACCCAATTTCCGGATGCGCCCGGATGCTGGTTTATTGAGGTGAAAGGTGATACAGTCATGATTTCTGATAAAATTGTTCAGTATCAGTTGGATCATTTTGCTTTTACCGGCGGTGCACATCCCAACAGTTTCCGTTCTTATTATGTGTTTGATGTGAAAACAGGAGCTGAAAAAAATGTAAAAACCTTTGTTTCGGATTCTGTTGCGTTGCTAAAAAAGGCAGAAACTGCATTTCGCAAACTGGAAAAAATAGCCGATACGACAAATCTGGAAGATGCTGGTTATTTTCTTGCCGACCACAAGTTCTTTCTTCCCGCCAATTATGCTTTTACAAAAGAAGGAGTATTTTTTTACTATAACCCTTACGAAATCGCAGCCTATGCGCGTGGGGCCGTAACTTTCACGATACCCTATGGAGAGCTGGAAGGCATTGTAAAAAAGGAGCTTATCTTTTAGTCAAAATATTCCATCGTCGACAAAACTGTAAAAACCTTTGTCTGCGAAAATGACATGGTCAAGCACAGGCAGGTCAAGTATTTGGCCTGCCTGTTTTAATTGTGCCGTGAGATTAATATCCGCATTGCTGGCTTTGAGCTGCCCCGAAGGATGGTTATGAACCAGAACGATTCCGCTCGCTGCGTTTTCCAGTGCATGTTTAAAAATGATTTTAGGGTCACAGACGGTTCCGGAAATTCCGCCAATGCTGACTGCCACCGATTTGATAACCTCATTGGCGCGGTTTAACATGACAATCCAGAATTCTTCGTGGAATTTATCCATCAGGTGCGGTTTCATCTCGTTGTAGATATCAACGGAGGATTTGATATGACGACGCTGGTTTTGCAAAAGGTCTGTGCGCCTGCGCCCAAGTTCCAGCGCAGCCATGATCGTGATGGCTTTGGCCTCGCCGATGCCTTTATTTTTGGTCAGATCCTGGATGCCTTGTCGGGCGAGCTCGTTAATATTGTTGCTGACCGAATTCATAACACCTTTCGCCACATCGACCGCGGAAAGGGAAACGGTACCCGAACCGATCAGAATGGCGATAAGTTCTGCATCTGAGAGCGCCGCTCGGCCTTTGCGCATCAGTTTTTCACGAGGGCGGTCTTCTTCTGCCCAGCTGAGTATTTTTCTGGGATTGTACGGGTTGTCTTCGGACATAGCGTGTTGTTTAATTCTATGACGGAAAACCGAAGCGCAGGTCATGAAAACAGGCTGGAAATCTTACTGACCGAGTTCGGTCAATGCGGCTTTTGCCTTATTATCGATACTGTTTTTATATTCATGTTTTTTAAAAGCCATCGCTTTTTTGAAATAATTCACTGCTACTGTATTCTGGTTTTTATCCCGCATGATATACCCCATTTGAAGCGCCGCCGAAGGTCCGAAGGTAAATGAAGTGTTTTGCGTCAGATAAATGGCGCGGTCATAGTAAGGCATGGCGCGTTCAATCTGATCCATTTTTTGTAATATCCGGCCTTTTCTGTAATTCAGCTCGGCCTTATCGGTAGGCGTGTGAAATGATTTTTCTGTGTAATTATCGATGAAATCCCAGGCTTCGGCCAGGTATCCGCCGTCGGTAGCATAACGCGCTTTGTAAAGGATTTTTTGTTCGGGTAAAAGTTTACCTTCCTCATATTCCTCCGACAGTCTCTGCGCAAATTTATCGCCTTCAATGATCGTACTGCCCGTACTGCCAGCCAGTTTGATATACTGCGCCGCAGCCGTATCCCGATTGGCCAGCCACCGGCTCATGAACATTTTTAGATTGCTGTCTTTGATATAGTTGAATCCTTTGTAGCGCTTTTGGAATTTGTTGTAAAAAAAGAAAGCAATATCATATTTTCCTTTTTGAAGGGCTATTTCACCCCGCAGGTAATCAAGAAAAGGAAATGCGATATAGTCATCGCTGTTGGGCGCGTGATTGAGATAGTAAAGTGCCTCTTCACTTTTTCCTTCCTTCATCAAAATGGTGGTGGCAAAAAAATGCAATAGTAAATTGTCAGGCTGATTTTTGGGCAGTTGTTTGAGCAAGGTCTTTTGTTCTTCACTGAGCTGTAACGTGTAGGCATGCAGCAAAAGATTGATAAGTTGGGTTTCCTGTTTAAAAAAAGGTTCTTCTCGCTCAACAAGTTGTATTTCCTGAATGCCCAGTTTAATATCACCTTTCAGTCCAAGAATTTTAGTTACCCAAGTGTAATTATCGGGCACCGAACCGATCAAAACATGCAGCAGTCCTAATGTTTTTAAATTCGGACGGAAATTTGGAAACCTCTTTTGATTTTCTTCTGCGATCCGGTAAGCTTTGATCACATCCCAGGATGCGCTGGCTTCGTTGCCAAACTTCATTTTTGCAAAAGCCCAGTGTAGGCGGATTTCTGCCTGAAAAAAACGCTTGTAAGGAGAGGAGTTCGGAAGTTTGGCCAACGCCGCAAGCCTTAAGTCTTCGTTTTTACTCCAGGCCTTAAAAGCACTTTTATCCTCGGAGATCAAAAGATAGTGCAGGTCTGCGTAATTGTCCAGATATTGAATGAGTCCGTTGTCCGGATTTATTTTTCGTTCTTCATTAATTAAATCACGGGCCGATTCGATTCGTAACTTTTGAATTTCGAAATAGGCTTTTTGCAGTTTCGGGGTGAAGATTACGTCATTTGTGGCTTCTTCTGCTTTCAGTGTATGGTTGAGCAGCAGAAAAAAAAGTATTATGAGGAAGCGTGATATTTTCAATGGATGATTGCCGATGATGAATAATTTTGATCAGATTTCGCCAGATGTTTTTTCAACCCGACTCCGCAAATTTAAGCACAGAAATTCAGGATAGGTAATTATCTGCTAAATCAGCTATGTTTTGAAGTGTTTTGTTACTTTCTGAATTGAAAGTAACGACGCAAAATGCGGGTGATACGTGAAGGGTGAAGCTAAAAGCAAAAAGGTTGCCTTGTGGAAGACAACCTTTTTGTAAATACAAAATTGTTAAGATCTAGCGGCGTTGGTGAACTGGTTCAACGCTTTCTACGTCAGCCAGGATTCTTCCGCAATGTTCGCAAACGATCAGTTTTTTGCGCTCACGAATATCCGCTTGTCTTTGTGGAGGAACGATGCTGAAACATCCTCCGCAGGCACCGCGCGATACGTGTACAACGGCAAGGCCGTTCATTGAGTTATCACGAATTTTCTGATAAGATTTCAATAAACGATCTTCGATTTTTTTGATATGCTTTTCACGTTCGCCTAAAAGTCCTTTTTCTTCTGATTCGCTTTCGCTGGTGATCAAAGAAAGTTCGCCTTTTTTAGCTTTTAAATCTTCATTTCTTTCATTCAAAGTAGATTCTGCACGATTAGCATCATCTTCGATCAATCTGATACGCGCTTTGGCTTCGTTGATTTTCTTGTCAGCCAATTGCATATCAAGTTCCTGCAATTCAATTTCTTTGGTGATAGCGTCATATTCACGGTTATTGCGAACATTCATCTGCTGATCCTTGTATTTTTTGATCAGTTTTTCACCATCCTTTTGTGCACCTTTGAAGTTATCAATTTCGGCATTTAAGGCAGCGATTTCGCTTTTGAATTTTCCTATTCTCGTTTCAAAACCGATGATTTCGTCTTCCAGATCTCTAACTTCTTCGGGAAGATCGCCACGGGTTTTTCTGATTTCGTCCAGGCTTGAATCAATTTCCTGAAGTTTCAGGAGAGCGTCTAATTTTTGTGCGATTGTATTTTCCATGTATGTCTTTAATGGACTTGTTTCAATGCGTATTATATGAGTGGGACTTAAAGCTGAATCTCTTCTTCTCACTATTTAGAGTACTAACCAGCTCAGAAACTTGTTTCTAGGCGTAATATCGTACCGGATTAGTATTGACTTCTGACAAACAGAGTGCGAAATTACTAAAAATTCCTGATAAATAGTTGTATAATAAATCTTTCGTAAATACTTCGCTTTCAAAATGGCCGATATCGCAGATCATAATGCGATTATCCGCATCAAAAAATTCATGGTACTTATAGTCTGCGGTAATAAAAACGTCAGCCTGAGCCTTTATTGCATTTGGTAACAAAAAACTTCCGGCGCCACCACAAACTGCTACGCGTTTTATTTTCTTGTTTAAAGGAACCGTATGTTTGATTAGCGGTGTCTGCATCTGTTTTTTTACAAAATACAAAAAATCTTCCGGATCCATCGCTTCGGCCAGTTCGCCCACGGCTCCGGCGCCAACTTCCTGGTTCTCATTTTCAAGCGCCTGCAGATAATAGGCGACCTCTTCATAGGGATGATTGTCCTTTAAAGTCTTCAGAATAGAGGATTCCAGATAGGCCGGAAACATAACCTCAACCCGGTGTTCGCTGACCTCCTCTTTAATGCCCCTGGTTCCGATCACCGGGTTGGCCAGGTCACTGGGCTGGAAAGTGCCGGTCCCTTCAGTGCGGAAACTACAATTTTTATATTGTCCGATCGTACCGGCACCTGCTTCAAACAAGGCATCCAGCACCTTTTGAGAATTTTCTATTGGGACAAAAAAAGTCAGCTTAAAGAGCAGCTGTTTTTTAGGGGCGAGGACTTTCACATTGGTCAGACCCAGTCTTTCCGCTATTTTCCAGTTCACGCCATTGGTGACGTGGTCGAGGTTTGTATGAATGGCGTAAATAGCCACATCATGCCTGATGGCTTTGATCACGGTCCGCTCGACGTAATTAGTACCATTAAGTTTTTTTAGGCCTTTAAAGACAATCGGATGATGCGCGACGATCAGATTACAGTTTTTTGCTATGGCTTCTTCTACGACCTGCTCGGTAACATCCAAAGAGAATAACACGCCGGTCACAACTGTTTGCGGATCTCCCACCAGTAGTCCTGCATTATCATAACTTTCCTGATAGGGGGCAGGGGCAAGTTTTTCCAGTTGTTGCGTGATCTGCTTAATTTTTGTCATTTTTTTTATCTTCCAACTGTTTGATAGCCAGAATGAATTTGGTTTTTTGAAAAATTATTTACAAATTAACTAACATTTTATTTGTCTAGGGTATTGTAATGAAGAATAAAAATACTAGTTTTGCACCACAATCACTCGGAACGACGGGTGGAAATGACTTGGTTTGGTAGTTCAGTTGGTTAGAATACATGCCTGTCACGCATGGGGTCGCGGGTTCGAGTCCCGTCCAGACCGCCAAGTTTATTGAAAGATTGAAGCTATTGGTTTGGTAGTTCAGTTGGTTAGAATACATGCCTGTCACGCATGGGGTCGCGGGTTCGAGTCCCGTCCAGACCGCAAAAAGCTCAGAGAAATCTGGGCTTTTTTTGTTTTTGCGTGAAGCTTTTCGCTGCCAAAATATTAATCTCCCCGAACATGGGTTATATTGATCTTACCTTTGAGGACCAAATATTTCAAAAAGAATAGTCTAGTGTTCTAAGAGTATGTTTTGGTAAGGGGGCCAGAACGATCTGGCATTCTCATGCAGAAAGACAGGTAATCGTAGTGCTTTCTGGAACTGCCTGGTACCAGGAAAAAGGCAAGCCAAGACAAATCCTAAAACAAGGGGAGGTAATTCAATACAATAAGCGTGGTTTTGCGAATTACCAAGATATAGCCTCGATGACCAGCAACCAGCGCATCCGGGAATTTCTATTCAACAAAGAAGATTTCGCCCCGGAACTAAATCTAGGATTTGAATCAGACTAGGGGCACTTGCGCTCAATCGCCCCATTCAATCAAGAAAATACAGTCGATCTGATTTTGTTCTTCACCGATGATATTAATCTTTGTCTTGACCGCATCAGAATTCGTCACTTATAATTCGCTGAGATAAGCATTCATTTCTGATTTCAAGAGCACTTTTCGAATAATGTTTCAAGAAACCAGGTTTTTGTAAGACAGTTGTATAGGCAACATTATTGTACAGTATATCCAACTACTTAGAGGCCAAAATCCATAACAGTCTGTAAAAGCAGCTTTTACGTTTCGTTAACATTCTTTTACAGGTCATTAACAGACGACAGGATAGAAACTTTTAGCTTTGCGACCATCGCAGTGGCGGCCCACCGCTGTGGTTGAAATCCTTGTAAATAAAAAGAATGCCTTAAACGGATCTGATTTATCAGGATACAGATTTATTTTAATTAAACCTATAAAAAACATGAAAAAAATTATTTATGCGCTAATCTTAGCGCTGGTTGTGGTAAGTGGATTGGTATTTGCTAATCGTGAAATTAAAAATGAAGCTTCGAAAAAGCCAACCTCAAAGCCACTCTCTGCTGCTGAAAGGAAAGCTGCATTGAAAAAATGGGAGGCTACCCCTGATGGTATAAATTACAAAAAATGGGAAGCGTCTCCCGCAGGTAAAAAAGTGTATGCCAGTGAAGCTAAAATAAGGAAGCATATAAGTGCTTTTACCAATATGGAGGCTGTTGTAACCTCTCTTTCTCTTCCGCCAGGCTCACGATTAGGTTTCGGAGTGATGGTCATGATTAATGGTGACGATTATATTCTTAGTTTTGGGCCGGAAAAGTCTGACAAGAATTTTTTGAACTTTAACAATGAATTTAAGCAATTGCATAGCCTGAAAGTTAACGAGAAAATAATGATACGAAGCCATAATGTATCGCACGCGCCCAAGTATTCATATCCAATAGTATCGGGCGACTATGTAGAACGGGATAGTAAAATAATTTATAAACGTGCCCCTCGCAAAGGCGGTTGCTAAGTAAATTATGAAATACATATATGCTTTTTTCTTAACGGGGATAAATTGAGACATGAAAATTGTCTCAATTTTGCAGGCTCAGTTATTGACAGCCTCAAAAACTAACCGCATCAAAAATCAAAGGAGTTGTTTGCCTGGTGCGGGCTCGCATTTTCGTTTTGCATTCATATATTCCGATGGAAGCATGTTGAATTTTGCCTTAAATGATCTGGCGAAATAATTGGGCGTAGCAAATCCGGCTGCATAAGAGATCTGGGAGACATTCAAATCGCTTTTTTCCAATAATATAGCCGCCTTTTCCAGCTTAACGGTCCTTATAAACTCGACAGGGGTCTGACCCGTAATTTCCAGGAGCTTGTTGTAGAGGGTCCCCCTGCTCATGCCCAGCTGCTTGCTTAGCTTTTCAACACCGAGTTGCGGGCTGTTATCGAGATTTTTGTCAATATAGGCCAGAATATTTGTCAGCAACTTCTGGTTACCTGACAATACCTGCGGCTCTGGTCGGGTAACGTCGATATGTCGGGTGTATGTACTTTTTAAAAGCCGGCTAAGCAAAAGCAGATTATTGATTTTGGCTTTGAGAATGTCAAAGTTGAATGGCTTGGTCAGATAGTCGTTAGCACCTGAATTTAATCCGCGAAGTTCCTGTTCCTCGCCCGTCGATGCGGTCAGCAGTATCACCGGTATATGAGCAGTACGCTTGTCAGATTTGATTTTCTGACTAAGCAGGATTCCATCCATTTCAGGCATTGTGATATCACTGATAATTATTTCCGGGTGTTGACTGAGCGCTTTTTGCCAGCCCTCGACTCCGTTTGAAGCTTCGATAACCCGATAGAAGGTTTGCAGATTTTCTTTCAGATAGGAACGAAATTCCTCATTGTCTTCAATGACAAGGATGTCGGCCGAACCATTGGTTTGCCCTTGAAAGGTAGGAAGTGATACCTGACCGGCTATGGATTCAGAGGAGTCGTTAGCGGTGACTGACATGGGTTTGATCGGTGGTGGAGTCAGGACAGCTTCCGGGCTGTGGTGTGGAAGACAGACGGTAAATACGCTTCCATGTCCCGGCTCACTCTCGACAATGATAGATCCTTTGTGCAGCTGGACGAATTCTTTTACAATGGACAGACCGATCCCACTTCCCTGATTCAATACATTTGACGGAGAATCATGCTGAAAAAATCGTTCGAAAATCAGCTCATGCTTATCAGAGGGAATTCCAATGCCAGTATCGGATACTTGAATGTAAAGGCACTGCTGTGCATGGGTATCTTCGGATTTTAATATAGAGAGCGTTATCCTGCCTTTTTTGGGTGTATGCTTAAAAGCATTGGAAAGCAAGTTCAGGATTACGCGTTCGATTTTATTCGCATCGAAGTCCATGTACAGGCTCTCAATTTGACTATCGACTATGAATTCAATGCCATTTGTTTGAGATAGATAACGGAAAGATTCAGCCGTTTCCTTGATAAAGGAGACAATTTCCCCACGGCGACTGTCAAGTTTCAATTCGTGCTCCTGTAAGCTTTTAAAATCCAGTAGCTGGTCTACCAGATTAAGCAGGCGCTTTGCATTGCGCTTGATTCCCTTCACATATTGAGCTTTGTCGATCGGCGCGCTTTTGTTTAATAGGTGATCTAGCGGCGCAAGAATCAACGAAATAGGCGTTCTGAGCTCATGGCTTAAATTGGTAAGAAATTTGATCTTCATTTCGTCCAATTCCCTTTGGCGTTCTATTTCCCTATCGTGTCGCTCTTGGCTGAATTTATTTTTAAGCCTTTGGATACCCTTGTGCCTGATCAGAAATAACAGGCCGAAAAATGCTGTGAAATAGAAAAGATAAGCATAAAGCGTCATGTAAAATGGGGGGCTGACAACGACCTTGATTGTTGTACCGGGTTCGTTCCAAATCCCTTTGTAATTTCTGGCCTGAACTTTGAATGTGTAGGTGCCCGGGCTCAGGTTGGTATAGCTGGCGGTTTTGGAAAAACCAGCCTGGTGCCATTCGCCGTCCAAGCCTTCCAGACGATAGCGAAACACTGTTTGTAGCGGATCCGAATAATTGAGCTCCGCGTAGGAGATAGAGAAATTCTGTTTGTATTCCAGATGAATGGATTTTGCAATGGAGATGTGTTCGCTGATAATCAAGGAATCAGATGGGGTTATGATTTTGTTGCCAGCTCTTAATTCCTTTAAAATGATAGGCATCTCGTTATTTTTTTGCCTGAGTGTACCGGTGTCCAGGTAATTGAAACCCTGAATGCCGCCAAAGAACAACAAGTTGTCTCGTGTACGGATGCCGGCTCCGAGGACAAAAGTGTAGTTTTGAAGGCCATTGTACTGCGTAAAGTTGACGAAGCTTTTTGTTGCAGGATCAAGATAACTGACCCCCTGATTGGTACTAACCCAGATACGGCCCTGCGCATCTTCAAGAATCTTATGGACTACGCCGTTAGGAAGGCCTTCCTTGTGGGCAAAAACGGAGAATCTGCGCGTTTTTTCGTTGAACATGGCCAGCCCTTCACCGCCGGTACCAATCCAGATATTGCCTTTGCGGTCCTCATGGATAGAAAGCACAACGTTGCCTGGCAGGTTGCTGCTTTGTTTGTCGAGAAGAATTGATTTTTTTCGTTCAGGATCATAGATTGCCAAACCAGTACCATGCGAAGCGATCCAAATTTTACCGCGTTTATCCTGATGAATAGCCCTGATATAACCATTGAGCGGAATCTCACGCTTCTGGAGCGGCGTGGCCGGATCGAAATACCGGGAAAAATGTTGTGTCCTTGGGTCGAACAGATTGACTCCGCCTCCATTCGTCCCAATCCATAGCCTGCCCTGCGTATCGGTTGTCATACAGAAAATGTCATTATTATTCAGTGAGGATGCGGTTTTACCTTGTGTAAACTGCTGATAATGACCGTTGGATGGATTGAGTGCAAAAAGTCCGTCCTGAAAAGTCCCTATCCACAAACGGTCAGGAGAGGACATTTCCAGGGACATGATGGCCAGACCGGGAGAAGCAAGTTTGTTTTTGGGATGAACAGGGATTTTAGTAAACAGGTTTGTTTGGCGATGGTAGAGGTTTAATCCGCCTCCGTCTGTGCCGACAAAAATGTCGCCATCCTTTTTTTCTGCAAATGATGTAACAAATGGAGCGCTTAAGCTATAAGGATCATGCGGATCTGAACGATAGAGGCCGAAAATCGTAAAGTTTCTGTCATACTTGTTGATCCCCCCCTTATAAGTACCCAGCCAGAAAATACCCTGCTTGTCAATGAGAATACTACGAACCGATTTATTTGTCAGGCTGAAAGGGGTTCGTGTGTCAGGGGCGTACCTGGTCACATTTCCGGTGCGGATATCCATCAGGTTCAGTCCACCATCTGTACAGATCCATAGCTTTTGTTGATTTTCTGCGGCAATCGCATAAATCATATTGCTGCTGATTGTTTTTTCATTGTTTACCTGATACCTGAAAGTCTGAAGCAGATTTCCGTCTGCTGTGAGCTTATGCAAGCCATTGGATGTCCCGACCCATATGTTGCCGAGCTTGTCACCTGAGATGGTTTTTACAAAACTGCCACCGTTTGCCTGGAGCGTGCTATGCTCGTAGTTGAGATGTAAAAAGCGGCCGGTTTTGAAATCAAATCGGTACAGCCCTGTCTCGGTGCCAATCCACATTTGCTCCTTTGAGTCTGCAAACAAACTAAGAATTTGTCCGTTTGCAATCTGGCCGGCAACACCCGGACGCTGATTGAACCGGGTTATCCTGTGCGTTACCGGATTCACTGTAAGCAGCCCCGAACTGGTTGCAACCCATATTTTCCCCGTGTGGTCACTGGTTATTGCAGTGACGATGTCGTTGGCATTAATACGAATGAAGTTATCTTTCCGACGGTTGTATAAATGAAGAGAACCTTGAACTGAGCCAATCCAGATCTGGCCCAATTTATCTTCATGAAGTGTAGAAATATCGTTTGATCGTAAACTTGCCGGATCTGCCTGGTTGTGTCTGTAAACAGTGAATTCGGTCCCATCATATTTATTGAGGCCATCGTCGGTACCAAACCAGAGTAAGCCATAGCGGTCTTTCAAAATCGTATGCACTGTGTTAGATGATAACCCATCCATGGAAGTAAGCGCGGTGAACTTAGGCTGGTCGTCTTTGGCGTTGACCGGGCTACCAGAACCGATACAGAATATCACCAGAATGACAATGGTTAAAAACACCTTCTTTTGAGGAATTGGCATCGTACTGTCCAATTTTATACCTGATTTTTTATGAAATAGACACATTTTGAACATTTGTTACATTTGTTTTTACAAATGTTCTCACTTCAAACTCCCTGGTTGATCTACATTTGTTCAGCGGTTAGTTAAAAATATTATCGGAAAAATGACAGGTCATTATCTCTAATAATACAGAAGCACAGCAGTCGAAAAATATATTGTCATTTTGAGCATAATCGCTGAAAAATTTGTCAAAGGTTGCCGGACGATCTCGGTAGAGGCGGGCATTTGTCAATACTATGCGGACGGGAGTATCCCGAAAAGTTTTTTTTGCATTGTTTAATAGGTGTCGTTTTAACATTTAACATTTAATCTATGAAGAATTGTCTACAAATCCTTTCTCTTTTTAGGGAAAGTTGGTTGAGCTGGTCGTTCGGCTTGCTGCTGGTGCTGTCAATACAGGCTGTGTGTGCCGCAAAAAGTGCAGACCAACAAATAGTAGGGAAGGTGACCGCTGACAACGGAGAGACCTTATCAGGAGTGAATGTTACTTTAAAAGGGAGTAGTATAGGAACAACCACAGACGCGAAAGGGGATTATTCGCTTATTGTTCCTTCTGAAAGCAGTGTACTCGTATTTAGTTTTATAGGCTTTAAAAAGCAGGAAGTACTAGTGGGGACAAAAACCAGGATTGATATTGTGCTATCCGCCGAGAACCAGGCTTTGGAAGAAATTGTCGTCATCGGGTATGGCACACAAAAGAAATCCTCACTTACCGGAGCAGTTTCTTCGGTGTCACCAAAAGAACTGACTGCATTACCGGTTATCAGTGCAGAGCAGGCTTTGCAGGGACGTGTGCCTGGTGTACGGGTTGTCAATAATGGTAGTCCCGGCCAAACTCCTATTGTACGTATAAGGGGTATCGGCTCTATTAACTACGCGTCGGGCCCTCTTTACGTGATTGACGGGATCCCGGCAGGTGATCTGAACAACCTGGATCCTAAGGACATTGAATCACTGGAGGTATTGAAGGATGCGAGCTCGGCGGCGATCTACGGTTCGAGAGCATCCAATGGTGTGATCATTATTACAACCAAAAAAGGGTCGAAAGACGGTAAGTTACATGTTAACCTGGACACCTATTTTGGCACACAATCCGCCTGGAAAAAACTTGATGTCCTTAATACGGATCAATACATTCAATATGCGACGGCACTGCTTGGAAATGCTGGCATTGCCATGCCGGGCAGACTGTCTGACCTGAACCAGCCTGTTTACCAGGGTGCTACGCAGACTTTCGCGCAAACGCATACCAACTGGCAGGACGTTATGTTTCGCAGCGCACCGATTCAGCAGCATCAGATATCGGTCTCCGGAGGCAATAATGTTTCTCGTTTCTTTACTTCTGCGGGTTATTTTGACCAGGAAGGTATTTTAATTGGGACCAATTACAAGCGTGCGAACGTTCGTCTTAATTCGGATCACCAGGTTACCAAATTTCTGAACATTGGCCAGACATTAACCGTTTCCTACGATAAATCACGCGGAGAACAAGGGTTTGGCGGAGGCCGTACCGCAGTGATGCAAATGATACGGAACCTGCCTTACTGGCCTGTTACAGATCCTACTAAACCAGGTGGTTACAGCTCGCCGACAGCAGCCGATGGTAGTGATCCGGATAACCCGGTCCGCATTGCATTGATGGATGTTACCCGTAATCAGCGTTTGAAATTGCTGGGCTCTATTTTTGCCGAGGTAAAAATAGCCAGCTTCCTGAAATACCGTTTTAGCTTTGGCGCAGATGTAGTTTCAGCGACCACCACCAATCGGTTCCCTATTTATAATGATGGGTTCAAATCGCGCTCCCAATATGAAATCCGCGACAGCCGTACCAACTATTTTTCGCCGGTACTGACCAATCAGCTGACCTTTGAAAAAACTTTTGGCAAACACCAACTGAATGTCACTGCAATTGTGGACAAGCAAACTTTTCGTGCCAATACGCTGAACGGGTCCGGATACCGACCCAATAACGATATCGATGAATTGCAGGGGGTATCCAATCCAACTGCCACCAGCTCACTGGACGAAAGCTCACTGATTTCTTATGTAGGACGTCTGAACTACGAATATGCAGGAAAATACCTGTTGAGCGGCTCCATTCGCCGTGACGGTTCGTCCCGCTTCGCACCAGGAAACAAATGGGGTACCTTTCCATCGCTGTCATTGGGATGGCGCATCAGCGAGGAGGAATTCCTGAAATCGGTCCCACAGATCTCTGAACTGAAAATCCGGGCCAGCTACGGACAGACTGGTTTTAACGGGATCGGTAGCTATGCGTGGCAATCCCTGGTTTCGGCGGATAACAGTAATTATGTATTTGGCGGAAACAAAGTACTAGGCTCGTATTTTAGTTCCCTGGCCAATACGCAGCTGAAATGGGAAAGCACTACCATGACCAACTTAGGGATTGACCTGGCGTTATTTAACAACAGCGTCACATTCACGGCCGAAACCTACAAGAGGAATACCGACGGACTATTGCTCCAGGTACCGATCCCCAATTCTGTGGGTTACTCGACCTCACCTTTGTCCAACATTGGAAGCATGAAAAACTGGGGGTACGAATTCCAACTGGGTTACAGTAAAAACGACGGTGATTTCAAGTGGAATGCTTCTGCTAATCTTGATATAACCAGAAACAAAGTGCTGAGCCTTGCTACTCCGAGCGCTACGCTCTTCTCAGGTGCCAATTCAGATTTCGGAGGCTTTGATATCACTAAAACCGAAACAGGACATCCGATTCAATCCTTCTTTGGATGGCAGGTAGACGGTATTTTCCAGAACCATGCTGAAATCAACGCTGCCAATGCGCTGGATGGGGATGACAAGACCAAGTATCAGGATCAGGCTGCACCAGGAGATATCAGGTTTAAAGATTTGAATGGCGATGGTAAAATCGATGCTTCTGACAGGGCTTATAATGGCAGTTTTATACCAAAATTCAGCTACGGTGCTAATTTTGGTGGAAGCTTTAAAAACTTCGATTTCACATTGTATCTGCAGGGTGTGCAGGGCAATAAGATCTACAATGGAACAAAGGTTATTGAACAGGGGATGTTACGGTTGTTTAATGCCGGAACGGACGTGTTAAATGCCTGGACATCAAGTAATACCAACACAGACGTGCCAAGGGCAATAAGCGGTGATCCAAACAACAACAGCCGTTCGAGCGATCGTTTTATCGAAAGCGGATCTTATATGCGGATTAAAAATATCAGCATCGGTTACACGATACCAGCCAAGATACTTTCGGCACTGACCAGGGAAACGATCACAAAAGCGCGCTTTTATGTTTCGGCGACCAACCTGCTGACTTTTACCAAGTACTCGGGGCTGGATCCTGAAATTGGGGTGAACGGATCATCTACCGATTCGGGAACACAGCTGATCAATGGGATCGACTATGGGATGTATCCACAGCCCAGGACCTTACAAGTGGGTTTGAGTGTAGGATTTTGACATTGAATCTTTTATCAAGAAACTGAAATGAAAAAGAGACTAATTACTAGTTATGCCCTATTGTTCGGGATCGTATTTGCCTGTAACGATGATACGCTTGAAAAGACGAACCCCAATGGCGTGACTGTGGAAGGTTACTACAAAAATGGTACGGAACTAAGCAGTGGTGTTACCAGTGTGTATTCCATGCTTAAAGCCAATAACCTGGTTGCCAGGGAATGGTTTTTCTTACACGACCTGCGAAGCGACGATGTCGCAGCAGGTGGTGGACAGCTGGAAACACCGCGTAACCAGTTGCTGCTCGGCACCCACGATACCGGAAACTCGGTAATGGGAACGGTGTGGCTTGCTTATTACCGGATGATACACCGTGCCAATGCAGTGGTGGACAACTCCGAAAAAGTGACGGACCTTGCCGATGCAGACAAAAAGAGGTTGCTTGGAGAAGCCCGATTTTTGAGGGCCTACTCTTATTACGAACTGGTCAGCATGTGGGGCGCAGTGCCGCTTTACAAAAATTATGTCCTGACCGTAGACGGGAGTCTGGCAAAGTCCCCGGTCGAAGATGTTTATGCTTACCTGATCTCTGAATTGCAGGCAATCCAGGCTGATTTGCCGGTAACTTATGATGCAGCCAATCAGGGGCGTGTAACCAAAGGTGCAGCGCAAATGTTGCTGGCAAGGGCTTATTTGCAAAAAGGCGACTATGCCAATGCAAAGACCGAGCTGCTGAAAGTATACAATTCAGGGGTTTATGCGCTGGTTGACAACTATAACGACAATTTCCTGGAAGAAACGGAGTTCAACAGTGAGTCAATTTTCGAGGTCAACTTCGCTCCTTCGGGTGGGGTTTACAACTGGGACGGCGATGGAAACGGTGCTACGGCTGGAACCGAAACGGTGCGTACTCAGGAATATTCGGCCATAGGATGGCGTAACGTGATCCCTTCGAACAGTCTGCTGTCGGAATTTGAAAAAACTGCGAAAGGCGATGCCAAGACAGACCCGCGTTACGACGACTCCTTTTATTTTACCGGCGAAAAATACAACAAAGGTGCCAATACGCTGACCGATGGGCAACAGAACGGGAACTCATCGGTGGTAGATGGCGTCACCCTGAAAGTGAGCTGGCAAAAATACTCGCTTATGTATAAAATGAACGAATCGTTTTTGACCGGAGCTATCAACCAGCGAATTATGCGATTTGCGGAAACGATCCTGTCGCTGGCTGAAGTGGAAAATGAGGCGGGAAATATTTCCGAGGCTGTCAAATACCTGAACATGATCCGTGCCCGTAAAAGCGTAAGTATGCCCGCCTATCCGACTGCAAAATTTCCTGTTTCGACAAAAGATCAGGTCTTCGCAGCGATCGTCCATGAAAGACGCGTGGAGCAAAGCGGCGAACAGATCCGGAACATGGATATTTTGAGATGGCGGAAACTAGGTAAGCTGAAAGCTGAACCCCTGACTTATTTCCAGGCCAACAAGATCGAACTACTGCCGATTCCGCAACAGGAGGTAGATAACAACGCCAAAATCGAACCGGCGGACCAGAATCCGGGGTATTAAGCAGCATTTAAATTTCATGCAAAAGATTTCGTTTTACTCATTCATCTTTTTCCTCCTGCTTCTTTCTTGCCAAAAGAAGCAGGAGACTCTTTTTATTTCGCACAATTCAGAAGAAACCGGCATTACTTTTTCTAATGTATTGAACCCTAACGATTCCATTAACCCATTCACATTTACCAATTTTTACAATGGTGGGGGCGTCGGAATCGGGGATGTGAATAATGATGGCAAGCCTGATATTTTCTTTGGCGGGAACCAGGTTAGCTGCCGGTTGTACCTCAGTAAAATCGATACACTTTCAAAAAAATGGGCGTTTGAAGACATTACAGAAGCGGCTGGTGTGAGAACAGCACGCTGGTGTACTGGGATTTCCATGGTTGATATCAATCAGGATGGCTTGCTGGATATCTACGTAAGCGTTGCCCGGCATCCCAAATTGAGCTCGTCTGCGGACCCTGCGACTTCCGAAAACTTACTTTTTGTGAACCAGGGTTTAGACAGCAACAAACAGCCACGGTTTCGTGAAATGGCAAAAGCGTTTGGTTTGAACGCCGCATCGTTCACCGTTCAAACAGCCTTCTTCGATGCTGATCTCGACGGTGACCTGGATGCTTATATGATGAATTCAGCACCCGATCTTCAAAATCCAAATTACCTGCGGCAAACTTACAACGACGGCTCTTATCCGAGTACCGGCAAGCTGTACCGCAACGAAGGTACCGGTGAAAATGGGATCCCGGTTTTTACTGATATTTCAAAAGATGCAGGTGTAAGATACGAAGGACTTGGACTTGGTCTGGCAATAAGTGATTTGAATAAGGATGGTTACCCGGATATTTATTGTTCCAATGACTTCATCAGCAGCGATATACTTTATCTTAACAATGGTTTAAAAAATGTCGGAGTACCTACTTTTAACAATGCAATCCGGGAAGCAACCACACATACGAGTTTGTATGGCATGGGGCTGGATGTAGCCGACATCAACAATGATACTTACCCGGATATTTTCCAATTGGATATGCTTCCGGAAGATAATTTCCGCCAAAAAAAGATGCTTGCCGGGCAGGATTATGACCGTAAGGAAATGAGTATTTCGGCTCAATACGGTTATCAGCTTCAGTACATGCGGAATGTGCTGCAGCTTAACCTCGGTGCAACGCCCGGTCAAGGTCAGAACGGGGTGCCGATGTTTAGTGAGATCGGTTTGCTGGCGGGTGTTGCAAAAACCGATTGGAGCTGGGCACCGCTCATTGCGGATTTTGACAATGACGGACAGAAAGATATTTTCATCACCAATGGATACCGTCGCGACGTGACCGACCGCGATTTTATCCAGTTTAAGGAGGATTTTTCAAATTTTGGCACCAACGATTTCAAGCAGCAAAATGCATTGGAACTGATCAAAAAGGTACCGGAGGTGCAGATTGCCAACTATGCCTACCAAAACACGGGTAACCTTACTTTTTTTTAATGCCTCCCACGATTGGGGACTCGACAAGCTTTCCTACTCCAATGGGGCCGCCTATGCAGACATGGACGGCGACGGAGATCTGGATTTAGTTGTTAATAATATTGATTCAGAAGCTTTTATCTATCAAAACAACAGCAGAGAAAAAGGGAAATCAAATTTTCTGAACGTTACATTGAAGGGTGAAAAAGGTAACCTTTCCGGAATTGGCAGTAAGGTAACAATTTGGACTGGTAAAGATCCGCAATATGCCGAGCTGAGTGTGGTGAGAGGATTCCAATCGTCTGTGGATCCCGTAGTACATTTTGGTATTGGGGATAAAAAACAGATCGATAGTCTGGAAGTAGTCTGGCCCGGAGGGAAATCTCAAAAACTGTACAAAATTAAGGCAAACAAGCGGTTGGTTCTAAACCAGAAAAAAGCAATAGAACCCGGGAAATCTGTTTTGCCAAAGCCACAGCAATCCTATTTTACGGATATTACCAATCATTTAAATCTCGACTTTAAGCATTCTGAGGGCAATTTTGTCGATTTCAAGCAGACGGCAACCATGCACAAAATGTTATCAAAAAGCGGCTTTGTAATTGCGACTGGCGATGTGAATGGCGACGGTTTGGAAGATATTTTTGCCGGAGGAAGTTACCGGGCAGGCAAGCCCACTATTTTTCTGCAAAAAGCGGGAGGCCATTTTGAAAAACGCATCGTTTCCCAGGATTCTCTACATGAAAACACCGCCGCCGTTTTCCTGGATGCGGATAAGGACGGGGACCTGGATTTACTGGTATCAAATGGAGGAAATGAGCTGCCGGTGACCGAAAAAGCATTTTACAAAGTTCAATTGTATTTAAATAATGGCACCGGAAACTTCCAGCCCGCACGCAATACAGCATTACCGGAACTTTCATTAAGCAGCTCCTGCATAGTAACCAACGATTTTGACAAAGACGGCGATCTGGATATTTTCATTGGCGGTCGCAGCATTCCGGGCAAATATCCGCTGCCTGCCAGCAGCTATCTGCTTAGGAACGATTCCAAAGGGGGCGAGCCGCATTTTACCAATGTAACCTCGGAATTTTGCCCGGAGCTACTCGATATTGGTATGGTTTGCAGCGCTTTGTGGGCAGATATCAATCAGGATGGATTTGATGATCTCGTGCTTGTAGGGGAGTGGATGCCTATCAGGATTTTTGAAAATAAAAAAGGTCGATCATTGCATTCACAAAAAGCAGCGAACGGCTTAAACCAGTTTACCGGCTGGTGGAACAGTTTGGCTGCCAGCGATTTTGATCACGACGGCGACATTGATTTCATTGCGGGGAATGAAGGGTTGAATACTTTTTACCGTGCTTCACAAAAAGAACCAATCAAAATCGTAGCGAAGGATTTCAACGGTGATGGCACTTTCGATCCATTAATGGGTTATTTTATTCAGGGTAAACGTTATCCAAGTGTTCCCCGCGACGCATTGAATCAGCAGGTGATCCAGTTTCGCAGAAAATTCCCGCATTATGCCGACTATGCCAAAGTAACTTTCGACGAACTGCTTTCCAATGAGGAGCTAAAAGGCGCGCACAGCGCCGAAGCGACTTACCTGCAAAGTGCCTACATTGAAAACACCGGCAACGGAAATTTTATGGTCCATGCATTGTCTGTTGAGGCGCAAAAATCGCCGGTATTCGGGATTGTGACTGGGGATGTGAATGCAGATGGACATCAGGATGTGGTATTGACCGGTAATTTTTATCCCAATGAAGTAAATATGGGCAGGCAGAAAGCGTCGACCGGACTGCTGCTGCTAGGTAACGGTAAAGGAGATTTTAAATCTGTTAGTTGCTCGGAAAGTGGGTTAATGATCCAGGGGGACGCCCGGAAAAGCACTTTTTTCAAAGGTGCCAACCAGGGAAAATGGCTGCTAACTGCCATTAATTCCGGGCCAATTCAAATCAATAAACTGAACATCGTCAAAACTAAATAACTGTTTTATTCATGACCTTACGTTACCGGGTAGCCATCACTCTTCCTTTTTTTGTTTTGGATCATACGATGATAGAACTCCTATGAATTTCTACCTTTCAACCGCTGAATTATTTCAAGTTGAAAAAATATCATGCTTATCCCGATTTTCAATCGGGTGTCTTTGTTTTTGCTAATGCAAGGCCTTCATTAAAGAAATGGGGATCTTCCATATGACTGGGCATAAATTTTAGAATTGCTCTCATGAATTTTCAACATCCTCCACCTCTTGGTATGGCATAAATCACGTTGCCAGAAACAGATAAGTTGAAGACTTTATCTTGTATAGCAGGCAGTAACAGTTGCCATGTTTTTCCCTTGTCTGACGATCTATAAATCCCGGCAGGATGACCACAGAACATGTATGCACCAACCTCGGTAATTGAGGCAATATAGAGGCTTGGGGGGAGGTCAGCATCGATCGGCTGCCAGGTTTTACCACCGTCGTATGATGTCCGTACTCTTCTGGTCTCCGTCTCTGTATTGCAAGTGATCGCGGCAAATCCACCTTTGATACGTTCTACAGTGATGCCAACACCGCCCTCGCTAATCACCGACTCCCAGCTTTCACCATCATCGGTTGATCTTATTATCCCCCTCTGGCTGGTTGCCAGGAGTACACCGTTTGACTCTACAAATGTCCTTACCCAGCCTTCAGTATGAAAATGTTTCCAGGTTTCTCCACCGTCGGTGGATTTAGAAAGGCTGGAGTCGGAGCAGATGAAAACTGTGCCTCCGGCAGTTTTAAAAACGGTGCGTACCCCTTTTCCTGGAAAATTCGTGTATATAGGCGACCATACACTCGTTCCGTTTATTTTTTGTAAAAACTGGCCACTGTAATTGAATGCAAGCATTCCGGTCCTACCAGGGACAATGCTGCCAAGGTTGTCTGGAGAAATCTCTTTTTCCCAAAAAGGAGTTCTGGAATTTGCTTTGCTGTGATACATCTCATTTCCAGTATGCAGATAGATTCCATTATCATTTGCATAGAAACCTTCTCTAGGAATACCATTTTCCGACAAATTTTCAGGCAGTCCTTCGCTGATGTCCTGCCATGTCTGTCCGTCATCTGTAGACTTAAAAATGATGTTTGCAGCTCCTGCCTTATCCCTTTTTTGTTTTTGCTTACTATCCGGGAGTGAGGACGACTGTGGGAATTCCAAAGCCTGATCAAAGGCAAATGAGAATTGGAAAAGGAGCAAAAAAGCAAGGCTATGGATTTTCATGACTAAAATTGGTTTGGTGAAATAATAGAATAAAATTGTTTTTAACTTTACATATCCAAATGTAGGCACCCGGGTTGCTGCTCCTTGTAAATCAATTGTAAAAAGAAATGTAAATGCGTGTAAATTCTGCTTTTACTGGCTTTTTCACTAACCGGTTGGTGGTGGGGTCCGGCATTGCCACGGTGATGCTTGCTATTTTTTTTATCGCCTCGTCTTTCACAGAACGTTCCAGCCGAGACATCAGGGCGAAGCAAATAAACCTCATTATCCGTCAAGCTGGTCATCGGTTGCTGCAGCAGGCTGGTGACTCAACCTCACGTGTATTGCCTGTTACCGAGATTAAAGAAGGCACATTTCTGCTCAGGTTCGAAAATGAATTCGTTTTTAACCACGATTCGCTCATGGTGCTGTCACAGGGCTTACTTCCCAAAACAGAGTTCCCTTCTGGTTACACCGTTACAGTACATGATTGCATGAAAGGCGGCATCGTCTATGGTTTCCAGGTCAATAATACCTCGCCAGACATCCTGGCTTGCAGCGGCAGAAGTCAGCCCCGGGGTTGTTACACGATCGAATTTGCCTTTCCGGATTTTTATGAGAACGTAAAACAGAAGAAAGCTGACATCGACCAGCTGACTGAATCAGTTAAAGTGGGTACTCAGGAAGTCAATTCAAAACTTAAAGAATTTAAAACGGCAGCCTTTGACCAACGGGCTGAAGAACTCAAGTCCGTTAAAATGGATCCTAAGGAAGTCAATCCAAAACTTGAAGAATTAAAAACGACAACCTTTGACTATCCATTAATCCACGTGGTTTATGGCGGCATTCTGGTGTTGCTGGGTGTTACCTTGTTGATTGGGCGTTTTTGGGAAAATTTAAAACCGGTGCCCGGGCAGAATCAAAACTACGCTATAATAAAAGAGTCCGTTCCGGAATTGGCTGCGCTCGGAAGTTTTTTATTTAACGTGAAGGGGCAGCGCTTGCTTTTGGGAAGCGAGGTGATTAGTCTTACGGACAAAGAATGCAAGGTTCTGGAGTTGCTCCACAAAAATTTCGGTGAACTGATCCCCCGCGAAACGCTGATGCAGGAAGTCTGGATCAACGAAGGGGTCTTCACCGGTCGCAGCCTGGACATGTTTGTGTCGAAACTTCGAAAGAAATTAAGCCATGATCCTGAACTGAGAATAACGAATGTTCATGGGAAGGGGTATAAGCTGGAAATACCTGAAAGACCGATTATTTAAAATCATATATCTTATCCGCTGCACGATTTTCAGGGTATCCGGAAATGTCAGAAATCGTATTAGGGGTTCGGATAGGGCCCCGTCCAGGCCGCAAAAAGTTCAGAGAAATCATGGGGCATATTGATCTTACCTTCGAGTACCAAGTATTTCAAAAAAGCATTGTCTAGTGTTCTAATATCTTCTTTAAATTTTGCAAATCCTTTGCCACAGCCATGGCATCTTCATTAAACTCGCTGTCCTTTTTATACTAGTTAAATTGGGTGGTTTACTGAGACCAGACCGCCAGCTCATTGCCATCCGGATCTATAAACTGAAAACGTTTGCCACCAGGGAAACTGAAAATGTCCTTCGCTATTACACCACCAGCTTTAATAATATTTTGCCGGGTCGTTTCGATATCCTCTGAATAAAGGACGACTAATATGCTTCCTTTTGCGGGGTTGCCCGAAGTAAAACCACCATCAACATAGTCGCCTTCAAAAGCGGTGTAATCAGGGCCAAAGTCAGTAAAGGTCCAATCGAAACATTCTGTATAAAATCTTTTGATCAGTTGAATGTCCTTCGAGAGAAATTCGATGTACTGGATTTGTGCGTGCCTTAGTTTGTTCTGTGCAGGAATGTTTTCCATAATGTCTTTAGATTGTTTATGCAAATGTAATTGACAATGCTTATCCAAACTTTGGAAAAATACGACAAAATTTATAGCTCGGTAGGCGTAACTCCCGTGTAGTGTTTTATGGTATTGGCCAAATGGGCATGGTCGTAATAACCATGTTCAAAGGCGATCTCTAACATGCTTTTTCCGGATGATTTTTCCCGGATCGCAGCATGCACAAACTGAAAGCGAATTATGTTAATGAACTCCTTGGGACTGACCCCAATATGCTGTTTGAAATGCCGTTCTAGTTGCCTTACCGTGGTGAAATGCCTGTTTGCCAATTCAAACACACTGATTGTGCCCTTATGTTTTTCAATGTCGGCTATCACCTGCATAAGAATAGGTGTTGGATGTGGAACTAGCTTTTCAATAAAGAACTGATTGAGATAATCGAAGGAGCCGGTAATAACCTGACCGAAGTCGGGGGATAGTTTTTTCTCAAACCCGATGGTTTTGTCGGTTGCCTCATGCAGCGAGGAGAATTTATAGAATGCGGAAAAGGCCGATGGTTTGAAGCGTACACCCAAAAGTTTGGTTTCAGCTTTCAATTCAGTTATTTTAAATTGTCGCATCGTTCCCACCAAACAGGTTTCCCCATTTTTAATATCGAAGCGTCCATTGTCGGTCTTACAATCCTCGCCCAGATTTAAAATGATGTCAACACAGCCGTCAGGTAAAATTTTTTCGGATATCGGGCTGCTTTCGTTGTTTGTTGTGATCCAAAAGGCATCAATATAGTCACCTAAGGCTGGATGCGGTTTGGTTTCTTTATAGTTCATAAGTCAATTACTTCCCTTCATTCAAGTCAGAAGGAATATGAAATAGGAAAAGATATTACAAAAACCAAAACAATATTAACTTTATGAAAAGGATTCTTTATCTATTGTTGTTTGCCATTTGCATTGCTTAGACTTGTTATGCCTCGAATAAATCGCTGTGGCATCTTTGAGTATGGTCAATATCGAAGGGTTGAAAATATACCTTTTCTGAAAAATATACTCGCCGGTGTAGGTATTTGGAGAATTCGGAAGCATTGACCATCAGTAGACATTCGTCCAGCATGTGCTAAATAATTGTTAACCATTTATTTAAGCGAGTCCATTTCAGCCGAAACAGCCTGACTTCAACTTCCGGATTGTGGTGATCAGTGGCTCCGAATTCTCCAGTATATCTGAGATTCGGAAAGCAGTTGAGCTTATTCAGGTAACACTGCTGTGAATGCAGCTTCGGAACGGGGCATCATGGAAAACTCAAAGCTCTCATTTGCCGCTCACTTTGGTAATGTGACACTTGTCGGCTTTGAAAATGTAATCCTCGGAAACGACTACTTCGCTGCCGCGTTTGCCTATGAATCGGAAAGTATCCTGCTGGTTTTCTAGTTTCGGCTGGTAGTTGTCATCTAGGACAAGGTAATAGCCGGGCCTCAGATCGGAATTGGCTAAGTGGCGGATCGTGTCTGCGTTGGACAACCGGATCGAGTAAGATTCTGTCAACGGATCACCGGGCACATTTAGTAATGCAGATCTGAATTCTTCCGTGCAGATCACGCCCCGCTCATTGTCTTCATCCACGCATGAGCATAGCAAAGTTGTGAGAGATAAGGTTAAAAGCAATGAAAGGTTACGGGTTTTCATGGCGTTGTTTGTGTAAAGTGAAAGTACTTACCTGGGACAAGATTTGAAAGAAATTCGTTGGAATGTATAATTGCATCAGGCCCTATAAATTAAAAAAGTGTGTAACCCCAACTCTGGATGGGTGGTTTTTATGAGATCCTGTAAATAACTACCGTATTAGGAAACCAGGGTTAGTTAAGACTGTGTTAAATCCAATGGTCATATTCATGGATAGAATTTCAGGAAGACCAATTTTATCTCTCTATAATTTACCAATCTTTATTGACCGAGAATAGGTACTGTTATTGATTTGTTAAAATGGTCTGTACGTATAATCTATTCTCACAAAACCTCAGATTCCCGTATTAAAGTTTTGTGCTTATACTGCCGGCTATAAGGTTCACTAAGGAAGGTTTTTAAGATATAATCCAATCTTTAAATTTAAAAATGCGTATATGCTTGGCATTTTTTATTTTGGACTATCTTCATGGCAAATTTAGTCTATATGCAATCCAGTTGCCCATTAATTAAAATACAGATTCTGCTAAGTTTACAGTATGTTTCTGCCTCTTGCACCAGGATTTCAAACTGTCCTGAGCAAATTAATTGACTACCAATGTTTGGAAATTCTGTTAAATGCCCGGAACAGTTTGCGGCGGATGTAGCTTTCATTACGGAAATGAGCGCAGCGTTTCAAGGTGACAGAAAAAAGGCAGCACAAGATCGGGTTGCAAGAGCGTGGGATTACTTTAATCAAAACGTCAAAGACACTGCGATGATGCGTTTTAACCAGGCGTGGCTATTGGACAGCATGAACGCAGATGTATACTGGGGTTTTGGAAACCTACTCGGTAACAATATAAAGCATAAAGAAGCACTTCCGTTATTCAAAAAATCACTTGGGTTCAACCCGGTTAATCCGCTTGTATGGGCATCTACAGGTCAGGCGTATGGCAATAGTTATATGCAAACCAGTGATAGAAAGGAACTTGATAGCTGCATATTTTATTTCAGGCGGTCGTATCAGCTTGATTCTTCGAGGGGAGAAACCTGCTCAAAGTTGACTTTTGCATACCTGGAAGCAATGCAAATGGATAGTGCGAAAAAGTTTCAAGCTCTCACTGACAAGATTGATCCACAGCTTTTACCATTGGAAATTAGGGAGAGAATTAAAGATATGAAATAATTTTTATGGAGAGCGATTAATTGATAGTACTCCCATCCTTAGTTCAAACCACTCATAATAATTGTAGTCGCTATTGATCAGGCAGTTGTCTAAATTGAAAGGTAACAAATCAAACAACGCCATGAACACCGGAAAATTAGTCGAGCGAATCATTTCACTGTTTAGATCCAATGCTAAACTTTGGCAGGGAGTCCCACTGATCAATATTTATTGCTTAAGGCTCCTGTACCTATTGATGTTCTTTGTTCTTGGCAAGGATGTTTGGACTTATATTTTCACCCATACAGGAGTATGGGAGTCTAATGAAGCGATGGCATGGTCTGTTTGGGCATCTTTCTCGCTCCTGGCTTTTTTAGGGATATTGCAACCATTAAAACTGCTACCTATTTTATTCCTGGAAATTTCCTATAAGCTGATTTGGCTGATGATGGTGGCATACCCTTTATGGAATTCAGGTACGCTGGCCGGTTCCCCGGCAGAAGGAATGACAGCTGCATTTGTCCTGGTGATCTTACCTATCCTCTTTGTACCCTGGAAGTATGTGCTCAAAACATATATTTCGGTAGAGAGACAAGATGTATGAATAGATTATCCGGGTCGCTTAGCTGTTTTGAGGAAAAATAATTAGCACCATAATTTTACTATGGGGTTAAATTAAAAGAATGGACAAAAACCGTCGAGTGAAGCTTTTATCCGTTTTTGTGAAAAGAAAGCAACTTAAATTAAACTCCGGTATTCATTGGGCGTAACACCGGTTTTTTGTTTAAAAAGGCGGGTGAAATGCTGCTGATATTTAAAGCCAAGTTGGAAGGCAATTTCGCCCAATGAAGTATGGGCTTCAAAGATTTTTACCTTTGCTTCGTCAATTAGCCTTGTTTGGATAAAATCCAGGGCCGTGTTTCCTGTTTCCTTTTTAATGAGGTCGCCAAAATAGTTGGGAGACAGATAGAGCATTTCGGCACAGTACGCTACACTTGGCAGACCTAATGTTTGCGCCTTTCCCGATTTAAAATAATCGTTTAGTAAATCTTCAAAACGTACCAGAATATCTTTGTTCGCATTGCTGCGTGTGATAAACTGCCGGTCGTAAAACCGCATACAGTAGTTGAGAAATAATTCGATGTTGGAAACGATGAGTGTTTTACTGTGTTTGTCAATGTTTTGGTCTATCTCGGTTCTGATCTTTTCAAAGCAATCGACAATCGTGTGTCTCTCTCTCTTTGACAAATGCAAAGCTTCGTTTACCGCATAGGAAAAGAACGAATATTCTTTGATGATTTTTCCTAAATGTGTGCCTGCAATCAAATCCGGGTGGAAAACCAAAGCATAACCTGATGGTTTGGTAACTTTTCCCTTACTGTCAATTCCATATACCTGTCCCGGAGAAACAAATACCAGCGTGCCGTCTTCATAGTCGTACGGCTGGCAACCATATATCATATCGCCGCACTTAATATTTTTTAGAAACACCGCATAAACGCCCATAAGGCGTCTGAAATATTGTACGGTAGGTATTTCGTTAAAATTGACCACACTGACCAAGGGATGCAGCGTATCAGCTCCCACCCAATTGTTGTACTGCTTCACGGTATCTATTCTCTCTACTTGTTCCATATGCCAGCGAATTACACTTCAAATATAGTCATGCTGGCACATGGAATTTATTATAATGCCCCAAATCAGTAAAAGTGGTAAATAAACCAGTAGCCTGTGTAAAAATGGACCGGGTCCGATGACCGACCTTTGTGATACAAAATGATAGACAAAGTCGTATAGTAA
This sequence comes from Dyadobacter sp. LHD-138, assembly GCF_030929615.1. Taxonomy (GTDB): domain Bacteria; phylum Bacteroidota; class Bacteroidia; order Cytophagales; family Spirosomataceae; genus Dyadobacter. Next base: position 176,585 of record NZ_JAVFVU010000001.1, on the reverse strand, counting down.
TGAAGCAAATCGTTAAATTAGGTATTTACCTAGCCATTAACAGGCCGTAAACATTGTCAGGAATGAACCGAAACAAACCGCTTTCAGGAATACTAATTTTTGTGTTTATGTTGGGTACCACCGTGATGAAAGCACAAACGAATACAATCCAGAAACATGCGTTAAGCCCCCGGGAACAAAGCATGGTAGCCATTTCTGCATTGACTGCCGCCGGGGATCTGGAAAATCTGTCCAAGCCGTTGAACGCTGGCCTGGATGCAGGATTGACCGTCGAGGAAACCAAGGAAATGCTTGTGCAGCTGTATGCCTATTGTGGTTTTCCAAGAAGTCTGAATGCCATCAGCACACTCATGGATGTGCTCGATAAAAGAAAAGCCAATGGCATTAAGGACAAGCCAGGAAAGCCAGCTGTTTCACAAAACGGGGCTCAGGATCCGTACGAACAGGGCAGAAAAGTGTTGGAAGAATTGACCAAAATGCCCCAGTCAAAACCAGCGCCGGGATTTGGCGTATTTGCCCCCAGAATCGATACCTTCCTGAAAGAGCATCTGTTTGCTGACATTTTCGAAAGCGAAGTGCTAACCTTTCAGCAGCGGGAGCTTGTAACCATTTCGGCCCTTGCAGCCATGCCGGGCGTTGTATCACAATTGCAATCCCATGTAAAAATGGGTATCAACACCGGTATTACTGAAAACCAACTTCTGGAAGTTGCGGAATTGATTGCAAAGTTTGTCAGCAGAACGCAGGCAAACTCCTTAAGAAAGGCAATTGCAAAGCCTGCGGTACCCGTCGTTGAAGCCGGGATGATGGTGCGTATTTCAGAAATTGAAATCCTGGCAGAGCATCTAAACGAATATAATGCGGTTCTGAAAGAGGAAGCAGCCGCATCCGTTGAGAAGGAGCAGGGTGTACTGGCCATTTTTCCAATGTACAGTAAGGAGCAGCCAACCCAGATCAGGATTGTTGAAATCTATGCCGACAGTGGTGCTTACCAGTCGCATTTGAAAACGCCGCATTTTTTGCACTACAAAACAACGACGCTAAAAATGGTAAAGTCATTAAAATTGATCGATATGACTGCACTCGACGAACAAACCATGTTAGAGATTTTTAAAAAACTGAAATGATGAAAAACGCGCTGATTATTTTGTCTGGACTCTGCATGCTGTTGACAGGAAGTCTGGCTTGTAAAACGAACAGCATGACAATACCAAATACGAATATGGAAACCAACAACAGTGATACGATGAGCAGCCAGCTTAAAATCAGGATCGGTACTAAAACGTTCACGGCAACGCTCCTTAATAATCAGGCGACAACTGCTTTTAAAGCCAGATTACCTATGACCGTTTCCATGAGTGAATTAAATGGGAATGAAAAACTTTATCGTTTCCCAACCAACCTGCCGACCAGTTCTTCAAATCCCGGAACCATCCATACCGGCGACCTGATGCTCTATGGCTCCAATACGCTTGTTCTTTTCTATCAATCATTTCCGACGCCTTACAGTTATACGAAGCTCGGACGCATCGATGATCCTGCCGGGTTGGCGGCGGCAGTTGGTTCCGGAAGCGTAACAGTTACCTTTGAATGAGTGCAAAACATCAATGGATATGCATAATCAGTTAAAAGAAAAAGATATTTTCGATCGGATGAGGGCCGGTGAGCCTATCCGGAAAGACGATCCTGGCTATAATCAGTTTCAGCAGGCCGTTGCCAGCACGATTCGGCTATCTGTTGCATTGAATGCTTCAACAGATGTGGATCAGGTGCGGGAACGGCTGAGCGAAATAACTGGCATGGCCATTGACGGCTCAACGACTGTATTCCCTCCGTTTTATACCAACTTTGGCAGGTTTATTACGCTTGGTAAAAACGTATTCATAAACCACGCCTGCTCTTTTTTGGACATGGGCGGAATAACAATTGAGGACAATGTAATGATTGGTCCCAGGGTCAATCTCACCTCTGAAACGCATCCCCTTGATCCGAATGCGCGTGAAACGGTTATTCCCAAGCCGATCGTGATCAGGCGAAACGCCTGGATCGGAGCAGCGGCGACGATCTTACCCGGTGTCACAATCGGTGAAAACGCAATTGTCGCAGCGGGCGCAGTAGTTAGCCGGGACGTGCCAGCCAATGCGGTAGTAGCCGGTATTCCGGCAAAAGTTATTAAAACAAATTTATGATAACGTTATAGATCATTCCGTGATTATACGGAAAATCAAAGAATTGTCATGGGTCGTTCCGGCGTCCTTAACTTTACTGGTGACGGATATTTAGAAAATGCGTATTGGTGTGAGGTTGGAGTTGTAATTGGGCTTATTTTCAATGAATTATGTTCTTAGTTAGCCGGTGCCGTCATTTACAATCGGATTGTAACTTGTGTTGTATAACAAAACCCTGAATTGGCTGCTCAAATTTTCACAACCCTTTTCTATGTTATTAACCCGACGGATATTTAACGCAATCAAATAAAGGTCAAGATATGCGTCTCTTACCGGTTTGTGGGACTGTTTAGTTAAACCAATTGGCTAAGGCTAAGTCGTAAAAAAATACGATTTTACCTTAACCAATTGTAATCGACAGCGTAAATGTTTGAATACTTTCAGGAATTAAGCGTAAGATAATGCGTTGTAAATCTTGTGTTTAACAGGGGGGATAAAGATGATCTATTGATGGCAGTTCGTTGGATGTTACTTCACAACGAGCCTTGCGACCACCTTGTGTTGCCCATCTGAAACATGGATCAGATAAATACCGGACGTAAGTCCGCGGGTATTAAGCAGGTACTTTCCGTTTTGGTACGTTACCGGCAACTGTATCTGCTGGCCCGGCAGGTTGTACAGGCTGATGATGACATCGTCCTTAAACCCGGTCAGATCCAGCGTGGTTTCTCCATTGGAGGGGTTGGGATAGAGCAGGGCGGTGAGAAAATTGGTCTTCCCATCACCGTTTACCGAAACCATTCTTGAATAGGCATACGTATTGTCCATATCCACAGCCTTCAGCCGATAATAGATCAATGATGGAAGGCTGCCGCTAAAATGATCCGTATAGCCATAACTGTTTAGCGCGGTACTTTTGCCACTGGCTTTAATCGTGGCTATTGTTTCAAAGGTTTTGGCATCCATGCTCCGTTGCACATCAAAGTGGGAGGCGTTTTCCTCAGAGGTGGTCTGCCAGTTTAGCTGCACGTTGCTTTCCTGCTTTTGAGCTTGAAAGGAAAGCAGGGTTACGGGTAGGGCAGTTGCATTTTGGGCGGTTACGAAAAACACACTAAACCCATTGACGGCAAACTTGACTTCCCAGAGTTGAGTATTGCTGTTCCAGCTTACTAAAGTAGGTGTGATCAGCTTTCTGTCGGTACCTGGCATACCCGTTTGGCCATCTCCCGCGTGATACTGTACGACGAGTAACTTTGTTTTGTCATCCGAAGGATTGACTGGTAATTCAAGCGCGTTCTGCGAGCCAAAGTTGGCGTTGTAATGTTGAAAATCCTCTTTGGTAAAGAAAAGCGTGATGTTAGCCGTTGCGTTTTCCGCATTTTCAGCAGGCGTGAGGTTGTAATGCCTGCGAACATACCTGCCGGTGTTGTATTGGACAATGTTCTGTTCTGTCCAGCTTTGGGCGGTCAGATATCCTTGTACCTGGCTGGCACCGGTCGGCTCTACTATCGCGAGCAGGTTACAGGCAGTATAAAGGTAATTTTTTCCTGGTGAAATCCAGTGAGATGCCGACGGGGCATTGGAGGCGGGTGAAATCACACAGTTATATTCATAAGCACCCCGGTCAACCCGGTTACTTAAAATACGAACGTTCCCAGCCAGATCTCTGTCGCCCGACTGCACAGCGTAGCCGCTTTCATTCGTTTGCGGATCTCCCGTATTAATGGCAGGACTGCCTGATTGCAAGAAGTAAATGCCATCGGTAAAAGGTGCATCGGTATAAGTGCGTGTATTCGTGAAAAGGGGATCGGTTTGTATATTACCTGTTCCTCCACTATAACTTTGTATGTTACAGTAGTTGATAACGGAAGCCGTGGCCCCGCTTGCATCAACGACGCCGGAACTGTTGCCATATACGATGGAGTTGTAGAGCGCCAACCGGGTGCCTGAAACAATATTGTAAATGGCTCCGCCGATGGAGGCGCTGTTGGAAACAAAGGTAGCGTTACGCACGACAGGCATGGAGCCATTGTTGCTATACATACCGCCGCCAGTATTAGCCTTATTGCCGGAGAAGAGCGTATTGGTAATGACGGGGTTTGAACCGGAAGCATTGTTAATACCGCCACCGTTTCCCGTCGCCAGATTTCCCCTCAGGGATACAGCGTTCAATACAGGGTTGGATGCTGCATTGTACATACCGCTTCCATGGCCGTCTGCCTGATTAGCTGAGATCAAAACACCGTTAAGCTGAGGTGAAGAACCCGCCGCATTGTACATGCCAGCTCCGTTTGAAGTGGCTGTATTATTGCTTATTGTTACATTGTCCAGCAGTGGTGCTGCGTTGTTATGGTACATACCGCCGCCATTGCCTGCAGTATTGGCTGAGAAGGTGACATTCGATAACATAGGGGCACCGGAATGTATGTAGACGCCGCCGCCAAGGTTTCGTGCGATGCCGTGCCCCGTCAGGGAAAGGTTTGAACTACCGCCATCGGCGTTACCTGCCGTCACGGTGAAGCCGTTTAATTCAGCATTCCCAAGCGCACCGGCCGCTAACACGACGTGGTAGGAATTATCCGCAGGGTCATCTGCAATACCCAGATCGCCGCTGAGTGTACTTTTGTTGGCAGTCAGTTCCAGTCTGCGTGCTTCAAGGGTTGTTTCCGTACCAGCAAAACCACCATATACTTTTACATTGGATTTCAAGACAAATGCTTTGTCGCGGTCGGTTGTGCCATTGCCTGCCATGGTTGTTGGTTTGTACGTACCTTTGGCGACCCATACCTGTGTCGTGCCGGTGGTATTAATCATCGCCTGAAGGTTGTCGGAAGCATTGGCCCAGCTGCTGCCCGAGCCAGTTCCGCTAGGGGTCTCCCGCACATACCGAATCGGGAACGGGTTCTCCGGAAGTTCGTATGCCCCCATATCGATGACACCTCCGTTGGCATAGTCAAATACCCGCGGATTGCCTGCCAGGTCAGTTGTCACGGCGCTCAGACCTGGGAATCGGGCATTACTCCCCTTGTTGATAACAGGGCTGGCAGGCTGTAAACTGTAATCACCGTTTCCTACAAACAGGGGATCTGTCTCGCCACTGATATTGTTACCAGTGGTGGTGGTATATCCCTGCACCAGACTATGCTGGTAATCATAGAGCTCTCCTGAAATTCCGTTTCCCCAGATGATCGAATTCCGGATTACAGCTGTTCCCGCAGAATTACGCCATTCGCCACCTAAAGTTGCCGGGCTGTTGCCACTGATCGTGACATTGGTGAGGGTGGGGGAAGCCGTGTTTAGAAAGCCACTGCCAATCAATGCTGCCGTATTGCCGGTAATCAGTACGTTGGTAAAATGTGCGTTACCCAAAATGCCGATTGCTACACCGCCACCCAGCGATCCGCTGCTATTTCCGGAAATGACTGTGCGGGTTATTTCCGCTTCTGACTTTTCTGAAAAGACCCCTCCTCCTCCTAATTTTGCTGTATTGTTTTTGATGATCAGATTATTGAGAAGGGGAGATGCGCCTACCAAAGTAACACCCCCGCCGTATTTTTTATCAACAGCTAGTCCATTAATCGTTGCGTTTTCCTCATTATTTCCTGTCGGGTCAGCCTTCCCGTTTTGGATTACAAAGCCATCCAGAACGGCCGTGCCAACCTCGCCTGCGGCTACGACCACATGGTATACACCCGTGTTGGCAGCTGTAAGTTTACCATCCAGATAGGTGGCTCCGGAGAGACGACCATGACTGAGGTTGGTAATGCCGTTATCCGGGTCAAAACCTCCATAGATTTTGACATTATTGGCCAGCAGAAAAGTACGCTCTTCTTCAGGGATGGCGGTTCCTGAAGCGGTAAATTGCGGAGAATAACTGCCTTTGGCAACATATATCTGCTGTACCACTGTAGAATAGTGAGCGACCTGAAGCGCTCCGGAAAGTTGTCCGAGAGGAGTGTTCCAGCCGATACCGGTACCAGTGGCTCCCTCCTTTACATACAGAGTGCCATCAAATGTACCTTGTGATTCATAGGATCCCATATCAATGGTTCCCATTAATATCCTGTTATTGCCTGCCAAGTCTTTGCTGTTTATCGTGGTATTGTTGGACAAACGGCTGTTCTCTCCGGCATTTATGCAGGGACTCCATGGCAACAGGGTAAAATCCCCATTCTCTGGATCGCTAAAAAAGGGATTGAGTGTCCTGCCGTCCAGATTTCCGTTACCTCCGGCGCCGCTTCCCTGTACCAGACAGTTGTATTTGGTCGTGGCATAATCGTAATCACCTTCGTAAATACCCGGACCATAATTGGCCGTGTTTCCCCATACAATACTGTTGCGAAGAACGGCCGTAGCGCGGTCGTCGTGGCAGAGATCACTTTCCCCCGCTGGCAGGTATAGTTGCCGTTATAAATCCCCCCGCCGTTGACTGCTTTATTGTGGGCGATGGTTGTATTGTAAGTCATGGCTATGGCGTTTTCGTCATTGTAAATGCCACCACCGTCGTTTCTGGCCTCGTTTTGATCAATGAGACTATTATAAATGCGGGAGGAAATGTATAATGGAAACGCACCTGTCAGATCATAGTTGGCTATCCCTGCCCCGTTTCTGGCCGTATTTTTTGTAATTCTTGAGTTCCGTATCTCACAGGTTTCACGGCCTTGTGAATAAACATTGTAAACCCCGCCACCTCTATTCCCGCCTGCATTTTCACTGATCAGTGCCCGGGTAATAAAGATCTGGCCCGCGTTGTTCCCCCTGGGGCTGGCGCCATTCCATATCCCGCCGCCATTGTCATTCGCTTTATTTTTACTGAGGGAGGCATCCGTAAAATAGAGATAGGCACTGTTGACATTGAAGATCCCGCCGCCTGCACCGGCAGTCTGGTTCTCGTCAATACGGCCACCATTGACCATGACAGTCGATTCTGAAACCCGCATGCCTCCGCCATCTGAACCCGCATAATTACCTGTTACCTGGGTGGTATCCAAATGTACCACAGTGGAAGGTGTACTGATATACAAGCCGCCGGCATCGGCCGCAGCATAGTTATTGGTGACTATTGAATGTGAAATTTTCCCCTTTGCGCCATCCCTGAGCCCTATTCCCCCTCCGTCACCTGCCCGGTTCTGGGTAATGGTTGACTTGTCGATGGTGACCACAGAGGCATATCCGCTGATTCCTCCACCCCGGTTGGAAGCCTGATTACCCGTAATATATCCATTTCTCAGAATCACTGATTTTGAATTCTGTATGTAAAGGCCACCGGCATTGTCCCGGTAAATATCCATACCATTTACCGAAATGGTGCCATTTCCACTGGCGTATCCCCCTCTTATGGAAATCCCGTCCAGTAAAACATTTCCTATGCCTGCGGCAATCAAGACATGGTAGGCGTTTTCCGTATTGCCCGTGATGGCCAGGGAAGAGCCGCTGCCACTCACGTTATCATTGTTGTTAAAATCTCCGGTTAATATGGTGGCATGCAGGTTACCATTCGCTCTTTGTGTAATTGAAGTTTCGGTCCCGGCGAATCCGCCAAATATTTTCAGTCCGTTTTTCAGGACAAACGAATTGTCCCTGTTGTTAAGTGTAATAATATCCGGTGCATTGGCTTTTCTGGTGGGGCGATAGCTGCCTATAGCTACGAATAATGTGTCGCCGCTACAGGCTGCATTGATGGCTTCCTGCAGGTCGCCAAACGCATTTCCCCAGCTTGATCCGCTGCCTGAACTTCCTGATTTTACATAAATACGGCGGATGTTCGGTATGGCGTTTCGCTCATAAGCACCCATATCGATAGCATCTAAAAACCGGGGATTACCGGCCAGATCGGTGAGCGGAAGCATTCTTGAAATACCGGTGGTGTCTCCCGCATTTTCCACCCAGCAATTCTGCGAACGATAATTGCCGTTTGTAAAGGGGGCGGACGAAAAAGCCGGCGAGGTTAGAAACCCCGGATCTTCATTGACAATATACATACCGGTTGCACCACCTTGAACGACACTGAAGGAGGTGGTTCCAGCGCCCGAAATTCCATCACTATTATCCCAGATGATACAATTTTGGATGGTTTGCAAACCACCGGAGCGATAAATTCCTCCTCCGGTGGTCGCATTATTTCCACTGATTGTACAGTTGTAAAGGGTGGCACTATTGGCATTGTAAAGGCCACCGCCACCATTGCCTGCTTTATTTCCCGACAGCAGCGAGTTGATCACCAGTAATCGGGAATCATTGGCATTGTTAAGCCCCCCACCATTATTCGTAGCGGTGTTTCCGGATACAACGGAGCTGATAACGCTGGTGGAGCCCTCGTTACGGTTATAGATGCCCCCACCGTTTGCGGCCAGGTTATTTTGGATATGGGAACTGCTTAGCGTCATTTTATCGCCACTAGCCCAAATTCCCCCTCCCGATTCAACAGCCTGGTTTATGCGAATGTTGCTCTGGATAATAGAGGTTATTCCCTCGCGCAGGGTTAGTCCACCGCCATCGTCAGCCTTGTTTTGTTGAATCGTGCTATTTTCAATATTCAGATAAGATCTATAAGTATAAATGCCCCCACCAAGATTGGAAGCATGGCTGTTTTGCACTGTGCAATTCCGGAGGGTAAGGCTGGCGGATTCTATTTCAACGCCTGCTCCAATGTTCCGATGGACCACCTGATCATTCACGGTGATATTATCCCCTCCGTTGGCCCGGCCTCCTGTGATTGTAAAACCATCGAGTAGCGCATCGCTGGCACCTGCGGCAATCACGACATGATAGGCGTTTTCGGCGTTACCCGTGTAAGTGATCGCGCCCTGACTTGTTACTGAAATACCGTCATTATCATTAAAATCACCACTCAATGTGGTGTAACCTGAAGTGGTGAGTATTCTTTGGGATACAGCGTTTTCCGTTCCGTTGAATCCGCCAAATATTTTCACACCTGCTGTCAATACAAAAGCATTGTCACGGTTGCCAGCCGTAACGACGGTGAGCGCATTGGCTTTTCGGTTAGGTCTGAAAGTGCCTTTGGCTACAAATATCGTGTCACCACAGGCGGTAACATTGATCGCCTCCTGTAGGTCTCCAAAGGCATTATTCCAGGTGGAACCATTGCCGGTTCCACCTGTTTTTACATAGTAGCGTCGGCCCGCTGGTCCCTGGGTTTCCACTCCGGTATATTCATAAGCACCTCGGTCGATGCGAATGTGATACCTGGGGTTTCCGGCAATGTCCGAACCGGGGATCTGGCCGGAAATATCGGTTGTGTCACCTGAGTTGATAGCCGGATTGCAAAACGGGAGCAACCTGTAATCACCATTGATGAAAGGCGCCGTACTGCGATTCGGGGCGTTAACAAATGTGGGGGCGGCATGCAGATTACCGACCCCACTGTACTCACGATCAATCACACAATAAGACATATCATACTTGCCATATACTTCCTTGTCGTTTTCCCAAAGTATAGAATTTCTGATTTTTAGACTGCCTTTTTCACCATCGACCCGATCAATTGCACTGCCAGTATTGCCAGCAAGTGTACAATTGATGATCAGGGTCTCGCCATCACCTGAACGAACTCCATTACCACGATTTCCTGCGATTACGGAACCAATCAGATGGAGTTTTGAATCCTCCTTTGATGTAGCTGAAAGTCCGCCAGCCTTGAACAGCTTATTTGAATAATTGCCGATAGCAAAGGATTTGATAAAGTACAATACTGCCTCGTCCACTTGAACCCCGCCGCCACCTCCTTCACCCACCACCCTATTGGATGAGACGGTAGTACCCGTCAGGTAGCCACTACCGCTCCTAAGTTTGAGCCCTCCTCCTTCATCTGCCAGGTTTTGCCGGATAAAAGAGTTATTGATAACTATGGTTGAGTGGTCGCTGTAGATACCGCCTCCCATATTACTGGCCCGATTGTTTTCCAGAATACAGTTATTCAAGGTAGTTTTGGATTTTATGCTCGAAAATCCACCTCCATTATTCCGATGAACATCTAACGCATTAACAGTAATCGGGTTCGTGTTGTTTGCATGCCCGCCGGTAATGGTCAGGCCGTCAAGAATACCGCCGCTTAAACCGATGGCCGTTACAACATGATATGCGTTTTCGTCAAATCCTGTCTGTTCAGGTAAACCGTTGACCAACATCGTCTGGTCGTTCCCGCTAAAATCCCCGCTGAGAATACTGGCATTAGCCGGGTTACTGAGATTTCTTTTAGTGGTAGCGGTTTCTGTTCCTGTGAAACCTCCATAAATGCCGACATCGTCTACAAGTAAGAAAGTGTTATCCCGATCGTTCGGGGTAATCACCGTGATGGCATTGGCTTTTCGGTTGGGTTTGTAGGTACCGCGGGCGACAAAAATACTGTCGCCGTAAGTGGCCAGATTGATCATCGCCTGAAGGTCTCCACTGGCATCGTTCCAGGACGAACCGTTTCCGATACCACTGGCAGCGGGTTTTACATAAAAGATAGTCTGTGCTTCGGCGTTCACTGAAAAAAGCAAACCTAGCAGAAGCATGTTTGATTGCAGGAGCAAGGTGCCGACGGTGGACCGACCTGCTCTTGTTTGGTTGTTAAAGCCGGGAGTCAGTAATCCTGCAATCAATCTGACGAGACGTGAAAGATAAACGAAGGTGCAAAGCTTGTACATAAGGGTCGGGATTAAACCGGAATAACGGTCTGATAGAAGAGGGAAACACGAAGGGCAATGCATGCCTCCAATCCGATGCTCGAAGTGAAAAACATTTCTTTAATTCAAGGTTTTAAGACGATAAGACTTTTGGCGTTGGCTCCAGTGCAGCTGCTACCGCCAATGCCGATCTCAAAAGTAGTGGATCCCGTGCTAATCGGTGTGCCTGCTATGCTGTAGGCCAGGTTACCACTTGTCTGATTAAAGTTACCAGCAGGCAAGGTAGCTGTCAACCCGTTTACGGTAAAAGTCTGTGCTGTATAAGCACTACGGTAACCTCCTGTGTATGATATAGTAAGCGTGCCCGAATAGGGCATGCCCGCAGTGGCTGAATTTGGTTCTAAAGTAGTAGAGGCACAATTAATCGAAATATCAGGGACCCGATACCCTACGAAAAGCCTTTTGGCGTTAGTACCAGTGCAGGTATGGCCACCAATGGTGACCTCAAAGGAAGTGGTTCCCGCGATTATACCAGCTATGTTGTATACCAGGCTGCCTGTCCCTGTACCACTAAAGTTGCCAGCCGGCAGGGTAACCGCCAACCCGTTTACGGTAAAAGATTGTGCTGCATAAGCATCGCCGTTGCCGCCTGTGTACGGTAGCGTTAGCGTGCCGGAATAAGAATCGTGGATAGCCCCTTGATCTGGTGTTAAAGTAGCCGAAGCACAAGCAAGCGAAGCGATTGGGTCTACCGTAAGCACTTTTGCGTTGGCACCAGAACAGCTTCGGCCGCCCATCGTGATCTCAAAGGAAGTGGATCCCGCCCTGATCGGTGTACCCGCTATGTTGTATACCAGGCTGCCTGTTCCGGTTCCATTAAAATTGCCTGCCGGCAGGGTAGCGGTCAACCCGTTTACGGTAAAAGACTGTGTCGCATAAGCACGGCCGTTGCCACCCGTGTATGGTACAGTAAGCGTGCCCGAATAGGGAATGCCGCCAATAGCCAATGTTTGCGATAAAGTAGCCGAAGCACAAGAAAGTGAAGTGAGGGCACCAGTACCAGCACCAAAACATTCCGACCATGCACCTGCCTGGTAGGCTTTTACACATTCTTCGGATATATCATAGATCAGCATCCCGTTTACCGGGTTGGCTACGGCCGCTGTATTGGCTACCCGATTGAGCAAAAGAGCCTTGTTGGCCGTGCCCAGCTCCAGATCAGAGCTTGCATGGGGAGTTGTTGTACCAATGCCCACCTGAGCCATCGATACTGTCAGGCTGCTTATCGATGCAAAAAGAAACAATAGAAATCTGATTTTCATGATTATTAAAGGGTTTATCAAGTAGTTGTTGTTAAATTATCGTAGCGTTATATATTTGCTCCTGAGGTGGTTGGTGTATACTGATTTTACATTGTTATCTATTTTAAATAATAATGCAAAAGTTTGCTCCTGCTCATTTTATATGTGTAAGAGATTTATTTTTCATCATATTGAATGGCTAAAATATTATTGTTTGATAACCTTTATAACCTGTACGCTGCCATTGAGGCGCTTAACCTGCACCATGTAAATGCCTGAAGGAAAATCTTTCATGTCAATCTCCCGCGCCGAAAGCGCATTAGCAGACTCAAAAAATGTTTTTCCCTGATTGTTAAAGAGTTTAACGCCGGCAACTTCATGCCAGTCATCGACCTTGATTTTTAGCTTTTCAAGAACCGGATTGGGGTAAAGCGTTGTTTCAATACCCTTGGTAAATGTCAGATCCCGGATCTTACTCAATGCAAAACTTCCGTCTTTATCGACCATCTTTAACCGGTAAAAATTGGCCCCTGCTTCCGGATGATTGTCCGTATAGTCATAGCCGCGCGTCATCCGGCTTTCTCTCCAGGCTGGCATCTCATTCAGCGTTAGCCAGTTTTTCGTATCCCTACTACGCTGTATTTCAAAGAAATTGCTGTTCGTTTCATAAGAGGTTGACCAGGACAGCTGGGCAACTCCACCTTCTTTTTTTGCGGTAAAATCAATCAATGTCACCGGAAGCGCTCCCGGAAATGCCGCAGTAGCCGATTTGAAGGTCATCGGCCCGGCCAGATCGTTATAGATGTAATGCGTCGTCGTATTGACAACACTACCGGTAGTTACAACAGCTACGGCATCCTTGTGCACTACCTGTAGCGTAGCTTCTACGTTGCCATTCAAGTCGGAAGCCTGATAAAAAAGCCCTAGTCTGCCCTCAAAGCTAAAGGCATCATTGAAGTTGTAAACACGGGCAATACCCGGAGGAGACCCCGGAAACGGAGTTCCCGAAATTGTCAAGGTTTTGTTCGTTAAGGTTAAGGCGGTCGTCGGCTTTAACGTCAGTCCGTCTAGGTAAACATCCGTATTCTCTTTAATAAAAAAACTTTCTGACCCAACAGTAAATTGTGCGTCAGCATTAAAGGGATAAAGCAATGCCAATTGGCAAATAAGAAGATATCGTTTCATAGAGAGGTAACATTAAAGACAAATGTACTCCTCAGTACCAGATGCCGGATAGGAAAAAACGGACGTTTAATGGGAAAAATCACGCATCGGTCGGATGCGTGATTGTGTATATGGTTGATTATTAGTGATTTTTTTTATTACAATGGATTCCCGGCAGCCATGCGCAACAGGAGCGTGGGTTGGCTACACTTTATAAGTCAGGATACGGTCCTTTTCGGAGGGTAAAAAGCCGAAATGCTTTTTAAATACTTTAGTGAAATAACCGGGGTCTTCAAACCCAACCCGAAAGGCTACCTCCGAAATCGTGTCGGCTTCGCAACGGAGTAGCTCGAGCGCTTTTTGCATGCGATAGTCACGCATGAGCACCAACGCGGATTGGCCTGTGAGTGCTTTTAATTTTCGGTTCAGTTGTGAAGGGCTGAGATGGAGCGATCCGGCTAAAACCTCCACACCAAATTGAGAATTCGTCAGATTTTCGTCGATGACCTCGATTGCTTTTTGAATGAATACCCTTTCCATTGGCTGGATTGACATTTCTTCCGGATCTGCAAGATCCCGCCTGCTGTATCTTTCGTGCAGGAGTTTTCGATTATCTATTAGGTTATGCACCCGGATCTGCAATTCCCGGGCGGAAAAAGGTTTGGCGATGTAATCGTCGGCCCCGGTTTCCAGACCTATCAGTCTGTCGTGCAGGTCCGCTTTTGCCGTGAGCATCACCACCGGAATATGCGAGGTGGCTTCGGTTGTTTTTAGCAAGCGGCACAATTGTAGTCCATCCATTTGGGGCATCATCAGATCGGAGAGGATCAGATCCGGGATCAGTTCACTGGCCATTTTGATGCCTTCCGAACCGTTGAATGCCTCGGCATACTGATAGGTATTCCCCAGGCATTCACGGATAAATTTTCTGAGTTCCGGGTGGTCTTCCACAATAAGTATCAATGGAAGTTCATCTCCCGACTGGTCTATCTTCCTGATAGGGTCATCCGATACCCGTTTTTCGTTACCTAGTATGATAGTATTGACGATACCGCCTTCGGACCGACCCGCCTTAAGAATAATCCTAAACGTCGCTCCGGCTCCATGAATGGCTTCTGCCGACCCGCCATGGAGCAAGGCCAGTTCCTTTACCAGTGAAAGCCCTATCCCGGAGCCCTCGCTGCTCCGATGCAAGGTATGGTTACTTTGAAAAAAGCGGTCAAATATTTTTGGAATATCTTCTTCCGGAATGCCAGGCCCCGTATCTGAAATCTGTATCTGGATTTGTTTGCCGTCGCGGTCATAGTCCAGTTCGATGGCGATCCCGCCTTTTTCATCCGTAAACTTACAGGCATTTGACAGTAGATTGTTGAGGATGGTCGTGAGGGCCTGGCTGTCATAGACCAATGGGTTATCTGCCAGGTAGTCCGCTGTTTCGGGGGCAATTTTCAAAGATAATTCCAGCTTTTTACGCTCGGCATAGGAGTGGAATGCCAGTACAATGGCCTTTACGTCGTTGACGATAAGGTGGCTTGAGGGCTGCAATTCATATTTACCGCTTTCGAGTTTCGATAAATCCATCAACTGGTTGATCAGCCTGAGCAAATGGGCGCTGTTATGTTCTATTTCTTTGTAACGGTGCTGGGACTGGTCACTCATTTCGGATGCTCTCAGCAGTTCCAGATGCCCGTTGATGAGCGTGAGCGGTGTTCTGAACTCATGCGTAATGTTGGCAAGAAAGTGAGACTTCATTTTGTCCAGCTCCATAACAGTCGCGGCTTGCCTCCTTTCATTCTCCATCTGATGTTTCAGGATGATGCGATTCCTGTATCGTGACCAGAGATAAGCCATACTGCCTAGGAAGATCATAACATAACATATCCGGGCGAGCAGGGAATTCCACCAGGGCGGCGAGATTTCAAATACAACTTCGGCACTTTGGGTGCTCCACCTTCCGAAAGAGTCTGTTCCTTTGGCCTGGAATATATATTTACCAGGGCTTAGGTTGGTGAGGGTGACGTTGCGATTATTTCCCAGTTGAATCCAGGCAGTATCCTCGTTGGCAATGCGGTAGGCGTAACGAATCTTTGTGGAGGCGGTGTAATCCAGAGATGCAAGTGTGATGCTGATGTTATTGGCATGATGGGGCAATGCATTGACACGGCTCGGGGACAAATCAGAAAATTTCCCCTCTTGCTCACCGAGTAGTCGTATGTCAGATACGACGATCGGGATATTGTTTTGCGGTATGCGGATATTCTCAGGATAAAACCGGTTATACCCGTTGATCCCGCCGAAAAACAGTTCTCCATCGTCACTTTTGAAATAAGCGCCCGTATTGAATTCATTGCTTTGAAGCCTGTTTCCTATATCGAAATTAATAAACTCCCGGGTAACTGGATTGAATTTACTAAGACCTTTATTGGTACTCAGCCACAGGTTTCCGGCCTGGTCGGGCAGTATGCCGTAAACGGTATTGTTCGGTAAACCATCTTTGGTTGTGAAATGTGTGAACGATTTGGTTTGTTTGTCGAACCGGTTGAGTCCCACCGGCGTGCCAATCCAAAGAACCTTGTCGGGCGTGACAGGATCGGATAAAATGCACTTGATTTCATTGGATCCCAGCGTACGTTTGTCTGCCGGATTGTTGCGAAATACGCTGATGAACTTTTCCTGTTTTGGATCAAAATGAAACAAACCATTTGTCGTTCCAACCCAGAGTGTCTGGTCCTCATCGGGATGTATCGTCGAATACAATATGTCTTGAGCCCTGCTATCTATTTCAGAAAGAAAAACATATTTACGCTGAACCCGTGATACAGGATTTAGGCAAACCAATGCGAAGGAGGTACTATACCATATATTCTGATGCTTATCAATCGATATGCTCATAATCACATTCCTGCTGGCATTGGCGAAGAGCTCACGCTTTCCTGTATGAGGGTCAAAGCGTAAAAGACCATACATACCCCCCATCCATATATATCCTTGTTGATCTTTAGCAATGCACCGGACCGTAAGTTCATAATTTACTGCCGGAAAGGAAGGTCCCGCAACAGGTAAGTTCATGTGAGCAAAAAAAGAAAATGTACTCAGCATTAAACTTCCTGCTGTACCCGGTGAACCTATGTCGGCATATAAGGCGTAAACGCTTTTTGAGGGTAACGATTCATGATTTGGATGGGCTAAAATGCCATTTTGGAACAATGAAAGATTGGGAGAATAACTAATAATCCCCAGGCCGCTACTCCCCATCCAGACTGTCCCGTCTCGACCTGAACGCATCGAAATAATTCGCCCATCCGGCATACCCAATCCATTTATGCCTTTATATGGATAAAACTGAACACTTTTATCCTGCACACGAAAAATCGCTAGTCCATTGTTGTGTGTGCTCACCCATATCTCGCGTTCGTTGTGACGATTGACCACTGGAAGAACAGCAGTGGCATTTGGGGCTAACTGGTATAAGATAAATGTCTTCTGAGAAATATTGAATTGATAAAGACCCAGCGATGAAGTCATCCAAATTCCACCCTTATCATCCTGTGATATCTCCCCTATATCGTTCTTAAAAGGCGAAAAATCATCATTTCGTACTTTGGTTCCGGGCTTGCCATTGCGGTAAGAAACCACATAGGTGGGATAGTCTCTTAAGGATTCATCTTTGCGTTTTTTGATTATGTCATATTGGATTATGCCCCGGTTCGAATTGATCCAAAGTAATCCATTGCCGGCAAGCAAAATATGTCTTGGTATGGGCAGCAATTCTTCTTTATCCGTTACAAAACGCTGTATGGAAAGTTTGGTTTTATCATTTACGTGGCCCGGCTGAAATCCGACAATATCGCCATTCAGAAAGGATACCCACAACCCCAGCTTGCTATTACCCGTAATAGAGCTGACAAATGTGTTCCCGGGCGCCCTGCTTCCCGGGTCTATCTTTACGAAGACATCTGTTTCTTCTTCATACAAATTCAGTCCACCGAACATGGTTCCTACCCACAAATTTTTGAGGTCGTCCTCATAAATACAGGTAATGTAATTGTCGCTGATGGCCGTAGGATCGTGGGGATTGGTCTTATATATTTTGAACGAATATCCATCATAGCGATTCAGGCCGTCCTTTGTTCCAAACCACATGTACCCTCTGTGATCCTGAAATATGGTATTGACCATGTTTTGCGACAAGCCGTGGTCAATGCCGAGCTGCTTAAACCGGTGTTCACTTTGCCAGGCAAACCCCATACGGGATAGCGACAGGAATGCAATGAGTAAGACAAGGATGCGCGTACAGGTATGGTCAGGAAGATGAGAAGGGGGGGCACTCATAAGTATAGAAAAAATTAAAGGGAGGGTAGGGTGTTTTCCTGCGCAATTTGCTAATAATTTTTCAACTTAGGTAATTCGGGCTTGTTACCCGGAAAAAGTGGGTGAAGTGAGAGGTAACCGGGCGGGTGTTTATGATTTGAACAAAGTACTGGTTGGTGATGTTAATTCTGTTTTTGACTATGATTAATCCCACGCTATACATATCTTCCGGCTCTCGGGTTATCAAACGTTTCTGAATACCCACTTTTACATTAAATGAACGAACCTTTAAAAATGAAACACGTCCTTATCGTTGAAGATCATCATTTAATTAGCATGAGTCTGCGGATCGTTTTACACCAAATAGACGAAAATATAAACGTATCTGAAATCCAGAATTTCGACGATGCAATGCAGGAAATAAGGGCCCGGCATTTTGATTTTATTATTCTGGATATTTATATTCCCGGGGGAAAAGGGATCCAGATGGTCGGCCTGATCAGAAAGGAGTTACCTAAGGTTGCCATATTGATTTGTTCTTCAGCTGAGGAAGATCAAAATGCAGAGCGGTTTATCCTGGCAGGTGCGAACGGTTTTTTATCGAAGTCAGCGGCACAGGATGAAACCCGGACAGCCATTTCGACTGTCCTGAACGGGGACCGGTATGTAAGCGCGAAAATTCACAATAAACTTCTCAGCCATGGATTTAACCGAAAGGAAACAGCTGTGCGCCTGTCTCCACGCGAGACGGAGATTACGAAGCTTCTGCTGGAGGGCAAGTGGACGAAGGAAATAGCGCAAACCCTGAATTTAAGTGTAAGTACCGTGAGTACTTTCAAAGCCAGAATCTTTGAAAAAATGGAGGTAGACAGTGTTGTGGCATTATTCGCAAAGATCAATGCAGATGATTTGATTTAAGTCAGAATGTAAATTGCTGCTGGGAAATTAAATGGGAATTCTGACATAGAATGTTGTTCCACTTCCTTTCTGACTGGTGAAAGAAAGAGTTCCCATGAGCGCTTCTGTAAATTTTTTTGATAGGATTAATCCCATGCCTCCCTCACGTAATGTCCCGGATTGATTTTCCCAGCCTTCGGCGATTGCCTGCTTGGTTGCGTCGGCAATACCCGTGCCATTGTCTGTAACAGAAAACTCGTGGAAGTCGTCGTTTTGTTGATAAGATAAAGTGATGTGGCTATTCTTTGGGCAGAATTTGACGGCATTATTGATCAGGTTTCTGAGAATGACATTCAAATGATAAGGATTTGAAAAAATACGTAGGCTTTCCGGAATCAGCGAATCAAATTGTATCCCTTTGCCCTTCGCAATATCGACGTAAGCGCGCACAGTCTCTTTTAGCTGGTCTTGTACCACGAAGTATTCTTTGGCCCTTTGGCTCTTAAATTTCTCATTGGTCAGATCCAGCAAGTTTAGCAGCAGGTTTTGGGTATTGGTAACGGATTGGCTCACCTCTGTTTCCAACATGCGTTTTTCGTCGGGTTTCAGATCATACATACCCAATATTTCCAGATATTTTTTCATGGAATTCAGCGGCGTATGATAATCATGAGAAATCAATGAAATGAGCCGTGATTTTTCCTCATGCAATTCGTCAAGTAACATCGCCCTTTCTTCGGCTTTTTCCTTCTCTTTGGTATAATTATTTATAATATAGGCCAGACTTACCAGAATCAAAATCATGTTGACCGCATAGGTAGAGGCAATATCAATGAACTGTTGCTTTTTGTCGGTATAACCTCCCTGTATAAAGTTTGGATCCAGATATTCTGTTGTCAATAGCGCCGCCACAACGGTAAGATTTACCACGGTTAGTGGAATGTATTCCTTCCTCGGTGCCGCTGCCAGTGACAGAAAATGAACCAAGCATAAGGAAAGCAGGCTTGATCCGGTTATGCCGGAGCTTATCCGGTAGCTGAAAATAAAGAATATGTAAAAGAGCAGACAGTAGAGATTCAATGATAAGGTGGTTCTGTCTTTAAATCTGGAAAGGTAATAAAGGAAAACCTGGAAGGGCAGCAGGACAACCGTGATTAACGCAGCGGTCAGAAAACTTGTCATCAGGCTAAAAACCAGCGCGTAGATCATTAAAATGATAGTCGCTAGACAGATAAAGTGATAAATGCGACTTTGAAGCGAGAACGTGTCGCTACTCCCCTGAAGGTAGTGCCAGTATCTACGTAACTGGCTGGATATTTTATATTTCAAACGGATGCAGGTTAGAAGTCTGGTGTAATTCCCCAGGTAATTTGGATTGTTTTCAATTTCGATTGGCTGGCCTGAATAATAACGCTTTCAGACCGTGTAACCGGAAAATACAAAAATAGGGAAGGATTTAATTACCAACTACTACTTGCGATTGTTTTAATGTTAAAAATAGGAAGAGATTAATACCATGCGCTTGAAGTAAGAATAATTTCCATACCAGGAAATCTGTTTGCTTCTGAAATTGAATCATTTTAACGGTACAGAAAAGATCCTGCGCCGTTAAAATGATTTCCCACAAAGTGTGTGAATGTTGTGAAATGAGCTGGATCAGTGTACTACGAATATTTTTTGGGATTGACTGCTGCCCGCCTTGTAGACGACTTTAACCGAATAGATTCCGCTGTTCAAATTTAGAATATCTACGGAGTTGCTGTTCTCTTTTGACCGCGCCATAAGTTTTCCGGCCCCGTTGTATATTTCAATTTTTGATATCTCTTCTTCCTGAGCCGACTTTACCGTTATTTTTTCGGAGGCCGGGTTTGGGTAAACAATTAGTTCAGACTTGTTTTTGAAATCAAGACTTACAATCCGGCTGAAAGCGAAGGTCTCGTCGCTATCGATCATTTTAAGTCGGTATAAATTCTGTCCCCTTAAAGGTGAGGCATCTACAAACGAATAGGCGGATAGTACTGAACTTTCTTTGGCAGCTTTCACGGTACCTAGTTTTTCCCATTTTTGTCCAGTGCTGCTTCTTTCAATTTCAAAGCGGTCACTATTCGTTTCCGAGGTGGTTTTCCATTCCAGCGCACTGGCATTCTCCCGCTTTTGGACTTTGAACGAGGTCAATGTCACTGGAAGTGCTCCACTGGCATAGGTATAAACAACGCAGGCACCGGCACTGACGTAGGTTTGCACTAATGTTTCCAGATTACCACTTCCTGTTACTGCCACTGAGCTTTGCGCGAGTGTTGGTATTGTGAACGTATCGTTTCCGGTACCGACAAAATTAGTTGAAATGACCGTGGCACTATTGGTATTTCTGGCTGGATAAGCACTGGCAAATGAGTAACGGTTATAAAATGAATCTCCCGATGTTCCGTCGTAGTCTTTGACGCCATCGAAATCGCCAAGCTGGCCATCGAGGCTTACATCGCTGTTCATGACAAAAGTAGCAGGATTTATCGGCATAGTCATCGTAACCTTCCCGGCAGCCGTAATACTGTATCCATTGGCTGTGGCGGTGTTTTCAATGCCTATGGTCGGATGAAATACGGCTTCCGCTGCAAATATTTTTACATTGGTCGGGAGTGGGGTCACCGTTGATTTAGGAAGAACCAGCATATCGTTCCATTCGGTGGTTATTGATTCCTTTTGGGCACAATAAGTCAGCGTATTTTCTTTGGCAACCAATCCCAGACCATAGTCTGAAATTGTTTGGTTGTTACCGATGGTAAATTCAGGGGCAAAGTTATCGCCGTCAGCCGCGCTGTTAACCGTGTTATCGCCACCGGACCGCTGCGCTGTTACGGTGAAACCGTCTGAAGGATATACGTATTCGATGACGTAGGTTCCCGCGTTAGTTTTGAGGTTAAATTCACCGTTTGCATTGCTTAATGCACTTGCCATAGTTTCCTGTGAGACCGGATCTAAAAGTTTCACTAAAATTCCGGCCACTTTTGTTTCAGTTGTTGCTCTAATGCCATTAGCGGGTTTGGCTTCCTGCCAAATCACGCCTGTGATGGTACTTGTCAAAGCCGGCGTTTGAGCAGATGCCATGGGACTCAGGGATAACATAAGGGCAATAAGCGGAAGGGTAAAATTTTCTTTTTTCATGATATTGTGGTTCAGATATATAGACAAAAGTATATTTCGTGAATCCCGGGATCAAATTATTTCTATTAGAAATGTCTCTATATGTTGCCTTAAAATACTACTACATTGCCACTTAACTTGCTGATATATAGGGTTGTGTGTTTTGTTTTATTTATGTAGCGATCATAGAATAGCGGTTGGTTACGGCGAAAAGACGATGCGTCGGTTACTTACCTTGGCGTATAAATTCGAAATTCAATAAGGTTCTGTTTCAGGAATAAAATTCCTATCAGGTTAATTATAAAATTAATCCTATTCACAACGAGCCATACCGCTCGATTGGAGATTAAAAAGAAATTAAAAAACAGTCGAAATATTCAATAAAAAAATGAATGAAGTCTATTTTGGCGACGTTCCCGACATCGTTTGCGTAAAAAAATATCAGTAAAACCTTTGGCATTTCTTGCTAATAGCTAACCTTCCTTCTGTCAAACGAAGTAATAGTGAATATAACAACCAATTATTTCTTCGATTATTCACATTTTTTTTCGGGAAAAATTCAACTGATAATTTTTGGGTAAGACTTCTTTCACGGCTAAAAATCACATGAAGAACGCCTGTTTTTGAGTATGAATTTTGTATTAATAAATAGAATAATATAAACTGTCAGGATGTATGTTTAGAAAGTTACAAAGTGCGTCGGCCCTGGGGCTGTTACTCATGTATGGAATTTTGCCGGTTGGTAGTCAGAAGCTTTATGCCGGAGATCGTCTGAACTTTACGAAAAATATGGTCGTGTCGGCAGATGGAAAAAACGGGTCAAATGCTGTTTTTGATATTACAGGAAAGGTTACGGGAGATAACGGTGAAGAACTGCCAGGCGTAAGTATTTTGTTGAAAGGTACAACAACTGGTGCGACTTCGGATGTGAATGGATCGTACAAACTCACGATCCCGGCTGGAAATGCAACCTTGGTTTTTTCTTACGTGGGTTATGTCGGTCAGGAAATTCAGGTGAATAACCGTTCGATTATCGACGTCAAACTGTTGACGGACACCAAAGCACTGGAGGAAGTTGTGGTTGTGGGCTATGGAACGATGAAAAAAAGTGACGTGACCGGCGCGATTACTTCGGTAAAATCCAAAGATATCACCGCCATTCCGACGACGAATGCGCTCAGATCGCTGCAAGGAAAGGTTTCGGGGATTGATATTACACAAAATTCGGGACAGCCAGGTGCGGATATTAACATCGTTTTACGTGGAAACAGGTCCTTGAAAGCAGATAATAAGCCGCTTGTTTTGGTGGATGGCATTCCGTACGGTTCGTTTATTGATATCAACCCAACGGATATTGCCTCGATTGAAGTCTTGAAAGATGTTGCTTCCACAGCCATTTACGGAACACGCGGGGCTAATGGTGTGATCATCATTACGACTAAAAAAGGGTCGGCAGGGAAATCCAGTTTATCATTCAATGCATATGTTTCGATGAACAAAAAAGCGCTTTACCCGCGCATGATGAACGGCGAAGAATACGCGCAGCAAAAGCGGGAAGCATACCGAACCACCAATGGTGATGTTTACAGAAAAGATGAGGATATTTTTCAGGTGACGGAATTACAATACATTAAGGATAAGCAATTTGAGGACTGGCAAAGTTATATTTTTCACAGCGGTTTGATGCAGAATTATGAAATCAATATGACGGGCGGCAGTGAGAAAACCACTTTTGCAACGTCGTTTGGTTATCAAAAGGATAAAGGCTTACTGCTCAATGATGTTTACCGCAGGTTAAATGGTAAAGTTAGTGTCGACCATAAATTTAATAACCGCATCAGGGTAGGGGTTAGCGCTATTTATTCCTATAAAAATCAGGATAAACGCGAGAATCCTTTGAATATGGCAAACAAAATTTTACCGATTGCCAAAGCATTTAACGACGACGGAACCCTGATCCTGAATCCTGCGCCGGGTTACAGTGCACAATTTACACCATTGGCCGATGAACAGCCCGGTGTTTTCGTGAACAATATCGTTGATAAACGCTTATTTTCTTCCGCTTATCTGGATGTGAAAATTACGAACGAGTTGTTTTTTAAATCTACCATAGGGCTGGATTTTCGTGATTTTCGAAACGGATATTACAAAGGATACAATACGGTTGCGAACGCAGGGCGTAATTCAACTTCCGGTGTTAAACTGGAAAACTATTTCAACTATACCTGGGAAAATACGCTTAACTACAACAAAACGATCGGGAATCATCAGATTCAGGGACTTTTGGGAACGAGTTCACTGGGTACCAAATTTGAGGAGTATACTTCGTCGGGGAATAACCAGGCTTCTCCGATCACTTCATTTCATGATTTAAATTCGAATACCATTTCCAAAGCAATTGGCAGTACGTTAAGAGAAACTAAAATTGCTTCGTTTTTTGGACGGGTGAACTATAAATTAAGCAACAAATATATTTTCCAGGCTTCGTTGCGTACAGACGGATCTTCGGTACTGGCGGCGGGAAATAAATGGGGCTATTTCCCATCGGTTTCAGGAGCATGGCGTGTGATCGAAGAGCCATTTTTGCGGGATAGCAAAATTGTCAATGATCTGAAACTGCGCGTAAGCTGGGGGAAATCGGGGAATGCTGCTATTGATCCCTATGCGACAAAAGGAGGTTTGGGCTTATCCGGCTATGCTTTTGGTACGAGCGCTGCTTTTGGGTATTGGCCCAAGGTCATTCCAAATCCGAACCTGACCTGGGAGACGACCGGTACCTGGAACGCCGGTATCGATTTTGGTTTACTGGGTAATAAAATCTCGGGAACGATTGATGTGTACCGGTCAAGGACCAAAGATCTGCTATTGCCAAGTTTGTTGCCCACGCATACTGGTTACAGTGAGGTTCTTGAAAATATAGGTCAGGTGGAAAACAAAGGTATCGAGCTGGCTATTACCTCTCAGAATATGAACGCAAAATCTTTCAGCTGGTCGACAGACTGGACGTTTACCGTAAACCGGGAAAAGATTATAGCGTTGAACAGTGGCGTTACACGTAATGAGGCCAGCAGCTGGTTTGTTGGTGAACCAACCAAAGTTTTTTATAACTATAAAAAGATAGGCATCTGGCAGCTTGGCGAGGAAGAAGCGGCTTTGAAATTTGGAAGCAACAAACCGGGCGATGTTAAGGTGGCTGATATCAATGGAAACGGCGTAGTTGATCCGGGGGATCGTACCACTTTTTCTCAGGTTCCGAAGTTCTCATTCGGGGTTAATAACCATTTTGAATACAAAAATATTGACCTGAGTGTTTTTGTTTACGGTCGCATCGGGCATTACATCAACTATGAGTACAATAGCAGTGCTTACAAGCCAAGCGCGCTTGAAAATTCTTCGAACGTAGATTACTGGACACCGGAGAATCCGACGAATGCTTTTCCGCGACCGAACAGTTCTTACTCGACAACAAATTATCTGTACCAGTCGACGCTGGGTTATGTGAAAGGTTCTTTGGTGAAGATCAGAGATGTGTCGTTGGGTTATAATATTCCGTCGACGCTGGTGAAGAAAATCGGTGTTGGTCGTGTGCGGGTGTATGGCACACTGCAAAACTATTTCACTTTCAGCAAGATCAAGGATTACGATCCGGAACGTGGCGGTGATTTGAGTTTCCCACTCGTGAAACAGATGATCTTTGGTGTAAACATTGATTTTTAATCATTCAGGTAAATGAATCCTGATTTGAATTACTGAAATTTTAAAACAGATATTCCAATGAAAATCAAAATAGCGGCCTTGTTAATGGCTTTTTCTCTTGTCGGACTTACTTCTTGCGAGGATTATCTTTCCGAAACCAATAAAAGCGGCCTGACCGAAGATCCGTTTTTTCAAACCGAGCTGGGCATTACGGCGGCTGTGAATGCGTCATATTCGGGAACCAGGTTATGGTATGGAAAGGAATTTCCTTCGGCATTTGCCGAAACCGGAACCGATCTTTTCCTTCGGGGCGGTGACAACAAAGCGAACCAGATTTCGGATTATTCCGTCGACTTAAACGGCGCACAGGCCAATTTGAAAGACTATTGGGGACACTTGTATAAAGCTTTGAATACCTGCAATACAGCCTTGAAACTGCTCCCCGCACCTGTTTTAAGTGAGGCGCTGAACAAACAGTATGAGGGAGAAGTCCGGTTTTTGAGAGCACATTATCTCTGGCTGATTACCGAAACCTGGGGAGACGTGGTGCTTTCAACGGAACCCACGATCGGTGTGGTGACAACGGCAAAAAGATCCAGCGTTGAAGCGTTTTATAAGGTCATTTTTGCAGATCTGGACATTGCGATTGCCAATCTGGCGCCTACCAAATCAACGACGGGACGTATCACCCAGGATGTTGCCAAGGCATTTAAAGCAAGAATGTCCCTGACCCGCGCCAGTGCAACCAACAATGCAGCCATGTATGCACAGGCAGCCACATTGGCAAAAGAAGTGATCGCTTCGGGCCGGTATTCATTATTCTCCGATTTTAAATCGCTTTGGGATATGAAAAATTCTGAGGGCGGGACGAATTCAGAAGTGGTGTACTATGTCAATTATACTAATGATGATACCATGAATGGTGATTACGACGCGGCAGCGGGAAAAGGCAATAACAGTCATTTGCATTTTGTTATGGTGTATGACAAACAGCCGGGCATGGAGCGTTCCGTTGCTTATGGTCGTCCATACCAGCGTTATGTGCCGACGTTACATTTGCTCGATTTATTTAACGAAAATGTGGATCAACGTTATGCCGGTACTTTTCAAACCGTTTGGAAAGCAAACATGGCAAACCTGAAAGCCGGAACGGTTAACGGTTATCCGAAAATGGCTTTGGGCGACACTTCCATGGTTTTCCTGAAAACGGTTGCAACTCCCGAGCAAACGGCTAATGCATCGGGTCGGTATAAAATCTTTGACCGTAATACGATGTATAAAACCGATGGTACGCTTTTGCTGAGATCACAGTTTATTCAAATGAGTAAATTGATGGATCCGACGCGGTTGACGGCCAATCAGGAATGGAGTGCGCGTGATGGCTTCGTAATCCGGATTGCGGAAATGTATCTGATCGCAGCGGAGGCTTTGATGAATTCCAATCCGACAGAAGCATTAAAATATATGAACGATCTTCGTAAAAAACGGGCCATCGCAGGCAAGGAAGCTGACATGGAAATTGCTGTGAAAGATCTGACCATCGACTTTATTTTGGATGAACGGGC
Source organism: Dyadobacter sp. LHD-138 (assembly GCF_030929615.1). GTDB lineage: Bacteria > Bacteroidota > Bacteroidia > Cytophagales > Spirosomataceae > Dyadobacter. The sequence goes on along the minus strand of NZ_JAVFVU010000001.1, from coordinate 149,712 downwards.
CCGCGAGCTGGCTGGTGAATTGTTTCGCTGGTATGACCTGAAACGCACGGGAAAACTCGTGAGTTATGTGCAAAAATACAACATGGACGCCAAAGCAAACATTAAGGAAACGCACAATCTGCGTCCGATTCCCCAGGTTCAGCTCGATGCAGTGACCAATAAGGAAGAATTCAAACAGAACCCGGGGTATAACTGATTTGTTTAAAAGATTATGGCGGATAAAAGATTTCGCTGCGTTTTCGGACTCAGCGAAATCTTTTTTTTAGTAAATGTGGTTTTGTGAAATACTTGGGTTAAGTAGTCGTAATTTTGTTATTTACCAGGAGGTAGCTTCCTTAATTCGCCCCAGACAAATTCTGAAATATTACCTATGTTGCCTATGTCACTTATCGCCGCAGAGATGTAGCCAGACTTCATTTTATCCTTATAAATGTCTTTGTTCTTTAAAAATTCAAATAATTCCATTGCTGGCTTAACGGTTGTAACGGGTCCCAAATCAAATGGATCAGAGGAGTTGGTCGTGTACTTTTTACCGGTGTTCATGCAGTGTAAATTCAATTGGTGAAAATACATCCCGTTCGCAGGAACCTGAATGGCTACCTTTCCTGATAGCATTCCGTTTTGGGTTCCACGGTTTCGGGAAATAAAAATCAACCCCGGAGGCAGTGTGAGGGTGATTGGCCTGGAAGTAGAATTTCTGAAACTCACACATAATATCACATGCGTGCCAATGCCAGATACGCGCTCTTCACCATTTTCCCTGAATGTACATTCTTCTTCGGGCCCCCCGTTTACCTGGGCTGGCACGGCTGCATTAAATGTCAAACCAGCGGGTAAATCAAATTTCGTTCCTTCCGGATCTTCATTCGAAAACGGCCCCCAGCCTTTGTAGAAAACTTCTTCCCCTGGATTATTGTCTTTACCAGGCCCCGTATGCTTGCAGCCGGAAAAGATTAAGGTTCCACAGATTGTTGACAGGATAATTTTAAAAAATAGTGTTCTTCCCTTTTTCATGACTAAATGGTTTAATTTTAGTCTGAAAAGTAGGGCAAGAGTCTCTAAGCAAAAAGTTTTATCGACGGACACACGGTTATGGCTGACACACGCCCGCAGGGGGGATAAATTTTTGCAGATTTCTTTAAATTCGTAGATTACCGTTTTTATTAAAGCAGGCAAATGGAATATTATTTTAAGACAATGGCTTCACCGGTCGGCAGTTTAACGCTGATCGCCAGTGATAAGGGGCTTTCGGCCGTTCAATGGGAGCGTGGCAATCCGGACCGTACCAGAACGGGCATTGAAAATGTGAATCATCCGGTGCTTATGGAGACGGAAAGGCAACTAAATGAATATTTTCAGAAAAAGCGTAAAGTATTTTCTCTTGATCTGGATTTCGCCGGCACTGATTTTCAAATAAAGGTTTGGCAGGCATTGCTTACAATCCCTTTCGGTGAAACAAGAACTTATGGTCAAATTGCTGAACAGATAGGGAATCCCCAGGCCGTACGTGCTGTCGGCGGGGCAGCTAATAGTAATCCGATCTCCATTGTCGCACCTTGCCACCGGGTTATTGGTGCCACGGGAAAATTGGTGGGTTTTGGAGGAGGACTTGCTAACAAAGCTCTTTTGCTGGCCTTAGAACGTCCTTATAAACAAACTTCGTTATGGGAACAGGATTAGTTTACAAGAAAAATCAAGTGCATAGGAACTTCTTTTATTAAAATAGAATTATAAGATAATGCCTGCAATAATTTTCGGGTTATACCGCTAAACTACACTTTCTTTTCTTCACGATTTAAGTCTGATCATCTGTACTGCGTACGCTTTAACAACTTTATTTTTGACAAATTCTGCACCGGAAAAAGACGATGTGTTCAGTCCTTTTCAAGAAACAATGACTGATTATACATTGCCGGATAAATTTACGTTTCCCTTCGACTATCAGCCTCATCCACTTAGTCTTCTGGCCGTGGAAAAATTACAGTCGCACCTGATCAATCAGCAGGAGTGGGACCATAATTTTGGATTAACCGATAGCGAAGAAGGCGCAATCGGAAAGATGTTTGGGGTTTTGGTGGTGAAAACAGAGCAAAATGATATTGGTTATCTTTCTGCATTTTCCGGCAAACTGGCCGGAGGAAATCACCATGCCAAATTTGTTACACCGATTTTTGACGGGATGGCGGAAGGTGGTTTTTTGAATCAGGGCATGCGTGAACTGGCAAGGATTAACGAGGAAATCAAGACGCTTGGAGAGCAGCAGCCAGTAGCATATGAAGCGCAGGTTTCTCTTTTAAAAGACTTAAGAAAGAATAATTCAAATGCTCTGCAAAAGGAAATCTTTGATCAATACCATTTTTTGAACCAGGCGGGAGAGGAGAAAAGTCTTTTCGGGATTTTTGAAGATGCCTCCTATAAAAATCCTCCGGCCGGAGCCGGGGAATGTGCCGCCCCCAAGCTGCTTCAATATGCTTTTCAGCGAAATATGAAACCGCTTGCGATGGCTGAATTCTGGTGGGGACTATCGCCCAAATCCGATAACTGGAAACACAGACACTTTTATCCTGCCTGTAAAGAGAAATGTGCGCCAATTTTAGCACATATGCTTGAAGGAATTGAAATGGATGAAAAACCCGCTTTGAAAGCCGATGTTTTGGCATTTTCATAGTCTGTTTCTATGTAAAAAAGCCGTTAGAGGAATTTTTTGGTGGTTGGCTGTGGCAACTTCCTGTACCGCTTTGTAATGGCTTTCCGGGAAAATGAGTAGGACAATTTGAAAGGTGTAAAACCCGGAAAATCAAGGCGGACGATGCAATGATGATTTTTTTAGATAAAAATGCTATTGTTGATTCAATAAAACTCTATTTATTTTCGTTACCTAAAAAGTGCCGCGGCAATAGCAGCAATGATGCATTAAACTGCATTCCCGATATTTATTTATGAAACAGTATTCAAAAAAACATGAAATTCGAGGATATCAGCCTGTTAGGGCTCTGGTTTTCTTGTTTTTTACTTTGTTTTTATTGTCTAACTGTCAGGTTAAGAAGTCGCTAAACGCAGCACTTTTAAATAAATCAGGCACGGAACAGACTACGGCCCGGATCAATAAGGGATTGCCTGGGTCTACGCGGATCATGACAAATGAGGATTGTCTGCTTGGCAAAAATTCGGCCTATTCAGATTCAGATCTTCATCTTGTATCAGACGTTGCACCCGTGCAGCCCGCCGAGCCGATCCTGCTGTCTTATCTGCCGCTTCTACTGATTTTTACCAGATTTTCTGGTGATGCACACAGTCCTTTATTATCCCTGTTTAAAGTGCTGCCTGCCAGTAATGGGAGTCCTATCTACATCAGGAACAGATACCTTCTGATTTGAGCCTTCATATTTTTCTGATTTACAAATACATAGTTTCAGGTTGTTGATACCCGATACTGTGGTGATTTCATTATTTTAAACAGATCAAATATGATAAGGCATAAGCTTTGTCTGTCAGGCATTTTTTTAGTGCTTGCCAGTTCTTCTTTATATGCACAAACGGGTTTTAAATTGTCGGAAATCTGGGGAATGACGCTGTCAAATTATCCTGGAATGACCTTGAAGCAGGCGCAGGTAGAAGAGTCCAGGTTCGTCCGTAAGATTACCCGAAATACCAGTTACTTGCCATCGGTGCAATTGCAGCTTCAAAATTCAACGGGCACCTATGCGAGCAGTAGCGGTGCTTTCTTTCCTTTGCCGGGCATTGTCAATATCAATGGCAGGGCTTCTACTATGCCTGGACAGCCAGCGACAGCATTTAATACCTTTGGTTCAGTAGTCGCGGACTGGAAATTCTTTGAATTCGGACGGAAAAAGTTAGCCCTGAAAGCTGCCGATCAGGGGATTGACCAAGCCACGAGTGATCTGGATGCACAGGCGCTGCAACTCAAAGCGCGGTCGACAAAGTTGTATTTAAATATATTGAACAGCAAGGTCAATTTGCTGTGGGCACGGCAACATGCGGCACGGACGAAGCAGATTCTCGATCTCTCAGCGAGTCTGGCGTTTGCAGGGCTAAAACCGGGGGCGGATAGTTCTCTGGCACTTTCATCGTATTTACAGGCGCTTGCCGGTCAGGAACTGTGGAATGCCAGGTTAGGATCTGATCTAACGGATCTGACCGAGCTTGCCTTCCAGGCTGATACGGCACAAGGCGTACCGCATGAACGCTATTTAAATCCCGGGCCAATCGTATTGGATAATAATCCGGTCCAGGTAAATCACCCTTACCTGGAAACGCTCGGCGGGGCAGTCAGGTATGGACAAGCCCAGGCCGAATTGGCGGGCCGCAAGGCACTTCCAGCCGTTTCTGCGCTTGGAGGATTGGCATTGCGGGGCAGCGGTATTGGTCCGGATGGTTTTGTAAATAATGATGTTTTGGCTGGATATGGCAACGGATCAGCAAATTACCTTATTGGACTGGCAGTAACATGGGACATCACAGACGCGTTTAACAGCAGCTTGGAAAGGAAACGTATAGAGCAAAAAGTTAGGACATATCAGGCAAATTATGATATGCAGAAACTAGACCTGGATACAAAACTAAGCTCGGTCGCAAAACGAATTGATGGCCAGAAGAAGCAGATTAACAGCATTGCCGCTGCGGTGGAAAATGCGAAAATCGCTTACGATCTGTATTTGTCAAGATACGAAAACGGACTGATCAGTCTGACCGAACTGTTACAGATCCAGTCGATTTTACAGCAGACCGAAAAAAACAATATTGACGTCCATCAGCTTTTATGGGAACAGATACTGATAGAATCAGAGACTTCCGGTAATTTTTTATATCTGCAAAACCAATTTAATTAAGATACTATGAACCTTATAAGGCTTGCTTTGCGAAGACCTTTATCAATAATGGTAGCTGTTATTGGTATTGCTTATTTCTCTTTTATGGCTATCCGCAAGATAAACGTGGATATTTTTCCGCGCGTGGAACTTCCCGTCATCTATATAGCGATGCCTTACGGAGGGCTGTCGCCCGCTTACATGGATGGCTTTATGGCCAATGAATTCCAGAAAGTACTCATTTTTGTCAGCGGTGTCAAGGATATTGATTTTAAAAGTATCCAGGGCTTTACGCTGATGAAGCTTACATTTTATCCAGACACAGACATGGCACAGGCCGCTGGCGAGGTTTCCGCTCAGGTATCCAGGGCCATGGGTTTTTTGCCGCCTGGCGCCGTGCCACCACAGGTGGTCCGCTTTGATGGCAGCTCAATACCCATAGGGCAGCTGGTTTTTGAAAGTCCTCAAAGATCGATTACCGAACTTCAGACTATGGCGCTTACCAAGATCAGGCCTATGTTTGTCACAATTCCGGGTGTGACAGCCCCCGCACCATTCGGAGGAAATGTCAGGACGATGGTTGTAAAGGTCAATGCAGACCTGATGCAGTCTTATGGTCTTTCAGCCGAGGAAGTAACGACAGCCATAGCCAAAAATAACTTTCCGGCTCCGGCGGGAAATATCCGGATTGGTGAACAAAATTTAATGAGTCCGCTCAATTCCATTGCCAATGATCCGCAGGAATTTCTAGATATACCCGTTCGTAAAGGTTCAGGAACCAATGTGTACGTAAAGGATATTGCCAGTGTAGAAGATGCAGCGGATATTACGACTGGTTACGCGATAATCAACGGGAAGCGGTCGGTTTATCTGCCCGTGATCAAAAAAGCAGATGCGTCGACGCTAAAAGTAGTGGAAAACCTGAAAGGCGCTATACCGATGCTCAAGGCGGCGCTTCCGGAAGATGTTGATATCCGGTATGTTTTTGATCAGTCGGGCTATATTGAGCGCTCGCTGGAAAATTTAATCCATGAAGGCATTTTAGGGGCACTGCTCACCGGGTTGATGGTGTTTCTTTTTCTTGGGGACTCAAGAGGTTCCCTGATTGTGGTCTTGACCATACCCATCGCCATTCTTTCGGCGGTTATCATGTTGTACATGCTAGGGCAGACAATTAATGTGATGACTTTGAGTGGATTGGCGCTGGCTATCGGGATCCTGGTCGACGAAGCCACCGTTACCATCGAAAACATCCATCAGCATTTTGAAATGAATAAACCCAAGAAAAGGGCTATCCTGGATGCTTTGCTGGAAATATCGGTTCCGAAACTTTTGATTCTTTTATGTATTCTGGCCGTTCTGATACCCTCTTTCATGATGAGTGGCATCCCCAAGGATATGTTTATGCCGCTTTCGCTCGCCGTGGCTTTTGCCATGATTGCATCCTTTTTAGCTTCCCAGACATTTGTACCAATCATGGCAAACTGGCTCATGAAACCGGAGCAATTAAAGAGCCACGGGCGGAAAATAAAAGGTGCAAAACGTACCCGGTTTGACGCATTTAAGATCTTTTATTTATCACTTACCCGGCGGATGCAAAGCAGGGCCGGCGTCGTGATCATGGCTTATGTGGCGGTGGTAGGGGTCATGGTCACATTGTCTTTTTTGACGGTGGGGACTGATATTTTACCCGCCAGCAACAGCGGTGATATCCAGCTCCGTATTGTCGCGCCCGAAGGAAGCCGACTGGAAAATACAGAAGCTTATCTGAAAAAGGTTACCGGAATTATTGAAGATCTGCTTCCTGAGCAATCTATTAAAATCAGTTCGGCCTTTGTGGGCCTTCAGCCTTCGGCCACCGCAATCAATCCGATCTTTCTTTTTACGAGTGGATCGCATGAGGCGGTTTTACAGGTATCCATTGATCAGAAAATCTTTAAAAAGTCAATAGCGGAATTTAAAGAATCCATACGAACTCAGGTAAAAAAACAGCTTCCCGAGCTCAAAATTAACTTTGAGCCTATGGAACTCGTTGAAAAGATCATGAGCCAGGGAGCCATGACACCGATACAGATCAAAGTGGCCGCCGGGCAATTGAAAGCTGCCAATCAATATGCGTTGAAATTAAAAGACGAGATGGATAAAATTCCCTTTCTCCGGGATGTGCGCATCGCGGAACCGGTTAATTATCCAAGCGTGAAAATCAACGTGAACAGGCAGTTAGCAGCCCAGTTTGGTTTAACGATGGAAGACGTCTCCCGTGCTTTGGCTATTGCCACTTCATCGACGCGTTTTACCAATAAAAACCTATGGATGGATCCCAAATCCGGCCTCGTCTTTCAAGTGCAGGTACAAATCCCGGAATCGGATATGCAATCGCTTGACAAACTGCGGTCATTTCCGCTTAAAGCGGGAGAGCCACGTCCGGTTCTGGAAGATGTTGCCAGTCTGGAAATGGTTAAACAGGCTGCCCAGGTCAACCGGCATGGATCAAACCGGTATGTTACTGTATTGGCTAATATCAACAAGACCGATTTGGGCAGTGCGTCGAAGGCGGTCAAAAAGGTTCTGAAAGACGCAGGCGATGCGCCCCGGGGACTGATTATTTCCACCGAAGGGCTTATGCAGCTTCTTGATGAGACAATGGTCGGACTTCAGACGGGTCTGCTCGTAGCCATTGTGGTTATTTTTTTAATGCTGACGGCTTATTATCAGTCTTTTAAAATCTCCGCTTTGATACTTGCTGTGGTACCTGCGGTGATTGGGGGAAGTATCCTGATGCTTCTGTTGTTTGGAAGTACGCTCAATTTACAATCTTACATGGGTATCATTATGTCCGTGGGAGTTTCGGTTTCCAATGCGGTGCTGCTAATCAATCAGGCCGAGTATAACAGGTTGTCGCTTGGTATGCAGGCCCGGCATGCCGGGCTGGCCGCCGCATCTTCGCGGTTAAGGCCTATTGTGATGACAACACTGGCCATGATTGCCGGTATGTTGCCAATGGCATCCGGCATGGGAGAAGGCGGTGAACAGATAGCCCCATTGGGACAGGCCGTTATTGGGGGACTTCTTTTGTCAACGCTTACGGTTCTTTTTGTTATGCCCCATCTGTTTACAAGCGTGATGCGTAAAGCAGGCAGGGATAGCCGTTCCCTGGATCCGGATGATGTTCAACCACAATTAATAGAAACTCACTAAACTATCAGAAAAATGCTGCCAATGATCATCGTAAATTATAAAAAAACATACCTCCTTGCTTTCGGGACACTGTTGTTAAGCATAGGTATCAATGGTTGTAATACCAAATCACAGGGAGAAAATCAGAGCCGGACCAAGACGCAAGAGCCTGTGACGGTAAAGGTTGTCAGGCCGTCCGTTGACCAGCCTGAATTTAAACTGACATTGCCGGGGGAGCTCAAACCTTATGAACAGGTCAGTTTGTTTCCCAAGATAAAAGGGTTTATTAAAACCATTTCCGTGGACCGCGGAAGTTTTGTCAGAAAAGGACAAATTATGGCTGTCTTGGAAGCTCCCGAAGTATCACAACGCTTTCAGTCTGCAAAATCAGACCAGCAAAAGTTTTATGAAAACTATCAGCTTAGCCGGCAAACTTATGAAAGAGTTTTAAAGGCCGCTCAAAAGGATGGATCCGTTGCCGCCATCGAGCTTGACCGGGCCAAAAGCAAATTAAGAAGCGACAGTGCCGCCTATAGATCAGCGATAGCCAATGCACAGGCATTTGGCCAACAGGAACAATATTTAAAGATCATCTCACCATTTGATGGCGTGGTCGTTGAAAGGAATATGTCTGTGGGCGCGCTTGTGGGAGAAAGTAATACGATGCCGCTGTTCGTAGTCGCTCAGAACAGTAAATTACGGTTAACTGTCGCGGTTCCTGAAAAGCATGCACAGTCTCTCGGGAAAAACACCAGGATCACCTTTATGGTCTCTAATCTTCCCGGGAAAATTTTCACTTCGGTTCTGTCCAGAAAGAGTGGGGTACTCCAACAACAGAACCGTGCTGTTACGGCGGAATTTGATGTTGATAACAGAGACGGATCGCTCGACGGAGGTGAGTATGCACAGGTGACTATGCAATTGCAACGGCCTGATTCTACATTGTGGGTTCCTTCAAGCAGTGTTGTACATGCACAATCGGGTACCTTTGTACTTGTTGTTGAAAACAATACGGTTAAAAAAGTAGATGTTCGTGAAGGGATACGAAAAGATTCACTTCAGGAAATCTTTGGTTCGCTGACAAAAACAGATCAGGTTATCAAAAAAGGTAATGAAGAGTTGCTGAACGGAAGTAAGGTCAAAATAAACTAAAATTACGCCATTAAACAGAAGCAGGATTATGAAAAAGAAATGGTTTTCGGTCTCAAACATATTTTCGACGGTGCTCCTGGTATTCTTAGCAGCTATGGTCATCGACCCTCAGGTAAAAGCCTGGACGATTCAGAATCTGATGAAAATTGGGTTCTTTCAACCCCGGATAGACAAAAAACTAGATGGTGGTATTGCGGCCGAACCTGTGCCCAATATACTTTTTAAAGATGGTGAAGGAAAAACGGTTGATTTAGCCTCGCTTAAGGGTAAAGTGGTGTTTATTAACTTTTGGGCGACCTGGTGTCCGCCTTGTATTGCAGAGATGCCATCCATTAATGCCCTGCATGACAAATTTAAAGATAATGAGCATGTAGTTTTTTTGATGATGGATGTCGATAACAATTATGAAAAGTCAGACAAATTCATGAAGCAACATCAGTATGGTTTAAAGGTCGTTAATCCCGCAGGCGACATACCGCCTGTTTTTACGCAGGGAGCGATTCCGACCACTGTGATCCTGGATAAAAGAGGACAAATGGTCTTCAGGCAGGAAGGTGCTGCGGATTACAATAGTTCAGAGCTGGTTGACATGATCACGCAACTGAGCCATTAGGTCAAGAGATTGCCCTGTAAAAATATGCAGATAGGTTCCTTGCTAAGTGACTGTCATGCCGAGGTGTTCAGGACTTTTTGCGAGATTTACAATGAAAATCCAGTTACAATCAGGTGGCGAATCTCTTTCTTTTACCACCTGATTGCGAGGATTTGTTTAAATGAGTAGTGGTTGGTATGGAAACGTGTCAGGCCCTGTGCTGAAGTAAATTTACTTTTCCCACCAGGTCTACAATGTTGTTTACTTTCATTTTACGGTATATATTATTTTTCATGGTACTGATCGTGGAAACAGCCAGTTTCAGTTCCCGGGCAATTTCAGCGGTACGGTGTCCTTTCAGCAAAAAATTCATGATCTCCGATTCTCGTACGCTTAGCAAACTGATCAGGTCCGGACCGGTAGTTTCCATCAGTAAAAATTCAGTAAGCTGATGGTCCAAGTATTTTTTGCCATTTAAAACTGTTCTGTACGCCGTTTGGAATTCAGATTTGGCAATTGTTTTGAAACAAACGCTATCAACGCCTTTACGCAGATAAGACAGGGCCCATTCTTTTTTTGTTTCCTCACCCAGGACAATAATTTTTATACCTGGTTGTTTATTTCTTATTTTTTCTATGGTAAGAAGATTGGAGTAGCTCGATAGGTCAGTATCGAAGATCAGCACGTCAAATTCGGATTCTTTTAAGATTTGCGGCATGATGGCCTGGTCTTTGACCTTTTCAATATAGACAGTTAGATCATATTCATTGATGGCGGACGCAATGCCCGTGCTGAATATATCATTTTTGATAACCAATAATATTCTTGTCATTTTCAGCGCGTAATGTGGGGGTATGATAAATAATTTTATAAGTCTCCGTAGGTCTGCTTAAACTGCCATTTCCTCGATTACCCTTTGTTTATTGAGCATCTTCTGGACGGATTCGTTAAGTTGGACCGTCACGGTGCAAAAGGGAGGGGCTAAAAGGCCGCAGGTAATGACATTGAGTTTTTCGAGCCAGACATAGTTACTAGAAGCATAGAGTAAAACTTTGAGGCCAGGTTTATTTTTCCCCAGATAAATAACAAAATTCAGTATCTCGGGGTCTGGGGCACTAAGGCCTATGATCAGCAAATTGTCATGATTTCGTTCAACGGGCGCCGGTTTTCCGATCGCCAGTTTTCTAAGCACTTCGCTGATGCTTTCTGCTTCTTCTATTGGTACTGCCGGTTGATGGGTCTGAAGCATACCGACTAACAGCTCCCGATTGTTTCGTTTTCGGTCAAAGACTAAGAGTTTTTTCATAACATCATGGTAAAAGAGGGCGTGTTTGTTCGTTTTGAAATAAATAGATACTGATAAAAATTCATTTTGGAAAATACCACGGCTCTTAAAATGTTGCATCAATTATCTGGGCTGGATGACAAGGTAAGTGCCGGACAAGTGCGTTTAAAGTGTAATGCCTATTATTTTATTACTAAAATTTTAACTTTTTCCTTTGTTGCCTAAAAATAAACGGTGCCGGATAATTTATTCATAGAACTTCACTTTACATTTTGTAGAATTATCTCGAATGAACAAGAAAGTGTATGTAAATGACGAATGGGATTGATCCTTATTGCTGTCTCAGCTGGTTTGATAAAAGTTTGTATTTACTTCGGTCAATAAGATTCCGAAAAATTTGGCTGCCAAAAATTATTAGTTTAATTTTATAGAGTGATCAGTCAATCTATAAATGAATAAGGAAGAGGAAATTAGGGCTGCGGCTTTAAAACTTTTTGTGGAATTTGGTTTTCATGGTACGCCAACGAGTAAAATCGCGAAGGAAGCAGGTGTGGCCAACGGAACTTTGTTCCATTATTTTAAGACAAAGGAAGATTTAATTGTTGCCTTGTACAACCATACAAAAGACAGCTTAAACCGGCATCTTTTAGAAACATACAATGCGGAGAATACGCTGAAAGACAAAATGAAAAACATTTATGTATCATCACTGGAATGGGGATTGGCACATAAACCAGAGTTTTATTTTATCCAGCAATTCCATTTCTCGCCGCACCTGGCGAAGGTATCATCGGAGGATATTGAGAAACAAACGAGGCTCCACGTAGAACTTTTACGAGCCGGAATTTCAGAGAACATTTTTAAACCATTGCCTGCGCAGTTGATAAGCTCAATTTTGGGAGGTCATGTGTATGGCGTGTACCAATATCTTATCAGTACGCAGCTGACACCGGAAAAAAAAGCGGAGATGATCGAGGACACGTTTGGGTTACTTTGGGCTATGTTAACGAAATAAAATATGGGTATTGACAATGGTATGAAAGTTCGGGCGATTATCACCGGCGCGACCGGGATGGTTGGAGAAGGTGTGCTTCATGAATGTCTTCTTTCTAATTGAGTGGAGCAGGTATTGGTTATCAACAGAGAGCCTTGCGGTGTTTCGCACCCCAAACTGAAAGAGGTTATTCACGCGAATTTCTTTGATTTATCCGCCATAAAGGGGCAGCTAGACGGGTATAATGCCTGTTTTTGCTATGTATCCGGGAGGCTTCTGTACCTTGAAAGAACTGGGCTTAGCGATGATTCATGCAGCGCTGTCAGAGCCTGAGAAAAAGATTATTGAGGGAAAGGATATTATAAGTCTGGGTAGCGTATAAAATTGCTTTCCCTGTTTTTAGAAGCTGCTTAATAATGGTAATTTACCAAGAAACGGTGTAGGCGCCAGCGACCTCGCTGCTGAATCAGAAATGGCTATTTCATTAATCGGAAGCTTTTCAGAAGAAAGATTGCTCTCTTCGTTCTGAAGATCTGCATAGGCCGGAGCATCCAGGGCCGGTGTATTGATGTTAAGGCTGTCTGCCAGATATTCGTTGCTCTTCTGTCTTGCAAGATCACGTTGTTTGGCCTCTTTTTCAAGCAGACAAAGCACAAAAAGCGTAACGGCAATCGCAAATGTAGAAAGGGATTTCATAGCTAAAATTTAATTTACAATAGTAAACATGTGCAAATCTAATACAAAGACCGCTAATGATCGCAAAAGGTTGGAACGGATGTGCAGAAAAATGAAGAAAAGTTATTGAATGGTAACAAATGAGTTGATTGAATAGGATTAATTCTATATTAAACAAAATGAATTCTATTGGACGGTTTAAATTTATTTTGTATTGTATTAATTTTAGATATGAAGAAAGAGCTGATGCACGGTTGGCTTGTCGAAACTGATTTTATGTATAGTGATTTTTTACAGGAAAATTATTCAACCCCAATATTAAAGTCTCCGCCCATGACCAGCTTTGCGTCAATCGGCGATGCACTTCCGGGGATCAGCAGCCCTTTGATTTTGGCTGTTTTTCCTTTGCTTAACAAATCGTAAACATGTTTGTCGGTTAGTTTTTTACCCATCAATTCGAAAGGAATTTTAAAGCCGCAAACCTGGAAATTGCCACAGCCATATGCTGTTTTCCCTTTTTTTAGTAAATGTTCCTTGCACTTGGGACATTTGAGAGTTTCTATCGATATTTCCTCCTTCGGCTCTTTGGGTTTGGGCTCTCTTTTTACCTTTTCTTCTTTTTCAACCACGACAGGTGTTTCCTGTGCAATGCTGATCATCCCACCACGGTTTGATAAAACTTCTTTGGTCAGGTCTACTACCATCTGGATAAGCTCCTGCTTGAAGGTTTCCATCGAATATTCGCCTTTTTCAATCAAACGCAGTTTTCTTTCCCAGTTTCCGGTCAGCTCAGCACTTTTCAGTAGCTCATTCTGGATGGTGTCTATCAGATCTATCCCGGTTTGTGTGGCAAAGAGATTCTTCTTTTTCTTTTCAATATACTTTCTTTTGAAAAGCGTTTCTATGATATTGGCCCGGGTGGAGGGGCGTCCAATCCCGTTATCCTTTAACAATTCCCGCACCTCTTCATCTTCAACCATTTTTCCGGCGGTTTCCATCGCTCGGAGCAGTGTAGCCTCTGTGAAAGCCTTCGGCGGCGAGGTTTTTCCCTGATGAACCCGCGGTTCGTGCGGGCCGCTTTCTCCCACGACAAACTCGGGCATTAACTTTTCTTCTTCAGCGGCTTCTTTTTTTGCGCTGGCATCATTGGCATAAACCTCACGCCAGCCGGGTTCGAGAATTTGCTTTCCGGTTGCTTTAAACTCAACCTGCCCCACTTTTCCTAAAACCGTTGTGTTGGATACCTTACATTCAGGATAAAATGCGGCAATAAAACGCCTTACGATCAGGTCATAAATCCGCTTTTCATCAATGCTGATATGATTTGGAAAAACCCCCGTGGGTATGATGGCGTGGTGATCTGTCACCTTTTTATCATCGAAAACCGTCTTTGACATGGGGATCGGTTTTTCCAGAAGCGGCGCCGTCAGGTTGTTATATGGTTTCAAATCCTGCAAAATACCGGCAATCTTGGGATGCAGATCTTCCGAAAGATAGGTGGTATCCACCCTTGGATAGGTTACAAACTTTTTCTCATATAAATTCTGAATATGTTTGAGCGTATCCTCTGCCGAATATCCATATTTTTTGTTTGACTCAACCTGCAAGGAAGTCAGATCGAAGATTCTTGGATTGCCTTCCTTTCCCTCTTTTCTTTCAAAGGAAGTAATTTCAAAAGGGTGTTCTTTTAAATAAATCAGGCCTTTTTCAGCCTTTTCCGCTTTTTTGATCCGGTCAATGGTAGCGGTAAATTCCGTTTCCCGGTATATGGTTTTTAGCTCCCAGTATTCCTCGGATACAAAAGCGTTGATCTCTTTCTGCCGCTGCACGATCACGGCCAGCGTTGGGGTTTGCACCCTTCCGATGGATAACACAACTTTTCCCTGACCAAATTTTTTGGTGAAAAGCCGGGTCGCGTTCATACCCAGCAACCAGTCACCAATAGCCCGGGCGCTGCCTGCTGCATAAAGATTATTGTATTGCTCGCTTTCTTTCAGTTTTTCAAAACCTTCCCGAATTGCCTGCTCGGTCAGTGAAGAAATCCACAGACGTTTGACAGGAACGGCACATTTGGCTTTCAGTAAAACCCAGCGCTGAATAAGCTCTCCTTCCTGGCCCGCATCACCGCAGTTGATAACCTCCTCGGAATTTTTGACAAGATTTTCGATTATTCCGAACTGTTTTAGTGCACCCGGATTGTCAATCAGTTTAATACCAAAATTTGAAGGGATCATCGGGAGATCTTCCAGCCGCCATGATTTCCAGCGCTCATGATAATCGTGCGGTTCTTTCAGGGTACAAAAGTGCCCGAATGTCCAGGTTACCTGGTATCCGTTTCCTTCATAATAACCATCCTTACGCTGTTTTGCTCCGAGCACTTCGGCTATATCTTTCGCTACACTTGGCTTTTCAGCTATGCAAACTTTCATATTCGTTGTGTCAGATTACTTTGGTTAAACAACCTGGGCAGTCTGAGAAATTCAGTTTATGCTTCAATCATTTTGGGAATGCAAAGGTCAGGAAATTTTCGGGAAAATATGGCTTTCATTTTTATCGGGTGATGGGTGCGGGCGTAGGGGCGGGTCTTGTACCCGCTCCCATACGATGGATTGTTATTGTTCCAATTCAGCCAGATTTATTTTTAATTCGGCCAGATTTGTATCGGGTAATTGTTTGAAAACTTTTTTAGCAATCAGATACATGGCGCTCACAAAGATGCCGTTTACAGCTACTACCACTACTGATTTTGTCCAGCCATAGGTTTCAAAATTACGCACCAATAAAGAAATGCCTAAGAGAAAACCGATAACCATGCTGATTTTCCAGACTGTATCCATAACCGATTGGTAGGCTTCATGAAACTGAATGATTTTTTGCAGGCTTTCCCGAAGATTGCTTTTGGTAAGCCGGACTTTACGGATGGCAATCATTTCACGGATAATAATTTCAAGTCCCGCTATTACCAGTAATGCGTAAGCAGCTGCTGGGACATACTCGTACCAGTTGGTATAGTCAAAAGGGTTGCCGGCCAGAATGGCAATAAAAAGCGTGAGTAACCCAATAAAGTACAAAGCCAACTTTTTTAGTTTGGCCTGGATTTTAGAGACAGTGCTTTTGGAGTGCTCCTTCATCATGGAAAGTGCAATTTGTTCACTTAATTCTTGTGTAGCGGCCACTTTTTCATCCAATGATTTCCAGCTCGCTTTAAGTTCGTCAAGATGCATAGCAGTTGTTTTTAACAGGTGATGGATTTCATTATTTTTTCAAGTTTTACTTTGATCCGGTTTAGCTTTACGCCGACATTCGACTTGCCGATACCCAGGATAATCGCCATTTCTTCATAGCTTTTATCTTCCAGATAGAGCAGTACCACCGCTTTTTCAATCTGGGTCAACTGGTCGATGGCTTTGTACAGCACAGCGGTTTCGACGGGCATATCGTCCGCATCAGACAAGTCGGGCAGGGGAGAGCTCATGTTGGAAAAGGCGATCGGTGGTTGTCTTTTTTTCTGCTTTCGATAATTGGAAATGGCCGTATTCATCCCGATCCTGTACATCCAGGTGCTGATGTTGGCCTGCTGTTTGAAAGAGGGATAAGCTTTCCACAATTGAAGCACAATTTCCTGAAACAGATCCTGCCGGTCGGCGGCTTCCATGCAATACACCCTGCATATTTTGTAGAGAATCCCTCGATTCTGATTCAGCAGGTTGATAAATTCTTTTTCCATTATCAATTCGGTCGTGTTTGTAAGGTTAGTCGCTGGCAGTGGGAAAAAATTACATGCTTCAAGGTGAAATTTTTTAACGCCTAACCCTATTTACATGCAAGGGTGTCCGCTTCGTAATGTCTGGTTCAGCGTTTGTAACATATTCCGACTTATATGATCTAAAATAGTTGCCAGTCCATATTCAGGATTCGTAGCGGATTTTGTATTTTGAGTAATTATTTCGTTTAAACGCAACCAAATGGATCACGATTTTTCAGCAGAAGCGGCCAGAGCGGCTTATGAGAAATTACTTGCAGAAGGTAACACAAAAACCGGGGCGGCAGCAAAAAGCGAAAAAACAAACAGGAAAAAATTAAGGTGGGAACAGATCCGGACCGATCAGTTCGGGGTAGATCTGTTCCAGACGAGCATTCCGTTTGGTTTGGAAGAAGAGCTATACCTTAAAAGTGAGGGAAGTTTTTGTGCGTATCATATTTGCACATCACTGATCGTGTCTAAAAGAAGTGATCAGTATCAATTTGAAGTATTTAGTCAGCTTCATGATGAAGAATCATGGAATGAGAACTATGATTCATTTAACCGTGTAGAAATTACAGAAGATATCTTCGGAAATTTAATTGAGGCATATTATTACAAAAACAAAAAGGTAGGCATTATTACCAGCGATGAATCGGAGTGTGACGTTGTCAGGGAATTTGAATGGTATCAATGCCCGGAGAAAGATGGTTTTCGCCTTGAAGGTACCTATACCTTATTGTATACTGAAAAATTATTTTTTAAATGGCTGAACGATGACCAACCAAAACCAACAATACAAAAATTTGGTCCTGGTTTTGGATCCGTTTGGTTCCGGGATTCTGACGTTGTGAGTAAAGTACCGGCAAAGTAGGTCGGGGCGATTTTGGAGGTTATTTACAAGTATTATCTAAAAAGAATACCAACTTTGGGAACGCATCAGTAGGTACGGAGCCCCGGATATTTCCTTGAAATTGGTTTATGTGAGGAAATGTCAGGATCGGTCACGCCTACGGGGTTTCACATCCTGGTGCGTTGCTTCTTTTCTACAATATTGTTCATCCCTTTGGGATTGTGTAAATGGTAAATGTCAGTATCGGTCAGGCCTACGGGGTTTCACATCCCGATACGTTGCTTCTTTTCTACAATATTGTTCATCCCTTTGGGATTGTGTAAATGGTAAATATCAGAATCGGTTCCTTTTACGGCGTTTCACATCCCGGTGCGCTGCTTCATTTCTACAATATTGTTCATCCCTTTGGGATTGTGTAAATGGTAAATGTTAGAATCGGTTCCTTTTACGGCGTTTCGTGTCCTGGCAGGCTGCTTCATTTCTACAATATTGTCGATTCCCTCTGGATTGGGCAATTGGTAAAGATGGTATTTAGGAACGACAAGTAGGCGGATTGTAGTTTGCCATAGTTTCATTATTCATTGATTTAACAGCATGTCATCTATTAGGAACTCCGTAAACCCGAAGGGTTGAAAGTATTATAGCAATCATTGTAAAATTTATCAAGCCAAAATCGCGAAGAGGTGACAGAGCCTGACCCGGAAAGTACGAAGCAGTATCGGCGTAATTCTTCATGAAAAACGAATGAAGATGAAGGAAGTCGTCAACTTATTTATTACTTTCGGAAAGAACGCTAACGCTCGCTTATGAAAAGTAACCTCACTTGCAAAATTGACACATTTTCAGTTAAGATATTCATCATCATTTTGTTATGGTCTCCGCTGGTGGGAAATGCCCAGGAGGAAAATGGTGAAAAAAGTCTGAGCTCGAACGAGATCATTCAGGAAGAGAGGTTCGTTGAAATAAACGGTATTGAGCAGTGGATTACCATAAGAGGAGATAAGTCAAAACCTGCCGTGCTGTTTATTCATGGTGGTCCCGGTAGTCCCATAAGTCCGTATTCGGATAATCTTTACAAAACGTGGGAGAGGGATTTTGTGATCGTACAATGGGATCAGCGCGGTACCGGAAGAACTTTTGGGCGTAAAGCCCCGCAGGAGCTGACACCTGAATACTTAAAGGCAAATCCACTGACGCTTGACCAGATGGCAAATGATGGAATTGTCTTATCACAATATCTTCTCCAATATCTGGGGAAGCAAAAACTTATTCTTTTTGGTACTTCCTGGGGATCCGCCCTTGGTGTTAAGATGGCTGCCAAACAACCGGATCTTTTTTATGCCTACGTTGGACATTCGCAAATCGTTAAGCCCGGTATTGATCTGGCTTTTTATGATAAAATTTATAAAATAGCAGAAAGTCAAAGTGATAAGGACGGATTAGAGGTTCTAAACGGAATTGGAAAACCACCGTACGATAGAGCCAGGAAGGTAGGTCAGTTGCTGAGGATCGTAAAAAAATACGAAAAGGCTGCTTCAGTCCCCGCTCCTGAGTCCTGGTTTGTAGTGGCGCCGACTTATGACAATGAAAAAGATAACCAAAACCGGAGCGATGGCGATGACTATTCATTTGTAAATTATGTGGGAGACACCCGGCTGGGTGTGGCTTCCATGTGTGCGGGAATTGACTTAATCAAAGACAACACGGAGTTTAAGATTCCGGTGTACTTAATCCAAGGCAGCGAAGATCTTTTAACGCCTAGACGGGAGTCAGAGAAATATTTCAATAAAATGACAGCTCCCTCAAAGAAGTATTTTCTGCTGCCCAAGACCGCACATGGTTTTAACGCAGCCGTTTTGGAAACACAGTATAAAATATTTAAGAGCATAAAAACGGGCAAGGCTGATCTGTAATTATCCTTGCCTGTTTTGTCTAAAGCTGAAATAGAAACGGGTTTAGCAGCGTGGGAAGCTGCTAAACCCGTGAGAGAATTTTATATCAAAGCAGTGCGCCGAGGGCTTCCTTCGAGAAACCAACCAGTTCCTCAGTCTTGTTATCGTGGATTTTTTTAACCCAGTTCGGATCAGCCAGAATAGGACGGCCAACGGCTACAAGGTCAAAATCGCCACGCTCGAAACGGCGTATTAACTCATCCAGTGAGCTTGGTTGGGAACTTTCGCCTGCAAAAGCCGCGAGGAACTCTCCGTTCAAACCAACCGAGCCAACGGTGATCGTTGCTTTTCCTGTCAGTTTTTTAGCCCAACCGGCAAAGTTAAGGTCAGATCCTTCGAATTCAGGTTCCCAGAAACGGCGCTGCGAACAGTGGAAAATATCCACGCCTGCTTCTGCCATTGGAACCAGCCATGAGGCCATTTCTTCGGGTGTTTTAGTCAGTTTGAAATCATAATCCGCCGGTTTCCATTGCGACAAACGCATGATAATTGTGAAGTCTTCCCCCACTTGTTTTCTTACTTCTTTGATAACCTCAATGGCAAAACGGCTGCGTTCAGCTATTGTTTTACCCCCATACTGATCCGTACGATTGTTGGTCGCTTCCCAGAAAAACTGGTCGATCAGATAACCGTGGGCACCGTGAATTTCCACACAGTCAAAACCCAGTCGTTTTGCGTCGGCTGCTGCGCGGCCAAAGGCAAGAATCGTATCAGCGATATCAGCCTCCGTCATCGCCCTGCCATTGGCCAGGTTTGGGTTATTGTATTCAGAAGGTCCTTCAAAAGGAACCGCCAGTGTCCATCCGCTGTGGTGGTTGTACATCACACCCATGTGCCAGATCTGCGGGCCCATACTGCCACCTTCCGCGTGGACATCGTCAATTACTTTTTTCCAGCCTTCCAGCGCTTTTTCACCATGAAAATGCGGGACATTGGCATCGTTGGAGGATGATGGCCTGTCGATCACGGTTCCTTCCGACAAAATCAGGCCTACCTGACCTGCTGCTCTGCGGCTATAATAAGACGCCACGTCTGCTGTCGGAACGCCGTTCGGTGAAAATGACCGCGTCATGGGAGCCATAACGATGCGGTTTTTGATATTAAGTGATTTCAAGCTGAAAGGCTTGAATAGTTGTTCAGAATTCATATATATAAAATTGATAATAACACTAGATTTCGGATTCGATCATTTTGCTCAATGCAGCAAAAGCCTCGTCGTTTCTTTTGTAATAGGTCCACTGTCCAATGCGGGTTGCTTCAATCAGTCCGGCTTTTTTTAGTATGGTCAAATACTCGGAAACCGTCGACTGTGTCAGTCCTGCTTTTTCCTGGATCATTCCGACGCAAACCCCCGCACCGTTGCGGTGCTCTTCGGCGAAATGGAGCTCAGGGTTTTTAAGCCAGTTCAGGATCTGCAGCCTGGTTTTATTGGAAAGTGCCTTGAAAATTTCGATCTGGTCCATACGATTGAATATTGGAATATCGAGACTTCTCGATATTCCAATGAACATAACTTATATTTTGAAAAGTTCCTGGTCCGGAATTAAATAAATTGTGCAGATGGTAATAAAATAACCAAACGGAGGTGGTCTCAGATCTTTATTTTTGATCTTTTCGATGCTTTTTACGGTGGATATTTGATTGGATGGCGAGGGCTAACATGCTTTTTTACAACCGATAAATGGATTTGGGACATTTATTTTTAAGTTTTTTTAAATTTTTTTAAAAATATTTTTCGGATTTGAAACTCCGGAAATAAGTCTGCCATAGAAAATTTTGTAAATCAGGTTAATATTGAAATGTTCATTGGTTATTACTAGTAGTGAAATGTAACTGCTGTGCAAACCCGTCAAAGACGAAATATAATGATATGAAAAAATTAAGAATTGCAAACTTAAAATAAGTCAATTTATTAGTATAGTGCAATTGTGTATCGTTCTAGTGCTCTGATTTTGTGCCCTATTTTAATGGTTTTGTCAGAATGTAATTTGTTTTAATGTGCTCTGAACGTTTCTGTTCGAAATATTGTAGTATATTTGTACTCGAAATAAGAGTTGAAACAAAAGAAAAATAAAAATAGACACAACAATGAAAAATACAATTAACATTTTGGCCGGTGCTATGATAGCAATGACCATTTCTACTTACGCGACAGCTAATACAGAAGAAAAAGTAATCGTTTCTTCAGTTAACAATTCTCTTCCGGTTTCAGTAAAACCTTTGGAAACTCCTGCGCCGCAAAAAGTAACGGTTACAAAAGCTCAGAACTACACTGCGCCACAAAAAGCAAGCATCGTAGAGCTAAAATTGAAAAGTGATTCAAATAAATAATTTGAATTGAGCGGGGGCCTCCGGAGAAGGAGGCTTTTATTGGTGGGATGAAAAAAGGGGGATCGTATCTTCCTTTTTTTATTTTATGCCCATCCGTGAAGTGCACGTACATTTTTATTTTTTTGTGCGGTAAAATAAAAGATGTCATGGCTTTTAAATGCAAGTACCTAACACTTCAAAGCCATGCGTAAAAACTTGCCTATCCTTTCTGTTGCCTTCTTTTCACTATTGTCGGCATGTATTTCCTTATCTGCAAAAAAGCAGGAAGTTCTTTTTAATGGTAAAAATTTTCATGGCTGGGAAGGGGACACGGTTAAAACCTGGCGCATTGAAGATGGCGCTATCACAGGCGGATCATTGACTGAAAAGGTGGATCATAACTATTTTTTGTGTACGCGGAAAAGCTACGACAATTTTGTGATCAGGTTAAAATTCAAGCTTTCGGGCACGGAAGGTTTTATCAATACGGGCGTGCAGTTCAGAAGTGTCAGAGCTGCAAAGCCTGATTATGAGATGATTGGTTACCAGGCAGATCTCGGAGATGGTTATTGGGCTAGTCTCTATGATGAATCCAGAAGAAATAAAACGCTTGTAAGTCCGGATTCAATGCTGGTTAAAAAAATACTGAAACGCGGCGACTGGAACGATTATGAGGTCAGGTGCGAAAACCGCCGCATTCGTATTTCGCTCAACGGCCAGCAGACCGTAGATTATACCGAGCCTGATCAATCAATTCCCCAAAAAGGATTGATCGGATTACAAATTCACGGTGGCGGAAAGGCACAGGTAGCCTATAAAGACATGGTTTTACAGGAATTATAACTTTTAAACTTACTTCTGCTTTTTGAATTTTAGCTCCACTTTTGTCATTTGCGGATAATTGTAGGCCGTACTTTGCGTTTTCATGCTGAAAGCATCGTCTGAAACATCTTTTGGGTCGATATGCCATTCGCCGCCCTTGGCCGCGGCGGTATCAGCTGAAAATACAGTAATATTCTTCGGGTTTACCTTCCATTTCAGGTACATCGGTTTGGCGTCGCCAATGAAATAACCCGAGAAAGATCCGTCCCTGGTGAAACTTACGTTTTCCATATACCGCTCAAAGCTGATGCCTCCAAATTGTTCAATGCGTTTTCCGTCTTTGAAAACCGGCGCGTCATTGGCGTAAATCTCGTCAATAAACCATTTTGGATTACCTGTTAATTTCTCCGCTGCTTCCGTGGGATCAGTCGCCGTTTTGTTACAGGCGACCAAAGCTGTACAAAGTAGCACAAGGAGCGTAAGCGTTTTGATCAAATTCATAGATTTTCCTGGTTTTAATGTTGGGTTCAGGGTAAATAACAGTTTTCGTACAAATAACACAAAAAGAACAGGCCTTCTTTCTCTTTTTACCTTTATTCTTTCGCCGAAATTCTGATTCGCTAACAATTTAATAACGACTCAAAAATCATTATTGTCAATTTAAAATCAAAAATTGCCGGCTGCTGAAAGCCAAAGAAATATAAAATATTACTATCGCCGGGGAGTTTTATTAACTCGCCGGCTTTTATTTTATCGGGCAGAATTTTAATGTTATCGGAAGAATTGTTGTTACCTGATTTTACACGTGTCTAACCAATTTTATGAAAGCAATCTGGAACCATCAGGTGATCGCCGAAAGCAATGAAACTGTTGTGGTGGAAAATAATCATTATTTCCCCTTTGAATCTATAAACAAGGCATATCTTATTCCTTCCGATACCAATACAACCTGTCCCTGGAAAGGTGAGGCGTCTTATTACACACTGGAAATTGAAGGCAGGTCAAATCCGGATGCAGGCTGGTATTACCCGGCACCGAAAGAGGCTGCCGAAAACATCAAAAATTATGTCGCCTTCTGGAAAGGCGTTCAAATAGAGTCCTGATTAAGGTATTTTAGCGAGAAAAAATACTACGTAATCGTTATCGATTCCGGGCGGACAGGTACATAAGAAACAGACAACCTGGATCTTGTTATGGCACGCGACAAGTAAATTGATGTATTGTGAAAGGGGGAGGCGATGATTTGTTTTGCTTAAAATGATAATAACCGATACAGATCCCGATGATCATTGCCCAAAATATCAGCAAAGATTTTAATGGAATTCAGGCAGTAAAAGACATTTCCTTTCAGGTAAAGGAAGGGCAGACCTTGGTATTACTCGGTACCAGTGGTTGTGGGAAGACCACTACACTGAAAATATTGAACCGGTTAATTGAGCCTTCATCTGGGGCTGTACGCATCAACGGGGAAGATATTTTTTCCCTAAAACCCGAAATGCTAAGACGCAGTATTGGGTATGTTTCTCAAAACAGCGGGTTGTTTCCGCATTATACGGTCGCTGAAAACATTGCCATCGTTCCAAAATTATTAGGTTGGGATCAGAAGAAAATCAGACAGCGATCTGAGGATTTGCTGAGACAGCTTAAACTCTCGGTTACTGAGTACGCGGGCAAATATCCGGATGAATTAAGCGGAGGAGAAAAACAGCGTGTCGCCTTAGCGCGTGCACTGGCGTCAGATCCGCCCGTTTTACTAATGGATGAGCCGTTCGGCGCGCTGGACCCAATCACCCGGGCAGCGGTACAAAAGGAGTTTCTTGAACTTCCCGAATTGAAAAGTAAAACAATTGTACTGGTGACTCATGATGTGCAGGAAGCTTTTGCGCTGGGGGACCAGATTTGTCTGATGGATAAAGGAGGGATTATGCAGACGGGTACACCAAAGGAGCTGATCTTTGGCCCGGAAAATGAATTTTCGAGAAATTTTTTCAGCCATCAGCGCCTGCAGCTGGAATTGAGTGCGCTCAAATTTAAGGATATCTGGAAGGAATTACCGGATGCAAAACGGGGTTCCGAGGCCAGTTTAGAAAGTGCCCAAAGCTTGTGGGAAGGTATGGAACTGCTAGCTGAAAACAATCAGGAAATGCTCTCAGTAATCAATGCAGACACTGATTCTGTTAAGGAAATTACAATACAGACCATTCAGTCTGTTTATCTTGAAATAAAAAGAAACCGATGAGCGAGCAGCTGAATTTATGGCAGTTTATGTTGCAGCAATCCGATAAGCTGCTTGATCAAACGATCGCGCATATCGGTTTAACCTGTGTTTCGCTGGTTATAGCCGTTGCCATTGGCCTGCCGCTTGGCATTTGGATTGCCGAAAGAAAAAGGACAGCGTGGGTTGTGTTGGGCATCGCGGGAATTTTGCAGACGATTCCAAGTATTGCCCTGTTGGGTTTTATGATCCCGCTTTTGGGAATAGGGGCTTTGCCTGCAATTGCGGCACTTTTCCTTTACGCGTTGCTACCCGTAATTCGAAATACTTATACCGGAATTACCGGGGTAGATCCAGCGGTAACAGAGTCGGCAGCTGCGATGGGGATGAGCAAATGGCAGATTTTATTGAACGTTCAGCTTCCGCTGGCGATGCCGGTTATTCTGGCGGGGATCCGAACGGCAACGGTCATCAACGTGGGCGTGGCAACACTGGCCGCCTACATTGCAGCGGGCGGGCTGGGCGAATTTATTTTTGGCGGTATTGCCTTGAATAATACGAACATGATTCTGGCGGGTGCGATTCCGGCTGCGCTGCTGGCGATTCTGCTCGATTTTTTACTTTCCCTGTTTCAGAAAGCAAGGTTAAAGCGCATGCGGAAAGTGGCGGTTATCCTGCCCGTTTTACTGATATTATTTTCGTCATTTTACATCATTCCCTATGCGAAGGAAAAAATATTAGCCGGGTTTACGCCAGAATTTATGGGACGGGAGGATGGTTCTCTGGGGCTCAAATCCAAATACAAACTCAACATTCCGACCGTTGTGATCAGCGATGCGGTGATGTATAAAGCTGCATTTGAAAGGAAACTGGATGTGATCAGTGGTTATAGCACCGACGGTCGCCTGAAGGCCTATGATCTTGTCACGCTAAAAGATGACAAAACGATTTTTCCTCCTTATTACGCGGCTCCGCTGGTCCGGCAGGATGTGCTGGCAAAATATCCTCAGTTGCAGCCCGCGCTGGACCTGCTTTCGGGGGTGATCAACGATTCTGTGATGACCGAGCTAAATTACCGTGTGGATTATGAGAAACAACTCCCGGAAAAAGTAGCGCTCGACTTTATGCTGGCAAAAGGGCTTTACAAAAAGCCGCAAAGCGGTTCGGAGGGAGGTGTAATCCGGTTGGGGTCGAAGATTTTTGCTGAGCAGTATATTCTGATCAATATCTATAAAATGCTGATCGAAGGCAATACAAATTTAAAAGTTGTAACCAGAACTGGCCTTGGGGGAACAAAAATCTGTTTTGATGCATTAACCAACAATGAGATTGATATGTACCCGGAATATACCGGGACGGGGCTTTTGGTGATTTTAAAACCGGATAAAAAAACGCTTGATCCGATTATCGCCGACCGCAATAAGGTGTTTGATTTTGTTCGAAAAAAATTTTCCGATCAATACCAGTTAAGCTGGCTAAAACCCATCGGCTTTAACAATGCATATGCCCTGATGATGCGCCGGGCTCAGGCACAGTCCCTGAATATTAAGACTATTTCAGATCTAAAAAATTATTTGTCTAATGAAAACCACCAACATTAGAGAAAGATATAACCTTGTCAGGAAGTACACTGAACGGATTTGTCAGCCTCTCGAAACGGAAGATTATGTACCGCAGCCGGTCCCGTTTGTAAGTCCGCCCAAATGGCATCTGGCGCATTCCACCTGGTTTTTTGAAACCTTTATCCTGAAAAATCATCTGGCGGATTACCACGTTTTTGACCAGAGTTTCAACTACCTGTTCAACAGTTATTACAACAATGTCGGTGATCGGGTGCTGCGAACCGACAGGGGAAATATTACGCGTCCCAAGGTCAGTCATGTGTATGCTTACCGCCAATATGTGGATGAGCATATGAATATTTTGCTGGCGACATTGTCGGACGAAAAGGCGCTGTCGATGATCGAGCTGGGGCTGCATCATGAGCAGCAGCATCAGGAACTGCTGCTCACCGATATCAAATATATTTTAGGTCATAATCCCACATTTCCGGTTTACGATCCCGACCATAATCTGGCGGATGATCTTAACGGAGAAACCGGTTTTGTCCGGATCACCGAAGGTGTCTACGAAATAGGGCATCAGGGCGATGATTTTTGCTTTGACAATGAACTCGGCCATCATAAGGTGTATGCGCAGGATTTTGAAATCAGCAAGGCGCTGGTTACCAACGAAGAATTTATCACTTTCATCGAAGCGGGGGGCTATCAGGATTTTAATTTGTGGCTGGATGAAGGCTGGTCCTGGGTGAATGAAAACCAGATAAGCGCGCCGATGTACTGGCATAAGATTGAGGATCAATGGCATTATTTTACCCTGGCCGGTTTGCAAAAAGTCAATCCGAAGGCCATGCTGAGCCATGTCAGTTTTTTCGAAGCCGCTGCATATGCGCAGTGGAAGGAAATGCGGCTGCCGACCGAATTTGAATGGGAAATTGCCTCGTATCATTTTGCCTGGGGCAAGCGATGGGAGTGGACCAACAGCGCCTATCTGCCTTATCCAAATTTTACAAAGGCAAAAGGAGCAGTGGGAGAATATAATGGTAAATTCATGATCAACACCATGGTGCTCAGAGGTGCTTCGGTCGCCACTTCGCCGGGTCACAGCAGACATACCTATCGTAATTTTTTTCACACCAGCGAGCGCTGGCAATACACCGGAATCAGACTGGCGAAGTAGCTTTCGGCAATCGGCGGTCAGCTTTCGGCTACCTATACCGGGATCTGAAAGCCGACCGCTTTTTAAACTCACTAAAACCCCATGACCAACGATACTTTTGCTAAAGATGTAGACCAGGGCCTTAGGGCGCCCTTAAAACATATTTCCTCAAAATATTTTTACGATGATATCGGCAGTGTGATTTTTCAGGATATTATGAAAATGCCTGAATATTATCCAACGCCTTGCGAGTTTGAGATTTTATCGATCCACAGGGAAGAGATTATTTCAAGGCTCGATTTTCATGAGCCGTTTAATATCATTGAATTTGGGGCTGGGGATGGTATAAAAACCCGTCAGTTATTAAAAAAACTGATCGAAAACCGGGTGGATTTTACCTATGTTCCGATTGATATTTCCCAAAAGGCCATCGATGCGCTCGAAGCGAATATGATCAGCCATCTGCCGGGTTTAAAAATTAAATCGCTTGTAGGAAATTATTTTTCAATGGTCGAAGAGCTGGCCGTGTTTAAAAGACCGGGTTTGTTTTTATTTCTTGGAAGCAATATTGGCAATTATACCGACCCTGAGGCCCATGAGCTTCTTGGGCAATTTAACAGCCATATGCGAAAAGGAGATAAATTGCTGATCGGTTTTGACTTGCAGAAAAACCCTGCCACGATCCGCAATGCCTATGATGACAGCCAGGGTATTACCAAGGCTTTTAACATGAATCTGCTTCAAAGGATCAACCGCGAGCTTGGAGGCAATTTTAAGAAAGAATTTTTTGATTTTTACGCACATTATAATCCTGTCAACGGAGAAGTACGGAGTTATCTGGTCAGCTTAAAACAACAGGATGTTCATTTGAATGCGACGAATCAATGCTACTCCTTTCGGCAAAATGAGTTGATATGGACTGAATTATCCAAGAAATATACCTTTGCAGAAATTGAAATGCTGGCAAAAATGAGCGGATTTAAACTGATCGAACATTTCATGGATTGCAAGCATTATTTTACGGACAGTTTGTGGACCAAACCCTGATTTATTGCTGTAATAATTAATTTGGCGGACTTGTTCCGCAGCGATAGCCCGTTAATTTTCACTAATTTAGCTTGTAAAGTAATTGCGTTCAGGAATTTTTCCCCGGCTTATTGATTTAGAACATCCGATATCCAAGTCCTAAAAAATACCACCATGAAGGAAGTCGCAACAAAGCAGGTTACTGTTGAAGATTTGAAAAACATTGAAGTTTTGAAGGAAGTGCCTGATGAACAGCTGCAATGGTTTATTGATGAAAGTGAGCACAGGATTTTTGCAGAGGGGGATTTTTTTGCGAAAGTCAACGATCCGATCGTTCACACGCACATTATTATTCGGGGCAGGGTCGAGTTTTACCGATTGCAAAATAATGAAAGACTATTTGTCGCAGACTTGGTGGGCGGTGCGATTACGGGCCTTTTACCGTTTTCAAGGGCTAAAAGTATTTTTGCCAACGCGATGTGTCGGGAAGAAACGGAGGTAATTTCTTTGCCCAGGGAAAAGATGAGGGACCTGATTCAGCTTAATTATGAACTGACTCAGGTGCTGGTTCATGTGATGGCTTCACGGATCAGGGAATTTACGGAAAGAGAGCAGCAGAGTGAGAAAATGATGGCGTTGGGAAAACTCTCGGCCGGGCTTGCCCACGAACTTAATAACCCTGCGGCAGCCATCGTGAGAGGTTCTGTTTCCCTGGAAAAACATTTACAATGTTTGCCCGATGCGTTCAAACAGCTCATATCGATCAAACTTGATGCGGCTGATGTTGAAAGCGTTAATGCGAAAATCCATAAGGCGCTCGATAACAAGGAACGCCCCAGCTTGACGATGATGGAGCGTGCCGATAAGGAGGATGAAATCACGGACTGGCTTGACGCGCAGGAAGGGATAAAAAATGTATACGATATGGCCGAGAATTTTGTTGAGTTTGGCCTTTCTATTGCAGATCTGGAAGAAATAAAAAATTATATACCGGCCGGGAAATTATCTCCCCTGTTAATCTGGATTAACAACAGTTTTACGACGGAGCGGATGGTTTCGGAAATCGGGCTGGCTTCAAAAAGGATCTCGGAGCTGGTGAATTCGGTGAAAACCTTTACCCACATGGATGGAGGTGGTGATAAGATCTTTGCTGATATCCGTATCGGGATCAGGAATACGATGATCATGCTCAACCATAAGATCAAAAAGGGAAATATTACTGTCGTGGAAGATTATGATGAAACTTTGCCGCCGGTAAAAGCAATGATCGGAGAGTTAAACCAGGTTTGGACCAATCTGATCGACAATGCTACGGATGCTTTGGAAGGTCGTGAAAATCCTGAATTGACTTTGAAAACCCGGCGTGACCGGGAATTTGTTTGTGTTTCGGTTATTGATAATGGCGTGGGAATTCCTGATGAAGTCCTGAAAAAAATATTTGACCCTTTTTTTACTACGAAGAAAATCGGGCAGGGGACAGGCCTGGGACTGGATGTGGTTTCAAGGATCGTAAAACAGCATAAGGGAACCATTACCGTTCATTCCGAACCTGGCAGGACGGAATTTGTGGTTTGTTTTCCAATTGAGGGATAAATTATATCTGAATTCGTTAACTAAAAATCAAATATGGGGTTGCCAATTATTTTTTCAATTGACGATGATGCGCAGGTTTTGAGGGCTATCACCCGCGACCTTAAAACGAAGTACAGGGACCAGTATCGCGTTCTGAGTACTTCGTCGGTAAAGGAAGCGCTGGAAAGTTTGCTGGATCTTCAGAATAAGGGAGAAGAAGTTGCCATTTTTATATCAGACCAAAGAATGCCGGAAATGCAGGGCGTAGATTTTCTGCAAAAAGCAAAAAAGATATTTCCGGATGCTAAACGTGTGTTGCTAACGGCTTACTCGGATACGGATGCGGCTATTAAGGCCATCAATGATGTGCAGCTGGATTATTATCTGATGAAACCCTGGGATCCACCTGAGGAGAAACTATATCCGGCCATTGATGATTTGCTCAACGACTGGCAGGCGCATTACCGCCCGGATTTTAAAGGTATTAAAGTGCTGGGTTATCAGTTTTCACCCAAATCACATCAGATCAAGGACTTTTTATATGGAAATCTGATTCCGTATAACTGGATGGATATTGAGTCCAGTGAACAGGGAAAGCAGATTTGCGGAACAAATAATTTTGAAACGGCTGATTTTCCCGTCGTTATTTTCGAAGATGGTTCGTT
Source organism: Dyadobacter sp. LHD-138 (assembly GCF_030929615.1). Classification (GTDB taxonomy): domain Bacteria; phylum Bacteroidota; class Bacteroidia; order Cytophagales; family Spirosomataceae; genus Dyadobacter. Next base: position 119,133 of record NZ_JAVFVU010000001.1, on the reverse strand, counting down.
GGCGAAAAATCCGTCTGTACTTGATATTGCTACCAAAATCGGCTTGAACGCCGCGGTAAAACAGCAGATCTATGATGTGATCATTATCGGTGCGGGGCCGGCAGGGCTTGCTGCGTCGGTGTATGGCGCTTCAGAAGGGTTAAGCACGCTGCTGATCGAAAGAAGAGCGCCGGGCGGGCAGGCCGGAACCAGCTCACGTATAGAGAATTATCTTGGATTTCCTTCCGGATTAAGCGGCGCAGACCTGGCCCGAAGAGCGGTGACGCAGGCAACCCGGTTTGGAACGGAAATTCTTTCTCCGCAATCGGTTAAGGAAATAAAGATTAAGGATAAGTACAAAACGATCGTTCTGGAAAACGGGACAGAGATTAATGCCAAAGCTGTGGTGATTACGACCGGTGTAGATTACCGTAAACTGGAAATAAACGGTATTGAGGAGTTTACGGGAAAAGGGGTTTATTACGGTGCTGCCAATACAGAAGCGACTTCCTGCGGAAATAAGGAGGTTTATGTTTTGGGCGGAGGAAATTCGGCCGGACAAGCGGCGATGCATCTTTCCAAATTTGCCAAACAGGTCTACATTTTGGTACGAAAAAATGATCTGACCTCATCCATGTCATCCTATCTGATTGATCAGCTCACGGCGACCGAAAATGTGCAGGTTTTGGGATGTACTGAAATTGTCGAAGCCTGTGGCGAGAAACACTTGCAAGGCCTGAAACTGATTGATTTGAACACGAAGGAACAGCGTGCTGTTTCGGCTGATGCACTTTTTATTTTTATAGGTGCTAAACCCTACACGGATTGGGTTGGTCTGGAAATCATCAAAAACAGCAAGGGCTTTATTGAAACCGGCCGTGATATGAATGGTTATAGCCAGTTTAAACAGGTATGGAAAGCGGATCGCGACCCTTATCTCCTGGAAACAAGTTCACCGGGGATTTTTGCGGCAGGCGATGTACGCGCCGGTGCGATGAACCGGGTGACGTCCGCCGTCGGGGAAGGTTCTATGTCGATTAGTTTGGTTCATCAATATTTAAGCGAGATATAATGGCGGAACAGATTTGCAGTCACATCAGTGCGATCACTGACATTAAAACGGCTGAAAAACATGAGTGCGAAGCGTGCGTCAAAGCAGGCGGTAGATGGGTTCATTTGCGTACCTGCCAGACTTGCGGCGTAACGCTTTGCTGTGATGATTCTCCTTCAACGCACATGACCAAACACTACCATGCCACAGGGCATCCGGTTGTAAGCTCGGCTGAGCGGGGTGAAAAGTGGTTGTGGTGTTACGAGGATGAATCCTTTGTCGAGTACGATTAACAAAAGCTACTATGATCCCTTCGGAATTTTGACTCAATGTGCAAACGCTGGGAAAAATTCCGAAGGGATCATAGTATTATAGAAAAAATAGCCCAGATCATAGCAACCCAATCAAATCACCTTTCGAAAGCGATTTCAAAATTGATGTATCGGTTTTAACCAGATCATTGGCTAAATCTCTTTTTGATTCCTGCATTTTCATAATCTTTTCCTCAATCGTATCCGGGCAGATCAAACGCACCGCAACGACATTTTTCTTCTGGCCGATCCTGTAACTTCTGTCAATGGCCTGGTTTTCAACGGCAGGATTCCACCACGGATCAATCAGGTAAACATAATCAGCTTCAGTCAGGTTTAGTCCTACGCCACCCGCTTTCAAACTGATCAGAAACACCCGGATACCCGCATTGCTTTGAAACGATGCTACTTTTTCTGCCCGGTTTCTTGTTTGTCCGGTCAGGTATTCGAATGGGATATTTCTGGCAATAAGTTCTTTTTTTACCAGATCCAGCATGGTCACAAACTGTGAAAAAACCAGGATTTTATGCTGAGGCGCCTTGGTTTCAATTTGCTCGATCAAAACCTCAATTTTGGCTGAGGAATCGCCGTAATATTCCTGGTCATTGATCAGCGAAGGCGCGTTGCAGATCTGTCTAAGTTTGGTAAGCCCGGCCAGGATATTCATGCTGTCACGTCCCAGATCGCCTTCTTTTTTGGTAAGAAGAAAATTCCGGAATTCATTGGAATAAGAATCATAAACCTTACGCTGTTCCGCTCCCATTTCACAATAAAGGATCATTTCGGTTTTATCGGGAAGTTCGGTCGCAACTTGCTGTTTGGTCCTTCTTAGTATAAATGGATTAACTTTTTTCTGCAATTCCTTTGCCCGTTTACTGTCTTCAAAGCGGTCAATGGGAATGGCAAAATGATTTTTAAACTGAATTTTACTGCCCAATAACCCCGGACAGGCAAACGAAAGCTGCCCGTAGAGATCAAAAGTGTTGTTCTCAATCGGCGTACCTGTCAGCACGATTTTATTTCTGGAATGAAGCAAACGAGCCGCTTTGTAACGCTGAGATTCCGGATTTTTAATGGCTTGCGATTCGTCCAGGAAAATATAGTTGAAACGGTATTCCTTTAAAAATTTCACATCCGAAAGCAGCGTGCCATAAGAAGTCAGGACGATCTCATACTGGTCAAATTCATGGTGATCTTTAACCCGGGCAGACCCGTATACGGTATGGATTTTAATGGATGGTGCAAATTTTTCGACCTCCGCCTGCCAGTTGAAAATCAGTGAAGTCGGCACGATGATCAGGTTGGTATTCTGATGCCCTTTGTCTCGCTGCGAAAGAATAAAGGCAATGATCTGGATCGTTTTTCCAAGCCCCATATCATCGGCCAGACACCCGCCAAAGCCAAATTCGTCCAGGAAATTAAGCCAGTTTAAGCCCTCTTTCTGGTACGTACGAAGCGAAGCATTCAACGCTTTTGGGACTTCAACTGGTTGGATGGACTCAAAATCTGAGAATTTGGATTGATAAAGCCGCAGCTCATTTTTGACCGGCTGACTCAACAGTTCATCCTCATACAATTCCAGAACACCCGAGAAATTAACTTTGGGTATCCTGATCTGCTCGCCGACAATTTCCCCGGATTCAAAATATTTTGCAAATTTTACGATCCATTCTTCCGGCAAAATACCCTCCGTTCCATCACCCAGCTGCACAAATTTGCTTTTATTCCGGATGGATTTATGAAGATGTTTCAGCGTGACCGTTTCCTTCCCAAACTTGATCTGGATACTGGTATTAAACCAGTCCGTTCCACTGTTGATCGTAACCGAAACAGTGGCCTTGTTTTGATTTAACTTATTATTTGTTAATTGGTTAAAGCCAAGCACTGTGATGTTTTGATTACGCCATTCCTCGAAAGCATCCAGAAACCACCCTTCATCCAGAAATCTTTCCTTGCTCAGGTAAAAATGATCCTTACCAAGCTGGTCATAAAAATCAGGGTGCTGCCTGAGCAATGTGGCTGTGAACTGCACTTCCAGATCATCATCGCGCTCGACAGTGAAAGGTCTTCCTTTGCTGTCGGTGGAATAAATCTGCTTTTTGGACAGCACCGGAATTTCGATATTTCCATAGCGCATCACCGGCGTGATCAGAATGTAATTATCCAGATCTGAAAGGTAAATGATCGGTGCATTTTCTCTTTCAAAACCGTTTTCTTGGCGTTGTACCTGCGTTGCCGGTTTCAGATAGGCATACGTAACACGGATTTTATCTTCAACTTTTGAAAGGATCGTATGCTGAAATTCCTCAAACTTGCTTCCGTGAACCAGGATTTTATTATTGTTTTGTTTGAAAAAATCAATCACGCGCAGCACGTCCGTATCCTCGATCAGGTGCATGGTGTCATTGATCATCACGAAATAATTGTATCTGATTTTCAGGATTTCCAGCGCAAACGGTTTTCCATCGACAATAAGCTGGCCGGAAACTTCATGAAATTTGTCTTTCACATCCACAAGCAAAGTCAGGTCAACCGGGAGAGTCCGGAGAATAACGGGTACGAGGGAAGCGGCCGAAATACTCTCGGAAACCTTGGTGTCGTGGTAAAACACGTCCAGTTTAAGCGGATTTTTTACCAGCGATTTCAGGCCGTCGATGTCGGAATCTGACTTTCCGGAGCGGTACTGGTTCTGGAATTTTGAGACGCCGGTGTAAAATTTCAACTCTTCGGCGTTGTCGAGTTTCCAGATAGAATCCAGTGGGTTAACCGCGCTCAACGGATTTTTTATTTTCCCGTCCCGGGTGGTTTGCGCATCAAAAAGCCCGACGTAAAAATGATCGTAATACTTATGCTGTCCGAAAACGATGATCATTCTCGAGACGTCCTTTGAAGCAGCCGTCTTTGGCAAAAGCGGATTTTGTCTTGGAACCAGATTTTCCTTTAAATAGGTTTTGGTTGCATCGTTGACCGCAAAAAGATGCTTTAATTTGGGTTTGATCTCAAAAGCCTTGTTGGCATGTTCCAACCGAAAATAATCGTCCAGATTGCTTTCATTGTCAAGGCCATAATCAATGGCGACGAGTTTTATCTGGGAAAAACGGAGTTTGTCATCGAAGAAAACCCGCAGGTCTTTTCGGTCCATGATGTTATACAAAACCTGGACCTGATGCTCACACGGCGTCTTTTTTTCGGCACTGCACGGGCAGGAAAGGGTCAATGCGTGCGCACTTTGTTTGATGGAGACCACAAGGTCCATCGTCACGGACGGAATTGTGAAAGTCCCGAAATTGACTTCAATAACTTTTGGCTGAATATCAAAAAAACCGCGTTTGCTGGTTTCCGTCAACGAGGAGCTATAATTTAAAATGAAAGCATGATTTAATGCTGAAACGTTAAAATTTTCAAAAACATAATCGTTCCGGTGAAATTTTAACTCGTTGATTCGCTCGCTTATACCTGGTTTTTTCAGCATTCTTACAGAGATTCCTGGGATTAAATATACCTGGAAACTTGGTTCCAATGTGTGAAATTAAGTTTATTTGAAGGAATTATCAGCATCGCTGCGGCTTGCACCCGTACGAAATTTTCAGTTGCATTGACGACAATAAACAACGCCCGAAATTGTTAAGTAGGAGAGCAGGCTGAGTTTTTGGCGTGGTATTACAGTAAAACTTGTTATGAGAAAACCATTTTTCAATTTCTTTTTTAAGTCGTTAACTTTTGTCTTTTTCGCTCTTTGTCAGCATGTTTACGGGCAGCAAATCGATAGCTCATCGGTTCCTGCCGCAGATTCTATAACCACTTTCCCACCGGATACGCTGGTTACGCCTTCCGTTTTTAAGCTTGATACGCTGAGCTACCGTTTTATCGGGGACGGAAATTTTACGCGCGGTAATGTAAACCGCAGCCTGATGGTTTTGCGGGCCGAAATCATTCTGGCGGGGCCGGTAATCTCCATTGCGACCAATCCACGATTTACCTATGGAAAGCAAAACGGGATTTTGGCTGAGCGGGATTCCTATGTGGATTTATTTATCGACGTTTTTAAGAAAAAAAAGACTTATGTTTTTGGTTTGGGTACCCTGGAAACAAGCAATTTGAGAGGTATCACTTTGCGGGCCATGGCGGGCGCCGGGGTCGGTTACCGGGTTATCAATACGAGCAAAAACCGGTTGCTGCTTACCAATGCTATTGTGCATGAATCGACCAATTTTAGAAAATTACCCACAAAAAGCGTTCAGCGAAATTCATTCCGCGTAAAGGGTAAACACTCTTTTGCAAAAGACCGGTTCAGGATCAACCACATCACTTTTGTGCAGCCTGCAATCACAGACTTTTCAAATCTGCGCTGGAATACGGTTGTATCTTTGGAGTTTCCGGTCAACAAATGGGTGGTTTTAAGGACGAGCTATGAAAACTCGTACGAGAGTGTTGTGGAAGCTTCAAGAAGAAAGTCCGATTCCAGGTTAACGTTCGGTGTTTCGATTGGCAACCGGCAATAACCGGACATGAACAGCCCGGTTATTCAGTTAACCATCAATTTATAAATTGGTTTCTACTTTTTGCACGATAAAATTCCCGTTCACCACTTCCAGAAAGTCAATGAGTATAGCGTTTTGATCATTATTTTTAAGGTAAAACTTTATTTTTCTCAAAAAGTCATACAGCGGTTCACTGTATTTATGTCCGGTCTGCTCCTGAAATTCTTCGATTTTAAGATCATTCCCCTTTTTTATTAATAGGTGTAAGGCAATAAAAAAGTAAGAAACCGGTAATTTGCTTCCTTCCAGTAAAGTACCACTCTGCAGCGTGGTGCGAAACCTGCATTTTTTACATTGAAACTGTTGCTTGGAGGCTAACCAGTAATGATTGCTGCAACCGCATTTTTTGCAGGCAATACCCTTTCGCATGCGATATTCTTTAAACGCTTCGGCGGCTAAATCTTCATTCTTATAAGCATCGATAAGGTCTTTTGAAAGCATAGTCTATAAGTTCTGAATTCCACTATGTGCCAAATTTACATACTTATTTCAATAAAAATATAAAGTCTATGGAATTAGTATATAAATAATTTTTGTGGTACAATATCCGATTGACAATTCCATAAAATCTATTAAAACCATAGGGCTTTGTGAAGAATTTTCTTCCTTATTTATGTTAAATTACAAAATAAAATTCCTGTTTTAGCATACCTCTGCCGCTGAGTACCAGAATTATTTGGACCGCCGTTTTTTGGAGACAAGTGACTGAACAGGCCCTGTGGTAGACTCCCTGTTTTAGCCGTTTGCTAAAAACGGATTCCTGTATGTTTGCAGTGTGGTTTCTAAGATTTTAGGCCACAGCCGTTTCGAATTGTCAAGTTAATATTCTGTTCAATTAACAAATAAGCAAATGCCAAAATTAAACGAAAAGCAGACTGCGCTTGGTGACGTAGCGGCCAGGCAGTTAGCCATCGCAACGCGTACGGTGCCTCAGATGGTATCGATAACCCCGCGCTGGCTTACTCATTTATTGAACTGGATTCCTGTGGAATCCGGCGTTTACCGTCTTAACAAAGTAAAAGAGGGTAGTGTGGCGGAAGTGGATTGTTCCGGTCGTGATGAGCGTGAGTTACCGCATACCTTTATCGATTACGTTGAACATCCGCGTGAATACAATCTGAATGCGGTCAATACGGTTTTGGATGTGCATACCCGCGTCTCGGATCTTTACAGCAAACCCTATAACCAGATCAGTGAGCAGCTTCGTCTGACGATCGAAAGTATTAAGGAGCGTCAGGAAAGTGAGCTTATCAACAACGAAGAATATGGCCTGCTGGCAAGTATTGTTCCGTCACAGCGTATCTCGACGCGTAACGGAGCACCGACCCCCGATGATCTGGATGAGCTGATCGCCAAAGTGTGGAAGGAGCCGGGTTTCTTTTTGCTGCATCCCAAAGCGATCGCTGCTTTCGGCCGTGAATGTACCCGCAAAGGCGTACCACCTCCAACGGTTTCACTTTTCGGGTCGCAGTTCATTACATGGAGAGGTATTCCGCTTTTCCCTTCTGATAAATTGCCGATTGAAAATGGGAAGACCAAGATCTTACTGCTGCGTACGGGCGAAAGCCGTCAGGGCGTGGTAGGGTTGTATCAGCCAGGCTTGCCGGGCGAGCAGTCTCCGGGCTTATCAGTACGTTTCATGGGTATTAACGACAAAGCCATTGCATCTTATCTTGTATCGCTGTATTGTTCGCTGGCGGTATTGGTGGATGATGCGATTGCGGTACTTGAAGACGTAGAAATAGGAAACTATCATGAGTATAAATACTAATCAATTCCCCGCGGACGGAAATATTTCGGGATTGCCTGATGTGGCAGAGCTTGAAAAACTCGCCAATGAGCTATTCTCGTTACTGCCCAATGAGGTTCCGAAAGCCAATTTTTCACCCGATCTGGCTGATCATCCAAGGTTGGAAAAATCATTGAACCTGGTTCATGACAGGCTTCCTTCGTTGTTTAGCAAGGGTGAAGGGTTTAATGTGCATGATCCGCAGACCAGTTTGCCGGATCCACATTTCCCCGTCGAAAACACGCCGGTTTCCCGGTTTGGGGTATCGCCTTCCGGTGTTCAAAAGGATCGTGAAGTAAATCTGAGTGGCTTGCAAAGCAGCAGGCCTGATCAGCTTACAACACAAACGGATCATCCCGGACTCAGCCATGCCTCACCCTCTGTTGCGGGAAGCGGCGTTTCGCCTTCGGCCGTGCAGCATGGTAATGCCGTAAATCTGAGTGATCCGCAAACGAGTTTTCATGACCCGCATATAGGCGTTCCCAAGGCGCCGGCTTCAACCGGACTTGGGCATGTGCCCCACTCGCTGGCAGGAAGTGGAATTTCTCCGTCGGTTATTCAAAACGGTTCGGCTCCTGGTGATGCTTTTCCTTTTTCTGCTGAGAAAGCTTTTGAGCCGGATGTACACGATCTTTGGAGCTCACTCAATACCTTTCAAAGCACGCCTCAGCTTCCGACAAATCCGGGGCTGGGCAGTTCTCAGTATTATTTTTTATCCGGTGCGGGTTTTCAGGGGAATGATCCGTTCTCGACAACGAACAGTCATGGCTCGCAGCTTGCCGGAAAATCTTTTCCCCATATCCAAAACGGTGCAGGTGCTGCTCCGTTTGATGTGAATTTAATTAAAAGGGATTTTCCGATTTTCCAGGAAAGCGTAAATGGTAAACCCTTGATCTGGCTGGATAATGCGGCAACCACGCAAAAACCCAGGCAGGTTATTGACAGAATTACCTATTTCTACGAGCACGAAAATTCCAATATTCACCGCGCCGCCCATGAGCTTGCAGCCCGCGCCACAGATGCCTATGAAAGTGCACGTCAAAAGGTTCAGCTATTTTTGAATGCGGGTTCTGTCAATGAGATCATTTTCGTTCGCGGGGCTACCGAAGCGATTAATCTCGTGGCAAAAACCTGGGGAGAGCAGCACCTGACTGCGGGCGATGAGATTATTGTCAGCCATCTGGAACACCACGCCAACATCGTTCCCTGGCAGCAGCTCGCCGCAAAAAAAGGATTAAAGCTCCGTGTTATTCCCGTGGATGACGACGGGCAGGTTTTGCTGGATGAATACGCCAAGCTGTTAAATCCAAGGACCAAACTCGTTTCGTTTACGCAGGTGTCCAATGCCCTCGGTACGGTAACGCCTGCAAAACGGATTGTAGAGATGGCGCATGCAGCCGGCGCTAAGGTACTTGTGGACGGTGCACAATCGGTTTCACATTTGCGTTCAGATGTACGTGCCCTGAACTGCGACTGGTTTGTTTTCTCCGGTCATAAGGTTTTTGGACCAACAGGCATAGGTGTGCTTTACGGAAAAGAGGACTTGCTAAATGAAACCCAGCCCTGGCAGGGTGGAGGAAACATGATTCAGGATGTAACTTTTGAGCATACCAAATTCCATGATGCACCTAACCGTTTTGAAGCCGGAACGGGAAATATTGCGGATGCCGTTGGTCTGGGTGCAGCGATTGATTATGTCAACAAGACCGGCATCGATGTGATCCATCAGTACGAGCATTATCTTCTCCTTTATGCGACCAATCTGATGAAAGACATTCCCGGCCTGCGTCTGATCGGCACGGCACCCGACAAAGCGTCTGTTCTTTCATTTGTTTTTGAAGGTTATAAAACAGAAGAGGTGGGTGCGGCGTTAAATCAGCAGGGAATTGCCGTGCGCTCGGGGCATCACTGTGCGCAGCCGATTTTAAGGAGATTTGGGGTTGAAACCACAGTCCGTCCTTCGCTGGCATTTTATAATACCTGCTCGGATGTGGACCTGCTGGTGGAAACACTTTACCGCCTTCGCAGCGCAGGCAGATAGATTATTGAAAAGTTCAGGATAAATTACCCAGGATAACCGGCTGGCGGTTCATTGCTTTTTTAATTTAACAGACAGCCGGTTATCTTCTGACCATGACCGATGAATAAAATAACAAATACGCAGTCGTTAATTAACCTGCTGCGTAAAACCCACCATGCCGAATGGGAAGCCACGCCATCGTCTCATGATGCCATTTCGTGGCTCAATGACCTTGTCCAGTTTTTGTTTCCAAGTAATCATTTGCCCAAGAAATCATCCTATGAGGGGATTTTAAAGAAAAATCAGATTGATCTTGAAAATATTCTGCTGAGTTATCTGGAACCTTCCGGACTGGATATTGTCGGTGTGGTCAGTGAATTTTACAATGCGCTGGAAGGGATTTATCAGGATTTACGCCTTGACGCCAGTAAGATCTACGAGTATGATCCGGCCGCGACCAGTGTCAATGAAGTCATTGTTTCGTATCCGGGGTTTTATGCCATCACGGTTTACCGTATCGCCAACAAGCTCACCCAGCTGAAAATACCGGTATTGCCCCGTATCGTCAGCGAATATGCACACGGGAAAACCGGCGTGGATATTCATCCGAATGCAACGATCGGTGTTCCGTTTATGATCGATCATGGCACGGGAATCGTCATTGGCGAAACGACGGTCATTGGAAAAAACGTCAGTATTTATCAGGGTGTAACGCTGGGAGCCTTGCAGGTTGCCAAAGACCTTGCCGATATTAAAAGACATCCGACTGTGGAAGACAACGTGATTATCTATGCCCGGACTACCATTCTGGGGGGAGATACCGTCATCGGTAGAAACAGTATCATCGGCGGAAGCGTATTTTTGACCAAAAGCATTGAGCCTTATTCGCAGGTTTTCAATACGCATCAGTTACGGATCACGCCCCGTGAAGTGATCGAAGAAAGTAACACCAACAGTTTGTAATTTAATTTCTTACCTTCATATGACCGTCTGGGTGGCCCAGGTGAAAGCCGATAGAGCTGCAAAAAAATCCATCAACCCGCAAAATCCCAAAGGGATGATCTATCAGTTTAAACAACTTCTTTATCAAATTGAATCGATATCGTCTTTCCGATGCTAATTCTTTTTTCAGCCAAATCTGACAGCCGATCGCCGACAGCCGAAGTTAATTACCTAAGAATTTGCGAGCAGCGCCTGATATTCTCCCAATGTAGTCGTTATGTGCAGGTGATAAATTAGATTTCAACGGAATTTTGTTAGAAATTTGGACTGTATCGGAAATTTAGATTCCGGCTGTTTGCATTTCTAAACAAACCCTTATCAAATGACTTCATTATTTCAAAGATCCAAAATTCAAAAGGCAGCATTTTCTCTTCTGGCAGGTGTTGCCCTGGGCGCATCGGTTATGTCCTGTGGTGGGAAAGAGAGCGAAAAATCAGCGGTAACCGAGGCTAAACCGGTGATCATTGGCTATGTTGGCGGTTTCCACGGTCTGGTTAATACCGATGAAATTGCTGCGAACAAGCTTACCCATATCAACTACGCGTTCGTAAATGTGCAGGATGGAAAGGCTTTTCTTACCAATGAAAAGACCGATTCAACCAATTTCAGGAAGCTGAACCTGCTTAAAAAGATCAACCCGGACCTTAAAATTCTTATTTCAATCGGTGGATGGGCCTGGAGCGAAAACTTCTCTGATGCGGTGCTTACGGACAGTTCGCGGTTGGAATTTGCGAAAAGTTCGGTTGACATTATCAGAAAATATAAACTGGATGGCGTTGACATTGACTGGGAGTATCCTGCCATGCCGGGTGAGGAAGGCAACGTTTACCGCCCCGAGGATAAGGAAAACTTTACGCTGATGTTTGAGGCGATCAGAAAAGAACTGGACGTTCTTGAAAAGGAAGATGGTCAGAAAAAGCTTTTGACGACGGCCGTTGCAGGTTGGGAAGAATTTATTCCGCATTCGGAAATGGGTAAAGCGCAGCAATATCTTGACTTTGTCAACCTGATGACCTACGATCTTTTCTCAGGTGATACGACCGTGCACCATGCCGGACTTTATGCAACCGATAAATTCAAAACGAGAAAATCGGCTGACAATGGCGTGAAGGCTTACATGAATGCAGGTGTTCCGGCGGGAAAAATTGTGCTTGGAATTCCGTTTTATGGCCGCTCATTCACTTTGGGGAAAGACTCCAAGACTATTCTGGGCCAAATGTCTGTTGCGAAAGCTTACATCGATGGCTACGGCTACATTAAGGACAGTCTGGTAAATAAAAAGGGCTATAAGGAATATCGGGATGAAGTGGCGAAAGCGCCTTATCTGTACAATGAAAAGACCAGGGTTTTTATCGGTTATGATGATGAAAAATCGGTGAACGAAAAATGTAAATATGTGCTGGCCAATAAACTGGGTGGCGTGATGTTCTGGGAATATAATTCGGATCCGAAGGGCTATTTGCTGGATGAAATTAATAAATCGCTGAAATAAGTTAAAGGGACTTTTCATGAAAATAGTAATGAAAACCGTTGCCTTTGCGATTGGCCTGATTATTTTTTTTAATCAGGCGACTTTCGCACAGATCAAACCAGCCTTTAAAGTCATTGCCATCGCTGAAAACGGGGGGCATCATATCCAGTATTCAAAAGCGGCAAGGATATGGCTGGACAAGCTGGCGGCAGAAAACAATTTCGCCATTGATTACATTGAAAACACGGAGAAAATCAATGATGCATTTTTAAGCCAGTATCAGCTTTTTATCCAGCTTGATTTTCCGCCCTACGCCTGGACACCGACAGCAGGTGCCGCTTTTGAAAAGTATATCAAGGAAGCAAAGGGTGGCTGGATCGGTTTTCACCACGCGACTTTGCTGGGCGAATTTGACGGTTATCCGATGTGGAACTGGTTTTCGGAGTTTATGGGCGGCATCAAATACAAAAATTACATCCCGACTTTTGCTTCCGGGAAGGTTAGGGTGGAGGATAAAACACACCCGGTTATGAAGGGTGTTCCTTTAAATTTTACGATCAAAACCGAGGAGTGGTATATCTACGATAAAAGCCCGCGTCCCAATGTAAAAGTACTTGCCAGCGTGGATGAAACAACCTACCGGCCCGATTCTAAAATAAAGATGGGCGATCATCCGGTGGTTTGGTCAAATTCTAAGGTTGCGGCAAAAAACGTTTATATTTTCATGGGGCATTCGCCGGATCTTTTTGAAAACGAAGCCTATACAACGCTTTTCAAAAACGCTGTTTTCTGGGCTGCGCAAAAGTAGAGCATATCGGGTTTTTAATACATCACCCTTCTTGCAATTCGTTTTTCATTGGTAAAAACGCTTGGGAAGGGTGATTTTCGGTAAGTTTACGACCGTTTTTGACATTTTCCGCTGGATGTTAACCCCAGCTTAAAGCACAATACAGGGTGGTGAAACAGCTTATGTAAACGAAAAGTTTAATTGAACAGCCTGATTTAGACGATAAAAATGAGGCATGGTTATTTTAAGAATGTGGTAAAGAATACTGCATTCTTATTTTTTTAACAGCTATATCATGAAAAAGATAATTAACCCGGGTGACGGATCAGAACAGTCGGTCGTAAGCCAGGGATATCAGCATCCAGATCCGTTAAGCCCGGCCGAAACGCCACCGCGTGACCCGCAACCGGAATATCCGAACCCGGAGATTCCTCAGGAAACTCCGCCATGGGAAAAGGAACCTGAAACGCCGCCAGTGGTACCCGAGCCGGAGTTACCGCCTGGAAGGCCTGATGAGCCGGAAATAAGTCCGGAGCCACTGCCGGGAAAAGAGCGTGACGAGCCGTTGTTATAAGACCTGTCTTGATTTAATGTTTAACTAAAGTCGACCAATCTGCGGTTGGCTTTTTTTTACGTACAAATAAAATTTTTTCGATTGTAAATGTGTTAACACCTAAACGCTTATGCTCCTCGCTTGTTCCTGCATTATTATAAATAATTCAGGAAATTTTTTGAATGCCCAATTTACACACTACTTAGGCCCGGCATCAGTAAAATCTATTTCAAGGGTTATATTTTTGGTTTTAATAAGGTTAAAAATTACAGCGTTTGGATATTCTTTTTGATCAATATTCTTTCTAATTCAACAATTAATGAACAAAAATACGATGCAGGTCCCAGGTTATCGGCGACAAGTGTGCATCGGATTTATCTGGTTATTATTTTTTTTAGACCTGTCTTTTGAAGAAGGATTTACCCAAGTATAACTTGCCACGATGATTTTGAATTAATAAAGTTTAATTGTTTTTGGAATATTTCGATATAGGTAGGATGACTTTTTTTCTTTTTTTACGTCCTATAAATGAATTAATTAAGTTGTTGGATTTGTGGTTGTATAGAATAAAGTTTGTAGAATTGTAGAATAAATTTTATTATCTATAAGTTATTACACGCTATCTATGGAAAAGAATCAAAAGAAAATTAAATACCAGGAACTGTTTCTGTCTGACTTCAGAAATAGTTATTTTGGCGAAAAGAAAATTGAGGAGGCATTACGAGAGATGGAAACAAGGTCGAATATGGAAAAATTAACAAAAGCGCTGAAAAGTATTTGGAAGCAAACGGACGAGCATGTTAAGAATCTGGAATCAGTTTTTCCCAAAGTTGAAATCAAGGAACCGCGACCGGAAAGTCCGGTAAAAGCGGAGATTAAAGTTAATTTGGAGTCCCAACCGGTTAAGACAGATAACATGCAAATGGAAAAACGGCGAATTGACATCAATGATTTGAAAAATCTGAGGGTTGTCTCTTACGATCATCTGGTCGAGTTGGTGGATGATCTGAATATTGATGAGGTTACGGAGATTTTGACCTCTGCTGCCGGAGAAGAAAAAAACAATCACCAGTATCTGACAAAGCTGGCTGAAAAACTATTGAAAAACCGCGATGCTAAAAAGGTGCCTGATTCAAATTCGTGATCAGAAGTTTTGAATCAGGCCATTACACCGGAGTAAGTCAGTATTCGTACCAGTCGCTCCACCAATGTTGAAGCTTTCTTCGTATTTCCTCCTCTCGTGCATTATTTCCGGGCTCAAACAACTTCGTTCCTTTCAATTCGTCAGGTAAGAAATTCTGTTTGGCAAAATTTCCTTCGTAATTGTGCGCGTATTTATACTCTTTCCCATAGCCGATCTGCTTCATCAGTTTTGTCGGCGCATTACGTAAATGAAGCGGAACGGGCAAATGAGCCGAATTTTTTGCGGCTTCAATAGCATCCGCTATGGCCAGATAACTCGCATTGCTTTTTGGTGAGGTGGCCAGATAAATGGCAACCTGGGATAAGATAATCCTGGATTCCGGATATCCGATGACATTCACGGCCTGCATACAGGCGTTGGCCATGATCATCGCCGTTGGATTGGCGTTGCCAATATCCTCAGATGCCATGATGAGCATTCTGCGGGCAATAAATGAGGGATCTTCACCGGCCACGATCATGCGGGCCATCCAGTAAACGGCTCCGTTGGGATCACTTCCACGCAGTGATTTTATGAAAGCGGAGATGATATCATAATGCTGCTCGCCGGATTTATCATAGCGGGCAATGTTTTGCTGGGCTACTTCGGTTACCCATTCATCCGTAATTTCGATTTCTTCGACCTCGCCTTTTCCCAATACAACCAGTTCAAGCAGGTTAAGCAGTTTTCTGCCGTCACCTCCCGAAAGCCGCAGGAGGGCGTTGTAAGAAGTAAAAGTTATCTTTTTTTGTTTGAGCCATTCGTCCTTTTCCAAAGCACGGTTGATGATGGCTTTTAGCTCCTCTTCGCCAAAAGCTTCCAGAATATAAACCTGGCACCGCGATAGCAAAGCAGAATTTATTTCAAAGGATGGATTTTCAGTCGTGGCACCAATCAGCGTTACCTGGCCTTTTTCCACCGCACCCAATAAAGCGTCCTGCTGGTTTTTGTTGTAACGATGGATCTCGTCTATGAATAAAATAGGAGGAAACAAACCGGAAGGCCGCGCCAATATTTCACGCAATTCTTTTACCCCCGAACTAATAGCGCTCAGATTATAAAACTGTCTTTTCGTAGCGTTGGATAATAAAAGAGCCAGCGTTGTTTTTCCAACACCGGGAGGCCCCCAGAAAATCATGGAAGGGATCGTATTTTGTAAAATCGCTCTTCTTAAAGGTCCGTTTTTACCAAGTAATTTTTCCTGTCCGATGTAGTCGTCCAGCACATGCGGGCGTAATCTTTCGGCAAGAGGTGTGGCAATCGGGGATATCATAGTTAAGGAACTTGGTTTTGTTTGTTGTATTTTAATAACAACAGTTGTGACGGATGCATTCAATTTCTTAAAAATAGGCCCAAAACGTTAACGGCCTATGTTTTCAGCGAAGCGGAAATAAAAAAAGCGTAACAGAATTGCTACGCTTTCTCTCAAATGTAAAAATATTTTCAGATCAGAATGTAAGTCGGTCTAAGGTCATTTGTTTTTTTAAATTTCCCAATGCGCCAAATACTAGGTTATAAACCGATTGTATGTTGATCTTCATCAGGTCAGCAATTTCATGGTTGTTGAGATTCATATAGAATTTCAGGAAAATTGCCTCACGCTGGCGACGCGGCAAGCCGTTGATCGCAACGTTTAAATGTTGATTTGTCGAGTCAAATTCTTCCTCGGAAATCATATGGTTTTCATGAGATGGCGTGTGAATGTGCCAGTATTCCACCGGAATATCCTCATTGCTTGTATGCTTTTGCTGTGCGTTCAAATGACGAACTAATTTCCTCTTAATCGAGGCCATAAGATAAAACCGAACAGATGTGGTGTCACCCAGCGTTGTTCGGTTTCTCCAGAGTTCCACAAATAAATCGTGAATGCAATCCTTAATAAGCGGCTTATCAATCGTAAACTGTGAGCAGTACTGGTAAAGGATGTGAACGTATGAGCGGTAAAGGCATGCATAAGCGTTTTCGTCTCCTTTTCTGAACTGATCCCAAAAACAAAGTTCTTCTTCTTGTTTGTAGCGTAAGTGAGCCATTGTAAGGTTAGGAATTAACTAAGGTTAGGAATGATAATTATTAAGGGTCATTTTTACACTTGTAAATATATTTATAAAAAAACGTATTTAAAAAATATTTTCAAGAAAAAATTACATCCAATAGATTAATCATGCAATTATAGTCAATTAAGTAACTTATTGTACCATCAAAGGTACAAATTCAAACTTGTCACCGTCAAAAAGGCCTTTGTCACTTAGTTTAATAGAAGGAATTACCAGTAAAGCCATAAAAGATAAAGTCATGTATGGCGACTTTAATGTGGACTTTAGCTGCGTTTTTACAAACTGGTCAATTTTCGTGTACGATTCCGCGACCGCATAGCCGTCAACATCGGTCATAAGTCCGGCAATCGGAAGGGGCAGCATATGTTTTTCGCCGGTTCCGACAGCCGATACGCCACCTTTAGCTTCAATTAATAAATTGACGGCCTCACAAATACTATTGTCGTCACAGCCAACGACGATAATGTTATGAGAGTCGTGGGCGACCGTCGAGGCGATGGCGCCCTGCTTTAAACCAAAATTCTTGATGAAAGCAATCGCCGGCGCTAAGTTTTGATAACGGTTGACAACGGCTATCTTTAAGATATCCTGATCGGTATCAGAGACGATGAAATTTCCTTCGGTTTTATAATTTTCAACCAGTGCATTGGTGATCAGCTGACCTTCCAGGGCTTCAATCACACGGAGCTTTCCGCTGGTTTGTGTCGAAACCGGGCAGGCGAAATCTTCCGGCTTTTTCGGGCTGCAATTAAACTGGTTGATATGTTTACTGCGAAGATCAGGCAAAAGTGAAACTCCGTTTTCGGCTACTAGCACGCCATCCAGATAGGTTTGGAGGATGTTAAAGTCAATGATGTTATTGATGACAACAAAATCAGCCGGATCTTTTTCACGTAAAAGCCCTACGGGAAGATTATAATGTTCAACTGGATTTATACAGGCCGCTTGTAAAATATGC
Source organism: Dyadobacter sp. LHD-138 (assembly GCF_030929615.1). GTDB lineage: Bacteria > Bacteroidota > Bacteroidia > Cytophagales > Spirosomataceae > Dyadobacter. Next base: position 101,434 of record NZ_JAVFVU010000001.1, on the reverse strand, counting down.
CAGATATCATGACCCAGTGCTAATGCTCTTTTGATCAGAACGTTGATGTGGCCCTCCACCAGATTGTCAGGATGTTTATCGTCGGAGCAGAACATGATGAGGTCCGGGAATTCGGCCAGCAGTGGAATTAACGCATCGAAATTTCTGGCGGCACTTCCTTCACGAATCAGGATTTTTACACCATAACCAATCTTTTCTCTGGCTTCTTCATAGGTAAAACATTCATGATCGGTAGAGATGCCGTTGGCTGCATATTGTCGGGCCGCTTCTCCGCGAAGTCCGGGCGCGTGTCCGTCGATAGGCTTGTTAAAATGTTTTGCCCAGTTGATTTTGGCGACCATATCAGGATCACCATTTAAAACGCCCGGAAAATTCATAACCTCGGCAAGATAACCAATATCATCACTTGCCAGCATTTTTTTTATATCTTCCGGATCAACAACGGCGCCTGCCGTTTCAAAAACGGTCGCAGGAACACAGGAGGGCGCGCCAAAACAGAATTTAAACGGGACACGTTTTCCGTCTTCGATCATGTATTCAACCCCTTTCACACCGATAACATTGGCAATCTCATGCGGGTCGGAAACAGTCGCGACCGATCCGTGAACCACGGCCAGCCTGGCGAATTGTGACGGTGTGAGCATAGCGCTTTCTATGTGTACATGCGCATCTACAAATCCGGGTAAAATATAAGGCAGATTTGCGTTCTCTTTTCCTATTATATATATGTTTTCAATAAGCGAGTTTTTAACCGTGATTTCAGCTTCCTGAATGGTTTTATCAAAGATGTTGATAAGGTTGGCTTTCATTTGATGATCAGATTTTGGCAAATACCTGGTTGTATTGAATCTGCAAGGTCTGCTATAATCTATTTTAATGCAACCGGAAAGGAAATCTTTATTGTCTGAGGGGATTTTTTACCCTTGCTGGCTGTGTTTTTTTACCCGTCGGATGGGCGAAAAAGCCATCCGACGGGGTCGCCCGGTCCGACGGCTTTTCCGCCGTCGGACCGGTAACGAAGGCAGAAAGCAATAGTCTGAAAGTTAAAAGATGGGGAAACTAAAAAATAGTCAGGAAATCAGCGAACTGGCCCGATATCCTTTTTGGTATTGCAGCGGACTTTTTCCGGTATGGATTTTAAAATACCGGTTGAAATTGGCAAAGTTATTAAAGCCGCTTTCGTAACAGATCTGCGCCACGCTCAGTTTTCCGTCGATTAGCAGTTTGCATGCGTGACCGATCCGAAGTTCAAGCAGGAACTGCGAATACGTTTTCCGGCTGCGGCTTTTAAAATACCGACAGAATGAATTGGGGCTAATGTTGGCAATTTCAGCGATTTCCTCAATCGTGATTTTTTGCTGGAAATTACTGAGTGAATATTTATAGATCTGGTTGATGCGATCCTCGTCGTGCTGGTCGTATTCCTCCTGATAATGGCTGTTGGAAAGCAGCTTGATGTCTTTGCTATGCGCAAGTGTTTCCAAAATCTGCAATAAGGAGATGACAGGATTTCCATCAGTCTGGTCCAGCAGGTTTTGCAGCAAAGTTTTGATCTGCTGATTTTCCTTTCCCAAAAGTTTCATGCCCCACTTGGCTTTGTCGAGCAGTTCATTGATTGCCTTGTTTTCCGGAAGGTTTCGAAATGTATCGCCAAACAGATCCGCAGAGAAATGCAGCACAGTCGCCTGGGCATAGAGCTTGGAATCTCCCTTGAAATATTTTTCGTCACAGCGCCAGTAATGCGGCAAATTCGGACCGATTAAAAGCAGATCGCCGCTTTGGAAGTTCTGGATATTGTCGCCTACAAATTGCGTTCCGGAGCCCTGTTCGATGTGCACCAGTTCAATTTCCGGATGATAATGCCAGCGGTTGTAGAAGTATAAAACTACATCCCTTCTGATGCTAAACGATTGCTGTAAACCCTTAGGAACTTTGAGTAATTGCGGTTTCACAGTTCAAATGACAAGATTTTATCAGTTAGGTTAACATTTGTGCCAAAATTATTGAAAAATTTGCTATAATTATGAAACAACGCCTCTTTATATTTCTATTCATTTGTATTAAAATTCAATAAGAAATATTGGTATTTTTATTTTGGATAACAACATGTACTATTTCGGCATATTTGCAGTATATAATAAAGATGTATGCTTTAGCTATGCCGGGTAAAAGCCGAATACCTCGTCTCTGTTAACAGAGGAGTGCATTCCTTTTGCGTGGAGTTATTTCAGATTCACATCATGAACATTTATTAATACTTATTTCTATTGAGACTATGGCGTCCAATCTTTTAAAAATTCATCCTGCTGATAATGTCATCGTAGCATTAAGGGATATCCCGACAGGTGCCGAGGCGGAGTGGGATGGCGTGCGTTATCTTTTGCCTTATGGCGTTTCTTCCAAACATAAGTTTGTAACGGAAGATATTGAAACGGGCGGTGCAATCATTATGTACGGTGTTTTGGTGGGAAGAGCCAAGCAGCCGATCAAGCGCGGTGAGCCGATTACGACTTTTAATTTGAAACACGATTCACAGGATTACAGCACTGCGAACCGTAAACCATATTTATACACCCAGCCCGATGTAAGCCGCTGGCAGGGCAGGACTTTTAACGGATATCACCGTGCCGACGGCCGTGTGGGTACTTACAATTACTGGCTGGTACTTCCCCTGGTATTTTGTGAAAACCGGAACGTACTGATCATGAAAGACGCTTTTGAGCGTGAGCTTGGTTATGCGCAAACGGATATGTACCGCGGACAGGTAGCTGAATTTTTGAAAGCGTATCAGTCGGGTGATATGTCACGTATGCAAAATCTGGGCGGTTTTACGGAGCCAACCCGGGAGCAGCAGACAAAAAATCGCCCTTTCCCGAATGTGGACGGAATCAAATTCCTGACGCACGAAGGCGGTTGCGGAGGCACGCGCACGGATGCTAATACCTTATGCGCGCTTTTTGCGGCTTATGCCGTGCATCCGAACGTTGCGGGGATTACGGTTTTGAGCCTGGGTTGTCAGAATTCTGAACTTCAAACTTTGGAGGACGAAATCAAAAAACGTGATCCGAATTTTAACAAGCCGTTTTATGCTTTTGAGCATCAGAAAGGAACTGAGTATTCACTGGTTTCCGGTGCGATCAAGTCAACTTTCCTTGGCCTGACGGAAATGAACAAGCAGGAACGTCAGCCTGCGCCGTTGTCAAAACTTTCGGTGGGGCTTAAATGTGGAGGTTCTGATGGTTTTTCAGGAATTTCTGCGAATCCGGTCTTAGGGCATTTATCTGATATTGTGGTAGGCTTGGGCGGCCAAACGCTTCTAGCCGAATTCCCTGAACTTAACGGCGTGGAGCAGGAATTGCTTAACCGTTGTGTTACTGAAGAAAAGGCTGCCAAGTTTGAAAAACTGATGCGCGACTATGCCGGCAAAGCCGAAGCCGTAGGTTCTGCATTTGCCTTTAATCCATCGCCGGGCAATATCAAAGACGGCCTGATTACCGATGCGATTAAATCGGCCGGTGCTGCCAAAAAAGGAGGGAATGCTTACATTACTGATGTTTTAAATTATACGGAAAGGGCGATAGAGCCAGGTTTAGCTTTGGTTTGTACGCCTGGGAACGACGTAGAAGCGACAACCGGACAAACGGCGGCTGGTGCGAATATCATCCTTTTCACAACGGGATTGGGCACACCGACAGGTAATCCGATCTGTCCGGTTGCAAAAGTGGCAACCAATACTATTTTGGCAAACCGTATGCCGGATGTGATTGATTTTGACTGCGGTCCGGTTGTGGATGGCTCTCAGTCTCTGGAACAAAATGCTGACCATTTACTGGAATATGTGATCAAGGTTGCCAGCGGTGAACTGACAAAAGCACAGCAGTTGGGCCAGGACGACTTTATTCCATGGAAAAGAGGCGTATCACTTTAGGCAGTTGTAACGCATATTGTAGCCCCGGGATTCATCCCGGGGAGTAAAGTTTTTAATCAGCAGCCTTTTCATTCAGATTGCTGATCTTAATATTTAATTGTAAAATACATGTTTAATTTAACCGGCAAAGTGGCTTTGGTAACGGGAGGCGCAAGCGGAATTGGCCTGGCCATTTCGCAGACTTTCGCGAAACAGGGAGCGCATGTTCACATTCTGGAACTCAATATTGATCTTGCCAATCAGGTTGCAGAAGATATAAAAAAAGAAGGTGGCAGTGCAGAGGCGCACGCCATTGATATATCAAAACAAGCTGACGTTGTAAAGGTTATTGACGGAATCGCTGAAAAACAGACGATCAATATTCTTGTCAATAACGCCGGGATTGCACATGTCGGGCGGGCGGACAATACCGCTGAAACGGATTTTGACCGCGTGATAAACGTTAATGTCAAAGGAGTTTATAACTGTCTGTTTGCTGTAATTCCGCATTTGAAAAAAGCAGGTGGTGGTGTTATTCTGAACATGGCGTCCATTGCGGCGACTGTCGGGATACCGGACCGTTTTGCTTATTCAACGGCCAAAGGAGCAGTTTACTCGATGACTTTGTCTGTTGCTAGGGATTATCTGGCCGATGGAATCCGCTGCAACAGCGTTTCTCCAGCGCGGGTGCATACCCCTTTTGTGGATGGATTTATTTCTAAAAATTATCCGGGACAGGAAGCTGAAATGTTTGAAAAACTCTCGAAAACACAGCCAATCGGCAGAATGGCTAAACCTTCCGAAATCGGCGCGCTGGCGTTATACTTATGCTCGGACGAAGCGTCTTTCATCACGGGTTGCGACTATTTGATTGATGGGGGATTTGAGAAATTGAATAACTAGAATTTTAGCTTTTAGCGGTAGGCTAATAGCCAGCAGTCAGAAACTGAATAGATAAAAATATAAATCTCAAAAGTTAAAAACAAAACTTTTATTACCTATAAAACGGCTACTTGCCAGAAGCTAACGGCTAAAAGCTAATAGCCAAAATCTAGAACCTATGAAACTTTTCCGCTTTGGCGCTTACGAACAAGAAAAACCTGGTGTAGCATTATCAAATGGCGAGTTGCTGGATGTGTCTGCTTTTGGTGAAGATTATAATGAGAAATTTTTTGCAACCGACGGATTGAATCGTCTGGCTGACTGGCTGACTGCAAACGCGGCATCTGCGCCACGTCTGGAGCCTGGGTTTCGTTTCGGCTCGTGCATTGCCCGTCCTTCTAAAATTGTTTGTATCGGGATGAATTATGCGAAACACGCTTATGAATCCGGTGCAACAGAGCTTCCAAAAGAGCCGATCGTATTTTTTAAATCGACCTCTGCCCTCGTGGGACCAAATGATCAGGTTGTTATTCCGCGTGGTTCTGAAAAAACAGACTGGGAAGTTGAGCTAGCCGTGGTGATTGGTAAAAAAGCGAGTTACGTGGAAGAAGCCGACGCCTTGAGTTATGTGGCTGGTTATGCTGTTCATAACGATTATTCAGAACGCGCATATCAGCTGGAACGTGGCGGACAATGGGTAAAAGGGAAAAGTAATGACACTTTTGCGCCAATCGGGCCGTATTTGGTTACCACTTCGGATATTCCAAATGCCAATAACCTTGATCTGTGGTTATCATTAAACGGAAAAAAAATCCAGGATAGCAATACTTCTGATATGATCTTCCAGGTTGGTTTTTTGGTAAGTTACCTGAGCCAGTTTATGACGCTGCTTCCGGGTGATGTGATTTCGACAGGAACGCCAGCCGGAGTAGGGTTGGGTATGAAACCACAGCTTTATTTGAAACCAGGCGATATCGTTGCGCTTGGAATCGAAGGGTTGGGAGAGCAAAAGCAGGAAGCCGTTGCTTACAAAGCAGTTTAGACAAGCATTTTTCGCTATGGAAACTTGTTTTCCATAGCGAAGCAACATAAAATTTAAAAAATGGTAATCGATTCCCATCAGCATTTCTGGATTTATGATCCGGTAAGAGATTCCTGGATTTCGCCGGAAATGGAAAAAATCCGTAAGAACTTCCTGCCGTCAGATTTGAAACCTGTTTTGGAGCAAAATGGTGTGGATGGGTGCGTCGCGGTTCAGGCTGATCAGTCCAATACCGAAACGGAATTTTTGTTGCAGTTTGCCGAGGCCGATGATTTTATCAAAGGCGTCGTAGGCTGGATAGATCTTCGTGCAGAGAATTTGTATGAGCGCCTGGAGGTTTACTCGCAGTTTGAGAAGCTGAAAGGTTTCAGGCATATTGTACAGGGCGAACCAGATGACTTTCTGCTTCAATCCGATTTTGTAAAAGGGGTAGGGCAGTTGGTTGCATTTGACTTTACCTATGATATTCTGGTTTATCCGACGCAGCTTGAAGCCAGTTATACTTTTGCAAAACAGCTTCCCAATGTACGTTTTGTGCTCGACCATATAGCGAAGCCTTATATCAAAAAGGGTGAGATTGAAGCTTGGGCGAAGGATATTAAAAAACTGGCCGAGCTTCCGAATGTCAGCTGTAAAGTTTCAGGCATGGTGACGGAGGCAGACTGGTATTCCTGGCAGCATGCTGATTTTGTGCCTTACCTGGATGTTGTGTTTGAAGCATTTGGAACAAACCGCCTGATGTTTGGCTCTGACTGGCCTGTATGTTTGGTCGCTGCCGAGTATGGGGCAATGAAGGATGTCTTGACTCATTACGTGTCGAAGCTTTCAAAAAACGAACAGAATAAGATCTGGGGAGAAAATGCAGTTAAGTTTTATTCGCTCGATTAAAGAAAAATAAAGATGAAAAGATATTGCCTCGCCCTGGATTTGGTCAACGACGCTAAAATGATTGCGGAGTACGAAGAGCATCACCGCGTGCCACGTCCGGAGATCAGGAAAAGTATTCTGGATGCTGGTATAACGCAGATGGAACTTTACCGGATTGAAAACAGACTTTTCATGATCATGGAAACAGTCGATGATTTCAGTTTTGAAACAAAAACGGCCATGGATGCAGCCAACCCGGATGTCCAGGTTTGGGAGCAGCTTATGTGGAAATACCAGCAAGCCCTGCCCTCGGCCAAGGAAGGGGAAAAATGGATTTTGATGGATAAGATTTTTGCTTTGGTTTAGCAGAATTTTATACAAAGGGTTTAGCCACAATTGAAAAATAGCTTTTAAAACTAGCAAAGACCAGCGTTACTCAACAGAAATTAGGTAGAACCTTCTTAGGAATTAACCAAAGACAGATTGTAATTTTTTAATCCAATGGTTTTAAATTACGGTTTGACAGGAGTCGTTTTACTTAGCTATTTGATAGATTGAAAAAGTTAGTACTGATTATCAGCTTAATATGCTTAACCATCACGTTGTTCTCTTCACAGGCTCGTCGGCCGGTTGAGATCAAAGTCATGAGTTTCAATGTCCGCCATGGCCTGGATTTGAACGACGAGTCAAATCTGATGGGGATTTTGAAAATAATAAAAGAAAACTCGCCTCAGTTGATTGCCTTACAGGCAGTAGACAGTTTAAAAAATAACGGAAAAGTACAGTTTCAAATGCGACAGCTTGCTATCCAGACGGGCATGTATTATGCATATGGTGTAGCAGATAGTACGGAACATGGGTCTCAGGGGGTAGGCCTATTGTCGAAATGGCCTTTTGAAAAAACGCAAAAGTTTAATTTGCCCATGACAAAAGGATCGGATGCCAGAGTCTTGCAATGCGGACTGATCCGCGTCGCTAAAAATCTGACTTTCCGGTTTTGTAACGCGCGTCTGGAATATGCTTCCGTCGTGGACAGGGCGCTGCAGGCTGCTTTTGTAAACCGGTTACTGGAGTCGAGTATTCAGCCGGTGGTGTTGGGGATGGACATGGGCGCGCGACCTAACGAACAGCCTTATTTTTCGTTCCGGAAAAAGTGGCAGGATGCTGCCCGCGGCTCTCAGATGGAAACATGGAGTGAAGGCCTTCCCGGCGACAGGCTCGATTATATTTTTGTATTGATGAACAATAAGGTGCGCGTGAAGAAATATAAGGTGATTAAAAATCACCCGGAAGTTTCTGATCATTATCCCATTATGGCAACGATTGAATTTTGGTAAAATATGGATTATTCACATTTGAAAATCGGATTATTTATTCCTTGTTACGTAGACCAGTTTTATCCGCAGGTTGGCATTGCAACGCTGGAATTATTGGAAAAACTGGGTTGTAAAGTCGGTTTTCCGTTAAATCAGACTTGCTGCGGGCAGCCGATGGCAAACTCGGGGTTTGAACATCTGACCAAGGATTGCAACAATTTGATTTACGATTCATTTGCGGAATTTGATTATGTCGTGTCTCCTTCGGGAAGCTGCGTGCTGCATATCAAGGACCACTTAAAGCTGGAAAACCGCCCGGACGAATCCAAAAAGTTTCGCAGGAAAGTTTATGAGCTTGTCGAATTTATTACCGATGTATTGAAAATTGATGAAATCGCCGCTGACTTTCCGCATCGTGTTGGTTTGCATCAGGGCTGTCACGGGCAGCGTGGACTGCATCTTTCGCAAATGTCGGAGCTGAATGCGGCACCCTATAACAAACCTGAGACATTGCTGCGTAAGGTCCAGGGCCTGGAATTGATCGAGCTGGATCGAAAAGATGAGTGCTGTGGTTTCGGAGGAACGTTTTGTGTGAGCGAAGAAGCCGTTTCGGTAAAAATGGGGAAAGACCGTGTTTCTGACCATATCCGTCACAATGCCGAATACATTACCGGATCAGACATGAGCTGCCTGCTTCATTTGGAAGGTATTTTGAAAAGAAAAAATTCCGCTGTTCAGGTCAAGCACATTGCCGAAATTTTGAACAGTGCTGTAAAACAAATACCGGTACCCAATCATTGAGCACCGGCATTTTACAAAGTTTACGGAATCCAGAATCTGAGAAGCCTCAGTCGTTAGTTGATTGAAGAAACGACGCGGCTCGTTTTTGTCAGGATATCAAACGTTTGTGAAGACTTCTCTTTTCCGTCCGTAATTTCGAAGGTATAAGTACCGTCCAAAAGCGTCGAAAGATCGAAATATTTCACATAACTCGGTGTAGCACGTTTGTTTTCTGAAAAAAGAACATTTTTGTCTGTGTCCAGAATACGTACCACTACTGTGTTTGCTTGTGCATTATTATAGGAAACTCGGAATTGCATTGGTTTAACTTGCAGGACGTTCAACTTGTTATTGGTTGACTCAGTTTTGTCCGCAGTTGCGATGGCGGTTTGTGCATTTACTGTAAATGCTGAACCTGATATTAGCATACCAATCAAGGCAGCTGAAAAGAGCGTGTTTTTGGTTTTCATAGGAGTGGAATTTAATTGTGTCTAAAAAAAGTTAAATAAAACTTTGATCAGACTCTGATGCCCCGATCAAAAAACTTTGTTGAATCAAAATTACAACATATTGCAATACAGTAAAATAGCCTTCTTTGTGATTTGTAAAAAGTTGTTTATTTAACAATTATCTAACTTGGAATAATGCAATGAATGTGAAAAGTGTAATTGAGATTCTTTAAAAAATACTATTATCTATTTGTTAACAAACCATGTCGAAAGCTGTAATTGATCATGCCGAGGCCTCAGAGACCTTCAATAAAGACGAATCCTATGTAGACTGGCATGACGAAACCTTGTGGTTCGTGCGTAAAAAGCGGGACATTTCTTCCAAACTGTTGCCCGAATGGGAAGCGTTAAGGGAGACTGCTTCACAGATAAAGGATTACGTACTTTCTCATATGGACGATCTGCTTGAAGCCTTTGAGAAAAATGCAAAAGCCAATGGTGTGCATGTGCACTGGGCGGCGGATGCCAAGGAGCATAACGAAATTGTACTGGCTATCCTCAAACAGCACAAGATTGACCGGATGGTCAAAAGCAAATCGATGCTTACCGAGGAATGTCATATGAATGAATTTCTTTCCCAAAATGGTATCGAGGTGATTGATACCGATCTTGGAGAAAGGATCGTTCAGCTTCGTCAGGAACCTCCAAGCCATATTGTGTTGCCTGCCATTCATTTAAAGAAGAAAGATATAGGCGATCTTTTTCATGAGCATTTGGGAACAGATGCCGGCGCGACCGATCCGCAGTATCTGACAGAAGCAGCCCGTCAGCATTTACGTGATAAATTTCTTACCCGGAGAGCGGCACTTACCGGCGTGAATTTTGCCGTTGCCGAAACAGGCGCGTTTGTCGTGTGTACCAATGAAGGAAATGCCGATATGGGCGCGCACCTGGCCGACGTACATATTGCATGCATGGGTTTTGAGAAAATTGTTCCGTTGCAGGCGCATCTGGGTGTTTTTTTAAGATTGCTCGCCAGAAGTGCAACGGGCCAGCCGATCACCACGTACAGCAGTCATTTCAAAACGCCGCGTGAGGGGCAGGAAATGCATTTGGTTATTGTCGATAACGGAAGAAGTACCCAGCTGGGCCGTGCGGATTTTCGTAATTCACTGAAATGTATCCGTTGCGGTGCTTGCATGAACACTTGTCCGGTTTACCGCAGAAGCGGAGGGCACAGTTATCACAATGCAGTAGCCGGTCCGATCGGCTCGATTCTGGCACCCAATCTGGATATGACCAAAAATGCGGATCTTCCTTTTGCCAGTACGCTGTGCGGAAGCTGCTCGAATGTTTGTCCCGTTAAAATCGATATCCATGACCAGCTTTATAAATGGAGGCAGGTTTTGGTCCAGGGCGGGCATGTGCCGCAGGCCAAGGAAATAGGGATTAAGGCCATGTCTATGGTGCTGTCGCAGCCCCGGTTTTACCAGTGGTCGGGCAGGTTGGGGCGTTCTGTAATGCGGACCCTGCCATTTATGGTAAACAATTCGCTGAACCCCTGGTACAAACAGCGCGAAATGCCCGAACCGCCAAAGGAAAGTTTCAGGGATTGGTACGTCAGAAACCGCAAATAATTTAGGATAAGAAAATCATGAGCTCACGTGAACAAATTCTTCAGCAGGTAAAGCTGAACAAACCTTCCGAAACTTTCTTGCCGCTGCATTATACTTTTGATAGCGGTTATGAAAATACGGAAGTAAAATTTAAAGAGATTTTAAAAGCCATTTATACGGAGGTGATCGTGGTTGACTCGCTTGCCGAGCTTAAGGAAAAGGTGGAAGAAATGTATGCGGGTGTTGTCAATAAGGTAACAACGGTTGCCGAGTTGTCTTCTTGGGCTGATTTTAGTTTACAGGTGGAGGATCCCCACGAGCTCGAAATGGTGGAAATTGCCATCCTGCAAGCTGAGTTTGGTGTAGCCGAAAATGGTGCGGTCTGGATTTCGGATAATCATTTGCAGCATCGTGTTTTGCCCTTCATTACGCAGAATCTTGCTTTTGTTATTCCCAGAAATGCGCTGGTCAACAACATGCACGATGCTTACAAAAGACTTTCAGACACGACGGGCTGGGGCTGCTTTATTGCAGGTCCTTCTAAAACTGCCGATATTGAACAGTCGCTGGTGATCGGTGCACATGGCGCCCGGAGTATGGTTATCTTTTTAGTGGAGAATTAGTTAGAAAATGTAGTGAAGGTTGTTTTCAAGTAAGTATATAAAAAAGTTCGTCTCCCGCTTACTTTCTTATACTTTTGCAGATAATAGTATTTTGCATTTTAGATCCTGACCGGGCAATCCGGCCAGCTGTTAAACCTTGAAAGTATGCCCAAAATAATTGTTGCGATTGATGGATATTCCAGCTGCGGAAAGAGCACAACGGCCAAGCAGGTTGCTCAGCAGCTGAATTACGCATACATCGATACAGGAGCTATGTATCGGGCAGTGACATTATTTTTTATTCAGAATCATATTTCGATTTCCAATCCCAGGGAAATTCAAAAAGCGCTGAGCGATATTCATATCACATTTCGCCGCCATAAGGAAAAAGGTACCAATGATACTTACCTGAACGGACTTAATGTAGAAGACGAAATCCGGAAAATGTATGTTTCTGAACAGGTCAGTACGGTGAGTGCCATCGGTGATGTGCGCCACGCGCTGGTAGCCCAGCAGCAGCGGATGGGAAAAAGCAAGGGGCTTGTCATGGACGGCCGCGATATTGGTACGGTTGTTTTTCCCCAGGCTGAACTAAAAATATTCATGACGGCCGATTCGATGATCCGTGCACAGCGCCGCCAGCTTGAACTGCTGGGAAAAGGTGAGCTGATCGGTTTGGCAGAAATTGCTGAAAATCTGAAAATGCGTGACCATATCGATACGACCCGTGATGAAAGTCCGTTAAGGCAGGCAGAAGATGCGATTTACATCGATAACTCGCTGATGACGCTGGATGAACAGGTGGAAATGGTGGTGCGGCTGGCAGATGAACAAATAGGTTTGGTACTTCGTAGTCGTGAAATAAATGACATTTCATGACAGCAAACCCTGATAAGTTTTATGATTATCTGATTGTAGGGCAGGGCATCGCCGGTACTTCACTGGCCTGGCATTTACATGAAACCGGTAAAAGGGTTTTGTTGGTAAATGACTCGTCTCTGCCATCCTCTTCAAAAGTTGCTGCCGGAATTTTTAATCCGCTGACCGGTAAAAAGCTTGTTAAAACCTGGCTGGCGGATGATCTGTTTCCCTATGCCCAACAATTTTATAGCGGACTGGAAGAAAAGCTGGGTGTGAAAGTTTTGCATGAGGCCTCTATTTTCCGGCCGTTCCGCTCCATTGAAGAGCAAAATTCATATCTGGCCCAAACAGCCGATCCGGGAATTTCAAAATACATCAGGCCAGCGTCCGGACAGCAAAATGTTCCTGAACATGTTCACGCGCCGTTTGGCGGGATGGAAGTAATCCGTTCCGGTTGGGTGGATCTTCCTTTGTTACTGGACAAAAGCCGTGACTATTTCCAAAGTATCAGTCAATATATCGAATCGCCTTTTGATGCCGCTGATCTGGTTGTTTCTGAGGATGATGTCCGTTGGAAAGATTTTCGCTTTGACAAGGTTATTCTTTGCCAGGGCTTTAATGCAAGAGACAATGACTGGTTTAACTGGCTTCCTTTTACGCCGGTGAAAGGGCAGATACTGGAAATTGAAACTGAGAAATTGGCCGGTAATCAGATTGTAAATCAGGGTATTTTTATTCTCCCCGTTTCAGACACGCATTGCAGGGTTGGGGCAACTTATTCATGGGATCCTTTGGATTGGGAAACCACTGACGCTGCCGCTCAGGAGCTGGAAGGCAAGCTGAAACCTTTGTTGAAAGTGTCGTATATCATTACCGGTCAGCTGGCTGGAATTCGCCCCTCCTCTCATGACCGCAGACCTATGGTCGGTATCCATCCCGGGAATCCAAGGGTGGGTATTTTTAATGGTCTTGGAACAAAGGGTGTCACACTTGCACCTTTTTTTGCGAACCAGTTTACAGAATATCTGGAAATGGATAAAGAATTGAGCGAAACAGTGAATATTAAGAGGTATTTTTCGTTATATTTCCGTTGAAGTAAGCAAGAGAAAAATGAGAATAAAAATTATACACAAGCTAACCTTATCGGGTACTTTTTTTGCGCTTCTTTTTGCAAGCGTGGAGACGACCGCACAGCGTTATCCTTCTCAGGAGGTATTCGGGAAAAACCGTGTGCAATACAAAACCTTCAACTGGAAGATTTTCAGAACGACCAATTTTGAAATTTATCACTACCAGGGAGGTACGGCATTGGCTAAGCTTACGGCGCAATATGCTGAAAGTGAGTTTGATAAAATTACGGATGTTTTAGGCTGGACGCCTTATAACCGCGTGAAAATTTTCCTGTATAATTCTCCGCAGGAACTTGAACAAAGTAATATGGGATTGTCAACTTTTGATAATCTTGAAGACAAAAAGCTTGACCTGCGCCAGTCTCGTGTAGAGGTTGCTTACACGGGCGATCAGATTGGTTTCAGAAAGAAGCTGGTTAAGGACATCAGTTTGCTGTTCGTATATGATATGCTCTATGGCGGAAATATGAAGGAAGCGCTGCAAAGTTCGCTTTTACTTACCCTTCCCGAATGGTTTATGTCAGGCGCGGCGGCGTATATTTCAGAAGGCTGGTCACCGGAGCTTAACGATTACATGCGGGATTTTCTGAAAAATCGTAATGTGAGAAAACCGACGCTCCTTACCGGAAACGACGCAGCGCTGATCGGTCACTCGATCTGGAATTATATCGCAGAACGTTATGGAAAAGATAAAATTTCCGATATTCTTAACCTGACCCGGATTATCCGTACAGAGCAAACGAGTATTACCAGTACCTTGGGTGTTCCTTCATACAACCGTTTTTTAAGAGATTGGCGTGCCTATTATCTGAACATTAATAAAAAAGCGGAGCAGTTTTATACTGATCCAAAACCAGCCTGGAAATATAAATTAAACGAGGTGACGGCCAATGACGCCAATGCGGCCATTAAAATATCACCGGATAAAAAATGGACAGCCGTTAGCGAGATCAAGAACGGACGTTACCGGGTTTATCTCTTTAACAGTGAATCAGGATCTAAAAAAATAATCCGCCAGGGCAAACTTGATATCATTGGTGGAAGAATGAAAACACAGCCGCCGCTTTTAGGTTGGTCAAGAAACAATACACTGGCGATTCTGGCTTCTGAAAACGGCCGTCAGAATTTTTATCTCTACGAAAATCTGGATTCGAAGAAAATCAAGATAAAGCTGAAAAGAAATATTCGCGGACTGGATCAGATTAGCGATATGGATATTTCATCGGACGGAACGATGCTGGCGGTTAGTGCGGACAAGAACGGACAAAATGATTTGTTCCTGGTTAGCGTATCGCGCACGTCCCTGATTGCACTGACCAATGACTTGTACGACGATGTTTCCCCGAGATTTGTTCAGGGGTCTTCCAGAAAAGTTGTTTTTGCTTCGAACCGCCCGACCGATTCGCTGGGCATCGACAAAGGAAATTTTAAAACGCTTTCCGCTGGTTTATCGGTATTTGAACACGACGGCTCCCCGCGCGCGGAAACCCTGGCAAGATTAACTCCTGCTGACCCGAAAGTGAAAGTGGCGCCGGTTTATGCAGATGATAATGATGTGTATTACCTGTCCAATGCAAAAGGAGTAAGTAATGTTTTTAAATACAACAGGGCTTCCAACACCAGCACGCAGATAACCAATTACTTTCAAAGCATCCGAAATGCAGACATCACGCTGAAATCCGGGGGGGCTATTGCTTATACATATCTTAATGATGGCTACAATACGGCTGCCTTTAAAAATGGTTTTGATGGCAATACATCTGTGGATACGCCGTCATTGTTGAAAGAAGATGTTGCTGGTGACGGAACCAAATCCGCAGCGGCCGCAAAACCTGATTCGGCGAAAGCGCCTGTGAAAACGGAAGTGCCTAAACTGGTTTTAAAAGAAGGGGAAGTTGATACGGATAATTATCAGTTTGATGAGGATGTTTTGAAAACATTCGAATCACGTCAGCGAAGAGGAACGTTCCCGTCGTCGCCAGGTACTTTAAGCAGAACCCGGGCAACGCGTGAAAATATAGCCATCAAAGGCCCTTACAACTACAAAGGTTTATTTATTACCAATGATGCCAGTTCCGACTGGCGCATCGATCCGATCAGAGGATTTGGTTATGCGCAGTCGATTTCAATGAATGACCTGTTGGAAAATCATGTGATCAAGGCGGGACTGTTTATTTCTTCCAATTTCAGAAATAGTGATCTTTTTGCGGAATACAATAATAATGTGCACCGTATTGATTTCGGCGTGCGTATTGACAGGAAGGCATTGTATTATGATTCAGAAGTTGCCCCTCAGAAATACCGTTTTAACCAGGTAATGATTTCTGCATCTTATCCGTTCTCGACAACCAGCCGGTTTACCGTTTCGCCGATGTTTACATCAACCCGGATGATCGATCTGATCTTGTCAAATCCCGACTTGAAGTCGAATTATGGTGGATTAAGAACGGAATTTGTATTTGACAATACCCGTAAAAGCGGTATGAATATGATGCAGGGAACCCGCTTTAAAATACGCTATGATAATTATCTAGGCTTATCCAACGGCAACGAAAGCTTTAATCGCGTAAGTCTGGATTTAAGACATTATCAGAAAGTACATCGCGATGTGATTTTTGCAACAAGGATTGCCATGAGCCATTCAGGAGGTAAAGCGGCTAAACAAAGTGTTATGGGCGGTATGGAAAACTGGATCGGTAATAAAAAGGATTCCCGTACCAGTGGTACCAATGCGCTGGATTTCAGTAAGGACAACCGGGATATTTTCTTCACGGATTTTGCGACGAATTTGCGTGGGTTTAATCTGAACCGCATGTCAGGAACGAGCTATATGTTGTTAAATGCAGAGCTTCGTGTTCCATTGATCAAATACCTGTACCGGGGCGCTATTACTTCAAGTACGCTGCGTAACTTCCAAATCGTAGGATTTGGTGATATTGGTACGGCCTGGACTGGAAAAGGGCCATTCAGCGAGAATAGCAGTTTGAATACAGAGATTATTGGCAGCGTTGAAGAACCATGGAAGGCAACGGTGACCAATTACAAAAATCCATATCTGATGGGTTATGGAATTGGCGCGCGTACGACGGTCTTCGGTATTTACGTGAAATTCGATTATGCCTGGGGCGTTGATAACGGATATACCAACAAACCGATTCCTTATGTAACTTTGGGATACGATTTTTAAGTGATGTTTGAAAAATAATAAATTTAATGTGTTACAAATGGCAGGAGAGTGATTCTCGTGCCATTTTTTTGTCATAGTGCCAAACTTATTCCCTACAATCGATAATGATGACAAGTTTCCAGAGCCGCATTTTTTCTTTCTTAACTATACTTGCCATTTTTGGTTTTAGCGCAGGTAAAACATACGCGCAAAGAGAAGTTTTATACGAACAGTATTTGCAAAATCCGATGGCCATCAACCCGGCTTTTACCGGTGTAAGAGAAACATTTAATATGACGGCTATGTTTCGCCGTAAATGGTTTACAATCCCTAATTCTCCTACAAGCCAGACTTTTGCGGCTGACGGTACTTTTGGGAATGGTAAATTCGGAGTCGGGTTTCAGGCGTTAAATGACCAGACGAGTTATTTTACGACCACTGCGTTTTCTGCCTCCTTTGCCTATCACCTGGCGATTTCCGATACATGGAAACTGGCTTTAGGCGGCCAGGGCGGTATTAACTTATTGCCAGTTTTCGATGTGGGTTCTTCTTTGAACAGCAACAACAGGGCTTTGGGAAGTGTAGGGATAGGAGCCTGGCTTCGCTCTGAGAATTTGTACCTGGGCGTGTCTAAGCCTGAGCTTTTATCGCAAAGTTTTGGCCAGCAGCAGATCGCTACTTATTACCGCCGTCCTTTGTATGTGATGGTTGGTGGGAGTTATGATCTTGCTGATGATGTCAAACTTTTGCCAAATCTGCTTCTGGTTCAGGAAAAAGATTACAAGCTAAGAGTTGATGTCGGCGGCCGGGTTTGGTTCAATGAAAAAGTAGGTGTAGGAGCAACTTATCGTACAGGCGGAGGGTATTCTTATGGAGGTTCAAATATTAATTATTTACAATTATCGGCCGAAGTGATGGTCGGGCGCAATGTAAGGCTTGGGTATTTTTACAGCACCAAACAAATCGAGCAATTTAACGCCACTAGTAGCGAACCTAAGGGAATTCACGAGCTAATGTTGAAGTTTGTTCCAAACCCGAATGGGTTCCAAAAGTATTGAGACAAACAATATAGGAATATCTACTTTCATGTTTAGTAAAAAGGAGATTTTTTGCGTTTTGTTTACATAAGTCTCGTAACTTTGCGGGGTAAATGAAATAATCACATTTGTGATGGATAAATATACATATATAGCAAATTCCGACGCCGCTTACATAGAGGAATTATACAATTCCTATAAGCAAGATTCAACCTCCGTAGACGAAGGTTGGCAAAAGTTTTTTGAAGGGTTTGATTTTTATCAAAAGTACCCTGCCAACGGCAAAGGATATGCCAATGGTGCCACGAATGGAAAAGAAGTAGCACCCGCCGGCAAGGTGGACGCAGCTCAGATCCGAAAGGAAATGGAGGTGGTGCACTTAATTCGTGGATACCGTTCAAGAGGGCACTTACTGGCTACTACTAACCCGATCCAAAAGAGAAAAGACCGCAAACCACAATTGGAACTGAGCGATTTTAGTCTTGGACCTGAGGATTTGGATTCTGTTTTTGAGGCTGGGACAGAAGTTTTCGGACGTCCTGCCACCCTGCGTGAAATTGTAGATTCGCTGCAAACGATCTATTCAGGAAACATCGGATTTGAATATCTCTATATCCGTGACCGCGAGCAAAAGAACTGGTTACGGAAGAAAATCGAAAAGGAAGCGCTTAACATGTCCTTCTCGATCGATGAAAAAAAACATATTCTTTCGAAGTTGAACGAGGCCGTTGTTTTTGAGAATTTCCTTCATACGAAATATCTTGGTCAGAAACGTTTCTCACTGGAAGGTGGGGAAACGACGATTCCGGCCCTTGACGCAATGATCAACAAAGCTGCGGAAATGGGTGTGGTTGAGGTAATGATCGGGATGGCTCACCGTGGACGACTGAACGTGCTGGCCAACGTGATGCAGAAAACTTACGGACAGATCTTCAACGAATTTGAAGGTAATTTGCCTGATCAGGTTTGGGGAGATGGCGATGTGAAATACCACATGGGTTATGCAAGTCAGATCACTGCTGAAAATGGAAACCAGGTTCATTTGAAACTGGCACCCAACCCATCTCACCTTGAAGCGGTAAATCCGGTTGTTGAAGGTTATATCCGCGCAAGAGCCGACGGCATGTACGAGTCGGATTATGATCGCGTGCTTCCGGTGATTATTCACGGAGATGCTGCGGTTGCAGGCCAGGGTATCGTATATGAAGTAACACAGATGTCCGGTCTTAACGGATATTATACAGGTGGTACGATTCATTTCGTAATCAATAACCAGGTTGGTTTTACAACTGATTTTGTTGATGCGCGTTCAAGTATTTATTGTACGGATATTGCCAAAATTGTTGATGCGCCGGTTCTTCACGTCAATGGTGATGATCCTGAGGCGGTTGTGTTCTGTATGCGACTGGCTGTTGAATATCGTCAGACATTCAACAAGGATATCTTCATCGATATGGTTTGCTATCGTCGTCATGGACACAACGAGGCAGATGAACCTAAGTTTACGCAGCCGGTTCTTTATAAGTCGATTGAAAATCACCAAAATCCACGTGAGATCTATCAGAAAACACTTGCGGACCGTGGTGATGTGGATGCCCAGCTGGCAGCCAATATGGATAAAGAATTCAAGACGTTGCTTCAGGAGCGTCTTGACATGGTAAAACAAAAAGCATTGCCGTATGTTTTACCAAAATTGGAACAAGAATGGCATACGCTTAGAAAGTCTACACCGATAGATTTTGAGAAATCGCCAGAAACAGGTGTTGCGCTTGAAGTACTTGAAAAAGTTGGAAAGGCACTGACCAGTACACCGGAAGGTTTCCATAGACTGAAACAAATTGACAAACTTCTGAAAGATCGTGAACAAATGATTTTCCAGAAGAAGGAGGTAAACTGGGCAACTGCCGAGTTACTTGCTTACGGATCAATTTTGACGGAAGGAAATATCGTTCGTTTAAGCGGTCAGGATGTTCAACGCGGTACTTTCTCTCACCGTCATGCTGTTTTGCACGACGTTGAAAATAATGATTCTTACAACAGTTTAGCGCATATTCAGGAGGGGCAGGGACCTTTCATGGTTTATAATTCACTTTTGTCGGAGTATGCCGTACTTGGTTTCGAGTTCGGATATTCGATGGCAAACCCGAATGCGCTGGTGATCTGGGAAGCTCAGTTTGGTGATTTTGCCAATGGTGCGCAGGTAATTATTGACCAGTTTGTTTCTTCAAGTGAAACGAAATGGGATCGCTGGACCGGTCTTGTGATGCTTCTTCCGCACGGATATGAAGGCCAGGGCCCGGAACACTCCAACGCCCGTCCGGAACGTTACCTCCAGTTGGCAGCGGATTACAACATTATTGTTGCAAACGTGACCACGCCGGCTAACTTCTTCCACCTGATGCGCCGTCAGTTGAAATTCCCGTTCCGCAAACCTTTGATCGTGATGTCGCCAAAGTCGATGTTGAGACATCCGCTTTGCGTGTCACCGCTAGAAGATCTGACAGCTGGAACATTTAAGGAAACAATTGGAGATAGTTTTGTTGATCCTAAAAAGGTGACAAAGGTGTTGTTATGTACAGGAAAGCTGTATTATGAATTGTATGAAAGACAGCAAAAAGATAAGCGTGATGATGTTGCCATCATTCGTTTGGAGCAAATGCATCCTTTCCCGCAAAAACAAATAGATGAACATCTTGCACTTTATGAAAATGCGAAAGTATTTTGGGTACAGGAAGAGCCTTTTAACATGGGTGGCTGGACGTTCATGCTCCGTATGTACAATGGCAGCAAACCATTGGAAGTAATTGCGCGCCGTTCAAGTGCGTCGCCATCGACAGGATTTGCTAAAATCCATGCGCAGGAACAGGCAGAAATTATTCGCAGGGCATTTGAATAGATATTCAAGTAGTTATTAAAGACATAATTCGTTCATCATATTGCTGATAAAATGGCTGAAATTGAGATAAAAGTACCGCCGGTAGGCGAGTCAATTACTGAGGTTACGATAGGGAACTGGTTCAAGAATGATGGTGATTTTGTGAAATTGGATGAGGTAATTTGCGGATTGGATTCAGATAAAGCGACATTTGAACTGACTGCGGAATCAGAGGGTGTTTTACATATTAAAGCACAGGAAGGAGATACATTAAATATCGGAGATCTGATCGCGACGATCGATCCATCCGGAAATGGCTCGGCTGCGAAAGCTCCGGCTGCTCCTGCGGCAGCGCCAGCTCCTGAAAAAGTTGAAGAAAAAGCGCCTGCGGCTGCACCCGTTGCGGCTGCTCCGGCTGTTGCTGGTAAAATTTATGAAATGAAAGTGCCCGCGGTTGGTGAGTCAATCACCGAAGTGACGATTGCTTCATGGAGTAAAAAAGATGGAGATCACGTTGAACTGGATGAAATTCTTTGTGAGCTTGAATCTGATAAGGCAACGTTCGAACTTCCTTCTGAGGCTGTTGGAACACTAAGAATTGTAGGTAAAGAAGGCGATACATTGGCAATCGGCGCTATAATCTGTACGATTGAAGTGGGTGCATCGACAGGTGCTTCTGCACCGGCGGCGGCTCCTGCTCCAACGGCGACTGCCGAAGCTGATAAAGGATATACAGAAAAACATACCTCTCCGGTTGCAGCTAAAATTCTGGCAGAAAAAGGGATCGATCCTAAGGATGTCAGCGGTTCTGGTTCAGGTGGAAGAATTATGAAGGATGACGCATTGAAAGCAGGTGCTAAACCAGCCGCTGCTGCTCCCGCTGCGAAACCTGCTGCCGCACCAGCGCCTGCGAAAGCGGCACTTCCTGGTGAGCGAGGACAGCGCCGTGAGAAAATGTCTTCACTCCGTAAGACGATCGCAAGACGTCTGGTGGCTGTGAAGAACGAAACAGCCATGCTTACCACTTTCAATGAAGTGGATATGAAGCCGGTAATGGATCTTCGTAACAAATTCAAAGATAAGTTTAAGGAAAAACATGAAGTTGGTTTGGGCTTTATGTCATTCTTTGTAAAAGCGGTAACGGTTGCTTTGAAAGATTTCCCTGTTGTGAATGCATACATTGATGGCGAGGAATTGGTTTACAACGATTACACGGATATCTCTATCGCAGTGTCTACGCCTCGCGGTTTGGTGGTCCCTGTGATCAGAAACGCAGAAAATCTTTCTTTCTCAGCCATTGAAAAAGAAATCGTTCGTCTGGCGGTTCGTGCCCGTGATGGAAAGTTAGGTCTGGACGAAATGTCTGGCGGAACGTTCACCATTACCAATGGCGGAACTTTTGGTTCGATGCTTTCGACACCGATTATTAACGCGCCGCAATCGGCTATTATGGGAATGCATAATATCGTTGAACGCGCTGTGGTCGTAAATGGTGAAATTGTTATCCGTCCGATTATGTACCTGGCCCTTTCTTATGACCACCGTACCATTGATGGAAAAGATTCAGTAAGCTTCCTGGTTCGGGTAAAGCAATTGCTTGAAGACCCAATGAGGTTATTGCTTGATATGTAATATAGAGGCCCATCTTTCGATGGGCCTTTTTTATGTCTCAGTATTGTAAACCCGCTGCAACAGATGAACAAGATTTTCTACGCGCTTCTTAAATGCTTTATTATCTTTTTATTTGTTAACAATGCCGTGCAGGCACAGTCGGTTGATGAGCCGGAAATAAAGCATGAAATTGCCCCATTGTATCCCGAAATTGAACGGAAGTTTACGAAATACAATATTAATGGCAGAAGTCTGAGAACAAGAGAAATTCTCGACCGTCTTGGTCGTGCAGATTCCAGCGCCTTTTACCAGTATAAAAATGGCCGGCGAAATCAGAAAATAGGTGCAGGGTTGGTGGCAGGTGGTGGAACGTTTTTGGTTGTTGGTGGAATGGTTGGGTTAATAGAAGTATTGGGTGACGTTTTGGCCCCAAAAGAAGAAAATATTAGCCCGGCGGTTGTGGTTTTGATGGCTGGTGGTGGTGGATTGATGGTTGTTGGGGTAATCAAATCAATTCTTGGTGCAGAAGAAAAGAGGAAAGCGATTATGACTTACAACCAGATTATGAATCAAAAACGAAAGCATATGGGGTTTTATATGAAACCCGGCTTAACCGGGTTTTCAATTGGTTTAAGATTTTAATTTTTCATTGGCTTTATGCCGGTCCTTATCCCGCTCGGTTTTCTTGGCCATGTTTTTCTCAAACGCCTCTGTAAGATTAACTCCCGTCTGGTTTGCAAGGCAAATAAGTACCCATAGCACGTCGGCCATCTCGTCGCCAAGGTCTTTGTCCAGATCCGTTTTTTTGAAGGACTGATCGCCGTAAGTCCTGGACATGATTCTGGCCACTTCACCTACTTCCTCCGTCAGGATCGCCATGTTGGTAAGCTCTGAAAAATAGCGTACGCCGTATGTTTTTATCCAGTGATCAACTTGTTGTTGTGCTTCTTCAATAGTCATTATGTGGTAAGTTAAATTCTGTTTTTAGAGTCAATTACAATCGTGACAGGCCCGTCGTTTAATAGAGCCACTTTCATATCTGCACCAAAAATACCGCACTGGATTGGGGCTCCCAATTCTTTTCCAAGAAACGCTATCATTTTTTCGTACAACGGTATGGCTGTTTCCGGTCTGGCTGCTTCGATAAAAGAGGGGCGGTTTCCCTTTTTTGTGTTCGCATGAAGCGTAAACTGACTGATTAGAAGAATATTTCCGTTAACGGATTTTAAATCCAGATTCATTTTTCCTTCCGCATCTCCGAAAATCCGCATCCCGATTATTTTTTTGCCGAGCCATTCGGTATCTTCCTGGGTATCGGTATGGGTTATGCCCAGCAGGACCAGAAACCCGTTGTCAATTTTGCCTTCTACTTTTCCTTCTATCGTTACGGATGCTTCACTTACGCGCTGGATTACTGCAATCATGAATTATTAAATGAAATAGTATTCAGGAATTTTTTCCTGTTAAAGATTAAAATAAGCGGTCGGCAAAATAACAATAAATTAAACAGGAATTTATTCCAGTAAATTTTATTTCAAAATCGCAATTAACAGGAAATAATCCTGAGTGTATTGAAACGTTATATTATGGGTTGTAATATTGTCAGGAGTGCAGTAGTCGAACCTTTTAAAATTTTCAATCCATGCTAGTGTCAGATAAACAAAATACCGGAAAACCAGTTGAAAGGGAGGAAAGGATTTCCGTTTTTGACATCTTTAAAATTGGTGTGGGACCATCCAGTTCGCATACGCTTGGTCCATGGCGTGCTGCCCAGCTGTTTTTGAAATTGCTGGAAAGTGTAAGCAGTTATGATCAGGTCATTTCTGTGAAAGTTTATCTGTTTGGCTCCCTTGCCAAAACAGGGAAAGGACATGGAACCGATCTGGCTGTTCAGCTGGGATTGAGCGGTTACGATCCGGTAACGATGGATACCCGGCAAATCGACGGTATTAAAGCAGCCATTTCCAGGAACAATAAGTTGTTGCTGAATAACCAAAAGGAGATCGATTTCAATCCGAGTACCTGCATCCTGTTTCAAATGCAGGAGTCTCTTCCTTTTCATCCCAACGCCTTAACCTTTGTAGCAGCGCTGACCGAAAACGAGACGGTGCGTGAGACGTATTACTCCGTGGGCGGAGGTTTTGTGATCAGGGAAGAGGGCAAGGAAGAAATCAGCGCGCCCTGTGTCGAACTGCCATTTCCCGTTGACCACGCGTCTGATTTGCTGGCCTGGCACCGGAAAACAGGTATGACCATTTCGGATATTGTTTATGAAAATGAAAAAATATGGAGAAGTGAATCACAGATAAGGCATGATTTGCTTAATATCTGGAAGGTTATGCAAGAAAGTATTTTTCATGGTTGTCATACCGAAGGTGTTCTGGCAGGAGGCTTACAGGTAAAAAGGCGTGCAGCAGCCTTGAATCAAAAGCTTTTGAATGGGCGCGCGTATGATGGCTATGAAGAATGGGTAGCGGCCATTCGTTCCAGTGGCAGTGGTTTTAAATATACGCTGGATTGGCTGAGCTGTTTTGCTCTGGCTGTAAATGAAGAAAATGCATCATTCAGCAGGGTGGTTACCGCGCCTACGAACGGCGCTGCGGGCGTGATCCCGGCTGTTCTTCAATATTATCTTTTGTTTTGTAATGGTACGGAAAGCGATATTATCAAGTTTCTGCTGACAGCCAGCGAAGTGGGGTGTATCTTTAAAAAAGGAGCAACCATTTCAGCAGCAATGGGTGGTTGTCAGGCGGAAATTGGCGTATCGTCTGCTATGGCGGCGGCTGGTCTTACGGAGGTTTCCGGTGGTACGGTCGAACAATGTATGATGGCGGCGGAAATTGCTATGGAACATCATCTGGGTATGACCTGCGATCCTGTCGGCGGACTGGTTCAGATTCCCTGCATCGAAAGAAATACGATGGGCGCCATTAAGGCCATTACTGCATCCCAGCTCGCGATGCAAAGCAATCCCGAAAACGCAAAAGTGTCTTTGGATAATGTGGTGAAAACGATGTGGGAAACGGCCCTGGATATGAATTTCAGATACAAGGAAACTTCCGAAGGCGGCCTTGCCGTGAATATTCCTATCAGTTTGAGCGAATGCTAGTGCATTTTTATAAGTGTAATAGCAAATGTGCAAGTCCGAAATACACGCCGTAACCAATTAAGTCATTGGCTGTTGTAATAAATGGGCCGGAGGCAACCGCGGGATTAATACCGATTCTGTCTAATAAAATCGGGGTAACCGTTCCCATAAAAGATGCCAGGAATACGACGGAAATAAGTGCAGAAGACACGACCAGGGCGAGTTGCAGTTCATTTCCTATCAAAAGATTGAAACCAAAAACGATTCCGCTGATGATCAGTCCATTGATCAGCGCGATTGAAAACATGCGGATAAGCCGCTGCCAGACGTTAATGTCCAAACCGGTTTTGTCAGCAATGCTTTGAAGAATAATAGAGGATGTCTGGATACCGACATTTCCGCCCGTTGATCCGATGATCGGGATAAAAGCGGCCATGGCCGGGATTATTTTCAAATCACCTTCGAAGAAACTGATAAATTTCGCAGCCAGGATTCCCCCCATCATACCCACCAGCAGCCACGGCAAACGTGCCTTTGTTTGCTGCCAGATCGTATCATCTTCTTCCACGTCGCCCGTGATACCGGCCATGGCGAGGGTATCGGAGTTGGCCTGTTCGGTGATTACGTCGATAACGTCATCGATGGTGATTCTGCCTAAAAGCTTGCCTTGTACGTTAACAACGGGCAAAGCATCAAGGTCATAACGCTGCATGAGCTCAGCCACTTCTTCTGCCGGCCGGTAGGTTTCTACAAAAATCAGGTCCTTGTCATACAGGCTTTCGATTTTTGTGTCCTTATTGGCCAGTACGATCTTTTTCAGAGAGAGCAGCCCAAGTAGAATGCCGTTATCGTCGATCACGTAAACAGAATATACTTTTTCAACGTCTTCAGCCTGTTTTCTTAACTCTTCAATACACTGGTTTACCGTCCAGCTGATACTGGCTTTTACCAATTCTTTTTGCATCAGACCGCCGGCGACATCTTCGTCATAATGCAGCAGATCCAGAATGAACCGGGCCTGCTCCCTGTCTTCCAGCAGCGCAATAACTTCCTCCCGAACGCGGATCGGCTGCTCATTGAGCAAATCCACAGCATCATCAGAATCAAAAAGATTTACATAACTTGAAATTTCTTCTGATGTAAAAGCCTTTAAAAATTCGCGCCTTTCGCCCGGATCCATGGCAGCGAGTATTTCTGCGCCAAGGGCGGTATCAAGCTGACTGATCAGATATCTGGCTTCTGAGGTTTCCAATTCGTATAACAAGCCGGTAATATCCGCCGGGAAAAGCTCGGCCATTTCGGTGCGAATGGCTTGGGGCTTTTCAGTGACGATCAGTTCCTGAACTAGTTCAACGTATTCTTTGGTTAACTCAAAATTCATAAATCTTTACTGGCAAAAGGGGTATTACAATGAGATAAAGTGGTGTTAGCTGTTTGCTTTTTTAATTTCCTCGGCAAGAATGGTCAGTTCAACGAACTGGGCAACGTTCAGCTGTTCGGCACGTTTCGTTAATAAAGGTAGCTCCGGGAACTCGCCGATTGGTTTCAGTGCGTTTCTGAGTGTCTTCCGTCTTTGATTAAAGGCCGTTTTTACAACTCTGAAAAATAATTTCTCATTACAAGGCAGTGACTTGGTATCATTTCTTGACAAACGAATCACACCCGATTGTACTTTCGGAGGCGGATCAAAAGCGCCCGGCGGTACCGAAACCAGGTAACTGATATCGTAATAAGCCTGAAGCAATACGCTCAAAATCCCGTAGTCTTTATTTCCGGGAGGAGATGCGATACGCTGTGCCACTTCCTTTTGAAGCATGCAAACGACCTCAGGTACCTGATCAGGCATTTCCAAAACCTTGAAAAATATTTGCGAGGAGATGTTGTAGGGGAAGTTTCCAATAATCGCGAACGGCTCCGGGAAGACCTCGGCCGTATTGTATTTCAGAAAATCACCTTCAATGATCCGTGGCGTCAGTTCTTCATAATGTTTCTTTAAATAAACGACCGACTCGGTGTCTATTTCTATGACATAGGTACTGTATGCAGATTTTTGCAACAAAAACTGCGTGAGCACACCCATGCCCGGACCAATTTCCAATACTTTATTATATCCGCCATGACCTGTAAGACCGTCCACGATCTTGTTGGCGATATTCATGTCTTTCAGGAAATGTTGTCCCAAATGTTTTTTGGCACGAACTTTCGAATCGTTCTGTTTTTTATAATTTATTTTCACGGGTCAAAATTACGTCTTAATTCGTAGATTTATCGAATAAAGAATATGAAGTAATCTTAAAAATACGGTTTCCGGCAAATTATGGAAATGATATCGTCGCTGACTGACTGGCAGTCAATACATGCCACACTACAGCACTTAAATTTGATAGGGATAACTTTCACACCGGATTTTATCATTCGTGCGATAAGTCCATATGCGTTAAAGAAAACAGGGTGGCTTGAATCTGATTTAATCGGAGAGAGTATTTTTGACAGACTGGTCCCAAAAGACGAGGAAGATGAGATAAGTCAGATGCTGGAAGAGGGAATTCAGGGCAAGCGAAAACTGGAACAACGTGAAGTACCGTTTCTCGCTCAGAAAGGTACGCTGCGTACTTTTTCGATCAATTCTGTGTTGATTCAAAATGAGGACGAGAGGATTGTGTACATCACGCTGGTTGGGGATGACATCACCAGAAAACGCAGGATGGAGTCGTCGATTACCAAGTCCAATGCCCAGCTTCAGGATCTGGTGGATAACACGAGTGACCTTATCCAGCTGGTTGCAATTGACGGGAAATTCATCTTCGTCAATAAAGCCTGGCGTGAGGTATTGGGTTACCGCCTGGACGAAATTGCTTCGATGACCATGCAGGATATTCTGCATCCGCAGCATCGGGAAGAAGCCACTATTCAGCTGGAATTGATTCGTGAAGGAAAAGCCAATCCCAATTTTAAAGCGGTATTTTTAAGTAAGGAAGGTAAAAAGGTTTTTGTCGGCGGTAGCGTAAACTGCCGTTTTGACAATGGGAAACCCACCGCGTTCCGCTGTATTTTAAATGATTATACCGAAAAAATACGGGCGGAAAAAGCGCAGAATCTTTATTACAGTATCGCCAACTGGACGGTAAATACCCAGAACCTGGATGATTTTTATCATACGATTCACGAGGAATTGGGGAAAATAATTGATGTTAAAAATTTCTTTATCGCGCTCTACGACCAGAGTAAAAGTTATTTATACTTCCCATATTACGTAGACCAGTATTTCAAAGGAAACGTACGTTTTACCAAACGCCGGCTGGGGAATGGAGTAACGGAATATGCGATTGCGTCCAATAAACCGCTGTTTCTTTACGATGCGGATATTGAAAGACTGGCAAAAACCAACAGTTTGCATCTTTACGGGGTAACGCCAAAATTACTGTTATGCGTGCCGTTGCGGATTGGTGACAGGGTTACGGGCATTATCGGCGTAAAGTCATATGACGATGCCAATATGTTTGACGCCCGGGATCTGGAACTATTGGAATTTATTTCCGGTCAGGTAGCGCTCGCGATTGCCCGGAAGCAAAGTGAAGAAGAATTAAGTAAATATGCCGCCCGCCTAAACGCGATTTTTGATAGCAGCTCGCACTTGATATGGTCGGTTAACAAGAGTTTGCAGCTAACCTCATTCAACCTGAATTATGCGGATCTGATTTGGAGTCAGGTGGGGGTACGTCCAACTTTGCAGGTAAGTGCCGAAAAATTTGGCTGGCGGATGGTTGGTCAGAAAAACAGAAGGACGCTCGATACTAAATACAGGCAGGCACTACGCGGCGAACCGCAATACTTCGAATTTAAAATCGATAAGCAGGACGGCGGCGAAATGTGGCTGGAATTCTATCTGAACCCGATTCAATACTCTAATGGGGTTATTGAGGAAGTTTCGGGTATAGCCAGAGATATCACCAGACGTAAGGAAGCCGAGCTGTCGTTACGCCACAGCGAAGAGTTGTTCCGCGGGATTTTTGAAAATTTGCAGGACATTTATTGCCGTATTGACCGTCAGGGGCGTATCTCCATGATCAGTCAGTCGGTGTTCAAACGCATGGGCTATATGCCTGATGAAGTGATTGGAAAACAGATTACCGATTACTTTAAGGATAAAAAGAAGATACATTCGGCGTTGATCAGGCTCCGGAAAACCAAAAGTTTGCGAAACTTTGAAATTAGCCTGAACCGGAAAGATGGCACGGAGCGTCAGTTCATGGTCAACATGCTCATGTTTACCAATGACAAAGGCAAGGCGGTGGAAGTGGCCGTACTGGCCCGGGACATCACGGAACTGAAACGCAATGAGCAGGAATTGTTAAAAGCCAAGGAACATGCCGAGCATTCGCTGAAAGTGAAGGAAGGTTTCCTTGCCAATATGAGCCACGAGATCAGAACGCCGATGAACGGGGTGATCGGGATGATTGATTTGCTGGGTGAAACGCTGCTGAATCCGGAGCAAAGAGACTACGTCTTGACCATTAAACGGTCTTCTGAAACCTTGCTGGACATCCTTAACGACATTCTTGATCTATCTAAAATTGAGGCAGGCAAAATGGTGCTGCATGAGTCCCCGATTGCACTCGATGAATTGCTGGTCAAGCTGGTGTCGTTGTTCGGGCAAACCGCAAAAAATAAAGGGAATGAACTGACTTATCATATCGCAGCTGATCTGCCTCAGTTTATCATTGCGGACCAAACAAGATTGTTGCAGATTTTGTCTAACCTGACTTCAAATGCGCTAAAATTCACCGAACGCGGTGCTGTAAGGATTTTCCTTTCGCTCGTTGAAAAGGATGGAAAGACCTATAAAATTAAGGTAGAAGTTCAGGATTCCGGCATCGGGATCAGCGCGATTGACAAACAGATTTTGTTCACCTCGTTCACGCAGCTTGATAATTCTTCCCGTAAATCTTTTGGTGGGACTGGGCTGGGATTAGCCATATCCAAACAGCTTTGTGAGTTGATGAACGGAGAAATCGGCGTTGAATCAACGATAGGCGAGGGGAGTACATTCTGGTTTACTTTTGAAACCAAGAGCACTTCGATTGCCCAGGTTAGTTCCGGAAGCCAGATGGAAGAGGTGCCGATAGAAAATGTGTTCTCGGATTTTCATCCCGTGATCCTTTTGGTCGATGATAATGCGGTAAACAGAAAAGTTGCCAACGAAATCCTGAAAAAATCGGGTTGTTTTGTGGATCTGGCGGAAAGTGGTTTTGTAGCACTTGAAAAGGTCGATAACAAGATCAATACCCACGGAGAAAGCTATGATATCATTTTCATGGACATTCAGATGCCTGACATGGATGGCGTTGAGACGACCCAGGAGCTTAAAAAACGTTTCCCGGGAATAACTTCCCCGATCGTGGCCATGACGGCCTATTCGATGAAGGAAGATCGTGATCGCTTTTTGAGTCAGGGAATGGATGATTACATCGCCAAACCGATTCGTGCGCAGCATTTGATCTGGAAAGTGAAAGAACTTATCGGGAATGTGGAAGGCCGGAAACTGGAAACAAAGCAAAAAGAAATCGCCCAGGAAATTTCTTTGCCCGTTCTGGACAGAGAAATTATTGATCAGTTAAAGGCAATTGGCGGTGCGGATCTGGTCTTTTCGGTTTTTGAGGATTTTGTAATGGAATCCAATGAACTGGTTGACGGTGTTGTCGCTGCTTACGCGCAAGGAGACATTTCTACGGTCAAAAGTAACCTGCATACGTTAAAAGGAAGTGCCGGCACGGTGGGAGTTTCACAGGTTGCCGAGATTGCCAAAGACGCTGAATGGCGCTTGAAATCAGATGATACCAGTACACTTTCAGAAGCACTGCCGCAGCTGGAAAGGGCTTACCGGAAGTTTTTGGAGGGTTATGAGGAGCTGCTGGCGGACTGGATGAAGTAATGTTTGTCGATAATAGGGTATATCTTTTTGATTTGGGTATGCCCTATTGTTTGAATTAAAGAAGTTACAGAATTGTGATTTTAAGATCAGTATGGTTCTGAATTCGCTTAAAATCTGAGTGGCTGAAAGTGTAAAGTTCTTGGCATTTTGCAAAAAGCTGTTTTTGACTAATCACTGAGGTCTCTTTTGCTTCTTCAATGGTAATGTTTACCTCTTTGCCGACAAATTGTTTTTTGACGGTTTCCAGAAAAGTGTCGTTTAGAGAATCTATCGGAAGTTTGTAAGTCAGTTGCATGGCGGCCTTTTTTAGATAACAATATAACGATTATTTCATTCATTATAGTTTGTCAGGACTTTTACGGATTGGGAAAGGTCTTTTTTACTCAAAATGAAACATTATTTTCATCGGTAAATTTTCACCGGTCATCGGTGTGAATTGCCATTTTGCAGATTGATTGTGATTAATTTTTCTGCCGGTTAAACTTTTATGGGTAAAGGTGCTCTAACCCTGCACAAACCTTTACCGGAAACCATGAGAAAAATTGCACACTACGTTTTGTTGCTGATTTGCCTGGCTTTGCCTGGTTTTGCTCAGGCACAATCGCAGATTATCGGAACCGTTCTGGACAGTACAAACCGCTCGCCTGTTGTGGGAGCATACGTGGCAGTCAGAAAAAATACGCCGGATGCAAAACCGGAATATGTCACCACGGATGGGAACGGCAAATTTGCCATTTCGGGGCTCAGTAAAGACACTTATCGAATCAAGGTTTCGTATTTAAGCTATAAGGATTCTGAAAGAACAATCCTTATAACAGACGATATGCAAAATGCAGGCACCTTTTTTCTTACAGAAGCTGTTGCCAATTTAAAGGAAGTAAAGGTAGTGGGGGCGGTGACGCCGATGGAGCAGAAAGGTGATACGACACAATTCAATGCAGCGGCTTTTAAAACCAATCCCGACGCAACGACGGAAGATCTTATTCAAAAAATGCCGGGTATTACCGTAACGAACGGAACGGTTACGGCGCATGGCGAAACGGTCAATAAAGTTTTGGTAGACGGAAAGCCATTTTTCGGAGATGACGCAGCACTTACGCTGAAATCGCTTCCGGCTGAAATTGTCGATAAAATTGAAGTTTTTGATAAGTTAAGCGATCAGGCTCAGTTCACTGGTTTTGATGATGGCAGCGGGC
Source organism: Dyadobacter sp. LHD-138 (assembly GCF_030929615.1). Classification (GTDB taxonomy): domain Bacteria; phylum Bacteroidota; class Bacteroidia; order Cytophagales; family Spirosomataceae; genus Dyadobacter. The sequence continues at coordinate 69,077 of NZ_JAVFVU010000001.1, read as the reverse complement.
AAAAGACCATCAATATTGTTACCAAAACAAACAGACGCGTTGGCCAGTTTGGGAAAGTATTTGCCGGCTACGGATTGGATGACCGTTATCAGTCGGGCGGCAATGTCAGTTTCTTTAATAAAAATCAGCGTATTTCGGTTATCGGGCTTTCCAATAATATCAATCAGCAAAACTTTTCAAGTCAGGATCTTTTGGGCGTATCCGGTGGCGGGAATGGCGGCAGAGGAGGCGGAGGTGCAGCGGGTAATTTTTTGGTAGGACAGCAAAGCGGGTTGACGGGTACAAACTCGTTTGGTTTGAATTATGCCAATAAATTTGGCGAAAAGGTGGATGTTACGGGAAGTTATTTCTTTAACAGAACGAGCAATAACAACTACCAGACCACCAATGAAGATTATTACGGCAAGCAGCTATACAAGGAGACAAATAGTTCCGGAAGCACAAATCTTAATCACCGTCTGAATTTCAGAGTGGAGTACGCGATCGACAAAAAGAATATGTTGATTTTTACCCCGCGGCTTAGTTTCCAGAACAACCAGTCGGGGACTTTGAAAAATGGTTTTACAAATTTGAACGACGGAACGGCGCTTAACAGTACGGATATCGATAAATTCAACAAAAATAAGGGCTATAACTTCAATAACGATATTTTGTTCCGTCACGCGTTTGACAAAAAGGGACGTACCGTTTCAGTGAATTTCAACACACAGATCAATGACAAAAACGGAAGTGGTAATTTGTATTCTAAAAACCGGTACTTTACCAACCTGGAATTGCCGGGCGACACGATCGATCAACGTAGTTATACCGCCTCCAATGCGGTTGTTTTAGGCGGAAATTTGGTTTATACCGAACCTTTGAGCAGTACCGGGCAGTTGCAGTTTAATTATGGATTGACGGTGAGTAACAGCAATTCGGATAAGGAAACGTTCAATAACATTCGCCCGGATGAAAGTATGTACACGCAGCTGGACACTTTGTTGTCAAACAGTTTTGATAACCGATATACAACCAACCGGGGCGGGCTGGGGTATCGTTACCGCAAGAACAACTGGTCCGCAAACCTGGGTGTTGATTTTCAGAACACCAATTTGTACAGTGAACAATTGTCTCCCGTGAAAGCAAAAGTCGATCAGACATTTACCAATTTTTTACCAAATCTGATGCTGACCTACCGCTCAAAATCAGGCACGCAGTTCCGTACTTTTTTCCGTAGCTCGACCAATCAGCCGTCTATTTCCCAGTTGCAAAATGTAGTGGATAACAGCAATCCGCTTTCGCTAACCGCCGGAAATCCTGATCTGAAACAAGAATACAGAAACGCGCTGAACATGCGTTACGCACTGGCTGGTGCCAACAGACCGTTTAGTTTCAACGCGATGATTTTTATCAATCAGACCAATAATGCCATCGTTAATTCGACTTTCATTGCGCAGGAACCAACAACCTTGCCAAATGGTATTGTTTTGGAAAAAGGAGCGAAATTAACCGCACCCATTAACGTGGACGGAAGCTGGAATGCACGGACTTTGATTACTTATGGTAAGCCGGTTTCAAAAATAAAACTGAACGTGAATTTAACTTCGGGTTTTAACTATGTGCGATCTCCGGGTATGATCAACAATGTTTCGAATTTCTCCAATACTTATGCTTACAGCCAGGGTTTGGTGCTGAGCAGTAACGTGAGCGAGAATCTTGATTTTACGGCAGCCTATTCCGGTAATTACAATGTGGTCCGCAATTCGATCCAGCCGACTTTGAACAATAATTATTATACAAGTTCGGTCACCGCGCGTGTAAACTGGATTTTTGGAAAGGGATTTGTAATTTCATCTGATATCAACAACCAGTCATACCGAGGTTTGGGCGCGGGTTATAACCAGAACTTTACCTTATGGAATGCGAGCGTTGGTAAGAAATTCATGAAAAATAATGCCGGAGAACTGAAATTGACTGTTTTTGACATCCTGAAACAAAACAACAGCATTGCCCGTAACGTAACAGAAACTTATATCCAGGACGTGACCAGCCGCGTTTTGACCCAATATGCAATGCTTACGTTTACTTATACACTTCGGAATTTCGGTAAAATGCCAACCCGTGAAAATTCAGACAGACGCCGTGAAGGTTTTGACGGTATGGGCGGAGGTTTTCCAGGTGGCGGCAGAGGCGGAGATAGAGGCCCTGGTGGTCCGGGAAGCTTCTAAATCAGGTATTTTAATGACAATAAAAATGGCAGGATGATCATTCACCCTGCCATTTTTTATTTATGGCTTGCACTGATTTGCAATCAGTCTAGTTATGGTTTCGCGTTTATAACGCGCAAATCAAACATATAATCAGCGTCTCGTAGGAAAAGGAATAACCAGCTCCTCGCCACGGCTTGCCATATCTTTTGTTTTACCATTGGCTTTCATGATCGCCTCTTTGCTTACATCATATTTACCGGATACCACCTTTAAAATGTCGCCAGGGCCGACCGTATGAACGGCCTTCACGCGAATTTTAAGTTTATCGCCAGATTTTAATTCTGTAATAGATGGATTTAAGCCCTTTAAAGTTTCCGTGGTAAGGTTATAGCGACTGGCAAGTGAAGAAAAAGTCTCGCCGCTTTTTACGGTTCGTGTAATTTCTTTTCCGCCTACTCTCGATGCAATCACCTTTGGATCCTCGGTCTTTTTAGGTTCTTCCTTTTTAGGTTCCTCTTTTTTCTCCTTTTTCTCTTCTTTCTTTTCCGCAGGTTTCGGAGTTTCCTTTACTATATCTTCTTCTTCGGCTGCATCCTCTTCCGTTGTACTTTCCGCCACAGTCTTGTTTTCCGTGGTATCAACTACGGACGAAGTAAGTTCCTCAGAATTTGATGAACCATCTGAAATATATTCATATCCCACATAAAGCATTGCCAGGACCAAAAGAACTAACACGAACAAGGTAATTACCGGCAAGTTTGATTTTTCTGTCGGACGTATATTTCTTTTTTTCGGGCTGTCGTCTTCCATAGCTAAGGATGATTCAATTAAATTAGTGACTGTACTTTAATACGAAAATAATAAACCGGTACTACTTTACAACTTCATTTTTCAATTCCTTATTCATCGTCGCCACCTTATCTTTCAATCCCTCCTTAAAGATATCCAATCGGTTGGCAACTTCCGTATCACTGGCTCCGATAATCTGAGCGGCAAGGATACCTGCGTTTCTTGCACCGTTCAACGCCACGGTGGCGACAGGTACGCCCGATGGCATTTGCAGAATCGAAAGTACCGAATCCCAGCCATCAATAGAATTGCTTGAAAGTACCGGCACGCCAATCACAGGCAATGATGTAAGCGATGCCACCATACCCGGTAAATGTGCCGCGCCGCCCGCTCCTGCGATAATAACCTGCAACCCTCTTTTTCTCGCTGTCGCCGCGTATTCGAGCATGCGCTCAGGTGTGCGGTGTGCGGAGACGATCTCCATTTCAAACGTTATGCCAAGCTCGTTTAGTGCGTCTGCTGCCTCCTGCATCACCTTCCGGTCCGACAGGCTACCCATGATTATTCCTACCATTTTTTATGCTAATTTATTTAAATCCGACGTCAGCCGGGATTATTTTTTCTGCGGTTCTCCGCTTATTACCCTTATATTTTTCTTGACGAAATCTACCTTTTCTTTCAAAGAAGCGATGCTGTGATCCATGATCGTGATATGTCCCATTTTTCGGAAAGGCTTCGTAATTGCTTTCCAGTATAAAAACGGAAATACCTGTTCGGTAGCAAGCAATTTTTCCATCCCTTCATACACGGCCGGACCTTCATAACCGTCTTCGCCCAGCAAATTGACCATGGCCGAAGGACCATAGATTTCCGTACTGCCCAGAGGCAAATCCAGAATAGCTCTCCAGTGTTGTTCGTATTGTGAGGTGGCATTGGCGCGGATCGTGTGATGGCCACTGTTATGGGGACGCGGTGCGACTTCATTGATCAGCACTTCGCCGTCTGCCGTCAGGAATAACTCAACAGCCAGCAAACCTACGATCTGGAAGGATTCGGCTGTTTTTTTTGCGATTTCCTGTGCTTTTTGATCGATTTCAGGCGTAATTTCAGCAGGCGCAAAAAGGTATTCAACCAGGTTAAGTTCGGGATGAAAAACCATTTCCACCGTTGGGAAACACATGATTTGTCCCGATGGATTGCGGGCAACAATAACGGCAAGTTCCTTTTCAAAGGGAACGGCTTTTTCAAGCAATCCGGGCTGGTCAAAAGCTTTTTCGATATCAGCCTCGGACGTTACCCTTTGTACGCCGCGACCATCGTATCCGTCACGGCCAAGTTTATGAAAAGCAGGTAGGAAATCAACAAAATTTCTTACATCCTCACGGTTTTCTGTGAGCACGAATGCTGCCGTAGGAAGTCCTTTTTCTACGTAAAACTGTTTCTGGATTCTTTTGTCCTGTATTTTCCGGATTACAGAAGGCTGAGGATAAATCTTCTTTCCTTCTTTTTCCAGCGCTTCCAGAGCTTCAACATTTACTTTTTCAATTTCAATGGTAATCACATCCAGGTCTTGACCAAACTGGTACACCGTATCATAATCCTGTAAAGAACCTTGGGTGAATTTTGGGGTAATTTTACGGCAGGGCGCTTCTGCGTCGGGGTCTAAAATGTGAATATCAAGGTTCCAGTCTATGGCGGCTTGCAAAAGCATAAGTCCTAACTGACCACCGCCAAGAATACCTATTCGGGATGAAAGCATTTATTAGTTCGATTGTATTTTTGCAAAATTGGTGGAAAAACTGCGAACTTAAAACTGTTTCTGCCAATAATCATGATAAGATAAGGTACTTACCTTGTTTTGTATTACTTCATCAATCTGATTAGTACGATTTCTACCAATAAAAAGAAGAGTGCGGCGTAAAGAAAATATTTCCAAAGGCTGGTCCCAAGGTTCTGTTGCTGAAATTCCTGAGCAAAGGCATCATCATCGATCTTATCAAAAACCTGAACATTTTTTTGTCCGGAGAAAATATTTCTGAGCTCAGTCGGCGTGTAATAGTCGAGTTTCGACTCGCCGTTGTTGTGGTTGAGCGCCAGTAATTGTTCGACCTTGTTGTCTTTGATCAGCTCAAAATAACCTGCGTCCAGGCCATTGCCCGTTTGATCGCCCTGAGGAATTTCGAGCAAGAGCTGGTTGCCCACAATTTTTTGAACGGGAATGACCTCGGTTTTATTTCGGCGAAGCTTATACACGCTATTCTGGCTTTCGTTATTGACAGTCAGCGCAATCGGGTTTTCGTCAAATGTAAAAGCCGTCCGCTGGGCTCTGACGCTCAAAGCAGCCATTTTATACATGATCGGAACAAAAATCGCATGTTGTGCCATAGACCCGAATTCTGGAATAAGGGGGGCTGCAAATAAATAAATTTTGCCCTTTCCGGAGGAAATCTGACTCAGATAAGGTTGTCCGCTGCGAAGCGAAAGCAGTATCTGGCCGGCGCTGTTCCAGTTCCAGGCCGGGGAGGCTTCCGGTAAATTCAGGTTTATTTCCTGACGAATGGATTCTTCAAAAACGTCACTGAAAAACGGATTATTTCTGTCCGGTGCGGCAATCGCGATCATTTCCCGGTTGGCGGTTTTTTCTGTATTCAAGCCATTAACACCAAGATTTTGCACCAGTGAAGTATAACTCCCGGTATTAGGAACGGCCGGAGGAATGATCGTGAGGCTTCCTCCTTTTTTTACAAAATCCTGAATTTCGGCAGCCAGCATACCCGATGGCTGCTCGACACCTTCAAGCAAAACCATATCTGAATTTTTTATCAGACCCGGATCCACGTTCTGAGCCGTATAACTTTGCAGTGCAAACAAACTGTCATTGGCATAGACGTTGTCAATGTAATTGCCGGCATATTTCTGTCCGTAAATGTGCAGGATGCGGATCAACGGCGATGCATTTAAAACGAAATAATAGTCATTGTCAAAGGTTACCGGAAAATCGTCGAAAGTGACTTTTCCCTGTTTATAACCCTTTCCTTTGAGGTTAAAATTAAACTTTGCTAGGGCACTTCCGTTGGCCGGTACATTAACGGACGCCGTGGAAGACTGTGTATTATCCAGACTCAATTTTAACACCACTTTTTTAGCATCGCCGCTCCCTGAGTTGCTCACCTTTACAAAAAGGATATTGTTCTGCAACTCGCGAATGAAAGGCGTGTTCAACCAGACGGAATCAACAAAAATATTTTTTTCGGCAACAGCCTGCACAGGTACCAGGAAGAGCTGATTGAGCGAATCTGTTTTTAATTTGGAAAGATCACCCGTTGTGCTTTTTTGAAAATCAGAAAACCAGAAAAACTGATTTTTACCTCCGTTCTGGTGTTTAGAAACCAGATTTTCCTGACGTTTATAAACCTGTTCCAGCGTGCGGGGCGTGTGCGAAAGACCGATCGTGGTAAATCGGTCACGGATTTTTTCTGCCGGATAGAGTCCTTGTTCCTGCGCTGAAAAGTCGTTGGTAACCAGTTGCAGGGAAGTCGCATTTTTGAAAAGTCCCAGCAGTTCGTTCAGGCGGTTTGTAGCAATGTCCAGATAGCGTTTGCTATTCGATTCGTTCTGCATACTGAACGAGTTATCCAGATAAAGGCTCGTAATCCCTTTTCTGTTGACCGATGCGTCACTTTTTCCGGGAAGAAATGGCTGTGCAAAAGCGAAAACCAGGCAGGCGATGGCCAGAATACGCGCCGTCATAACCAACCAGTGTTTGATTTTACGAATCGAACGTGTTTGTGTTTCTACCGCTTTCAGAAAAGCGACATTGGTAAAGAAAATACGTTTTGTACGACGGAAATTGAATATATGTATGGCTATCGGAACAGATATGGCCAGCAAACCCCACAAGAATGACGGAAAAAGAAAACTCATTTAGGTTAAACGTTTATTTGCGCCGCTGGCTTTCGGCCATCGGCTGTCGGTTTTAGGCAGTAAGGACTTTAATATCTTAAAGAACGCAAATTTTTCAATTATCAGTGGATAAACTTTCGTTTTTTGTTCCTTACGTGAGCAATCTGAAAGCTGCTTGCCCGAAGCAAACTGCCGACAGCACTTTTATTTTGGCCGCTTTCTCGTAAGTCGACTCCTTTTTTCTAACTTTGTAGTTCATTTAATGTCGGCTGAATAACTGATTCGTTTGGCAGGCTATTGCAAATAAAGAAATTGATTAATTTTTAACAGAATTATGGCCAAAGTATCGGTGAACAAACACCAGCCTGTTTATCAAATGCCTACGAATCCGGCAGCGGTTCGTACGAAGAGGTATGCGTTGCCAACCAAAAAATACATTTCCATTGCCATGCGGCATTTTTTTAAGTCGCAAATTAAGTGGGCAGCGGTTCCCTTGCTATTGATTATTATTAATGCAGCGATAAGCCTGACAGGCGTTTATCCTAATATCTGGATTTACATTGTTATTCTGGTCGGGGTTATCCTTTACCTACTTTTCTGGGTAATCCAGTTTACGGGAATCACGCAGCTTGAACAGTATAAGCCGATGTTTGAGAAATTTTCATATGAAATTGACAGCCGTCAGATTTTGATGAAAATCAACGCAAAAGAAGGCAGTATCATGAAATGGGAACAAATTCAGGATGTATATAAGGATAAGGATTCGTATATCCTGATTATTTCGAGAGGGCAATTTGTGCATCTTCCTTTTTCAATCTTCACCTCTGATCATGATGTGAAAGTTTTTGAAAGAATTTTGAAGCAGAAAGAATTTCTTACGGAAAAATAGTCTTTCAGTTTGGATATAAAAGAGCGGAAGCCGGGAAACCTGGCTTCCGCTCTTTTGTTTTTCTACAATATCGGTCATCCCTGCGGGATTTTGTTTTTCGGAACGTTCCATACATTTTTCTACAACGTGAACTATCCCTACGGGATTTGGTTTCATCACCATCGATCATTCTTCCACGCGATAACAATCCCGAAGGGATGAAATTATTGTAGAAAATGGTTAAAACTAGTAAGTGTCCAACCCTGAAAGGGTGACATATGGGACGCGTTGCCTTTGAACAGCTAACAAATTTAATGATCATTTTTAGCTGACTCTAAAAATGACTTCCATTCCTGTCACCCGAATGAACATATTTGCCAAATTGATCTAAATCAATACATTGCTGATTTAATTTTAATGAATAACTCCGTTGTTTTTAGGACGAAGATATTTTTTGAAAAAACGTTTTTCGCACATTGTGAACCAAAGCCGCTTGCAAATCGTAAAACCAGTGTGAAAAAAGCCTATTTTTACGGCTTCATGTTTCAATAGACCGTTAATTTATGTCAAGTAACCTCTTCGATTTTGGAATGATTGGGTTGGGAGTAATGGGTAGAAACCTATTGCTAAACACCGCCGATCACGGGTTTTCTGTTATTGGTTTTGATAAAGACGAGACCAAAACTGCTGCACTTGAAGCTGCGGCAACAGCAGGGACAACCGTGAAAGGAGTTCCGGATCTTGCACATATGGTGCAGCAATTACAACGCCCACGTAAACTGATGATGTTGGTTCCAGCCGGAAAACCGGTTGACGACGTGATCGAATCATTGTTGCCTTTGGTAGAAAAAGGTGACGTGATCATCGACGGGGGAAATTCACATTACACCGATACTTTGCGCCGCGTGAAATATCTGCGCGACAAAGAAATCCATTTTATGGGTGTTGGTGTTTCGGGTGGTGAGCAAGGCGCGCGCACGGGTCCAAGCATTATGCCAGGTGGGGATCTGGAAGCATATGCACACGTGAAACCTTTGCTTGAAGCGATTTCTGCCAAAGTACACGGAGAGCCTTGTGTGGCCTATCTTGGAAAAGAAGGTGCCGGGCACTATGTTAAAATGGTTCACAATGGTATTGAATATGCCATCATGCAGCTTATCAGTGAAGCTTACACGCTGCTGAAACATGCAGGTTTGAACAATGACCAGCTTCATGAAACTTTCAAAAGATGGAATGAAGGTGCATTGCAATCGTTTTTGGTTGAAATCACAGCGGATATTTTTTTGCAGAATGATGACAAAACCAGCGCTCGTTTGCTTGATATGATCTCTGACAAAGCGGGTTCAAAAGGAACGGGGAAATGGACTTCTCAGGATTCCATGGAATTGCCGGTTGCCGTACCTGTGATTGACAGTGCCGTGGCTATGCGTACCGTTTCCGGTTATAAAGACGAAAGAGTAAAAGCCTCTGCGATTTATGCGCAGGCTGGTGCTGCCATTACTGTTTCGACCGACGAATGGGTTAAGCAGGTTCATGATGCCTTGTATTTTGGTACGATATTAAGTTATGCGCAGGGACTTGCGATGTTGTTTCAGGCATCAAAAGAACTGGCCATGGATATTCCTTTGCCGGATGCGGTAAGTGTTTGGCGTGGTGGATGCATCATCCGCTCAACCTTGTTGGGAACTTTCACGCAGGCTTACAAAAAATCACCTGAATTGCCCAATATCTTATTGGACGCTGGTGTTGCGGCGATCGTAAAAGCGGCTGAGGGTAATACACGTGCAGTGGTGGCACAGGCTGCGCTTAGCGGAATTCCTGTTGCGTCGCTGATGTCCTCACTTGCATATTTCGATGCATACCGCAGCGAGCGTATGGCAACCAACCTTATTCAGGCGCAGCGTGATTATTTCGGTGCACACACGTACCAGCGTACAGACATTTCAGGGGCCTTCCATACAGAATGGAATCATTAACAGAGCGTAACTTTTTATGAAAACAAATAAAAGACCACCTGCTTCCATACTGTTTATTTTTGGGGGAAGCGGTGATTTAAATTATAGAAAATTAACACCGGCGTTATACAATCTTTTTCTTGACGAGTGGATGCCCGACCAGTTTGCCATCGCAGGTATCGGTCGCAGTGCTTATACGAATGAAGAGTATCACGGACATTTGCTGGATGGTATTACCAAGTTTTCCAGACGTAAAGGCGAACAAAACGGTCATTGGAAAGATTTCAGCCAGCATGTTTCTTATCTTCAGATGGATGGAGACGATCCGGCAGCTTATCACAAGATCACGGATCTGGTAAAGGAAAAAGAAGAGGAGTGGGGACAACACCCGAACGTTATTTTTTACCTGGCCGTTGCGCCTCAGCTGGTTCCCTCAATTGCAAGCAAACTTGGTGCGCTTAACATTTGCACGGATACACGGTGCACGCGAATTGTGGTTGAAAAACCTTTTGGTCATGACCTGAAGAGTGCACATGAGTTGAATGCGTTGCTTTCAAGCATGTTTACAGAGGAGCAGATTTTCCGTATTGATCATTACCTTGGTAAGGAAACCGTACAGAATATTCTTGCATTGCGTTTTGCTAACGCATTGTTTGAGCCGATCTGGAACCGTAACTACATTGAACATATCCAGATCACAGCGGCGGAAAGCGTTGGTTTGGAAGGGCGCGGAGGATATTTTGAAAATTCCGGTGCCTTGCGTGATATGGTTCAAAACCATATTTTACAGATACTTTGTATGGTGGCGATGGAAGCTCCTGTTTCTTTCGACGCCAACGAAATCAGAAATAAAAAGGTTGATGTACTGAATGCAATCCGCCGGATTACCCCCGATAAAGTGCATGAATACGCAGTGCGTGGTCAGTATGCAAAAGGGTGGAAAAAAGGCACGCAGGTTGTGGGATATCGTGAAGAAAAAGGCGTTAATCCTGAATCGGCGATCGATACTTTTGCAGCAGCGAAATTCTATATTGATAACTGGCGCTGGCAGGGTGTTCCGATCTACGTACGTACCGGAAAATACCTGAACCAGAAAGCAACCCACATTACCTTGCAGTTTAAATCTGCGCCGCATAACGCATTTCCAACGGAATCTGCGGATACATGGAGATCGAACAAGCTTACCATCAGCATTCAGCCGGAAATGGATATCAGCATCCGTTTCCAGGTAAAACGCCCTGGTCAGACCATGACACTGGATCCAGTGGATATGACGTTCAGCTATGACGCAGCCAATGGCGAACACGCGCCGGAAGCCTATGAAACTTTGCTTCTGGATGTGATGGAAGGCGATGCGACCTTGTTTATGCGAGGCGATCAGGTTGAGGCGGCCTGGAAAGTGATCATGCCGATCCTTGAAACTTGGGAGAAACGTAAGCCTGTGGACTTCCCGAATTATGCACCCGATTCATGGGGGCCGGAAGACGCTGACGCGCTTATCGCACGTGACGGACATGCCTGGGTTAATTTGCCATCAGCTTAAAATTTGAAATTAATGGGACAACTGCACATAGCAAAAGATGCCAAAGCACTAAGTTTAGAACTGGCTGAATGGCTCAACAAGTATATTCAGGAGGTTTTAACAAAAAAGGACCGGTTTACTTTTGTACTTTCCGGTGGGAGTACGCCGAAGCAATTATATACTTTGCTTGCCGAATCTCCTTACAGCGAGAGTATTCCCTGGGAAAAACTACATTTTTTCTGGGGGGATGAAAGAGCTGTTCCCTACGAGGATTCGCGGAACAATGCCAAAATGGCCTATGACGAACTGTTGCATAAGATCGGTGCAAAAGCCGAGCATATTCACGTGATGCGCACAGACATCGGACCGGAAGAATCGGCTGCGGAATATGAAAAGATATTGAAGCAGTATTTCGATGGAGAAGAAACAACCTTTGATTTTGTATTACTGGGCATGGGCGATGACGGACATACGCTGTCGTTATTCCCGGGTACGCCGGTGGTGCATGAGCAAAAGGCTTGGACCACTTCCTTCTTTTTGCCGGCCCAGGATATGTACAGGATCACCTTAACGGCACCGGTTGTGAACCACGCGGCCTGCGTTGCGTTTTTAGCCGTTGGAGCAGGCAAGGCAGAAACCCTCAAACACGTTCTGGAAGGAGCATTTGAACCGGATACGTATCCTTCGCAGGTGATTAAGCCGGCGAAAGGAACGCTTCACTGGTTTATCGATGAACCGGCTGCCAGCTTATTGAAAGCGTAAGAACGTTTGTTTACATATTAAAAGAAGAATATCTGGCGACAGGTATTCTTCTTTTTGTTTTAGGCGTATCACAATTCCTGCTACATTTGATTATTACTCCAACTCACGAATAAAAGTTTGAAAACTGTACTAATTATAGATGACGAAGAAAAACTTCGTGCACTGCTGGCAAGGATACTGAGAGCAGAGGGTTTTGATGTGCTCGAAGCCGGTGATTGCAAATCGGGCTTGAAAAGTGTTGAACAGCACGAGCTTGATGTGGTGCTTTGCGATGTGAAATTGCCTGACGGAAGCGGGGTGGATATGGTGTCAAAGATCAGATCAAAAAAACCGCAGGTCGAAGTGATTCTATTGACCGCCTATGGAAAGATCAGTGATGGTGTGCAGGCGATGAAAAACGGCGCCTTTGATTACATTGTCAAGGGTGACGATAACGATAAAATTATTCCGCTGCTGCACCGGGCCATTGAGAAAGTACAGCTGCAAAAGCGGGTAAAAGATCTGGAAAAACGTGTGGAGGATAAGTTTTCCTTTCAGGCGATTATCGGAAAATCAAAAAGCATTCAGCAAGCCATTGAGCTGGCTCAGAAAGTAGCGCCAAATGATACCAATGTTTTGCTGACAGGCGAAACCGGGACCGGAAAAGAAGTTTTTGCGCAGGGAATTCATCAGGCAAGTCATCGGGCGGGAAAGAATTTTGTGGCCTTGAATTGCAGCGCATTCGGGAAGGATATCCTGGAAAGTGAATTGTTTGGTTACAAACAGGGCGCTTTTACCGGTGCCAATAAGGATAAAAAAGGTCTTATTGAAGAAGCCAATAACGGGACTTTGTTTTTAGATGAGATAGGCGAAATGCCTTTGGAGTTGCAGGCAAAGCTGCTGCGCGTGCTGGAAACAAACGAGTTTATAAAACTGGGTGATACCAAACCCAGTAAATCCAATTTCAGGCTTATTGCTGCAACAAACCGGGATTTAAAAGTTGAAAGCGAGGAAAAACGGTTTCGTTCGGATCTGTATTTCCGCTTGAATGTTTTTCAGATTCTGCTTCCGCCGTTAAGAGAAAGGGTGAAGGATATTGAGCCGCTTGTCCGTTTTTTTGTGGAACAGTTTTCTGCGAAAATGAACAAAAAAACGCTGATTTATTCGGATGAATTTCTGAAAAAACTCGAAACTTACAAATGGGTGGGCAACATCCGTGAGCTAAGAAATGTCATCGAACGTGCTGTGATTTTAAGTGATGATCAGCTGGATATTGAGAGTCTTCCTTTCGAAATACAGCAGTCGGAGCCGGCGGAGAAAGGTGGTCAGCTTTCCGCTTTTTCCATGGAAAGTGTAGAGAAGCTGCACATTCAGAAAGTACTGAATTATACAAAAGGCAACAAAGCAGAAACGGCAAGGTTATTGGAAATTGGCATTGCTACCCTTTATCGTAAGCTGGATGAGTATAGTATTCATTGAATCCATTTGAAAACTGTATCGGAAAAGAGAACGGGGCGCAGATCATTCTGCTCCCCGTTCTCTTTTCATGGCTAATTGATTTTTGCTTTTATTTCTTCATTAATTTCCTGAGAAGATCTCCCGATAAATTTGCCTTTGCAGTAGTTTCAAGATCAAGATCAAGGGAGGTGAAAACGTCCTGCTGGATGTTTAACGAGCTGCTGTCTTTTATTTTAATAGTGGTATTTCCCAAAACATTGTTTTTGTTAATCTGTAATCCGCTTCCTTTCTGATACGATGCGGTAACATTTTTGATAGAATTGTCATCTAAAAGTGTAAAACTGCTGGTTGACGACAAGTCTAAATGATCCGAATGCCAGCTTCTAATTTTGCAGGGAATATCCTTTATAGAAACAGAAGAGAGCTGTTGGGCTTCAATGTAAACGGCCGGCCAGCGGGCCCAGGTAAGATCCGCTGTCGGATATTTATTTCGTTCTTTTTCCAGGTAACTAATTTTCAACGTGTCTCCGGAAATGGTTTGTTTTACCCGGTCCGCCAGGTCTTTGTTAATCCGTACTTCATTACTTTTACCTTGTTGGATTTCAATAAAACCATGATCATTGCCAATCAGAACAACTGTTTTGAATGCCTTAACCGGTTTGGTCTCATATCCATAGAATAAATCATCCGGTTTAATTTTATTGTATGCCGCTTTTATTTCCAGATTGGTTCCCAACATCGCGATCATGCTAACGAGAATCAGCGCAATGATAAGTTTATTGCTTGTTTTCATGTTCGTTCAAATTAAAGTGTTGCAGGATGAGTTGTCTCAATAAATGTTTTATATCGTTTTTGCAATTCTTCAATGCTGATGTCCAGCAAATAAAGCGTGCGGAAAAAATCCGGTAGTTCGCTTTCCATAAAACGCTCTTTGCGGGATTCTAGAATGCGCTTATTGGTCTGATCGTCAGTGAAATACCCTACACCGCGTTTGTTGTAAATGATATTATTCCCTTGCAAATACTCGTAAGTGCGCATAACCGTATTGGGATTTACTTCCAGCGTACTTGCCAGGTCCCGGACAGACGGTATTCTTTCCCCGGGAGGCCATTTACCAAGTAGGAGCTGCTCGCAGATGTAGTCGGCGATCTGAAGGTAAATGGATTGTTTATCTTTAAATTCCATGAATGTTGATGGGTTAAATTTCTTTTTCTTTCAGCCTGACATAGGCCACCTGCCATAATGCTAATACAAACAGAACCAGGAAAGTTTTGACGGCCAGAAACGTTGTTTTGCTGTATTCTACCTTAATATATGTTCCGTTTCTAAATACATTCCATTTTGCAAGAGGAGGGCCTTGAACGATAGTCCCTGCCTCAACCATCTGATGAACCATGATCCAGTTTACAGAAAAGCAGATAACCAGAAAGGCAAAAAATACAGAGGCAGTTTTAATGTAGGTAGCTTTCGGGAAATAAATAGACCCCAGAAAGGTGACACCATGAACAAGATAAAATATGTAAGAGAAGGCAATCAAAATCTCTGACGGCAGTGGGTTAATTTTTTCATTCGGATATTTCCTGATCAGGATTTCTGAAAACTGATAGTGCATCGCAAAGAATGCGGAAAGCAGCACACTCATAAACAGTATGCTTGATATAAAAGCCGTGATGTATTTCTCGGTCTGGGAAGCCGGAATCAGTATTGTGGCGATCCCTGTTGTAGGTGCAGCGTATTTTTCAAATACCAAAATTGTGAACAGACTGCCACAAAACAGAGCGATGCAATAGGAGAGGATATGTAAAAAAATGGGAGAAAAACCTATTTTTCTGAAATCGACAACGGGATTCATGAGCAGCAGCATAAGTCCGATAATGACGGCCAGAGCGAGTATAGCCTTCTTCCCATTTTCTGCAAAATCCAGTTTCAGTAGTAGCCCGAACCGGCGAAAATTAAAAACCTGATTCATATAAAAAAGTTTTAATGTTTAAAAACGGAGATATTTTCGGCAGTACTTTCAGGATAAAAAATCCGAGTACCAGCAGTATTTGAATCCATATTTTCATGGTTCATGAAAAATTTTCCGGATTCGGCCGGGATTGCTCATTACGGCATTAAACAGGCGTTCAAGATCCACCCGGCTGTCTTCCTGCTCCCAGTTTTCCATGACCACCGTGTAACCTTTTAGTGATGGTTCGGAATACAAAACGCGGCTATCGTCTTCGGTCGTAACAAGGGTTGCAAAGCGCAGTTTTTCACTGATCGTTTCCAGGCTGTGGTGCAGTAATATTTTGCTGTCTTCCAGAATGATGATGGAATCGATCAGGTTATCCAGGTCGCGGACCTGATGCGTAGAAATTAGAATCACCCGGTGTGCGTCCAGTGCGGCGGAAACCAGTTTTCTGAACTGTGCTTTGGAAGGTATATCCAAACCGTTGGTGGGTTCGTCCATGATCAGATATTTTGTGTTGGTCGCCAGTCCGAATCCAATCAATATCTTCTTTTTTTGCCCGTACGACAGGTCTGTGATCTTGTTACCTTCCGGAATTTCAAATTCTTCCAGGTAGCCCCGGAACTGTGCCTCATCAAACTTCGGATAAAAAGGTGCCAGCGTGGCAATGTACTTTTCGACCGTCACGGCTGGTAAATAGATTTCTTCCGGTATCAGGAAAAAATCCTGAAGGAAGGCTGGTTGCCGCTTGCGCGGTTCGTATCCATTTACTTCAATCTTACCTGTCGTTGGAAATAAAAGACCCGCGATGTTGCGCAGCAGACTTGATTTTCCCGCTCCATTTTTTCCGAGTAATCCGTAGATATGCCCGGGATGAAGTTTGACAGACAGGTTTTCGAATAGTAACTTTTTAGGGTTATATCCAAACGACACCGAGTCTACGTGAATCATACAATACTTGTTTAGTGTTCTAGTGTAATAGTACACTTCAAAAGTATTGCTTAAGTTTTATACATTCAAAGTATTTTGTGAAATTATTTTATGAATTGAGGTTTTGAATGAAGAAGGTGTGGTGTTTTAAAATACTTAAATTGAGTGAGTTGTATGACTTTCAGATTAGGTATTTTTATCTTGATTTTAACGAAATCGTCACCTGACATGGTGGGATACTGGCCGAACGGTAAAAAAGGAAGCAGTAAAAAAAATCCCGCCGACCGGAAGTTGGAGGCGAGATAAGGCAGTAAATTATATTGTGAATAGAATTTGGAGATTTCCAATACCGGTAAATAGTAGTGAAAAATTAGTTCATATTGTTGATTTTTATAATAAGCTATTAATCATCCGGTTACTGAGCTAATCGCATATAGCTAATTGCCAACAGCCACTTATTAATCATCCAGTCCTTTCCCTTCTAAAATCCGGGGAACATTTTTTTCCACCCTTGCCTCCCTGGTTTTGGATTGTTTTGGTTGAGAAAAATGCAGGAGATAAGCGCGTTGGCGCCCGGGCGTTAATGCGTGAAAAGCAGTTTTCAAGGCGGAGATTTCGTCTAATTTTACCTGAAATTCTTCCGGGATTGTAAATTCCGTGGTCTTTTTGAGAACAACTTCCAAACCAGCCTTTTCCACCTCAATGGCTTCATAAATACAGGCTTTTATACTGGTTTCCAGCTCCGCTATTTCCTGTACGCTGGTGAACCGAATCTGACGCGCCGCCTGCACATGTTCCGTTTGCTGGATCAGAATACCGTCGGTGTTATCCAGCAATACTCCTTTGAAAAACAATAGCGCGCAATAATCCTTGAACACATGTATTAAAACAATGTTATTCGTATGCAGTGTGTAACAAGGACATCCCCACTTCAATGCTTCGTTTAGCCCGCAGTCCAGAACAATTGTTCTCAATTGTCCGATTGCTTCCTGCCATTGCGTGGCTTGATTAAAGTAAAAATCAACCTTAGGATTCATGCTGTTCATGTATTAATTGAAACGATTTTTCTGTCGGCAGGCGGCGTGTTGCGGGTCTGAAATACCAGGATACCGCAGTCAGGATTAGTAGTAAAATAGGTCCAAAAAGCTCTTTGGCGCTATCTCCGATAGCCAGATGAGAAAAAACCGCGCCCGACATGGCAAAGAAAAAACCTGCATACGCCCATTCTTTTACCAAAGGAAATTTTGGAACCAGCACCGCAGCAACGCCCAGCATTTTCCAAGCGCCAATTATCGTCAGAAAGTAGATGGGATAACCCAGATGCGTCATCATATCGACTTCCTCCTTCATTTTGATTAGCTGCACAATGCCCGTTGATACCATGCCTAATGCAAGCCAGCCGGTTGCAACCCAATAGATGATTTTATTTCGCTTTGTCATGGTTGTTTATTTTAGTTTGTTTACGATTTCCTGTAAGCGGTTATGTGCCCAATTGATACCCTGAGCAAAGGGTAATTTCAGGATTTGGTCTCTAACGCCAACTGATTTATACAGGATATGCATTGTCAGTTTGCTGGTGTCGGCGGTGAGTGGTTCAAATTCCAGGAACTCTAGCTGAATAGGGAAAGGCGTATTCTCCATTTCAAATGTTCGCGTGATTTTCTGGTCGGGGACAAATTCGTGGATGGTCCCGTTGGATTGAAATACCACGTTTCCCTGGGCGTCGGATGTTTCAAACTGGTAACTCCCATGCTTTTTATTTTCAAGTTTCAGCACTTTTGTTCCCATCCATTGTGCAACGATTTCAGGCTCTACGTATGCTTTGAAAAGTAACCCTACCGGCAAATCAAATTCCCTGGTGATCACCAATTCCTGTTTGCCGTCTTCGGCACTGATTTTTGTTTTTCTTTCCATACGATTCTATTTTTCAGGTTTGTAGTTTTTCATGATGGCTTCCAATTTATTAAATCTGTCATCCCACATCTGGCGGAACGGCTCGATAAAGTCGGCTACTTCTTTCATTTTTTTTGCATTGATGTGATAATAAACTTCCCGGCCATTTTGCTCTTGTTCAAGCAATTCACACGCCGTAAGTATTTGCAGGTGTTTGGAAACGGTCGGTCTGGCTGTGTCAAAGTTTGAGGCTATTGCCCCGGCGGTCATGGTTTGTGAAGCGACCAACAGAAGTATTGCCCGTCTTGTCGGGTCTGCGATGGCTTGAAATACGTCTCGTCTTAAATTCATTGCGTAGTTATTTGACTACAAATGTATATGTAGTTAAATAACTACGCAAATTTTTTTCAACATTTTTTTAAAACTGTTAATAAGTAGTAGTGAAAAATTAGTTTATATTATTGATTTTTATAAAAAGCTACTAATCATCCGGTTACTGAGCTAATCACATATAAGCTAATCGCCAACAGCTCCTTATTGCCATGAGTATCAGTTTAGTTTTTCAAAAATCGGGAAAAAAGTGTCCGTAGGGAAGTTGGGATTTACGAACATTTACCTCGGTTGAGTAAATGTTCTGTTGCACTGCTGTGTCATTTTTAACGAAAAAAGAAGGCCCCTAAGCAGAGGCCCCCTTTAAGTATAACTTGTTGCATTTTAATTTTTACAAACCGGGATTGGTCAGTAATGGTGTGGACCGGGACTTGAAATTTAGTTTCCAATTATTAATCAAAGAAGCTTTCCGTTAATTAAAAACGAATTAAACCCGGCTTAAAATGGGGTTATATTTGAGGATCGGGCAGGGGGACGGCGGTTTTTTTGCGGGAATCATTCGGGGTGTGCAGTTTTATAGTTTTAAATGACTTGTGGCTTTGCGCGTGCCTGCAAAATTTCCCAAAACGGCCGTATTGCGCGTTTAACGTTAAATTATTTGCAGCATCTATCAGAGAATTATTTGTATTGAATGTGAAACTATTTATCTAAATTTGCGTTAAACCCTATAATGTTAGTAGATTAGGCTATCCATTTTAAACCCATATTTTATGTCACTTCGATTAGGAGATATTGCGCCGGATTTTGAGGCAAATACTACACAAGGACCGATCCAGTTTCACGAGTGGTTAGGAACAAGCTGGGGACTGTTATTTTCACATCCTGCCGACTTCACCCCGGTTTGTACAACGGAACTTGGTAAAACTGCTCTTTTAAAAGGAGAATTTGAAAAACGTAACGTTAAGGTGCTGGCTGTCAGTGTTGATGATATTGATTCACACAACCGTTGGATACCGGATATCAATGAAGTTAATAACACTGAGGTCAATTTTCCAATCATCGCCGATGAAGGACGTAAAGTAGCTGAACTGTATGATATGATTCACCCGAATGCGAGTGAAAAAGCGACGGTGCGCTCGGTTTTTATCGTTGGACCGGACAAAAAAATTAAACTGACTTTGACCTATCCTGCTTCAACAGGCCGTAATTTCAATGAAATTATTCGTGTCGTAGATTCATTACAGTTAACTGCCAACTATTCAGTAGCAACGCCAGCCGACTGGAAAGACGGTGAAGACGTTATTGTTGTGCCGGCTGTAAGCACGGAAGATGCTGAGAAGAAATTCACAAAAGGCCTGCGTATTGTAAAGCCTTATCTACGTTATACGCCGCAGCCGAATAAGTAATTTGCAGTAAGATAAAAGAAAACTCCCAACCTATATCATTCCGTGAAGGTATAGGTTGGGAGTTTTATTATGAGCAGACCGCTAGTTTTCTATTTCAGATTTTTCCATTTCCTTTTCAGGTTCAATAACCGGCTCTCCGTAAAAGACCATATGCGTGGCTCCCTGGTAATAATACCAAATCGATGCGGCCATCGGAATATGGCTGATATCGTTGAAATTAAACCATGGGCCGAAACTGAATTTCAGAGCGTGGAAACCTGCCGCTGCCGCACCCAATGCCGTGGCAATAAAAATGTATTTGCTGCCGGGATCTTTCTTCTTTTTATATACAAATACCTCGATCATAAAGAGCATCAGAAACAAGCCGTAAAAGGCATGGACTTCAACCACTACGAAATTTAAGGTAACGAAAGTCAGAACAAAGAATATAATCAATTCGATATAATTCATATAACCGAGCCAGGAGCCCAGTTTTGGTTTAAGCAGCGGTTTAATATGCCATATCGCAGCTCTTTCAAATAAAGCAACGGCGATCATACTGGCAAACCAGCCAGGGATTTTGCCCAGCTGACCCGTCACATACAGAAATCCATGTCCTAAAACGCCGCCAATAACCGTAGCTATCCCCATAAAAAGGAAAAAATACTGGATTTGACGATACATACGGTGCGCGCGCCCAAGCCTTCCCAATTGAACAAAAGCATAAAAACAGACCACCGCCATCATAAGACTGGATAACACCGTGGAAGGTTCCAGAATGGTTATGTCAAACAATTTGATCTGATGTACTTTGCTAAAATCTATGGCAATCTCATTCATTAGGTGAAGTTTCTTTTTGGAATT
This sequence comes from Dyadobacter sp. LHD-138, assembly GCF_030929615.1. Lineage (GTDB taxonomy): Bacteria > Bacteroidota > Bacteroidia > Cytophagales > Spirosomataceae > Dyadobacter. The sequence goes on along the minus strand of NZ_JAVFVU010000001.1, from coordinate 48,299 downwards.
AAGTCCAGGGTTGTACAAAAAATTTGTTCAAAGTAACAACAAATGGAGCCTTGTTTGCAACATTATGTCGTTTGAATCTCTCTTTATTAAAACTATGCCAGTTCGTGAACATGATACGGCACCCGTTTCTTCTTTTTGGGGTACATAAAAAATATAGTTTATCCGGTTAAAAGTACCAGATCGTAGACAAAATCGAGGTGCTGGTCTATTACCGAAATTTATGTTTGTAATATATTATTTCTTTGTATCGGGAAATATGGACCGAAAAGAGACTGACTCTCCTGAACTTAATTAAAAAACCATGGACAAAGTAATTTTAAAAAGTTTTAAAGCATTAATGCTGGCCGTTGTATTGTTTTTGCATGCACAAATGAGCCAGGCACAAGGCCCTTTGGCTCCTGCAAGTGGTGCCCCGGCTTCTGTAACGCCAAAGGGAAATTCCAAAATTTCAGGATTTGTATCCGACTCAGCCACGGCAAAGACCGTAGAGTTTGCCAGTATTGCGTTGGTCAATGCCGCCGACAACAAGGTGATTGACGGCTCGGTAGCCGACGATAAGGGGAAATTTGAAATCACAGGTGTCGCCCCCGGAAAATATAAGGTATTGGTTTCTTTCATCGGTTTTAAAGACAAGACGGTCAATAATATTTCAGTCGAAAAGGGAAAGGACGTGGATTTGGGTAAGATTCAGATGGCTGCCAATACCAAAACGCTGGATGAGGTAACCATTACCGGCGAAAAGTCCATGGTTGAGGAAAAAGTCGATCGTCTGGTTTACAATGCGGAAAAAGACATTACTTCAAAAGGCGGGGATGCATCGGATCTGCTTCGTAAAGTTCCGATGTTGTCTGTCGACCTGGATGGGAATGTTTCATTGCGGGGAAGTTCTAACATCCGTGTATTGGTTAATAACAAGCCTTCGACCATTATCGCGAGCAATGTTGCCGATGCCTTAAAGCAGATTCCTGCCGATATGATCAAATCGGTTGAGGTAATCACTTCACCGTCTGCGAAATATGATGCGGAAGGTTCGGGCGGTATTATCAATATCATTACCAAGAAAAACAATCTTCAGGGACTAACACTGAATGTTGATTCGGGTGTGGGTAACCGCGGTACCAACCTGGGTTTGAACGGCAGTTACCGCAAAGGTAAAATGGGTTTTACACTGGGCGGATTTGGCCGCGCGTTTTACAACAAAGCAACCTCGGAGCTTAATCAGGAAACAAAATCAGGAAGTGACATTTTTGGCACGAAACAGAGTTCCAATGCAAAGGACCGTGGTTTATTCGGGCATTATTCTTTGGGATGGGATTACGATTTAGGGAAAAACCAGGCATTGTCGGCTGGTGTACGTTATGGTACACGTAATTTTCTGCAAAAGCAAAATCTGAGCATTGACCAGTTTACAAACCTGGATCCTGCAACGAACTCACAGCGTAAAGTAAACCGCAAGGATCTATCAGGAACCGTTGATGTGAACGTCGACTATGTAAGAACCTTCAAACCACAGCAGGAATGGAGCTTTTCAACGCTTTTTAGCAGAACTAATTTAACAAATAATTTTGATACAGATATTCTGAACACGGGCGGAAGTGTAGCCAGTAAATTGAAAAACGTCAATCAGAACTATAACACAGAATTTACGCTGCAAACAGATTATCAGACGCCGATTAAGAAAAATCAGCTCCTTGAATTTGGTGCAAAAGGAATTTTCCGTAAGGTGAACAGTGATTATAAATATTTGCTGGCTGGTGAATCAGGTGATTTCGTGATTAATCCTGATAACCCGTCGGGGGCCTTAAATTACAATCAAAATGTAGCGGCCGGTTATGTTTCCTATACTTTGACCACCAAAAATAAATACACGTTCAAGGCAGGGACGCGTTATGAATATACGGGAATCAACGCTGATATGGGTGATAAGGGAGCCGTGAACATTCCTAGTTACGGCAATCTGGTACCGAGCATTAACGTATCCAAAAGCCTTACAGCTTCCACCACGATTAAAGCGGCATATAACCGTCGTATCCAGCGCCCGGGTATTCAACAGCTGAACCCGAACGTGAACCTGGCCAACCCGCAGAGTATCAGTACCGGGAATCCTTTATTGAATCCTGAACTGACTGATAATTTCGAACTAGCCCTAAGTACCAATGTGAAGAAGACGTATCTGAATGTTTCCGTATTTACCCGCAGTACCAATAATTCAATTACGCAGATCCGGACCACTGTTGATACACTTGCCGGCGCCATTGTGACTACTTTTGAAAACATCGGTAAGCAAAGCGCCTACGGTATGAATGTTTTTGCCAACGTGTATCTGACTTCAAAATGGACGGTAAACGGAAGTATTGACCTTTTGCAGTCGCACATGGAAGGGCAGACGACCAATGCTGACGGTCTTTCTGAGTCTGTAAGTAATTCAGGATTCAACTATGGCGGACGGTTAATGTCTCAGATATCGCTTAAAAACGGCTGGGGACTTCAGGCTTTTGGATTTTACCGGGGCCGTGAGGTGCAGTTGCAGGGAACCAGAACTGGTTTTTATATGTATTCACTGGGGTTCAAAAAGGATTTTGCTAACAAGAAAGGAAGTATCGGTTTTGGAGCAGAAAATTTCCTGACCAAAGGTGTGAAATTTACTTCGGATTTGAAATCGCCGATTTTGGCGCAGTCAAGCCAGACACAGTTGTATAACCGCAATTTCAAGATCACCTTTAGTTACTCCATTGGGAAAATGAGTTTTGACGCGCCAAAACGTAAAACACGTTCGGTATCTAATTCAGATGTGAAAGGCGGAGGTGATAGCAACTAGCAGATAGTCAGTTAAATATACTTTAAAAGAGGGCCGGATTTAGTTTCTGGTCCTCTTTTGGCTTTTGTCGCCGGGCAGATAGTTACTGGCATAAACTAATATCCCGTATTATTTGTTTATTTTTGAACTAAGGTATTATTATTTATAACTATACAAAGTAAGTTAAGCCATGAAATGGTCCTTTGTTATTCAGCAAAAGCTAAAAGCGAGTTTACTATTGGGGGGGATAATGCTTGTGATTGTATTGGGGACTATACTTTCGAGGCGTAATATTGATGGGATCGATAAGTCGTTTTCATCCATTTACAAAGATCGCCTGATTCCGGCTACCACCATTATTTACATCACGGAAAATTTATACGGGAAACGTCTTTCTCTTGAAAAATTTCTCTTAAAACCCGACACCAACGATAAGGGGAAGATTTCCGCGCTGCTTGCCAAACATGACAAGAGCATTGATTCGCTGATCGGGGTGTTTGAAAAGACCTATCTGGTAGACCAGGAGGCGAAAAGTCTGGCTGCTTTCAAAAACAGGGTAGGAGAGTACGGGCTTCTGGAAAAGATGATCCTGAACTTACATGCTTCCGGCCATTCAGAGGAAGGAAAGGTCTTGTTTGAGGGAGCCGGTGCCAACACTTTCCAAAGCACGCTGAACAATCTCAATGATCTTACCGAAATCCAGTCCGTTATTGGGGATGAACTGGTGAAAGAGTCTAAAAGTGATTTTGCCAGTTACGCGATAATATCCTTTTTACAGGTCGCATTGGCGATTATTATCGGATTGATTATTCTTGTTTTTATTCAGAATTCCAAAATAATCAACAAGCCCAAAGTACCCAAAGATGAGGGGCAGCATTTTCACCTGAATTAAGCAAAGGTGCTGCCCGCCTTCGGAATGCTATTTTTGAAACAAAGAGTGGACGAAAATAGGTTGATCGGTACAGATTATGTCCGCACCGCTTTCCCATATTTTGTTATACTTTGGAGCGGAAATTTCAGTGTTCAGGGTGTCGATATTCCCATTTGTTCCGAGTGATGTAACAATCTTCATGGAATGGATTTTCATATAGAAGGATTCTTCCTGAAGCTCCTTCGGCGTTAGGGCTACTAGATTTTCCAGAGGAAGTCCCGATTTCTCGACGTTGGTGATATGTTCCCAGCTGTTAAAACCAACGGCGAGCATGAGGGTTGAGTCCAGTGCATGTACCTTTTTTGCTTCATCAACGGAATAACAAATCACCACCGATTTGTGAATGGCATTGTTGTCTTTGAGCATTTTAACGGTTTTGATAATATCCGTTTCCGGCTTTTTATCTACGATCAGCATCAGATTTTTATCCTTGCTCCAATCCAGCACTTCCTTAAATGAAGGGATTCTATTTTTAGTCAAAAGTCCCTTGTCATCCTTTAAACGCAATTGTTTTACATCTTTCCATTGCTGATGGCTTAACAGGCCAGTCCCATTGGTCCGTAATTCCAGCTCATTGTCATGTGAGAGCACAAGCTGACTGTCTGCGGTCATGCGGACGTCAAATTCCAGCAAAACACAGGGTACATTCTGATAGGTATTTTCAAAAGTGGCGATACAATTGCCGGGATAACCGTCTTCGGTTCCTCCCTGATGCGCCATGATCATCGGCACAAACCGGTTGGATGGTTTGAGATGGGCTTTTAAACTTCCATTTTTACTAAAATTGCAATTATCTGTAACCGATGTGAACTGGCGCGAAGGGACACAGGATGTTAAAAACAATAATAATAAAACAGGGTAAGGACTTTTTAAACGTTGTGCTAACATTAGCTGAGTTTTTTAATCAGGTTTTTCGATCATTCTTTTACTTCTGCCACTTTATTCAGCGTCTCGACCGCAACCCGGTAACCTTCAATAATTAATCTTGATATATCTTCCGAATTGAAATGCTGCATATCCAGCACCAGCGGAGACGCGGGCCGGATCACGGTTAATTTCATCGGTACGCCGCGCAAAATGGAACGATCTACGTAAGATTCGGCCCAGATGATATTGCTGTTGGCGTATTCATTTACCGTGATATCCCGGACTCTCTCCACCAGTGTAATCAGATTCCTCGGATTAAGTCCTTCCGGCTGGTACAGATGGGGCGAATGGCAGGCAATGACTACGATTTCCATCGCTCCGTCGGCTATGGCCTGACGAACCGGAGCTACTTCTCTCAGGCCGCCATCCAGGTACATTTCCTTTCCAATCGAAATCGCGGGCATAAGCATCGGGATGGAAGAACTGGCGCGTACATAGTCCAGAAAATGGGGTTCCTGTGGTGATACATATTTAATTTCACCGCTTTGTATGTTCACCGCCCCCACTTTTACCTTAATGGGCGTATGTTTTAAATGTTTGTCCTTCACATTTTTACGGATCAGTAAATGCAAAGGCTCGGGGTCAACCAGACCGTCGAAACGGCTCATTAAAGTATTCATCCCTAACATAACGCGTGACCGCAGCGTTGAAATATCCTGGGGCTGGGTAATATTCTTGACCCAGAACTCAAGAAGTTTCCTCCCGGCATTCGGCCAGGTGATTTTTCCTTCTTCTTCAAACTGTCTGCCCGTTTCGTCGGCCAGGAAAGTAGCGTTAAGCGCCCCGACTGAAATTCCGTAAACCATATCAGGTTCAAAACCGCTTTCCAGAAGGGATTGGATAGCCCCGACCTGAAAAGCTCCTTTCATTGATCCACCACCAAGCACGAGTGCTTTCATAAATATTTACTTTCGGCTGTCGGCATGGGCTCCCAGCTATTGAATGATTGATGCGTTTAATTTTTTCTCGAAATTCAATAGTATAAATTCCGTATTCACATAACGGTTTTTCAACGTTGATCTACTCAATTCCTGCATTTTTGAAAATCATATTTTCAATTTTAAACATTTTCATTCTAAAATAGGTATAAAGAGAAGATTTTATTCCAAATTTGAAGATTAAAGTACAGAAGTATATAAATCAGGTTTTTTTGAACTAAACGACTGTATATCGCCTTTCAATATTCGGAGGTAAAGTAACGACTTCCTATAATTAATATGACCCTTTCAATAAAGGATATTCAAGCTCCTATTGCGGATGAGATGAAGGCTTTCGAGCATAAGTTTCGCCAGTTTATGAAAAGTGATGTAATGCTGCTCGATCAGATCATGAATTACATCGTACGTCGTAAAGGAAAACAGCTCAGGCCGATGTTTGTTTTTTTGTCAGCAGGTGTCTGTGGCCCGATCACCGAATCTTCTTATCGCGGTGCTTCGTTTATAGAACTTTTACATACGGCTACGCTCGTACATGACGACGTGGTGGATGACTCCAATTATCGCCGCGGATTTTTTTCGGTTAATGCCTTATGGAAAAATAAAATTGCCGTGCTGGTCGGTGATTATCTGCTTTCGCGCGGACTGCTGCTTTCGGTGGAACATCAGGAATTTGAACTGCTGAAAATCGTTTCAACTGCCATGCGTGAGATCAGCGAAGGAGAGTTACTTCAGATCGAAAAAGCACGGAGACTGGATATCAACGAGGAAGTATACTACGAAATTATCCGCCAGAAAACGGCTTCGCTGATTGCCTCTTGCTGCGCGGTCGGTGCCTGTTCGGTAGGATCTGATGCCGATACAATAAAGCGTATGCACGCTTTTGGAGAAAAAGTGGGGATTGCATTTCAAATCAAAGACGATCTGTTTGATTACGGCGAGGATGAAATCGGCAAACCTTTGGGCATCGATATAAAGGAAAAGAAAATGACTTTGCCGTTGATCTATGCCCTTAACAAAGCTTCCTGGCTTGAAAAACGTGGGATGATCAATATTATCCGTAACGAAAGTCACAAGCCCGACAAAGTGCTTGAAGTGATTGCTTTCGTGAAAAATTCGGGTGGATTAAAATATGCGCAGCAGGTAATGGAACGTTACGTGGAGGAAGCCAGGGCGCTTTTACACGAGTTTGCGGAATCTGCCCACCGTACAGCTTTGGAACATCTGGTGCAATATACAATCGAGCGCAGCAAGTAATTCACCTTATTTGCTGCGTTCCTCAGAAGTTTTTTGGTATAGTATTTCAAATCCGCTTCTGTACACTTCACGGTAATTTTTTTTGACGAACTGATCAATTTCGGGATACAACGCCAATTGGCAGCTTTCGTTGGTCATCAAACCGCCGGGAAGAGATAGGTCCAGAAAATATTTCGGCATATTCGTTTCCAGATCTTGCAGATATCTTTTCTGGTAATATTTCCCCAGATCCGATTTATACGTGGTTTGGAAGTCAAAATGCATATCCCTGGTTCCCATGATCATCCGGGCTGCATGATTATAGTAGGTTCCCCACCCCCAAACAGCCATTCGGTCGTCTGGCAATCGGTTTGCATAAATGCGGTCTACAAGTTTCTGGTCGATAATATCGTTCAGGTGCTGCTTTTCATTTGCCAGCGTTTTCGCAGCATTTTTAGCATTGATATAAAAAATGCAGACAATGGCCAGGCTGGATAAAGCAGGGAAATATTTGCCCGGAATCCAGTTGTATTTTAAAAGGAGCCAAATTGTGTAACCATAAAGTGGCACGACCAGCAATAAGGTATAGTGGAGAAAATATCTGCCGGGTTTGGCAATACAGTAAGCCGTGATCACAATGGTGGCTAAAAATCCTGCATGGTAAACCAGATCCATCCGTTTAAGGGGGAATTTAATTTTCGAGAAAAACAACCCCGGCAAAACCAGGCCGAAAGCAAGGAGGGGAAGCAGGGAACGGATACTGGATTTTAAAAATGTTTTAAAGAGCTCGGGACTAAACGTGTTGACCGTGGTATAGCGCAGATTTCCAATGATATAGGATTGCACGAAATCATCAAATCCGCCATAAAGCCAAATCGTGAAAAGCGCAATAGTGTGGGTGAGTATAAACCCGGAAAGAAAAATAAAAGCTTCTTTGGGTTTTCCTTTGACCAGAATCAATAAGATAAAACAGGCTCCGGCAAGAAATAAAAAAATGGGCGTGACCTGCAGCTTGGCATAAAAAGAGGCGGCGCAGGCAATACCGGCAATCGTAAGCTGTCCTTTGCTGACCTCAATATGGCAGGCAATAGCTAACAATACGCTGATGACAATGGCCAGAAGAAGCAAAGGGAAATGCTCGCTGGAAGCATGGATAAGATCTGCGTAATAGAAAAAGCTAAAAGTCAGTACCAAAGGAATTACAGTTATGCGTGCTGTGTAAGGACCTGCAATTTTTCGTATTGTGTAAAACAATATCAGAATGGAAGGAATCTGAAAGATCAGCGTGTAGAGAATTCTCAAATCTCCGTATGAAGCCCCATCTGCCGCCTTTAACATGAGCAGAGACGGGAGGAAATTCAAGGGGCCCGATGTCGTCGTATCCAGCGATATCCACGGACGTGGGTCGTAGCCTAAGATTCTGCCACCAGCCAGCATAATACTTTCATCGATATTGAGCATGCCTGCCTTAAACGAAAAAAGTTTGGTGATGAGTAGAAAAAATACGATCCCAAATAAAAACCAGCCATCGTTTTGCTGCAATGGATTTTTTTTACCGGCCATCGTTTTAAAAAGGACGAAGACGGATAAGAAACACAGTCCGGCATTACCAATAAGGTAATAATGCAGATTCATTGGAGCGCAGTAAAGTGGATACTAAGACAGCACAAGCTTCCCGATAAATGTAAGCAACATCGTATTTTTTCGCTATTAACCTTCTGTGAAATACATGGTTTTGGAATAAAAAGTTATTGTGTGGCAGATTTTGTTTGGCTTTTCGGTCTTAGGAATTCGGTTGCTCATTTGACTTGTATAAGAAAATTATATAAAAAAATATTTTCATGACTAACTTTTTAGTTATATTTATGTCTCATATAAATTATAGCCGTCATGAAAATAATACCAGTACTTATACTGTTTCTTTTTGCCGGAAATCTTAAAGCGCAGTCACGCATCTGGACGAGAGCAGATGCGGAAAAAGCAAATTTTCACGTCGATCTGTTGCCCGTGACCTACACGACAGAATTTTCGTCTGAGATTACCAAAGGGATCCATGCGAAACTTGAGGAGTGGTTAGGATCCGTGTTATCGGTCAGAGCAGATCCAGGGATTGGCGTTTTTGTCCAGGTTCTTGTTAGTGATAAAGGCCGTATCGATTATCTGGTTTTTGATGCGGAGCAGTCGAAAGGTTACAGTAAGGATTCCATTAACCAGGTTTTGAAGACCGTGTTTGAAAAGAATGCACCGCAGTGGCAAATGGCCTCAAAACCTGAAAAGCCTTTTCAGGTTTTGACATTGCAGTTTTTTGGAAAACGCATCGCGTATCGTGAAGTAAGGCGGACCGACAGTTCGGTTACGACGGTTAAAGAGGCCCAGGCTTTTATTGATACCTTGAAAATTAAGCGGATATTTTTTAACCAGCTTGAATTAACTGCCTTGCCCGACGAGGTGTACCGTTTCCCGAATACGGAAGAATTATACCTGAGTGGGAATAATCTTACAGCGCTTTCTATTGATTTTGCAAGATTGCCACGACTTAAACAGCTGCATTTGCAAAATAATAAACTCACGGAAAAGGGCCTTGTTTTATCTAAAAACAAAACACTGGACATACTGAACCTGAGAGAAAACAATTTTGCAGACATTCCCGCAGCAGCGAGAAACTGTAAGAAAATGTCCAGCTTATGGCTTGGTGGTAACAAGGTTAAGTCGCTGTCGAACCGAAGTTTCAGAGGACTAAGGCAGGTTAAAGATCTTAATTTTTATAAATCAGAGCTGGTCGTTTTGCCCAGGGGAATTAAGAGGATGAAGAACCTGGAAGTGCTGGATCTTTACTACAATAGATTTGAAAGCCTGCCGAATTCCCTGACCAAATTAAAGAAGCTGACCCATCTGGCGATATCACATAACCAACTCAAAACGCTTCCCGCCAAAATGAACCGGCTGAAAAATGTACATACTTTTTACGCACATCATAACCGGTTGAGCGTACTTCCCGAGAGTGTAGCGAAGATGCAGAAGGTTAATATTCTGGATTTGGGTTTTAACTGGTTTACGAATTTTCCGGCAGAAGTAGCCTCGTTGCAGGGGTTAAAGGAACTGGATATTTCGTCCAATAATTTTCCCGATTTCCCTGCTAAACTGCTCGATATTAAAAAGCTGGATAAGGTTTATTTACAGGGAAATCCATTCGTGGGGAAAGACATGGATATCAAATACGAACACCAGCTGGGGGTGTTGAAAGACAAAAAAGTAGAGGTGTTTTATTGATCAAAAGAAGCTCCCAAAAGGCCGTGACCTTTTGGGAGCTTCTTTTAGAGATTCCACCAATAGGTGAATTTCAATACAATAGCCCGGCTTTTTACCATGAAATTGTCGGGTAAATAGTTGTCCGTGTAAACAATGTACAAATCAGAAGCGGGTTTATACCGCCATTGCAAGCGGGAGTTCAGGTTGATGTTATCGGCCTGATTGTTGTACTGCATGAAAGTCGTGAAATACAGGTTGTTGCGGAACGTTACGTCCACGCGCGGACCTACCAGCCATAGCTGCGTGCGCTTCCATGGTTCAGGCAAATGAATGTCGTTGTAGTTCCCAGCCAGTGCAATCGCGACATAAGGCTGCACACGATAGCCCAGTTCGGTACGTAAATTGGTGCGTCGTCCGTTGCTGTAATAACCGCCAAAAATCCCGGCAAAGGTATAAGTAAATTGTTTTTGCGGGCCTGAAATAATTTCAAATCCAGCCGAAGTCCAGTTATGTTCGGTTCCTGTGGCGAGTTTTTCCTTGCCTAAGTTTGTGGGGTCAAAGGGACGCAGCAGGCGGGTGTAATTGCTCGTCACATAAGCGGACATGGTGGCACGGGTGATAAAATTCAGGTTATAAGAAAATGTCAGCTCACGGTCGCTGAATGACATTTGTTTATCCCAATAAATATTGCTCACGAATTTAGGTCCGTGACTGATAATTTTCGGATTTTTGATAAAAAACAGATAACCGAGGGTCGGATTTATTTTATAATAACCGTTGCGGGGCGCATTGGGTACATAACCGACCTCTGCGTTGTAATTTGCCCCGACATATTCATGCTGCCATTGCCAGAAAAAGTTTGCCTTGCTGAACTTTAAATCGGCCGCGTGTACAAAATCATCACCGGATTTCCCAGGCGTAAACGATTTCAAAAACATGACTTTACCAGTCCACAGGTTATTTACACTGGCAAGGTTGTATTCGGCTCCGATGTTGCGGTTGTAACGATAAGTAGCCGCATTTTTTTCATGGGAATAATTTACAGCATCGCGGTTGATGAAAATAAACCGAACATTGGAACGGGCAAAAACCTGTCTTTGCAAAGCGAAAACAGCATAATTATTTTTAGGGATCGTATCCTGCGCACCGGTTTGTACATCCAGAACGCCAATTCGCCAGTTCTTATTTAATTTCCCGCTCATACGGGCGCCAAATTGTATGGGCACCCCCAAACCGATCCTGCGGGAGAAGAAAGGACGAATGGTAGCGTACCCGAAATTGGCAAACAAATCAGCATTTTCCAGGAAAAACTGTCTTCTCTCCGGAAAGAACAATTCAAAACGGTTCAGGTTGGTCTGCTGAACGTCGACGTCGACCTGAGAAAAATCAGGGTTAACGGTCAGGTCGAGATTCATGGAAGGAGAGAGGCCAATTTTGACATCACCACCGATGCTTGTTTTGTACTTATTGGGTTTGTCGTTCTGAAAATCCCTTGTGAGGCGTGTAGCGGCGTAAGGAATAACAGAAATATTGGGCCCCGGACTTGGCGGTGGCTGATCCCAAACCAGCACGCCGGTATAAGCCAGTGAAGCGGAAGGAAATTGTTTGGGAACCGGAGCCCAGGCAGATTTCTCCGAAATCGTCAGATCCTGGCGGCTGAAATTAATCCCCCAGCGTGAAATTCCTGACTTGTAACGAATACTTTTGAATGGAATGGCGGCTTCCCAGACCCATTTGTCCGGGTCATTTTTTACTTCACTTACCCAGCGGTTATCCCAGCTGAGGTCGACAGATCCACCGTCGCCCATTTGCCCGTCCCAGGGTGCTCCGGCGGCATTTGCGCCAAAGGAAAATCCGTTGGTCCGGTCGTCGAAGGTATCCATGAACAACAAAAAGTTGTCATTTTTACCGAAAGCGAAATCCCGTTTCAATGATTCGACAATAATGGAATTCTTAACGGTCTTATAATTGACAACGAGAATGTACATGTTGTGGTTGTCATACGACATTTTTACTGTCGTTTTGGCACGGGAATAACTGGTGTCCATCGGAGTGACCATGAAAAAATCCGTTGCGGTCTCGGCTGATTCCCAGGCCAGATCATCGGCATTTCCATCTATTTTAATAGGCGACGGAGCAGGGCGGATGTGGTACTGGAACTTTTCATTGGGTTTTTGAGCCAGACAATTTCCTAGAAGAAAAAAGCACAGCAGGAATTTAATTAAGGATTTAGGTAGCACTTTTACGTTACGGGTAGGAATATGGAATAATAGAAAAAATTACATGGAATTACTGTTAGGATACTTAAAGATTTTCGCGTCTGCGATGAAGGTGCCGAATGGAATGATGGAAGCAAAGAAGGCCATAACAAATTTTTTCCATCCCCAGCTAAGTTCGAAAACGACCTGAATGAGCAGGATGACATAAAGAATGAAAAGGATTCCATGTGCCATACCAACCACGCGAACGGCGTGCGGATAACCGGCAATGTATTTCAAAGGCATGGCAATAGCCAGCAAAATAAGTAATGAAGTGCCTTCAAGGAATGCAACTACGCGTAGTCTGCCCAGAGCAGTTTTTAATAAATTGGCTAACATGAACAATTGGGGAAGAAATTTTAAAATGCATCTTTCAAATGTAAAGATAGTATTTAAGCTGTTTCTGATGGAGTAATCGTCAGGGATAATTCTTACGTATATGGAATAAATAGATGTATTCAGTGAAAAATCGAAAACATTCTGTCTAATTATCTGAGTTTTATTCTGGAAATTTTAAATCAAAGGTTAAACTTGTAGAAAAATTATTGAACGGTTACTTTTTGCGCTGCAACCGGCCCTCTTTGAATCATAACAAGCATTCATCATTTAACTAAATCATTTAACGTTGTGATTAGATTTTATTTTTCATTTTTAATGGTCTTCATTGTTTTTCAGTCATTTGCGCAAAAGTATAAGGTGGCTGGAATCATTAAGGACGAGGATGGCAAAGGGATAGCCGATGTTTCGGTCCAGGAATTAGGGACCAATACGAAGGCCTCAACCAATGTGAATGGAATTTATGAAATGAGGGTACATTACGGAAATGCAACACTGGTCGTTATCGGAGAAGGTTTTGAGCCGGTAGAAAGGGAAATTAAGGGGATAGGAACACAAAATTTTACTTTAACAAGCTTAAAAAAGTCAAGGCAGAAAGGTGTTGTCGGATCGAGGAATCTTGCGAAGACTGCAAAGGATCTCTCGTCACCGGTTGATATTATTGATGTAAAAAAGATTGCCAGTCTGAACGGACAGTTTGATCTGTCACAGTTGCTGCAATACGCATCTGCATCTTTCAACGCAAATCCGCAGCTGGGCGCGGATGGGACGGATCAGATTGATGCCACTTCGCTCCACGGCATGGGGCCCGATCAGATGTTGATACTGGTGAATGGGAAACGGCGTCATCAGTCTTCGCTGATCAATCTTTCGGGGACGCGTGGCCGGGGAAATACGAGTCCGGATTTAAGCACCATTCCCGTTGCTGCTATCGATCGTATTGAAATTTTAAGAGATGGCGCTGTTGCACAATATGGTTCGGATGCCGTTGCGGGCGTGATCAACATCATATTAAAAGATAATGTGAACGGATTTACTGCGAATGCAAACGCAGGTATAAGGAAGGCGAAATATAACCTCGATTCCAGCAGTTTTGACGGACTGAGTTATAATGGCAACCTGAATTATGGCAGGACTATTGCGAAAAACGGTTTTTTGAATGTAACGGCAGACTATAATTTTCAGGATCATACCAACCGTGCCGATGCGCGGCCTGATTCGTTGCTGAGAAGGAAGTTTGGAGATCCGAAAATTTACAATGGAAGTTTGAGCTATAATATGGCTTTTCCACTTTATAAAAAGTATGAAGTTTACAGTTTCGGGACGGCAAGTTACAGACAAGGTGAAACGTATGGCTGGACCCGCGGCGCAAAAGATTCTGCCAATTTTGTTAAACGCTATCCGAAGGGTTACGATCCACTTGTGTCAAGAAGCATTGATGACCGGTCCATAACGTTGGGGATAAGGACGGTGTGGAAGAAGTTTAACTTTGATTTGAGCCATACTTATGGATTTAACAAATTCAATTATCACGTAAAAAATTCAATGAACAAATCTTTTGGTTTGGATACGCCGACTTCTTTTGACGCAGGTGCGCTTCAAACCGTGCAAAATACGACGAATCTGGATCTGACGCGGTTTTATGATCATATTCTGGATGGTGTTCATTTGGCTTTTGGCGCTGAATACCGGATGGATGGTTATAAAATAATTGGCGGGAATCCGTTGTCATGGCGTACTTATAATCCGCTGAAAGTGGGCGGAGCTCAGGGATTCAGAGGTTATGGTGAAGCGGAAGAGATTAGCAAAAAGCGAAACAATGCGGCAGGATATCTGGATCTGGAAGCGAAGGTTGATGATCGTTTTTCAGTAAATGCAGCGGGGCGGTTTGACTATTACAGCGACCTGGGAAGTGCGGTGAGCGGAAAAGGCGGTTTGCGATTTGAATTGACGGATATGATTACGCTTCGGGGAAATTACGGTATTGGTTTCAGGGCTCCGTCTCTTGCGCAGCAGCATTTTAGCTATTCCATCATTAAGCCGACGAAGGCGAACCTTGAAATTCCGATGCAGTCTGTTATTGCAAGAACAGGCAGTGATGTAGCGGCGGCGCTGGGCATACATGCGTTGAAAATGGAAAAAACACAGAACGCGAGCGCTGGTATTGTATTTTCCCCAGACAAGAATTTTTCCGTTGCCGTGGATGGATATTTCGTGCAAGTAAAGGATAGGATTATTTTAACGGGCGCGTTTCCATCGACTGATAAGCAGGTAGGCTCTTTACTTAAAAAATTGAATGTTGATAATGCTCGGGCATTTGCCAACACCCTGTCGACTTCGACAGCAGGCGTGGATGTGACGTTAAAGTATACAACAGACCTTGCCGATGGTCAATTCAACACTTATTTGTCCGCAAATTACAATACAATGCGTATTGATTCGATCAAAACAAACGACCGGCTTGTTGGCAAAGGCGCGGTTTTCCTCGATAAGCGGGAACGGTATTTTATACTGGCATCGGCACCGCCGACCAAAATTAATCTGATGTTTGATTACAATACCGGACCTCTGACTTTGATGGTACGCGGGACACATTTCGGTGAGATAAAACTCGTGAACCGTAACTATGGATTGAAGGATAAAACCGGAAAGGATTTGACTGAAAAGGATTATCTGGATGTGTACAAGGCGATGATCCAGGCGGATGCTTCGCTGCGCTATCAGCTCAATGAACAATTATCATTTACCTTGGGAGGAAGCAATCTGCTAAATGCTTATCCAACAATGTCAAAACCAAATCGTACGGAGTCGGGTGGGGCATGGGATTCGGTTCAAACAGGACATAACGGTTCGTTTTTTTATACCCGGATTTATTTCAACTTTTAATTTATGAAGGTGGGTTATATTTTTTGCCTGGTTTTGCTGGCCAATATTGCCTACGCGCAGCCATGTAAGTTATTGACGGATACTTTTCGTGAAGCAGACAAACTGAGAAAAGATAATACGGAATTTCAGCGTTTCCGTTTTAGCAGTGAGCAGCTCGATCAGGTGCAGCTGATGCCTGGGTTGGAAAAAGGTGTGATCGGGATAAAAAATTTACAGAAGGTATTGGATCAGGACTTTGAGTCTTACACGCAGCATTTGTTCTGGCAACTGGATGAAAAACTCGCCACGTATAAGCTCAGTGAGGTTCAAAAAGAGTGTCCGGAAACGAGTTTCAAAGTGTATGCGGATGAAATTGTGTACTATAAATCAAAGTATCGTGCCTTTGATCCGAAGGTTGATAAAAATATTAAAGCGAATTAGGGTTGAGATAGCGGCATAAAAAAATCCGGTCGACTGAATCGACCGGATTTTTTTATGCCTGACGAACCGTATTTATACAGCCGCTGGTGTTCTCTTCGTTTTTGTCTTGTTTGCTTCTGCATGCTCCTTATCACGCATTTTGATAAAGTCTTTGAAGCGGCGAATGGTTGCCATGATAAAACCGATCACGAGTACGAATGTTCCAATCCAGAGAATGTTGATCAATGGTTTTTCAGTCGCTTTCATGACAATAAAATCACGCTGTGTTGTATTGACAGCAAAGGTAAACTTGCCGGTAGCCGGATCGATTTCCTGGAATTGTACACGGAAACCAAGATCCTTGTTAACCTCCGGTTTACGTGCCACCAGACGGTCACGGATTACAAACGAAGGCGTGATCACGTATTCATTGTCTTTATCCAGTACGCGGATAACCGCTTTAACGGCAGCATCCCCTTCACCAAGTTTAATGCCTTCCACTTCTTCCGTACGTACCACATTATCCAGAACGGCCACGTAATCATTGACAAAGAACGTATCACGCATGCTGATGGTAAAGTTTTCAGTCGGGCTCCAAACCGGCTCGGCAGTTGGATTGGTTACCATCGAAACATAGGTGTACAAATCTTTATCAAGCTTGCGCTGAATGTCCGGTGAAGAAACAAGCCCCATTCTCGGGTTGATCTGTGCACGCGGGAAAAGGTTAAATACACGTCCCGAAGGCTCGCGGTATTCGATCTCGTAATAGAAGTTTTCCGGGAAAATTTCCAGCGTATCTCCTTTGGCATAGTACTTTTTCTCGTTGACAACGATATCTCTAAGCGCTACGGCATGGAAATCGTTTTCGATCATATCCACCCAACTCTTTGGAATATATTCAGGAATATGGCGTGGTTCTACACGCACATCACGCCAGGTTAACATATAATCGCCCATTTTTTCAGGTTTATTTAACCAAAGCGTTATGTTTTCCTTGTTCTCTTTGTTGTCGTTATTGGTAAATTCTGCGCTGCGTGAAATCATCAAACCGGAGTTATTGATCGAAACCACCTTGGTATAAGCAGACGAAAACAAGATACCGATCAGCATCAAAGCCACACCAATATGGGTAACGGCGCCACCTGACAAATTGTAGTTTCCTTTAATAATCTGGAACAGAATAGCTCCGTTGGAAACAATCGCAAAAATGGACGTGGTCAATAATACGATGTACTGAATTTCTTTAACGCCCTGATAAGTAATTACCGCTGCGCTGATGAGCAAAGCAACCAGCAAAGGATTGTATAAAGCTTGCAATTTATCCTTGCCTACACGCTTCCACCAGAAATACTGTCCAACACCCGTCAGAACGATAATCAGCGAGAAGAACCAAAGCTGGAATTTGTTATAGTGACCAATCTGATCGGCCGGAAGTGCCATGTTTAGCACACCTCCAAAGAATTCAGCAATTTTGTTGTAAACCGGGATTGAGGTCGTTGCCAAGATCTGGAAACCGGAAAGACAAAGCAGGGTCGCGCCGATAAAGATCCAGAATTCCTGAGAATAAGTTGAAACTTCTTCCTCATCCGAAGGAAGTTCTTTCCAGCGGTAAACCAATAATCCGATGGCAACAATGGTGAAAGTCATTAGATAAATCAGCAGCTGGCCCGATAATCCTAAATCTGTAAACGAGTGAACCGATGCATTTCCTAAAACCCCGCTACGTGTCATGAACGTGGAATAAAGGATCAGGATAAAGGTTGCAATCGTTAATATAAATGAAGTTTTGAGTGCCGTTGCATTTCTTCTCGCAATGATCATCGTGTGAATTGCAGCGATCAGAATCAACCAGGGAACGATGGAAGAGTTTTCAACCGGATCCCAGCTCCAGTAGCTACCGAAGTTTAAGGTTTCATAGGCCCAGTAGGCACCCATTAAAATACCGACTCCAAGAATCAAGGCAGAAAATAAGGCCCATGGCAAAGCCGGGCGAACCCAATCCTGTATTTTTTTTGTCCATAAACCCGCGATAGCAAAAGAGAATGGAATCAGTGTCGTAGCAAAGCCAAGGAACAAAGTAGGCGGGTGAATAACCATCCAGTAGTTCTGCAAAAGCGGGTTCAGGCCGTTACCGTCTTTGGCAATGAAATTCGGGTCCATTTTGTAAACGGGTAGATCCGGCATTACTTCCTTCATTAAAAGGAATGGGGTAGAACCGATTTTTAAATCAAGCCCTGGGATTACAACACCAAGGATCATCGAAGTTAAAAACGCCTGAACCAAAGCGAAAACGGTCATGACCGGTGCTTCCCATGAACGGTTTGAGAAGATCAGAATGCCCCCCAGTACTACGTTCCAGAAAATCCACAAAAGGAAACTACCTTCCTGATCCTGCCAGAAACTGGATATGGTATATCCGGTTGGCAGGGAAAGCGATGAGTTTTTCCAGGCGTAATGATATTCGAAATAATGATTTCCAATAATCCAGTAAAGGGAGAAAACAATGCCAAAAACTGCCACCGCATGAATGGTGAAAACGGTTCTGGCGTATTTTTTCCAGGATGAGATTTCATTCAGGGGAGTGCCCGAGAGCCCTGCCTTGAAATAAGCAAAAGTCGCCAGTAAGGCGGAAGCAAATGCGATAATTGTCAGCAGGTGACCTGCACTTCCAATGGTAGTATGAATCATGATTTTGATGCGGTTGCCTCTGTGGTTTCCATTTTGCCGTTTTCGTATTTAGAAGGACATTTCATCAGGATTTTTTCTGCTGAAAATGTGCCGTTCTCCATTTTTCCTACAACAACAACCTGTTCAGATTTGTCAAAGTCCTGTGGCTTTGTACTTCTGTACACCACTTTCTGGACCATGTTTTTATTGTCAACCAAGGAAAACTCAAAATAATTCGGGTCGATTTCAGGATGGTATTGCATATCCACGATCTGTCCCGCTGCATTTTTTGGTAATTTGCCAACCACGTGAATACTTTCGGTATCACCGTTGTCAGCCATTTCTTTTGCTTTCCCAAAATCAACATAGGTACTGGCATCGCCCGCAGTTGAAACAATAATTCCAATCGCCACGGCAATAATGATGAGACCGAATATTTGGATCTTTTTCATACTAATTACTTGATATTTAATTCTTTTTCTATTTTCCTAAGCTTGAAATCGATTCTAAGCATATTGATTGCAATGCCGGCAAAAACGAGAGCAACCACCAATACGACAACCCAGATCTTTCCGTCTTCGCGCATTTTATCGGCCATCGGGACATAGTCAGGATCGGCCGTCGCTTGTGCAAACAAATTTCCTGACAGAAAGATCAGATATAGAAATAATAAGGAAACTCTTTTCATGGTATTCATACAGACTGAATTCTTAACGAATTTTTGATTTGAAATGTTTACTCTGGCTTTGCAATTTTTTAGCGGGTAATTATTTTCTGTTGTTTTCAATAAACTCTTCTTCCTTAACCCGCTTGATCACTTTAATCCTGATTCGCAGTTCGGCAAGCCACATACCCAGCAGAATATATCCGATGATTGCCGGATAAAATACTTTTCGGATATTGTTGTCAAAATCGAAAGAACCAAAGGTGTTGTTTCCCCCGCTGCCAGGGTGCAGGGAATCTGTTAGCCTGGGAAGAATATAAATAATCGGAATAAAAACGGCGAAGGCAAATATATTGTACACCGCCGATATTCTTGCACGACGCTGTTCATCCTCAAATGAACTTCTTAATAAGAGATAGGCAAAATAGATTAGTAGGCAAACTGCGGCGCTGTTCAATTTCGGATCATTTGGCCATGGATCTCCCCAGCTGAAATTAGCCCATGCTGATCCGGTAACACACCCTAAAATACCAAAGAAAATGGCTGATTTGGTAAGTTCACTGGCTACATCATCGTCTCCTATACGTCCTGCCCGCAAATATTTAACGGAGAATATCATCGCTGTAAACAGTAATATTGTCATCGCAAGCCACAAAGCAACATGGAAATAGGTATTCCTAATCGTTTCGTTGAGGATGTGCAAGTGCGGGACGGGGCCCATAAACCCCATGACGATCACATAGAATATGATTATAATACAGAGGATTTTCCACCAAATTTTTCTCATTGCTTAAAATAATAGGGTACTGTAAACTGTTTATTCAGGCGTTATAGTGTGTTGTCAGGTGTTATCAGCTTCTCCACAAAAAAGGAAAAAGAAGACAGCTCAGCGTGACGACAATTACGTCTATCGCCAGCAGTGTTGTGATCTCATCCATGCTGACACTCCAGTCCAACCCATCCATCGCATTTTTAGCGAGCCGGATCGTCATCAGAAGCATCGGAAGGATGATCGGAAAACTTAGCACGGCCATCAACGTGGCATTATTATCGGCTTTCGAGGCAATGCCAGCTACCAGCGTAAGAACCGATGCAAATCCAATGGCGGACAATACAATACATATCAGATACAATCCCACATCCTGAACCGGATTGCCCATCACAAATGCGTAAAATCCAAAACCGATTCCCGAAAGCAGCAGCATGATCAGCGAATTGTAAATGATTTTTGACACAATGATCGCCTGCGGACTGCATAGGTTGTAATAGTAAATCAGCCGTCCGTGTCGTTCCTGAGAAAAACTTTTTGCTATTGCATTCACTGCTGTAAAAAGAATAATAATCCAGAAAATCGTATTCCAGACAATAGGCGTGAGCTGACCACGACGGAGGTTGAAACTAAGGTAACAAACAAATACTGTGGATACTACGTAAAGCAACATACCACTCAGAGCATATTTTTGTCGCCATTCCAGCGTCACTTCTTTCCAGATGAGGGTTTTGATCTCGTTCAATACTATTGGCTATCGGCAGTCAGCATCAGGCTTTCGGCACCGTGATTATTTTATTCTTATCTTTCGATTTCTGTTCAGCACGCTGTTTCTTGCTTCACGCTACAAAAGTACGACACAAAAGCGATGGGTAATAATAAAAATGGGATGTTTTTGAATGATTTATAGTAGTCTTTGTATAAATCATAAGCCTAACTATTTGAATTACGGGCTGAGAATGCTTAATTTGCACTTACGTATATTTAATCTAAATAAGCTAATATGTCGGTTCGTACTGTTTCGCAGCTTCAAAAAGGGGAGAAGGCGATTATAAGATCTTTTACGGATCGTGTAATGTCTTTGAAATTATTGGAGATGGGATGTGTGCCAGGTTGTGAAGTGCGTCTGGATGCGGTTGCCCCTTTGGGTGATCCAATTTGTATAAATGTAGGTGGTTGTTATTCTTTATCTTTACGCTTAAACGAAGCTTCAACAATTGAAATTGAATAATTCGTTTCTCGTTCTATTTTGCTTTACAATTGAAACAGGAAAATATTAAAATAGCCCTCGTAGGAAACCCGAATGCTGGAAAATCAACTTTATTTAATGCGTTAACAGGCTTACGACAGAAAACAGGAAACTTTCCGGGTGTTACAGTAGAAAAAAAATCAGGGACATTTCGCCTGGCCGGCTCCAACGGCAGTGCCGACAGGGACGTAACCGTGGTGGACCTTCCCGGGACTTATAGCGTGTATCCAAAATCAGCCGATGAAGGTGTGGTGATGGATATCCTTGCAAACCCAAAGCATCCGGATCATCCCGCAGTGGTGGTTGTGGTGGTGGATGCTTCCAATCTTCAGAGAAATCTTCTTCTTTTTACTGAAATAAGTGACCTGGGAATCCCGACCATTCTGGCATTGAATATGCTTGATGTGGCTGCCAGCATGAAATTGACGGTTAATGCGGTCCAATTGGCGATGCAGCTGAATGTTCCGGTGGTTAAAATAAATGCGAGGACGAGCGAAGGGATTCCTGGTTTACAACAGGCGATTCGTCAGGTTGTAGAAAAAACGGAAAAGCCTGCCCAGAAGTATTTTTATGTTCCGAAAGGAAATGAACCTGCGCTTATTGAAGAAGTGAGAGCGCTTCATGCGCTTGATAATGACTATGTTGCGTTACAATATGTATGCCAACATGATAATTTTTCATTTCTGGCGCAGCCGGTCAGGGCAAAACTGGATTCGCTGATTGAGAAATATGCGTTTGATGAAACTGGTTTTTTAGCCGACGAAACCATTGCACGTTACAAAACAATCAAACCCATTGTTGAAAAATCCGTTAAGTCGGAAGGGGCAACCGAACAACCGCTCTGGACAAGAAAACTGGATAAAATCCTGCTGCATCCGCTTTGGGGTTATGTCACGTTTGCATTGATTTTGATGGTTATTTTTCAAGCCATTTTTGCCTGGGCGTCTTATCCGATGGACTGGCTTGACGAGAACACGGCTTCGTTTATTTCATGGGTCAAGGAAGTTTTGCCCAAAGGTGTTCTCAATGACCTGATCACGGATGGAGTATTGGCTGGTATTGGCGGCGTCATTATTTTTATCCCGCAAATTGCCATTCTTTTTGGCCTGGTATCCATACTGGAAGAATCCGGTTATATGGCCAGGGTTATGGTGATCATGGATAAGGTAATGCGGCGGTTTGGGCTCAATGGTCGTAGCGTGGTTCCGTTGATTTCCGGCGTAGCCTGCGCTGTTCCGGCGATTATGACGACACGTAGCATCAGCAGCCGCCACGAAAGACTGCTTACCATTCTGGTAACACCGATCATGAGCTGCTCGGCACGTCTGCCTATTTATAGTATTTTAATTGCGCTGATTATTCCTTCGACCAAGGTTTTAGGCATTTTTAATATGCAGGGACTGGTTCTGTTTGGACTATACTTTTTAGGTCTGGGCGGTGCATTAGCTTCCGCCTGGATTTTGTCGTTGTTTATCAAAAGAACAGAGCCCGGTTACTTCATGCTTGAAATGCCAACTTACAAAGTGCCGCGCTGGGGACATGTCGGTTTTATGATGTACGATAGTGTTAAATCTTTCGTACTGGAAGCCGGGAAAGTAATTTTAGCGATTTCAATTATCCTGTGGGTTTTGTCTTCCTATGGTCCGGGCGATCATATGGAAGTAGCCGAGCAGCAGGCTGTGCGCGCAATGTCGCAGGCACCGGAGGAAGAAGTTGCTGCAGCAGTTGCTTCGGCTCGTCTGGAAAGTTCTTATGCGGGTAATTTCGGAAGATTTATTGAGCCGGTAATCCGCCCGCTGGGGTATGACTGGAAAATCGGGATTGCATTGCTGGCTTCCTTTGCCGCAAGAGAGGTTTTTGTAGGAACAATGGCGACCATCTATAGTATCAGCGGCGATTCCGAAGATGTTTTAACCGTTAAGGAAAGACTTATGCAGGAGAAAAATGATCTTGGGGGTGTTATGTACACACCGGCTGTCTGTTATTCATTACTGATATTTTACGTTTTCGCGATGATGTGCATGAGTACCATTGCTGTTGTTTACCGCGAAACGCATGGCTGGAAATGGCCGCTTATACAACTGGGTTATCTGATGGTGCTGGCTTACGTTTCGGCATTTGCAGTGTATCAGTTAATGAGTTAGAATAATCTTAGCTGGTTTTTTATCCGTCCGACGGCAGAAAAAAGCCGTCGGACGGAGCGAGACTCCCGTCGGATGGCTTTTTCCGCCATCCGACGGGTAATGAAAAACCTCACCAACCCAGATTTTCGATAATATCTGAGGCAATCATCGCCGTTTTGGTCTTTTTGTCTGCCGCACGATCTCCTGCCAGTCCATGCTGATACACCCCTAGAATTGCCGCATTTTCCGGCGTGTAGTTTTGAGCCAGTAAAGCCGTTAAAATTCCGGTCAGCACATCACCACTTCCTCCTGTAGCCATTCCTGCATTTCCTGTCGAATTAAAATGAACATCCCCGTTTGCTAAAATAACGGCTGTGTATGCTCCTTTCAGGCAAATGATGACATTATGTTTCCGGGTGAAATTCCTCGCCAGTTCCAATCGTTCAAATTCATTGGCGCTGTCACCAGCCAGTCGTTGAAATTCTTTCGGGTGCGGGGATAAAATGGTTTGCGAAGGCAGTTTATCCAAAAGATCGGGATGTTTGGAAAGTATGTTCAGTGCATCTGCGTCAAGAATCAGCGGAACTTCTATTTTATCCAGCAATTCATCCAGCGTTCTGACTGTTAGGGGTTCTTGTCCGATACCGGGACCCATTCCTATGGCTGAATAAGAATCAAGTTCGGGCAGGGTCGTAATGTTTTTATCATGCGGGTCCACAGAAACCATCGCCTCTGGGAGTGAAATTTGCATGATTCCATATCCGCATTCCGGCAAATGAACAGTCAGTAGCCCAACGCCTGATCGCAGACATGCCCTCGCAGATAACACCGCCGCTCCGATTTTACCATAACTTCCCGCCAAAATCAAGGCATGGCCGAAAGTCCCTTTGTGAGAAAATTTTTTCCTTTTTTTGATCAACGCTTCGCCAGAAGACTTATCAGTAAAATAATAGGGCGTATCAGTTTGTTCGATGAATTTTGTATCCAGGCCGATATCCACAACACGCCAGTCGCCGGTGAATGCTGCATTTTGTGGCATCATAAAGGTTAGCTTAGGCAGTTGAAAAGTAACGGTATAATCGGGCGTGATAATGGCATCCGATTTGCCGTTTGGTTTGTCAACATACAGTCCGCTGGCGATATCTACGGAAACAACCGTGGCAGGTGCCTCATTGATGGTCTCAATCACTTCTTCAAGCAAACCGGTAACCGGACGTGATAATCCTGATCCAAGCAAGGCGTCAATAATGATCTGTTCGGCATTGAATTCAGGCATGGCATGCGATTCATAAATACTTTGCACCTGCAAGTGGTTCTCGATCAGTTTCAGGTTTTGCGTAAAATCATCCGACATTTTGTTTGTATATTCAATAACAAAAACACGGATGTGATAACCTTTGCTGCTTAAAATTCTGGCAATCGCCAGTCCGTCACCGCCATTGTTTCCCTTACCACAGAAAACAGAAATGGAATGACTGATATCGAAGCAGTTTGTAAACCATTTCACAAAAGCGTGCGAAGCCCTTTCCATCAGCTCAAAGGATGAGATCGGCTCGTTTTTTATCGTATGTGCATCCAGCGCCCGGATATGTTCTGCATTCAGTATTTTCATAATCTGATGATGATTTCTGATAAGGTATTCAGGGAATTATATTTTTTTGCCGAAGAACTTCATGCTAACAATACTATTTCACTGCAAAATAGTTACTTTTTGCTACATAAAATTAAGCTAACTCTTTCACATATTAATAATTAATCTTAGCTTTGCACTCGTTTTCGCAATAGCTGTTTTGAATGAAGGGGCGTCACCTCATCCGCTGGGAACTAGCTGCAATTATTTTAATCAATATATAAAGCATCGTCATGAGCGAACTTATTAAACTCGTAGAAGCTACGATTGAAAATCGTACATCCGAGTATCCTGTATTTAAATCAGGCGACACGATCAACGTACACGTAAAGATCAGAGAAGGTAACAAAGAGCGTATTCAGCAGTTTCAGGGAACGGTAATGCAACGCCGCAACCTAAGCTCAAGCGGTGAAACTTTCACGGTACGTAAAATATCTAACGGAATTGCTGTAGAACGTGTTTTCCCAATTCTTTCACCAAGTATCGCGAAAATCGAATTGATTCGTCGTGGTAAGGTGCGTCGTGCGCGTTTGTTCTTCTTACGCGGTCGTCAGGGTAAAGCCGCTCGTATTAAGGAGCTAAAAGTAGCGAAGGCATAAGATATTTTCTTCGGACGAAATTAAAAACCCTGCAAGAGAATCTTTTCTTTGCAGGGTTTTGTTGTTTGGGAGCGGTTGGTTATTAGCTGTTAGCGACTGGCTTTCTGCACCAGTAAAAACCAAATTATAGAATAACTTTCAAAATGCGATGTAGCTAACAGCTATTGGCTAATCGCTAACAGCTAATATGGAACTTCCTTTTTTTAAATATCAGGGTACAGGAAACGATTTTGTGATGATTGATAATCGCACAGGATTTTTTCCTTCTTCGCAGGAATTGATCGAGAAACTTTGCCACCGTCGCTTTGGTATCGGTTCGGACGGACTTATTCTTCTGGAAAATGCCGAAGGATATGATTTCAGGATGGTTTATTTCAATGCAGATGGCCGTGAAGGTAGTATGTGTGGAAATGGGGGGCGCTGTGCCGTTCGTTTTGCGCATGATTTGGGTCTGTTTGAAAAAACGACTTCATTCATTGCGGTGGACGGTCCGCATGAAGGGCTCGCTTCCGAGGATATCATTCGTTTGAAAATGGCACCGGTCAACGGTGTGGAAAGACATTCTGAGTATGATTTTATGAATACGGGATCTCCGCATTATGTTACTTATGTGGATGATATTCATGAAGCGCAGGTTGTTGAAATAGGTAAAGATGTTCGCTACGGTCCGGTATTTGGCCCGGTTGGCGGAACCAATGTTAACTTCGTTCAGCTTTTGGATGAAAACCACATCAGTGTAAGGACTTACGAACGTGGGGTAGAGGATGAAACGTATTCTTGCGGTACCGGTGTGACGGCCTGCGTTTTATCGGCGCATTTGCGTGAAGGCTGGAATGGTCCTGTGAAAGTGGAAACGCTCGGCGGGACTTTACAGGTTGACTACCAGGGAAAAGAAGATGGTAAATTCGATGACATTTATCTGATAGGACCTGCGGTGCGCGTTTTTGAAGGCAGCGTGACCATATAAAAGCCCACAAAAAGAATAAAACAAAAATCCCGGCTACAATCGTAACCGGGATTTTTGTTTGCTCGTTATTTCCTGAATCAGAAATAACCTGTATTTATTGTCCAACCTTACGGCCTTTCAATGTTTCGCGTTGGTTGTTAACCTGTTTTAACAAATCCTTGTTAACGAACAGGCGCGCTCCGTTTCCTGCCTGCAAGTCAAAAGTACGCTCCTTGTAACCGAATTTGTTATTCGGTAAAACGTCCAGGAAGTAATTCTGGCCGCTTAAATTGAACTGCATTCCTTTTTTGTCCTGCTGCGTGTCATCCCATGAAACATTGATGACCCCGTTGGCCGAGCCTAATGAAACACCCGGTGTGAAAGGGCGTACATTGATCGTCTGAATACTTTTTCCGTTGCTGATACTGATTTGTCCTTCCGGATTCACCTTGATATCATTCGGGTCAGATACTTCACGACGGATCGTTATGGCTTTGTCATTGAAAAACTGAACCTTGCTCAATGGAATTCCGGCGTTTTCCAGGTCATGGCGCAGGTCCTCAGTGAAAACGGTGTAGTTTGTAAATGGTATGGAGTTCGTGGTGGTACAAGCTGATACGCCAACGATAAGTGCCAGTCCGGCAAATAGTTTTTTAATTAGATTCATGGGTTGTAATTCGTGTTTCACTATTAACTAATTCTCAAAATCCTTACGATTATGCATTCATGTAGAGAACGCAATATTACTAAAAAGCCTTGCAGGAACCAACATAGAATATACATCTCTATTAATCGGAAGGTTGCTGACAATCTGTCAGACTTTTTTGGTGGTAATTCCTATTGGAACGCAAATTTTTATGTGGTATTGCAAACGAGAAAATAATTCTAAAATATAAATTCAATAAACATAAAAATTATGGAATCAGTGATTCAGGAAAAAGGAAATCTTAGCATTCACACCGAAAACATATTTCCGATTATTAAAAAATTCCTTTATTCGGACCACGAAATATTTTTACGAGAATTAGTTTCAAATGCCGTTGATGCCAGTCAGAAAATTAAAAAACTGGCTTCTTATGGAGAATTTAACGGAGAGTTGGGCGACTTAAAAGTGGTTGTTAAACTGGATAAAGAAGCTAAAACAATCACCATCAGTGATAATGGTATCGGTATGACTGCCGATGAAATAAAGAAATATATTAATCAGATCGCTTTTTCCGGTGCAACCGAATTTGTTGAAAAATACAAAGACAAAGGCGAGGATGGAAAAGGAGACAAAGGAATCATCGGACATTTTGGTCTTGGTTTCTATTCTGCTTACATGGTGGCAGATAATGTTGAAATCATTACAAAGTCTTACAAAGAAGGATCGGATGCTGTTCGCTGGATATGTGACGGATCGACAGAATACGAACTAACATCGGCGGAAAAGTCGGAACGTGGTTCTGATATTATTTTGCACGTCGCTGCTGATTCAGAAGAATTTTTGGATGAACACCGTTTGAGAGGCATTCTTGAAAAATATGGTAAGTTCCTGCCAATCGAAATTGAATTTGAGGATAAAATAATCAACAACCCGAGCCC
Organism: Dyadobacter sp. LHD-138; assembly: GCF_030929615.1. Lineage (GTDB taxonomy): Bacteria > Bacteroidota > Bacteroidia > Cytophagales > Spirosomataceae > Dyadobacter. The sequence goes on along the minus strand of NZ_JAVFVU010000001.1, from coordinate 20,114 downwards.
GATCTGGACAAAAAATCCTTCAGACCTGACGGACGAAGATTATCTTGCTTTTTATAAAGAACTATATCCTTTCAGCGAGGATCCGTTGTTCTGGATCCATTTGAATGTGGATTACCCTTTCAACCTGACGGGTGTTTTGTATTTCCCGAAACTGAAAAATGATTTCCAGGGGCAGCGCGAAAAAATCCAGCTTTACAGCCGCCAGGTGTTCATTACAGATGAGGTAAAGGATATCGTTCCTGACTTCCTTCAATTGCTGCACGGTGTTATCGATTCTCCGGATATTCCATTGAACGTTTCAAGAAGTTATCTTCAGGCGGATGGAAACGTGAAAAAAATCAACGGGTACATCACGCGCAAGGTGGCTGATAAACTTTCAGAGATCTTTAAAAATGACCGTGAAGGATTTGAAAAGAAATTTGACGATATCGGACTTTTTGTAAAATACGGTATCATCAGCGACGAGAAATTCTATGACAAAGCGAAAGATTTCTGTCTGCTGAAAAATGTCGATGGTAAATACTTCACGTTTGAGGAATATCGTGAGACTGTTAAGGAAAACCAGACAGATAAAAATGATATGCAGGTTTGGTTGTATACAACCGACGAGAAAAAGCAGGATGCTTTTATTGAATCTGCAAAAAAACGCAGTTATGACGTGCTTTCATTGACGAGCGTTATCGATTCTCATTTCATCAATACTTTGGAGCAGAAGGTTGAAAAAGTGCAGGTTAAACGTGTCGATGCCGATACTCTGGATAAACTGATCGAAAAGGATATCACTTTGGAGAGCATCATCTCGAAAGATGAGGAAGAAAAAGCGCAAAAATTGTTTGAAGAAGTGGTAAGCAGCAAAGCGGGTACCGTTAAAATTGAAGCAATGCCTGTTGATGAATTGCCGGTGGTGATCACTTTCCCAGAATTTATGCGTCGTATGACGGATATGCAGGCGTCTTCAGGGCAGCGTTCCATGTTTGGGGACATGCCGTTGATGTACACCATTTCGGTGAATGCCAATCACCCGGTTTTGGGACGCATTCTTCAGACTGAAAGTGAAGATGACCAAAAGACATTGGCGAAACAGGTTTATGACCTTGCGTTATTGTCTCAGGGCCTGTTGACCGGAAAGGATCTGACACAATTCATTCAGCGCACCGTCGTGAGTCTTTAATTGAGCTTACGTTTTAAAACAAAAAATCCGCTCTCGTAATGGGAGCGGATTTTTGTTTGTAGGCAAATATTATTTTCGTCCGGCGATCAGTTTGTCCTTCAAAATTTGAAGATCATCCCATTTGCCTTCTTTGGCAAGTCTTGCCTGCTCAGGCCAGGTCGTTGGGTCATGCATCTGAAATCTCGGACCCGCATTTTTAAGAATGTGCGAGATCCTGATATGTGACGTGTTGGATAGCTGTTCGAAAGTATAAATACCTTCCTTATTGATCAATTCTTCAATTTTTGGTCCTATGCCCTCAACCTGCTGCAAATCATCAAACTGTGCCGGATCGATTTTTTTCGCCACAGGCTCAACAATGGGGTAGACAGTTTTGGATGCTTTGCCTACCATCGGTTCAGCGGATTTATATTCGAGTTTTTGAGAACGGCACGCTGCGAGTTCCAGCTTTCTTTCTTCTATGGATTCACGGAGTACTCGTATACGTCCATTGGCAATAAGCCTGGCTATCAGCCAGCCTATCAATGCTGCCGCAATCAGCAAAATCAATATTTCGGATATCGCGACAGGTCTGTTGAAGGGATTAATTTCTAAGAAAATCATCATGTGTCTGGTTATCTTAAGTAAAAAGATGAATCAAATTATTCTACTCGGCCTCCATTCAGTTCGTCCTGCCATGCTTGCAGTTCCTCCCAGTTTTCATTGGCGGCCAGTTCTGCCTGACGCGGCCAGGTAGCAGGATCATGAATTTGATAACGCGGATCCGAATTCACAAGAATTGCTGAGATTTGTTCCGGCGTTTTCTGACTTAGCTGACGGAATGAATAGATACCCGCGTCTTTAAGAACACTTTCTATTTTAGGGCCTATGCCTTCGATGACCTTGAAATCACTTTCCTGAACTTTTTGGTCCGTCAGAGGTAAAGAAGCTGCGGTGTTAGGAACCGAATTTGTGTGATTATTTGATTTTTCCATGACAATTTTCTGATCCTGGCAGTATTTCAGATCGCTGTCGAGTCTGGATAGTTCGTTTTCAAGGTCTGTTATGGTGCTCTTACCAGAAATATAGCCAATGATATATCCCAGAACGGCTGCAACGGCCAGCATCAGTATATGCTGCCATAATGCATCGGGGTTTGCAAGAGGATTTAATTCAAACATGTTACAAGGTGTTTAGTATGGATAAAAACTATTGGACCACAATGGTTACGCGACGGTTAGCACGTTTTCCTGCCGGCGTATCGTTGGGCGCTTTAGGCTCCGATTCACCTTTTCCGTCAGTAAGAATCCGGTCAGCAGGCATTCCAAGCGCTATAAATTTCGTTTTCACAATATTAGCTCTTTTCTTGGAAAGTGTGAGATTCCAGGCTTCGCTGTCATCGCTGTCGGTATGGCCGGTTAGCAGCAGTTTTTTATCTTTATGCTCAGCTATGAACTTTTTGGCCTCTTCAACAAATTTCTTGTTTTCATCCGTTTTGATGTATTCTGCACTCGCAGGAGGGAAATAAAGATCCATAGGCTTGAAGATACTCTCGTACTTTTGTTCATTAGCCAGGTCATTTTCTGTGGTGGCAATACGTTTGGCAAAAGTAAAGTCAATGCCGCCGCTCATGGAATCGGGACTGAAAACAAGGTCGTCCATTAATTTCCCGTTTAATACAAAAACAGAATCTGGCAAACCCTTGCTCATCAGATACGTTTTGATGCCCGCAGCCCGCGCGATACCTAAGTTCGGGAATGACGTGGTATTGGTTTCCTGTGAAGCGTACAAGCCGGTGATTGTAATGATTTTACCAGGATTTGCGGCGGCAAAAGAAGCCAGTGAATCAATCTCAGCCTTAACGGCGTTCATGTTGGCCTCAGCTCCGGATTTGGCAAAACCAAAGTTACCGGTCGATTGCAGGTTGAGCTCGGTTCCGTCTACAATCGTAAACGGCGTAATTGTCGGTGCGTGTGTATCGGTGTTTACCGTAGACGTTGAGAGTGGCGCATCGCAAAGCTGCTTGATTTTACAAACATGCCAGTAGGTTGATCCTCCCATCCAGCCAATAAGTAAAATCCACCATAGTGTTTTGTTGTTTGACATAAGTATTTAAGGATTAATTTATTAATGGACTGAAAAAAGTATATTCGGTCACATAAAATTAACCTTAAATTGTAATTTTCAAATAAATATTAATAAAAAAAGCCCCGGTGCTGATGCGACCGGGGCTTTCTCTGATTATCGGTTCATTGAAATTAAGAACTCTTCGTTGTTTCGGGTGCCTTTCATATGATCCAGCAGGAAGTCCATCGACTCCATGGCGTTCATATCCGACATGTGTTTTCTTAAAATCCAGACTTTTTTGAGTGTTTCTTTATCAAGAAGAAGATCTTCTCTACGTGTACCTGAAGCCATTACGTCAATAGCAGGGAATACGCGTTTGTTGGAAAGTTTACGATCCAGCTGAAGTTCCATGTTACCGGTACCTTTGAATTCTTCAAAGATAACTTCGTCCATTTTGGAACCTGTGTCGATCAGCGCCGTTGCGATGATGGTTAGAGAACCACCGTTTTCAACATTTCTGGCCGCTCCGAAGAAACGTTTAGGCTTATGCAATGCATTAGCATCAACACCACCGGATAATATTTTTCCGGATGAAGGAACAACTGTGTTATAGGCACGTGCCAGACGTGTAATAGAATCCAGAAGGATCACCACGTCGTGACCGCATTCTACCATTCTTTTTGCTTTTTCAAGAACAATGCTTGCAACCTTCACGTGGCGGTCGGCCTGCTCATCAAAAGTAGAAGCAATAACTTCCGCACGCACGCTGCGTTGCATATCTGTAACCTCTTCCGGACGTTCGTCAATCAGAAGGATCAGCAAAAATACTTCCGGGTGGTTACGGGTGATCGCATTGGCAATTTCTTTCAGAAGAACGGTCTTACCCGTTTTAGGCTGGGCAACGATCATTCCACGCTGTCCTTTTCCGATCGGAGCAAACAAATCCAGGATACGTGTTGAGTACTGATCCGGACGTCCGCTCAATCTTAAGCATTCTTCAGGGAAAAGTGGCGTAAGGTATTCAAAAGGAATACGGTCTCTGATTTCTTCTGTGGTTTTGCCGTTGACCGTTTCAACCCGCAGCAGTGCAAAATATTTTTCTCCTTCTTTCGGCGGGCGGATCTGACCTTTTACAGTATCACCGGTTTTAAGGCCAAATAATTTGATTTGAGAAGGCGATACATATATATCATCCGGACTTGCCAGATAGTTGTAATCAGCAGATCTAAGGAATCCGTAGCCGCCATCCTGCATGATTTCCAAAACGCCTTCATTGATAATAAGTCCGTCAAATTCACGTACGTAATTATTATAGTTGCGTTTGATCTTGTTGGAAGGATCCTCTCTTGGCAGAGAAGGTTGGTTGGCTTGAGGAGTATTTCTCTCCGGGGTTTCTCCTTGTTGTTGCGCCGGTTTTTCTTCGTTGGCAGCAACAGCGGTATTTTCAGGCGTTTCGGTATTGTCCGCCTGGCTGGCAGTTTCATTTGAAATCGCATTTTCAGCAGCCGGAGCAGCTTCTTCACGTCCAAGATCTTCCAATGTGTCTTCATCAGAATCAAGATCGGTCGCCGAATCTATATTTTTAGAAACGGTATCTCTTTTTGGCGTGTCAAAGCGCTTGCCAGGTTTCTCGAAATTTTTCGCCGGTGTTTCACGTCTTGCCGGAGCCTCACGTCTCGCGGGTGTTGCACTGGCTATCGGATCAGCGGAAACAGGTTCTTCACTGGAAGTGTCGGGGACCTCAGCAGCCTTTGGCGCCGTGTCAAAAAGAGGTGCAGATGCCGCTGTGTCGGAAAGAATATCTTTCCTCGGTTTTCCGGTCCTTACATTTATAGGTTTCACAGGTATAGCAGTTTCGTTAACTACTGTACGTCGTGCTCTTTTCTTCTTAGGTTCATCGCCTTCGGGAGCTTCTGCCTCGCTGGCTTGTTCAAGTTCCTGTTGTGCGATAATTCTAGATACTAGTTCTTTTTTAGGAAGTTTGGCATAGTCCTGAATGCCGTTTTTTCCTGCTATTTCTTTCAGCTCAGATAGGAGCTTAAGGTTCAATTCATCAATTGTAAGCATACAGAAAATATACAGTAAAGATAAACTTTACCAGATGATTAATGGGATAGTGAATTTAGATGGAAAATGATGGGAGAACGCAGCTCTCGGGTCACGTAATGGTCATTGGTGCGTGATGTGTGTTTTTCTTGTACGAGTCTAGGGTGAAAGACTTTACAATCAGGTAAATTAATATAGATCAACTGGAAAAGTTGCAATTTATTGAAAAATGAAGTGTGGAAAATGGGTTCTTAGATCACTTTTTTTCGCCAGTTTAGAGAGCTAACGAACGCTGGATGCACTTGGATAGTAAAGGGGTTTACTACCATTGAAACGAAGGTACAAAAGTGTTTTGTTAAAAACAAATTCTGCGGGAATCAATTTTCATGATTTGAATAAATATTTTTTTACGGATATATATCGCGACTGTCTTTCATGGAATGTTAGTATTTCTCCCAAGAAAAGAAGACTTTTGTGGGAATATGAATATTGTAGTAGATTCCGGGAATACCTACGCGAAAATTGGCTGGTTCTCAGGAGATAGTTTAATTCGTTATCAAACGAGGCTGAGTTTTCCGGAACTTATTCAGTTGATAAAATCGGAATTGCCGGAACGTATCATGTATTCGTCGGTAAGCCGTTCTGCCGCGGATTTTCTGAAAGCACTGGGCGAAGATATTCCGGTGCTGAATTTAACGGGGGAAACATCGGTGCCGATCGTGAAAAATTACCTGACACCAGCCACATTAGGAGCAGACAGGGTTGCGGCCGCAGCGGGTGCCAACTGGATGTTTCCAAAAGAGGATGTACTGGTCGTGGACATGGGAACGTGTATCACCTACGACCTTGTGGAAGGGAACGGTACTTTTCAGGGCGGATTAATTTCTCCGGGTGTTCGGATGCGGTTTAACGCACTTCATACGTTTACTAAGAGACTCCCGTTGTTTGAACCTGAAAATGATCCCGAATTGATAGGGAAAAGCACGAAGGAAGCTATTCAAAGTGGCGTTATGAATGGTGTACTTGCGGAGATAGAAGGAATAATTGAAAGATACCGTCACAAAATGCCGCATTTACGCGTAGTTATCTGTGGCGGGGATGTGCCTTTTTTTGAAAGTAGCCTGAAACCGCCCATATTTGCAGTGCCGGAATTGGTATTAATTGGACTGAACAGAATTTTAATATATAATGTCGCTTTACAATAGAATAGGATTACTCACGATAGCAATTACGCTCGGATGCAATTGTTCGGTCTTAATATCAAAGGTTAATGCACAGGGATTGGGGAACTCTCCATATTCTTCTCTGGGTTTAGGAGAGCTTTATAGCGACGCATTTACTGGATCTTCCGGGATGGGCCAGTCCGGGGTCAGTACCGCAAACAGTTTTGAAATTAATAATCTTAACCCGGCTTTATGGGTGAGAAATAAATTTACAACACTGGATTTCGGGGTCGTTGGACAATATAAAAAGATTGAATCCGGATCGGCCCGGCAAACCAACGGCGGCGGAAATCTGGGTTATGTGGCTTTGTCTTTCCCGGTTGCCAGCAGGTGGACGCTGGGTGTAAGTATCAAACCTTACAGTTTTACCGATTTCTCCAATAAGTCGTCTAAAATTATTGCAGGAACACCAATTTACGCGGATTATTACAATTCAGGGAAAGGCGGAATTAATAAAGTTTCGATTACCAATGCGGTTCAGATCGGGAAATATTTGAGCCTTGGTCTTGAGAGTTCTTACATTTTTGGCAATGTGCGTAAAGCTTCGGAGGCTGCCATTGGTGACGGAACGGATTACCTTGCCAGTGTTAATGATCGTACGACTTACAATGATATTGCTTTCAAGGGTGGGGCTGCGTTGAGAATTCCCATTAAAAAGAATAACAAACTTAACCTGAATGTGGGTGGTGCGTACAGCTTAGGAACCAGGATCAATGCGGTTAATACCGTTTCATTTGAACTTACCCAGTCGTCGTTCCCGGTCATTGAGCCTGATACATTGGTCAATAAAAGGAATGGTTCGGTAAAACTTCCTGCCCAGTACCAGGTTGGATTTAGCTTTGAATGGCCATATAAGCTGACACTTTCAGCCGATTACAGCCACGAATCATGGACCGATTACAGAAGTTTTGGCAGCTCTGACCCAAAAAATGGTTTGAGCGACGTGGACCGCATGCATTTGGGCGTTGAATATACACCGCGCTTCGGTTCATTGAGTTACTTTGACAATGTCCGTTATCGTGCGGGATTCAGTACAGGAAACACACCTTACGTGGTTAAGGAAAACAATATTAAAGACACCAATTTCAGTCTTGGGTTTACTTTCCCAATGGGCCGTGGTTACCAGAACTTTGTTTCTCTTTCCTTCATCGGAGGTCAGCGTGGCGTGATGGGTACCGGCATGATCCGCGAACGTTATGGAAAGGTAGCGCTCGGATTAACGCTGAGAGAGAGTTGGTTTCAAAAACAAAAAATCGACTAAGAAAGCCGACCTATACGTATGTTAGGTATTAAAAATATATGTAGTTTAATACAAAAAGGAGATAAATTCTTATCTCCTTTTTGTATTCTGGTCGTTGCGGGAATTTTATGCATGGCCTGTGAACCCAACAAGGATAAAGTTGGTAAGCCCTATACCGGTCCCGTTGAAATTGTCAATGGCGTGGATGTGAAATACAGCGAGCAGGGAATTTTAAAGGTGATCATGAAAACACCCAAACGACTGCGCTATCAGAACGAAGATATCGTGTTTCCAGATACGGTAAATATTAATTTCTATGATCCGACGGGCAGCATGGTAATCACCCGTTTACGTGCAGATTCCGGGCGTTTTGATCCGCGCAAGAATGTTTATCTGGTAAAAGGGAACGTTCGGGTCGTGAAATCAGAAACGAAGGAAATATTGACTACAACCGAACTCAGCTGGAGCCCGGATACGCGGAAAGTGTTCACCGAAAAATTCGTGTCGGTAAGAAATTCCGTTACCAACGATGTGGTGAATGGCAAGGGAATGGATGCCGAACAGGATTTTTCACATATAAAATTCCCGAATGGCACCTTTAAAATGAAGTTCAAAGAACTCTAGTGTTTTCGGCAGCTTTCCAATGCTTTGATAACCGTCTCAGTGGGGGTGTAGACACTGTCCTTTCCCCATTTCATGTTGACGTAGGTTATAATTTCAGCAATTTCCAATTCTTTTAGCGCAGCATTTGCAGGCATGGGCCTGCTGAAAGCCTTGCCGTTCACGATAATCGTATCCTTCATACCATTTTTGATAACACAGGACATAGCAATTTTGTCCTGTATCATTTTGGATCCAACCAGCGGGGGATATAAGTTCGCCATTCCTTTTCCGTCGGCCTGGTGGCAATTGGCGCAATTTGTAGTATACAGCTGATAGCCTTCTGCAAAATACTGTTCACTTTTGAGCTCCTCAGCACTTTGGCATGAAAAGGCTGCGAAAGCGGTAATAAAAAATAATGCTTTTTTTATCATTACGCTGAATGTCCGGAGACAAACTATTTTTTGTACTCTTCTAATAAAATTTTCATGTCCTTCAGTAGTTTCTGGGTTCCTTCTTCGGTGGTTCCGTCGTACATACCGCGGATATATTTGTCTTTGTCAATCAGAATGAATGCGCCGCTGTGAAGGAATCCTCCTTCGGCGGTTTTGTCTTCCTGGGCAGCAGATAAGTAGCTTTTTTGACCGATGGCATAAATATTTTCCTTCGGGCCAGTCAGAAACTGCCATTGATCGCCTTCAATTCCCAGATCTTTTGCAAAGGTATTTAAGACCTTTGGCGTGTCATGTTCAGGATCAATGGTATGGGAAAGGATCATCACGTCAGGGTTTCCCTTAAACTCATTATATACTTTGGTCATTTGTCTTTTCATAACCGGACAAATGGTAGGGCAGGAGGTGAAGAAAAAGTCAGTTACGTAGATCTTCCCCTCTACAATTTTTTCCGTAACGGTATCTCCGTATTGATTCGTAAAGGAAAAAGGAGGGATTTGGTTGTAAATGGTATCCACTACATCTTTTCCGTCAACCTTTTTTGTCACCCAGTCACGTTCGCCAAGTATTGGTAATTTTTTCTTTTCGCCGTTGCAACTCCACAATGTCAATGCTGTGATCAGCAAGACAACTGCTGTACCGTAAATTTTTTTGTACTGTAAATCAAACATGTTCTTTTAATCTAAAAATGATTTCGCTTCCTGTATTGTTCTGGAAGTAATTTCTTTAACCTCAATAATCTTACTTTTCTGGCTCTCGAAATAGATGATTGCATCAGCTGCTTTAAGCTTTTTCGCAGAGTCGCCACGGTAGGCATGCATCCAGTCCATCATCAATTTATCACAATCGTTTAGTTTCTGATTAATTTCAGTCGCTTTCATACGCTCTTCCGCCAGATTATTTCCGGCCACACCCTCATTTTGAAGACTATCCATACGCATAATTTTTTTGGACAGCTTTGACTTTAGCGTCATGATATCGTCCATTTGCGGCATTACCTCGTCATGAATCTGCATCACTTCGTTTTCGAGCTCCAATACTCTGTCGGCATCTGTATTGCAGGAAAAAAGCAAAATGCTTATCCCAAGTGCAAGTATGTATTGTTTCATAATTTATGTGGGTTGTTCATGGTGGCTAATCAATTAGCCTTTAAAATCATTTCACGGGCATTATTAATGACAGACTCGGTAGGGTTGTGGCCGCCGATCATCTGGGCAATTTCCATCACGCGCTCATCAATCGACAATTTCTTAATCTTACTGACTGTTTTTTCCGACGAATGATCTTTGTATACAAAATAGTGTGCCTTTCCGCTACTTGCGATCTGGTGTAAATGCGTGATGGCAATAATCTGGTGATTGTCTGACATTTTGATCATCATCTTGCCCATCTTTTTGGCAATTTCTCCGGAAACACCGGTATCGATTTCGTCAAAAATAATGGTCGGAAGTTTACGTTTATCGGCAAGAATATACTTGATGACCATCATCAGGCGGGAAAATTCTCCCCCCGAAGCTACCTGCCGCAGTTCCTGTAAAGCCAATCCTTTATTGCCGCTGAAAAGAAAAGCGATCGAGTCGATTCCTTCACTGGATGGCTGTGTTTCGGTAATTTGTATGGATAAAGATGCGTTCGGTATACCCAGTTCGATAAGGCGTTCAATGATCAGGGACTCTATCGTTTTAATCACCTTGTGCCGCTCTTTTGACAAAGCCTGAGCACTTTTAAGCATGATTTCTTCCGTTTTGGAAACCAACTTTTGCGCCTTGGCTAACGATTCGTCAAGATTCAAAACGGTCCCCACTTTTTTACCCAGCTCGTCGAAAATACCGATAAGCTCGTCGATGGTTGAAGCATGGTGCTTTTTTTGCAGCTGATAGATTAAATCCAGGCGCTCACGTACCAGCGCTGTTCGGCCTTCGTCAATATCGACCGAAGAACTGATCGTATCAATTTCATCAGCCAGGTCACGTAATTCTATCAGACTGCTTTGCGCTCTTTCGCGTAGGGGCTCATAGGCAGGTACAAGCCTGCTGGCCTGTGTAATGGACGAAACGGCACTTTTTAAAAACTCAAGGATAGAGTTTTCCGGATTGTCAAGATAGGTATAGGCCAACTGAAGACGTTCCCGGATCTCAACGGCATTTTCAAGTATAGTCAGTTCCTGTTCAAGCTGATTCTGCTCGCCACTCTGAAGGCCGGCATTGCTTAACTCCTGATATAAAAACTGATCGTAATCGAACGCTTTCCTGAGCTGAACTGCTTCATTTTTCAAAGCTTCGTAAGCCCGCGCAGCGTCTCTATAGGCGTTAAAGTTTTTACGATAAGCATGGAGCAACCCGAAATTTTCTGCGTAGGTATCGACGACCTGCAACTGAAATTCGTTACTTCCCAGCAAAATCGAATCGTGCTGCGAGTGAATATCCAGCAATTGACCGCTGATTCTTTTTAGTGTATCCAGGTTAACGGGGGTATCGTTTATAAAAGCTCTGGATTTTCCGCCAACCGAAATTTCTCTCCGAACAATACATTCTTCCGCAAAATCAAGATTTTCTTCTTCGAAGTTAGGGGAAAGATCATAGCCGGAAAGATCGAAGCTGCCCTCAATTACGCACTTTTCGTTAGGATCATAAAGCGATTTTATATCGGCGCGGTTACCAAGCAAAAGCCCAATTGCACCGAGCATAATCGATTTACCTGCACCCGTTTCACCCGTAATAATATTCAGACCTGGATCAGGCGACATTTCCAGTTGCTTGATCAGGGCGTAATTTTTAATAAGTAAATTTGAAAGCATGCCTTATGTAAGCAGATTGTCAACGTTGGTAAAACCCGGTCACGGTTCAAGGTGGTACGGATTCGACTTTGACACGAATATAGCTATGTTATCGTCAAATAGGAAACACAAGTAGTTCTTTAATGCGATGCCCCGTCAATTGCCCGAACAAACAGTGATTTAAAGCTTGCTTTGTGCATCGTAAACTACTTCATAAAGATCGTGGATCGCGAATTTATGGCTATGTTGCCTGGTGTCCGACATCGTTAAATATTCATTTGTCACCGAAACTAGCTTCCCGAAATAGGTCTTTCCCGTTTGTGATATTGCATTAAGCTCCACACCTTTTAACTTTTCAAGTTCTTGAAAAATATTTCCGGAATTAATTCGAACCAGGCGTTTACCCATGTGTTTGTGTTGAATAACTAAATGAAAATTTGAATGGGTTTATTGTGTCAGTCTTTGATAAAGCTGGGTTTTTGAAGGGTCGAGATTAACCAGAATAGACTGTGCCGCCTTCTTTTCTTCTGGCGTAGCTTCTTTCATGATCTGGAAAATTTCGTCGGATTTCGAGTCAAAAAATGAATTCACGACCACGCTGCCGGGCCGTAATTGCGCTACTGCTTTGATTGAGTTCAACAAATCCAGTGTTTTTGTGCGGGTCTGCGCCGGGTTTTGCGTGGCAACATCCAGTCCCTGACGATAGTAGTTATAAAGACTTTCTCTAAAAAGAATAAACTGCTGACTCATCAGGTTTTCGATAAGCCAGTATCTGTTACGAGAATCCGCACTTTTACGCTGGTCCCAGCCTTTTGCCGCCGTAGGCGCACCGGACGCGAGATTGGCCAGATTAAATGCTTTTTGAAGATAAGGTGTTCCGCCAAGATTACTGAATGAATCGAAATCAAATATCAGGGCTGTGTAGGCGTAAAATGCTAAAATATAAGGTAGTTCGTCCGTGTAACTGTTTTCGTTGAAATACAACTGCGTGGTTGGTAGGTAATTAAATGAAAAGTTTCTATCTACGAAACTGAACAACACCGTTTCATAACTGGCATTGAAAACTGGGCGGGCAATGATCAGCTGAGCGGTTCCTTCGAAAGTTCCCTGGGTCACAGAGCGGGTCAGGTTGATGTTCAGTTTACACTTGATCCTTTCGTCTTTGGAAAAAGTCTCTTTGGTCCAGCTCGTATTGTTCAAAAAATCACTGATGTAGGATTGCAGTTTGGTCATCGACTGCGGGTCCGTTTTTTGCTGTGCAACCAGCTGATCATAGTTAAGGCTCACCGTAAATTGCAATTCCTGGGCAGATGCTGTTCCGGAAAAAAAGCCGGCCAAACCTAAAAAAAGAATGATAAATCTTTTCATGCTTCGCTCCATTTATTCAGAATAATATTTAAAATATCTTGTGCTACCTCATGTTTTGATTTCAGAGGGAAATGCTGAACATTTTCCAGCTTATCAATAACGGTAATTTTGTTGGTATCGTGTGCAAATCCCGATCCGGCATCATTGAGTGAATTCAGGATAATATAGTCAAAGTTTTTGCGACGTAATTTGTCTTTTGCATGTTCCAGCTCATTTTCCGTTTCGAGCGCGAAACCGACAAGCAACTGACCGTCTTTTTTTTGAAGACCTAATGTGCCGGCAATGTCACCGGTTTTGATCAGGTCCAGCTTCATTTCATTTCCCTGCTTTTTTATTTTTTGATCGGCCACCCGGGCAGGTGTATAATCGGCGACTGCTGCTGAGAAAATAACCACATCATTTTCGGAAAAATATTCCTGTGTTTTATCGAGCATTTGTTTAGCCGTTTCCACATTAACCCGTTTGATCGTCTCATCTGGTGTCGGCAGATTTGTGGGACCACTGATCAGTGTCACCTGGGCGCCAGCCTGGGCAAAGGCTTTTGCAAGGGCATAGCCCATCTTTCCGGAAGACCGGTTGCTGATATACCGAACGGGATCTATGGGTTCGGCCGTGGGGCCTGCCGTTATCAGTACTCTCTTTTTGGCGGCGACAGTTTTTTTTGCAAAATGAGCGATCAGGTCAGCTGTAATTTTTTCAGGCTCAGCCAGCCGGCCTTCTCCAATTAATCCACTGGCAAGTTCGCCATATTCGGCCTCAATAATCCGGTTGCCAAAATTGATAAGCGTATTCAGGTTATGCCGCGTTGACGGATGGCGATACATGTCAACATCCATGGCCGGGGCAAAAAATACCGGACAGCGTGCGGAGAGGTAAATAGCTGTCAATAAATCATCACAGTTGCCCGTAGCACATTTGGAGAGCGTTCTGGCCGTGGCGGGGGCTATTACCATCATGTCGGCCCATAATCCCAGGTCCACATGGTTATTCCAGGTCCCGTTTTCAGATTGTGTAAATGCGCTGTAAACAGGGCGTTTGGATAATGTTCCGAGGGTTAGGGGCGTGATAAACTGTTGTGCAGTGTCAGTCATGACAACCTGAACTTCCGCTCCTTCTTTCACGAGCAATCTGACAAGTAACGCAGATTTATAAGCCGCTATGCTGCCTGAAACACCAAGCAATATTTTTTTGCCTTTCAGATCCAACCTTTTAAATGCAGAAGCACGTTTATTTTTATGATAGAGCGTTTTTTATGACAGGCGTTTTACCAGTCCATTTGCCGTAATACGATTCCTGGTAAAGCAAAACCAGTCGTAAGAACAAAATTAATGTTTACGACTGGTTTTTATGTAAAAGAATAATGAGAAATTATTCCTCAGAAGTATCTCTGTAGCTATGATAAGTTTTTCCGTCGATAAACTCGTCGATAGCAATACTGCCTGCTTTAGGCATACGCTCGTAAAATTTAGAAATTTCAATCTGCTCACGGTTTTCAAAAACCTCTTCCAGATTGTCAACTCCCGAAGCAAACTCAGCAAGCTTGTTATTGAGTTCCTCTTTCATTTTGCTGGATATCTGACGCGCTCTTTTTGAGATTACCGATACCGACTCATATAAATTCCCTGTTACGTCAGCTATTTTGTCCGTATCGCGGGTAATGATGGATGGATTCGTTGCCATGCTTACTTTGATGATATAGTTAAAAATCTTTATATATTGACTGGCTCGCCGGTCATGTTAATTTTGCTTTTGATCCGTGCTGTTAGATGCTGTAACCTTTGTCGGCTTCGTGCCGGAATCCGGTTGAGCTTCCAATAGTTTCTGACGCTCTTTTTCGGCTTGTGCAAGAACTTCCAGTTGTTTTTGGCTGTCATCGTACATTTTTTCTGCGTTACTCAGGTATTTGCCAGTCGGATATTTATCCACCATTTCCTTGTAAAACTTGATGACGTCAAGATATCTGTCTTTCTGTTTTAAAATAAAACTATTGCTCGCTAAATTGTACTGCGACTCAACTTTCAGAAATGCCAGTTCTTCATTAAATTTAGAATCAGGGAAATCTTTACGGAAATTGTCAATTGAGATTACCGCTGCTTTAAGTGACATCGGGTTGAACTCACTGATCTTATAATATAGCTTCGCTTTGTCGTAAGCTTTTAGTTCAAGTTTTTCACGCAGTTCAAGAATGTATTTAGTACACTCATCCCTAAATGTACTTTGCGGATACGTGTTGATGAAATCCTGCATCGCAGAGATCGCCGTGAAAGTACTGGCCTGATCTAAATTGTGCGGGGCAGAATCTTTATACAGAGAAAAAGCATGCATATACAATGCCTCCTGAGCGAAATCACTTCTTGCATAAGTATCGTAAAACTTCTTAAACAAAAACTGGCTCGTATTGTATTGGCCCTGCTGATATTGGGTATAAGCATAATAAAACTGTGCCAATTCTGACTCATTACTACCTTTAAGCAAAGGTATAAGTTCTTCAAACAGAAGACCGGACCGATAGAAGTCACCCTTCTTATAGTAGGTCATCGCGGCATCATACTTCTGCTGGTCTGTACCAGTCTTCTGTAATTTGGAAAACTTACTACAGGAAGTAATTATAAGTACGGCAAAAAATAGCAAGAAATAACTTGCACGGTTGTTTTTTAGCATATAGCTGCAAAGATAATAAAAAAAAGCTACATCATCCTTAACGAATGCGCAGCTAATAATAGTATTGTTGAAAATCTATTGTTGATGGCGTACGAGCATTTTTTTTGTTGCTACTTTTTTGCCGTCCAGCGCCAATTGGTAGAAGTATAACCCGGTTGACATCTCACGCGTGTTGATCCGGAGCTTACTTTCGTTTTTCGAAAGAGAATATTCCTGCATCTGAGAGCCCAGTACATTATAGAAAATCAGTTTGGCGTCTCTTATTTCGGAAGACATGGCATAATCCACCTCAGCGTATTCACTCGCAGGGTTGGGGTAAATATTGGATACTGTTATTTTATCATTGGAATAAAGCTGCTCTTCTGTACGAACGCTGCTTTCCGCCACGGGATTGCGTTTTTCGACCGTTTTTTCAACCGGTTCGGATTGAATTACAGCGGTACTTTCAGTAGCGGAAGTATTAGAAAACAGAAGTGTTCTATAAAAATTATTCAAAGCCATCGGCTTTTGAAGAGACAACGGTTTGTAGTTTAATACAGCAGGCACATTTGAAAACTTCAGGTCTCCCGCAGGTATTGATTTCTTTTTAGGCGTTAAATTTAAGCGGCTACCGTTCGCGACGGTTTGGGCTTGGATTCCGGTCCAGGCAAAGAATGTGCATATTATTAAATAAAGTACAGTTTTTTTCATAGCAATAATTCGTAATACTTTTATCAACTCCTACTAGCCTCATTCAAAAGTACTTTACAAAAATATAGAGAAAAATTTGGAACTTCAAAATATATTGTGCGAATGGGCGTTTTTATTTTTAAGTGTAAAATAATCGTGCCTGAATCGCTTGAAATACTTAAATAAAGCGGATTATTCGAGCCATAACGTTTTTTTCTTCGTCGGTTTGTCTGAAACACGCCAGTTAAAGCCATCCAACTGTCTTTCGATGGGTTTAATTTGTCGGGGTGGTATCAATCTTCCGTCTGGTTTACCGATAAACGCGATCCTGTTTACCTTGTTGTCGACAAAAAGAAGGTTCATTTTTCCACACTCTACACGGTTCAGTCCAATCATTTTTTCTTTATCATCAATTGCATAATAAGCGCTTTCGCCATTGCCGTCTACCAGCACCTGCCGGAGTTTGCTTTCGGCTGCAAAATATGCATTGATCGTTCTTCCTTTCACCTGATTATACTGATGTACAAGTGTGTCTTCCGTGATTACAAAAGCCTTGCTCCTCAATAGTATCCGGTTAATCGCATTATTTACCAAAAAAGCACTGATCGTGTCACCTTCCATCTGATAATGCTGATTGCTCCACAAGATCGGTTTCTTGAAAAACAAAATCGTGGAATCAGCGGTATTATAACTCACAGAATCACATTTTCCCTGAAAATCAGACTTATAAATAAAAACATTTCTGTCTCCAACGAGTCTGCGCGTACTATCTTTTAGATTTTCAAAAGAGTACAAGGTGTCAGCTCTGATGTACAATGTGTCATTTGAAACAACATTTCTGACATAAGCACGCCCGTAAATTTTCGAAAAACCTTCTGCTTTTCTGTAAAATCCGTGGTCACCGTTGAGAATTGTGTTATCTTTTTTTGCAACGATCACCACATTTCCTTTTCCCTGTCCATTGTTTTTTTGTCCGTCAACAAAAAGTGAATCGGCCGTTAGGGTATAGGTGTCATTGTCGACGGTTGTCCTGGTTTTAAAAACCGATTCACCCGTCAGTGAATTGTACTGACCTTTTTTACTCAAAAGCGTTCCGTCTTTGTTCACAATTTTGCTTGGACCATTAAAATACGCCCACTTTGTGACGGAGTTATAGAGTAAAGTATCGGTAGTCAGCGTATATTTTTTATTTACCAGTTTTACTTTGTTGTAATAGGTAAAATCCTTCGTATTGGTGTTGTAAAAACCTTCATTGCTGGTCAGGACATTTTCGGCATCGACGGTACGTCCCGGGACTTTATAATTGGCAATCCCGTTTGCCATATCGTATTCGATTCTCCGGGTGGTTAGTGTGCTTTTTTTGTCTTTCAAAACGGCTTTTCGTCCGCTGACAATCGCCAACCGGCTATTACCGTAATAATGCAGCGTATCTCCGGTCACCGTGATCGTGTCCCCCTGTACGATCCTGACATTTCCGTAAGCTTCAATGATATTTGTGCTGACATTTTGAATGGCCAGATCGCTATACAAAAGCGCGCCCTTGTGCTTGAAAATCCCATGGGTCACCCGACGGCTGTCTATACCATTTTCACTGATCAGTTCAAGTTCGTCAGATTTCAAAAGCTCCACAATATCGGTTGCTGGTCCGGCTTGCGCAGCCGGATTTACTCTCTGGGCCATAAGATACGGCGAGGTAAACAGTAAGGCAAAGAACGTCAGTCTTGTTATATGGTCTTTGATTGATATGACGCACAAAAGTTTAAAAGGGTTGCAAAGTTTTATAAATATTTTTTTCTTCATCTTGCTATGGTTTCTTTTACCTTTGAAATGAGGACTATTGCCTCATTTGTCGTGTTCCGGGTAAAAGAGATCTGTTGATATGTTCGGCAAAATTACATCAAATACAACGCTTCATGTTATGTTGGAGGCTTTTTTAACTTTTATTAACCAACAAAAACTGGATATTGCCGGAAAGTCGACACTTTTGACTGTCAGCGGCGGGATGGATTCCGTGGTTTTGGCACATTTATTTCACCGCGCCGGGTTTTCTGCCGGCATTGCCCATTGTAATTTTGGTCTGAGAGGAGAGGAGTCGGAAGGGGACGAATTATTTGTCAGAAATCTCGCTGCATCATACGGATTCCCATTTTTCGTAAAGAAATTGGCAGCGAAAGATTATGCACATGCGCAGGGCATATCGACCCAAATGGCTGCCAGAGATTTGCGTTACGACTGGTTTGAAGAAATCAGATCCACAAATCATTATGAAACGATAGCGACAGCCCATCATGCCGGAGATTCTTTTGAGACGGTGATCTTAAATCTGGTTCGTGGTACGGGTTTGGCTGGATTGCACGGGATTGCCGTTCAGAATAATAAATTAATCAGGCCGTTGCTTTTTGCTTCAAGAGATGAAATCAGGCAATACGTGAGCGATTATCAGCTGGCCTGGCGGGAGGATAGTTCCAATGCAAGTCATTATTACAAACGAAATCTGGTTCGGCACGAAGTGATTCCGGTTCTTAAAAAGATTAATCCTTCATTGGAAACGACTTTTAAGACAACAAGTCAACGATTAAAATCTGCTGAGGTGTTATTGGAAGGTTTTTTGCAAACCTGGCAGAAGGAAGCGGTAAAAAAGGTTGGCGAAGATTTATACATATCGATTGAAGTTTTGGCTGCTGCACCGGAACCTGCATACCGGCTTTGGTTTATTTTGCAGCATTCCGGATTTAGCTATCATCAGGCTGAGGAGATATATAAATCGGCCAAGGGTTTATCGGGTAAAATATTCCATTCGGCTTCCCACAGCGTTTTGAAAGACCGGGAGGTGTTTATTCTTACGAAAAAAAAGAGGGATAGTCCTGAGGGAAATTTAGTCATTGAAGCTTATGAAGGACTTTATCAGCATGGGTCGATCGTTTTAAATGTCAAGAAGCAAACCTGGTCGACAGATTCTCAGCTGGAAGTAAATGCAAACCGGGCCTATTTTGATTCGGAAAGACTAATATTTCCACTGACCGTCCGGAACTGGCAGACAGGAGATCGTTTTTGCCCGCTTGGGATGAAAGGGAAAAGGAAAAAAGTGAGTGATCTGCTCATTGATTTAAAATTGAACATAAATCAAAAGCAAAAAGTGAAAGTGCTGCTGAACGGCAACGGAGATATCCTTTGGATCATTGGGTTTAGAACAGATGATCGTTATAAAATTGAAGACTTGACAAAGACGGTAGTAATCGTGAGTAAAGCCGTAATCGGGGATTGAAAGATTGGGAAATATTGATTTTTTGGAAAAAAAATCAATGGACTAAATCTCTGTAAAGTAGCTATTTAGGTGTTTGAAGCGTATTTTTTGAATCTTTTTTCAAAAAATATTTTCTCTCAATAGTTGTATGTAAACATTTTTTTTCTACCTTTGCACCATGATTCGGATACGCCGAAGCACACAGAGAGATGGCAGAGTGGTCGAATGCGGCGGTCTTGAAAACCGTTGTAGGGTAACCTACCGGGGGTTCGAATCCCTCTCTCTCTGCAGGTGAGCCTTAATTGGACGTAATCGCAAATAAAACCACATATGCAAGTATGTGGTTTTCTTGTTTTTAGACCAATTTACTTCAACAATTCACCTCAGGTTACGGCACAGGTTACGTGGAAAAATTGGGATCAAGCTGAAAAGTTGGGGGGAATGAAATAAATTATTTGCTTTGTAGCCCGAACCAATCCCGTTTGTGTTGAACGAATCTTATCAAGCCTTAGTCCGTATCCTTTTGCCAGAAGGCATCCTTGAATATTTCGAGCTTACCAAAATTGTGGAGTCTATTCCTGGCTTGAACATCTACCTTGAAGAGAAAAATATTGCTCC